>CAWGLV010000001.1:2717500-3831139 GCA_963823495.1 uncultured Microthrixaceae bacterium
GCGGCGGATCAGGTCGATCCCGGCGGTGATGTTCCCCCACTGGTCGGAGCCACCGACCTGGAGCACGCACCCGTGATGAGCGTGCAGCCACCAGTAGTCGTTTGCCTGGAGCAGCATGTAGCTGAACTCGGTGTAGGAGATCCCGGCCTCGCCCTCGAGCCGGTTCCGAACCGAGTCCTTGGCCATCATCTGATTGACCGTCACGTGCTTGCCGACGTCCCGTAGGAACTCGAGGAGCGAGATGCCCTCGGTCCAGTCGCGGTTGTCGACCAGGGTCGCCGCGGCCGGGCCGTCGAAGTCCAGGAACTGGGCCAGCTGGACCTTGATCGCCGCGGTGTTGGCCCGCAGGGTCTCGGGCTCGAGCAGGTTGCGCTCCTCGGAGCGGCCGCCCGGGTCCCCCACCATCCCCGTGGCCCCGCCCGCCAGGACGATGGGGCGATGGCCGAAGTCCTGGAAGCGCCGGAGCAGCAGGAGGGGCACGAGGTTGCCCAGGTGCAGGGAGTCCGCCGTGGGATCGAAGCCGGCGTACAGGGTCACCGGGCCGGCGCCCAGTGCGTCGTGGAGTGCGTCGCGGTCGGTGTGGTCCTGGACGAGGCCGCGGGCCTCGAGGTCGTCGAGCACGTGGGCGTTGCCGGTCACGGGACTCAACTCTGCCGCACCGGGTCGGCTCCGACACAGACCATCGCCCCGGGAGGATTGGACACCCCGACGACCGGGCGCCCACGCTGGGCCGGTGAACGGCGTCGAGCACCCCCCGGCCAACGGCTCGAGGCCCGACGGGGATCCTCGCCCCGGCCCCGGGCGACGCCGGCCCACGGCCCGACCCCGCCTCGGGACGGTCCTCGCCACCCTGGTCGTGGCCGCCATCATCGGCATGTGGGCCTACTTGTTCCTCATCGCGGATCCCGGCATCCCCGACCGGCTCGAGGACGACACCTTCCCGACCGAGGCCCAGGCCATCTGCAGCACGGCCGTCGACCGCATCGAGGAGTTGCCGCCCGCCCAGGAGGCGGATTCACCTGAGCAGCGGGGCGCGACGGTGGCCGAGGCCAACGAGATCCTGGCCGCCATGGTGGCCGACCTGCGCGCCATCGCCCCCGCCGACGGTCAGGACGCCCGCCTGACCGCCCAGTGGCTGGAGGACTGGGACACGTACCTGGCCGACCGGGTCGACTACGCCGAGGAGCTGGCCGGTGGTGAGGACGCCGAGCTCCTGGTCACCGCCCGGGGCACGGGCCAGATCACCGTCACCCTCGACAACTTCGCCGTGGTCAACGACATGGACGACTGCGCCGCCCCGCTGGACGCGTAGGTCGTCCACCGCCCCGACCGCACGGGCCGAGGCCGACTTCGGCCCCGCGGGTTCGCCGGGCGGATGCGAAGTCGGGGTCCTCGCCGTCCATGACCGCCGGCCCATGATCCGCAATGCCGGATCTCCATAGCCATCGGCCATCAGGGCTCGGGGACCGGTTCGCCCGTGGTGCCACTGGCGCTGACCACCAGGAGACCGGAGAGCAGCACCAGAGCGCCCAGGGCGGCCACGAGGCCCGGGCGCTCGCCCAGGACCACCACTCCCAGCAGCGCGGCCGTGAGCGGCTCGGTGAGGCTCAGGGTGGCCACCGTCGAGGAGCGCAGGCGGTGGAGACCGGCGCTGAAGAGGACATAGGACACCGCGGTGGTCGCCACCCCCAGCCAGACGACCATGACCAGGCCCCGTCCGGTGGCGAGGCCGTCGGTGTCGACCACCAACAGGGCGGGAGCCAGGAGGAGGGCACCGCCGAGGAAGAACGTCGCCATGACCGTCGACCCGGGGACCCCCCGACTCAGCAGGGCCTTCGCGGCCACGGTGTAGACGGCGTAGGACAGGCCGGCCCCGAGCGCCAGGCCCAAGCCGACGGCGTCGAGCTCGCTGTCCCCGCCAGGGGCCAGCAGGAGCGCGCAGCCCACGATGGCCAGGCCTGTTGCCGGATACCAGCGGGGCACGGGCCGCTCCCGGCTGGCCACCAGGGCCACGATCCCGGTGAACACCGGCCCGCTGCCGATGGCCACCAGCGTCCCGAGGGCCACGCCCGCCCGGTCCACCGCGGCGAAGAAGCAAGCCTGGTACCCCGCCACCGCCACGATCCCCGCCCCCACCGCCCCCCCCATCCCGTTCTGGATGCGCGCCCGTGTTCCCGGCAACAAGCCGGAGCAACCAGAACCCGGGGGATCGCCGTTGTGCTTGCGCTCCCTTGTTCGTGACGACGAGCCCGCGCCACCAGAACGGGTCGTGGTGACCCCGGCGACGAGCGCGAGAAGGGCGCCGCCGAGGCCGATGCGGGCCACGCCGACGACCACCGGGGAGGCCTGGACGTCACCGAGGTCCTGGGCGGTGCCCGTCGTGCCCCAGAGGACGGCAGCGGCGATGATCAGCAGCTCCGGGCGGAAGCGGTCCATCAGCCGGGGCGAGACAGATTGGGGTCACCGGGGACGAACCAGCGCCACGGTCGGTCGACCGCCACCGAGATGCCGATGCGGGAGGACACGCCGGGTGTCGCCGGAGGGGTCGTCCCGTCGTCGAACACGCTGACATCGTCCCCCCGGACGAGGTCCGCCCCGTCCTGGTCCCGGTCGATGCCCAGAGCCTGACAGAGCTTGGCCGGACCGCTGCACAGGTCCCGGTCCCGCGTCGCCGCCGGACCCCGGGCGGCCCGCATCGTCTCCAGACCCCCGAGAGGAGCGAGCGCCCGGAAGAGGACGGCTGAGCTCTCCCCCGCCGCGCCACACACGGCGTTGGCGCAGAAGTGCATCCCGTAGGTGAAGTAGACGTAGAGGTGGCCCGGCCCGCCGAACATGACCTCGTTGCGAGCCGTCGGGCCACCGAACCCGTGGCTGGCGGGGTCCTCCGCCCCGGCGTAGGCCTCGACCTCCACGATGCGTCCAGACCGGTCGCCCCGGACCAGCACCTTGTTCAGCAGCTCGGGCGCGACCACCCGGCTGTCCCGGGCGAAGAACGCCCTCGGCACCCGCTTCATCCGCCGCCCCACCCCCCGTTCCGGTCACGGGAAGTACCCGGAAACCCGCATATCCCGTCACCAGAACGACGACGCACCCGTTCCGGTCGCGGGATGGACCCGGAAACCGGCATGTTCCGTGACCAGAACGGGGAAGGGCCGGTCACCGACGGGCGTGGTCCTCCGCCAGGCGGGTGGCGAAGGCCTCGCGCTGGAGCGGGAGGGCGTCCGGGCCGCCGCCACCCCGGGTGGTGCGCATGGTGACCGGGACGCCCGGGGCGAGCAGTGCTACCGCCGCCGGTCCGAGGCGGGGATCGGCGGCGACCAGTGCGGCCAGGTCCTCGCCGTCGTCGATCGAGCGGCGAACGAGGTCTCCGACCACGGCGTGGGCCTCCCGGAACGGCATCCCGTCCCGGACGAGGAGCTCGGCCAGGTCCGTGGCCGCGACGGCGGGGCCGGCGGCGGCCGCGGCCATGCGGTCGGTGTCGAAGGTCAGCTCGGCCAGCATCCCGGTGAGCGCGGCCAGGCCCAGGGTGACCTGGTCCAACGCGTCGAAGAGGGGCTCCTTGTCCTCCTGGAGATCACGGTTGTAGGCCAACGGAAGGCCCTTGAGCGCGGTCAGCAGCCCGACCAGGTGCCCTATGAGGCGACCCGACTTCGCCCGGGCCAACTCGGCCACGTCGGGGTTCTTCTTCTGCGGGAGCATCGAACTACCGGTGGCGTAGGTGTCCGACAGCCGACAGAAACCGAACTCCTCGGTGCTCCACAGCACCAGCTCCTCCCCGATCCGGGACAGGTGCACCCCCAGCAGGGCGAGGGCGAAGAGGGCCTCGGCGACGAAGTCCCGGTCCCCCACCGCATCGAGGGAGTTGTCGAAGGCGGCGGCGAACCCGAGGTCGGTGGCCACCCCGGCCGGGTCGAGGGGCAGCGACGACCCTGCGAGCGCCCCTGCCCCCAGCGGGGACACGTCGAGGCGGCGGCGGCAGTCGAGCAACCGGTCCACGTCCCGGGCCAGGGCCCATCCGTGGGCCAACAGGTGGTGGGCCAGCAGGACGGGCTGGGCCCGTTGCAGGTGCGTGTAGCCGGGGAGGTAGGCCTCGCCCGCCTCGTCGGCCCGCTCGGCCAAGACTCCCTGGAGAGCCAGGACGCGATCGACGACCACCCCGAGCTCCCGCTTGGTGAACAGACGCAGGTCGGTGGCCACCTGGTCGTTGCGGCTCCGGCCGGTGTGGAGCTTGGCCCCCGCCGCCCCGGCGATCTCGGTGACCCGACGCTCGACGGCGGTGTGGATGTCCTCGTCCGCGGGCGCGAAGGCGAAGGAGCCCGACGCCAGCTCGTCCTCCACCTGGTCGAGGGCGGCGAGGACCGCCGAGGCCTCGTCGCCGTCCAACAGCTCCCCCCGCACCAGGCCCCGCACATGGGCCCTGGAGCAGGCCAGATCGTCGCCCGCGAGGCGGATGTCGAAGGGCAGGCTGACCGTGTAGGCCAGCAGTTCCTCGGCCGGCCCGTCCCCGAACCTCCCGTGCCACAGGGTCACGACGCCTCCCGACCGACCGTTTCGGCGACGCCCGGGCACGCCCGGGCCACCGGTCCCGCCACCAGGACGAGCGTGTCCCGGGCGATCACGGGAGCTCGGCCTTCTGCTCGAGGCGCTTGGCGGCCCAGGTCTCGAGGCCGAGGCCCCACAGGCGGACGAAGCCGGCGCTGTCCTGGTGGTTGAAGCTGTCCTCGGCGTCGTAGGTGGCCAGGCCGTAGTCGTAGAGCGAGTGGGGGCTGCGCCGCCCCGTCACTTCGCACTGGCCCGGCGACAGGCGCAGGCGGACATCGCCGGTGACCAGGTGCTGGCTCTCCTCGACGAAGGCGTCGAAGGCGGCCCGCAGCGGGGAGAACCACAGCCCGTCGTAGATCAGCTCGGCATACCGGGGCTCCAACCGGGACTTCTCCCGGGCCAGGTCCCGCTCCAGGGTGATCGACTCGAGATCGGTGTGGGCCAGGATCAGCGCCAGCGCCGCCGGGCACTCGTAGGTCTCGCGGCTCTTGATGCCGACCCGTCGGTTCTCGACCATGTCGATGCGGCCCCAGCCGTAGGACCCGACCACGGTGTTCAGCTTGTCGATGAGCTCGACCAGGCCCAGTTCCTCACCGTCGACGGCGGTGGGGACGCCCTCCACGAAGGAGATCTCCAGATCTCGGGGCTCGGTCTCGGTGGGCACGGTCATCGACCAGACCCCCGGGGGCGGCTGGGCCCAGGGGTCCTCCATCTCGCCGCACTCGATGGCCCGGCCCCAGAGGTTGTCGTCGATGGAGTACAGCTTCTCCTTCGTCGCCGTGATGGGGATCTCGTGGCGGTAGGCGTAGTGGATGGCGTCCTCCCGGGTCATGCCCCAGGTGCGGACCGGGGCCAGCACGTCCAGGTTGGGGGCGATGGAGCGCACGCCCACCTCGAAGCGCACCTGGTCGTTGCCCTTGCCCGTGCAGCCGTGGGCCACCGCGCCCGCGCCGTAGCGGTTGGCCGCCTCCACCAGGTGACGGACGATGACGGGTCGGGACAGGGCCGACACCAGCGGGTAGCGCCCCTCGTAGAGGGCGTTGGCCCGCAGCGCCGGCACGACGAAGTCCTTGGCGAACTCCCCCCGGACGTCGACCACCTCGGCCTCGACGGCACCGGCCGCCTTGGCCCGCTCGAGTACCGAGCCCCAGTCACTGCCCTCCTGGCCCACGTCGGCGCACAGGCAGACGACCTCGAAGCCCAGTTCATCGATCAGCCAACGGACGGCGACCGACGTGTCCAGGCCACCGCTGTAAGCGAGCACCACTCTCTTGGTCATCGCATTCCTTTCAGGAGAGCCCGGCCAGCTCGCGGAGCTGGTCGGCCAGTTTCGATCCTCCCACCTCTTCGTCGGCGACGACGATGAGGGTGTCGTCGCCGGCGACGGTGCCGAGCACCTCGGGCAGCGACGAACGGTCCAGGGCCGAGCCGACCACGTGGGCCGATCCCGGCGGGGTGCGCAGCACGACGAGGGGTCCGCTGTGGGCCACTTCGACCACCCAGTCACCGAGGACCCGACGCAAGTGGTCCTCGGGGGGGACCTGGTCCCTCGGCAGTTCGGGAACGGCGTAGACGGTGACCCCTCCCCGGGCGCGCACCTTGATGGCTCCGAGGTCGTCGAGGTCACGGGACACCGTGGCCTGCGTGGCCGTGATGCCGTCGGCGGCCAGGAGGTCCACCAACTGGGACTGGCTGAGGACGTCCTCGGACTCCAGGTGCCGGGTGATCCGGTGCTGGCGCTGGGTCTTCGCACTCATGGCTCCACCCCCGCTCGCTCGTCACGTCCGAGCCCCGCGGGGCCGGCCGTCTTCTGCGTGTCGCGCGCGTTCACCGGGTGCCCCTCAGACCTGACCCAGGATCCAGGCCACTGCGCCCCGGGCGGCGTGCATCCGGTTCTCGGCTTGACGCCACACCCGGCTCCGGGCGCCCTCGATGACCTCCGCGGACACCTCCTCGCCGCGGTGAGCCGGGAGGCAGTGCAGGAAGACGGCCTTCTCGGCGGCCAGCCCCATCAGGCGCTCGTCCACCATGAACCCCTCGAAGGCCTTGCTCCGGTCGGTCGCCTCGGACTCCTGGCCCATCGAGGTCCACACGTCGGTGTAGACGACATCGGCGCCGGCGACGGCGTCCTCGGGACGGTCGAAGAGCTCGGGAGTGACCCCGATGCCCGCGATCCGGTCGACATCGCGGGGAGCCAGGGCGTGGTCCGGGGGGCTCGCCACGCGGACCTGCATCCCGGCGAGCGTCGCGGCCAGCGCCAGGGACCGGCACATGTTGTTGCCGTCTCCCACATACGCCAGCGTGTGCCCGTTGAGATCGCCGAACTCGTCGGCCATGGTCAACACGTCCGCCAGGGCCTGCAGGGGATGGGCGTCGTCGGAGAGCAGGTTGACCACGGGTACCCACGCCACCTTGGCCATGCGCTCCAACACCGAGTGGTCGAAGACCCGCGCCCCGATGGCGGCGTGGTAGCACCCGAGCGTCCGGGCGACGTCCTCGGCCGACTCGCGCTCGTCGATGCTCACCTCCTCGCCTCGGATCGTCACGGGGTGGCCGCCGAGGTCCCTGACCGCCATCTCCATCGAGTTGCGGGTCCGAGCCGACGGCTTCTCGAACACCAGGGCCATCCCCTTGCGGGACAGGACCTGGGGCGGGTTGGGGTCGAGAGCGAGGGCGATGACCTCGAACAGCTCGTCCCGGCTCAGATCGTCGATCTCCAGCAGATGGCGCATCAGGCCAGTACCCCTTCGAGGATGGTCACGGCTTCGTCGATCTCGGCCTCGGTGATCAGCAGGCTCGGCGCGAAGCGCAGGGCGGTCGGCGTGACCCCGTTGACCACCAGGCCGGCGTCGAGCGCGGCCCGGGCCACCTCGCGCGCGTCCTGATCCGCCAGTTCCGCGGCCAGCAGGAGTCCGAGGCCCCGCACCCCGACCACCTGCGGCAGTCCCGCCAGCGCATCGGACAGGTGTCGGCCGGCGTCCCGGGCGCGAGCGGGCACGTCTTCGCGCTCCATGATCTCGAGCACCTTTCGGGCGGCCGCCGTCGCCAGCGGCTGACCGCCGAAGGTCGTGGCGTGATCGCCGGGCACGAAGGCCGCGGCCACCTCGGCCCGGGCCCAACAGGCGCCGATGGGCACGCCGTTGCCGAGGGCCTTGGCCATGGTCACCACATCGGGTCGGACACCGGAGTGCTCGAAGCCGAACCACTCCCCTGTCCGGCCCAGACCGGTCTGGACCTCGTCGACGACGAACAGGAGTCCCCGTTCGTCACAGAGCCGTCGGACCCCCGTGAAGTACTCGGCCTCGGCCGGGTTGACTCCGCCCTCGCCCTGGACCGACTCCAGCATGACGGCGGTGACCGACGGGTCCAGCGCCGACTCGAGGGCCTCGAGGTCCTGCCAGGCGACGTGCCGGAACCCCTCCGGAAGCGGCTGGAACACCTCGTGCTTCTCGGGCTGGCCCGTGGCGTGGAGGGTGGCCAGGGTCCGCCCGTGGAACGAGCCGTACGCGCTGACCACCACGTGACGCCCGCGGCCGCCGAACTTGCGGCCCAGCTTGATGGCCGCCTCGTTGGCCTCGGCCCCCGAGTTGCAGAAGAACACCCGGCCACCGCCCCCGAGCAGCCGATCGAGCGTGGCCGCGACCTCGGGGCCCGGTTCGGTGCCGTAGAGGTTGGAGACGTGCAGGAGCGTGCGGGCCTGCTCGGCGACGGCCTCGGCCACCTCCGGATGGGCGTGACCGAGGCTGGTGACCGCCAGGCCCGAGAGCAGGTCGAGGTAGGGCCGGCCCGCGTCGTCCCAGAGGCGACTGCCCTCGCCCCGCACGAAGGTCACCGACTGCGGCGGGTAGGTGGACATCAGGACCCCGGTCACGCGGCGCTCCCGGTGATCATGGTGCCGACGCCCTCGTCGGTGAGCAGCTCCAGCAACAGGACATGGGGCACCCGACCGTCCAGCACGTGGGCCGAGGTCACGCCCCTGCGCACGGCGTGCAGGCACGCCCCGACCTTGGGGATCATCCCCCCGGCGATCGTGCCGTCGGCCACCAGCGCGTCGAGTTGGTCCGCCTCGACCTCGTGGATGAGGTCACCGTCGGCATCCAGGATCCCGGCCACGTCGGTGAGGTAGACGACCTTCTCGGCCCCCAGCGCCGCGGCCACGGCCCCGGCCACGGTGTCGGCGTTGATGTTGTAGGCCTGCCCGGCGGCGTCGGAGCCGATCGTCGACAGCACCGGGATCAGGTCCTCGGCCAGGAGCCGTTCCAGGATCGAGGGGTCGACCGAGTCGACGTCGCCGACGAAGCCCAGCTCGGGGTCACGGGCGGACGCGGCGATCAGACCGGCGTCCTCCCCGGAGAGGCCCACCGCCAGCGGAGCATGGACGTTGACGGCCGACACGATGTCCCGCCCGACCTTGCCGACCAGCACCATGCGGGCGATGTCGAGCGTCTCCGCGTCGGTGACCCGCAGACCGTCGCGGAACTCCGCCTCCTTGCCCAGCCGGGCCATGAACTCGCCGATCTGGGGTCCACCGCCGTGCACGACGACGGTGTGCAGACCGACCGAGTGCATCAGGACGATGTCCTCGGCGAACTGGTGGGCCAGCGCCGGGTCGGTCATCGCGTTGCCGCCGTACTTGACCACGACCGTCGAGCCCCAGAACCGCCGGATGTAGGGCAGCGCCTCGACCAGGATCTCGGCCTTCTCGGTGCCGGTGGGCGTGGTGGGCCCGGTCACGACGTGCCCATGTTCTCGTCGACGTAGGCATGGGTCAGGTCACAGGTCAGCACCGTGGCCCGGCCGGCGGAGATGCCGAGATCGGCGGTCAACTCGATCTCCCGCCCGGCCATGTGGGCGGTGACCGCCGCGACGTCGTGTTCGAGCTCGGTCCCGTGGCGACAGACGACGGTGCCGCCGTAGGCGATCGTCAACAGGACGGGGTCGAAGGCGACCCCCGCCGAGCCGAGGTCGCTGGCCACCCGGCCCCAGTAGGGGTCCTCGCCGTACCAGGAGCACTTGGTCAGCTGACACGCGGCGACGGCTCGGGCCGCGGTCCTGGCCTCGGCGTCGGACCTCGCCCCGGTGACGTGGACGCGGACCAGCTTCGTGGCCCCCTCGGCGTCGGCGACCATCTGCTCGGCCAGCGAGCCGCAGGCCTGGGTGACGGCGCGCTCGAGCGCCAAGGGGTCCACCGGGCCCGCGGCGCCGCCGGCCAGCAGCAACACGGTGTCGTTGGTCGAGGTGGCCCCGTCGACGGTGATGCAGTTGAAGGTGTCGGTCACCGCGTCCTGGAGCACCCGCTGCAGCACCGCAGGCTCGGCCCGTGCGTCGGTGGTGAGCACGGCGAGCATCGTGGCCATGTTCGGCTGGAGCATGGCCGCGCCCTTGGCCATGCCGCCGACGGTGAAGCCACCGCCGTCGATCACGACCTCCTTGGGCACCGTGTCGGTGGTGAGGATGGCCTGGGCCGCGTCACCCGCGCCGTCGGCCGACCGGGCGGCCGCCAGGGCGGGGATGGCGGCCACCATCGGCTCCAGAGGCAGGCGGTGGCCGATGAGTCCCGTGGAGCAGATGAGCACCTCGTCGTGGGCACAGCCCAGTTCCTGGGCCACCTGGGCGCACAGCTCCTCGGCGTCCTGGCTGCCCGGTTCCCCCGTTCCCGCGTTGGCGTTCCCCGAGTTCAAGAAGACGGCCGCGGCGTGCCCGCTGCTCTGTTTCAGGTGGGCCCGGGTCACCAGGACCGGGGCCGCGGTCATCTTGTTGGTCGTGAACACGCCGGCGGCGGGCACCGCCCGGCCGTCTGCGGTGGCCACGAGAGCCAGGTCCGACACACCGTCGCCCTTCAACCCCCCGTGCCCACCCGCGGCAACGAACCCCTGCGCGGCGGTGACGCTCATCCCGATACCCCTTCCTCGATCGTTCCGGCCCCTGGTTCTTCGGTCGTGGCGACCCGATCAGCGGCCAGGACGGTTGGTCGCCCGGTCGCGGTCACGGGTAGGTCCCGACGAGGGGGAGGCCGGTGGTCTCGGGGAGGCCCATGAGGATGTTGGCGCACTGGATGGCCTGACCCGAGGCCCCCTTCACCAGGTTGTCGATGGCACAGAGGGCCAGGACCCAACCGGTGCGCTGGTCGGCCCGGGCCGTGACGAAGGCCGAGTTGGAGCCGAGGACCGCCTTGGTCGTCGGCGCACCGTCGACCACGGTGACGAAGGGCTCGTCGGCGTAGAGATCGGACAGGGTCGCCAGCACCTCGTCGGTGGTCGTGGACGACGTGGGCCGGGCGTAGCAGGTGGCCAGGATCCCGCGGGTCATCGGCGCCAGGTGCGGGGTGAACAGGACCTCGGCGCCGAGAACCTGCTCCATCTCGGGGGTGTGGCGGTGGTCGAGCAGGCCGTACGCGCTGAAGTCCTCGTCCACCGTGCAGAAGTGCGATGTGTGCTTGAGCCCGCGTCCGGCGCCGGACACGCCGCTGGCGGCATCGACGACGATCCCCGTGGTCTCGACCGCGCCCGCCCGGACCAGGGGGGCCAGGGCCAGGGCGGCCGCCGTCGGGTAGCAGCCGGGAACGGCCACCGCGTCGGCGGCGACCAACTCGTCCCGGAACAGCTCGGGCAGGCCGTACGCGAAGTCGGCCAGGAGCTCGGGGGCGGTGTGCTCGGCGCCGTACCACTGCGGGTAGGAAGCCGAGTCCTTCAGCCGGAAGTCCGCCGACAGGTCCAGCACCCAGCGCACCCGGTCCTTGACCTCGGGCACGATGGCCTGGCTGGCCCCATGGGGAAGCCCGCAGAAGACCAGGTCCAGGCCGTCGACGACCTCGGGCGTGTACGGCGCGAAGACGAGGTCGCCGTAGACCGGCGACAGGCTCGGGTACAGATCGGCCACCGCGGTGCCCGCCTGGGTGTCCCCCGTGGCCAGCACCACCTCCATCTCCGGATGGCCCGCCGCGAGACGCAGCAACTCGGCGCCGGTGTACCCCGACGCCCCCACGATCCCGACACGCATGATCGTGACTCTATACGGTCTCTCGTATGAATATGCAACTCGGCCCCCGACCACCCGCCCGGGTGGTTGGATGCGTCCATGACTCGCGGGGCGTACACGGACCAGGTGGCACTCATCACCGGCGTTTCGCGGCCCGGAGGCATCGCCCTCACCCTCGCCACCCGCCTGGCCGACGCCGGGGCGACGGTGTACGCCACCGGGTGGCCGGGGCACGACCAAGAGATGCCCTGGGGCGCGGCCGACCTGGGCCCGGTCCCGTTCGCCGTCGAGCAGCGGGACCTGGAGGACCCCACCGCGCCCGCCGACCTGCTCGACGCGGTCATCGACGCCCACGGCCGAGTCGACATGGTCCTCGCCGTGCACGCCCGGAGCTCACACCAGTCCCTCGCCGAGGTCACCGTGGACGAGCTCGACCGCTGCTGGGCGGCGAACGTGCGCAGCATCGTCCTGCTGGCTCAGCACTTCGCCGATCGCCACGATCCCCGATGGGGAGAGGGGCGACTCATCTGGTTCACCAGTGGACAGCACAACGCGCCCATGGCGGGCGAGTTGCCGTACGCCATCACCAAAGGCGCTCTGCACCAGATGACCCGCTCACTGGCCGAGGCCCTGATCGACCACGAGATCGTGGCCAACTGCGTGAACCCCGGCCCTGTCGACACCGGCTGGGCCCCACCCGCTCTCCATGCCGACATCGCAGGCCGCTTCCCGTCGGGACGCTGGAACACGCCCGACGACGTCGCCGACCTGATCACCTTCCTCCTCTCCGACGCCGGGTCCCGCGTGGTCGGCCAGGTCATCGACCTCGAAGCGGGATTCCGGCGGGCCGACCAGGGGCCCCGGGGTCGTTGAGCGCGTCTCAGCCGCCGGCGCCGGCGCCACGGCGGGGCTCCAGCGCCTCGATGTAGTCCAGCAGGCGCATGGCCAGTTCGGTGCCGAGGTCGGGGTCGTCGAGGTCCGGGTCGGGCCAGGTCTCGCTGATGCGACGCCAGTGGTCGGCGCGGCCGAGGAAGGCGCCGGCCTGGGTCAGCTCGCCCAACGCGGGGCGCCAGTCCTCTTCCTGATCCAGCAGCCCCGCCAGGACCGCCTCGTTGTCGGCGGCCTTGGGGTACTCGCTGTGAAATCCGATCTCGACGGCGAGGAACTCGGCCTCCGGGACGTCGCGGGCTCCGACGACCTGGGCCTCGTAGTGCTCCTTGGGCGGGGCCTCGGGACCGAACCAGATCTTGGTGCCGTACCGATGGGTCTTGTGGCGGAACGCCCCCAGATCCGACGCGACGAGTCCCCGGAGGGCTTCGCAGGCCTCCTCGAAGAGCTCCATCGTCCTCGGCGCCCGGGATCAGCCCCGGAGGCTCGCCCCGTGGGTCGACTCGACGGCCTCGATGACCTTCTGGCGGACTTCGGCCACCTCGCTGTCCTTCAGGGTCCGGTCGGCGGCCTGCAGGCGAAGGGCGTAGGCCAGGCTCCGCCTGCCGTCGCCCACCGAGCCACCCCGGAACACGTCGAAGAGCTTCAGCGAGGCCAGCAGGTCACCGGCCGATTCACTGATCGTCGTGGCCACCGCGCCCGCCGGCACACCGTCGTCGACCACGAAGGCGAGGTCGATGTCGTTGGATGGGAAGCGACTCACGGTGCGGTAGCGCCGGTCCCGCCGAGGGACCGAGTCCAGCGCATCCAGGTCGACCTCCAGCCAGGCCACGCGCTCCGCGATGTCCCAGGTCTCGGTGACGATCGGATCGATCTCACCGACCACGCCGACCACGGCACCGCCCGCGACGAGGCGGGCGCAGCGCGTGGGGTGCAGGCCGGGGCTGGTGCCCGCTTCCAGGGCCACCCCATCGACACCGACGGCTTCGGCCAGGGCCGTCCAGACCCGCACGGCCTGCGGGGCCTCGCGGCCGGCCAGGGCCACCGCCAGGATCTCGGGTTCCGACGGGCGTTGCCGGTCCCCCGCCGGCGGCAGGAAGATCTTGCCCATCTCGAACAGGCCCGCGCCGTCGTTGCGATGGCTGGCGTTGTAGGCCAGCGCCCGCAACAGGCCCGGACGCAGCGACGTCCGGATCAGGGACTCCCGTGCGTCGAGCGGGTTGGCCACCGAGATCGCGTCCGGAGCGAGGCCGGTCCGGTCCAGGTCCTCGGGGGCCAGGAACGGCATCGGCAGCGCTTCGTCCAGACCGAGACCGACCAGGGTCGCCCGGATCCGGCGGCGCTCACGCTGGCGGTCGGACAGCCGGCCGGCGTGCGGCGAGCTGGGCACCGTCTGAGGGAGCTTGGCGTAGCCCTGGTGGCGGGCCACCTCCTCGAGGACGTCGATCTCCTCGACCACGTCGGGGCGGAAGCTGGGCACGTCGACCACCTGGGCCCCGTCGACCTCGACTCCCACCGTGAAGCCGATGGGTTCGAGCAGGTCGCGGATCGTCGGGGCATCCAGATCCAGTCCGGTGACCAGGTTGACCCGCTCGGTGCGGACCCGGATCGGTGGGTGCTCCGGCACCGTCCCCCGCGCGTCGATGACATCGGGAGCGGCCACGGCGCCGGACTCGGCCAGCAGCGAGCAGAACCGCTCGACGGCCAGGTCCAGGCCCCAGATGTCGGTGCCCCGCTCGAAGCGGCGGGACGCCTCCGAGCGCAGGTTGAGCCGGGTCGAGGTCCGGGCGATCTGCATGGGGTACCACCACGCCGCTTCGAGGAGCACGTTGCTGGTGGTGTCGCTGATCTCCGTGGACGCGCCACCCATGACGCCGGCGACCCCGATCGGGGTGTCCTCGCCGTCGCAGATGAGCACGTCGGCGGCCAGGAAGGAACGCTCGACGTCGTCCAGGGTGACCAGGAGCTCACCGTCCTGGGCGAAACGGACCCGCAACCGGCCGCCGGCCACCGCGTCGAGGTCGTACGCGTGGTTCGGGTGGCCCAGCTCGAGCATGACGTAGTTGGAGACGTCGACCACGTTGCTGATGGGACGCATGCCCGCCTGGGTGATGCGGTTGGCCAGCCAGGTCGGCGAGGGGCCGATCGTCACGTCCCGCAGGACGCGGGCGAGGAACCGGGCGCAGGCCGCCTCGTCCACGATCTCCACCGAGGCCACGTCCGCACCCGGCGCGCCCCCGGTCGGCGCGACCCACTCGGGCAGGGCGAATCCGACACCCAGCCGGGCGGCCAGGTCCCGAGCCACTCCCGCCATGGACAGGGCGTCGGGTCGGTTGGCGTTGACCTCGAGGTCGAACAACCAGTCCCCCGCCAGACCGAGGGCCTCGGTGAGCGGCCGGCCCGGCGTCAGGGTCTCGGACAGGATCAGGATCCCCTCGGCGTCATCGCCGAGGCCGATCTCGGTGGCCGAGCAGAGCATCCCGTTGGACCACTCGCCCCGCATCTTGCGGCGCTCGATGACCATGCCGTTGGGCATCGTCGTTCCCAGGGTGGCCAACGGGACGAGGTCGCCGGCCTCCATGTTGAAGGCGCCACAGACGATCTGCAGGGCCTCGCCGTCGCCCTGGTCCACCTCGACCAACTGCACCCGGTCGGCATCGGGATGGGCCTTGGTCTCCAGCACCCGGGCCACCACGATTCCCTCGAGCCCCTCCCCCAGTCGCACCCGCTCCTCGACCGGCGTCCCGAGATCATCGAGCGCCTCGGTGAGGACGTCGACGTCATCGGGCAGGTCAGCCGCGAACTCCCGCATCCAAGAGAGCAGGACCTTCATCAGAACTGTTCCAGGAATCGGACGTCGGACGTGACGAACTCGCGGAGGTCGTCCACGGCGTAACGGACCTTCGCCAGGCGGTCGATGCCGAACCCGAAGGCGAAGCCCGTCCACTCCTCGGGGTCGATGCCCACGTGGCGGAAGACGTTGGGGTGCACCATCCCGCAGCCCCCGAGCTCCAGCCAGTCGCCGCCGGGTGGACGGATGTCGAATTCGGCCGAGGGCTCGGTGAACGGGAAGTACGAGGGCCGGAGCCGGGACTCGAACTCCTGGCCGAAGTAGCCCTGGGTGAAGGCCTGGATCGTTCCGGCCAGGTCGGCCATGGTGATCCCCCTGTCCACGACCAGGCCCTCGATCTGGTGGAAGACCGGCAGGTGGGTGGCGTCGGTGGTGTCCCGCCGGTAGGTCCGCCCCGGGGCGACGACGTAGATCGGTGGCTCCTGGGCCTGCATCACGTGGATCTGCACGTTGGAGGTGTGGGTCCGCAGCAGCATCGGGTTGCCGTCGGCGTCGGCGACGTCGACCCAGAGGGTGTCCCACATCGACCGGGCCGGGTGCGAGTCCGGGATGTTCAGGGCTTCGAAGTTGTACCAGTCCGTCTCGATCTCGGGGCCCTCGGCCACGCCGTAGCCCATGCCCACGAAGATGTCCTCCAGGGCCTGCCAGGTCTGGGTCACGATGTGGAGGTGGCCCACCGGCGGCGGGTCGACGATCTCGGTCAGGTCCACGCGCTCGGCCTCGTACCGCTCGGCCCGCTCGGCCGCGGCCAGCCCCCCTTCACGGTCGGCCATCGCCGCCTTGATGGCCTGGGTCGTGGCGTTGAGTGCCTCCCCGGCCTCCTTGCGGGAGGCCTCGTCCAGACCGCCCAGTTGCCGGCGCAGGCCGACCAGGTCCGAGCGCTTGCCCAGGACGTCCTGGCCGACGGCGGTCAGCTCCTCGACGCTGGTCGCGGCTCGGATGCGGTCCAGGGCGTCGGCCTCGATGGCGGCGAGCTCGGTGTTCATGGCGCGTGGACTGACGGCTCATCGCCCGGCGGTCCTGTCCGGACCGCCGATCCGCGCCGCGTCTGGTCGATCATCGGGCCACCACCCTCCCCGTTCGGGCACCGCGGACGCCAGTCGGTATCACCATGAGCCCCCGTGCCGTTGCCGGCGGGCCTCGTACAACAGGACCGTCGCGGCCATGGCGACGTTGAGCGACTCGACGCCGCCCTCGAGGGGCAGGGCCACCTCCTGATCCACCAGCTCGTCCTCGGGTAGTCCGGCGGCCTCGCCGCCGAACACCAGGGCGACCGGTCCGGCCAGGTCGACCTCGTCGGGCCCGACCCCACCGGCCGCGGCCCCGATGGTCACCAGACCGAGGTCCGACAGGGTGTCCAGGCCTTCGACCGTCCCGACAGGGAGGGCGAAGAGCGCCCCCGCGGAGGCGCGCACGCACTTGGGGTTGGTCGGGTCGACCGAGCCGGGTGTGACCAGGACCCCGGCGGCCCCGGCCGCCGCCGCGGAGCGGATGACCGTGCCCGCGTTGCCCGGGTCGGCCACGCCCGCCAGCACCACCACGGGCAGGCCCGTGGCCAACGCCTGGCCGGCGATCTCGGCCGGCGACCAGCTGACCAGGCCGGCCACGGCCACGATGGGTTGGGGCGTTCGCGTCGTCAGCGCCCGCTCGAGCTGCTCGGCTTCGACGTGGGTGATCGTGGCACCGGTCGCTCGGGCCCGGTTGACCAGCTCCATCTCGGCGCCGCCCACGACCAGGACCTCGTCCAGGTCGGCGTCGAAGTCGAGCGCGGCGCTGATGGCGCGTGGGCCCTCGACCACGAAGGCCCGTTCCTCACGCCGAGCGCGCGCGTGCCGACCGAGCCGACGCACCCGCTGGATGGACCCCTTGCTCACGCGGTTGGCTCCGGGCGGTCGGACGCGGACGCCAGGTCCGCACCCGACCGACGACGGCTACTGATCCGAGGCTGCCGCGTGCTCGTTGGCGACGCCGACCAGCGCCGCGAAGGCCGCCGGGTCGGTCACGGCCAGGTCGGCCAGGATCTTGCGGTCGACCTCGACCTCGGCCGACTTGAGGCCGGCGATGAAGCGGCTGTACGTCGTGCCGTTCTCCCGACAGGCGGCGTTGATGCGCTGGATCCACAGACGCCGGAACTCGCCCTTGCGGGCGCGGCGGTCGCGGTAGGCGTAGCGCAGGGAGTGCATCACCTGCTCGTTGGCGGCCCGGTAGGAACGGCTCTTGTTGCCGTAGTAGCCCTGGGCGCGATCGAGGGTCACCTTGCGGCGACGCCGCGACGGGACCGATGTCTTGGTTCTGGCCATGGCTCTGCTCCCTAGCGCTTCCCGAGCTGGCGGAGGACGTGCTGACGATCGCCCCCGGTGACCTCGACCTCGCCGGCCAGGCGACGCTGGCGGTCGGCGGGCTTGCGCCGCTTGAAGTGGTTCTTGTGGATCTGGCGGCGCGTCACCTTGCCGCTGCCCGTCACCTTGAAGCGCTTCTTGGCGCCCCGGTGGGTCTTCATCTTGGGCATTGCGTCTCTTCCTCTCGGGCGGCTGGTGCCGCGGGCCTCACTCGGCGGCGGTGGTCGCCGCTTCGCTGGTCTCGTTGTCCGGGGCGGTGGGCGCCTCGGCGGTGTCGTTGCTCTCGTCGGGGACCGGTGCCTCAGACGCCTCGGCCACGGCCGCCTCGGCGGCGGCCGCTTCCTCACGGGCCTTCTTGGCTCGGGCCTGAGCCTGCTTGTCGGGTCCCAGGACCATGGTCATGTTGCGGCCGTCGACCTTGGGCAGGGCCTCGACCCGTCCCACCTCCTCGACGGCGGCGGCCACGTTGTCGAGGATCCGGCGCCCCAGTTCGGGGTGCTGGACCTCACGACCACGGAACATGATCGTGACCTTGACCTTGTGACCTTCCCCGAGGAACTCGTGGACCTTGCGGGTCTTGGTGTCGAAGTCACCGCGCCCGATCTTGGGGCGGTACTTCATCTCCTTCACGACGACGTTGGTCGCCTTCTTCCGTGACTCCTTGGCCTTCTGGGCGTTCTCGTACTTGAACTTCCCGTAGTCCATGATCCGACACACGGGGGGGTTGGCCGCGGCAGCGACCTCGACGAGGTCGAGTCCCTGTTCGCGTGCCATCGAGAGTGCCTCCGGAAGGGGCTTGATGCCGATCTGCTCGCCATCGACGCCGACCAGGCGGACCTCACGGACCCGGATCTGATCATTGATCCGGGTGTCGTCGTGGGCTGGGCCCGAAGCTATGGCCGATCACTGCGCAATGCGCGACTCCTTTTGCGAACGAAGGAGCCCCGATCCCGGGCCACCACACTCGGCGGACGCCAGGCACGACGGACCCATCCCCGGAGGGTGGTGCCGTCAGATGACCTGCACGCACCTCGATCAGGTGGCCAGGTGGGGGCGGGGCCCCGCTTTCCAGGTTGGATTGCGGTCACCAAGCTACCAGTGGCCGACCCGGTTCCCCTCAAGAGGGTGTTTCCCCCGCCCGGACGGCGTGTCTGGGCGCCGCTCGTGGCACCCTTTGGCCATGAGCAGCCTCTGGACCCCCGGCGGCGAGCACCCGGTCGAACCGGACGCCGCCTCTTCCGCCTCTTCCGCCCCCGCCGAGCCCACCGGTGACGTCGACCCGCTCGCCGGCCTCAGCTCCGAGGAGCGGGCTCAGGCCCAGGCCATGGCCGAGGAGATGGCCGACGCCCGCCGGCGGGTGCTGGAGGCCCCCGCCGACATGGTCGTGGCCAACCACGCGATGGGCCTCTACGAGTTGGCCGCCATCCACCTCGGTGAAGAGGACCCCGACCTCACGGCCGCCCGGCTGGCGATCGACGCCATGAGCCAACTCGTCGAAGGCCTCCCCGGGCGTCTGGGCGAGGCCGAGCCGACCCTGAAGGACGCCCTGACCCAGCTGCGCATGGCCTTCGTCCAGCTCAGCGAGCAGGCCGCAGGCGAGCAGCCCGGGGAGGGCTGAACCCGCCGGCGCGGCGGACCCGGGTCATGGCCCGGTCACGCCCTCGCGGGGTTGGGACACGGGACCGACATCAGTGGCCTCCCAGCGCCCGAGGCGGCCCGGGACCACGGCGAACCGGACCCGGGCACCGACCTCGATCGACCGCGAACCGTCGGCGATGGCCGTGCAGTGGAAGAAGTACGGGTCGCCACCGTCCTCGGTGACCGTGCCGATGCCGACGGGGTCGTCGAAGGCGGTGACCACTCCCGTCCGGTGCCCCTCGGTCGGCTCTGCCACCCCTAGTGGACGATCTTGGCCAGGGGGAGCTCGATGATGTCAGACGCCCCTCGGTCCTTGAGCGCCGGGATGAGCGTGTTGATCTCCCGCTTGGGCACCACGGTCTCCACGGCGAAGCCGCCGTGGCCGTGCAGCTCGTTCACCGTGGGGGCCTTCATCGACGGCAGGACGGCGATGACCGCGTCGAGGTCCTGGGCGGCCACGTTCAGCTTGACCAGCACCTTGGCCCGAGCCTCCAGCGTGCCCTCCAGGAGGGTCAGGAGCTGGCCCATGGCGTGGCGCTTCTCGGGGTCTTGGTGGGCGACCGGGTTGGCGATCAGCTCCGTGTAGGACTGGAGTATCTCGTCGATGACCCGCAGGCCTGCGGCCCGGAGGGCCCGGCCGGTCTCGGTGATCTCCACGATGCAGTCGACGATGTCGGGGATCTTGGCCTCGGTGGCGCCGTAGGACAGCCGGATGTCGGCGTCGATGCCCTTCTTCTCGAAGTACCGACGGGTGACCTCGGGGTACTCGGTCGACACCCGTACGCCCTGAGGGAGCTCCTCGACCGACTGGACCTCGCTGTCCCCGCCCACTGCCACCACCATCTTGATGGGCCGGGCCGTGGCCTTGCTGTAGTGCAGCTCGCCGAGGGTCACGACCTCGCTGGCGGTCTCCTCGATCCAGTCACGGCCGGTGATGCCGAGGTCGAACATCCCCTCGGCCACGTAGCGGGGGATCTCCTGGGGGCGCAGGATCCGCACGTCGGCGATCCGGGGATCGTCGATCGAGGCCTGGTAGTCCACCGCCGAGCTGCGGGAGACCGCCAGGTCGGCGTTCTCGAAGAGCTCGAGGGTGGCCCGCTCGAGCGAGCCCTTGGGGAGTACCAGCCTCAGCATCGGGGACGAGGCTACGGCCGCCTAGGGCGAGCCGGGCAGGGACTTGAGGAGGTTGACCATCTCGATCGCCGTCTCGGCCCCCTCCTCGCCCTTGTTGTCCTCGTCGCTGGAGCGCTCGAGGGCCTGCGCACGGTTCTCGGTGGTGAGGACACCGAAGACCACCGGCGCGCCGGTGTCCAGCTGCACCCGCGACAGCCCGGCGGCGCACTCCCCCGCCACGAAGTCGTAGTGGCCGGTCTCGCCCCGGATCACCGCGCCGAGGGCGATGACGGCGTCGGCCCCCCACCGGGTCACCAACGCCTGGGCGACCAGGGGCAGCTCGTAGGCGCCGGGGGCCCACTGGACGGTGATGTCCTCCTCGGCCACGCCACGGGCGGCCAGCCCCCGCCGGGCGCCCTCCAGCAGTCGGTCGGTGATGTCCCGGTTGAAGCGCCCACAGCAGATCCCGACCCGAATCCCCGTGCCGTCGAGGTCGGCGTCGCCGGCCACCCGATCGCCCATCAGTCCAGCCCCTCGATGAGGTGCCCCATGCGCTCGCGCTTGGTCCGGAGGTACTCGATGTTCTCGGGGTTCGGGATGGTCTGCAGGGCGACCCGCTCGGTGACCTCCAGGCCGAAGCCCTCCAGGCCCCCGTACTTGGCCGGGTTGTTGGTCATGAGCTTCATGGTGGTGATGCCGAGGTCGACCAGGATCTGTGAGCCGATGCCGTACTCGCGGTTGTCGATGGGCAGGCCCAGCTCGAGGTTGGCGTCCACGGTGTCGTGGCCTTCCTCCTGCAGGGAGTAGGCCCGGATCTTGTGGCCGATGCCGATGCCGCGTCCCTCGTGGCCCCGGAGGTAGACGAGGGTCCCGAGCTCCTCCTCGGCGATGCGGGCCAGCGCGGCGTCGAGCTGGATGCCGCAGTCACAACGCATCGAGCCGAAGACGTCACCGGTCAAGCACTCGGAGTGGACCCGCACGAGCACGTCCTCCTCACCCTGCACGGCACCCCGGACCAGGGCGATGTGCTGCTCGCCGTCCAGTAGGGACTCGTACGCGTAGCAGGTGAAGTCGCCCCACTTCGTGGGGATCCGGGCCTCGCCGATCCGGCGGACCAACTTCTCGTTCTGCCGCCGGTAGCGGATGAGATCCGCGATGGAGGTCATCTTCAGGCCGTGTTCCTGCGCGAACGGGACCAGATCGGGGACCCGGGCCATGGTCCCGTCCTCGTTGACGACCTCGCAGAGGACACCGGCCGGGTAGAGCCCGGCCATCCGGGACAGGTCGACGGCGGCCTCGGTGTGCCCGGCCCGCTTGAGGACCCCACCCTCGGCGTAGCGCAACGGGAAGATGTGACCTGGCCGGGCCAGGTCGGTGGGGCGGGTGCCGGGGTCGATGAGGGACTGGATCGTCGCCGCCCGATCAGCCGCCGAGATGCCCGTGCTGGTGCCGGTCGTGGCGTCGACGCTGTAGGTGAAGGCGGTCCGCTGGGCCTCGGTGTTGTCCTTGACCATGAGCGGGATGTCCAGCTCGTCGAGGCGGTCCCCGGTCAGCGGGATGCAGATGAGCCCGGAGGTGTGGCGTACGAAGAAGGCGATCTTCTCGGGAGTGGCGAACTCGGCGGCCATGATCAGGTCGCCTTCGTTCTCGCGGTCCTCGTCGTCGACCACGACGACGATCTCGCCTCGCCCGACCGCCGCGATGGCCTCGGGGACGGGGTCGAACTGCGGGGTGTGCTCGGCCATCTAGGGCTCCTCCTCGAATGCCAGCAGGCGCTCGGTGTACTTGGCGATGAGATCGACTTCGAGGTTGACGGTGTCACCGGGGACCTTGGCGCCCAGGGTGGTGACCTCCGCGGTGTGGGGGATGACGGCCACGGTGAAGCCGTCGGCGGTGGGCCGGACCACGGTCAGGCTGACCCCGTCCACGGTGATCGAGCCCTTCTCGATGACGTAGCGGCGCAGGCCGTGGGGCATGCGGACCTGCAGGTCCGGCCCGGATGCGACGACCTCGCCCACGGCATCGACGTGGCCCTGGACGATGTGGCCACCGAGGCGGTCGGTGACCAGCAGGGGGCGCTCCAGGTTGACCCGGTCGCCCACCTGGAGGCCGCCCAGGGTGGTGCGGCGCAGGGTCTCGTCGCTGACATCGGCCTCCCACCAGCCGTCGCTCAACTCGACCACGGTGAGGCAGCAGCCGTCGACCGCCGTGGAGTCCCCGATCTTCGCCTGCTCGAGCACATGGGTCGCGCCGATGCGGATGCGGGCGGCGTCCCCCCGCACCTCGACGGCCAGGACGGTGCCCAGCTCCTCGACGATCCCGGTGAACATCAGGCGGCCTCCTCGCCCGCGGCCTGGGTGGCGCAGAGCGGTCCTCGGGCGTCGTCGTCCTCTTCTGGCGTGAGTCGGTCTCGCCAGGGCGGACCGACCGACGCAATTTCGCAGTGGGGGCTCATGCGGCCTCCAGGTCGATGCGGAGGTCGACGCCGAGTGGCGTCGTGCTGAGGATCTGGCCGCGCCACAGGTCGTCGATCGTCGGGGCGCCGGCGCCGGCGAACAGCCCACGGGCATCGTCACCGCCGAAGAGGGCGGGGGCGAGGTAGAGCACGTAGCGGTCGACCAGTCCCGCGGCGTGGAAGTCGTGGGCCACGGCGGCACCCCCTTCGACGAGCGCCTGCAGGACGCCGCGCTCGCCCAGGGCGTCGAGGACCTCGCCCAGGCCGCCCTGGAGCTCGAGCGCCGGTAGGACCTTGGCGCCCGGCGGGGCGTGCCCGAGCACGACCCGCAGTGGATCCGGTCCCTCGACGTGGCGGACGGTGAGGGTCGGGTCGTCGGCCCGGACCGTGCCGGCGCCGACGATCACCGCGTCGCTCTCGGACCGGAGGTGGTGGGCGTCGGCCCGGGCCTCCTCGCCGGTGATCCACTGGCTGGAGTCGTCGGGCGCGGCGGTGCGCCCGTCCAGACTCGCCGCCAGCTTCAACACCACGTAGGGGCGGCCCGTCGTCCGGTGCTTGAGGTAGGGGGCGAGCTGAGAAGCGGCCTCCTCGGCGAGAACGCCCGTCACGACCTCGATGCCCGCCGCCCGGAGCTTGGCGACGCCCTGCCCGGTGACGTTCGGATCGGGATCCTCGACGGCCACGACGACACGGGCGACGCCGGCCGCGATGATGGCGTCGGCACAGGGCCCGGTGCGGCCGGTGTGCGAGCACGGCTCCAGGGTCGTGACCAGCGTGGCGCCACGAGCGGCGACCCCGGCCGCATCCAGCGCCACGATTTCGGCGTGGCGACCGCCAGGAGGCTCGGTGGCTCCGGCGTAGGCGCCCTCAGACGTGCCCACGACGGCACCGACCCAGGGGTTCGGGGAGGTCGTGGTGCGGACGCTCGCGGCCAGGTCGAGGGCGTGGGCCATGAGCGCCCGATCCTGCTCTGTCCCCTGCGCCATCCCGGTCTCCTGTCCGGGACCGCGCGCGGGAACGCCGCACCCGGCCCCTCGCTCTCATCCGGACTCTCACCGTCGGCCCTGGAGTTCCACCAGATCGGCCCCCACCGAGGTGGGGGTTCGCGGACTGTCACCGCCGGTTGGGACTTCCACCCGACCCCGCGAGGGGGCGTACCACCCATGGTACTCATGGGTGGCCGCACGTCAACACGATCGTGCCAGATTCGACCAGCTCGCCCGGCGTGCCGGTCAGTGCTGGGTGGACTCCCCGGTCATGAGCCGGAGGGCGTGGGGGATGACGTCGAGGACGGCCCCGGCGGTCTCCACGGCCCCCTTGCTCGAGCCCGGGGTGTTCAGGACCAGGGCCAGGCCCCGCGTGCCCGCCACGCCCCGGGAGAGCCGGCCCAGCGGGTTGACCAGGCGCATGGCCTCGGCCAGGCCGGGGGCCTCGCGATCGAGCACGACCCGGGTGCCCTCCGGGGTCTGGTCCCGGGGGCCGAAGCCGGTGCCGCCCGTGGTGACGATCAGGCCGGCGAAGCCCTCGGCCAGATCGACGATGGCTTCGCCCACGTTCTGGATGCCGTCGGCCACGACCCGGCGCTCGACCACGTCGAATCCTGCACCGGCCAGCAGCTCCTCGAGCGCCGCCCCGGACTTGTCCTCCCGGGTCCCGGCGATCACCCCGTCCGACACCGTCAGCACCTTGGCCGACAGGCCGGCCACGTCGTCGGTGCTCATGGCTCCAGGCCTGACGGCTCATCGCCCTGCGGGCCCGTTCGGCCCACCGATCGGTTCCGCCCCTCATCGCTCATGTCTCTCCCAGTCGTTCGCCCGGTTCGATCCTCGCGCCCTGGACCCAGTCCTTGGCCTTCATCGGCGCCTTGCCCTCGGGCTGGACGACGTCGATGCGGAAGGTCCCCTGGCCCGTGCCCACCTCCACCGGGAGTTCCAGGTCCATCACCCCCGGCTCCAGCGAGCCGGGCAGCGGGTGCCCGGCCAGGACCTTGAGGCGCTTGCCCCGGAACGTCGTCCAGGCCCGCTCCAGGCGCACGAGGCGGTGGATCTCGATGGTCGGGAGCCGCCAGTCGATGCGCAGCTCGGCGGGGTCGATCTTCTCGGCGTAGGTGGGCTCGCCCGCCTGGGGCATCGGGTCCTTCAGACCGGCCTTCAGGGCGTCGAGCAGGAGGACGACCCCGATGCCGACCAGGCGGTCGGCCAGCTCACGAGCGGTCTCGTGGTCGCCGATCTCGGTCTGGTGTCGGGCGAAGACCGGGCCGGTGTCCAGGCCCGCCTCGACGGCCATGATGTCGACGCCGGCGGTCTCGTCGCCGGCCAGGATGGCCCGCTCGACGGGAGCGGCCCCCCGCCATCTCGGCAGGCGGGAGAAGTGGACGTTGACCATCGGCACCCGAGCCAGCACTTCGGCCTTGATGATGCGCCCGTAGGCCACCACGATCCCGAGGTCGGCACCGCACGTCGCCACGTCGGCCGGGTCGTCGCTGACCGGGAGGCCGAGCTCGAGGGCCAGGGCCTTCACCGGGCTGGGTTCGGGATCAGCGTTGCGTCGCCGCCGTCGGTCGGGTCGCGACACCACCAGGTCGATGGGCCACTCGGCGCCATGCAGGCCCCGCAGGAAGGGGACCGCCATCTCGGGGGTCCCCAGGAACGCCAGTCGCCCGGGGTGCTCGGGCGCCGGCTTCAGTCGAGTGACAGCCCCTCCCGAGGACGTTCCTGGACCGGGGCCCGGCCGGTGAGCATGAGCTCGCGCACGGCCCTCTTGGCCTCCTTGGACTGGCCCTCGTCGAGGCGCTCCAGCAGGAGGATCCCGTCGAGGTGGTCCATCTCGTGCTGGAAGACCCTGGCCAGGTACTCGTCGGCCTCGACGGAGACCTCGTTGCCGTCCAGGTCCCAGCCGGTCAGGTGGACCTCCTTGGGCCGCACGATCTCCCAGGAGAGGCCGGGCACCGAGAGGCAGCCCTCGTCGTAGACCCACTCGCCGTCGCCCTCGACCATCGTCGGGTTGACCAACGTCTGCGGACCCTCACCGATGTCGTAGACGAACAGGCGCTTCTGGACACCCACCTGCGGGGCGGCGAGGCCGACACCGGGCGCCTCGTACATCGTCATGACCATGTCGTCGACCAGCCGCACGAGGGCGGCGTCCACGTTCTCGATCTCGTGGGCCCGCTGCTTCAGCACGGGGTCCCCCACGATCCGGATCTCGAACGGCGCCATCCCGACAACGCTACCGGGCCGGTTCCTGCGCCCGGAGGCGATCTGGCGTCGATTGGTCACGCCAGGCGTGACCAATCGACGCAATTTCGGATCGGCGGCGTCGGGGACGTCCGCCCTCAGCTGTTGCTGGGCTTGGGGAGCTGGGGGACCAGCCAACCGATGAAGTCGGCGGGGCTGCGGGTCTGGAGGTAGATGCGGCCGGGGCCGGTGAGGGTGCAGACCAGGCCCTCGCCGCCGAGCAGGGTCTGCTTCCAGCCGCCGCCCGCCTTGTTCACGGTGTAGGTCACGCCCTCGGACCAGCCGACCATGTGGCCGGTGTCCACGATGTAGGACTGGCCCGGCGCGAGGTCGATGGCGTGGATGGCGCCGTAGGCCGAGATCAGCAGGTCGCCGGTGCCCCACACCTTCAGCACGATGAGGCCTTCGCTGCTGAAGAAGGTCTTGGCCCCGCCCCAGTCGGTGTCGATCTCGATGCCCGCGCTGGAGGCCAGGTAGGAGCCGGACTGCAGGTACACGGTCTGGCCGGCCAGGGGCCAGTGGGCGATGTCCCCCGGGAGGGGCGGAGCCAGGCCGATCGAGTCGCCCGGCTGGGTGGCGGTGAAGGTGTTCATGAAGAACGACTCGCCGCCCAGGGCGGCCCGCTTCAGCCCCTTCATGAGGCCCCCCTCGGCCTTGGTCTCCATCTGCAGGCCGGCCGAGTGGCTGACCATCGCCCCGGCCTCGGCCTTGATGTGCTCGCCGGCGTCGAGGGTGGCGAAGGCGATGGAGTAACTCGGGCTGTACTTGATCTCGACCTGCATGGCGGCTGCCTCCTCGGCGACACGATGGGCGACGAGAGCGTACGCGCGTCGGTCGCCCCGGGTCGGCACCGCTCGGCCGGGCCACGACGGTCACCCCGGCGGACGGGTTCCGTGGAAGCACCGGGCCACGACGGTCACCCCGGCGGACGGGTTCCGTGGAAGCACCGGGCCACGACGGTCACCCCGGCGGACGGGTTCCGTGGAAGCACCGGGCCACGACGGTCACCCCGACGGACGGGTTCCGTGGAAGCACCGGGCCACGACGGTCACCCCGACGGACGGGTTCCGTGGAAGCACCGGGCCACGACGGTCACGTCGACGGACGGGCTTCGTGGAAGAACAGGAGGGTCTTGCCGTAGGTACGGGCGTCGACCCGGGCCAGGACCGCCAGGTCGGGGTCACCGTCGTCTTCGCTGGGGTCGAGCTGGGTGATGAGCACCCCGCCGTCGGCCAGGACCCCGGGGCGGGCATCGACCGCGGCAACCGTCGTCTTCCAGAGGCCGTCCCACTGCGGGGGCCCGGCGAAGATCACGTCGAAGGAGTCCCGGGTCCGGCCGAGGAACCCGAGGGCGTCGCCGGAGACGACCTGGCCCCGGTCACCGAAGCCGAGCAGGTCGAGGTTGCTCCGGATGTCGCCCAGCGCCCGCCGATCTCGCTCCACGAACGTGGCCGACAGGGCACCCCGGCTGATCGCCTCGAGGCCGACGGCTCCGGTGCCGGCGAAGAGGTCCAGGAGGCGCTCGCCCCGGATGCCGGGGCCGAGGATGTTGAACAGCGCCTCCCGGGCCCGATCCGACAGCGGTCGCGTCCCCTCCGAGGACGGCCCCACCAGCTTCCGCCCCCGCGCCGACCCTCCGATGATCCTCATCCCCGCCCATCCTCTCCGGAATCGCGTCGGATCCGGTCGTGGAGCGACCGCAGGTCACGCAGTTCCGGCGAGCAGGCCGCCGGACCAGCCCGTCCGACGGGATTGCGTTGGGTGTGGTCGTCAGGCGACCAGAAGGAACGCAATTTCGTCAGACCCGGAGGGGGTCGACGTCGAGGCGCATCCGACCCGACGGGCGGGGGGCGGCCGCCAGGGCGGACAGGAGGGTGGCGTGGTCGGGGGCCCGCAGGAGCCAGGTGCCCTCCCTCGGCCCCAGCACGTCGATGCCCTCGATCCCCTCGACGTACTGTTCGGCCACCGCCCCGCTGACGGCGGCCAGGGCGGTCGCCGGCGGGTAGCCCAGGATCCGGCGGCGCTCGCGTTCGGCGTCGGCCACCCGGGCCGGGTCGGCGTGGAGGGCGGCCTGGATGACCTCGTGCTCGGGCAGGCGGGTCTGCACCACCAGCCGCCCGTTGCGACGACGCCCCCCCAGGACGCGGGAGGCCCGGGCCAGCAGGGCCAGCGCCTCCTCGGCTGCTCGGTAGCGCGGGGCGAGCAGCTCCTGGTCGAAGTCCAGGAAGGCCACGACCTCGGCGTGGTGGACCTGATGGAGCACCGCCTCGGTGCCCACGTAGACCCGGGCGTCGGGCAGGGCTTCGGACTCCCCTGTCACCTCCACGACCTCGGTGTTGGCCAGGGCCGCCAGCTCCTCCGCGGCCCGGTTCACCCCGACCCGGAGGAGCTTCATCTTCGTCCCGCCGCACGCCGCGCAGATCGTCGGCCGGTTGCGGTCATCTCGCGGACAGGTCAAGGTGCCGGGCTCGGACTGGACGAGGGCGCCACCACAGTGCTCGCAGCGGGCCAACTCGCCACACGCGTGGCAGGCGAGGAGGCGGGCCCGACCCTTCCGGTTCAGGACGCACAGGACCCGACCGCCCTCCCGCAACAGGTCGACCAGACGGGCCGAGTACAACCCGGACCGGCCGGTGTCCTCCTGGCGGCGGTCCACCACATCGACCACCGGCCACCCGTGCCGTTCCACCGAGCGGGGCGGGGTCGTCGGCTCGCCCCACTCGAGGGCCTCCAACGACGGGCAGGGTGAAGCCAGCACGCACGGCGCCCCGGCCCGACGGGCCCGCTCCACCACCACGTCGCGGGCGTGCCACGCCGGCGTCTGCTCCTGCTTGTGGGCCTCGTCGTGCTCGTCGAGCACCAGCACGGCGGCGAGGTCGACGACCGGCGCCCAAGCGGCGGAGCGGGCGCCGACCACCGTGGCCCCACCTCGGGCCTGGGCCCACTCGTCGGGCAGCACGGCCACGGGCACGCCCATCCGTCGGAGCCGCACACCCAGGTCCTCGGCCTCGGCCACCGACGGCAGGATGATCAGCGCGTGGCCCCGGCGGCACGCCGCCAGGACCAACGGCAGGCGGTCCGCCGCCGGGGCCAGCCGGACCACCCTCGGCATCCATTCAGCCAGTGGCCCGACGCTCGCGTTCGGGGATGCGAACGCGGCCTCGGCCAGAGCGTCACCCGTCGTCGGGACGGGATGGCTGGGGTCCCATCGGTCGGGGACACCGACCACGGCCCGGGGGGGCGACGCCGTCCGCAGGAAGGCCACCGGTCGACCGGCCCAGCGGTGAGCGGCCCAGTCGGTCAGCGCGACCAGGTCCGGGGGCGGCCCCCAGCCCGTGACCTTCGACAACGGCCGCAGCACCGTGCCCTCCGGCGGCCGGGAGTCCAGTTCGACCACCCATCCGCCGACGCGCCGGCCCTGCAGTTCGATGCGCACCAGGGCACCGACACCGATCCGACCCAGCATCGCCTCGGGGACGAGGTAGTCGAAGGCGCGCCCCAGGGCGGGCACGTCGGGCAGGACCCGGACCGTCGACCCGGGGCGGGCGGTGGGCTCTGCAGGCGGGGCGTGGGTCATGGAGGGCGGGCCGGGGACCCCGAGGTCACCGGCGGCCTGCCTCCGTGACCCGGATGGCCCGAGCGGAGCGGGACGTGAGGCCTACAGCCCGAGCGCGGACTTCACCGCGTCGACGCGGTCCAGGCGCTCCCAGTTGAAGCCGGCGCCCTCCCGCCCGAAGTGGCCGTAGGCCGCCGTCTGGCGGTAGATGGGCTGGCGCAGTTCGAGATCGCGGATGATGGCCGCCGGGCGGAGGTCGAAGACCTCTCGGACCGTCTCCTCCAGCTTGACCTTGTCGACGTTCTCGGTGCCGAAGGCCTCCACCATGATCGAGATCGGGTGAGCCACGCCGATGGCGTAGGCCACCTGGACCTCACAGCGGGAGGCCGCGCCGGCCGCGACCAGGTTCTTGGCCACCCAGCGGGCGGCGTAGGCCGCGGAACGGTCGACCTTGCTGGGGTCCTTGCCCGAGAAGGCCCCGCCGCCGTGGCGGGCCATGCCGCCGTAGGTGTCCACGATGATCTTGCGGCCGGTCAGGCCGGCATCGCCCACCGGGCCACCGGTCACGAAGCGCCCGGTCGGGTTGACGAAGACCTCGTACTCGTCGTCCGCGAACTGCTCCGGGATCACCGGCCGGATGACGTGCTCGATCAGGTCGGGGCGGATCACCTCGTCCCGGTCGATGCCGTCGTTGTGCTGGGTGGAGATCAGCACCGTGGTGAGGCGGACCGGCTTGCCGCCCTCGTAGTCGAAGGTGACCTGGGTCTTGCCGTCGGGCCGCAGGTAGGGCACGGTCCCCGCCCGGCGGACCTCGGTGAGGCGCTCGGCCATGCGGTGGGCCACGTGGATCGGCTGGGGCATGAGCACGTCGGTCTCGTCGCAGGCGTAACCGAACATCATCCCCTGGTCCCCGGCGCCCTGCTTGTTGAGCAGGTCCTCACCCGAGGTGCCCGAGCGGACCTCTTCGCTGTCGTCGACCCCCTGGGCGATGTCGGGGCTCTGCTCGTCGATGCAGACCATGACCCCGCAGGTGTTGCCGTCGTAGCCGAAGGCCTCGCGGTCATAACCGATGTCGTTGATCGTCCGGCGCACCGTGCCCGGGATGTCGACGTAGGCCTGGGTGGTGATCTCGCCGGCGACGATGGCCAAGCCGGTGGTCACCATGGTCTCGCAGGCGACCCTGCTCTCGGGATCCTCGGCCAGCATGGCGTCGAGGATCGAGTCCGAGATCTGGTCGGCCATCTTGTCCGGATGGCCCTCGGTCACGCTCTCCGAGGTGAAGGTGAACTTGCTCACGGGTGCTCCATGTTCGGTGTTCGGTGTCGGGGGCGGGGCGATCAGGTGTCAGGACGTGGCGCGGTCGGCCACAACGGCATCGAGGACGGCACGGGCGACGACTCGCTTGTCACTCTGGTCGACCGTGACGGTCGACCCGGACGGCGACATGATACGCACCTCGTTGGTGTCGGACTCGAACCCGGCTCCGGGCTTGGAGACGTCGTTGACCACGAGGAGGTCGACGGGCTTTCGGGCCAGCTTGGCCGCCGCGTTGGCCTCGACGTCGTCGGTCTCGGCGGCGAAGCCGACCAACGTCTGACCGGGGCGGCGGCGCTCGACCAGGCCACCGAGGATGTCGACGGTCGGCACCAGGGTGACCGCGGGCGGCCCACCGTCCTTCTTGAGCTTGCTCTCCGCGGAGGCGTCCGGGCGGAAGTCCGCCACCGCCGCGGCCATGACGACCACGTCGGCGCGGTCGCTGCGCTCCCGGACGGCGGCCTCCATCTCGGCCGCGGTGGCCACGGGCACGACCTCGACACCGACGGCCGCCGGGCGCTCGACGGTGGTGACCAGCGTGACCTTGGCGCCCCGGGACGCGGCCTCGTCGGCGAGGGCGTGGCCCTGCTTGCCCGACGAGCGGTTGCCGATGAAGCGGACGGGGTCGATGGGCTCGCGGGTGCCCCCGGCGGTGACCAGCACCTCGAGGCCCACCAGGTCGTCGGGGCCGAGGACGGCTTCGAGGGCGGCCACGATGCGCTCGGGATCGGCCAGGCGTCCGGCCCCGACGTCACCGCCGGCCAGGCGACCCTCCTCCGGCGGGACGATCGTCACGCCCCGACCGGTGAGGACGCGGAGGTTGTCCTGCACCGCGTGGTGCTCCCACATCTCGGTGTGCATGGCCGGGCAGACCACCACGGGGGCCCGCGTGGCGAGCAACGTCGCGGTGAGGAGGTCGTCGGCGATGCCGGCGGCGTAGGCGCCGAGCAGGCGGGCCGTGGCGGGGCAGACCACGATCAGGTCCGCCCCCTGGCCCAGCCGGGTGTGCGGGATGGGTGAGGCTTCGTCCCAGAGGGAGGTCTGGACGGGCTCGGAGGCCAGGGCCGAGAAGGTCACCTCACCGACGAACTGCTGGGCCCCCTCGGTCATGATCGGGGCGACGTGGGCCCCGGCGTCCACCAGCCGGCGACAGACCTCGACCGCCTTGTACGCGGCGATGCCCCCGGTGACGCCCAGGACGATCCGACGGCCCCGCAGTGGACTGGCTGCTGTTGCGGTCTCGGGCACGTTCGCTCCCCCCGGGTCCCGGGTCTCGCCCGCGAGCGGACTACGCCTCCGCGTCGTCTCCGGCATCGGCCGCGAGCGTCTCGGCGTCCTCGTCGACCTCGGGTTCCTGGGGCATGTCCTCGGGGTTCACCGGCAGGATCTTGTCCGCCCTGACCTCCTCGTAGGCGATCGACAGCGGCTTGCGGGCCGTCGAGGTCACCTGCGGCGGGATCGAGGCCCCGAGGCCCTCACCGAGCTGGCCGAAGTACGAGTTGATCTGGCGGGCCCGCTTGGCCCCGAGGGTCACCAGGCGGAACTTGGAGTCCCCGGCACGCTCGAGGAGGTCCTCGATGCGGGGGTCGATCATCGTGTGATGGCGCGAAGACATGCGGCACTCCGGTGGAGAAAGGGGCCAGAACAGGCTACCGGGAGCCCAGGAGTTCCGGTCCGTGTCCCGTTGGGGACGAGGGCGAGGTACGACATCGGCCCACGGTTCCGCGCCTCGAACGAGTAGCTCATGTCGCTGAGCGGTGACGAGCATGGGGCCGACGGTGGCCCGGGGTTGGTGGCGCATCGCCTCTCGGAAGGCGGCGCTGAGCCGGTGTTCGACCGACGGGATCTCCGAGCGCAGCACCCGCTCGGTGGCGGGGCGCTCGGTCGTGGTGACGACCTCGCCGTCCCACCGGGTCATCGGGTGGCGCGGGCCTCGGCGATGAGCGCTTCGACCTCGGCCACGGCGTCCTCGAGCACGTCGTTGACGACGACGGTCATGCCCAGCTCACGGGCCCAGGCGGACTCCTCGTCGGCCTTGGCCAAGCGCTGTCGGATCTTGTCCCCGGGGTCACCCCGGCCGCGGAGGCGCTCCTCCTGGACCGCTCGGCTGGGGGGCTCGACGAAGATGAACAGGTCGTCGGGGTACCCGGCCAGGATCTGCTCGGCTCCGCCGACGTCGATCTCCAGCACCACGTCCTTGCCCTCGGGCGGGTCCGGGACGGGCGTGCCCTGCAGGTAGTCGAGGAACTCGACCCACTCCAGGAATCCCCCCGCCTTCACGTTCGCCATGAACGCCTCGCGATCGGTGAACACGTACGCGCCCTCGGGCTCCCCGGGACGGCGGTCGCGCGTGGTCCACGAGCGGCTCAGCCACAGGTCGGGGTCCCGGGCGGTCAACTGCTCGACGATGGCGCCCTTGCCGACGCCGCCGGGGCCGGCGATGACGATGATCAGGAGGACTCCCCTTCGGCGAAGCGCTCGATCAGCGCCTCCCGCTGGTTCTGGCCGACGCCCCGGACCCGCTGGCGTTCGCTGATCCCGATGTCGGCCATGGTGCGCCGGGAACGGACCTTGCCGATGTTCGGCAGGGACTCCAACACCACCAGGATCTTGGTGTCGGCCACGATCTTCTCCTCGGCCGACCGGGCGAAGACCTCCTGCAGGCTCACGGTGCCCGCTTGGAGGTCGGCCTTCAGTTCGGCCCGGACCCGGCGGGCCTCCGCCGCCTTCTCCAGTGCGGCCCGGCGCTGTTCGTCGCTCAGCGGCGGTGGCGTCGGCATCAGACCGCGCCGACGGACCGGTCCGGTCCGTCGGGGCCCCGACCCACAAGAGGATGAGCCGTCAGGCGAAGAGCCGACAGCATCGCCGTCTACCCGACGGAAGCGACGAGGTCGGCGGCCGCCTGCACGGGATCGTCGGCCCGCGTGATCGGGCGGCCGATGACGAGCAGATCGGCGCCCGCGTCCAGCGCCTCCTGAGGGGTGCCGACCCTGGCCTGGTCGTCGGCGGGGGCACCCGCCGGACGGATCCCGGGGACGACCTTGATGAGCCGGGGGGTCAGCGTGCGCACGTCGGGCAGGTCACCCACCGCGCACACGATGCCCTGACAGCCACCCTCGGCCGCCACCCGGACCCGCTTGGGGATGATGTGCTCGGGGGCGTCGGCATCGCTGGTGAGGACGGTGACGGCCACGGCCACGGGCTCGGGCAGGCCGGCGTTCGCCGCGCCCTCGAGCAGGCCGGTCACCCCGGCCCGCAGCATCGGCGCGCCGCCGTGGGCATGCATGGTCAGGTAGCTCGCCCCCAGCGCCCCGAGCACCCGCGATGCCCGCTCGACGGTGTTGGGGATGTCGTGCAGCTTCAGGTCGACGAACACCTTGAAGCCGTGATCGGTCATGGTCCCGATGACGTCGGGGCCCACCGCGGTGAACAACTCGAGACCGATCTTCACGACGCCGAAGTGGCCCTTGAGGTCGCGGGCCAGGCGGTTGGCGGCGACCAGGTCATCCACGTCCAGCGCCAGGCAGAGCTTCTGGCGGAGCTCGTTGGGCACTGCAGCTTCGGGGACGTCACTCATGCATGCTTCCGATCAGTTCGCGCAGGTGGGGGGTTCGGGTGCGTCGACACCACGTTTCTAGTTGATCCCGCACCCGCGATGGCGCACCCGGATGGGCGAAGGTCGCCGTCCCGACCTGGACGGCGGAGGCCCCTGCGGCCAACAGGTCGAGGGCCGTGGCCGCGTCGGTGACCCCGCCGACTCCCACGATCGGCAGGTGGGGATGGGCGGCCCGGACGGCGTAGACGCAGCGGACGGCGACGGGATGGATGGCCGGCCCGGAGAGACCGCCGCCGCCGCCGCCGAAGCGGGGCGCTCGGCGCTCGTCGTCGGGCAACGTGGCCTGGACCGTGTTGATCAGGGTGACGGCCTCGGCCCCGGCCGCGGTGACCGCCCCGGCGATGGTGACCAGGTCCGGGGTGTTCGGGCTGAGCTTGGCCCAGCGGGGGCGGCCACAGGCCGCGGTGGCGGCGATGGCCTCGGCGGCCAACCCGGCGTCGTGGGCGAACAGGTGGGCGCCGCCGTCGAGGTTGGGGCAGCTGAGGTTCACCTCGACGGCGATGACGGTGTCCCCGGCGTCGGCCAGCAGCCGGGCGGCCTCGGCGTACTGGTCGACGGTGCGGCCCCAGATGCTGGCCACCACCCGGGCCCCGAGAGCCTCCAGGGCAGGCAGGTCCTCGGCCAGCCAGGCAGGGACACCGGGACCCTGCAGGCCGATGCTGTTCACCATCCCGGCCGGGGCCTCCCGCACCCGCGGGGGCGGGTTGCCCGCCCAAGGGCCTGCCGCCAGCGACTTCACCACGACCGCGCCGAGCCCGGACAGGTCCTGGTAGGCGGCCAGCTCGGTCCCGTGCCCGGCGGTGCCCGAGGCCGTCATCACCGGGTTGGGCAACGTGACCGACCCGACCGCGGTGGTCAGGTCGGGCATCGCCGTCATCAGAGGGGCAGGCTCAGCTGATCGGCCGTCACACCGCGGTGGTACTCCTGCAGCGTCCGCACCCGGAGCTCGTGGCGCGACCAGTCGGCCATCCCCCTGGCGGCCGCCAGGCCGGCGGCCGCCGTGGTGACCACAGGGATGCGCGCGGTGGCCGCCGCCCGCCGGATGTGGGCCCCGTCGGCCCGTGGGCCCCGACCCCGGGGCGAGTTGACGACCAGGTCGACCTTGCCCGATCCGATCAGTTCGACGGCGTCGTGACCCGCCTCCTCCCCCAGCTTGGCCACCACCGTGGCCACCTCGACCCCCCGATCCTCGAGGAACCGGGCGGTGCCCGCGGTGGCCGCGATGGCGAAGCCCATCTCCCGGAAGAGGACGGCGGCCACCTCCCCGGTCGCCTTGTCCCGGTCGGCCAGCGACAGGAACACCGTTCCCCGCTCGGGCAGCGGGTCCCCCGCCGCGATCTGGCTCTTGGCGAAGGCCAGGCCCACCGTGAGGTCGATCCCCATGACCTCTCCGGTCGAGCGCATCTCGGGGCCCAGCACCGTGTCGACGTCGGGGAAGCGGTCGAAGGGCAGGACCGCCTCCTTCACCGCCACGTGGTCACCGACGACCTTGTCGACGAGGAGGCCCTCCTCCCGCAGGTCCACGAGCGTGGCCCCGACCATGATCCGGGCGGCCAGCTTCACCAGGGGCACGCCCGTGGCCTTGGCGACGAACGGCACGGTGCGGGAGGCACGGGGGTTGGCCTCGATGACGAACACCTGGTTGTGCTTGACCGCGTACTGGACGTTGATGAGACCCCGGACGTCGAGGGCCTCGGCGATGGCCTTCGTGTGCTCCTCGATGACCTCCTCGGTCTCGGCCGAGAGGGAGGGGGGCGGGATGATGCAGGCGCTGTCGCCGGAGTGGACTCCCGCTTCCTCGACGTGCTCCATGATCCCGCCGATCAGCACATCGCCGGTGTGGTCCCGCAGGGCGTCCACGTCGACCTCGACGGCGTCCTCCAGGAAGCGGTCCACCAGGACCGGACGCTCCGCCGAGAGGCCGCCCTCCTTGCCCAGGGAGCCGAATCCGGCCAGCTCGGCCATGGCGGCCCGGAGGCCCTCGTCGTCGTAGACGATCGACATGGCCCGGCCGCCGAGGACGTAGGACGGCCGCATCAGGACCGGGTAGCCGACCCGCGCCACGACCTCCAGGGCCTCTTCGACGGTGACCGCCGTGCCCCCTGCGGGCTGGGGGATCTCCAGATGGGCACAGAGCGCGTTCCAACGCTCCCGGTCCTCGGCGAGGTCGATGGAGGCCGCACTGGTGCCGAGCACGAGGTCGGCGGGCAGCACGTCGGCCAGCTTGAGCGGGGTCTGGCCGCCGAGGGCGACCACGACCCCGACCACCTCACCCGAGCCCTGCTCGGCCTCGATGACGTTGAGCACGTCCTCCTCGGTCAGCGGCTCGAAGTACAGCCGGTCACTGGTGTCGTAGTCGGTGGAGACGGTCTCGGGATTGCAGTTGACCATGATCGTCTCGTAGCCCGCGTCGCGCAGGGCGAAGCTGGCGTGCACACAGCAGTAGTCGAACTCGATGCCCTGCCCGATGCGGTTCGGGCCGGAGCCGAGGATGATCACCTTCGGGCGCTCCCCCGGCCGGACCTCGTCCTCGTCCTCGTAGGTCGAGTAGTGGTAGGGCGTTCGGGCGTCGAACTCGGCGCCGCAGGTGTCGACGGTCTTGAACGTGGTCCGCACCCCGGCCTCGAGCCGGTGCGCCCGGACCAGGAGGGGATCGACGTCCCAGAGCCAACCGAGTTGGGCGTCGGCGAACCCGAGGCGCTTGGCCCGGCGCCAGTCGGCCCGGGTCATGGCCGCCAGGCCGACCTCGGCCAGATGGGCCCGCTCGTCCACGATGAGGCCGATCTGGTCGAGGAACCACGGGTCGACCTTGGTCGAGGCGAAGACGTCCTCGATGCTGATGCCGCGGCGCAGGGCGGCCTCCAGCTCGAAGGGGCGGTCCGGGGTGCCGATGGACGCCCGGGCCACCAGCTCGTCGTCGGTCAGGGCGTCGTAGGCCGCCTCCCCTGGGTCGCAGTTGAGGCCGTGGCGGCCGTGCTCCAGAGAGCGCAACGCCTTCTGCAGGGACTCGGGGAAGGTCCGGCCGATGGCCATGGCCTCGCCGACCGACTGCATCTGGGTGCCGAGCACGGCGGGCTGGCCGGGGAACTTCTCGAAGGCCCACCGGGGGATCTTGGTCACGACGTAGTCGATGGTCGGCTCGAAGCAGGCCGGCGTCTTCTCGGTGATGTCGTTGGGGATCTCGTCCAGCGTGTAGCCGACGGCCAGCCGGGCGGCGATCTTGGCGATCGGGAAGCCCGTGGCCTTGGAGGCCAGGGCCGACGAACGGCTGACCCGGGGGTTCATCTCGATGACGACCATCTCGCCGTTGGCCGGGTCGACGGCGAACTGGACGTTGGAGCCGCCGGTCTCCACCCCGACCCGGCGCAGGCAGGCGAACGCGGCGTCCCGCATCAGCTGGTACTCGACGTCCGACAGCGTCTGGATCGGGGCCACGGTGACCGAGTCGCCGGTGTGCACGCCCATCGGGTCGACGTTCTCGATCGAACAGACGACCACGCAGTTGTCCGCCCGGTCCCGCATGACCTCGAGCTCGTACTCCTTCCAACCGGCGATGGACGCCTCGATGAGGATCTCCGAGATCGGGCTGGCCTCCAGGCCGTGGTGGGCTGCCTTGGCGAACTCCTCGGGCGTCGAGGCCATGCCGGTCCCCCGGCCCCCGAGGATGTAGGCGGGGCGGATGATCACCGGCAGGCCGATCGAGTCCACCACCGCGAGGGCCTCCTCCAGCGTGTGGGCGATCGCCGAGGACGGCACGCCGAGGCCGATCTCGATCATCGCCTTCTTGAACTGGTCCCGGTCCTCCGCGGTGGCGATGGCCTCCGCATTGGCCCCGATGAGCTCGACGCCGTGCTCGTCGAGTATGCCGGCCTCCACGAGCGCCATGGCCAGGTTCAGCGCCGTCTGGCCCCCCAGGGTGGGCAGCAGGGCATCGGGCTGCTCCCGCTCGATGATGCGGGTGAGGACCTCCAGGTCCAGGGGCTCGACGTAGGTGGCATCGGCGAAGTCCGGGTCCGTCATGATCGTGGCCGGGTTCGAGTTGGCCAGGATGACCCGATAGCCCTCCTCCCGCAGGACCCGGCAGGCCTGTGTGCCCGAGTAGTCGAACTCACAGGCTTGGCCGATGACGATCGGGCCCGAGCCGATCAGCAGGATGGATTCGATGTCGTCGCGCTTGGGCATCAGTGCTGGTCCATGAGGTCGGCGAACAGGTCGAAGAGGTAGCGGGCGTCGTGGGGGCCCGGGCCGGCCTCAGGGTGGTACTGCACGCCGAACGCCGGTACATCGGCGCTGGCCAGGCCCTCGATCACACCGTCGTTCAGGTTCACGTGGGTGACCTCGGCGGCGTCGAGGGAGTCGGCGGCGACGGCGTAGTTGTGGTTCTGGCTGGTGATCTCGATGCCGCCGGTGGCCAGTCGCTTCACGGGGTGGTTCCCGCCGTGGTGGCCGAAGGGCAGCTTCTCGGTCGAACCCCCGAGGGCCGTGGCCAGGAGCTGGTGACCGAGGCAGATGCCGAAGATCGGCACCTGGCCGAGCAGGCTCCGGATGGCCTCGGTCGTCTCGGTCACCGCCGCGGGGTCACCGGGGCCGTTGGAGAGGAACACGCCGTCGGGCTCGCGGGCCAGGACCAGATCGGCCGGGGTCCCCGCAGGCACGACCTCGACGGTGGCCAGGTCACCGAGGTGGCGCAGGATCGTGGTCTTGATGCCCAGGTCGTAGGCCACGACCCGGCGGGGGCCGTCGCCCACGGTGTAGGGCTCGGTGCAGCTGACGACCGTGGCGAGATCCTGGCCGTCGGTCCCGGGCTCATCGAGCACGGCCTGCTTGAGCGTCGTCTCGTCGGCCGGGCCGAAGGCGCCGGGCATGGAGCCGGCCTCTCGGATGTGGCGGGTCAGGCGTCGGGTGTCGATCCCGGCGATGCCGGGCACGCCGTGGCGCCGGAGGAAGGCGTCGAGGTCCTCCTCGGCCCGCCAGCTGCTTCGGCGCCGGGCCGGCGCTCGGATGATCACGCCCCGACAGAACGGTCGGGCGCTCTCGTCGTCCTCGGGCGTGACGCCGTAGTTGCCGATGTGGGGATAGGTGAAGGCGATCATCTGGCCGGCGTAGGACGGGTCGGTGATCACCTCCTGGTAGCCGGAGAGGACCGTGTTGAAGACGACCTCGCCGGTGGCCACCCCCTCGTCGGGATCGGCACCGATGGCCTCCCCCTCGAAGGTCGTCCCGTCGGCCAGGACCAGCAGCGCTTCCCGGATGGCGCTCATCGCCGTCCCGCCGTCCCGCCCCTGGGTCCACCCAGGTGCCGCGGACGACACAGGGGGGCACCCGGAACGAGGTCGGTGCTCTTCATCGCTGGGACTCGGTGTCGATGACCACGGGCTCTCCTCGGTAGACGGTGTGGCGGACTCGGCCCTTCAGGGTGCGCCCGGCATAGGGGTTGTTGCGGGACCGGCTGGCGGTGTCGGCGGGATCGACGGTCCACTCGAGGTCCGGGTCGATCACACAGAGGTTGGCGGGCCGGCCCTCGGCGACCGGGCCGCCGTGCTCGTCGTTCAGGCGGGCGATGGCGGCGGGCTGCCAGGAGAGGACGGCGAGGGCCTGCTCGACGGTCAGTGCCACTTCGGTGAGGACGATGGCCAGGGCGTACTCCAGGCCCAACATGCCGGGTGGGGCCGAGTCGAAGGGCCTCTCCTTGTCCTCCTGGGTGTGGGGGGCGTGGTCGGTGCCGACGGCGTCCAGGGTCCCGTCCCGCAGCCCGGCCCGCACGGCGTCGACATCGCTCTGCTCCCGCAAGGGGGGGTTCACCTTGAAGACGGGGTCGAAGCTCGCCACCTCGGCGTCGGTCAGGGTCAGGTGGTGGGGGGCCACCTCGGCGGTCGCCCGCGCCCCGGCGGCCTTGGCCTGGCGGATGAGCTCGACCGAGCCCGCCGTGCTCATGTGCTGGAAGTGGACCCGGGCGCCGGTGAGGCGGGCCAGGGCGAGGTCGCGGGCGACCATGACCTCCTCGGCCGCGGCAGGGATGCCGGGGATGCCGAGGCGACCGGACCACGCCCCCTCGTGCATGTGGCCACCGGCCATGAGGTCCTCGACCTCGCAGTGCTGGGCCAGGACGACCTCCTGGCGCAGGCCGACGGCGTACTCCATCGCCCGACGCATGAGGCCGTCGTCCTGGACGCCGCTGCCGTCGTCGGTGAAGAGGCGGACGCCCAGTTCGGCCAGTTCGGCCATCGGCGTCAACTGGTCCCCTGCTCGCCCCACGGTCAGAGCCGCCGCGGGGTGCACGGCACAGAGCGCGTCCCGACCGAGGGCCTGCACCTCACGCACGGCGGCGGCGCTGTCGATGGCCGGGGTGGTGTTGGGCATGGCCAACACCGCGGTGAAGCCGCCCCGGGCTGCAGCCCGGGATCCGGTCTCGACCGTCTCGGCCTCCTCCTTGCCCGGTTCGCGCAGGTGGGCGTGGAGGTCGACCAGGCCCGGGCCGACGACACAGCCGCCGGCGTCCAGGACCCGTTCACCGGTCAGGCCCTCGCCCACGGCACGGACGACGCCGTCGGTGACCGCGACGTCGGCCCGACGCGAGCCGTTGGCGTCGACCACGGTGCCGCCGACGATGACCAGCTCGTGCTCAGCCACCGACGACCTCTGGCTTCAGGTCCACGCCGGAGCCCAGGAGGAGGTACAGCACCGCCATGCGCACGGCCACGCCGTTGCGGACCTGGTTGGTGATCACTGCCCGGGGCAGGTCGGCCACCTCGGCGGCGATCTCCACCCCCCGGTTCATCGGACCGGGGTGCATGACCACGGCGTCCGCGGCCAGGAGGTCGACCCGGCGGCGGGTCAACCCGTAGCCCGCGGTGTACTCCCGGAGGGTGGGGATCAGGGTCTCGGTCATGCGCTCCTTCTGCATGCGCAGCAGGTAGACGACGTCCACCTTGGGCAGCACGGCGTCGAGATCGTGGCTGACCGCGACGGGCCAGTCGTCCAGACGGTGGGGCAGCAGGGTGGGCGGGGCCACCAGCGTGACCTCGGCGCCCAGGGCGCTGAAGGCGGCCACATCGGAACGGGCCACCCGGGAGTGCTTGATGTCGCCCACGATGGCGATGCGTCGCCCCGCCACCGAACCCAGCTCCTGGCGGATCGTGTACGCATCGAGCAGGGCCTGGGTCGGGTGCTCGTGCCACCCGTCACCGGCGTTGATGACCGTGGCGTCGACCCAGCGGGTGATCTGCCAGGGCACCCCGGCGGACCGGTGGCGGACCACCAGCCCGTCGACGCCCATGGCGCAGATGGTCTCGACCGTGTCCCGCACCGACTCGCCCTTGTTCACCGAGGAGGCGGCGATGGAGAAGTTCACCGTGTCGGCCGAGAGCCGCTTGGCGGCCGTCTCGAAGCTCACCCGCGTCCGGGTCGAGTCCTCGTAGAAGCAGAAGGCGACCGTCTTGCCCCGCAGGGCGGGCACCCGGGCGATCGGCCGCGCCGAGACCTCCACGAAGGTGTCGGTCAGCGCCAGGATCTCGTCGATGCCGTCCGCGCCCAGGTCCTCGACGGACAGCAGGTGACCGCTCACGAGGTCCCGCTCCCGGCGGCGCGGCGCGGCGACGTCCGCGCGGCGCTCACTTGACCATCTCGCCGAGCTCGACGCCTTCGATGCTGACGTCGACCACCTCGTCGCGACGGGTGGGCAGGTTCTTGCCCACGTAGTCGGGGCGGATGGGCAGCTCCCGGTGGCCCCGGTCGACGATGACCGCGAGCTGGACCGAGCGGGGCCGACCGAAGTCGGTCAGCGCGTCGAGGGCGGCCCGGATGGTGCGCCCGGTGAAGAGCACGTCGTCGACCAGGACCACGATGCGCTCGGTCAGGTCGACCGGGATGGCGGTGACCTCTTCGGGCATGACCGGGCGCAGCCCGATGTCGTCCCGGTACAGGGCCACGTCGATGGTCCCCCGGTCGATCGGGGCGGCGGTCTCGTCGATCTCCTCGAGGGCGGCGACCAGGGCCTCGGCCATCGGGGCGCCGCCGGTCTGGAGGCCGATGACCACGATCTCGCCGAGCCGGCCCTCGTTGCGCTCGATGATCTCGTGCGCCATCCGCCGGAGGGCCCGGTGGACGTCCTCACGGTCCATCACCTGGCTCCGGGCAGTGAAAACGCCCCCGTACGGGGGCGTCATCCTGCGTTCTCGTTCGGCCAAGCCGGTGATCCTCTCTGTCCGTACGGGCCTCTCCGGACCCGTTTCACGGTCAGGCGTGGACCTTAGCGCGGCCACCGCCCGACCATCGCGGACCCGCCGTTGCTCGGCACCCGGAATCGGGGGGCAGAGGGTGACCACCCCGCCGTAGCGTCGGTCCGGTGCTCGTCCACCTCGACACCGACCTCGGCGGCGATCCGGACGACGCGTGTGCGTTGGCGCTGCTGCTCGGTTGGCCCGACGTCGAGCTCCTGGGCGTCACCACGACCCTCGAACACGAGGGGCGTCGGGCCGGGTGCGCGGCCCACGTGCTGGCCCTGGCGGGACGTCCGGACATCCCGGTGGTCGCCGGCGCCGAGAGGACGTTGACCGGCAACCGGTACGAATCGACCTGGGGCGACGAGCGCTACTGGCCCGATCCCCCGACCCCGCTCCCCCAGGCTCCGGGCGCCGCCGTCGAGTCGCTCAGCAGGGCCGTGGCGGCGGGAGCGACGATCGTCGCCATCGGTGGCCTCACCAACCTCGCCGAGCTCGAGAGGGCCCGTCCCGGTGCGCTGGCGGGGTGCCGGATCGTCGCCATGGGAGGCTGGGTCGATCCGCCGGTGGAGGGGCTCCCCCGGTGGGGCCCCGAGCGGGACTTCAACATCCAGTGCGACACGCACGCCGCGGCGATCGTGGCCGCGTCCGGCGCCGACCTCACCCTCGCCCTTCTCCCGGCGACGGCCGGGGTCCACCTGCGGGCGGCCGACATCCCGGCCCTCGAGTCCGCGGGGAAGGTGGGGCGTCTCCTCGCCCGGCAGGCGAGGGCCTATGCCCAGGACACCGACCGGGCCGCGCTCGCCGCGGCGCACGAGGGCCTCCCTGACGATCTCCTCAACTTCCACTGGGACCCGGTGACCGCCGCCTTGGCCGTCGGCTGGTCGGGGGCCGGGGTGGAGGAGATCGGCCTCCGCCCTCGGTTGGCGGCCGGTGTTCTGGCCTTCGCCCGAGACCGTTCCGGACCGCAACACCGGATCCTGACCTCCGTCGACCCAGCGGCCTTCACCGAGGCGTGGCTCGAGGCCGTCACTCGTCTCCCCTGACGACCTCGCCCGGCCGGGTCAGGGGAGACGGATCCAGGCTTGTTTCGGGGGGCGTTCGGTGGCCAACGTGAAGCCGGCCGCCGTCAGGGTCCAGCCGCCGGCCGGGTTCTCCGAGGAGGCCTCGGCGGCCAGGGTCTCGAGTGGGAGCTCGGCCAGGGCCCAGGTGGCGAGGAGGCCGACGGCCTTGGCCGCGTGACCGCTGCGGCGGTGCGTGGCGTCGATCCAGAAGCCGACGGCGGCCCGCTCGTGAGCCCACTGGATGGGACCGAGGCCGACCTCGCCGACGACGCCGTCCTCGGTCTCGACGGCCAGGTCCAGGGCGAGGCCGTCCCGACGACAGCGGTCAGCGCCGGCGATCCAGCGCTCGGCTCCCTCGACCGTGGCCTCGGCGGGCACCGAGCACCAGCGCCGGATGGCGGGATCGGCCCAGGCTCGGGCCAACACCGGCGCGTCCTCGACGCGCCAGGGGCGGAGGGCCACGAGGCCGTCAGCCAGCGGCGGGTCGGGCCTCGGGATCTCCATGCGCTCCCCCACGGACCTCGGCGGCGATGGCGGCCAGGACGCCGTTGACGAAGGGCCCAGATTCGTCGGTCGAGTACTCGCTGGCCAAGTCCACGATCTCCGACAGCACCACCCCCGTCGGCACGTCCGGGCGGTGCGTCAGCTCGTAGACCCCCATGCGCAACAGCGTGCGGTCGAGTGCGGGCATCCGGGCGAGGGGCCAGTTCTCGGCGAACCGGGTGATGAGGGCGTCGATCTCGCCCTGAGCCGCCTCCACGCCGTGGACGACGTCCACGGCGAAGGGGTCGGGGTCGAGGACCTGTTCGGCCACCAGCGCCGAGGGCGACTGGTTCTTGGTCTCGGCCTCGTAGAGCAGCCCGAGGGCCCGCTCCCGGGCCTGGCGCCGCTCGGAGGTGACCACCCGGTCAGGCCCGGCTCTGGTATTCGCCGGAGCGGGTGTCGACTTTGATGCTCTCGCCGGGCTCGACGAAGAGGGGGACCTGCACGATCAGGCCGGTGGCCAACGTGGCCGGCTTCCGGGCCCCGGAGACCCGGTCGCCCTGGATGCCGGGCTCGCACGCGGTGATCTCGAGGACCACGGAGGCGGGCAGGTCCACACCCACCACCTCGGTGCCGTACATCTGCAGGATCGCCGTCGAGCCCTCGGTGAGGTAGTTGGCGGCGTCGCCCAGGGTGGCGCTGCTCACGTTGAGCTGGTCGTAGGTGGCGTTGTCCATGAACACGAAGTCGGTGCCGTCGTTGTAGAGGTACTGCATCTCCCGCTTGTCGATGGTGACCCGCTCGACCTTCTCACCGGCCCGGAAGGTCTTGTCGACCACCGCCCCGGAGCGGGCGTTCTTCAGCGTCGTACGCACGAAGGCATGGCCCTTGCCGGGCTTCACGTGCTGGAAGTCCACGACCTGGACGAGGTTGCCCTCGACCTCCAGGTGCATCCCGGTCTTCAGGTCGTTGGTGGTGATGGCGGGCATTCGTGGCGTTCTTCCTCAGGCGGCGAGTGGGTCGGTGGACTTGGGCGCGCGGGTCAGGACCCGGCAGCCGTCCTCGGTGACCACGACCGTGTCCTCGATCCGGACCCCCCCGTGCTCGGGCAGGTAGACCCCGGGCTCGACGGTCACGATGTAGTCGGTGCCGAGCGTATCTTCAGAGGTCTGGGCGACCCTCGGGTTCTCGTGGATCTCGAGGCCGACGCCGTGGCCGGTGCTGTGCAGGAAGGCGTCCGCCCAGCCGGCCTCGTCGATGACGCCGCGGGATGCCAGGTCGACGGCCTTGGCCTCGACCCCGGCGGCCACGGCCTCGACCCCGGCCGCCTGGGACGCGGCCACGACGTCGAGCATCCGCTGCTGGGTCGGGCTGATCTCGCCGATGGCGAAGGTCCGGGTCATGTCCGAGCAGTAGCCCTCGACCACCGCGCCGAAGTCGAGGACGACCAGATCCCCCTCCTGGATCCGGCGGCTGCCGGGCCGGGCGTGGGGCTTGGCCGAGTTCGGCCCCGAGGCCACGATCGTCTCGAAGCTGTTGCCCTCGGCGCCGAGTCGACGGATCTCGGTGTCCAGCTCGAGGCCGAACTCCTCCTCGGTCGGGCCCTCCACGAGGCGATGGCGGACCCCCGCCAACGCGGCATCAGCGGTGGCACAGGCGGCCTCGATCCGGGCCACCTCGCCGGGATCCTTGACCAGCCGGAGCCGGTCCACCAGGCCCTCGGTGGCCACCAGCTCGGTCTCGGGAAACCACTCCCCCGCGTACTTGCGCTGCTGGGCCCAGGTCACGTGGTCGGCCTCCAAGCCGAGGCGGGCGACTCCCGTCGCCCCGTCGACGACGACCTCCTTCTGACCCAGGTTGAGGATCTCGATGTCGACCTCGACCCCGGACGCGCCCATCTCCTCCGTGGCCTGGTCCCGGTAGCGGCCGTCGCTCACGAACAGGGCCCGCTCGGGGGTGACCAGGAGAAGGGCCGCCGATCCGGTGAAACCCGTCAGGTAGCGCACGTTGACCAGGCGCGTGATGAGCACGCCGTCACAGCCGGCGCCGTCCAACTCGTCCCGGAGTCGCTCGACGCGGGACCGGAGGTCCATCGCGGGGAGCTCAGCCGGGTTCATGCAGTGGCCTCCAGGAGGTCGGCGGCGGCGGCGATCGCCTGCGGATAGCCGGCACCGCCGAGACCCTTGATCGTCGCGTCGGCCACCGGGGCGATCACCGACAGGTGACGCCAGGGCTCGCGGGTCTCGGGATCGGACAGGTGAAGCTCCACGACGGGACCGCTGAATGCCGCCAGCGCGTCATGGATGGCCCAGGCGTAGTGGGTGAACGCCCCGGGGTTGATGACGATGGCGGCACAGCGGCCGCGGGCGGCGTGGATGGCCTCGATCAACGCGCCCTCGTGGTTGGACTGGAGGTGTTCCAGGTCCAGTCCCCGCTCGGCGGCGGCGGCTCGGGCCGTGGCGACGTGGTCCTCGAGGGTCTCGGTGCCGTAGATCTCCGGCTCCCGGTCGCCCAGCAGGTTCAGGTTCGGACCCGACAGGAGCAGCACGAGGTCGCTCATGGGCGGACCCGCTCCAAGGCGCCGAGGACGTCGTGGTCGGCGACGCCGGTGACGATCTCGGGGCCGCGGGGGCCGTCGAGGACGAAGGTCAGGCCGTCGTAGGCCTTCTTGTCCCGGGCCATCAGGTCAACCAGTGTGGCCGGTTCGAGAGCGCCGTCGACGGTGGTGGGCAGGCCATAGCCCTCGACCACGCGACGGTGGTCGGCCACTCTCCCGGCGTCGATCCGTTCCAGACCGTGGGCCAACTCCGCGGCGAACACCAGGCCCACCGCGACCGCCTCGCCGTGGCGCAGGTCGTGGTCACCCGCGATCTCCAGCGCGTGGGCCAGGGTGTGGCCGTAGTTGAGCAGCGCCCGCTCGCCCTTCTCGGTCGTGTCCTTCACCACCAGGTCGGCCTTGATGCGCACGCACTCGGCCACCCGCTCGTCCAACGGGAGGTCGCCCAGCTCGACACCGGTCAGGAAGTGGTACTTGGCCATCTCACCCAGACCGCTGGCGTACTCCCGGGGCGGCAGGGTCGCCAGGACTTCGGTGTCACAGAGGACGGCGGCGGGCTGCCAGAACGCGCCGACCAGGTTCTTGCCTTCGGGCAGGTTGACCCCTGTCTTGCCCCCGACGGCGGCGTCCACCTGACCCAGCAGTGTGGTGGGCACGTGCACGACCGGGACACCCCGGTGGTACACGGCCGCGGCGAACCCGGCGGTGTCGGTGACCACGCCACCGCCGACGGCCACGACCACATCCCGCCGGGTCAGACCCCAGCGGGAGAACCGCCGGCACAGGTCCTCCACGCTCGCCAGGCACTTGGCCTCCTCCCCGTCGGCGAGCAGGAAGGTCTCGTTCTCGACAGCCGGGTCGACGGGCACGCTGATGCCCTCCTGGGTGACCACCGCGGCCCGCTCGACTCCGCCGGGCAGGACCTCGGACAGACGGTGGCGGGCCCCGGCCCCGACCAACACCTCGTAGGGCCGGTCCGCCAGGGCGACGGGGACCCGGATCACCCGGCGATCTCTTCGAGCACCCGAGCCGCGACCTCGTCCAGGTCCAGTTCGTCGACGTCGATGACCGCGTCGGCCACCTCGGCATAGCGGTCGAGTCGCTCCTGGTTGAGGCGGTCCAGCACGCCCTCGGGGTCGTCGTCCAGCAGAGGACGGTGGTCGCCGTGACGGACCCGATCCAGCAGGATCGCCGGATCGGCCCGCAGCCAGATGACCACGGTGTCGTCGGCCGCCAGGGCGGCGCGGTTGCCGGCGTCCAGCACCGATCCGCCGGCGGCCGCGATGACCGAGGGGGTGGGATCGGCCAGGGCCGACTGCAGGGCCTCCGCCTCGAGTTGGCGGAAGGCGGTCTCGCCGTCGGTGCGCCAGATCTCACCCACGGTGCGACCCATCCGATCCTCGACGACGGTGTCGCTGTCGCTGAACGGGCGGACCAGGCGGGCCGCGACGCGCCGACCGACGGCACTCTTGCCCGCGCCCATCATCCCGACCAGCACCACGTGCTTGGCGACTGCGTCCATCAGCCTGCTCCCATCGCCCGCTTGCGGACCGACGCCAGGTAGGCGTTGGCGTTGGCCACGAACTCCTCCAGGGAGTCCCCCCCGAACTTCCGGGTGGCCTCCTGGGCCAGGACCAGGGCGGTCATCGTCTCGGCGACGACCCCCATGGCGGGCACGGCCGTGACATCCGTGCGCTCCTTGAAGGAGACCGTCTCCTCCTTGGTCTCGGTGTCGACGGTCTTCAGCGACGGGCGGTTCAGGGTGGCCAGGGGCTTCATGGCCGCCCGGGCCACGAGCAGGCCACCCGTGGAGATCCCGCCCTCGATGCCTCCCGCCTTGGCCGACTCCCGCTGGTACTCGCCCGCGTCCTCGTCCCAGGCGATGGGATCGTGGGCCTCGCTCCCCCGTTGGCCGGCGACGTCGAACCCATCGCCGATGGCCACGGCCTTCACCGCCTGGATGCTCATGAGCGCCTGGGCCAGGAGGGCATCCAGCTTGCGGTCCCAGTGGACATGGCTGCCCAGGCCGACGGGCACGTCGAAGGCAAGGACCTCCACGGTGCCGCCCAGGCTGTCGCCGTCCTTGGCCGCGGCCTTGATGGCGTCGACCATGGACGTCTCGGCCTCGGTGTCCACGCACCGGACCTCGGAGGCATCCACCCGCGCCAGGTCGTCGGCGCCGGGGCGACGTCCGGTGGAAGCCGCATCGCCGATGCGCACGACATGGGACAGGATCGACACGCCGAGGTGCGACAAGAGGAGCTTGGCGATGGCGCCGGCCGCGACCCGGGCCGCGGTCTCGCGGGCCGAGGCCCGCTCCAGTACGTCGCGGGCGTCGGTGAAGCCGTACTTCTGCATCCCGGCCAGGTCGGCGTGGCCGGGGCGGGGCTGGGTCAGCGGTGCGGCCGTCTCGCCGGGAGCGGCCGACATCTCCTCGGTCCACTTCCGCTCCCATTCGGAGTTGCCGATCTCGATGGCCACCGGCGAGCCCAACGTGCGTCCGTGGCGGATCCCGGTCAGCAGCGCCAGCTCGTCCTGTTCGAAGCGCATCCGGGGGCCGCGCCCGAAGCCCAGGCGACGGCGGGCCAACTCGGCCCGGAGGTCCTCCTCGAGGATCGGCAGCCCGGCGGGCAGCCCCTCGATCACGACGACGAGGGCCTTGCCGTGGGACTCACCAGCAGTCAGGTACCGGAGCACCCACCCACGATACGGGCGGAGTCGTCCTCGGACCCTCGTCTTACGCCGTCACGATCCGCTTCCTGGTACCCGCGTGGGTTCCGGGCGACCCGTGGGCGGGGCCGGACGGGGAGTCGGGTTCAGCCGACGAGAGCGTCGCTGAAGGTGATGGCGACGAGGCAACCGAGGGCGAGGGCGGGGCCGAAGGGGAACTCGGCGCGACGGCCCCGGACGACGGCGAAGCCGACCCCGGCGAGGACGCCCAGCAGGCTGCCGAGGACGAGGGCCCACATGATGAGGGCGACGGAGCGGAACGGGTCGGCATAGATCCACCCCAGGTAGAGGCCCATGAGCAGAGCCAGCTTCACGTCCCCGAAGCCCATGCCCTTGGGATAGATCAGATGGGGCACGAGCAGCAGGGTGAAGTAGGCGACCGAACCGATGACGGCGTTGCGCAGGAAGACCGTGTCGAAGCCCTCGAGCACCGACACGAAGGCGATGAGGCCGGTGGAGATCCCCAGGGCGGGGAAGACGATCTTGTCCGGGATGCGGTAGTGCTCGAGGTCGATGAGTGAGACCACCACCAGCACGGCGGCCAGGAAGAGGAACGGCACCAGGACCGTCGTTGCTTCCCAGCGCGCCGCCATCAGGGCGAAGGTGGCGGGAGTGAGCACTCGAGCGGCGCGCTGCCGGGCGGTCGGGGTGATGGCGGGTTCCTCGTCGCTGACGTAGCCGACGGTGGCCATGGCCGGCACCTGCACCACCAGGCGCAGCAGATATGGGCTCACGAGCACGCCGAGAAGGGCGGCGCCGACGACCACGACGAGGTCCATGGACCGAATCTACGGCTAGGACTTGACCGAAGCCAGGAACCGGAGCAGCAGCTCGCGGTCGATGGGCTCGTCGCCCTCCTGGGCGACCGCGGCCAGAGCGGCCTCCCGCTCTTCGTCGGTCGTGGCCTTGGCGGCCGCGGCGACGGCACGGGCGGCAGCCGGGCTCAGGTTGGACAGCTGCCGGGCGACCTCGGCGGCGTCGTTCCCGGCGCTGAGGAACGGGCTGGGGGCCTCACCGAAGGCCTCGGCCTCAGGCTCCATGGACGCGGGGGGAGCGGCGGAGGGGTCGTCCAGCAGGAAGTCCCCCAAGGGGTCCGGAGACGAGCCGGCATCGGCCTCGGGCATGCCCTCGCCGTCACCCACCACGCCGAACCCGGCGAAGTCGTCGTCGGCTCCGAAGGAGAAGTCGTCGCCCCCGAACGAGGAGGCCCCGGTCGGCTCGGACCCGTCCACCGGTGGATCGCTCAGGCCGAATCCGGCGGCGAAGTCGTCCAAGGTCGACCGGGCCGAGTCCTCGGCGCCGGGCGAGAGGACCGGCTCGGTCTCGATGAAGACCGACTCGGGCTTCTCCATCAACGACTCGGGATCGATGGTGGGCTCGAACACCGGCTCGGCCTCGGGGACCACGACCTCGACCGGCGCCGAAACCGGCTCCTCGACCGGCGCCGGTGCCGGCTCCTCGATCGGCGCCGGTGCCGGCTCCTCGGCCGGTGTGGCGTCCAGGTCGACCACCCCCAACTCGATCAGTTCCTTCACGGCCCGGCTCACGGGGAGCTCACCCAGGTCCATGGCCTCGCCGAGGGTGGCGACCGTGATGCCCCCACCGATGGTGGCCACCAGGCGCCAACGCTGCTTGTCCAACACCACGTCGCCCCGCTCGAGCTCTGGACGGAGCGTGATGGTGGCCCGCGTCGTGGGCACCACCCGCTCGATCTCTCGCCACTCGGCGAGCTGGGCCTCGGCGTCACCGAGGATCGCCTCGAGGTCGGTCGGCTCGCCCTCGGCCGCGGGCGCGTCCCCACTGACGAAGGTGAAGGAGCCGTCCTCGAAGCGGAGCAGCTCGAACATCGCGTCCGCGTGACCAGCGGTCCGAGGGGCGTGGTCCACCTCGATCCCGGTCACCCTCCCGCCGTTGACCCACAGGCGGCCCGAGCCGCGACTGCCCTCGAGTCGGAGCACACCGGTCTTCTCACCGGCTGCGAGCAGCCGGGCGACCTCGGTGAGCTCGAACGTGTCGATCGTGCCCTGTAGCGCCACGGGACCTCTTCCTCCGGGTAGCTCTGTGCTCCGTCACCATCGGCCGATGCCCGCCAGGAGTTCAGGTTTTCGCCCGCAATGCTTCTCGGGCCGCCGCGTCCATCGCCGCGATCGGGGCATCCACGCCGGTCCAGAGCGAGAACGCGTGGGCGGCCTGGTGCACCAGCATCCCCACCCCGTCGATCGCCTGCGCCCCGGCGGCGCGGGCGGCCGCGAGCAGTGCGGTTTCCACCGGCTCGTAGACCAGGTCCACCACGACGTGCCGGGGGGACAGGAGGTCGGCCGAGAGTGGTGTTGCGCCGGCGCCGGCGGCGACGCCCATGCCCACCGACGTCGCGTTGACGACCACCTCGTACTCGGGGGCGCCTCCGGCCTCGGCCCGGTGGGCGCCCGCGCCGCCGAGGGCCACGATCGCCTCGGCCCGCTCCGGTGAGCGGTTGACCACCCCCACCGCGGCCGCCCCGGCATCGACCAGCGCCCGCATCACGGCCCGGGCCGCCCCACCGGCACCCAGCAGCAGCACCCGGGTCCCCACGAGGTCGACCGACGCCGCGCCGAGTGCGTCGAGGAATCCCGCCCCGTCCGTGTTGGCCCCCACCAGTCGGTCCCCGTCGCGGATCACGCAGTTGACGGCATCGAGGGCCGCCGCGTCGGCGTGCAGGGCGTCCAGGTGCTCGATGACCGCGTGCTTGTGCGGCATGGTCACCGAGAGACCCAGCAGGTCCAGGGCCCGGGTCCCCGTGATCGCGGCACCGAGGGCGGCGGCCCGCACCGGGAGGGCGACGAAGACCCCGTTGACGCCGGTGGCGGCGAACGCGGCGTTGTGGATCGTCGGCGAGAGCGAGTGGGCCACAGGATCGCCGATCACGGCGCCCACGCGGGTGGCCCCGTCGACGCTCAACAGAGCCCGGCCGCCTGGCACTCGGCCTTGGCCTCGAGGAACTCGTCGTAGGTGTTGGTGAAGGTGTGCCGGCCGCTGTCGTCGGCCAGCACGTAGTAGAGCCACTCCCCGGCCGCCGGGGCCACGGCGGCCTGTAGGGAGGCCCGACCGGGAACGGCGATGGGGCTCGGCGGCAGGCCCGCCACCTCACGCAGGTTGTAGGGCGAGTCGGTGGCCAGATCGCTCTCGGTGGTGGCCGGTCGCCCCAGGGCGTAGTTGAGGGAGGCGTCGATCCCGAGGGGGATGCCCTGAGCCAGTCGGTTGTAGATGACCCGCGCCATCTTGGGCCGCTCCTCGGGCACGGCGGCCTCCCGCTCGATGAGCGAGGCCACGATGATCGCCTGGTAGGGCGTGATCCGGACCTCGCCCCCCGTGGCCTGGTCGACCCGGGCGGTGGCGTCCCCGACACCGGCCTCGGTGGCGACCTGGTCGAAGCGCCGCACCATCTGGCTCAACAGGACAGGGGCGTTCTCGTCCTCCTCGAGGCGGTAGGTGTCGGGGAAGAGCAGGCCCTCGAGGTTGTTGCCGCCCTGGGGCTGGAACTGGGAACGGAGCGTGCCCCCGAGCAGGAGCTGCATGATCCGTCGCTGGTTGAGCCGGGGGATGCCGTTGTCCGGGTCGACCAGGCGCTGGACCACTGTTCCCGGCGCGGGCAGCCCGGCGGTGGCGAACACCGTGTAGCCCTCGGGCACGGTGACCTGGTCATAGGGGATCTCGCCGGGTCCGGCATCGAGCACGGCGATGGCCTCGTCGAAGGACGAGTTCTCCCGGAGCAGGTAGCGACCGGCCAACCAGTTGCCGTCGCCGGTCACCTTGAGGTACGTGGTGAAGATGGTGGCGTTGGTGATCACCCCGTCGGCCTCGAGCTGATCGGCGATCTCCGCGGTGCCGGTGCCCTCCGGGATGATGACCTCGACCTCGGCACCGGGAGCCCCCGGCGGGTCGATCTGCCGGGACACGTAGAAGCCGGCCGCACCGAGCCCGAGCACCCCGATCAGGGCGAGGGTGGCCAGCACCGCCGGCCAGCGACGGCGACGGGGTCCGGCGAGGGCCCGGGCCTCCCTCCGGGTCAGGGGCTCGTCCCACCGCGGCGGGGCGTTCTCGACGGGGGCGACATCGGTCAGCGGCTGGTCCTGGAGGTACGCCGGAGACTGGGGATCGTCAGGGGTGTCCGTCATCGTCCTCGACAGAAGCGGTGGAGCGGGCATCGAGCCAAGCCTGGAGGAGGACGGAGGCCGCCACCTGGTCGACGACCTGTCGGCGGCGGCGCCCCGTCACCCCCTGCTCGCGCAGCACCCGCTCCGCGGTCACGGTGGTGAGCCGCTCATCGTAGGTCTCCACCGGCACCCCGAGCACCGCACCCAGGCGCTCGACCTCGGCCAGGGCCTTCTCGGCCGCGGGCCCGACCGACCCGTCGAGGGAGAGGGGGAGCCCGACGACCACGCATTCGGCCTCGGCCTCCTCCACCAGCGCGGCGATGCGCCGGTGGTCCTGGACCTCGTCCCCGCACCGGTCGACCTTGGTCCAGGGCGTGGCGACGGTCCCGGCGCTGTCGGAGAGGGCGATGCCTATGCGGGCGTCACCCAGGTCGACGCCGACGGCCCTCAAGCGATCCCGGCCGCGACCCGGGCCTGGTCCAGCGCCTCGTCGATCTTCGACGCGTCCCGTCCGCCGGCCACGGCGAGATCCGCCGCCTTGCCGCCACCGCCGCCCACCGTCCGGGCCGCGTCCGCGATGAGGCCGCCGGCGTTCAGGCCGCTGTCCGGGCTGACCGCGGCCACCAGGCCGACGCCACCGCCCTCCGGCTCACCGATGACCACCACGCCCCGGACACCCGACTCGTCCCGGATCGCCACGGCGAGGTCCCGGAGGCCGTCGCGGTCCAGGCCGTCGACGCGGCTGACCACGATGCCCTCGACCGCTCCGCCGGCGAGCGTCGCCGCCTGACCCGTGGCGGTCTGGCGCTTCAACGCCTTGACCTCGTCCCGCAGCGCCTTCAGCTCGTCGAGGCGCTTCTCGATGCCGACCACCACCTCGTCCGCGGCCACGCCCAGACGGTCGGCGGCGCCGGCCAGCAGTTCCTCGTCCCGCCGGAGCCGGTCGACGGTGTTCAGCCCGGTGATGGCTTCCATGCGCCGCAGGTTCGAGCCGATCGAGCCCTCGGTCACGATCTTGAGCGGACCGATGTCGCCGAGGGCGGCCACATGGGTGCCTCCGCACAGCTCGATCGAGTGCGGACCGGCCTCCAGCACCCGCACGACATCGCCGTACTTGTCCCCGAAGAAGGCGATGGCGCCCAACGCCTCGGCTTCGGCCTTGCTCGCCTCGAAGTGGCGCACGGGCGCATTGGCGAGGATGTCCTGGTTGGCCAGGTCCTCGATGCGGGTGATCTGGTCGGCCGTCACCGGCTCGAAGTGCGAGAAGTCGAAGCGCAGGCGGTCCGGGGCCACGAGTGACCCCTGCTGCTTGACGTGGTCTCCGAGGACCTCCCGCAGGGCCCAGTGCAGGATGTGGGTGGCGGTGTGGTTGCGGCGGATGGCATCCCGTCGGACCCCGTCGATGCCGGCTCGCGCCTCCTGGCCCGGGGTGAGCCGGCCCTCCAGCATGCGGACCCGGTGGCGGTGGATCTCCGGCACGCCCAGATCGGTGTCGAGCACCTCGGCGGTCCCGGTCTCGGTCCGGATCGTGCCCGTGTCGCCGACCTGGCCGCCGGCTTCGGCATAGAACGGCGTGCGGTCCAGCACGACGGCCAGGTCGTCGGTGCCGTCGATCGGCAGCACGGCCAACACCGTGGCGGTGGCCTCGTTCTCCTCGCGGCCGACGAACTCGGTCGGCCCGTGCGCCTCCAGCACCTCCTGGAAGCCGGTGAGGTCGGAGGTGGCGCCGACCTTGCGCTGGGCGTCCTTGGCTCGCCGGCGTTGCTCGGCCATGGCGGCGTCGAAGCCGGCGTGGTCGACCTCGACACCCTGCTCGGCGACGATCTCCTGGGTGACCTCGAGCGGGAACCCATAGGTGTCATGGAGCTGGAAGGCCACCTCACCCGCCAGTGGGCGGCCGGGCTCGAGCCGGTCCAGCTCGGTGTCGAGGATGGCGGATCCGGTGCGCAGCGTCTCGCGGAAGCGGCTCTCCTCCCGCTCGATCGTCTGGCGCACGATCGCATGGCTCTCGGCCAGCTCGGGGTAGTCGCCGGCCATGATGGCCACGACCTCGTCGACCATGGCAGGGGCGATCAGATCCTCCACCCCGAGCAGGTAGGCGTGGCGCACCGCCCGCCGGATGATCCGACGGAGCACGTAACCCCGCTCCTCGTTGCTCGGGATCACACCGTCGTTGACGAGGAAGGTCATGGCTCGGGCGTGGTCGGCCAGTATGCGCAGCGAGACGTCGGTGCGATCGTCGGTCCCGTAGGCCACCCCGGAGAGCTCACCCGCCTTGGCGATGAGTCGACGGAACTCGTCGGTGTGGAAGATGGAGTCCTCGCCCTGCAGCACCGTGAGGATTCGCTCGAGGCCGGCACCCGTGTCGATGCTGGGCTTGGGCAGCGGCTCCCGGGAACCGTCGGCCCGCTGCTCGTACTGCATGAACACGAGGTTCCAGATCTCGACGAACCGCTCCTCCCCGCCGTGGGCGGGCCCACCCGCCTCGCCGTACTCGTCGCCCATGTCCCAGAAGATCTCCGAGCACGGCCCGCAGGGCCCGGTGTCGGCCATCTGCCAGAAGTTGTCCTCGTCGAGGCGCTGGATGCGCTCGGCCGGGACACCCACGACGTCCCGCCAGAGGGCCTCGGCCTCGTCATCGGTGGTGTGGACCGTGATCCACAGGCGGTCGGGATCCAGCTTCAGCACCTCGGTGACGAACTCCCACGCCAGCGGGATGGCCCGGTCCTTGAAGTAGTCCCCGAAGCTGAAGTTGCCCAGCATCTCGAAGAAGGTCAGGTGGCGCTTGGTGCGGCCGATCTCGTCGAGGTCGTTGTGCTTGCCTCCCGCCCGGACGCACTTCTGGACCGTGACCGCACGCGGCCAAGGCGCGGGCTCCTCGCCCACGAAGTAGGGCTTGAACGGCACCATGCCGGCCACCGTGAAGAGCAGTGTCTTGTCGTGGGGGATGAGGCTGGCCGAGGGCACCACCGTGTGGTCGCGTTCGGAGAAGAACCCGGTGAAGGCCTTGCGCAGCTCGTTGGCGTCCATGGTCCGCCTCAGCCTACGGGGGGTGCGCGCCGGCGACGGTCAGGGTTCGAGACCGGTGCGGACCTGCAACTGCTCCCGCAGCTCGGCCTCCCGCCCCGCCATCGCCGATCGGCCTTCCTCCATCGCCTTGCGCAGGTCAACGCCGAAGTCCCGAAGGGCTTCGGCCAGCTCGGTCGCCATCCGTTCGGGCTTGAGCCGGGCCCCCCGCTCGCGCAGTGACCGCTGGGTGCGCAGGACGAGGATGACCCCGACGGCGAAGCCGACGGCGAGCCAGAGCACCCGCTTGGTCACCGGGAGTCCTTCCGGACCCCGCGGAAGCGGCGGTAGGCCTGGTTGGCCCCGGTCGCCATGGCCAGGCCCTTGACCACGGGGCTCCCGACGGTGAGGTAGGCCAGCCGCGACGCCGAGTCCAGGGTGTCGGTCACCGACTCCGCGGCCTGGAGGACGTTGTCGATCCGGGCCAGCTCGGCGTTGGTTCCCCGCACGGCCTCCTGCAACTCCTCGACCACCGCCTGGCTCTCGAGCCGGAGGGCCTCGACGGTGACCCGGAGGTCACGCACCGCCCGCACCAGCACGACCACCACCGCCAGGAGCACACCGAGCGCGGCCGTGGCCGCGACGGCGACCACCAGGGCGGCCACCTCGTTACCGCTCATCGGGCTCCTCCTCGGTCGGGCCTGACCGGCGTTCGGCCATCCGCTCGGCCACCCGGCGCTCTGCGCCATGGGCCGTGGGTTCGTAGTAGCGGCGACCCGCGAGCCCGGGCGGTCGGTACGCCTGGTCCACCCAACCCCGGGGGTCATCGTGAGGGTACTCGTAGCCCTCACCGTGGCCCAGGGATGCCGCACCGCGGTAGCCGGTGCCCCGCAGGTGCAGGGGGACCTCGCCCCGCGGCTGTTCCTGGACGTCGGTCAGCGCCTTGTTCAGCGCGGCGTACGAGCGGTTCGACTTCGGCGCCGTCGCCAGGTACACGGTGGCGTGGGCCAGGGCGATCCGGGCCTCGGGCAGCCCGACGAACTCGACGGCCTGGGCGGCGGCGGTGGCCACGACCAGGCCCATCGAGTCCGCCAGCCCGACGTCCTCGGAGGCCGAGATGACCAGGCGTCGGGCCACGAAGCGGGCGTCCTCCCCCGATTCCAGCATGAGGGCCAGCCAGTAGAGGGCGGCATCCGGGTCCGATCCCCGGATGCTCTTGATGAAGGCGCTGATGACGTCGTAGTGCTCGTCCTCGCCGTAACGGAGGGCCTTCGCGTTCAGCGCGGCCTCGACGTGGGCCAGTTCGACGTGGGGGGCCACCACCCCGTCGTCGGCCAGGGCCACCGCCACCTCCAGGGCCGTGAGGACCTGGCGACCGTCGCCGCCCACCTGGGCGACCAGGTGGTCGACGGCGTCGTCGTCCGCCGTCGCCTCCTCCGCCAGCAGGCCGCGCTCCACGAGGGTGCGCACGGCCTCGGCGCCGAGCGGCTCCAGGCGGAACAACGTCGAACGTGACAGCAGCGGCGCGTTCACCTCGAAGTACGGGTTCTCCGTGGTGGCACCGATCAGCACCAGCAGGCCATCCTCCACCCCTGGGAGCAGGGCGTCCTGCTGGGCCTTGTTGAAGCGGTGGACCTCGTCCAGGAAGAGGATCGTGGCCTGGTCCCGCTCGCCCAGTCGGTGGCGCGCCTTGGCCAGGATCTCGCGGACGTCCTTGACGCTGGCCGACACCGCCGAGAGCGCCTCGAAGGCCGCGGTGGTCTTGCCCGCGATCAGCCTCGCCAACGTCGTCTTGCCCGTGCCGGGTGGCCCCCAGAGGATCACCGAGCTCAGCCGGTCCCCGTCGATCAGGATGCGCAGCGGCATGCCCGGCCCCAGGAGGTGCTCCTGGCCGACGACGTCCTCGAGTCGGGCCGGGCGCATCCGGGCCGCCAACGGCGCCCGCCGGGCCAGCCGCTCGTCGGCCGCGGCGGCGAACAGGTCCTCAGCCATGTCCCGTCGACACTACCCACTCGTGCCGGCCCCGGATCCGCCGGTCGGGACCGCGAATCAGGCGCCAGAGCCGGCCCGCCGGCCGTCGATGCGTCGCGCTCACGGTGGACGCCCTTGTTGCCGACAGGAAGAGCATGCCGCCCGTACTGGCTGTCCTCGTCTGGGTCTGGGCCCTGGTATCGATCGTGCTCGTCGTGCGCCGCCGCGCCGCCCGGAGGGCGACCGAGATCACCGAGACCACCGCGAACGTCGACACCGCCGACACCGCCGACACCGCCGACACCGCCGACACCGCCGACACCGCCGACACCGCCGACACCGCCGACACCGTCGACACCGCCGACACCGCGAACCGTCGAGACCGTCGAGACCGTCCCGTCGGCCGCAATCACCTCAGACGCCGGCGACGTCGGGGTCCCCGCCGCCACCGGCGCGGCCGCCACCGCAGGGCCGAGGCCTCCACGCCCCACCGGCGTCGCTCCGTCGGTGAACGCCGTCATGGACCGGCCGGCACCCCGCAGCGCCCCTGCGGCCGGCGTGGCCGACGCCCTGGTCGGCATCCGCATGCCCTGCGATCTCGTGCCGCTCGTGTTGAACCGCCTCGACACCGACCACATCACCCTGTCGACGACCGGGAACCCGGCCGAGGTGGTGGGCACGGCGCTGGCCGACGAGGTCGAGCGCCTCGGCTACGTGCTCCGACCCCTCAGCGACCACGAGGTGCTGGCCACCCGGGGTGCCACCGAGCTGCGCCTCACCATCCGCCCCCCCGGCCCGGACGGACGGCATCTCGCGCACCCTTCCGCCCGCGACGACAGCGTCGTGGTGGAGATCGCCCTCCTCTGATCGGACAAGGGACCGTCGTCCCTTGACGGGGTGGCCCGACCCATGGTGGCCTGCGGTGAGCCCGAAGAAGGGGATCGCCATGGGTCACGACCGACTCAGCCCGGCTGACGCGACGTTCCTGCACATCGAATCCGACCACGAGCCTCAGCACGTGGGGTCGCTGTCCCTGATCGAAGGGGCACCACTCCGCGATGAGTCCGGTCGGATCCGCATCGACGAACTGCGATCGGTCATCGAGGGCCGGCTCCATCGGGCGCCGCGTCTGCGACAGCGCCTCGAGTTCGTGCCGCTGGCCCAGGGCAGCCCGGTGTGGGTCGACGACGAGCACTTCGACGTCGAGTACCACGTGCGCCTGACCGCTCTGCCCCGACCCGGCGACGACGATCAGCTCCATGAGCTGATGGGCCGGCTCCAGTCACTGCCCCTCGACCGGGACCGACCTCTCTGGGAGCTCTGGTTCGTCGACGGCCTGACCGATGACCGCGTCGGCCTGGTCATGAAGAGCCATCACGCCCTCGGCGACGGGATCGCCACCGTGGACCTGACGCTCGCCCTCGTGGACCTCGAGCCCGATCCCCCACCGGACGAGCCACCCCCGGCCTGGCTCCCGCGACCGGCCCCCTCCAGGGCCCGCCTGCTCATCGACAGCACGGCCGAGATGCTCGCCGAGCCCCTCACCCTCGCCCGATCGGGCCTGGCGGCCCTACGCCACCCCCGCCCGGCCATCACCGCGGTCAGCGACACCGTTCGGGCGCTCGCCGGGTTCACGGCGCGCCCGGCGCCCGCGCCGTGGAACGTGGCCGTCACCCCGCACCGACGCTGGGCGCGGGCCCTGGTCCCGATGGACACCGTCCGGACCGTGCGGGCCGGAGGGGACGCCACCCTCAACGACGTGGTGCTGGAGGCGTGCACCGGTGCCCTTCGGGAGTTCCTGGTGGACCATGACGACGAGCCCCGGCCCCTCAAGGCGATGGTGCCGGTGTCGACTCGATCCGATGACGAGCAGGGGGGCAACCGGGTCTCGCTCATCCTGGTCGATCTCCCGACCGAACAGCCCGACCCGACTGCTCGTCTCGGCCGGATCCGGGCACAGACCCGCGCGCTCAAGGGCTCGGGTCTGGCCGACGGCGCCGAGCACGTGGTGAGTCTGGCCGGGCGGCTGCCGGTCCTCGCCGGGCCCTTGGCCAACCTGCTCAGCCGGTCGATCCCCATGAACCTGGTCATCACCAACATCCCGGGGCCGCCGACCCCGCTGTACGTACGAGGCGGCCGGGTCCTCGAGGCCTACCCCTACGTCGAGGTCATCGATGGCGAGGGACTCACGATCGCGGTGGTGTCCTACGACGACTCGCTGCATTTCGGCCTGACCGCCGACCGCGATGTGCTGCCGGACCTGGACCGCCTGGCCGAGGGCATCGAGAAGGCCGCCCGCCGATTGGCCGAGGCCACGCTGGCCCTCGAGTCGACAGCCGATTGAGCTCGGGGGCCGGGGCAGGAGACGCTCGGCTGGGCCAGGGCGACCCGGACGGCGCGTCAGCCGACGAGGGCGTCCTGTCCTCGTGGCCGCACGATGGCCCGTCAGGCCTTGGGGGGGAGCACCCGTAGTCCGAGTTCGGCCAGGTGCCGGTCGGCGATGGCCGACGGGGCGCCGGTCAGCGGGTCGGCGCCGGACTGGGTCTTGGGGAAGGCGATGATCTCCCGGATGTTCTCCTCACCGGCGAGGACCGCGACCAGCCGGTCGATGCCGAAGGCGAAGCCGGCGTGGGGCGGCGCACCGAACCGGAAGGCCTCCAGCAGGAAGCCGAAGCGCTCGTCGGCCGTGGACTCGTCGATCCCGAGCAGCTCGAAGATGCGGCGTTGGACGTCCGGCTCGTGGATCCGGACGCTGCCGGATCCGAGCTCCCACCCGTTCAGGGTGAGGTCGTAGGCCTGGGCCCGCACGTCGAGCAACGACTCGCCCCCGTGATCGAGCAGGAACAGGTCGTCGGGGTGGGGCATGGTGAACGGGTGGTGGGCCGAGATCGGCACGCCGTCCTCGCTCAGGGCCTCGAACAGCGGGAAGTCCACCACCCAGCAGAAGTGGAGGCCACCTTCGTTGACGGGCGGGCCACCCAACCGGGTGCGCAGGACCCCGAGGACGTGGCGCACCGTTCGTCGGTCGTCGGCCACCAGCAACAGGAGGTCGCCGACCTCGCCCTCGAGGGCACCGACGAGGCCGGCGATCTCGTCCTCGCCGAGGAACTTGGCCACCGGCGAGGTGACCGCCGCCGGTCCGTCGACCTTCATCCACACCAGGCCCTTGGCCCCGAGGGACTGGGCCTCCTCGACCAACCCGTCCAGCTCGCGCCGGGTCCGGTCGGCACCACCGGGCACCCGGAGGCCCTTCACGCAGGACGCCCGGAACGCCTTGAACTCCGTGGCCCCGAACACCTCCGTGAGCTCCACCAGCTCCATCCCGAAGCGGAGGTCCGGCTTGTCGCTGCCGAAGCGCTCCATGGCGTCGTGCCAGGTGATCGAACCGAACGTCGCAGGCGGATCGCCCGTGACGGCGGCGACGGCGGCGGACACCGCGACCTCGGTGAAGGCCCGTACATCCGCCTCCCCGACGAAGCTGGCCTCGAGGTCCAGCTGGGTGAACTCGAACTGGCGGTCGGCCCGCAGGTCCTCGTCCCGCATGCAGCGGGCCACCTGGAAGTAGCGCTCCAGGCCGCCGACCATGCAGAGCTGCTTGAAGAGCTGCGGGCTCTGGGGCAGGGCGTAGAACTCACCGGGGTGCAGCCGCGAGGGCACGACGAAGTCCCGCGCGCCCTCCGGTGTCGACGCCATGAGCATCGGCGTCTCGACCTCGGTGAAGCCCTGCTCGGCCATGGCATTGCGCAGCGCCAGGTTCACCCTGGCCCGCACCTCGAGGTTGCGCTGCAGTCGGGAGCGGCGCAGGTCCAGGTAGCGGTGCCGCAGGCGAAGGGACTCATCGGCGTCGATGCGGTCGCTGATCGGGAAGGGCAGGGCATCGGCGGTGGCCAGCACCTCGACCGTGCAGTCCCCCACCTCGACCTCACCGGTGGCCAGGTCGGGGTTCGTCGTGCCCTCGGGCCGGATCCGCACCGTGCCGGACACCTTCACCACGTACTCGCTGCGGAGGTCGTCGGCGCCGGGGACGACGCACTGGATCACCCCGGTGCGGTCCCGGACGTCCACGAAGGCGAGGTGCTCGCCGTGCTCGCGTCGGGTGGCGACCCAGCCGCAGAGGACGACCCGTCGCCCCTCGTCGGCCGGCGTCAACCCACCGCACCAGTCCGTCCTGAACCCGGAAGCACCCATCAGTCGTTCTCGTTCATCAGTCGTCGAATGGTGTCGGCCAGGTCCCCCGTCGGGACCTGTTCCTGGGGACGGTCGGTGCGGAGGTCCCGCAGGGTGACCACGTCGGCCGCGGCCTCGTCCTCGCCCACGATGGCGGCGAAGCGGGCGCCACTGCGGTCCGCGGCCTTCATCTGGGACTTCATGGACCGGCCGTCGAAGCCCCGGTCCGCGCCGAGGCCCGATCGACGCAGGAGGGTGGTCAGGTCCCGCGCCACGTCGCCGCCGGTCACGTCGACCACGAAGACCGCGACCGGCGAGTCCGGCTCGGGCCAGACCCCCTCGGCGTCCGAGGCCAGGAGGAGTCGTTCGATCCCCATGCCGAAGCCGATGCCCGGGGTGGAGGGGCCGCCGAGGGCCTCGGCCAGGCCGTCGTAGCGCCCGCCACCGCCGACCGCGTTCTGGGCGGAGTCCAGCGCCTCGGCCTGCAGCTCGAAGGTCGTCCGCGTGTAGTAGTCGAGGCCGCGGACCAGCCGCGGCTCGATCGTGAACGGGATGCCCAGGGCAGCCAGGCCTGACTGGACCCGGCCGAAGTGGGCCGTGGCCTGCTCGGACAGGTGCTCGGCGGGACCGGGTGCCCCGGCGACGACCTCCACGGTGGCGGGACGCTTCGAGTCCAGCACCCGCAACGGATGGTGGTCCACCTTCCCGCGGTCTTCGGCCGCGATCGAGTCCAGGTGCTCCCGGAAGAACGCCTGGAGCGCGCCGGCGTAGCGGATGCGGTCCCCGGGCTCGCCCATGGAGTTGACCAGCAGGTGGACGCGACGCAGGCCGATCTCGCTCAGGAAGTCCCACGCCAGGGCGATGACCTCGACGTCGACATCGGCGTCGACCGAGCCCAACACCTCGACACCCAACTGGTGGTGCTGGCGGTAGCGGCCGGCCTGGGGCCGCTCGTAGCGGAAGGTGGGCGCGGCGTACCAGACCTTCCAGGGATCGGTCGGGTGGTGCTCGAGGTAGGCCCGCACCACCGGGGCGGTGCCCTCGGGGCGCAGGGCGATGCGTCGCCCGCCCTTGTCCTCGAAGTCGTACATCTCCTTGGTGACGATGTCGGTGCCGTCGCCCACCCGTTCGAAGACGCCCAGGTCCTCGAAGGCGGGGCTCTGGAGCAGGCCGAAGCCGGCCCGCCCTGCGGCGCCGGCGAAGGCCGCGACCAGCGCCTCCCAGCGCCGGGACTCGGGCGGCAAGGTGTCGCGCGTGCCCGTGGGGGCCTTGAAGGTGGCCGCCATCGTCAGTTCTTGGTCGAGCCGGGCAGGACGCGATAGGCGTCGAAGACGCAGTCGATCCCCTTGAGCGTGCTCACCAGGGAGTTGAGCTGGGTGGGGTCGCCCAACTCGACGTCGAACTGCATGCGGCACATCCGGTCACCGCCGGTACGGGTCTCGGAGTGCAGGATGTTGAGGCGGTGGTCCGAGAGCGCCGAGGAGACGTCGCGCAACAGCCACTCGCGATCGAGGGCCTCCACCACCAGCGAGGCCACGAAGGTGCCCTGGCTGTCGTCGTCCCATTCCACGTCGATGACCCGCTCGGTCTGATGGCGGACCAGGGCCACGGCGTTGGTGCAGTCGGTGCGGTGGACGGTCACGCCCCGGCCGCGGGTGATGAACCCCATGATCTCGTCGCCGGGCACGGGGGTGCAGCAGCGCGACAGCCGGACCAGCATCTGCTCCTGGCCCTCGACGTGGACCCGGGCGGGCTGGCTGGCCGACCGACGGGGACGACGGGGGGTCGCCAGACCGGTGGAGAGCTGCTCCTCGCGCTCGGGATCGCCGCCCGAGAACATGCGGGCGATCCGGGTGGCGACCGACTGGGCCGAGACGTGACGCTCGCCGACGGCGGCGAACAGGGCGTCGAGGTCGGCGTAGTTGAGGTCCTCGGCCACGGCTTCGAGCACCTCGGCACCCATGGGCAACCCGTCATGGCGCATCGCCTTCAGGACCTCGTCGCGTCCGGTCTCGATGGCGTCGCCGCGCCGTTCGCGGGAGAACCACTGGCGAATGCGGTTCTGGGCCCGAGGGGTGACGACGATGTTGAGCCAGTCCCGCGAGGGGCCGGGGTTCTCGACCTTGGAGGCGATGATCTCGACCGTCGCCCCGGACTTGAGCGCCGAGTCCAGGGGCACCAACCGGCCGTCGATGCGGGCCCCGATGCACGCGTGGCCGACCTCGGTGTGGATGGCGTAGGCGAAGTCCAGGGGCGTCGCCCCGTCGGGGAGGATGATCACGTCGCCCTTGGGGGTGAAGACGTAGACCTCGTTGTCGTCGAGATCGCCCTTGAGGTTGGCCATGAACTGGGTGGGGTCCGTGGTCTCGGACTGCCAGTCCAGGATCTTGTTCAACCAGACGATGTCGTCCGCCGGCGACTTCTCCTTGTAGGCCCAGTGCGCGGCGACACCCAGTTCGGCCCGTCGGTGCATCTCCTGGGTGCGGATCTGGAACTCGACCGCCTTGCCGCCGGGACCCATGACCGTGGTGTGCAACGACTGGTAGAGGTTGAACTTGGGCAGCGCGATGTAGTCCTTGAAGCGACCCGGTACGGGCTGCCACATGCCGTGGATGCACCCCAGGGCGGCGTAGCAGTCCTTGACCGACGCCACGATCACCCGGATGCCGACGAGGTCGAGGATGTCGTCGAAGGGGCGGCCCCTGACCATCTTCTCGTAGATGCTCCAGAGGTGCTTGGGCCGACCGGTCACGTCGGCCTTGACCCGCACCTCGGCCAGCCGTTCGGTGACCTCGCCCTCGACCTGGGTCAGGTACAGGTCCCGCTCCGGTGCCCGGGCGTCGACGAGGTGGTCCACCTCGGCGTAGCGCTTCGGGTGGAGCGCGGCGAAGGCGAGGTCCTCCAACTGCTGCTTGACCTCCTGGACACCGAGACGGTGCGCCAGCGGGGCGTAGATGTCGAGGGTCTCCTGAGCGATCCGGAACTGCTTGTCGGTCGGCATGGCCGCGAGCGTCCGCATGTTGTGGAGACGGTCGGCCAGCTTGACCATGAGGACCCGGAGGTCGTCGGCCATGGCCACCAGCATCTTGCGCATGGTCGCGGCCTGCTGGGCCTCCCGGGACTCGAACTCCAGGCGCTCCAGCTTGGTGACGCCGTCGACGATGGCCGCCACCTCGGCGCCGAACTCCTCGGCCAGGTCCGTCCGGCCCACCTGGGTGTCCTCGAGCGCGTCGTGGAGGAGCGCCGCGGCGATCGTGGTGTCGTCGAGGCCCAGGTCGGCGGTGACCTTGGCCACCGCGACCGGGTGGGAGATGTAGGGGTCTCCCGACTTGCGCTGTTGACCCTCATGGGCCGCTGCGGCCCGGCGGTAGGCCCGGACCACGAGGTCGCCGCTCGCCCGCGGGTGATGCTGCCGGAACGCCGCGACGACCGAGGCCACGTCCTCGTCAGGGGTCAGCTCGGCCCGCCGCCAAGGCAGGACGCGATCCACGGTGGAGACCATCGTTCAGTAGTGGATCAGGGATCGGACGTGCTCGTCGCCGAGGCGGGACCGGCCCTCGAGGGCGTCGAGCTCGATCAGGAAGCCGTAGCCCGTCAGGGATCCGCCCAGGCGCTCGACCAGGCGGCCCGTGGCCGCGGCCGTTCCCCCGGTGGCCAGGACGTCGTCGATCACCAGGCAGGACTCGCCGTGACCGAGGGCGTCGGTGTGCAGCTCGAGGGTGTCGTCGCCGTACTCGAGCTGGTAGCTCTCGCTGTGGGTGTCGTGGGGCAGCTTGCCGGTCTTGCGCACGGGGACCAGGGCTGCCCCCAGCCGGTAGGCGATCGGGGCCGCGAGGAGGAAGCCCCGCGCCTCGATGGCGACGACCCGTTCGACGGTCTCCCCCGCGAACTCGTCGGCTAGGGCATCGACGACGAAGCGGAAGGCGTCGACGTCCCCCAGCAGGGGGGTGATGTCTCGGAAGACGACCCCCGGCTCGGGGAAGTCGGGGATGTCACGCACGAGCTCGGTGAGCCACGCCGCGTCGGTCATCTGTCGAATCTACCGCCACGCACCGCCCGTGCCCGGGGAGCTATCGGCGCTTCTTGGTCTTGCGGGGGCGGGGCGGGATGGCCCCGGTCGCGCCGGCCGAGGGCGCCCCGGCTCCGGCCCGCGCCCGTCGGGCCGCGGGCCGGCTGCCCGCCGGGTCCGCGGCCACGGCCCGGCCGTCGCCCGCGGTCTCGCCCGAATAGGCGAAACGGGGCTCGCGCTCCTTGAACCACACGGTGATCGGCGCGGCGATCATGATCGAGGAGTAGGCGCCGCTCGCCAGGCCGATGAACAGCGCCAGGGCGAACTCCTGCAGCGTCGTGGCCCCGAGGAAGACCGACCCGACGACCAGCAGCGAGCCGATCGGCAGCAGGGTGGTCAGCGTGGTGTTGATCGACCGCATGAGGGTCTGGTTCATCGACCGGTTCATGATGAACCGGTAGGGCTCGCGGCCGCTGACCCGGGCGGTCAACTCCCGGGCCTTGTCGAAGACCACGATGGTGTCATAGAGCGAGAAGCCGAGGATGGTGAGGAAGGCGATCACCGTCGCCGGGGTCACCGCGAGCTGGAACAGCGAATAGACGCCGACGCTGAACAGCAGGTCGTGGACCACGGCGACCAGCGCGCCGACCGCCATCCGCCATTCGAGCCGGATGCTCATGTACACCGCGATGGCGATGAAGAAGAAGACGAGGGCGCGGAGGGCCTGCTCGGTGATCTGCTCCCCCCAGGACGGACCCACGGTGCTCACGCTGACCGCGCTGGAACCGGTCCCGGCCAACTCGGCCACACCGGCGGTCACCTCGCTGGACCGGTCGACGGCGTCGGTTCCGGCCTGGACCCGGAGGATCTGGGTGCCATCGGCGTTGGTGGCGAACTGGATCTCGGACTCGGTCAGCCCGAGGCCGTCCATCACCGTCCGGGCGTCCTCCACCGAGACGTCGGTGACCGGGACCTCCCAGACCCCGCCGCCTTCGAAGTCGATCCCGAGGTTCAGTCCCCGGGTGAGCAACAGGCCCACCGAGGTCAGCGCGACCAGCAGGCCGATGACCAGCGTCGGCCGCCACACCCGGATGAAGTTGAAGTCGTTGTCGCCCCGGTAGAGGTCGCGGACCGCACCCATCTCAGACCACCTCCCGCGCCGTCGGCATGCCGAACCACGTCTCGCGGGCGCGGAGGCCGGGTCGCCGCGACAAGAGGAGCACGGCGGGCCGGATGAAGAACCACGAGGCGAAGATGTCCAGCAGCGTCGAGATCCCGAGGAGCAGGGCGAACCCGCGCACCGGGCCCACCGAGAGCCAGTAGAGGAGCCCCGCACCGATCAGCGAGGCCACGTCGGCCTTGATGATGGTCGAGAACGACGTGTCGAAGGAGCGTTCGACCGTGCTCCGGAAGGTCCGGCCGTTGCGCACGTCCTCCTTCAGGTTCTCGTAGAAGACGACGTTCGAGTCGAGCGAGATGCCGATCGAGACGATGACCCCCGTCACCCCCGCCAGGGTCAGCGCCAGCCCCCGCGACTCACCGAGATAGGAGATCAGTGACCAGAGCAGCGCGAACTCCAGCAGGAGGCTGGCGATCGCCACCAACCCCAGGAGCCGGTAGTAGGCGACCATGAAGACCGAGGTCAGCACCAAGCCGATGGCCCCGGCGATGATCCCCGCCCGCAGCGAGTCCTCGCCCAGCGTGGCCGACACCGTCTGGGTCTGCTGGGGCTCGAGGGTCACGGGCAGGGCGCCGTACTCGAGGACCAGCGCGAGGTCCTTGGCCGAGGACTCGTCGAAGTCGCCGGTTATCTGGATCTGGTCGCGCTCGAAGCTGTCGGTCTGGATCTGGGGGGCCGAGATGACCTCGCTGTCCAGGACGATGGCGAGCGAGGAGGTCGGGCAGGTGGGCGCCGCGGAGAAGCACTCGGCGGCGACGGCGTTGAACTGGTCGATGCCGTCGGCCCCGCCCTTGAACGTCGGGCGTACGAGCCAGGTCACGCCGCTCTGGTCGAGACCCGCCGAGGCACCGGCGAGCGTCTCGCCGGTCAGCGCGGTCGGCCCGAGCAGGTAGCGGGTGATGACCGCCCCCGCCTCGTCACGCTCCGCGAGGACGACGGTGTCGCAGGCTTCGTCACCGCGGCGGGGCGTCAGGCCCTCGTCGTCCAGCCGCGCGGGCAGGCCGTCGGCACCGAGTCGGGTCCGGTCCTCCACCCCGTCGCAGGGACCGGCCGCCGGGTCGGCGGGAAGCGTCGTCGCGGTGGTCGGGACCGGGGCACCGTCACCGGCCGTGGTCGTCGTCCCGCCGCCGGCCGTGGTCGTGGTCTGCCGGCCCGCGGCGTTCTCGCCCGGGACCAGGGAACCGAGCCCCTGTTCCCCCGCGTCCGCGTCGGTCGGGGCCGGCCCGCTGGCCGCCGGGACCGTGGTCGTCGCCCCCGGCGCGGTCGTCGCGGTGCCCTCCCCGCCCGGTGTGGTGGGGACGGGCGCGCCGACCGGGGGAAGGACCTGCAGGACCGGGCGGAACCGCAACTCCGCCGTCTGGCCGACGAGCTCGAGGGCCCGGTCCTGGTTGCCCACGCCCGGGAGCTGGACCAGGACGGTGTCGCCCTGCCGGGTGATGTCGGGCTCGGCCACCCCCAGGGCGTCGACGCGGTTGCGGATGATGTCCACGGCCTGGTCCAGGTTGTCCCCGGCCCCTTCCGGGAGGTCGTCGCTGGGCTGGAGCACGACCGAAACGCCTCCCTGGAGGTCCAGCCCGAGCAGCGGCGAATTGCCGGCGACGAGCGTGTAGGCGACCAGTCCGAAGGTCAACGCCAGGAAGAAGACGAGGGCCCCGAGCCCTTTGCGGTGCACGGAGGGTTACTGGTCCTCGGCGTCGTCGCCGGTGTCCCATTCGATGAGCTCGGCGATGGCCGCTCGCTGGATGCGCACCAGCACGCCCTCGGCGATCTCCAGTTCGGCGATCTGACCGTCGATCGCGGTGATCGTGCCGTAGAGCCCCCCGTTGGTCAGCACGTCGTCGCCCGGCTCGAGTGACCGGACCAGGTCCGCGTGCTCCTTGGCCCGCTTCTGCTGAGGTCGGATGAGCAGGAAGTAGAAGACCGCGAAGAAGACGGGGAGGAGGATGAGTTGACCCATGGGTGGCGCTCCGAGAGATCCGGGGAAGTCGGCGGGCGACTCTAGCGGCGGGGGATGCCATCGCACTTGAGGGGCTTCGCTTCGCGCCCCAAGTCCGGCGCCGCCGAGCCAGCCGGCCCTCGGCGCTGCTCCGGCGGGCGCCTCCGCCGCCTCACTCGTCCTCGGAGCGTCGCCAGTGCTCGGCGACCTCGCGTCGCAGTTGCGCCAGCTCGTGGCGACGAACCGCCGCCCCCGCCCGGAGCACGAGGTCGCGCAACCAGGCCAGGTTGTGGATCGTCAGCAGGCGGGGACCGGTGGGCTCGTCGGTCTTCAGCAGGTGTCGCAGGTAGGCCCGCGAGTGGCGGGCGCAGACCTCGCACCCACAGGCCGGGTCCAACGGCTCGTCGTCGGTCCCGAAGCGCCGGTTGCGCAGGTTGAGTCGACCCGTTCCCGTCAGGATCGTGCCGTGCCGGCCCAGTCGTGAGGGCAGCACGCAGTCGAACATGTCCACGCCGTGGGCGACGGCCTCGAGGATGCCCACGGGGTCCCCCACCCCCATCAGGTAGCGCGGCTGGTCCGGGGGCAGGACCGCGGTGACCGCGGCGAGGGCCGGCAGCATCTCGACCAGTGCCTCACCGACCGAGAGGCCCCCGATCCCGTAGCCGTCGAAGTCCAGGGCCACGGTCCGCTCCGCGCTCTCGATGCGCAGGGCGACGTCCACACCCCCCTGGACGATGCCGAACAGGCACTGGTCCTCCACGCGCCGGTGGGCGGCGCGGGCGCGGGCGGCCCAGGCGGCCGTCCGCTCCACCGCCTGGCGGATCACGTGCGGTTCGGAGGGCAACGGCGGGCAGACGTCGAGGACCATCTGGATGTCGGCCCCCATCGCCTCCTGGGCCGCCACCGCCGACTCGGGAGTGAACCGGACGAGGTCGCCGTCGTAGGTGGAGCGGAACGTGGCCCCGTCGTCGTCCACCTTCGGCTCGAGGGAGAAGATCTGGTAGCCGCCCGAGTCGGTCAGGACCTGACCCGACCAGTCCATGAAGCCGTGGAGGCCACCGAGGCCGGCCACCACGTCCGGACCCGGTCGCAGCGAGAGGTGGTAGGTGTTGGCCAGCAGGACCTCGAAGCCGAGCCGCTCGAGGTCGACTGCGGAGAGGTGGCGCACCGCCCCTCGGGTCGCCACGGGCATGAAGCAGGGGGTCCGGAACGTCCCCCGGGCCGTGGTCACCACACCGGCCCGCGCCGCGCCATCGGTCGCCTCGACCGCCATGGCCGCCTTCATCGCCGCTCCAGCAACATGGCGTCGCCGAAGGACAGGAAGCGGTAGCCCCGGTCGAGCGCGGTCGCGTAGAGGTCCCGCCAGCGGTCACCGACGAAGGCGTCGACGAGGACCACCAGGCTGGACCGGGGTACGTGGAAGTTGGTGAGCAGCAGGTCCACCCGGGCGAACTGATGGCCCCGGCGGATGAACAGGTCGGTGGGCCCCTCGGCCCGTCCCGTGGCCGCCCACGACTCCAGGGCCCGCACGACCGTGGTGCCGACCGCCACGACCCGGTCGGCGCGCCCGAGGGCCTCGATGGTCCGCTCCGGCACCACGTACCGTTCGGTGTGGACCACGTGGTCCGCCACCTTCTCGACCCGGATCGGGGCGAACGTGCCCAGGCCCACCTCGAGATCGACGGTGGCCACCGAGACCGCCTGTTCCCGACAGCGGGCGAGCACGGTCTCGGTCAGGTGCAGCCCGGCCGTCGGCGCGGCCGCCGAACCCGGGCGGTCGGCGAAGACCGTCTGGTAGCGCTCGGGGTCGGCCAGCGGCTCGGTGATGTACGGCGGGAGGGGCACGGCGCCCAGGCGGCCCAGCAGGGCGAGGGGCTCCTCCTCTCCCAGCAGGCGGACGTCGCGCTCACCGTCGGCCCGGGCCGCTCCCACCTCGACCACGGACTCGTCACCGTGGTGCAGCACCGTGCCCTCCGGCAGCCGGCGGCCGGGACGTACCAGCGCCGCCCAGGTCCGGGGCCCCGTCCGCTCGGCCAGCAGCACCTCGGCCCGCCCGCCGGTGGCTTTGGTCAGGTGCAGCCGGGCAGGGATGACCCGGGTGTTGTTGACCACCAGGAGGTCACCGGCCCGCAACAGGTCGGGCAGGTCGGCCACCGTGTGGTCCTCGGGCGACCGGGCGGGGCCACGGTCCACGAGGAGGCGGGCCGCGTCGCGGGGCTCGACCGGGGTCTGGGCGACGGCGGCGTCCGGCAGTTCGTACGCGAAGTCCTCGGTGGGCACCTGGTCAGGGCCGAGCCCGGTCGAACCGGCACCGATTCCCGGGCCCGGAGGCCGGGATCCGGGGCCACCGCGGGTGGGGGCGAGCTCAGGGCGCACCCGTCAGTCGCTGTAGGCCGACAGCGCCTCGAGCGCGGTGTGCACCAGGAGCCGCACGCCCGCGGCGATGGCACCTTCGTCGACGTCGAACCCGCCGGCGTGGAGGTCGGCCCAGCGGGGCGCACCCGGCGGGCGCACGCCCAGCCGGGCGTAGGCACCGGGAACCCGCTCGAGCAGCCAGGAGAAGTCTTCGTTGCCGACGCTCTGCTGGGTCGGCCGCGCCGCGTCGGGGCCCAGCGCCGCGTGGGTGGCGGTCCGCAGGACCGCCACGGCCTGGGCGTCGTTGTCCACCGGCGGGGACCCTCGCTGGTACTCGAGCTCGTAGCCGGCCCCGAACGGTGCCACGATGGACCCGACCAGGCCCTCGACCAGCTCTTGGGCCGCGTCCCAGCTGACCCGGCCCCGCACGCGTAGCGTCCCGGCCAGCTCGGCGTGGGTGGGGATGACGTTGGCCGCGTGGCCGGCATGGACCTGCCCGAAGACCATCGTCACCGCGTCGCGGCTGTCGGTCAGGCGGGCCAGCCCCGCGGGGAGATCGGTGACGATCTTGCCGAGGACGTGCACCAGGTCCGCGGTCAGGTGCGGACGGGCGGTGTGACCGCCAGGACCGCTGAGGCGGATGACGACCCGGTCGGCGGCGGAGGTGATGGGGCCCGACCGCAGGCCCACCTGGCCCACCTCGAGGCCCGGATCGCAGTGGAGCGCATAGGCCACGTCGACGTCGTCGAGCACGTCGGTCTGGTGCAGCACTTCGGCGCCACCCGGCATCGACTCCTCCGCCGGCTGGAAGAGCAGCCGCACCCGCCCGGGCCGGTCCGGCCCGAGCAGGTCGTGGAGGGCCAGTCCGGCGCCGAGGAGGATCGTGGTGTGGACGTCGTGCCCGCAGGCGTGGCAGACGCCCGGCACGGTCGACCGGTAGGGCACCTCCTTCTCGTCCTCGAGGGGGAGAGCGTCGAGGTCGGCGCGCAACAGGACGGTCGGGCCGTCGCCTTCGCCGAGGTCGACCTGCAGCCCGGTGTCGGTCGACACGTCCCGGGTCGCGATCCCCGCGACATCCAGCCGGGCGCGCACCGCGGCGGTGGTCTCGTGCTCCTCCCAGGACAGTTCGGGATGGGCGTGGAGACGGCGTCGGAACGCGATCAACTCCTCGCCGTGGGAGTCCAGGAAGCCGCCGAGGACGTCGTCCACCGCGGTCATCGGCCGTCGGCCAGGTCGTCGACGAGTTGGCCCACGACCCCTCGGAGGTCCCCACCAGCGGCCATGAGGCGCCGTTGACGCAGGTAGCTCGGGCCCTCCTCCAGGATCTGTGCCACCCCCGCCAGCTCATCGGCACAACCCAGGCGGGACGCGGTCGGCATCAGCGCCGTGACCAGATCCGACATGATCTCGGTCAACGGTCGAGTGGTGCCCTCCTCGTCGACGATCAGCTCGGCCTCCACGCCGTAACGGGCCGCCCGCCACTTGTTCTGACGCAGGACCCAGTCCGACGGTGGGGTCAGTTCCTCACCGGCCCCGGCGCGTTCGTCGAGCCAGGTGACCAGCGACTGGCTGAGGGCGGCGAGGGCGGACACCTCCCGCATGGTGGGGAGGCCGTCGCACATCCGCAACTCGATGGTGCCGAAATCCGGGTGGGGTCTGATGTCCCACCAGACCTCGCGGATGGTGGAGAGGGCACCGGCGGAGATCAACGTCTTCATGAAGCGCTCGAACTCGGCCCAGTCCGTCAGCGGCTCGGGCAGGCCGGCGGTGGGCAGGGCCTCGAACACCTTGCTGCGACTGGAGGCCAGGCCCGTGTCCCGACGCTCCCAGAAGGGGCTCGAGGCCGAGAGGGCGAGCAGGTGCGGGATGTAGCCCACGAGGCCCTTGGCGATCGACACCACGCGCTCGCCGTCACGGACCCCGACATGGAAGTGCACGCCGAAGATCTGCAGCCGTTGGGCGGTCCACCCCATCTCCTCGAGCAGCAACCGGTAGCGGGGATCGTCGCTGACGGTCTGTTCGGACCAGTTCGAGAACGGGTGGGTTCCCGAGCACATGAGGTCGATGCCCCGCCGGTCCGCGGCGGCGCGCACCTCGGCCAGGGTCTCCTCGAGGTCGGCCCGGGCCTCGGCCACGGTGGTGCAGATGCCGGTGATGATCTCCACCGTGCACTCGAAGAGCTCGTGCTTGGCCTTCGGGTGCTCGCCCTCGGGATGGCCTGCGCCCAACTCGGTCAGGATGTCGGACGCCGCGCTGACCAGTTCGCCGGACTCGCGGTCGACCAACTCCAGTTCCACCTCGACGCCGAGTGTCGGCGCCGGTGACCCGTTGAACTCGATGCGCACCAACTCAGGCTAGGGGTTGGGCACTACTCGAACAGGCTGGCGGCACCCGACGGGCTGCTGGGCGCGGCCAGGCCGAGGTGGGACCACGCCGCCGGGGTGGTCACGCGGCCCCTCGGGGTGCGCATGAGCAGGCCCTGCTGGATGAGGAACGGCTCATAGACGTCCTCGACGGTCTCGGGCGGCTCGCTGACGGCGATGGCGAGGGTCTTGAGACCCACCGGCCCACCACCGAAGTTCCGGCAGAGGGCGGCCAGGATCGAGCGGTCGACCTTGTCCAGTCCTCGCTCGTCGACGCCGAAGGCGGCCAGGCCGTCGGCCGCGGCCTCCTGGTCGATGTGGCCACCGGCGCGCACCTCGGCGAAGTCCCGCACCCGACGCAGGAGCCGGTTGGCGATGCGGGGCGTCCCCCGGGCCCGCCCCGCGATCTCGGCGCTGCCCAGGGCGTCGACGTCGATGCCGAGGATGCCGGCGGTGCGCACCACGATCGACTCGAGGTCGGCGGGCTCGTAGAACTCGAGGCGGGCCACCAACCCGAACCGGTCCCGCAGGGGCCCGGTGATCAGGCCGGTGCGGGTCGTCGCTCCGACCAGGGTGAACGGGGGCAGCTCGAGGCGGATCGACCGGGCGGCCGGGCCCTTGCCGAGCACGATGTCCAACTCGAAGTCCTCCATGGCCGGGTAGAGGACCTCCTCGATGGCCCGCGGCAGACGGTGGATCTCGTCGATGAAGAGGACGTCGCCGGCCTCGAGCCGGGTGAGGATGGCGGCCAGGTCACCGGCCCGCTCCAGCGCCGGGCCCGAGGTGACCTGGATGCCGACGCCCATCTCGTGGGCCACGATCCCGGCGAGGGTGGTCTTGCCCAGTCCGGGCGGTCCGGCCAGGAGGAGGTGGTCGGCGGGCTGGCCCCGCTGGGCCGCCGCCTCCAGGACGATCGACAGGTGTTCTTTGATCTCGGCCTGGCCGACGAACTCCTCCAGCGTCCGGGGGCGCAGTCCGGGGTCGTCCTCGGCGACCTCGTCGACGACGTCGGCCACCGTCTCCTGGGCGAGGAGGATCTCCTCTCGCACCGCGCCGGTGGGTTCGTCGCTCACCGTGGCTCCCGGTCCTGGCGCCGACCACCTCGGGCCGCTCCGTCCATCGCCGTGCTCATCGTGCTCAGGCTACGGCGAGGCGGCGCAGCGCTTCGCGGAGCAGGTCGGCGGGATCACCCTCGGCGGGCAGGTCGTCCACGACCCGGCGGACCTCGTCGGGGCCGTAGCCCAGTCCGGCGAGGGCCTCGGTGACGTCCCGGCGGGCCGAGTCGGCGGGCGCGGCACCGGGGGTGGGGGTGAGGTCGATGTCGGGCAGGTCCAGGCGGGACTGCAGCTCGACCAGGAGGCGGGCCGCGGTCTTGTTGCCCACGCCGGGTACCAGGCACAGGGCGCTCACGTCCTGGCTGGCGATGACCTCCCGCAGGGCGCCGGGGCCGTGCACCGAGAGGATGGCCAGGGCGAGGGCGGGACCCACGCCGTGGGCGCCGAGGAGCGCCTCGAAGCAGACCCGCTCCTCGCGGGTGGCGAAGCCGTAGAGGCTCTGGGCGTCCTCGCGGATGTGGTGGTGGACCCAGAGGAAGACGTCGTCGCCGATCTCCCCCACGGCCGGTGATGCCGTCGGGGCCACGATGACCCGGTAGCCCACCCCCGCCACCTCGATGAGCACGTCACCGTCGAGCGACCGGTCCAACAGCGTCCCCCGCAACGAGCCGATCATCGCCCACCCACCTTCGCCCGCATCGGGGCGTGGGCCAGGTGACACAGGGCCAGCGCCGCGGCATCCGCGGCGTCGGCCGGCTTCGGGGGGGCCGCCAGCCCCAACAGCGTCTGCACCATCTGTCCCACCTGCTCCTTGTCGGCCGTGCCGTGGCCGGCGACGGCTTCCTTCACCTGGTTCGGGGTGTACATCTCCACCGCGCAGCCGGCGGCGTGGGCCTCGGCCATGACGATGCCACTGGCCTGGCCCACGGCCATCGCCGTGCGCACGTTGACCTGGAAGAACACCCGCTCCACCGCGACCACCGCCGGCCGCAGGTCGGCGATGAGCGCGCGGACGCCCGACTGGAGGTCGGCCAGCCGCTTGGGCAACGGGTCGTCCTTGTCGGTCCGCAGCACCCCGAGCGCCACCGCCCGCGGCGTGCGGCCGGCCTGCTCGACGCACCCGTAGCCACAGCGGGTCAACCCCGGGTCGACGCCGAGCACGAACATCTGTACGAGGTTAGGGGGCCGGACGGACCGAGCGGTGGACCCCGACCCTCACAGGCGGCGGCGCACCTGCCGATGGACGACTCGTGGAACCTGCACCTCTCGTAGCCGCTCGCGGGCTCGGTCGACGCTTCGGCGAGGTCGACGCCCTCCTGGACCTGGACCTCTCGGTGCCCGAGGGCGAGATCACCGTCCTGCTCGGGCCCAACGGGGCCGGCAAGACCACCGCCATCCGGATGATCACCGGCGCCCTGAACCCCGATTCGGGCGAGGTGCGCACCTTCGGCGTCGACCCCGGCGACGAGGGTGAGGACGTCCGCCGTCGCTGCGGCGTCGTGTCGGCCAAGCCGGCGCTCTATGACCGGCTGAACGGCTGGGACAACCTGGCCTACGCCGCCGAGCTCTACGGTCTGAGGGACTACGGGACCCGCCTCCGCGAGGCCGCCGCCCGCTTCGGCATCGAGGCCGCCCTGACCAAGATGGTCGGGGGCTACTCCACCGGCATGAAGACCCGCCTGGCGTTGGCCCGGTCGATCATGCACGACCCCGACCTGCTGCTCTACGACGAGCCCACCTCCGGCCTGGACCCCGAGTCCTCCCACGCCGTGCTGGAGCTGATCCGGTCCATGACCGAGGACGGCCACACGGTGGTCATGTGCACCCACCTCCTGCTGGAGGCCGAGGGCCTGGCCGACCAGGTCGTGGTCCTCGAGGACGGCACCGACCTCATCTCGGGCACCCCCAAGGCGTTGACCGACCAGTACTGGCCCGGCGTCGTGGTCCACCTCGACGCCGAGCAGCCCGAACAGCTGGACCGTCTGGCCACCGTCGAGGGCGTCATCGCCTACCAGCGCCGCGAGGTCGCGGAGATCCAACTCGACTCCCTGGACCGGGTCCCCGACCTGATCACCGCCCTGGCCGCGAGCGGCGTCCGCCTCACCCGCGTGGAGCCCCGCATCCCGACCCTGGAGGACCTGTACTTCGCCGTGCGGGAGGGTCGCTCGGCCTTCGCCGAAGGCAACACCCTCGGTGGGCCGGACCTCGCCGCCCGCTTCGAGCGCAGGCGCACCGCCCCCTCGATGAACGACGTGACGGGGGTGGCCCGGTGAACTGGAGCCGCATCTGGACGGTCACCAGGACCGACCTGAAGCAACTCATCCAGGCCAAGGACTTCTGGATCCCCATGCTCATCCTGGGCGGGATCTTCTTCCTGTTCGTGCCCACGATCCTGCTGCTGTCGATCACCGCCATCGGCGACGTCGAGGCGGTGGCCCAGATCAGCCAGGCCCTGGAGGTCCTCCCCCAGCAGGCCCAGGAGGCCGTACGGGGCGACACCGACGCCGGCCGGGCCTCCTACGCGCTGGCCGTCTACCTGTTCGCCCCTGTGGCCGTCGTGGTCCCCCTGACCATCTCCACCGCCGTGGGCGCGTCGACCATCGTCGGCGAGCGCGAACGGGGCACCGGCGAGTTCCTGGCCCACTCCCCCGCCGCGGTCAAGGAGATCTACCTCGGCAAGCTCATCGCCAGCCTGCTGCCCGGCTACGCCACGACGCTGCTGGGCTTCGGGATCTACTCCCTGGTGGTGAACCTGATCGTCGGCCCCGAGGTCGGCGGCTGGTTCTTCCCCACCCGCGAGTGGTGGGTGCTGATGCTCTGGGTCGTCCCGCCGTTCCTGGCCCTCACCCTCTCGGTCGTGCTGCGCCTGTCGGCCCGGGTGAAGTCCACCGCCGCGGCCCAGCAGGCCTCGGGCCTGGTGACCCTGCCCCTCATCCTGGTCGCCTACTCCCAGTCGACCGGCGCCCTCTTCGGCGCCGCGTCGGCCTCGATCTGGATCGGGGCCATCGCCTGGGTCATCGCCGTCGCCGGCCTCAACCGCGGCATGCGCGTCGTCACCCGGGCCCGCCTCCTCGGCGTCGCCGACGGCATCTGACGGCGCCCTCGACCCGAATCGAAATTGCGTTCGTTACGGCTGCTCTACAACCGGAACGAACGCAATTTGACCATGGCCGGCCCGATCAGCCGGCGGCGGCCTGGAGGACGTCGTCGGGTATGTCGAAGTTGGCGTAGACGTCCTGGACGTCGTCGTGGTCGTCGAGCTCGTCGATGAGGCGGAGGACGGCCTTGGCCTTGTCGGCGGAGTCCAGGGGCACCGCGGCGCTCGGCAGCATGGTCACATCAGCGGACTCCACGGGGATTCCCGCCTCCTCCAGTGCGGCCCGCAGACCGGGGACGTCGGTCGGCGCCGCGGTGAGTCGCCAGGTGTCGCCCTCGTCGGTCAGGTCCTCCAGGCCGGCGTCGAGGCCGACCGTCATGACGTCGTCCTCGTCGGCGGACGTGGGCACGATGACGATGCCCTTGCGCTCGAACTGCCACGCCACCGCCCCCGGCTCGGCCAGCGAGCCGCCGCCCCGGGTGAACAGCGAGCGGATCTCCGAGCCCGCTCGGTTCCGGTTGTCGGTCAGCACCTCGACCAGCACGGCGACCCCGTTGGGGGCGTAGCCCTCGTAGGTCACCTGCTCGTAGGTGACCCCCTCGAGCTCGCCCGTCCCCCGCTTGATGGCCCGCTCGATCGTGTCCAGCGGCACCGAGGAGTCCCGGGCCTTCTGGTACATGGTCCGCAGCGTGGGGTTGGACTCCGGGTCCCCGCCGCCCTCCCGGGCCGCGACCTCGACCTGGCGGATGAGCTTGGCGAAGAGCTTGCCGCGCTTGACGTCGGCGGCCCCCTTCTTGTGCTTGATCGTGGCCCATTTGGAGTGGCCGCTCATGAAGACCTCACCTCTCGTCGGTCGAAGGATCCCAGGAACATCTCGTGCAGGCGCAGGTCGTCGGTCAGCTCAGGGTGGAACGCCGAGACCATGATCGCACCCTGGCGGCAGAGCACCGGCCGGTCGTCCACCTCGGCCAGGACCTCCACCGCCGGTCCCGCCGACGCCACACCCGGCGCCCGGATGAACACCGCATGGAACGGCGCGTCCAGCCCGGTCACGGCCAGGTCGGCCTCGAAGGAGTCGACCTGGCGACCGAACGCATTGCGCCGGACGGCGAGGTCGATCACCCCGAAGGAGCGTTGGTCGGGGCGACCGTCGAGCACATCGGCGGCCAGCAGGATCATCCCCGCACACGTGCCGAAGGCGGGCATGCCCGCGTTCAGGTGATCGGCCAGCGGTTCCCGGAGCCCGCTGCTGTCGAGCAGGAACGAGATCGTGGTCGACTCGCCACCGGGCAGGACCATGCCGTCGACCCCGACCAGGTCGGGCGGGGTCTTGACCGTGACGGCCTCAGCGCCGAGCCGGGTCAGGGCGGCCGCGTGGGCGGCTGTCGCCCCCTGCAGCGCCAGGACGCCGATGCGCAGCCCGCGCGGCACCTGGAGGCTCCATCACCAGCCCCGGTCGCCGTACCGGGTCTCCAGGGAGTCGATCTCGAGGCCGGGCATGGCTTCGCCGAGGCCCCGGCTCACCTTGGCCAGGATGTCGGCGTCACGGAAGTTGGTGGTCGCCTCGACGATGGCCTTGGCCACCAGCGGCGGGTTGGAGCTCTTGAAGATGCCGGAGCCCACGAAGACGGCCTCGGCCCCCAGCTGCATGACCAGGGCGGCGTCGGCCGGTGTGGCGATGCCGCCGGCGCAGAACATGGGAACCGGCAGGCGACCGGTGTCGGCGATCTCCTGGACCAGCGGGAGAGGCGACTGGAGCTGCTTGGCCCAGTCGAAGAGCTCGGCCGGGTCGGCCTGGGTGACCTTGCGGATGTCGCCCAGGATGGAGCGCAGGTGGCGCACGGCCTCCACGATGTTGCCGGTGCCGGCCTCGCCCTTGGACCGGATCATGGCGGCCCCCTCCGAGATGCGGCGCAGGGCCTCACCCAGGTTGGTCGCTCCGCACACGAAGGGCACGTCGAAGGCCCACTTGTCGATGTGGTGGGCCTCGTCGGCCGGGGTGAGGACCTCGCTCTCGTCCACGTAGTCCACCCCGAGGGCCTGCAGGACCTGGGCCTCGACGAAGTGGCCGATGCGGGCCTTGGCCATGACCGGGATGGTCACCACGGCCTTGATCCCCTCGATCATCTCGGGGTCGCTCATCCGGGCCACCCCGCCGTCCTTGCGGATGTCGGAGGGGACCCGCTCGAGGGCCATGACGGCAGTGGCCCCGGCGTCCTCGGCCACCTTGGCCTGCTCGGCATCGACGACGTCCATGATCACCCCGCCGGCCAGCATCTCGGCCAGGCCGCGCTTGACGCGGAAGGTGCCCGTCTGACGTTCGGTGGAGTCAGCCATGGCGCGAGTCTAGGAGTGCCCGCTCAGCCGACGGCAGGGACGAGGGAGGCCAGTTCGTCCGCCTGGGCCTGGTCCAGTCGACTCACCCCGGACTCGGGGAGCCCGACCCAGGTCCGCCCCGGGGGCAGGACGAGCAGCGCACCGGTCTCGTCGTCGGTCAGCGTGTAGGGGTCGGTGGCCGTCGGTCGGCTCCAGGTGGCGTCCACGGCGTTGCCCCCGATGAGCACCGTGGCGTCCCCGGTGCCGGTCGTCAGCGCGATGGGCGAGTTCGGGTCCGACGGCGCCGTGCCGTAGGGGGTGACCAACAGGACCACGTTGGTCGGCGCGAGCACGGTCCCGTCGGCCACCACGTGAGCGGTGCCGTCCTGGATGCGGGCCCAGCCCGGGCGCTCGGCGTCCCAGACGAAGCTGGCCTCGGTGCCGCCGTAGTCGACGGCCACCGCCGGCGTGGGTGTTCCCGGGAGCGCGTCGGGCAACGTCGTCGAGGAGGCCGGCCCCGTCGCCGGAACGGTCGTGGCGGGAGCCGTCGTGGGAGCCGGGCCGGTCGGGGTCCCCCGCGCGGTGCCGACGGGGATAGGCGGCTGGGCCGGGGAGGCATCCCCCGCCTTCGCCCAGAAGGCGTCGGTGGAGTCGATGAAGAGGTTGTCCGGAGCCGATCGGGTGTCGTCGCGGTACTTGTCCTCGGCCGCATCGGGGTCGACGTTGAAGCTGACGACGTTCGCGCCGGCCACCCGGGCGGCCACGCCTTCGTTGGCCCCGCCCCACACGAAGACCGGGCGCCCGAGCGCCCCGAGGAGATCGATGTCGCTGTCCCGGGCCGAGCGGATCGGCCCGACCGGGGTCGACGGCGTCGAGTGGAACACGGCGATGAGCCGGGTGATGCCCTCGACCCGCTCCTCGACGACGATGTCGGCGACATCGAGGCCGATCTGGGGACGGGCCTCGGACGAGTTGGAGACCTTGATCGCGATCGCGGCACGGTCGACGGGCGCACCCTCCGGCGCGGGCAGTCCGGTCAGGGGCCAGGGCGTCGGAGCCACCGTCGTGGTGGTGACCGCCGGCGTCGCGGGCGGGGCCTCGTCACCGCCCCGGGTGACCGCGAAGAGGACGCCGCCCAGCACCGGGATCGATGCCCCGAGGGCGATCAGCGCCCGGCGTTTGGGATCCATGACCGTTGTCCTCGGTCGGTGGTCTCAGAGCTCACGGAGCGCGGCGATGCGCTCCTCGAGGGGCGGGTGGGTGTCGAACAGGCTGTTGAGTCGGGCGAAGGAGCCCTCGTCCTTCGTCCGGGCCATGGGCTGCTCGATCCAGAGATGGGCGGTGGCCCGGGACCCCGAGGCCACCACGGTCTGGTCGTCGCGCAACTTCTCCAGGGCGGACACCATCCCGGGCGGATAGCGGGTCATCTCGACCGCGGAGAAGTCCGCCAGGCTCTCCCGCCGACGACTCACCGCCAGTTGCATGACCTTGGCCACGATCGGGGCCAGGACCAGGAACACCAGCGCCACGACCATCAGGATGTTGCCACCGCTGTCGCGGTTGCGGCGACCGCCCCCGAAGAGCATCGAGCGGACGCCGATGTCGGCCAGCAGGGCGACGGCACCCACCATCGTCACCGCCAGGGTCGAGACCAGGATGTCGTAGTTCTTCACGTGGCTGAGCTCGTGGGCCAGCACGGCCTCGAGTTCGATGCGGTTCATCTTCTGCATCAGGCCGGTGGTCACCGCGACCGCGGCGTGCTTGGGGTCCCGGCCTGTGGCGAAGGCGTTGGGGGCGTCGTCCTGGACGATGTAGAGGCGCGGCTTGGGGAGGCCGGCAGCGATGCAGAGCCCCTCCACAACGTTGTGCAGACGCGGGTACTCCTCGACCGAGGCGGGCTCGGCCCGACTCATCCTCAGGGCGATCTGGTCGGACTTCCAGTAGCTCCCGATGGCCAGGCCGGCAGCCACCACGACGGCGATGACCACACCCACCGGCCCGTAGCCGATGAGCACGTTGAAGGCGAGCCCCACCGCGATCACCACCAGCACGAAGCCGATGATCAGCAGGACGGAGCGGCGCTTGTTGGACTTGACCTCGTCGTACAGCGGGATCGACCTCGATCAGGCCGTCGGCGGGGTACCCGGCTCCGCGGGAGGCTCCACTGGCGGGCTGGCCGGCGCGGCAGGTGAGGCCGCGGCAGCCGCCGACGGAGGGTCGTTGAAGGAGACCGACACGTTGTCCCGCGACTCGGGCTCGGCCTCGAAGTACTCGCGGGCCGTGAACCGCATCATCCCGGCGATCACCACCGCCGGGAAGGTCTGGATCTTGGTGTTGTAGCGCAGGACGGTGTCGTTGTAGAACTGCCGCGCGTAGGCGATGCGCCCCTCCGTGCCGGTCAGCTCCTCCTGCAGGTTGAGGAAGTTCTGGTTCGCCTTGAGGTCCGGGTAGGCCTCGCTGACCGCGAACAGCGACTTGAGGGCGCCGCTCAACAGGTTCTCGGCCTGGGCCTGGTCGCCCACGCCCTCGGCGCTCACGGCCATGTTGCGGGCCTGGATGACGGCCTCGAGCGTCTCGCGCTCGTGGCTGGCGTAGCCCTTGACGGTCTCGACCAGATTCGGGATCAGGTCGTAGCGCCGCTTGAGCTGCACGTCGATCTGGGCCCAGGCGTTCTCGATCCGGTTCCGGAGCTTGACCAGGCCGTTGTAGAGAACGACCAGGAAGATCACGATCACCGCGAGGATGGCCAGCACCACGAGGAGGACAGTCACGGTCGCGACTCTACAAGCGAGCCGTACAGGTGCAGGTAGCGGTCCGCGAGGCGGTCCATCGAGAACTCCTCGGCCCGCTCCCGGCCGGAGGCCACCAGCCGCTCGGCCCGGTCCGGGTCCGTCAGCACGTCGACCAAGGCCCTCGACAGCGCTTGCGGGTCACCGGGGGCGACCAGCTCGGCGTCGACACCGGCGCGGGCCACGTTGGCGTAGCCCGGCAGCTCGGTGGCCACGATGGGGGTCTCGGCCGCCATGGCCTCGATGAGCACGACGCCGAAGGACTCCCCCCGCAGGGACGGCGCACAGAAGACATCCGCGCCTCGCAACCGGGCCACCTTCTCCTCGTCGGTGAGTCGCCCGAGCCACTCGACTCTCGGGTCCCCCGCCCAACGGGCCCGGAGGGCGGCGGTCTCCGGCCCGTCACTGCCGACCCAGAGCCGGACGTCGGCGGGGAGCCCGGCCATGGCCTCCAACAGGACCGCCAGGCCCTTGCGGGGTTCGTGGCGACCGCAGAAGAAGATGGTGGGGCCGTCGGTGGGCCAGGGCTCCCCGGCGCGGTAGCGGTCCAGCTCCACGCCGTTGAACAGCAGGGTGAAATCGCCCGAGACGGCGCTCGAGGCCAGCGCCCGGGCGTCCTCGGAGACGGCGCAGCGCAGGTCGAGGCGCCGGTTCAGGAACCGGGTACCGGCGCTCATGTGCTTGTAGGCGAAGCTCTCGCCGGCGGCGTGGAAGGTCCCGATGGTGGGCGCCGGCTTGATGACCAGTGCCGTCATGCACGGGCCGGGGGCGAAGGGCTCGTGGAGGTGCAGCACGTCGAAGTCCTCGTCCCACAGGGCCCGCATGGTGCGCAGCTGCGCCGCGGGATCCGGTGCGAGGGGGGCCACCGAGCCGTTGGCGGCGGCCGGCACGCTCTTGCCCAGGGGCGTCACGAACGGGGCGGGGGGCGGGCCGTCACAGGGCCCGAGCACCCGGGCCTCGTGGCCCCCCGCCCGGAGGGCCCGCGCCAGACCCATCGCCTGGCCTTGGACCCCGCCGGGGATCGACAGGCTGTAGGGGCACAGCAGTCCGATGCGCACGGAGCGAACCTAGGCCCGGGCCGCGGCGAGCGCGGCGTGGTCGCTCGGCCAGTTGGGCTGGAGGAGGTGCCACTGCTCGGGCTCGGCTCGGATCAGGGCCTCGAGCTCGTGGGCCAGGGCCTGGGTCACCCGGGTGACGTCGTCGCGCAGGGCGCCCCGTCGGTCGGTGGGGATCGCCTCGCGGATCGTGGCGTGATGGCCCTTGCCCCGGTAGTACACCGCCGCGGGCAGGAGAGGGGCCCCCGTGCGGAGCGCGAGGGTGGCCGGTCCGGCCGGCAGCGTCGTGCGCTCGCCGAAGAACTCGACCTCGATCCCCTTGCCGGTGAGGTCCCGGTCACAGAGGAGGCAGACGATGTCGACGTTCTTGATGGCGTTGGCCACCGCCGAGCCCGCCCCGTGACCGAGGGGCACCACGTTCATGCCGAAGGACTGGCGCAGGGCCACGAACCACTCGAAGAGCTCGGGGGGCTCGAGGGCCTCGACCACCACCGTCATCCGGTGCCGGTAGGTGGATGCCAGCCAGAAGCCGCCCCACTCCCAGCCGCCGAGGTGGGGCAGGGCCATGATCGGGCCGATCCCCCGGTCGATGGCGTTCTCGATGTGGTGGAGGCCGTCGAAGGACATCCCGGCGTCCAGCGCTTCCGGCGAGGTCCCCGGGAGCCGGAACGACTCCACCCAGTACCGGGCGTAGTACTGCAGGCTGCGCTGGACCGCCCGCCGCAGGGCGAGTCCGCCGAAGTCCGGTCCGCGGACCCGCTGGAGGTTCCGTTCGATCATCAGCCGCTGCTCGGGCAGCACGGCCGACGCGCCGACCGCGGCGCCGCGGCCGATGAGGTGCGCCAAGGGGCCCGGGAGCCCTCGGGTGACGATCGCGGCCGCCCGGTAGGCGGCGACAGTGCGGTTCAGCGCTTCAGCGGATCAGGGACGCCGGCTGCGCATCCGCTCGCGCCAGGCGACCCGTCGGTCGGCCATCGAGCGGGTCGTACCGGCGCGGCGGCGCCGGGTGCGGGGCGGGGGTCGGTTCGAGGTCGGGGGTCGGTCGGCCTGCCGCCACACCTTGACGAAGCGGTAGACCACGGTGCCGGCGGTGGCCACCAGCATCACCCACAGCACGGCGATGAGCATCTCGCTGAACAGCAGGCCGATCCCCAGGAGGATGAAACGCTCGGCCCGCTCCATGAGGCCGCCCCGGGCGTCGTAGCCGAGGGCGTCGGCCTTGGCCCGGATGTAGGACACCAGGGCCGCGGCGGCGAACACCGCGTAGGGCAGCAGGGCGATGCGGCCACCGTTGTTGGTCTGCAGGTACCAGGCGACGCCACCGAAGAGGAGGGCGTCGCTCAGTCGGTCCGACACCGAGTCGAAGAAGGCGCCCCGGGTCGACACGGTCCCCGAGGCCTTGGCCACCGCACCGTCGAGCAGGTCCGGCACGCCCGCGAGGACGAGCAGCAACAGGCCGGCGCGCAGGTAGCCGGCGCCGATGGTCACCGCGGCCGCCGTGGCCATGAGAATGCCGAGGACCGTGAGGTGGTCGGCGGAGATACCGGTCTTGCGCAGGTTGGCACCGACGGGCTTGATGGCCTGTTCGATGTTGGTCCGGAAACGGCCGTCGAACATCGGGGAGATCCTTTCCGGAGCACATCCGGAGGTGAGAAGTTCCCCGAGGGTACCAGCGGTGGGTGGGGGAGGAAGCGACCGTCGAACCTGACGTAGGGTCACCGGAGGTCACCGAACCACAGCCCAGGGGGTGTGCGTGAACTCCGTACCGGCCGACAAGATCCGCAACGTCGCCCTCGTGGGCCACGGCGGCGTGGGCAAGACGAGCCTGGCCGAGGCCCTGCTCCACCGGGCCGGGGTCACGAGCCGCCAGGGCCGGGTCGAGGACGGCAACACGGTCTGTGACTACGACGAGACCGAGCAGGAGCGGGGGATCTCCCTGTCCCTGGCGCTGGCCCCGTTCGAGTGGAACGGGTTCAAGATCAACCTGATCGACACGCCCGGCTACGCCGACTTCGTCGGCGACGTCTGGGCCGCGCTGCAGGTGGCGGACCTGGCGGTCTTCGTCGTCAGCGCCGTCGAGGGGGTGGAGGTGCAGCACGAGGTGGCCTGGCGGCGAGCGTCCCAGCTCGGCCTGCCCCGCCTGGTGTTCGTGAACAAGCTCGATCGCGAGCGGGCGTCCTTCGACCGCACCCTCGACCAGCTGCGGGAGGTGTTCGGTGCGGGCATCGCCCCCCTCGAGCTGCCGATCGGCGAGGAGGCGGCGTTCCGGGGCATCGCCGACCTGCTCACCGACACCGCTTGGATCTACACCGGCGGCAAGGGCGCCAAGGAGGAGATCCCCGAGGACATGGAGGAGCGCGAGCACCAGGTGCACGACAACCTGGTGGAGGGCATCGTCGTGGCCGACGACGAACAGCTCGAGCGCTACCTCGACGGCGACATCCCCTCCATGGAGGAGCTCGAGCGCACCCTGGCCCACGGCGTGGCCTCGGGGAGTGTCTTCCCGGTCGTCTGTGGCTCGGCCACCGAGAACATCGCCGTGGACCGCCTGGCGGACTTCCTCTGCGAGATCGGGCCTGCTCCGGCCGACCGGCCGCCGGTCGAGGTCGAGGCCGCGGGTGAGCCGTTCGAGGTCGTCGCCGACCCGGCCGGGGACCCGCTCGCCATGGTGTTCAAGACCATCGCCGACCCCTACGTGGGCCACGTGTCGCTGTTCAAGGTGCTCTCGGGCACGATCCGCCGGGACGACCACCTGGTCAACACCCGCACGGGCCACGACGAGCGGCTCCACAACCTCTCGGTCCTGCGGGGCCGGGAGGCCCTCGACGTGACGTCGCTCCCGGCCGGCGACATCGGCGCCGTCGCCAAGCTGGGCGAGACCCACACGGGCGACACCCTGGCCCCCAAGGGCAAACCGGTGACCGTCCCGGCCGTCGAGCGCCCCGAGCCGGTGCTGTCGACCGCCATCAGCGCCCGCAGCTCCGCCGACGAGGACAAGTTGGCCACGGCCCTGCACCGGCTGCAGGAGGAGGACCCCGCCATCGAGGTCCGCCGCGACGACCAGACCCACCAGACCCTCCTCCGGGGCATGGGCGAGACCCACCTGACCATCACCCTGGACAAGCTGGCGACGAAGTACGGGGTCCACGTCGACACCGAGGACGTGAAGGTCCGGTACCTGGAGACCGTCACCTCGACCGGCGACGCCGAGGGCCGCCACAAGAAGCAGTCCGGCGGCCGAGGCCAGTTCGGGGTGGCCTCCGTGCGCATCGAGCCCCTGGAACGGGGTGGCGGCTTCGTGTTCGAGTCCGCCGTCGTCGGCGGGGCCATCCCGACCAAGTTCATCCCCTCGGTGGAGAAGGGCGTGGCCGAGGCGATGCAGCGGGGCGGGGTGCACGGGTACCCGGTGATCGACGTGAAGGCCACGGTGTACGACGGCAAGTTCCACAACGTCGATTCCGACGAGATGAGCTTCAAGACCGCGGGGCGGCTGGCGTTCCGCGACGCCATGGCCCAGGCCGGTCCGGTCGTGCTCGAGCCGATCTCGAAGCTGGAGGTCACCGTGCCGATGACCAGCCAGGGCGACATCATGGGCGACCTCAACGCCCGCCGGGGCCGGGTCCAGGGCACGGACATGAGCGGGCCGGACGAGCAGACGATCGTGGCCCTCGTGCCCACCTCGGAGATCCTCCGCTACGCCATCGATCTCCGGTCGATGACCGGCGGCCGGGGCCGGTTCCGCGTCGAGCACGATCACTACGACGTCCTGCCGTCCCACCTCCTGGACGCCGTGTCCCAGGCCGTCCACCACGACGAGGACTGACGAGCCCCCGCCGAAACCTTTCGAGGCGCCAGCTGTCGGATTCCGACAGCGGACGCCTCGAAAGTCCTCGGATCGGCCTGATCGCCCGGCCGCCGGGTAGAACGGGGCGATGGCCCTCGACCTGAGCCACCTGTCTCCCGGGGACGTGGCGGTGACCATGCGCTCGCTCCCCCGCCGCTTCGACGAGGCATTGGCCGCCCACGGCGCTGAGGACCCTGAGGCATTGGCCCGCGTGGTCGGTCCGGACGGTGCCTCGGCCCTCGACCACGTGGCCGACACCGGCCGGATGCTGGCCCTGTTCGGTGGGGCGCTGGGCGAGGTGGTGTCGGGCCGTCAGCCCGTCCTCCACGCGGCCATCACCGAACCCGGCGCCCGCCAGTGGGAGCACGCCGCCACGGACCTGGAGGGTGAGCTCGGCCTGCTGGCCGACGAGGCCATTGCCCTGGCCGGCCGGGTCGAGGCCACCGCGGCAACCCAGTGGACCGAAGTCGGCCGGGTCGTCGGCGGCGCCGAGCTGACCGCCCTGGACCTGGCCAAGGAAGCCGTCCAGGTCGCCATCGCCGGCCTCCACGCCACCGAAGCGGCCATGACCGCCGCCCGCAAGACCTGAACGTCGGTTCCGGCGCCGGATTCCCACACAGGAGGGCGGGAATCGGGTGCCCGTGCGCGTGATCGGCGGTTGCCGCTGCGGGAGACCTGTCGACACCCGGCTGCCCCACACGGCTGGGGTCCGTAGGAGGGACCTCCTCCTCTGGGCTGAGCCGTCTCGGCGCGTTCGACTTCACCCTGAGGACGACCGTTCCTTCGGCGTGATCGCCCTGGGTGCTCCATGTAACCGAGGTCCGACATCGAAGGTGGACGTCAGGAGCAGGCGGCGACAAGGCCGGGGTGCTGCACCTCGCCCGGATCGCCGGCCGGGCCGCTCCGAGCGCCCGCTGACCGAACACCGGCCTCGACCACCGTGTGACCTTGGCCCCTGGATCCCCCCCCGCGCGTCTGGTCGACTGGAGTGCAGACGGGAAGGAGTCGCCATGGCCGGTTCCGATTGGATCAACGAGTTGGGTCCCACCCCCGACCGCCGGAGGGGTCCATCGATGCGCCGCTCACCACACCGGGCGGCCAAGGCGAGGAAGGTGCATGCCGTCTTCAGCTTTGCCGGATTCGTGGTCGGCATCATCGGCGCGATCTGGACCTACAACGAGACCACGTCCATCGCCCTGCCCATCTTCGTGTTCCTGGTGGCGCAGTCCTACATCGGACGTGGCCTCGGCGACGTCGCCACCGACCCTCACAAGGCCAAGCGCTTCGTCTACTTCACGCTGCAGGCCGTCATCTCCATCGCGGTCTGCTACCTGACCTACCAGTGGTGGTCGACGATGTGGCTGTCGGTCCTCTTGGGGCTCACCGTCGGCGCCTTCCTGTGGCAGCTGCTCGCCATCATCCTGTTCCCCGAGATCCACGAGGAGGAACAGCGGGACAGCCTCGATCGGCTGAAGGAGTCCTGGCAACCCGAACCCGGCGCCGCCCGAGGACAGGTCACGTCGACGCCGATCCAACCGACTGCGGGCGACAACTTCGGCGAGTGGCTCGCCGACCGCCACCCGAACATCACCGAGCACCTGTTCATGGGCGTCGTCGACGCCGACCCGGAACGCAAGGAGGCGATGTCGTCACCCCAGGCCCTCGAGGCATGGGTTCGGCGCCATCACCCCGAGGTCTACGACGAATGGCAGGCCCAAGCGGGCCGCTGAGAGGCGGGGATCGACATGAGCAAGAAGGTCACCACCGGCCTGATCGAGAAGTACCTCGAGCGCTTCGGCTGGTCGAGGTACCAGTCGGTGGACGAGCCCGCCGAGCGGGAAGGGCTGGTGCTGACCGGGTGGTCTTCTCCCCGATCACGCGAAGGCAACGTCCTGGTCATCGATCCGATGGTCGAGAAGAACGCGCTCCGGTTCCAGGTGAAGGAAGTGGCCACGGCTCCGATGGACGCCACACCGTCGGACCGCCTCAGCGGCCTGCTGTTGGCCATCGCCGGCATCAACCACGGTCTGGTGATGGGCGCCTTCACCTACCGCCCCTCGTCCGGTGAGCTCGGCTTCGATCTCGGGATCCCGGTGGATGCCGACAACCTGCGGTACGAGGAGTTCGAGCATTGCCTGCAGGCCATCACCGTCACCGTCGACCGCTACGGAGCCGACCTCCGCGAGATCGTCGAGGGCACCAAGACCGCCCAGGACGTCATGGACTAGGCGGGACCCGCACGATGCGATAGCCCAGCTTGGCCAGGATCAACGGTGTGTTGCGGACGAAGTCCTTGTCTATTTCCTGGATCTCTTCATCGAGGTCGTCGAAGTCCTTCGCGTCGGGGTGATCGTCACCGGTCGTCGACCAGGGCCAGACCCGTCGCCAGAAGGTGTGCCGGTGGGCGGCCCGTTCGTCCAGCCAACGGTCGTGCTCCATGCGGGCGAGCTCGTCGACCTCCTCGTTGGTGAAGGAGACGAGTGGCTCCCAGTCGTCGGACGCCTCACGCCGAGAGCGCACCGCGGCCAGCTTGGTGTCGGTGTGGGCCGCCTGTTCCCGGTTCGATCGGCGGTAGCCCTCGGCCAGGTCCTCCCAGTCGGCCAGCGACGGCTTGTGGCGGTCGTCGCGCACCGGCCCATATCGCCAGCCCTTCGCGGTCTCCCGCCGGCAGAAGTCGTCGTGCAGCGCCCGGGCGATGACCTCGTCGTCGCCGCCGAGGAGGAGGTCCGGCCCCAGGACCCGGTCGACCAGGGCGAACGCCGACAGGTCGTCGTCCTCGTTGCCGACGCCGCGGTCGAGCAGTGCGGGCAGGCCACTTCGGGTGAGCGCCCGCACAACGATGGGAATCGCGGGGACGCTCCTGCGGAGCACCATCGCCGCCTCCAACGACCGGGCCTCGTCGTCGAAGCAGACATACGCCGCCGTGATCGGGGGCGCGTGCGAGGTGGTGAACCCGCCGTCGGCGAACGAACCGGAGTTGACATCCAGGGTCACCGGGTCGACCTGGCAATGCTCGCCGATCTCGGGGTGCAGGGTCTGGAGCGCAGGGACCAGTGCGTCCGCCTTCAAGTCCACGACCGAGACCCGGACCCTCCCCTGCCGACCCTGGCGGGTCAGGTACCAGAGGCGGGCGATCTGCTCTACCAGGCTGGCGCCCATCCAGCCGAGGCCGATGACCAGGACGTGGTGCGACGGCGCGCCGCCGGGCGGATCGACGTCGGGGAACGGCGGATGGCGCAGGAGGAGGGCCTGGGCCCCGCTCTGGAAGGTGTTCACGAACCGGAGCGGCAGCGGCGACCCGTCGGCACCGGCCTGGTTCGACGCTCGCAACAGGGTGCACAACTGTGGGCCATAGATGTGGACCAAGCACTCCGGTGGGCCGGAACGGCGGTCCCCGACGAGACCGGACACCAGCTTGCGGAATCCGGTGCGCCGTGACCCGTCCTCGACCAACCGCCGGACGCCCGTGACGATCTTGGCGTTGACGGCATCGTCGCCACACAGGGCCACCAGTCGCGCCGCCCGGCCCGCCCCGGCCCGCCGCAGCACGGCATCATCGGTGGCGTCGCCGACGATGACCGGCACCCCTGCGGCTCGGCAGACCTCGACGTGGTCGAGGGTGCCGTCCTTGTCGATGGCCACCACCCGATGGCCCCGCTCGTGCAGGCTGCGGGCCACCTCCAGGCCTCGGTGCCCGAGACCGCACACCACCGTGTGCCCGCGATGACCCAGCGAACGCAGGAGCTGGTAGTGCTCCCGGAACAGCGTCGCCAGGGTCTGCTGGGCAAAGAGCACGAGAGCGAAGGGGGCCAGGAACCGGGCCACCTGCAACGACGCGGGGATGGCCGTCGTGACCTCGAGGGCCCCCGATTCGAAGACGAAGAGCTGGAGGTCGCGGTAGAGGATGTCCAGCACGCCGTCGGGGCCGCCGACCGCAGCCTGGTAGTCCCGGAACCCCAGGTAGCCGACGAGTGCTGCCCCGAAGAGCAACAGGCCCATCACCCACCAACGAACATCCGCCCAGAAGCTCCGGCGCAGTCGCCGCCGTTCGCTCCGCCTCCGCTCCAGCGAGCCCGAACCGAACGCCGACTTGACCACCACGGACCTCCGATTCCACCCTACGGCCGAGGGCGGGCCGCAGTCAGGGGCCGTTCGACCCTGGCCGTCGGAGCGCTCGGGGACCTCTACTGGAGCCTGCGGGAGCCGTTCCGTCGCGGGTCGGTCCGGCTGAGGAGCAGCACTGATGTCCGAGTTGGACGGCACGGGAGTGGCACGCCAGTCAGTCGCCCTGTTCGTCGAGCAGGCCTACGGATCGGTCGAGGTCGACGACGACGGCGACTTCGTGGTCCGTCGAGACCAGGCCGTCACCTGGGTCCACCTTCAGCGCATGGATGACGAACACACCGCGGTCGTCGTGTTCTCGCCGGCGACGGTCGGCGTCCGGGTCGATGGGGAGCTGACCCGGATGCTGGCCACCGAGGACCTCGACTTCGGCTTCGCCCACTTCGAGTTGCACGAACGGGGGCGCCCCATGGTGGTCGTGTCCCACACCGTCCTGGGCGAGTACTTGAGTCGGGAGGAGCTGACCACCGCCGTCGACGAGGTCGCCGCCGTCGCGGCCCGGTACGGCCCCCAGATCGCTGCTCGTTTCGGCGGGTGGTCACCCCAACGACCCGATCTCCGGTCCGCCATCGACACGCTGACCCCGGTGAGCCGGACCACCGACCGGGTCCGTTCACGCCGCTCCCTGTCGCCTCGGGCGCGTTGGGCCGTCGATGCCGCAGCGTTGGTCGCCGCGCTGGCCGGTGCCCTGGCCACGCACCGACTGACCTCGAGTTGGTGGGCGGCCGCCTTCGTGTTCGTGATGATCACCTACCTGCGCGTCGCGCTCGTCGAGTTGCTGACCAAGGGCGACCGGTGGCGCCGAGCCGGCTTCCTGGCGCTGATACCGGTCGTGGCCGTCGTCGTCCTCGCCGCGAGCTACGGGGCGTGGGGTCGCTGGTGGCTGGCCGTGGTGCTGGGCCTCGGCCTGGGACTGGTCGGGGGAGCCGCACTCGGGGCCGTGCTGTTCGCCGATCTGGCCGACGAGGGGTTCGATCAGTCCAAGGAGCAGGATCGCCGTTCGTTCTTGGGAGGTGACGTCCGGTGACCGCCGACGTCGCCACCCTGCGCGAGCGGGTCGAGCGGTACCTCGGCGAGACCCCGCTAGGCGTCGCCGTGGACGACACCGGCGACTACATGGTCCGGCACGGGGGATCGGTCATCTGGGTGCGGCCCACGACCTGGACCGAAGATCGCACCCTCGTGCGGGTGTGGTCGATCACCAACGTGGACATGGCCGTCAACCCCGAGCTCACCCACTTCCTGGTCAGCACCAACGCCCGACTGGCCTTCGGGGGCCTGCACCTCGACGAGCGGCGACCGTCGGTCGTCATGGCCCACTCGCTGCTGGGTGACTACCTGAACCGAGAAGAACTGCTCCTGGCGCTGGCGGCCGTGGCCGGGGCCGCCGAGCGGTTCGCCCCCGAGATCAAGGCCCGGTTCGGTGGCAGGCTGTTCGACGAGACAGGAGGGTGAGGCCACGATGATCGACAACCTGGGCGAGTCGGGAAAGCTGGTCCTCGGCTACGCACAACGGATCGCCGCCAACCTGCGCCACCGTGAGGTCGGCCCCGAGCACCTCCTGTTGGCCATCGGCGACCTCGAGGACCTCGGCATCCGCCGCACCCTGCTCACGTCCGGGCTCGACCTCGACGAGGCCTGTGTCGCGCTGCGCAAGCGGCTGAAGCGGGGTACCCAGCCCAGCCCCGGGTCCCTGCCGCTGACCAGCGAGGCCCGGGCCACCCTCGAGCGGGCCCAAGCCGTGGCCTCCCGCATGGCCGAGAGCCACGTCGAGGCCCCCCAGATCCTGGTCGGGCTGCTCGGTGTCGAGGGCGGGCCCGTCTCCGAGGTGCTCGATGGCCTCGACGTCGACCGACCCCGGATCACCGAAGGGCTCACCGGGCTGGTGGAGTCGGGCGACTGGACGCCCTCGCCCTGGGACAAGGGTCGCCCCAACATCGAGCAGGCGGGCCTGACCCGCACCGCCGAGGTCATGGAGTCGCTCGGCCGCGACCTCACCGCCGCCGCCGAGGCTGGCGAACTCAACCCGATCATCGGGCGCGAGCGCGAGATCGGCGATCTCGTGCGGATCCTGCTGGGGCGCGACAAGAACAACGCCATCGTCGTCGGCGAGGCCGGCGTGGGCAAGACCGCGATCGTGGAGGGGCTCGCCCAGCGCATCGTGGCCGGCGAGATCCCCGCCCTGGCCGGCGTGCACATCCGCACCATCGAGATCGGCTCACTGGTGGCCGGCACCATCTACCGCGGCCAGTTCGAGCAGCGGATGAAGGACCTCATCGACAGCGCCCGCAACCGCGACGACCTCATCTTGTTCATCGACGAGATGCACATGCTGGTCGGCGCCGGGGAGACGGGCCACGGCACCGTGGACGCCGCCAACATCCTGAAGCCCGCCCTCCGTGACCTACGGGTGATCGGCGCCACGACCATCGACGAGTACCGCCAGCACATCGAGCCCGACGAGGCCCTCATGCGTCGGTTCCAGGCCGTGACCGTCGGCGAGCCGTCACGGGACGACGCCGTCACGATCCTCCAAGGCCTGCGGTCCCGCTACGAGGAGTTCCACCGCCTGGCCATCGCCGACGAGGCGATCGTGGCCGCCGTCGACCTGTCCAATCGCTACCTGCACGACCGCAACCTGCCCGACAAGGCCTTCGACCTGATCGACCGGGCCTGCACCGACAAGAAGCTCGACGCCGGCCTGCGCCCCGGAGAGACGGCCCCTGGCGAGGAGCAGGTGGTCGGCGCCGAGGACGTGGCCGAGGTGCTCTCCCTCATGCTCGAGATCCCCATCGCGCAACTCACCCGGAGCGAGCAGGGTCGTCTTGCCGGTCTGGGTGACGCGCTCAAGGAGCGGGTGCTCGGCCAGGACCAAGCCGTCGATGCCGTGGCCGGGGCCGTCGGTCGGGCCCGAGCCGGGGTCGAGAAGCACTCGCGACGGCCGATCGGCGTCTTCATGTTCCTCGGCCCGACCGGGGTGGGCAAGACCAAGCTGGCCCAGGAGTTGGCCGCCCGGCTCTTCGGCGACGCCGACCAACTGGTCAACCTCGACATGTCCCAGTACAGCGAGGAGCACACCAAGAGCGACCTGATCGGCACCGCCCCCGGGTACGTCGGGTGGAGCGAGGGCGGTCGCCTGACCAACGCCATCCGCCAGAAGCCCTACTCGGTGGTGCTGCTCGACGAGATGGAGAAGGCCCATCCCGCCGTGTGGAACCTGTTCCTGCCGGTCTTCGAGAACGGGCGCATGACCGACCGCCTCGACCGGGTCGTGGACTTCCGCAACACCATCATCATCATGACCTCCAACGTGGGCGCCCGGCACTTCGAGGATCGACCCACGGTCGGCTTCGAACGACCGAACCACGCTGGTGAGGAACCCTCGACCGCCGGGGTCGAGCGCCAAGTGCGCGAGGAGCTGAAGCGCACCTTTTCCCCCGAGTTCCTCAACCGCGTCGACGAGATCATCGTGTTCAAGCCCCTCTCGCGCGAGACCATCCGGGCCATCGTCGAGCACGAGGTGGCCGACACCATCCAGCTCCCGCTCGAGTTCACCAAGCCGGCCTTCGACGAGCTGGTCGAGCACAGCTACAACCCGTCGCTGGGCGCGCGTCCGGTCCGCCGGGCCATCCAGCGCCTCCTGTCGAACCCGCTCTCCAAGAAGCTCCTGGCCGGCGACCTGTCCCTCGAGGACACCGTCAAGGTGGGCTACTCCAAGACGCGCCACGAGCTCACGTTCCGCAAGGCGAAGAAGTAGGGACAGGCCCACGGGGCGCTTGGTGAGGGGTGAAGGGTGACGGACCAGTGGGCGCGCCCTACTCGACGGGCGCAGCCCCGCCGGCGTCCATCAACTCGAGGAACGACAAGGTGCACTCGGTGCCGCCGCCGACCAGCCAGGGTCGATCGGGGTGGAACGCAACGCAGTGGGCGGGGCCGGCGAGAGGGAACGTCGCCAGCCGACGACGAGCAGCGAGGTGCCAGACCTCCAGCGCGGGATGGTCTCGTCCCCCGGCGGTGGCGAGAAGCCTGCTGTCGGCGCTCAACGCGCAGGCGGTGAATCCGCCGCTGCCCGAGATGTCCGAGCTCCTCACCCCGGTGGCGACGTCCCACAGGCCGATGGTCGCGTCAGCGCCGACCGTGATGATCGTCGCGCCGTCGGCGACGATCGCACACCCGGTCGCCGGACCGTGATGAGCCTCGACCCGTCTCGTGAGTTGGCCGCTCGCCAGGTCCCAGACGTGCAGCACGCCGTCGGCACTGGTCGAGGTCAGCCAGGCCGAATCCGCACTCACAGCACAGTCCAGCACCCGCTCGCCGTGATCGAGGGTGTGCTGTCGGGCCCCCGACTGTGGATCCCAGACCCTGACGGTGCCGTCGTCGCTGGCGGTGATGATCTGTTCGCCATCGGGGCTCACTGCGCACCGTCGCACCCAGCGCAGATGGCCGTGGTCGAAGGTGGCCCGCTCTGCACCATCCACCGGATCCCAGATCCGCAAGGTCGTGTCGGGCAGCTCGTCGTCCCATTCTTCGCCGCCACTGGCCGACACGATCCAGTCGCCACTGGGGCTCACCGCACAGGACCGCACCGGGCGCGAATGGCCCGACAGCGTGTGACGCTCGTCGCCGGACACGGCGTCCCAGATCTTCAGCGTGCGGTCCCAGCTCGATGAGACGACAAAGCTCCCGTCAGGGCTGACGGCACAGGCACTGAGCCAGTCGGCGTGGCGCCGGAGCGGCGGTGCCCCGTCGCCGACAGTGCCGGCGTCCCACACGCGGACCGTGCCGTCGCGCCCGGCCGAGACGACCGTGATGCCGTCGGGGCTCACGGTGCACCCGTTGGCGCCCACGCCGTGTCCGACGAGGACCGATCGCCGATTCGCGACCAGGGTCGTCAGGTCGAGGGTGCCGTCCTCGTTGGCGTCGACGACGAAGCTGCCGTCGGGGCTCACGGCACAGTCCGCGATGCCCACATCGTGGTGGACGACCCAGCGCCGGTGCTCGAGGCTGTCGGCAGCCCACAGCCGCACGCTGCAGTCGGGCAGGTAGTCGTCCGGCATGGCCCTGCTGGCCGTCACCACCGCGGTGCCATCCGGGGCCAGGACACATGCCTCGATCCAGCCCGACGTCTCGTCGCTGGTCGCCAGCACCTCCCAGTCGGCCACCCGCCATGTCCGCAGTCGGTGCACGCTCGAGGCCACGACCCACGATCCGTCTGCGCTGACGGCGCAGCTCCACAGACCGCCGATGCCACTGTTGATCCTCTGGAGCTCGGACCCGGTTGCCACATCCCACACCCTGAGGGTCTCGTCACTGCTCACCGAGAGCACGGTCCGCCCGTCGGGGATGAACGTGCAGGCGGCCACCGCTTCGGTATGCCCCGAGAGCGTGTGGAGCTCTGCGCCGGTCGCGGCATCCCACACCTTCAGGGTCTGGTCACGACTCGCCGAGACGATCCATTTTCCGTCGGGGCTGATCGAACAGTCGCTGACGGCGGCCTGATGGCCCACGAGCTCCAGGCGCTCGGTGCCGGCGGCGAGGTCCCAGATCCGCAGTGTGGCGTCCTGTCCGGCGGAGACGATCGTGGCCCCGTCCGGGCTGATGGCGCAGGCGTTGACCTCGTCGGCGTGGCCGATAAGCGTAACCACGAGTGCGCGGGACGCGGCAGGTGGAAACCGGGTCCGAAGCCATGGGGCCCTGGCCCCATGGCTCTGGTCGCTGTGGTCGGCGAGGAGATCCCGCGCGGGTTGCGGCAGCCAGGCAAAGCGGTTGGACAGCTGCTGCCAGGTGAGATCGGGACGGGTGCCGAGCACGTGGCGCTCACCCCGCAGGGCGTTCGCGTACGCCACCATGACCAGGCGCCGAGCCTCGCCGTCCTCGGGCACGCGACCAGCGGGCATGGCCCTCAGTAAACCGGCTCAGGTTGTCGCCGACAGCGGAGGGACAATCCGGCCACCGCTAGGAGAGCGTCGTGTCTTGGCCCCGCAGCGACCGGTCGTGCGCCTTGATGTTGCTCGATCCCCTACCGCGCGCCTGGACCCCCTGTTGCCACACCCCTTCTGAGAACGTGATGCCGACCCGCCGGTGCCTGAGAACCAAGCGACCATGCCGCAGGTGATCAGCAGAACCACCCCGAGCATGAGCACCCCAAAGCCTGCCTTGTTGACCGTCGACCACCCTTCGCCCTCCTCGACGGGACCGGTTGCCAGGAACGTGACAACGCCCATGGCGATGGCCGCCGCTCCACCAATTCCGGTGATGGCCACTTCTTTGTCGAGGAAGCGCCGGCTGTAGAGCGTGAACTTGGTGACCGTGCCGCATCGTTCACAAGAATGTTCCACCACCCGGCGACCCTGCTCGGGCCGCCCGGCGACGACGATCGGGATCTTCTCGTATCGCATCTCATGGGTCGTGGTCGCCGTTCTCTGGTCATACAACGATGCCGATGAACTGAGGTGCCGGAGGTCGACCTCAACGGGGTGTGGCAGATCCCAGAAGGCTGGCCTGGTCTTGATCGCGCTGCTCATCCAACGCCCTTTCCGTTTCGGGCGGGTCGGCCTCGACCCTCCTCCTGTCGGGTCGTCGTGGCCAGGGCCCTTGGTCATCGATCGGGCACCGTGGGTGAGTCGCCAGTCGTGGCAACGCCGGCCGAATCACCCGAAGGTGCCGAGCCTGGCAGAGGTCGAGGGAGAGGCCAAAGGACCCTGGCCGCTTGTGGGGGGCACAGCGACGATGATCGTGGATTGGAGCGCGTCAGCAACGAGAGGCCGGAGGGGTGGCGAACAGGAGGTGACGGCGTCGCTGAGCTTCGGGGTCGACCAGCTACTGGCTGCGCTCGAGCGCGAGTTGCGGGGGCAAGCCCCGCCGGCGGGCTGGCTGGCCGCGCTGGTCGGCCGTGACCGTGACTTGGCCCGGTCCCTGTCGTGGGTCCAGGACGTGGACGCGCCCCTCGACTCAGCGACCTCGCCGTCGGCACCACTGACCCGCGCCGAAGTCGCCGACCTGACCACCGCCCAGGCCGCGTCGGAAGGTCGAGAGGTAGCGGGCACCGCCGACCTCGCCGCCGCCCTGGTCGCCGCCGTGGCCGACTCACTTCCCCCGCAGCCCGAGGCCGAGCCTCCACTGGAGGTGAAGGCGGAACCCGAACCGGAGCCGGAGCCGGAACGGAGCACCGAACCCGAACCCGAACCCGAACCGGAGCCGGAACGGAGCACCGAACCCGAACCCGGACCGGAGCCGGAACGGAGCACCGAACCCGAACCGGGACCGGCCGCCGGGGCCGAGGATCGGCCTCCGGCCGGTGGCGGTCGCGCTCCGACCTTCCGGGTGTTCATCAGCTCGACGTTCAAGGACCTCGAGGAGGAGCGCAACGCCCTGCGCGAGCTCGTCTACCCCGAGCTGGTCGAACACTGCCGGGCGCGGGGTGCCCGCTTCCAGCCCATCGACCTGCGTTGGGGGGTGAGCGAGGAGGCCGGTCTCGACCAGCAGGCCATGAGCATCTGCCTGGGCGAGATCGAGCGCTGCCGCGAGATCACCCCTCGCCCGAACTTCCTGGTCCTGTTGGGCAACCGGTACGGCTGGCTCGCTCTGCCCGCCCACATCCCCGCCACCGAGTTCGACCGGATCCGCGACCAGGTCACCGACCCCGGCGAGCGGGCCTTCCTCGAGGACTGGTACCAGTTCGACGCCAACGCGGAGCCCGCCGAGTGGCGCCTTCGACCCCGCATCGGCCCGTGGGCGCCCGAGGACCATCCCAAGCTGGCCCCCCGCGGCAAGGCCGCCCCGACCGAGGCGGCGGTCCGTCGCCGCCAGGCGGCCGAGGAGACGGAGCAGGAGAAGTGGGAGGCGGCCGAGGAGCGGCTGCGGACGATCCTGACCGAGGCGGTCAAGGACCTCGTCCTCGACGAAGAGCGTCGCCGCGTCTATGAGACCTCGGCCACCGAACAGGAGATCTACGCCGGCGCCCTCGGCGGTGAGCAGGTCGGCGGGCCGGCCTTCGCCTTCATCCGCGAGATCCAACTCGAAGCAGGTGTCGACCCGGTCCCTCGGGAGGCTGACAACAAGGACCCCATCCGACGGTACGTGGACCCCGAGGAGACGGGACCGCCGGAGAGTCGTCAGGGACGCCTCGCCGAGCTGAAGAAGGCCTTGGTCCCCGTCACCATCGACACCTACGACGCCCGGTGGCTCCGCGACGAGGAGCGGGCCGCCACGGATGACCTCGAGGCCTTCGCCCACAAGGTGCTCGAGACGCTGAGGACGGCGATCGACCGCGAGCTCGCCGATCCCAGCCCGCCGCCACGCCGAGAGGCCCGACGGGTGAGCATCGCCCCCCAAGAGGGCCTCGGCGCCGAGGGCGAGGCCCACCGGGACTTCGCCGAGGAACGCATACAACACTTCGTCGGCCGCACCGAGCTCCTCGCCCGCATCGCCCGGTACCTCGACGATGGCGACGATCAGCCGCTCGTGGTCCACGGCGGCGGGGGAACCGGCAAGTCGGCGCTACTGGCCCAGGCCCTCCACGATTCTCGCGACCGAGACGACACCGAGGTCGTCTACCGCTTCATCGGAGCCACCCCCGACTCCGCCGACGGACGGTCCCTGCTGGAGAGCCTCAGCCGCGAACTGGCCCGCCGCTACGACACCGACCCGACCACGGTCCCCAGCGATTTCCAGAACCTGACCGCCGATTTCCGGGAACGGCTCGAAGCGGCCACCGCCGACCGGCCCGTCACGCTGTTCATCGACAGCCTCGACCAACTGTCCAGCGGCCACGGCGCCCGCCGACTGACCTGGATCCCCCACCGGCTGCCCGACCACGTCCGGCTGGTCCTGTCCACGCGACCCGGCGACACCCTCGATCCACTCCGCTCGCGCCTCGGTCCCCACCGCGACGGCTCAGATCGACTGCTCGAGGTCGGCCCCCTCAGCCGGGAGGACGGCGACGCCCTCATCCGGGACTGGCTCCGAGACGTGGGCCGCACCCTGCAGGACCCCCAACAGGCATCGGTGCTCGACGCCTTCGAGGCCGCCGAAGGCAACCCCCTCTACCTACGACTCGCCGTCGAGGAGGCCCGCCGCTGGATCAGCGAGCAGGCCCCCGAAACCCTCCACCTCGGCGAGCCCGACGAGGAAGGGCGCAACCCCCATGCCGTCGAGGCCATCATCGAGCACAACACTTTCGACCGACTGGCCAACGAGGAGAACCACGGCGAGATCCTCGTCGCCCACGCCCTCGGCTACCTGGCTGCCTCCCGCTACGGATTGGCCGAGGACGAACTCCTCGACCTGCTCTCCCGTGACCCCGACGTGTACGCCTGGTTCATCCTCACCAGCTTCCACGTTCCCCTCGACCTACGCGACCAGCTCCGGAAGCACCTGGCCCCAGAGGTCGACGTCGACGAATGGGTCGGTCGGCTCCGCGGCGGTGAGCACCGCCAGGAGCTGATGGCCTTCCTCGAAGAGACCGGCGGCCTCCTGCGCCTGCCGGGGGTGCTCTGGTCACGCCTCTACGCCGACCTCCGTCCCTACCTCACCGAACGAACCGTCGAGGACAGCGTGGTCATCGACTTCTACCATCGCGAGCTACGAGACGTCGCCACCCGCTGCTACGCACGGGCGCCGGTGGATGACGAGCCGGTCGATGAGGAGCCGATCGCAGGCACCGTCCTTCACAGCCGCCTGGCCGACTTCTGGGAGCGAAGCGCCGACCCTGTCGGAGACGGCACTTGGGCTACGGCTTCAGGAACCGTCGACGGCCACGGCAAGCGGGGCCTGAGCGAGCTTCCCTACCACCTGACGTGGGCTCGTCGTTGGGACGACGTCTACGAGACCCTCACCGACTTCACGTTCCTCGAGCAGAAGGCCCAATACGTCGCCGTCTCCCCGGCCGGTGACGGCGACGACGCAACGACGGTCTACCGCGGTGTCTTCGCCCTCCAGGAGGACTTCGACAGCACCTTGGCGGCGATGCCCGGCGGCGAGGGCAACCGTGGCGACCGACGGCGCCTCATCGTCACCATCGTCGATCTGGGCGACGGCCTCGCCCTGCGCTGCCCCCACTGCAACACGTCCCACCCGGTGCAGGGCCCGTGCTCGGTGTGCGACACCGAGCACGTCCTCGCCTCGTGGAGGGGCAACGAGATCGACTGCCCCAACACCAGATGCAGGGGGCCCCTCAAGGTGAACGACTTCGTCGTCGAACGGACCTGACGGTGCGCTCGGTGGGGCTCACCGCACCGGACCCGGCCGAGGCCAGCGCGCTCGGCTCGGTCCGGCGGGCCATCCGCCGGGAGCTGCACACGCTGAGCCAACGGCCCGACCTCACCTGGCAGCAGCTGCACAACCGACTCCAGTGGGCCGGCCCGCCGCTGGTGGATCGCCTCACCGAAGAGCGGAACCGGCGAAGCCGACCCGGTTCTCAACCTTGGGTGCACCAGTACACGCCCCTTGTCGAATCCGAGGGTCTCGTTCGCACTCTTTCGGGCCACGCCGACTCGGTGAAGTCCTGTGCCGTCAGCGCGGACGGCACCCGCATCGTCTCGGCCAGCTGCGACAACACGCTCAAGACGTGGGACGCGGCCACTGGCACAGAGGTTCTGACGCTCAGCGGCCACACCGACTGGGTGACCGGATGCGCGATGAGCCCTGATGGTGGGTACATCTGCTCGAGCAGCACGGACGGCACCATTCGCCTCTGGGACACGACGACAGGTCAGGAGTACCGCTCCTTCGCGGGGATGGGACTTCGGGCCTGTGCGATCGGTCCTGACGGGCGTTGGGTTGTAGCTACCACCGGCACCACCAAGGGCAGTGGCCTGGTGATCTGGGACACGGAGCTTGGCGGCGAGATCCGGCGGCTGACCGGTCATAGCGAGGCAGTCTGGGGCTGTGCCGTCGACCCCGCGGGACGGTTCGTCGTCTCCGCCGGCCACGACTTCACCGTCAAGCTCTGGGACCCGGCAACCGGGGATCAGACGGCCACCCTCGAGGGGCACCGTGGCTTCGTGACCGGGTGCGCAGTCAGCGCCGACGGGACTCTCGTCGCGTCCGCCAGCCACGATCACACGGTCAAGCTCTGGAAGGTCGCCACCGGAGGCGAGGTCATCACCTTCAGGGGCCACCGCGAGCCTGTTCATTCATGCGCCATCAGCCCCGACGGTCGGTACCTGCTCTCCGCGAGCTGGGACCACACCCTCAAGCTCTGGGAGATCGGGACCGGACAGGAGCTCACCACTCTCACCGGACACACCGGCTATGTAGAAGGCTGCGCCTTCGGCCCAGACGGGTCCTGGGTCGTCTCCGCCGGCGGCGACAACACGCTCAAGATCTGGGACACCACGGTGGATCAGCACCACCCGGCCCGGATCGATCGCATCGAGGACGTCCCGTTCGAAGAGATCTACCCGGGCTCTGGCCCGGTGCCCGAAGCCGATCCCCATCAGGTCGCGTCGTGCGCGTTCGCCAGCTCTGGCACCTGGCTCGTCACCGCCTCCGGGGACCGCACCCTTCGCATCTGGGACCCGGATTCTGGCAAGTCGATTCGTGCGCTCGTGGGCCACACCCGAGCGGTGGCCGCTTGCGCTGTGGGAGATGGTGATCAGCGGATCGTGTCCGCCGGCCTCGACGGAACCGTCCGCGTCTGGAGTCCGACCACCGGCAAGGAGTTGCGCTGCCTCCGGTACTCGAGGTCCAGTTCCCCCTTTGACTGTGCGGTGAGCCCCGACGGCGCTTGGCTCGTCGCCTCTGGCAGCAAGGGGTTATTCGTGGCAGATCTCTCGTCCGGCAAGGACGCTCGCGCCCTGGCCGCCGCCGGCGAATCGTTCGGGTGCGCAGTGTCTCCCGATGCTCGATGGGTCGCGGCCGCCGGCAGAGACGGCATCCTCCGGACCCTGGAGGTGTCTTCGGGCGCGGTGTCCAACCTCTTCTGCGGCCACACCGCGAGGGTCGAAGGTTGTGCGGTCAGCCCCGATGGCACATTCGTCGTCTCTGCCAGCGCCGACCGGACATTGAGATCGTGGGACCCGGCGACCGGAATGGAGACGAGATCATTCATCGGTCACGCCGACATCGTCAACGATTGCGCCATCAGCCCGGATGGCAGCTGGGTCGGTTCAGCGAGCAGCGACGGCACCGTTCGGGTCTGGAATGCCGACACGGGCGCTACGGAGGCCACATTCGTCACCTCTGGTGCTGCGACCGCCGTTGCCTTTCACCCATCAGTTCCGCTGCTCGCCTCCGGTGACCGAGGGGGCGGCGTGTGCTTCGCGCGGTTGGCCGGACTCGAGTACGGCCCGCTCGTGGTCACCGCCATCGGCTCAGCCGGCTCGATGAGCGTCCGCTGCCCGTCATGCTCCGACTCGGCGCCGATCGAAGTCGGCCGGCTCGGCACCGAACTCACTTGCGCCCGCGTTGGCTGCGGAACTTGCCTGCGTGTGAACTCCTTCGCCCTGCAGCCCCCCAAACGACGTCGCGGCCGGTTCCGCCGGCGTTGACCGGGCAGCCGTGACCGCCGCGCCCGACGCGCTTCCGCTCAGCTTCGGCGCCGACCAGTTGGTGGCGCGAGTCCGTCACGTCCGCCGGACCGTGGGCGGGGGTGAACTCGATCTTCACCACTGGCTGGCGGCGATGGTCGACGACACCGACCTGGCGGGTCGGGTGCTCGACGACGTCGACCGGGCGGCGCTGGCCGAGGCCCTGGACCAACGACTGGAGGCGGGGCACCTCGAGTTCCCGTTCCCGCAGTCGGAGGCGGTGGAACGGGCTTCGGCTCGCGCCCGGCGAGCCGGGCACGACGTGGTGACCACCGAGGACCTGGCCCGGACCGCGGTCAACGCCTCAGCAGCGCTCATCCGCCGGCTCGTTCCCGCACCGGCCCCGGTCGCCGACGAGTCGGCGGTGAGCGCAGAGCACACTTCGGCTCCGGGACGACGACCCTCCCATCGGTCCACGATCATCAGCGGGTCGGTCGCCGACGTCTCCGATTGGAGGTTCCTGGCAACCGGACTGGTTGTGGCGCTCGCCGTCGCCCTGCCCCTCGGCTGGATCCTCAGCCGACAGCGCAGCAGCGACGCCGAGGACGCTGTCCGGGACCGGCTCGAGGAGTTCGCGGCAGCCGTCGCCGAGGGCAACGGCGATGATGCCTGCGAGATGCTGGGAGATGCCGCGACTGACGACCTCGCGGAAACCGTCCGCCGCGGGCTCGACGAGTCCGAGCCGCGGCCTTGTGCCAGCGCCGTGCAGGTGGCCGCCAGCGAGCGGACTGCGGTCGAGGACGAGGCCTTGGCCGACCTCGGCGTCGACGAGGTCGACCACGAGGAGGAGTGGACGACCGGGGTCGGAGACGACCCGGGCCGATTCGAGCGGGCCACTGCGACAGCGGTCCTGACCGGTGGCGAGGTCACCCTGGAATCGGACACCGCCCGGACCGACCGGGCCGGCTCGTGGACGATCGTTGACCCCGGACCGATCCTCGACCTGGCGCTGCCCTCGTGACCGGGTCTCACCCTTCTCCCGTCCTCGGGCCCATCAGCCGGAGCACGTGCACGTCGCCGGTCACGCCCGCGGCCGCCACCGTCCGGCCGTCGGCTGAGAAGGCGCAGATCCGGAGTCGGCCGTCCGCGGTGAACGCGCCCGCCGCGGCGCCGGTGTCGAGGTCCCAGGTCTGGAGGGTCCCGTCATCGCCGACGGCCGCCCCGAAGTGGCCGTCGGCGGAAATCGCCACGCCGGGGAAGGACCCACCCCGCTGGAACCCGACTACGTTGTCGCTGTGCTGGGTGAGAACCCGACCGACCGGTTCGCCGTCCAGGTCCCAGACCCGCACCGTGGCGGTGTCGACGGCCCAGCGGTGGTGACCGGACACCACCGTCCAGTGCCGGGCGGCGCACAAGGCCCGCCCCCCTCCCGGGGTCGGCGCCACGGCCTGGATCTCGCAGGAGTTGGGCCGGTGGTCGGGGTCCTCATTGAGGGTGGCTGCGGCCACCCGCACCACCGCCTCGATCTCGCGGTGGACCCGGTCGGAGACGTCGGGACCCCGGAATTCAGCAACCCGCTCCCGCAACGCCCCCGCGCCCTCGGCCCGGAGCAGGGCGTCCATCCTGTCGAGATCGCTGTCGGCGGCAGACATCAATGCCCCCCGGCGTCGGCCGCTCGGCCGGGGAGGCCGGCCAGCGCCAGCGCGTCCCGGAACCCTTCTCCCCCGCTCACCGCACCCATACTCGACCCCTCGAGCCACCGAGCCCAGGGCCGAATGTCACCGGCCGGCGCCGGTGGCGACCTGGCGAACTCCGGAGACGGCATCCCCCGACAAGGCCCGCTTGCTGACCTCCTCGCGCTCGGCCTGCATGTCCTTGGAGGTGGACGACACGAACACCCGCATCTCCCGCCCGGGAGGCTCGTACAGGCTCACTCCCGCGCCGCGACTGCCCACACCTCCCAGATGTCCTGGCTCAGCTCCTCACTCCACACTTGGATCCCATAGGCCCGCGCATCCAGTCCCCGCTCACCGAGGAGGCCCTCCATCAGCCCGCGGGCGTCTTCCTGCGCTCGCATCAGCTGGATGGACAGGCCGTCGGTGCCGTGGGCGTTGATGAGCCGCACGTAGGCGTCGCTAGCCAAAGTCAGCTTGGGGTCTTGCCGACCCATCGTCTCGCCGGCGATCTCCTTGAGCCGATCACCCTCCGGGATGTCCCCAACCAGGATGTTCGGGGAATGGACAACAATGCCGAGGACTACGTCCACCACACTTCCCCTGGATGCTGCGGAACGCTTCCGGAACCAGGCCATGGTTGACTCCTTCGGGTTCTACACGCCCAATCAGCTGGCACGGTAGGGGCCGGTATGACCGGAGCGGAAGAGTCAGAGGTCCTTCGCTACAACTGGTCAAGACGGCGGACCAGAGGAATTCACCGGGCCGCGAAAGCAGCCCTCCAGCCGGCCCGGTTCGATCGGCGCGCTGAACATCTCCAAGCGAGCGTCGCCCTCGAGCTTGCGACGTTCGGCCCTACCGCTCGTCATCGGGGAAGGCGAGCCTGACGTGTAAGCGAAGACGCAGAAGGGGTGTTCCATGCCTGATCCCGGCGAGCCGACCGACAGCGATCGCCCCTCGCGAACCGTGGTCGTGGCCGGCGACGTCACCGTGGACTGGAACCTCGCTAGGCGGTCGTTGGCGGCCGACGGCGGTGCCGTCCCGGGGGCCCGGGCCTCCTGGCAACGAGGCGGATCGGCGCTGCTGGCCGACCTGATCGCCGCGACGGCCGCCCGATTGGAGCGGGATCAGGGATCCGTGACCGTTCGGGCCGGTGCGGCGCCCACGCCTCCGGTGCCTCCCGGCAACGCCGACCTCAACCAGTCCTACGCCGTCTGGGACCGCGTCCCTCGCTCGGCCGACGGCGACGAGTCCGACCGGGTGTGGCGGGTGTCGGCGGCCCTGGGCGTGGACCGGGCGCGATCCGAGGACACGACGCGCGGCGAGTGGGACCGCCTTCGGGCCGAAGTGCCCGACGCCGACGTGATCGTCCTCGATGACGCCGACCTCGGATTCCGCGAGGGGTCCGACTCGGGTTTGTGGGAGGCGATGCGCTCCGATCGCCGGCCGTGGGTGGTGCTCAAGCAGGCGCGCCCCGTGGCCCGGGGCCCGCTGTGGGACCACCTGCTGGCCACCTGCGCCGACCGCCTGATCGTGGTCCTGACCATCGATGACCTGCGGGGCCGGGAGGTGCAGGTGAGCCGGGCCCTGTCCTGGGAGCGCACCGCCCAGGAGCTCCGCTGGGAGCTGGTCAACAAGCCCGACGTCAACGCCCTGTCCCGTGTCGCCCACACCGTGGTGACCTTCGGCCCGGCGGGCGCCGTCCACCTCGCCGGCGGCGATGCCGACCAGGTGTGCACCCTGCACTACGACCCCGCGTTGGTCGAGGGCGGCTGGGAGACGACCCACCCCGGGCACGTGATCGGCGGGACCGGCTGCCTGACCGCCGCCGTGGTCCGCGAGTTGCTCCTCGATCCTGATCAGCCCGACGTCGGCCACGGCATCGAGACCGGCGTGGCCGCCGCCCGCCGGTTGCACCTCGACGGCTACGAGGAGGTGGGGACCGGCCGCATGGAGCTGGGCTTCCCGTTGGCCGCCGTGGTGGAGACCATGGCGGGTGACGAATCGCCGACCTACGCCGTTCGCGTGCCGGAGCCCGGCGGCGAGGTCCCCTGGACCATCCTGCAGGACCGCTGCACCGGCGGTCTGGCCGACCTCGCAAGCGAGATCGCCCGCAACGGCGCCAAGGCCGCACTCGCCGGTGTCCCCCTCGGGCGGTTTGCCAACCTGGTTACCGCCGACCGCAGCGAGATCGAGGCGTTCCGCGGCATCGCCGGCCTCATCGCCGACTACGCCGAGGACCCACCGTCCAGGCCCCTCGCCATCGGCGTGTTCGGTCCGCCCGGATCGGGCAAGTCCTTCGGCGTCAAGCAGGTGGCCGCCGCGGTGGCCGGCGGCCGGATCAGCAGGCCCTTGGAGTTCAACCTGTCCCAACTGGACTCTCCCGAGGACCTGATCGACGCCTTCCACCTCGTTCGGGACAAGGGCCTCGCGGGGGAGATCCCGCTGGTGTTCTGGGACGAGTTCGACACCCCCCTCGACGGGCCGCTCGGCTGGCTGCGCTACTTCCTCGCCCCCATGCAGGACGGTGAGTTCCGCCAGGGCCAGGTCACCCACCCCATCGGCTCGTCGATCTTCGTGTTCGCCGGCGGCACCTGCGCCCGCATGGCGGACTTCGGCCGGGACCTGGTCGTCGGGTCGGGCGACGACGAGGACGACTCGGCGCTGCGCCAGGCCAAGGGCCCGGACTTCGTCAGCCGTCTGAAGGGCTTCGTGGACGTGCTCGGCCCCAACCCACAGGGCGAGGACGACCCGTACTACGTGATCCGACGGGCCATCCTCCTGCGCTCGGTCCTGGAGCGCAACGCCGGTCACCTGTTCGCCGGCGACCGGTTGCGCATCGACCCGGGCGTCCTACGGGCCTTCCTCGAGACGACCGAGTTCCGCCACGGCGCCCGCTCCCTGGAAGCCGTCGTGGCCACGTCCAGCCTGGCCGGCAAGTCGGCCTACGAGCGCTCCAGCCTCCCCTCCGCCTCCCAACTCGCACTCCACGTGGACGCCGAGGACTTCCTCGCCCTCGTCCAGCGACTCGAGCTCACCGGGGATCTGCTCGAGAACTTGGCCCAAGCCGCCCACGAGGTGTTTCGGACCGCGATGGTGGCTGACGGCTACACCTACGCGAAGGTCCCCGACGCCGAGCACAAGAAGAGCGACTCACTGGTCGACTACGACGATCTGGGTCCCCTCAAGCAGGAGGAGAACCGGGCCAACGTCCGGGACATCCCGGCCAAGCTGGACACGGTCGGCTGCCTCATGGTCCCGGCCGCCACCGAGCCGGTGCCCGCCTCCCTCACCGACGACGAGATCGAGGAACTGTCCGAGGAGGAGCACGAGCGATGGATGCGCGACCTCGGCCCCGGCTGGCGGTACGGCAGGCCCACGGACAAGGAGCGCAAGGTCCACGAGGCCTACCTGCCGTGGAACGACCTCCCTGAGGAACAGAAGGAGAAGGACCGCAACCTGGTCCGGGAGATCCCGACCATCCTGGCCCGGGCTGGCTATGTGATCGTACGGGCCCGTCGACCCGACGAGGAGTCGGCCTAGGTGGTGGTCATCGGGATCACGGGCCATCGCTTCCTGGCCGAGGTCGATCGCATCGAGCACGGCATCGAACTCGTCGTCGAGCGGCTCGACACGACCCACCCGGGGGCTTGGACCGTCGCCTCGGCCCTGGCCGAGGGCGCCGACCGGCTCGCTGCCGAGCGGCTGCTGGATCGGCCCGGCAGCCGACTGCTGGCCGTGCTCCCCCTCCCCCGAGCCGACTACGTGGCCGACTTCCCCACCGAGGCGTCGAGGCATGAGTTCGCCGACCTGCTGGCCGGGGCGGACGAGATCGTCGAGCTCGCGCCGCCGTCGGGTCGCGACGAGGCCTATGAGGCCGGCGGTCGGGCCGTGCTCGACCAAAGCGACGTGCTGCTCGCCGTGTGGGACGGGAAGGGGGCCCAGGGCCAGGGCGGCACCGGGGGCGTCGTGGCCGAGGCCCGTCGACGCCGAATGCCGGTCGCCTGGGTCCATGCCGGTAACCGTCGTCCCGGCACCACCGAGGCGACCAGCCTCGGACCCGAGCAGGGCACGGTGACCTTCGAACGCCTGGTCGGGTCCGCCGAGGTGGACCAGGAGGAGATGTACGACATCGAGTCGGAGACCGGCGGGATCTGACCCGACCACGGGGGGTTCAACGCTGTGGCTGCAGGTCCCAGACCGTGACGGCTCCCTCCGTGTCCGCGGCGGCGACGAGGGAGCTGTCGGGTCCGAAAGCGCAGCTGAGAAGGGCCGGGGCGTCGCCGCGGACGACGCCGGCCGACTGACCCGAGGTCGCGTCCCACAGGCGGAGGGTCCCGTCCCAACCGGCGGAGGCGACGAGGGCGCCGTCGGGGCTGAACGCGCAATCGTCGACCTGTTCGGTGTGACCGCGGAGCGACAGGACTTCCGCGCCGTCGCCGGCGTCCCAGACCCCCAGTCTGAACTCGTCACCAGTCGGTGCGGCAACGGTGGTCCCGTCCGGGCTGAAGGCACAGCGATACCCCCCACCGATTCGGCCCGTGAAGATCTCGACCAGCACCTCGGCGCTCGGTACGTCCCAGACCTTGACGGTCTGGTCCTCGCCGGCCGATGCCAGGCGGGTTCCGTCGTGGTCGAAGGTGCAGCCGTAGACGATCGCCTCGTGGCCGGCGAGGGTGGCGATCTGTGTGCCGGTGGCGATGTCCCAGAGGCGGACCGTCTCGTCCTCACCGGCGGACGCGAGGAGGTCGCCCTCGGGGCTGAACGCGCAGCCATGGACCACGCCCCGCTGGACCAGCGTGGTGATCGCCCCACCCGTGCGGGCGTCCCAGAGCCTGACCGTCCCGTCCCCGGCGGCCGACGCGACCAGGTTCCCGTCGGGGCTGAACGCGCAGCCATGGACTGCGTCGGTGTGGCCGCTGAGGACCGCGGTCTGCCTGCCGGCGCCGACGTCCCAGAGCCGAACGGTCCTGTCCTCGCCTGCGGACACGAGGCGGCTGCCGTCCGGGGCAAAGGCGCAGTCGTGCACCATCCCCATGTGCCCCGAGAAGAGCGCCCGGCGTTCCGGGATCACCGTTCGTCGCGGTCGAGGCGCCGGGGCCGGGGTGCCGGCCAACCGGAGGATGTCGACGATCGGCACCTCGACGACCTGCGGGGTGAGCATCGAGTCGAGCGTGGCCTCCTCGCCGTCGATCGTGCGGGCTCGGATCGGGTTGTGCAACGACACCAGCGTGTAGGTCTCCACGGTCTGATCGAGCCGGGGCACGACGAGTTGCTCGACCACCGCGATCAGGAGGTCTTGGTGATCGACTCCGAGATCGTGCTCCTCGATGAGCTCATAGAGCATGTCCCCGTCGCCGAACCCGAACTTGTGCAGCAGACCCTCGGGGTAGAACTCGACGACGCCTTGCCCGTCGTCGGGTGGGCGGGGGCCCGAACCCGGCCTGACGACGGGGTTCGCCGCGACGACGATGACGTTGGCGAGGTCGTCCGCCGTGACGAGCCGCCGACCCTCCTGTCGCACGCGTTCGGTCGCCAGTGCCCGCACCGCATCCTCCGACAGCGGTTCACCGATGTCACCACCGCCCAACTGTCGACGAAGCTGGTCGGCCGTGGCGGTCGGGCGGCGTCGGGCGGGCGGGGTGGGGAGGGGGACCTTGGCCTCGAGAAGGGCCAGGAGCCAGTGGTGGACACCCAGTTCGGCGCCCCCGGACATCCGTCGCAGGTGGCGCGCGGTCGATGTCACTGCGTCGGCGCTGAAGCTGGACTCGATCCTCACAGTGTTGCCGATGAGGTGCTCGATGCCGGCCTGCGCCAGCTCGCTCGTGGGAAGCCGGAGGCCTACGAGGCCGGCGGTCTGGCCGTGCAGGTCGGCCCACACCCCGGACGCTACGTTGCCGCCCCGATGGGCCTCGACTACCGGTACCTCCTGTTCTTCGAACGCGAGGCCCGCTTCGACGCACTCGAGCAGCTCGGCCGGATGGCCGCCGACGACCCTGACGGGCCGACGACCCTGGTCCTGCCCGACCGAACCGCCACCCTGCCGTTCCCGGGATGGCTGGAGACCGGTGACCGACTCGCCTGGGACGACCCGAGCCCGACGTGGGACTTCACCACCGCCCTCTGCTTCGAACCCGACGAGGAGGTCGAGGCCTGGGTCGACCGGTTCCGCCCCCCGCCTGACGGCGACGACGATCCGCTCCACGATGCGCAGGGCCGCGCCATCGTCGGCGTGGTCTACCTGAGCGTTCACAACGACATGAGCAACTGGCCGTCGGGCACAGGCGAGGACCTGGTGCTCTTCGAGTTCGGGACCCCCGGATCCAGCATGAGCGTGCTGTTCTGGGAGTCGACCTCCATCCGCCGCGCCTTCGTGCACCTGCTCGAGTCGTGTCGCGGTGTCTACGGACTGCTCGACCTCGAGGACGTCGGGGCCGATCTCGTCTGGCTGCGCGGCGAGGAACGAGACGACCGCCTGCCCACCGCCGAGATGCCCCTCGCCGAAGTAGAGCGGTTCGTCGCCACGTCCCGGTCGATCGCCTTCTCGTTCGAAGCCGACCAGGTGGTCGCCGGCGCCCGCAACGCGCGAAGGCAGGCCGGCGGCGCCGACCTCGGTGTCCACCACTGGCTCCTGGCCCTCGCCGGTACCGGGCGGGCGCTCCCCGGACCGTTCGCGGAGCTGAGCGCGGTCGCAGCCGCCGGGGAACTGCGGCGCCGGCTCGACGAGGGCGACATCGGCGCGTGGCTCGCCGAGGAGTACGCGCGGGAGCAGGCTGTCGGCTTGGCCCGCCGGGATGGACGCGACCTGGTCACCGCCGACGACCTCGCCCGGGTGGTCGCGGACATGGTCGACGAGGACTCCTGATCCACGAGGGGCCGCTCAGGCGAAAAGGTCGTCGATGACGCCCGAGTAGTAGCGGTGGAGGGCCTCGGTGGTCGGACCTTCGCCCACCAGCACCGACACGGGGAGGTGACGGGAGCCGGTGCGTCGACGGGCCAGGTGCCCGACAATGAGGCGATCGCCGTCGATCCGGTAGGCCCAGAAGAGGGGAACCGCCGAGTAGTACCGGCACTCGGCCTCCACACCCGGATACCCGGCGAGGGTCCGGATGGTGCGTTCCGTCACGCTCTGAGCGGCCCGGTCCTCATCAAGGAACTCCTCGACCTCGGCGTCCCCGACGGGCCGCCCCTCCCGGAGGCGGTAGACGTACTCCCATCCCGTCCGGTCGTCCGGGTCGAGGAGCAGGAGCCGGACGCGCAACGGGGTGCTCCGCTGACCCGATTCGACGTGTCCGGCCAGCAGGGGGACGAAACCGGACCCGGTGAGGGAGACGCAGTCGAGCGTCGCCCGTGTCTGGCCCAGCATCGCCTCCTCCTCCCCGGCATCCAGACCCGCCAGGAAGAGGGACCCGGCCGACGCCAACGCCGACCTCGAGGCCATGAAGTCCTGCACGGGGTTGGCGATCCCCGGTGACCCGTCGGCGACCACGCCGGCCACCTCGGCCGCCAGCTGCGCCACCGCCTCTGCCACCCGGCTCCTGTAGGGGTCGTCGTCCTCGCCGGGCTCCGGTCGCCTCGGATACCCCAGGACGCGGTAGGGGCCGATGTCGAAGGGCACCTGGTCGAGGAAGTCCTCGCGGGCCACGGTCACCGTCTTGCGCCCGGCCCGGTGGGCAATGCCGAGTTCGTAGAAGACGTTGGGGTTGGCCCCGGAGATGTCGGCGACGACCACCGGCGAGTCGAAGATCCGGGCCAGCATCTGGTCGTGGACGTGACCCTGCGGGTCCTGGTCGGCCCGCACACACCCGAGGCCGGCCTGTTCCACGGCTGGTTCGATGACGTCGCGGAAACCGGCCTCGAACTCGTGGGCGAACGGCATGATCACAAAGGCAGAGGCCACGGCCCCCATCCTCGCGTGAGGTACGACCGACGCACCGACCTCACCCCGCCCCATCGGCCCCAGGGTAGGAGGCGCCCGCAGCGGCGGTCGACAGTGCCCGGTGCCCCGGCAGCCCCCGCCGCTCGAGTGCCCGGTGCCCGCTCCCGTAGGGTCGGTCATCGATGGCCGATGATCACGGCGCACCGCTGGATGACCTCGGGGCGTTGGAGGCGCAGGTGCGCATCGCCCGCACCGCCGACGACGAGGCTTCTCTGGGCGCGGCGCTCGGGTACCTGGCCATCGGGCTGCGCCGTCAGGGCGACCTCGACGGGGCCATGGCCGCCCTGCGCGAGCAGGAACAGCTCTGCCGTCGGATCGACGATCACCGCGAGCTCGCCGGGGCGTTGGGCAACCAGGCCCTGATCCACCTCGACCGGGCCGACGACACGGCGGCCGACGGCCTGCTCGACGAGGCCGCCCGCCTCTACCGGGCGGTGGACGACACCGAACTACTGGCGGCCACGCTCGGCAACCGGGCGGTCATCCTTCGCCGACAGGGCCGCCTCGATGAGGCCATGGCCGCCCTTCGTCACCAGCAGGACCTGTGCCACAAACATGGCGATCTCACCGGCGTGGTCTACTCCCTGGGCAACCAGGCCCTGATCCACGGCGACCGCGGTGACCTCGACGAGGCCATGCGCCTGCACCGTGAGCAGGAGGACCTCAGCCGCCAAGTGGGCGACGAGCGGGGCATCTCCCGCTCGCTGGGCAACCAGGCCACCATCCACCTGCAGCAGGGGCGCTACCACGAGGCGCTGACCGCGCTGGACGAGAAGGAGCGCATCTGCCGCCAGGGCCACGACGTCGCCGGCCTGGCCATCGCCCTGGCCAACCGGGGCTCGGCCCTGGCCGCCCTCGGTGAAGGCGACGGGGCCCTCGCCGCGCTCGAAGAGGCCAACGGACTCGTCGTCGATCACGGGCTGCACCACCTGGCCCGACAGGTCGAGCCGATCCTGGCCGCCCTGCGCGAGGGGCGCTGACGGCTCGGGGGTCGTTGGCCCTCAGGACGGCCGGATCAGATGGGCGAAGCCGACGATGTCGTCGATGTCGACGGCGGCCCACCAGCGCGACCAGTCGGCCATGTCATCGACGTGCTCGTAGAAGTAGTCGCACACGGCGTCGTGGAGTACCGACTCCACGGTGCCCCGGAGCCGGTCCGCGGTGGGCTCGCCGGCGTCCTCGTAGTCGTCGGCGACGTCGATCAGGCCGCCCAGCGGCACCTCCCCGCCTTCGAGATCGACCTCACCGAAGAGAAAGGCGCCCGTCCGGGCGGTCGACTCCACCTCAGGGCACGCGTCAGCGATCTGGACGAGTATCCGGGCGCACGTCAGCCGGAAGACATCGAGCCACGACTCGGGCGGGTTCACTTCGTCTCCGGGCTTCGACGAGTCAGGACTGCGCCATAGGAGCGCGATAGAGCCGTGGCCTCCTACCCGAAGGGCGGACGCCACGGCCCCACTGACGATCGTACCGCTAGGACCGACGCTGATCAATCGGCCCGTGGTCAGGCCGCTGCGGGCGACCGAACCGGTCCCGGCACGGTGCCCCTGCTCTCGCGCACCTCCGTTACCGTCTGTTCGCAGTGGCGAGACCGAACGGCGCGATGCCGACCACGGGTAGCGAGCCCGGGCCCAGCGCCACGGCCGGTCGGCGCTCGGTACGGGCCGTCCGGCGCGCCACCCTCCAGGAGCTGCCGGCCCTGACCGAGCATCCCGAGCTGGCCTGGCAGCAGTTGCACAACCGGCTGCAGTGGGAGTCCGAGCCGCTGGCATCGCTCCTGCGCACCGAACGAGAGCGACGCACCGCGGTTGGCCCACTCTGGATTCATCGGTACACGCGCCTGCGCGAGTCCGATGCGCTCAGACGCGTCCAAGCCGGGCACAAGGGTCGGATCGGGTGCTGTGTCATGACGCCGGATGGCACCCGCATCATCTCCGCCGGCCACGATCACACCCTCAAGACCTGGGACACCGCCACCGGCACCGAACTCGCCACCCTCACCGGCCACACCGGACCGATCAACGCCTGCACGGTGAGCCCCGACGGCACCCGCATCATCTCCGCCAGCGACGACCACACCCTCAAGACCTGGGACACCGCCACCGGCACCGAACTCGCCACCCTCACCGGCCACACCGACCGGGTGCTCGACTGCACCGTCACCCCCGACGGCACCCGCATCATCTCCGCCGGGTACGACCACACCCTCAAGACCTGGGACACCGCCACCGGCACCGAACTCGCCACCCTCACCGGCCACACCGGACCGATCAACGCCTGCACGGTGAGCCCCGACGGCACCCGCATCATCTCCGCCAGCGACGACCACACCCTCAAGACCTGGGACACCGCCACCGGCAGCCAACTCGCCACCCTCACCGGCCACACCGACCGGGTGCTCGACTGCACCGTCACCCCCGACGGCACCCGCATCATCTCCGCCGGGTACGACCACACCCTCAAGACCTGGGACACCGCCACCGGCACCGAACTCGCCACCCTCACGGGGCACCGGAACTCCGTGTGGGGCTGCACCGTGAGCCCTGACGGAGCATGGGTGGTGTCCGCGGGCCACGACCAGGCCGTGAAGGTGTGGGATGTGACGACTGGTCGGGAGAGGGCCACCCTCGTCGGCCACAGCGGCCGGGTCGAGGCGTGTGCAGTGAGCCCGGAAGGCAGCCTCATCGTCTCGGCCGGCGAGGACGGGACGATCAGGGCGTGGGACGAGGACGCGATCGGGTCGGGAGAGGTCCGTTCGGGTCATTCCGGACAGATCCGGGGCTGTGCCATGAGCCCGGACGGCAGCTGGGTGGTCACCGCCAGCGACGACCACACGCTCAAGGTGTGGGACACCGCCGAGGGCAGCGAGGTGGCCTGCTTCGAGGGCCATGCGGGTTCGGTGTGGGACTGTGCCGTGAGCCCGGACGGCACGTGGGTCGTCTCCGCCGGTGAGGACCGCTACCTCAAGATCTGGGACGTCGCGGACGGCACCGAACTCGCCACCCTCGCCGGCCACACCAGCCGCGTCCTGGGCTGCGCGGTCACCCCCGACGGCACCCGCATCATCTCCACCGGCCACGACCGCACCCTCAAGATCTGGGACGCCGCGGACGGCACCGAACTCGCCACCCTCACCGGCCACACCAGCCGCGTCCTGGGCTGCGCGGTCACCCCCGACGGCACCCGCATCATCTCCACCGGCCACGACCGCACCCTCAAGATCTGGGACGCCGCGGACGGCACCGAACTCGCCACCCTCACCGGCCACACCAAACGGGTGACCGCGTGCGCGGTGACTCCCGACAACCGCCGGATCGTCTCGGCGAGCCACGACGGCTGTCTCAAGATCTGGGACACGGCCACCGGTGCCGAACTGGCCACCCTCGCCGGCCACACCCGGCGAGTCCTGGGTTGTGCCGTGAGTCCTGACGGCACCCGGATCGTGTCGGTCAGCAGTGACGGCTGCCTGCGCACGTGGGACCCGGTGGACGGGACCAGTCAGTGCATCCTCGTCCTCCCCGGCCCGGTGACTGCCGTGGCCCACCATCCGCTTCGCGCCACCGTGGCGTGCGGGGACCAGAGTGGAGTCGTCCACCTCGCCGACCTGGTCGGCGGCCGCGCTGTGGCCCGGTAGCCCCCCTGGGATCTCTCTGACGAGTCCTCCAGCCTGATCGTCGGCCGATTCCGGCATCGTCCCGCTCAGCTCCAGGGCCGACCACCTCGTGGTCCGCGCCCTCCCGCTCCGCAGGACGAACGGTGGCGTCAGGACAACTGGGCCAGGGCCTCGCGCATCTTGACGTGCATCAGCTCGATGGCCTTCAGCGGGCGCAGCATGACCTTGAACTCGACGACCTTGCCGTTGTCGTCCACGGTCAGGATGTCAACCCCGTTCACGAGGATGCCGTCGACCACCGTCTCGAACTCGAGCACGGCGTGGTCGCCCGAGACGACCTCCTTCACGTAGTGGAACGAGGTGGGTGAGGGCTCCCCGGCCGGCTTCGCCTCATCGCCGCCGAAGGTGGCCCCGGCGCCTCTGAGGTAGAGCTTGGTGAGCTCCTTTCCCTCCTGGGGCGTGAAGACGATGGGCGAGAGGAAGACCACGTCGTCATGGAGGAGTTGGTCGAGCCCGCCGGGCAGGTCACCGGCCAGATAGCGGTGCCACCGGGCGAGGGTCTTCTCGATGGGGCTGCTCATCACCCGGACGCTAGGGGATCAGATCGGGACGAAGGCCTCTGGTCCGGTCCTCGGCCCCACTGCATCCTCGGGACAGGAGCTGCCACCGACGAGATCCGAGGTACGTCATGACGGCAACAAAGCAGAAGTGGAGTTCGAAGCTCACACCGGAGAACACCGAGAGGTTCTACGCCTTCCTGGACGGGATGCCCGAGGCTGATCGGCCCGTCTATGCGTTCACCGGCCAACGCTCCGGGGTGTGGCACCAGTTGGGCGGCGGCACTGCCCACATGCTGGTGCTGTTCTACAAGGATCGCCTCGTCGTTTCGAAGCGGGGCATGGGCAGCCTCAAGAAGGAGAAGGCCCGCAGCGACCACCCGCTGAGCACGATCGCGGATGTCCGCGTCGTCAACGGCCCTGTCTTCTCGAGTGTCCAGTTCCGGTTCGCCGACGGTACGAAGACCAAGATCGCCAACGTCGACCACGCCGCGGCACGGCCACTGGAGCGGTACATGGCCCAGGGGCTGGCCGCGTTCGACCGCACGAAGCTGGAGCCGGCGACCGCGACGGACTTCTGGTGGGCCTGCGTGATGACCGAGGTCGCTCCGACGGATCTCGGCTTCACCTGACCGGAAAGGGCTCGTCCGCACTCACGGAGGGAGGAAGCCGAAATGACCGCACAGGAGCGGTGGTATCGATTAGCAGCGGTCGGCCTCGGACTGGCCGCGATGGCGGTGGCCGCGATGGCGGTGGTCTCGCGGGAGCGAGTCCTCGTCCTGTTGGCTGCCGGACTGGCCGGGATCACCGTCGTCGCGGTCATCTTCCTGCTCCGGGCCCGCGACGCCGTGGGTACGCCCCACGGGCGGGCGGTCTTGGGAGCGGCCGCGGTCATCGCCCTCGTGGCGGCGAGCTTCGGCTATCTGTCGCTGACGAGCACCTGTGACGAGCGCTTCGGTGCGGGAGCGGACCTCGAGGGCTGCGACTTCAGTGGTGAGGACCTCTCCGGCGAGGACCTGAGCAGCACCGATCTGACCGAGGCCGACCTCTCCGGTACGGATCTGTCCGGGGCCGTCCTTCGGGATGCCCGACTGTCGTCGGCCGACCTCCGCGGTGCCGACCTGTCTGGCGCGGACTTGGGCCAGGCTGAGCTGACCAGCGCCGACCTGTCCGGTGCCGACCTCCGCGAGGCCGTCCTGAGCAGTGCTGGCCTGGGCCGCGCCGACCTGTCCGGCGCGGACCTGTCCGGCGCCGATCTGACCCAGGCCCAGGCGCGCCACGTCACGCTTGCCGACACCGATCTCGAGGGGGTCGACGCCTCCGAGGCCGATCTCACCGGCACCCTCGCCGCGGGCGCGGATCTCCGTCCGCTCGACCTGACCGACGCCATCCTCGCCGAGGCCGAGCTGGCAGGCGTGGATCTCCGCGGCGCCCGACTCGAGGGCGTCGACCTCACGGCCGCCGACCTGAGCGAGGCCGACCTGACCGGCGCCGAGCTCTTGGGCAGCCCTCTGGCCGACACGGTGCTCACCGGGGCCTCAGCTCGCCGCGCCCGCTTCGTCGATGTCGGGTTCGGCGGTGCCGACCTGAGCGGCGCCGACTTCAGCGGAGCCACCTTCGACGGTTCACGCCTCAACGCCGTCGATCTCCGCAACGCCGACCTGGACGGGGCCACGTTCGCCGGATCCCAGTTGGACACGACCCGCTGGCGGGGCCTCACGGTCCGCAGCCTGACGATTCGCAACTCGTCACTGGCCCAAGCCCGGCTGGGCGGCGCCAGCCTGCCGGGCGCCACGATGGACAACGTCACACTTCGAGGCGCCACGCTGGTCGGCCTCGAGATCAGCGACGAGGCGCTGGCCGGCGCACTCCGGGTCACGCCGCCAGAGTTGGCCCGGACGCTCGACCAGCGGGAGCTCCCGCTGGAGACGGCCCAGACCCTTCGGCGGGCCGCCAACCAGCTCTGCCAGGGTGGTCGCCCGAGTGGCGCGGGAACGTCGCCAACGGGTTCCCATGACGCCTTCATGCTGGTCGGTGAGGTGCCGTCGACCGCCCCTGACCCGGTTCCCCCGGCCGTCCGCTTCCTCAAGGTGGTCGGCTGCTACGGGTCGGTCCAGAACGTCGAAGTCGGGGTGTGCGGCCCCTACGTCTCGGTGAACACGGGTGAGCCGGCGTCGTCGATCACCCAGTACCAGAAGACCCGGACCGTCCGCGTGATCGAAGCCCGCACCGGAGCCACACTGCTCACCCGGACCGCCGAGGGCTCGGTACCGCCGTGCCCGGACCGGGCCCCACTGAGCCAGACCACGACCTACGGCTCGAGCCCGCCCGCCGTCGGCGTCGTCCCCGAGATCCGGGCCCTCTCCCACCGGTGAAGCCAGCCTGCGTGCTCGACACGACGGCACGAGCAGGTCGCCGAGGTCCTCGCCGGCGCCTCGGCGTGACCGTCTGGCACTCGCCCCCCAGTGCGCTCAAGTCGGATGACCGCGGCAAGACGGTCGCCCGACACCCCAACTGCCTGGCTCCGCCTGCGGGCTCCGGGGCACCAACCCTCAGCGGGGGCACCACCAGCGGCGTGACTGGCCTACGAACAGGTGTGACCCCGGCGGGACAGCGGCAAGGACCCCCCGGTGACCTTTGGCCCTGGTTGCTTCTGTCACTGCGAGGGCAGAGTGGCGACACCGGGCCGAAACGAGCGTCGGGAGATGCACCATGGAATCCAGTACGGGTCGAGTGTTCGGATCGCGTGTCGCCGTAGCGATTGCGTCATCGATCATCACCGCGGTTGTCGTGGCCGGCGGGATCGCCTGGGCGTCGGTCCCGAACAACTCGGTCAACAGCCGCAAGATCGTCAACAACACCGTGCAGAGCGTCGACATCCGCAACGGCACCGTGCAGAGCGCCGACATCCACAACGGCAGCATCAAGCTCGTGGACCTCGCCCCCGCGGCTCGGCCGGTGCCGAGCAGCCTGGCCGTCGTGCACATCAGCCAAGTCACGAACAACACCGGGGGGAACATCACGATCAACTGGGCCGACGGGACCCAGCCGGACTGCTTCGACTTCGACGTCGGCGTGAGCCCGCGATGCTCGCAGGTGGTGCCCCTCGGTGTCAGCGTTCGCCTCTTCGCCGGCTACCCCGACGTCGAGTGGGGTGCTGACGCCGCGTCCTGTGGCACGTCGATGGAGTGCACGATCGTGGCCGACGGGAACAAGGACGTCGCACTCACCGTCAACCCCTTCTAGTCGACGGTCCAACGACTGGTCGGTGAACCTCAGTTGTCCACCGCGCGGACCTACTCGTACTCGGACCAGTCCTCGGGGTTGTCCTCGACGAAGGCGCTGACGACCTCGCCGTCGACGCCGTCGACGAGCACGAGGCCCCGCCGGGCGGGGGGCTCGTCGGCGCTGTAGAGCAGGATGCGCCAGGTGGGGCGACTGCGCAGGCCCCGCCAGCCCATCTGGGCCGAGGCGTGGCCGACCGGGAAGCCGACCTCCTTGGTGGCGGCCACGAGGGCCTCGTGCTCGTCCAGCTCCAGCGGGTAGCCGGCCAGCAGGTGGTAGCCGCCGATGAGCAGCAGGCCGATGCCGGCGGCCAGTATTCCTTCGTTGACCAGCACGGCGCCGTCACCGGCGGTGGCCCACAGGACGACACAGAGCAGCCCGATGCCGATGTAGATGTAGCCGGGGATGCGGCGGCGCTTGTTGTCCGGGAACGTGTAGGGGCCGACGAAGGCCGAGGCGTCGAGATCCTCGGGCAGCTCGTCCCGGTGCCCGTCCGCGGGCTCGCCAGCGGACTCGTTCTCGTCACTCACGGGCGCCGACCGTACTCAGGAGGGCCACGCGTCCCGCAGGCGACGCCACGTGACGTCCAGGGGCTCGGGCAGGACCCGGGTCTCGGCCACCGCGGTCATGAAGTTGGTGTCGCCCGACCAGCGGGGCAGGCAGTGGACGTGCAGGTGGTCGGGGACCCCGGCCCCGGCGGCCCGACCGAGGTTCAGACCGATGTTGACCCCTTCGGGGGTGTAGGCCGCCTCGATGGCGGTCACGCCGTGGCGGACCGTGCGCCAGAGGGCGATCTCCTCGTCCTCGGTCAGGTCCGACAGCGACCGCACCGCCCGGTTGGGCAGGATCAGCAGGTGACCGGTGTTGTACGGGTAGGCGTTCAACAGGACCGAAACCAGTGGGCCCCGCGACACGACGAAGGACTCCTCGTCCGGCAGGCCGCTGCCGAGGATCCGCTCGAACAGGGAGCCCTCGCCGTCGGGCAGCTCGTCGGTGGACGCGGCGTCGATGTACTCATGGCGCCAGCCCGCCCACCAGCGGTCGAGCGTCATGCCCCCGCCACCCGAGGGCACGAGCACCCATCGTTCTGGCGCCCGATTGAGGCGCGCCGACACCTCAATCGGGCGCCAGAACACGCGGATGCGCGGCTCATGTGCTCTTGGCGTCGACCTCGGCGGCCAGACGGGTGACGAAGTCGTCGACGGCGACGTCGCGGTCCACGCCGTCGACACCGCGCTGGTTGACCCCGACCGTGCCGGCGGCGACGTCGTCGTCACCCACGACGAGCACGTAGGGCAGCTTCTCCAGCTTGGCCTTCCGGATCCGGGCTCCCAGCGGTTCGTCGGCCGCCACCGTGTCCGCCCGCAGGCCGGCGGCCTCCAGGCGGTCGACCACCTCCTGGGCGTAGGCCTCGTGGTCGTCCCGGACCCCGAGCACCCGGGCCTGTACGGGCGCCAGCCAGGCCGGGAACGCCCCGGCGAAGTGCTCCAGCATCACCCCGAAGAAGCGCTCGACCGACCCGAACAGGGCGCGGTGGATCACGCTCACGCGGTGGGGATGGTTGTCGGGGCCGATGTAGTTCAGGTCGAACCGCTCGGGGAGCTGGAAGTCGACCTGGATGGTGGACAGCTGCCACTTCCGGCCGATGGCGTCCTTCACGTGGACGTCGATCTTGGGGCCGTAGAACGCACCACCGCCCTCGTCGATGCCGTGGTCCAGGTCCTCCCGCTCGAGGGCGGAGCGCAGCGCCTCGGTCGCCTGCTCCCACTCGGCGTCCTCCCCGACCGACTTGCCCTCGGGTCGGGTGGACAGCTCGGCCTCGAAGTCGTCGAACCCGAACGCCCGCAGCACGGACAGGACGAAGCCGAGCAGCCCGGCGATCTCGTCGACCAGCTGCTCCCGCGTGCAGAAGATGTGGCTGTCGTCCTGGGTCATGCCCCGCACGCGCAGGAGGCCGTGCAGGGTCCCCGACCGCTCGTAGCGGTACACGCTGCCCAGCTCGAACATCCGGAGCGGTAGTTCCCGGTAGCTGCGCTGGCGGCTGCGGTAGATCAGCATGTGGAACGGGCAGTTCATGGGCTTCGGGTAGTACTGCGCACCCTCGAGCTCCATGGGCGGGTACATGCTCTCGGCGTAGAAGTCGAGATGGCCACTGGTCTCCCACAGGTTGGACCGGGCGATGTGCGGGCTGAAGACGAAGTCGTAGCCGCCGTGCTCGTGGCGCTCCCGGCTGTAGTCCTCCATCAGCTTGCGGACCAGCGCCCCCTTGGGGTGCCACACCGCGAGACCCGCACCCAGCTCCTCGGGGAACGACAGGAGGTCCAGTTCGGCGGCCAGCTTGCGGTGGTCGCGGGCCTTGGCCTGTTCCAGGCGCTCGAGGTGGTCCTCGAGGGCCTGCTTGGACTCCCAGGCCGTGCCGTAGATGCGCTGGAGCATCGGGTTGGCCTCGTCGCCCCGCCAGTAGGCCCCGGCGACGCGGGTCAGCTTGAAGTGGCCGAGGCGACCGGTGTCGGGGACGTGGGGCCCGCGACAGAGGTCGATGAAGTTCGGCGGGTTCTCGTAGGTGCGCACGAGGCCGCCGGGGGTGGCCGACATCGGGTCGTCGGCCGTGCCCTCGATGATCTCCAGCTTGAACGGGTGGGCGGCGAACAGCTCTTTCGCGTCCGCGTCGGGGATCTCGTCGCGGAGGAACGGCTGCTTCTCCTTGATGATCTCCCGCATGCGGGCGTCGATGCGATCGAGGTCCTCGGGCGTGAAGGTCCCGCCGTCGGCCAGCTGGAAGTCGTAGTAGAAGCCGTCCTCGATCGGCGGGCCGATGCCGAAGGTGGCCCCCTCGAACAGGTCCAGTACGGCCTGGGCCAGGACGTGGGCCGTCGAGTGGCGGATGACGTAGCGGCCCTGCTCGGTCGAGTTGGTGACGATGGCCACCGTGTCGCCGTCGTCCAAGGGCGTGACCAGGTCGCGCTCCTCGCCGTTGACCTCGGCCACGACGGCGGCCTTGGCCAGGCCCCGCCCGATGGCGGCGGCGAGGTCACCCGCGGTGGCGCCGTCGTCGAGAGCGCGCGAGGAGCCGTCCGGGAGCGTGATGTCGATAGCCATGAGGAGGCCGAGGATACCGACGACCCCCTTCGGGCTAGCCGGCTTTCGCCACCTCGGCCACCGCGGCGTGTCCGTTGGCCTGCGGACCTTCGGCGGTGATCACCCCACCGCGGCGACGGGGGATGTCGGTCTCCTCGGGCTTCTTGTTGGCGTACTCGTCGACATAGGTCTGACCCGAGAGGGCGCCGATCTCGAACATCACCTCGTCGGTGATCTGGCGCAGGAGCCGGTGATCGCCCATGCGCTCGGGGTCCTTGCCCGGATGCACCGGACGACCGACCTTCACCCAGACGGGACGGAACGGTTGGGGCAGCTTGGCGTCGGGGGGTTGGACCTCCCGGGTGCCGATCAGGCCGACGGGCACGATCGGGGCACCGGTGCGCAGGGCCAGGCGGGCCGCGCCCGTGTGGCCCCGGTGGAGCTTGCCGGAACGGGACCGGGTGCCCTCCGGGTAGATGCCGAACAGCTCGCCGTCATCGAGGATCCTCGCGGCCGTGTCCAAGGCCGACTGGGCGGCGTCCCCCCCGGAGCGGTCGATCGGGACCATTCCGATCGCGGGGAAGATGAACTTGGTCTTCCAGTCGTCCATGTACTCCGCCTTGCCCACGTAGGTGATGCGCCGGGGCAGGACCAACGGGACGAAGAACGAGTCCAGGACCGAGACGTGGTTGGGGCAGATGATCGCCCCGCCCTGGTCGGGCACGTGCTCGATCCCGGCGAGGTGCACCCGCCAGTTGAGCTTGAACAGCGGCGTGAGGACGGCCCGGGCCACGGGGTAGAGCGCGCCATAGTCCCGGGCCATGGGCCCCGAAGCTAACAGTCGGCCGGCACGGATCGCTTCGCCGCCCGGTCGCTACTCGAACAGGTCGACTCCCAGGAGCGCCGCGGCCTCGGCCACGCCGCGTCCGGCCGCCGCGGCCTCATCGACTGCCGCCAGCGCGGACGGCGTGTCCAGATCGGCGTCGAGGGCGCTCCGGGCCGCTTCGAGCCCGCCATCGCCCACCCCCGCCGCTTGCCACGCCTCCAGCCGCCGGGCGGCGGCGGGCATGATCCCGTCGTTCCAGGACCAGGAATCCCGGTAGTGGTGGGCCAGGACCCCGAGGCGGATGGCCCGGGCGTCGAAGGTCTTGAGCAGGTCACTCACGAACACCAGGTTGCCCAGGGACTTGGACATCTTCTCGCCGTCCATGCGGACCATCGCCTGGTGCATCCAGTGCCGGACGAACGGCTCGCCGGTGGCCGCCTCGGACTGGGCGGCCTCGCACTCGTGGTGCGGGTAGATCAGGTCCGAGCCGCCTCCGTGCAGGTCGATGGTCGTGCCCAACTCCCGCAGGGCGAGGGCCGAGCACTCGATGTGCCAGCCGGGTCGGCCGGGGCCCCAGAGCGAGTCCCAGGCCGGCTCGTCGTCGGCCGAGGGCTGCCAGAGGACGAAGTCGAGGGGGTTGCGCTTGTTGGGGTCGTCGGGGTTCCCGCCCCGCTCGGCGGCCAGCGGCAGCATCTCCTCGGCGCTGAGGTGGCTGACCTGGCCGAAGGCGGCGAACGTCGAGATGTCGAAGTAGACCGCGCCGCCCGCCTCATAGGCGTGGCCCCGGTCGAGGACCATGCCGATGAACCCACGGATGTCGGCGATGGCCGAGGTGGCCCGGGGCTCGCTCCAGCTCGCCAGCAGGCCGAGGGAGGCCATGTCGGCCTGGAACCGGGCCGTCTCGGCCGCGGCGAGGTCCAGGTAGTGCACCCCCAGCTCGCGGGCCTTGCGCAGGATGTCGTCGTCGACGTCGGTCAGGTTGCGGACGCAGCGGGTCTCATGTCCCCGGTCGCGGAGCCGTCGCTGGAGGACGTCATAGGTCAGGTAGGTGGCAGCGTGGCCCACGTGGCTGGCGTCATAGGGGGTGATCCCGCACGTGTACATGAGCACGACCGGGCCGGGGTCGAAGGGCACCACCGCCCGGCGGGAGGTGCAGAACAACTGCATCGGGGCACCCCCGCCCGCGGCCATCACTCGCCCAGGTCGATCCCGGTGAACTTCACCGCAGCCCGGGTCTTGTACCTGACGTTCAGCTGGAGGAGGACGGCGGCGAAGGCCTCGATCGGCGCCGCGTTGGACAGCTCCCCGGCGTCCAGCGGTCGCATGTCGGGCAGCTCCTGGACGATCTCGATGGTCGTCTGGGTGGCCGACTTGTGGTCCGAACAGATGAGGACGTCGCTCTCGACAGGGTGGGCCAGGTCGCCCAGCTCCTTGGCGGGCACATGGTGGAACGCGGCCGACACCCGCGAGTCGGGAAGAGCGGCCTGCACGCTGGCCGCGACGGAGCCTCTCGGCGGCACGAGCGGCTGGAACTCGTGGCCGACCTTGGCCAGCGCGTTCGCCATCGAGATGACGACCTTGCCGCGGAGCTGCCGGGACACCGAGGCCACGGTGGACGCGGCGGCGTCCCACGGTGTGGCCACGACGACCACGTCGGCCTCCGCGGCACCGTCGTTGTCCGCGGCTTCGATCGACAGCTCGTGGTCGGGCCACTTGTCCAGGAGACGGTCGGTCTCCTCCAGGGCCCGATAGCGGGACCGGGAGCCGATCACCACGTCGAAGCCGCCTGAGGCCAGCCGAGCCGAGAGGGCTCGACCGGCGGGACCCGTTCCACCGAGGACGCCGATACGCACGGCGGCAGAGGGTACTCAGACCGAGTGCCGCTATCCGCAGGCACCCGGCCCCGGCTCGGGCACGTAACGTCGACCTGCCGCCATCGATCGGAGACACGTGGGACTGTTGGACGGGAAACGAGTGCTGGTCACCGGAGTGCTCACCAAGGACTCGCTGGCCTTCGCCGTCGCGGAGCTGGCCCAGCGAGAGGGCGCCGAGTTGGTGCTGACCGGCGCCGGCCGAGGTCTGTCACTGACCACGCGCACGGCCCGCAAGTTGGGCGGCGACCTCGACGTGCTCGAGTTCGACGTCACCGACGACGGCCATCCCGAGGCCGTACGGGCCGCGCTGGCCGAGAAGTGGGACCGCATCGACGGCGCCCTGCACGCCATCGCCTTCGCCCCCGAGTCCGCCCTCGGCGGCAACTTCATGAACACCCAGTGGGACGACGTCGCGGTCGCCCTGCGCATCTCGGCCTGGTCGCTGCGGGCGCTGGCCGATGCCGTCACCCCGCTCATGACCGAGGGCGGCTCCATCGTCGGTCTCGACTTCGACGGTCAGGTGGCCTGGCCGGGCTATGACTGGATGGGCGTGTGCAAGGCCGCCCTCGAGTCGACCTCCCGCTACCTCGCCCGGGACCTCGGCCCGGCCGGCATCCGCTCCAACCTGGTCGCCGCCGGCCCCGTCCGCACCCTCGCCGCCCGCTCCATCCCCGGCTTCTCGCTCTTCGAGGACGTCTGGAACGACCGGGCGCCACTCGGCTGGTCCGTCCGGGACCCCGAGGTCGTGGCCAAGGCCTGTGTGGCCCTGCTGTCGGACTGGTTCCCCGCCACCACCGGCGAGATCATCCACGTCGACGGCGGCTACCACGCCATGGGCGTCTGACCCCCGCCCGTCTTGAAATTGCGTGAGTTGGTCACGCCTGGCGTGACCGACTCACGCAATTTCGGATTCCTCGAGGCCGGGATCAGAGGTACTTGGGGTTGGCGACGGCGAGCTTGTCGACGACGGTCGCCCGGACGGCGTCCATGAGCGTGCGGTCGTCCACGGACCACTCCCCCGCCCGGATGCGCTCGGCCAGGTCGGCTTCGGACGACACGCCCAGGTCGGCCAGCCGGGCACCGTGCGCCGACGCCATCGCCGGGCCGGCCTCGAGCTCGCGCTCGACCATGGCCGTGACGTTGGCCACGACCCTGGTGTGGAACTGGACGCGGCCCGTGGTGGCTCCGCGGGCGTCACCCTCGACCCACTCCCGCACCGCCACCAGGAGCTCGGCCGCCGTCGGCACGTCGTGGAAGCTCGGTTCGGCCTCGGCCGCCGCGGTCGCCTCGGGCACGACGCCGTCGGGGTCGATGAGGGCCAGGAGGTCGTACTCGTTCTCACAGACCCGGCGACCGATGGCGGCCAGCTCGACCGACCGGGTCTGGCCGGTCAGGTGGGTGGCGGTCTGGATGATGCACATCACGCCCCACTTGAGCGTTCCCAGGACCTCCCACCACCGCGCGACCTCGGGGTCGACCGGACGGCCCCCGGCCGACTCGTAGGCCGCGTACAGGTCCTCCCGCGTCCCGAACCCGCCGACCGGGCCGTCCCCGCCGAAGCGCCAGGCCCGCACACAGAGCCAGCCGAGGTCCTCCATCGGGTCGCCCAGGTGGGCCAGCTCCCAGTCCAGGACCGCCCGCAGGCCCTCGGGGCCGACGATGAGGTTCCCGTGCCGGAAGTCGCCGTGCACCACAGCCCGGCCCGACGGCGCCGGCCGGTTCGCCTCCAACCAGCGGAAGCCCAGCTCGAAGGCGGGATGGGGTTGCCCCAGGACGTCGACGAGGTCGCGGAACTGGCTGACCTGCTCCATCTCGTGGAGGCCGGTGACCGACTCGGGGTCGACCCGGTGGATCGCGGCCAGGGCCGTGCCGCACTGGGCGGCCAACCTGGCCCGGGCCTCGACAAAGGCGTCGTCGCGCAGGATCCGTCGGGGAATGGTCTCCCCCTCCACCCGCTGGGCCACGATCCAGGGTGCCCCCAGGCCGTCGGCGTCGCCGTCGCCGGTGGCCAGGACGTCGGCCACGGGCACGCCCTCGGACGCGGCCGCCCGGATCAGGCCGGCCTCGGCGGCCATGCCCCCGCCGGTGCGGATGCCCCCCGGCCGCTCCCGCTGCAGGATCAGCTCCACACCGTCCAGCGACAGGGCCCAGGTCTCCCGCGACGCCCCGCCGGAGAGACGCTGCAGGTCCGTGACGGCACCCCCGAGCGCCGCCCCGAGGGCCGCCGAGAGGTCAGAAGCAGGCAGCGGCCGTGGCCGGGTACGGGTTGACCGCAGAGCCGCCGCCGGGATGGATCTCGAAGTGGAGGTGCGGTGTGCCGGCGGCGTTGCCGCTGTCACCGACATAGCCGATGTGCTCCCCGGCGCTGACATGGCGGTTGCCGCCCGCGTAGCCCTGCAGGTGGGTCCCGAAGTAGGTGTCCCCGTTGTCGCCGTACACGTAGAACGAGAGTCCCCCGTTGCTGACGGTCCGGAACTCGACGTTGCCGCCGGCCGGGGCGTAGATGTGGGTGCCGAAGCCGGCCATCATGTCGACGCCCTCGTGGCTGCGGCCGCCCGACCGGGGCGCTCCCCAGGTGTCCACGAACGTGGCCCCGGGCACCGGGCAGGTGATGCCGCCGCCGCTCGGCGGTGGCGCTCCCCCGCCCCCACCGCTGCTGCCGCCGCCGCCGCCACCGCCACCGTCGTCGGCGGGGGGCGTCGTGTCGTCGGACGCGGCCGCGGCCGCCGCCGCCGCCGCCGCCTCCCGGCGGGCCCGTTCTTCGGCCTCCCGCCGCTGGCGCTCCAACTCCTGGAGCCGCTCCAGCTCGGCCAGGAGATCGTCCTGCCGCTGCTGCAGGTCGTCGAGGGCGTCCTCCTGGTCGGCCTGGAGGGCCGCCAAGCGGGCCGAGGCCGCCCGGAGATCCTCCTGGGCGCCCTGGAACCGGTCGAGTGCGTCCACGTCGCCGCGGGTCACGATGCGGACGAGGGCGTCGGCCCGGGTCTGGCGGGTGAGGTCCTCGCCGACGACGAACACCACCTCGTCGGGGCGCACGTACTGCTGGACCGCCAGTTCCTGGACCTGGCTCCGGAGGCCGGCGATCTCCCTCCGGGCCTCCTCGGTCTGGTGCTGGGCGGTGGTGATCTCCTGTTCGAGACGACCCAGTCGGGCCTCGGCGTCCGCCAGGTCCTGGGTGGCGGCCTGGGCCCGGGCGCGGACCTCGTCGATGTCCTCGCCCGACGCGGGACCCGGCGTCGACGCGGTGAGCCCGCCGGCCAGGAGGGCGGCGACGACGAGGAGACGGAAACGGCGCAAGGCCCCCCATGGTAAGCGACCTCGCCGCCACGTTGCGGTTACGTGACGGAATCGCCGCTCGGGGGACACCGGTAGCGTTCTGGCCCCATGACCGTCGCCCCGCCGTCACCCTCCACCGGGCACCGGCAGTCGACACCCGACGACGGGGACCACGCCCATCCCTACGAGCCGGTCGGGGTCATCCCCCGCTACCCCGCGCCGCAGCGGTCGGTGGACCCCGACACCGCCAAGGGGTGGATCCGCCGGATCCTGCCGGTGGTCACGGCCCACAGCGCGCTCCTGTGGACGTCGGTCTTCGCCGCCCTCGTGGCCATGGGGGCCCAGGTTGCCGTCCCGGCCGTCACCGCGGCGGCGATCGACAACGCCGTCGTCGCCCGGGCCGAAGCGCTGGCGCCCTATGTGTGGGCCCTCGTCGGACTCGGCGTCACCCGGGGCCTGATGGCCCTCTACTACCGCTACGGACTGTTCAAGCTCGCCTACGACATCGAGTACGACCTCCGGCAACTGCTCTTCCGGCACCTGACCCGCCTCTCCTTCTCGTTCTACGACCGGGTCCAGTCCGGTCAGATCATCTCGCGGGCCAACTCCGACATCCGTTCCGTCCAGATGGTCATCGCCTTCACCCCGCTGATGGGCATGTCGCTGCTCAGTTTCGTGGTGGCCCTCGTGGTCATGTTGACGATCGACGTGGGCCTCACCGCCGTGGCGGTGATCGCGCTCCCGGGGGTCTATGTCATCGGGGCCCGCCTGCGGAACCTGATGTTCCCCCTCTCCTGGGTCATCGCCGCCCGGCAGGCCGACGTGGCCACCATCGTCGACGAGAACGTCAACGGTGTCCGCGTGGTGAAGTCCTTCGCCGCCGAGGAGCGCCAGATCACCGGGCTGGCCCGGGCCGCGGAGCGCCTGCGCTGGGCCAACGTGAGTCAGGCGGACGCCCGAGCCACCTACGCCCCGCTCATGGAGAACCTGCCCCGGATCGGCCTTGCGGCCGTCCTCGCCTACGGCGGCTGGTTGGCCATCGACGGCCAGGTCGGCATCGGCGATCTCGTGGCCTTCAGCGCCTATGTCGTCCTGCTCCAGACGCCCTTCCGGATGCTGGGCTTCTACCTGATGATGACCCAGCGGGCGGCCGCCTCCGCGGGACGGATCTACGAGATCCTCGACGAGGTCCCCGCGGTTGTCGACCGGCCCGGCGCGATCGACCTGATCGAGCCTCGGGGGGAGGTCGAGTTCCGCGACGTCCACTTCACCTACACGACGGCGGCGGACGCCGCGCCGGTGCTCGCCGGCTTCGACCTCGCCATCACCCCGGGCGAGACGGTGGCCCTCGTCGGGCGCACCGCCAGTGGCAAGTCCACGGTGGCCCGTCTCCTCCCCCGCTTCTACGACGTGAGCGAGGGGGCCGTCCTGGTCGACGGTCACGACGTCCGGGACCTGACCGTGCTCAGCCTCCGGGCCTCGGTGGGCATCGTCACCGACGAGCCGTTCCTGTTCTCCGTGCCGATCCGGGACAACATCGCCTACGGCCGCCCCGACGCCGACGACGAGGCGGTCGAGGCCGCGGCCCGGGCCGCCCAGGCCCACGGCTTCATCGCCGACCTGCCCGAGGGCTACGACACCGTGGTCGGCGAGCGGGGCTACACCCTCTCGGGTGGCCAGCGCCAACGCATCGCGCTGGCCCGGATCATCCTGGCCGACCCCCGCCTGCTGATACTCGACGACGCCACCAGCGCCGTGGACGTCCACGTGGAGGAGGCGATCCACGACGCCCTCACCGGCGCGCTCACCGACCGGACGACGATCATCGTGGCCCACCGGCTGTCGAGCATCGCCCTGGCCGACCGGGTGGTGCTGCTCGAGCACGGGCGGGTGGCCGCCACCGGGACCCACCGTGAGCTCCTGGCCTCCGAGCCCCGCTACGTCGACATCGTGTCCCACCTCGAGGAGCCGGGTGACGACGATGCCGACGGAGACCTCGGCTGATGGCCTGGGGACCACCGGCCGGCTCGCCCATGGCGGCCGGAAGTGCCGTCGGTCAGAGCGCGGCCGCCGGCCTCCCCTTCGCCGGGGTGCCCGAGGAACTGGCCGAGCGGGTCGAGGCGATCCTCGACGCGGAGCCTGAGCACCCCGAGCCCGAGGTCGCCTTCGTCCAGCACGAGACGGGACGGGTCAGCCTCACGCTCCGCCACTTCCTCGCTCCCCACCGGATCGGCCTCCTGGGCGCCTTCGGCCTGGTGATGCTCGAGACCCTGGCCCTCCAGGCCGGTCCGCTGCTCACCCAGATCGGGATCGACCAGGGGGTGTCGGCGGGCGACAGCACCGTGCTCCTCGTCGTCACCGCCGCCTACCTGGGCGCCATCGTGATCAGCGTCCTGGCCGGCACCGCGCGGATCCGGTTCACCGGGCGGCTGGGTGAGCGACTCATGTACCAGTTGCGGGTGCGGGTGTTCTCCCACCTCCAACGCCTGTCACTCGACTTCTACACCGACGAGAAGGCCGGCCGGCTCATGAGCCGGATGACCAGCGACGTCGAGTCACTCAGTCAGCTCTTCCAGGACGGACTGGTCAACCTGGCCGTCCAGGCCCTGACCCTCGTCGTGGTCACGGCCATCCTCTTCACGCTCAACGCCCAGCTGGCCCTCATCACCCTGGTCGCCGTCGTCCCGGTGATGCTGGCCCTCACGCTCTGGTTCCGGGCCGCCTCCGACCGCGGGTACACGATGGTGCGGGACCGCATCGCCGACGTGCTCGCCGACCTCCAGGAGAGCCTCTCGGGCATCCGGGTGCTCGTGGCCCACAACCGCCGGCGCCACAACGTCGACAGCCACGGCAACATCGTGGGTGAGTACCGCGACGCCAACCGCTACACCGCCCGGGTGGGCGCGGTCTACGGCCCGGCCACCGAGGCCGTCGGCGTACTGGCCCAGGCGATGATCCTGGCGGTCGGCGGCGCCTTCGTCCTCGACGACCGCCTGACCGTGGGTGAGCTGACCGCCTTCGTCCTCTACGTCACCGCGTTCTTCGCGCCCATCCAGCAGCTGGTCCAGCTCTACAACACCTACCAGCAGGGCCAGGCCGCGGTGACCAAGCTGCGGGACCTCCTCGACACCGAACCGGGGGTCGCCGAAGCCGCCGACGCCATCGACCTCCCCCCCATCGAGGGCGCGGTGGAGCTGCGCGACGTCCACTTCTCCTATGTCCCCGGCCAGCCGGTCCTCGACGGCATCGACCTGCGAATCGCTCCTGGCGAGACGGTCTCCTTCGTCGGCACGACGGGCGCCGGCAAGTCCACCGTGGCCAAGCTGGTGACCCGGCTCTATGACGTGGACTCCGGCGCGGTCCTCCTCGACGGGCACGACGTCCGGGACGTGACCATCGCCTCACTCCACCGCCAGATCGGCGTCGTCCCCCAGGAGCCGTTCCTGTTCAACGGGTCGATCCGGGACAACATCGCCTTCGCCCGGCCCGAGGCCACCGACGACGACGTCTGGGACACCTGCCGGACCGTCGGCATCGACGACCTCGTCGAGCGCCTGCCCGATGGCCTGTCGACACCGGTGCACGAGCGGGGGGTCTCCCTCTCCTCAGGGGAACGCCAGCTGCTGGCCCTGGCCCGAGCCTTCTTCGCCCGGCCCCGGGTACTGGTCCTCGACGAGGCCACCTCGAACCTGGACCTCGCCTCGGAGGCCAAGGTCGAGGCCGCCCTCGACGTCGTCCTCGAAGGGCGGACGGCCATCGTGATCGCCCACCGGATGGCGACGGCCCGGCGGGCGAATCGCATCGTGGTCGTGGAGGCGGGGCGCATCGTCGAGGTCGGTCCCCACGACGATCTGGTGGCGAGCGGCGGCGCCTACGCCGCCATGTTCGCGACGTGGGAGCGCCATCGGGACGGACCGTGAGATGACCGTCTCCCAGCTCCTGGTGATCACCGTCGCCATCGCCGTCGGCTCACTCATCCAGGGCGCGGCCGGCTTCGGGGCCAACCTGCTCGCCGTGCCCGTCCTCGTCCTGGTGGATCCCGGCCTGGTCCCCGGCCCGGCCCTCGTGGCCGCCCTGGTCCTCAACGCCATGATCGCCCACCGCGAGTCCGGGAAGGGCCACCTGGGCGACACGGCCTGGGCCCTCGGCGGCCGGGTCGTCGGCACCGTCGTGGGCGTCGCCGTCCTGGGGGTGGTGACCGGCCACGACATCGGACTGGTCGTCGGCCTGCTGCTCCTCGCCAGCGTCGCGATCAGCACCCGCGGGTGGGACATCCGGCCGACGCCGAGGATCGTGGTCGGCGCCGGTCTGGCCTCCGGCTTCATGGCCACCACGGTCGCGGTCGGCGGACCGCCGATCGCCCTCGTCTACCAGAAGGCCGAGGGACCGGTCCTGCGGGCCACCCTGAGCCGGTACCTGCTCGTGGGCACCGCGTTCTCCATCGTCGCCTTGTCCGTCGGCGGGCAGTTCGACGGCGAGGCGATGCGCCACGGCCTCCTCCTGGTCCCCGGCACGCTCGCGGGGTTCGCCCTCTCGGGTCGCCTCGCCACGGTCCTCGACCAGGGCCGGATCCGCGCCGCGGTCCTGAGCCTCACGGTCATCTCGGCCCTGGTCGTCCTGGTCGACTGGACCCTCACCCGATGAGCCGTCCCGCGGCACTCGTCCTCGACGACGTCGGCGTCCGCATCGAGGGACGCCAGGTCCTGGCCGGCGTGAGCTGGACGGTGGCCGACGGCCACCGGTGGGTCGTGTTGGGTCCGAACGGATCGGGCAAGACCACCCTGCTACGGGTCGCCTCGCTCTACCTGCACCCGACCTCGGGTTCGGTCCAGGTCCTGGGGCTCCCGGTGGGCCGGCTGGACGTCCGGGCGACGCGGCCACGGATCGGCCTGGCCAGTGCGGCTCTGGCCGACCAGGTCCGATCGCAGGTCACGGCGCGGGACGCGGTCATGACCGCTCGCCACGGCGCCTTGGAGGCCTGGTGGCACACCTACACCGATGCCGATCGGGAGCGGGCCGAGTCCCTCCTGGCCCGCTTCGGCGTGGGGGACCGGGCCGAGCAGCCGTTCGGCACGCTCAGTTCGGGCGAACGACAGCGCGTGCAACTGGCCCGCACGCTCATGACCGACCCCGACCTCGTCCTCCTCGACGAGCCCGCCGCCGGTCTCGACCTCGGCGCTCGGGAGGACCTCCTGGAGCGCCTCGAGGAGGTGGCGAGCGATCCCTCGACCCCGCCCCTCGTGCTGGTCACCCACCACGTGGAGGAGATCCCGGACGGATTCACCCATGCCCTCGTGCTGGCGGAGGGGGCCGTGGTGGCCCGAGGCCCCATCGGCGAGGTGGTGACCGACGCGGTGCTGTCCCGGGCCTTCGGCCTCCCCCTGACCGTCGAACACCACGATGGTCGCTGGCGGGCCCGCGCCCGGTCCCCGCGATAGGCCTCCCCGCTCCGGATCAGTCGAGCAGGGCCAGGAGCCGGGGACGGGCGCGGTCCACCTCGTCGGCCAGCAGGCGCTCGATCATCGGGCCCCACAGTGCCCCGCCGTAGTGCAACGACATCGTCAGGCGGCTGCCGTCCTCGGTCGGGGAGACCTGGGCGGTCAGCGTCCAGGGCGACCGGCTGCGTTCGCCGTTCTCCCGCCGCTCGAACACCACACGCTCGGGAACCTCGTGGACCGTGCGGACCATGCGGAGCCGCTTCGACCGGGCCAGCGGGCCCAGCCGGCCGCGGAGTTCGACGGCCCACGCCGGGCCCCCGTCGCCGACGAGGGCGTCGGTGGGTGTGGCCTGCACCACGATGTCCAGCCAACGGCGGTACTGACCCAGGTCCTCGACGACGGCGAAGAGCCGGGCCGCGGTCGCCGGGGTCTCCACCTGCTCGGTCCGTTCCATCAGGCCAGCCCCGCCGGGTCGGTGTTGGCCCCACACACGAGCACCGCAACCGTCTCACCGGGGGCCGGTCGATAGGCCCCCGACACCAGCGCGGCCAGCGCCGCGGCCCCACCCGGCTCGACCACGAGACGGAGCTCGGACCAGAGGCGGCCCTGCGTGTCGGCGATGGCCTCGTCGGTGACCGTGGCGCAGTCGCCCACCCAGCGGCGGGCCGCGGCGAACGGTCGGGCCCCGACCCGCCGGGCCCCGAGGGAGTCCGAGGCGAGCCCGGAGACCGTGACGTCGACGGGCCGGCCGGCCTCGAGGGCCGCGCCGAGACAACGAGACGTCTCGGGCTCGACGGCCACGACCTTCGCCCGCCCCCGGTACCAGGACGCCACCCCCCCGATCAGTCCGCCGCCGCCGACGGCGACCAGGACGGTGTCGACCTCGGGCGCCTGGCCCTCCAGCTCGCGGCCGAGGGTCCCCTGACCGGCGACCACCTCCGGGAGGTCGTAGGGGTGACAGACGAGCGCGCCGGTCTCGGCCGCCCGCAGGTCACAGGCGGCTTGGGCGTCGTCATAGAGCGCACCGGTGCGACGGACGTCGACCGGATACCGGGCGAGGCGCTCGAGCTTGATCGCGGGGGCGGCCTCGGGGACGTGGATCTCCGCGTGCAGGCCCAACACCGTGGCCGCGTGGGCCACGGCGGCGGCGTGGTTGCCCCCCGAAGCGGCGATGACCCCGGCCTCGGGCACCGCGTTGGCCAGGATGCGGTTGAAGGCCCCGCGCGGCTTGAACGACCCGGTGTGCTGCAGCAGCTCCAGCTTCAGGACGAGGTCGAGATCCGGAGGCAGCGCGAAGGCCCCGGGCCCGGGCCGCACCACCGGGGTCACCCGGACGTGGTCACCGATGCGCGCCGCCGCAGCCTCGATGTCCTCGACGCTGACGACGTCGTCCCGGCCGGTCATCCGCCGGAGCGTAGGAGGCGGTTCCGGTTCTGGTGACGATCGGGTGGCTGCCTCAGCGGCCGGGACCGCGCCGGAGGGGGGCGAGGACGTGTTCGCCGTCGATCTGGTCCACGGCGTGCAGGAGCGGGTAGGGATCGATCGCTTCCCCGCCGTCGGGATGGATCTCGTAGTGCAGGTGCGGCGGGGTGGAGATGGCGTTTCCGGTGTTGCCCACGTACCCGATGACCTCGCCCGCCTCGACGAGGGTGCCGTCGGTGATGCCCTCGGCGTAGTCGATCAGGTGGGCGTAGTAGTACTGGGTCCCGCTCTCCCCGATGACCCAGAGCTTGATGCCGCCGAGGGTGCCGGTGCCCATGTTGTCGATGATCCCGCGCTCGGAAGCGAGCAGCGGTGTCCCCATGGGGGCGAAGATGTCGGCGCCCTGGTGGCTGCGCCCACCCGAGCGCGGGGCGCCGAACGTGCTCGAGAAGGTGTGCGGGTCCGCGACCGGGAACACGAACCCGGTGATCACGATCTCGCTACCCGCCTCGAAGACCCGGAGGGCGAAGTCCGCGGAGTCCAGCTGCGCCCGCAACGGCGCCCGCCGGGCCCGGACCACTCGGAGTTCGGCCTCGGTCTGGGCGGCCTGCTCGAGCACCCGGCTCAGGCGGGCGGTGACGTCCAGGCGATGGGCCAGCAGGCGATCGGCCTGTTCCTGGTCGGCCTCCATGATCGTGCGCACGATCGTGGCGCGCTCCTCCACCTGGTTGGGGTCCGCGCTGTACGCCGCCTCGATCTCGCTGTCGTTTCCCGCGACGTAGGCGCCCACGGCCCGTTCGACCATCCGTTGGCGGGCCAGCACCGTCCGCCGGGCCACGGCCCGCTGACGGACGACGAGATCGGCACTCAGCCGGTCGAAGGCCTCGCCATCGGCGACGAGTCGGCGGATGCGGGCACGGAGGGCGTCCAACTCGGCCTGCACGGCATCGCGTCGGGCCTGGGCCTCGGCGCTGCTGATCCGGAGGACCTCGTTGACGTTGTCGGGATCAGCGGGCTCGATCGGCGCCACGTCCCGCCCCGCGGGTCGCGTGACGCCGCTGTGGTCCCCGGTGTGGCCGACGTCGATCCCGGAGGGCAGCGTCGTCGACGTGGTGGGGTTCGGCTTCGGGTTCGACGGGGGCGGCCGCTGGTCGCCCTCGGCCAGGACCGGGGCGATGGACCCCAGCAGCACGGCGAGCACGACCGCGGCGACCACTGACGGGCGGCGGCGGGGCATCCCCCACCAGATCGACCACGGAGCGTGAGACTTGAGGGCCGAGTCGATCTTGGGATCTTCGCGCCCCTTTCAAGTTATTTCAAGCTTTTTCAGTGACCTTTGTCACGGGGCGTCCAGCTGGGCCACCGTCCGGAGCATCACCTCGTCGGCCCCGCCCCCGATGCCCCAGAGCCGCTGGTCCCGCAGGTAGCGCGCTGTCCAGTGCTCCTCCATGTACCCGAGACCGCCGTGGAACTGCAGGCACGTGTCGGCCACCCGGCGCAGCAGGCGACCGGCGGTGAGCTTGGCGATGGCCACCATCCGCCGCGTGTCGGCCCCGGCGATGAAGGCCTCGGCGACCGCGTAGTTGTAGTGCTTCAACAGATCCACCTCGGCGGCCACCTCGGCCAGTGAGTACGCGAGGTAGTCGTTGCCGTAGAGCGGGCCGCCGAAGGCCTCACGGTCGCCCAGGTACGCACGGGTGGCCGCCAGTGCCTGCTCCATGGACCCCACCGCCTGGTAGCTGGCGATCATCCGCTCCTGGAGGAACTGCTCCATCTGCTGCTGAAAGCCCCGCCCCTCGGTCCCGATCAGGTGCTCGGCCGGCACCCGCACACCGTCGAACACCAACTCCGCGGTGTCCGAGGACCGCATGCCGAGCTTGTCGAGGGTGCGACTGACCGCCAGCCCCGGGGTGTCGCGGGGCACGATGATCTGGGAGATGCCCCGGGACCCGCCGTCGTCGGAGGTCCGGGCCAGTACGCAGATCCAGTCCGCCTGGGCCCCGTTCGTGATGAACAGCTTCGTGCCGTCGATGACCCATTCGTCACCGTCGCGCCGGGCGCGGGTGCGTAGGCCGGCGACATCGGAACCCGCATCCGGCTCGGTGACGGCGACGGCGGCGACGGCCGTCCCGGCCACCGCGGGCACGAGGAAGCGCTGCTTCAGCTCCTCGCTGCCGTACCGGTGCAGGGAGGGTGTGGCCATGTCGCTCTGCACCGAGATCGCCATCGGCACGCCGCCGCAGGCGATCCGGCCGATCTCCTCGCCGTAGACGACGGTGAAGCTGTGATCGGCTCCTTGTCCGCCGTAGGCCGGGTCGTACTCGATGCCCAACAGGCCGGCGGCACCGAGGACCGGGAAGAGCTCGTGGGCCGGGAACCACCCGCCGGCTTCCCACTCGTCCACATGGGGGTTGATCTCCCGCTCGACGATGTCACGGACCGTCTTGCGGAAGAGGTCGTGGTCCTCGGTGAAGCGCACGCTGGCTCCTAGGTGAAGGCGGGGGTGCCCGTGATGGCCTGGCCGAGCACCAGGGTGTGGATCTCGTTGGTGCCCTCGTAGGTGAAGACCGACTCGAGGTTGTTCATGTGCCGGATCACGGGGTACTCGAGGGTGATCCCGTTGGCCCCCAGCAGGCTACGGGCCTCCCGGGCCACGTCGAGGGCCTGGCGTACGTTGTCGAGCTTGCCGAAGCTCACCTGGGCCGGGGTGATCTCGCCGCGGTCCTTGAGTCGCCCGAGGTGCAGCGCCAGCAGCGCCGCCCGGTTCACCTGGACGAGCATCTCGACCAGCTTGCGCTGCACGAGCTGGAACCCGGCCAGGGGGCGGTCGAACTGGTGCCGGTCCTTGGTGTAGGCCAACGCCGCCTCGTAACAGGCCCGGGCTGCGCCCACGGCGCCGCACACGATCCCGAAGCGGGCCTCGGAGAGGCAGGACAGGGGGCCGCGCATGCTCGCCACGCCCGGCAGCACGGCGGAGGCCGGGAGACGTACATCGGTGAGGACCAACTCGGAGGTCACCGACGCCCGCAGGGACAGCTTCCGGTGGATGTCGTTGGCGACGAATCCCGGGGTGTCGGTGGGGACCACGAACCCCCGCACGCCGTCGTCGGTCACCGCCCACACCACCGCGACGTCGGCCAGCCCCCCGTTGGTGATCCACATCTTGGTGCCGTTGAGCACCCAGTCGTCGCCGTCCCGCCGGGCCCGCGTCCGCATCGACGACGGGTCGCTGCCCGAATCGGGCTCGGTCAGGCCGAAGCAGCCGACGGCCTCGCCCGCCGCCATCGCCGGGAGCCATTCCTGCTTCTGCTCCTCGCTCCCGTAGGCGTGGATGGGGAACATCGCCAACGACCCCTGGACCGAGACGAAGCTGCGGAACCCGCTGTCGCCCGCCTCCAGCTCCTGACAGGCCAAGCCGTAGGCGACGGCGCTGGCCCCGGCGCACCCGTAGCCGTCGAGGTGCATGCCCAGCAGGCCGAGGGCGCCCATCTCCTTGGCCATCTCGACGGGGAACGTGCCCGCCTCGAACCACTCGGCGATGTCCGGCAGGACGCGGTCGTCCACGAAGGCCCGCACGGTGTCCCGCAGGAGGCGCTCCTCGTCATCGAGCAGGGCGTCGACGGCGAGGAAGTCGAGGGGGTCGTTGCGGCGGTCGATGGCGGTGGTCACCGCACCATCGTGGCCCCGTCGCGCCCGAAGGGCCACCCGAGGGCGTCACCGGCCTGCCCGCGCCCGACCCCGTGCCGCCCCCCCCGGGGCGTGACGGGCGTCGCCCCGCTCCACAATGGTGCGGCCATGGCGACCCTCCCCCTCGACGCCGACGACCCGCGGACGTTGGGCCCGTACTCCCTCCGGGCCCGCCTGGGCGAGGGGGGCATGGGGGTCGTCTACCTCGCCGACGGCCCCGACGGACCCGTCGCCCTGAAGGTCGTGCGCCGCCTGCTCGCGGCCGACGAGACCTTCCGCACCCGGTTCCGCCGGGAGGTGCTCGCCGCCCGGCGCGTTACCGGTCGCGGCGTCGTCGAGTTGCTCGACGCCGACACCGACGGTGACCAGCCGTATCTGGCGATGACCTACGTCGAGGGCCCCACCCTCCTCGAGGAGGTGAACGCGTCCGGGCCTCTCCGCGGCGACCGGCTGAAGGCTCTCATGGTCGCCCTCGCGGAAGCCGTCGGCACGATCCACCGCGCCGGGGTCACCCATCGGGACCTCAAGCCCGGCAACGTGCTGCTCACCGAGGACCAGCCGGTCGTGGTGGACTTCGGCGTGGCCACGGCGACCGAGGCCACCTCGATCACCGTGGTGGGCACGGTGATGGGATCGCCGGGCTGGATGGCCCCCGAGCAGGTGAGCGGCGGCCCGCCGTCCCCGGCGATGGACGTCTTCGCCTGGGGGTCCCTCGTGACCTGGGCGGCGACCGGCCGCAACCCCTTCGGCACCGGCCGGCCCGAGGCCGTCGCCTACCGGATCATCCACGACGAGCCGGACCTCGAGGGGATGCCCGACGAGCTCCGACCCGTCGTCGCCGCCGCCCTGGCCAAGGATCCCGGGGCACGGCCGTCCGCCGACGAGCTGTTGGCCCGACTCCTGGGTGATGCGCCCCAGAGCCCCCCCGAGGCCCTGGCCGCCGATGCCACCGCCCTGCTGGCCCGGACCTGGGTCCAGACACCGGTGCAACCCATCGCGCCCCCGGATCCCCCTTCGGCTGTACAGACGACCGCCGCACCGGAGTTGCGGCGCGGGCGAGGCCGACGAGGGGCATTGGTCGTCCTGGTGCTGCTCCTCGCCGTCGGTGTCGGGCTCGGCGTCGGCTTCGGCCTCCGGGCGTACCAGGACCGCGCCGGCACGGCGAGCGAGGCCGAGAGCTTCCCCCCGCGTCGACCACCACGACCACCACGACCACCACCACGATCCCCACCGATGCGATCTCGGTCCGTTGGGTCATCGCCGACGATGGTGACCGGGTCCTCGGTGAGGCCTGCCAGGCCGACCCCCCGCACGACGCCACCGCCACCCTCGAGGTCCAGGACGAGAGCGGTACGACCCTGGCCGAGCCCGTCGCCGCCGGCGAAGGCGTGGCCGAGATCGGCACCGGCCTGCTCGACGACGTCTTCAACTTCACCTCGTGCGCCTACACGATCGCCTTCGACGCCGTGCCCGAGTCCGCCGTCTACGTCCTGGTCCCGAGCAGCGGGGACGAACCCGTGAGCCTCCTGCGCGCCGATCTCGAGTCCGCAGGCTGGCAGGCCGAGATCGTGGTGAACACGGGCGACTTCTGACCCGGCGAAAACGCGGAGGAGGGGCGGGCCGGAGCCCGCCCCTCCTCCAGTTGTCCGTGGAGACGGATCAGCCGCCGGAGACGGCACCGCCGACGCTGTCGAACTTGTCCGAAGCGTTCTTACCCAGGATGGTCACGGCCGCGATGCAGACCACCGCGATCAGGGCCACCAGAAGGGCGTACTCCACCAGCGAAGCGCCACGCTCCGAGTCGCCGAAGCGAGCCCGCAGCCAGGTGGCGAGGAAGTCGTAGGACACCATCATGTTGGTTTCTCCGTTTGGGAATCGGCCCTTTCCCCTTGCGGGCGAGTGGGCCGGGTTTTGTTGTCACCAGGACCATCGGCAGGTGGGGCGGGCGACCTGATGGGCAATTCGGCCCATACCCCGGGACGCGAGAGAGGGGCGGGCCGGAGCCCGCCCCTCTCTTCAGTTGTCCGTGGAGACGGATCAGCCGCCGGAGACGGCACCGCCGACGCTGTCGAACTTGTCCGAAGCGTTCTTACCCAGGATGGTCACGGCCGCGATGCAGACCACCGCGATCAGGGCCACCAGAAGGGCGTACTCCACCAGCGAAGCGCCACGCTCCGAGTCGCCGAAGCGAGCCCGCAGCCAGGTGGCGAGGAAGTCGTAGGACACCATCATGTTGGTTTCTCCGTGTAGGGATCTGCCCAGCGCCACCTGTTCGCGCCGCCGGACGTGATTGTCAGAATCCCTATCGGCGGCAGCCGGACCGCCCTTGATGGGTCGTTCGGCCCACTGCCTACTCTTCGGCCTCCAGCGCCGATCGGCGCTCCATCCAACCGACCACCATGTCCTTGAAGTGGTTCGGGTTGTAGATGTCCTCCTCATAGGACCACCGGTGGTCCCCCGCGTACTTGAGGAGGGTGAAGTTGTAGGCCTGGTGGAGGCTGCCGTCACCCGGATCGATCATCCGGTTCCAGACCTGGCAGACCACCCAGCCCCGCTCCTCGTCGATCAGGTACCACTCGATCGGGAAGAACTGCATGTCGCAGTTCACGGGCTGGGCCATCGTCGTGGTGATCCACTGCCGGATCGCCTCCCGACCGCCGAGCGTGCCGTACAGGTGCTCGACGTAGGTGGCGTCCTCGGTGAACAGATCGGCCCACGGGTTCCAGTCCCCGCTCGTGCCCGCCGCCAGAGCGACCCGCTGGTAGTGGGCGAACGCCTCCTCCAGCTCCTCTCGGCTCCAGCGCCCCATCATTCCCCTCCGGTGTGGTCCAGGGCCGCCGCTATCGCCGCGATCACCTCGGTCTCGGATGTGCCCGGGGTCAGCACCACCGCCACCCCGGCCTCGGTCAGCAGATCGACGTCCTCATCGGGGATGATGCCACCGACGACCACCGGGGCCTCGACACCCGCGGCCCGGGCGGCCTCGACCATGCGGGGGGCCAAGGTGAGGTGACCGCCGTTGTGCATGCTGATCCCGATGAGGTCGGCGTCCTCCTGTTGGGCCGCCGCCACCACCGTCTCGGTGCTCTGACGGAGCCCGAGGTAGATCACCTCGGCACCGGCGTCGCGCAACATGCGGGCCACCACCTTGAGACCCCGGTCGTGGCCGTCCAGGCCGAGCTTGGCCAGCACGATGCGGACCGGGCCCCCGTGGGGAGCCCGCAGCGAGCTCATATCGCCGCCCGCTCCGTGTAGGTCCCGAACTCCTCTTCGAGCGCCCGGACGATCTCACCCTCGGTGGCCCGGGCCCGGACCGCGGCGATGACCGGGGGCATCAGGTTCACCGTCGGCTCCGCAGCCTCGGCGGCGACCTCGGCCAGGGCCCGGTCGACCGCGCCCTGGTCCCGGTCCCGGCGGGTGGCCTCGAGGCGGGCCACCTGGGCCGCCTCGACGTCGGCACTGATGCGCAGCAGGTTCGCCGACCCCTCGTTGCCGTCGGTGAACCGGTTGACCCCCACCACCACCCGTTCACCCGAGTTCACCGCGCGCTCGTAGCGGTAGGACGAATCGGCGATCTGGTCCACGATCCACCCGTTGTCGATGCCGGCCAGCACCCCCTCGAGCATCGACCCACCGCCGAGGTCGTCGAGGTGGGCGAAGACCGCCTCCGCTCGCCGCTCCATCTCGTCGGTCATCCACTCCACGAAGGCCGAGCCCCCGAGGGGGTCCACCGTCACGGTCACACCGATCTCGTGGGCGATCACCTGCTGGGTCCGCAACGCGATCCGGGCCGCGTCCTCCGACGGGAGGGCCAGCGCCTCGTCGAAGGAGTCCGTGTGCAGGCTCTGGGTGCCGCCCAGGACCGCGGACAGCGCCTGGATCGCCACCCGGGCGATGTTGACCTCGGGCTGCTGGGCGGTGAGGGAGACGCCCGCGGTCTGGGTGTGGAACCGGAGGCGCAACGAACGCTCGTCGGTGGCCCCGTAGCGGTCACGGAGCCAGCGGGCCCAGATCCGCCGGGCCGCCCGGAACTTGCCGATCTCCTCGAAGAAGTCGAGGTGGGCGTTGAAGAAGAAGGACAGTCGCGGGGCGAAGTCGTCCACGGCGAGCCCGGCGGCCACCGCGGCCTCCACGTAGGCGAATCCGTTGGCCAGGGTGAAGGCCAGCTCCTGGTCCGCGGTCGAACCCGCTTCCCGGATGTGGTAGCCGGAGATCGACACGGGATGGAAACGAGGCATCTCCGCGGTGGTGAAGCGGATCAGATCGGTGACCAGGCGCAGCGACGGTCGAGGAGGGAAGAGGTACTCCTTCTGGGCCTGGTACTCCTTGAGGATGTCGTTCTGGATCGTGCCCGACAGGGCCGAGCGATCGGTCCCCTGGTCCTCGGCCACCGCCACGTACATGCCCATGAGGATCGCGGCGGGGCCGTTGATGGTCATCGAGGTGGAGACCGCGCTCGAGGTCGATGTCGGCGAAGAGGGTCGCCATGTCCTCGAGGGTGTCGATCGCCACCCCGGCCTTGCCGACCTCGCCGAGGGCCCACGGGTCATCGGAGTCCCGGCCCATGAGCGTCGGCATGTCGAAGGCCGTCGACAGGCCGGTGCCGCCCGATTCGAGCAGCTGGCGGAAGCGCTGGTTGGTGTCGGCCGCCGAGCCGAACCCGGCGAACATCCGCATGGTCCAGGGCCGGTCGCGGTACATCGAGGCATGGGGCCCGCGCGTGTAGGGGAACTCGCCCGGCCCCGGGCCCTCGCCGTACAGCGGGTCGATCGGGATGCCCGAGAGCGACTCGACCCGGTCCGTCACCCCGTCATCGGTCACCGTGCCAGTATTCCCCGCCGTGGAGAAGCTCGTGTATCTCGTGTGGGACCGACCCAGCGTCGACGGCGCGGCGCTGGGCTCCCGCTTCCTCGAAGACCTGGCTCCCCGCCTGCTGGCCCTCGGTCCCCATCAGCTCACGATGCACCTCGACGACGACGAGGCGCCGATCCCCGGACCCGCGCCGGCGCCGGGCCACGAGCTCCCGGTTCGGGCCGCGGTGTCCCTCTTCGTGGATGCCCACGATCGCCGCGCCCCCTACGAGGAGGTCCTGGCCGCTGTCGGCGTCCGACGGGCCGGTTACCTCGTGAGCGAAGCCGTCTGGTCCGAGTACGGCGACAACGGCCGCCGCCGTCCCCGCGACTGGCCCGACGGCGAGCGTTCACCCGGGATCAGCACCTTCTCCCTGGTGCACCGCAACCCGGCCTTCGACGAGCGGACGTTCCGGGAGTTCTGGCACGGTCACCAGTCCCCGATGTCCGAGGCCGTCCAGCCCCGCTGGCGCTATGTCCGCAACACGGTCGTGCACCCGGTGACCGCCGGCGCCCCGCCCGTCGACGGCATCGTCCACGAGGCGTGGCCGTCGATCGAACTGGTCGAGGACACGGTCGCGTTCCACGAGGGCGATCCCGAGAACATCACCGTGATGCTCGACAGCGTCATGGCGGTCTTCGACCTCGCCCGCCTGCGCTCCTTCGCCCTCAGCGAGTACATCCTGAAGAGCTGACCCCCCCCCGCCGAGGTCACTGTTGGCGGAGGGCGTCCTCGGCTTCGGTCTCGGGGTCGAACCAGGGCTCGCCGTCGACCTCGACGGTCACCCGCTCGAGGGTCCCGGTGAACGGGAACGGTGACCGGTAGTCCTTGCTGGGCGGCTCGCCCTCGGCCCGCCCGCAGGTCAGGCCGTTGCCCGTGATCGAGAACCGGTTGAACGTGAGGTGCGGGATGGTGCCGTGGCCCCGCTGCTCGCCGTCGATCCAGATCGTGCCCTCACCCGCGTGGTCCGCGGTCCGGTGGAAGCGGAACTCGAGCCGGTGGGACCCCGGCGCCAGGATCGCGGGGGCCTCGATCCGGGCCTGGTGGAGGCCGCTGTTGTTGTGCACGTACACCAGTCGGCCCCGCAGCAGGTGGAACGTCCAGCCGCCGAAGATCGACCCCTGGGCCAGAAGGACCCCCTCGACCCGGTCGACGTCGGCCGGCACGTCGATCTCGGCCACGATGCGGTGGTCCCGGTTCCGAGTGTTCACCGCCGTCGGCTCCGGGACCATCGAGGTACCGGGCCAGTAGACGTACCGCGACCGGGGCGGAACCCCCTCGGGTCGCCCGAGGACGAACTCCGAGAAGGGGCGGTTGTCGACCGGCAGGACGTGGTGGCGCTCGGCCTCCTCCCACCAGCGGGCCACCAGGTCCTCGACCACCTCCGGGCGCTCGTCGGCCAGGTCGTGGGTCTCGGACGGGTCCGCCTCGAGGTCGTACAGCTCCCACTGGTCATCCTCCAGAGGGGGGCGGTCGACCTGGATCGGGTGGTAGACGACGGCCTTCCACTTCTCGTGGCGGATGGCCCGGCAACCGAACATCTCGTAGTACTGGGTGGTGCGAGGGTCCGGGGCGGTCGGGTCATCGAGGGACTCGGCGAAGCTCGCCCCCTCCAGCGGTCGCTGCTCGATGCCGGCGATGACCCCCGGCGGTTCGATGCCCAGCAGGTCGAGAAGGGTGGGAGCGACATCGATCGCGTGCACGTACTGGTGACGGACCTGACCGCGGGCGTCGAGGCCCGCAAGCCAGTGCACGATCATCGGGTCGGCGACCCCACCCTCGTGCACCTCGCGCTTCCAGCGGCGGAACGGGGTGTTGCCGGCCACCGTCCAGCCCCACGGGTAGTTGTTGTGGATGTCGGGGCCACCGATCTCGTCGATGCGCTCGACGCCCTCCTCGACCGTCCTCGGCAGGGCGTTCCAGGCCCGGGCGTCGTTGAGGGAGCCGACCGGACCGCCCTCGGAGCTGGCCCCGTTGTCGGAGAGGACGACGATGATCGTGTTGTCGAGGTCCCCGGTCTCCTCCAGAGCGTCCAGGACCCGCCCCACCTGGTGGTCGGCGTGGGACAGGAACGCCGCGAACGCCTCCATGTACCGGGCGTACAGCCGGCGCTCGTCGCTGCTCAGCTGCTCCCAGGCCGGTACCCAGTCAGGGCGCGGCGAGAGCACGGTGTGCTCCGGGATGAGGCCCATCGCCTTCTGGCGGACCACCGTCGCCTCCCGCCAGCGGTCCCACCCCTCGTCGAAGCGGCCCCGGTAGCGCTCGATCCACTCCGGCGGGGACTGGTGGGGCGAATGGCACGCGCCAGGACAGAAGTAGGCGAAGAACGGCTTCTCCGGATCGGCCGAGCGCAGGTCGTGGAGGTAGGCGATGGCGTGATCGGCCAGGTCCTCGGTGAGGTGGTAACCCTCCTCGTAGGTGCGGGGCTGCTGGGTGAGGTGGTTGTCCGACACCAGGGCCGGGCCGAACTGATGGGTCTCGCCCTCGAAGAAGCCGTAGAAGCGCTCGAAGCCCCGCGCCAGCGGCCAACGGGCCCGGGACGCGCCCTCGTGCAGTTCGTCCTCGGGCGTGAGGTGCCACTTGCCGATGGCCCAGGCCGCGTAGCCCTCCGGGACCAGGGCGGCGGGCAACATCCCGCACGACGGCGGGATGCGGGCGTCATAGCCCGGGAACCCGGTGGCCAGCTCCACGATGCGCCCCATCCCCACCGAGTGGTGGTTCCGCCCGGTCAGCAGGCAGGCCCGGGTGGGTGAGCAGAGGGCGGTGGTGTGGAAGTTGGCGTACCGCACGCCCCCGGCGGCGAGACGGTCGAAGGTCGGCGTGTCGAGGTCCGACCCGAAGCAGCCCAGCTGGGCGTACCCCACGTCGTCCAGGACGACGAGCAGCACGTTGGGCGCCCCCTCCGGTGCCCGCACGGGCTCGGGCCACCACGGCGTCGCCTCGTGGTGGTACCGCCCGATGGTCCCCTCGAACTCCCCCGGTTCCATGCCGGGATCCTGTCACGCCTTCATCTGCACCAAGGCGAGACCGACAGGACTGCGGTGCGGATGCTCCGGATCGTCGCATTGCTGGTGCGCCGAGGAGACCTCGGCATTCTGGTGGGCGTACTTCTCGGCGTAGCCGCCGTCGTCGTCGCGATGCTCATCACCTCCGACGGGCGCCTCGCGGTGCTCCTCGGGGTGGTCATCGTCGCTTGGTCCCTGGTCAGCCAGGCGCAGTCCGTCGCCATAGCCATCCCGGTGTGTCCGGTCATCCCCCGAGGGTCGGCCATCACCACGCCGCGGCTCATCCTTCGGATGCCTGTCCGGGCCGATCGAGCGCGCCTTGCGGCCACCATCGACGACGACGTCCGAACCACGAATGGTTGGCGGCCGACCGACGAGCGCGATGTCCTCGACATCTTCCGAATGGGTGGTCGGCTGGCCGGAGATGCGGGCCGCCTCGTGATCACCGACCTCGGCGGTGCCGTCATCGGTGAGATCTAGGTAGCCCCGGACGTTCGGGAGGTCTCGCAGCTGGGGTGGTGGCTTGCGCCGGCCGCCCGTGGCCGCGGGTTGGCCACTGAGGCAGTAGGTGCCGTGCTTCGTCACCTACATGCTTCCGGGATCGGCTTGGTAGAGGCAGGCACCGCGGCGGACAACGGACCGACTCGACGGGTCCTCGAGAAGGTCGGCGCAACGGCTCGACCGAACCGTCCCGCACCATCTGCCCAATGGCCAGGTGGTCGAAGCCGTCTGGTATGCCCACCGGTCGGCGAGGCCGGCACCGACCGGCCCACCACCCGTCAATGCGGGACCTTGACGACCACAGGGAAGCACCGGTCCGAGCATCTGCAGTTGCGGCCGCCAGAGACCTCTCCTCTCACGCCGCGGGTCAGCCTTCGGAGAGGGTGGTGATCTACGGATACACCTCAAATTGTCACACCCCCTCATTAGAGTTTCGTACAAATGTTCGCTCGATTCGCCTCCTTGCGCCGGGACCTCCGGAAGCTGTGCCGGGCCGTTGACCCGGATCGGCTGACCGGCGCCGAGGCCGCACGCATCATCGAGGAGGCCGCCGGGATCGAGAAGCTGGCGGCAGGCGTGCGGCTGCGGGTAGCGAAGCGGATCGATGAGTCGGTCGCCGGGGCGGAGGGTGAGGACGGGCCGGGGAAGTGGCTGGCGAATAAGACGGGCCTGAGCCCGAAGGACGCGGCGAGGGACATCGAGACGTCCGAGAAGCTCGATGACCTCGACGCCACGGACGCGGCGCTGGCCAACGGGGACCTCTCCCCCACCCAGGCCCATGAGGTCTCGTCCGCTGCGGCAGCCGACCCGTCGGCAGAGCAGGGCCTGCTGGAGACGGCGAAGGACGCGTCCGTGCCCGAGCTCAAGCGCAAGGCCAAGAAGGTCCGGGCGGCGGCCTCGAACAACGAGGACAAGGCCAAGAACGCCCACGAGAACCGGGACCTGTACTCGGGCATCGACGAGGAGACGGGCGACGGGTGGTTCCACGGCAAGGGGCCGGCCGCCAAGGTCGCCCAGATGCTCGCCTTCCTCGAACCCTGGATCCATGCCGAGTTCGCCATTGCCCGGCGAGCGGGGCGGTACGAGCGGCGTGGTGCGTATGCCTTCGATGCCCTCCTGGCCGCCCTCGACTTCGCCGCCGCCTGCCGCACCGGAAGCCGTGGCCGCGGCCCGGACGCAGCCGGAGGATCAGCCGGTGCCGGGCCGATGGGCGGGCCCGGCCCGGTCGGGCCACCCGCCAACATCCTCGTCCGGGCCGACCTCTCGGCCATCCTTCGGGGCCGGACCGTGCCGGGCGAGACCTGCGAGATCGACGGTCTCGGCCCGATCCCGGTCGACGCGCTCCGAGAGCTCCTCCCGCAGGCGGCCATCGACCTGATCCTCACCGACGGCGTCGACGTGTTCAACGTCACCCACTTCGGGCGGCGGGCCAACGCCCGCCAGCAGGTCGTGCTCGACTGGTTCGGCGGGGAGTGCTCCCGTCTCGGCTGCACCGCGACGCGGCACCTGCAGGTCGACCACCGCATCGACTGGTCGACGGTCAAGATCACCGAACTGCGGAACCTCGACTGGCTCTGTGGGGACGACCACCGACGGAAGACCCACGAGGACTGGGCCCTGGTCCATGGCCGAGGGAAGCGTCAGATGGTGCCACCCGACGATCCGGCGCACCCGAGGACCCGGGCCGGCCCACCGCGCGCTCCCTCCCGGGCCGAGGCCGCCTGACCCGACGCCGGCCGCGCCGCGGCTGGGCCAGCGGCGGCGCCCCTGCACTACGGTCCGGCGCCGTGACGGTCGAAACGGAACGCATCGGCGACGTGGCGGTCATCCGCCTCGATGACGGCAAGGCCAACGCCTTGGGCTTCGACCTGCTCGACGGCATCCTCGGCGCGCTCGATGACGCCGACGACGCCAAGGCGGTCTGCATCGTGGGTCGTCCGGGACGGTTCAGCGCCGGCTTCGACCTCGAGGTGATGCGGTCGGACCGGATCATCGAGCTCATGACGAAGGGCTCGGACCTGGCGCTGCGCCTGGTCGAGCACCCGACCCCGGTGGTGCTGGGCGTCACGGGCCACGCCCTGGCGATGGGGGCGGTGCTGCTGTTGACCGCCGACTGGCGGGTCGGGGCCGAGGGGGACTTCAAGCTCGGGCTGAACGAGGTCCGCATCGGCCTCTTCGTCCCCGGGTTCGCGGTGGACCTGGCCGACTACCGCCTCTCTCGTCGCCATCTGACCGAGGCGGTGCAACTCGCCGAGGTGTACGACCCCCAGGGTGCGTTGGCCGCCGGGTTCCTCGACGAGGTCGTGGACCGGGACGCCGTCGAGTCACGAGCCATCGAGCGGGCCACCGCCTGGGCGGCCGAGCTCGACCCGGGAGCATTCGCCCGGACCCGCCAGATCGCCCGCGGCCCCCTCCTGGACAAGCTGCGAGCCTCGCTGCAGCCCTGAGGCGGCCCCGGCCTGGGCGAGCGGCCCGTACGACCCCCGAGCCACCGCAGCCCGGTCCACTACGGTCGCGCCGAGACCAGGAGGGGCCATGGGGATCGAGACCATTCCGGACACCGCCGCCGACATCGACGCGGCCTGGCTCGAGGCGGCCCTCCGGTCGGGCGGCCTGCCCGGGGACGGCCGTCTGCGGGACGCCCGTCCCGAGGTCGTCGCCGAAGCCGTCGGCCTGATGGGCGAGATCACCAGATTCCACCTGGAGTGGGACGAGCCGGATGCCGGTCAGCCGGCCAGCGTGATCGCCAAGCTGCCATCGGCCCTGCCGGACAACCGGGAACTGGCCTACGCCATGGGCTACTACGAGTTCGAGCACCGCTTCTACACCGACATCGCCCCCTACAGCGCGATGCGCACGCCTCACCTCTGGTACGAGGCCGGCGACGCCGAGAGCGGTCGGTACACGCTCCTGCTGGAGGACCTCGTCGCCTACGAGCGGATCGACCAGATGGACGGGGCGCCGCCCGAGCGCGCCGCGGCGGTGGTCGACGCGCTGGCGGCACTCCACGCCCAGTGGTGGGCCAGTCCTCGCCTGGCCGACCACACCTGGCTCCCGGACGGCCTCGGTGACGACGTACGCGTGTACGGCGACCTCTGCCGCGGCTCCTGGCCGGCGTTCGTCGAGGCCACCGACACGGTGATCGACGATGACGATCGGGCGTTGGCCGAGCGCTTCCTCGAACGGTACGACACCATGATCGATCGCAGCCTGAGCGCCCCCCACACGCTCGTGCACCGGGACTTCCGCGTCGACAACATGCACTTCGACGACGGCGAGCCGGTGGTCTTCGACTGGGGTGGCGTGGGCCACGGTGGCGGCCTCTATGACTTCGCCTACTTCGTCGCCGGGAGCATGACCATCGAGGACCGGCGGGCCCACGGTCCCGAGCTGCTGGACCGCTACCGCTCACGGTTGGCCGACGCCGGCATCGAGGTCGACGACACGACCTTCGGCGAATGGCACGACGTCGGCGCGCTCTTCTGCCTCGTCGTCCCCATCCTGGCGGGCGGCAGCGTCCTGGACACCCGCGACGAGAAGGGCGAGCGCCTCATCGCCGAAGGCCTACACCGGCTGTTCAGCTACCTGCACGATCACGACTCGGTGCGCTTTCTGGACTGACCGGGAGCGGTCGCCACGGGCGCGTCCTCGACGCCCACGTCAACCGCCACCATGACACCGACGGCCCGGGCGACCGCCGCCACCTGTTCGGGACCGGACCTGTCCTCATGGAGGCCTTACGGTCTCCTCCATGCCGCGGCGCGACGACCTCCTCTCCGACGCCGAGCTGACCGACACCGTCGCCACGGGGGTAGGCCGCCCGAAGGCGGGCGACCTGACCTCGTTCACCCTCCACGCGCCGCTCGAGCTCCTGGCCCGGACGGCACTGCTCCCCCTCGTCGAGCCGGGTGCCCGAGAAGTCGCGCGCGAGCGGCTGACCTGGCTCGGGGAGACCTACCGGGTCGCCGGCGAAGAGGTCGACGACGCGGCCCCCAGGGCCTACGACGACCTCCCGACCGCCGCCGGGCACCTCCTCGCCGCCGTCGCCGCCGGGGAGGTCGACGACGCCGATGCCGATGCCACCTGGTTGGCCGCGCGTGCGACCCCCGTGGAGCTGGCGCGGCTGTTGGCCGACGACGTGATCCCCCGCCTGTCCGCAGCCGGCCACGGCAGCATCCTGCTCCATCTCCTCCCCCGGGTGGCGCCTTGGAGCCGGGCCGCCGCCCGCCCGCTGCGGGGCGTCGTCCGCGAGCTGGCCCGTCAGCCGGACTGGGGCCTCACCTGGCACCTCGATCGGGATCCGATGACCGGGGGATCGGGCGATCTCGTCGCCGCCCTGGCCCGGCCCCCGAGCCCCGGCGAGCTCGAGGTCGACTTCATCTTCCCGACGATGTCCCTCGTGGAGAGCGCGGGCCTGGCCCGGGACCTGCTCGACGGGCCGACCCGGGCCACCCCACTCCCTCAGGCCAGCCGGGACCTCCAGCGCCTGGCTGCGGCCTCCATGCTCCAGGACACCCCTGAGGCCGCGCCCTACGGCTGGAGTCACTGCCTGACCATGCCCCAGGCCGTGCTGGGCCTCGCCCGGACCGGAGCGGCCGAACCCAGGGCGTCGATCGCGATCGCCGCCACGTTCGTCCTCGGCTTCCGCTCCACGCAGGGCACCACCGAGGTCGACCCGAAGTGGTCCCCCGATCCCCTCGAGGACACACCCGATCCCCTCGGTGCGCTCGATGGCACCCCGGCCAAGGCGGCCGCCGGTGCGGGGCAGGCCGCGGGCGACGACCGGTGCGCCGTGATCGCCCGCCTGGCCTCCCGAGCCGCCGCCCACGAGGATGCCCACCTGGCCAAGTACACGCTGGCCTGCTTCGACGCTGCGCACGACGACCCGGATGCTTCTGGCCTGTACCTGGCCGCGGCGGCCCACCTCTCGGCCTGGTGGCACCACGGTCGTTCCTGACCCGTCCTGCCGCGGCGGGCCCGAACGCGATCCCCCTCAGGCGCGGACGAGGCGCGCCAACAGGGGCAGGTGGTCCGCCACCGCCTTCGTCGGGTGGTCCTCCAGCTTGGCCTCGTCGTCCCATCGGCGGAGTCGGACCGCAGCCTCCCATTCCGGCCGGGCCCTGAACGCGACGACCTCGACCTCGCTCATCGGCCCGCCCTGGACCTCGAGGCTCCGCACCGAGACCGGTGACAGGATCGCGAGGTAGGCCGACTCGGTGGCGCACAGGAAGCGCTTGGCCTCCACGTGCAGACCGACCGGCAGGGTGACCGCAGGACCGAACCACCGCCGCAGGTACCGCTCCCCCACCCGATCGTGCGCCCGATCCGCGGCCCGGAAGCCGGTGTCGACCTCGATCAGGAGCCGCCCGATGTCGTGGAGCAGCGCGGCGGCGACCGTGGACTCGGTGGCGCCGGCCTCCTCGGCCAGCTGGGCGGCCTGGAGCGCATGTTCCCGCTCGGTCACCACCTCGTCGTACATGGCCGTGGCCCGATCGCTCTCGAAGAGCGCCAGGATCTCCTCCAGGGGCGCGCTCACGGCACCGGTCGACCCAGGAAGTCGTCGGTGATGCTCAGCCGGGCCCGGTCACCGTCACCCTCGAGACCGGCGAAGGCCGCGAGCTTGTCCTCGTAGTAGGTGGCGCGGAAGTCCCCTGCGGCGGCCGCGTTGTAGGTCAGGTAGAGCGCCCGGCGGGCCACGCCCGTCACGTTGGTCCCGCTGCGGTGGGGCAGGTAGGAGTCGAACCACAGGAGGTCGCCGGGCTCCAGCTCCACCGGGTGCCACTCGACGGCCTCGACGACCTCGGCGCTCAGCCCCCGTATGCCGTCCATCGCCAGGAGCTCGGTCGGTCGGCCGTCGCCGACCCACAGGCAGCCGCTGGCCTCGGTGGCGGGGTCCAACGGGAGCATGCAGCTGATGTGGAAGTCGACGAAGCGATAGGCCGCGGCGTCCTGGTGGGGGGCGAAGCCCGCGCCGCCGGGCTGCTTGTAGTTGATCTTCTCCTTGTAGAGGCAGGCCGGTTCACCGAACAACTGGGCCGCCAGGTCCGGGATCAGGCCCTCGGTGAGCAGGGACGCGAGGCCGAGGTGGTGGGCCGACAGGTCCTCGCTGCGGGCCAGGACCGGTCCTGAGTCCGTCTGCTCGAAGTGGTGCAGGCCGGGTCCCTCGGCGACAGCCCAGCCCGCCACCTCGTCGACCCACTCGCGGATCGCCCGGACCCGCTCGTCAGCGAGGGCCCGACGCAACACGAGGTACCCGTTGCGCTCGAAGGCGTCGAGGTCACGGCGGTCCAAGCACAGGGGAGCAGGGGTGAACGGGCCCACGCTCACCAGGGTAGGAGCCTTCGTGCGCCCGCCTCGGCCCCTGCGGCCGGGGTACCCTTGACGTCCATGACGACGATCCCGTCGCCGGTGTCGGCCGCGGTCGAGACCCTGGACACCGAGGCCACCGCAACCACCGGCTGGCTGGCGGTCGCGGGGCTCTCCTCGCTCGGGGCCGGCGCCATCCATGCCGCCGCCATCGGTGTGCACGCCGAACACCGCTCGGCGGCCATCACCTTCGTCGTCGTCGCCGCCGCGCAGCTGGCCTGGGGGGCGCTGGCCCTGGTGCGAAGCAGCCGGGCCATCGCGCTCAGCGGCGTGGCCATCGGGGCCGGAGCAGTGGCCGGATGGATCTGGGCCAAGGCCTGGGGCATCTCGTTCATCACCGGTCTCGACGTCGCCGAGCCCGTGCAGACCGCCGACGCGCTCGCCGCCGGCCTCGCCGCAGTGAGCGTCCTGCTCATCGGGCTCTCCCTGTGGACCGCCCGGCAGGGTCGCACCCCTTCACGACCGCCGATGGTCATCGCCGCGCTGGGCATCACGGGAGTCGCTGTGGCCGGGATGGTCGCGGGTGGCACCCACGTCCACGCCGCTGGCGCGAGCGGCCACCACGCTGACGCCGCCGGGCACGACGACCACGGTGCCGCCGACGGAGCCGCTCACGAGCCCTCGGTCGTGGTCCCCTTCGACCCCGACCAGCCGATCGACTTCAGTGGCGTCCAAGGCGTCACGCCCCGTCAGCAGGCCTGGGCCGAGAACATCGTCGGGGCGACCGTGCTGCTGCTCCCGCAGTGGTCCGACCCCGAGTACGCGTTGGCCAACGGGTTCCACAGCATCGGTGACGGCTTCACGGGCACCGAGCACTTCATCAACGACGAGTTCCTCAACGACGACGTCATCTTCGATCCCGCCCGCCCCGAGTCGCTCGTCTGGGACACCTCGTCGGGCGAGCGGCGCCTGGTGGCGGCCATGTACATGCTCCGCGAGGGCACCCCGATGGCCGAGGCGCCGAACCTGGGGGGCGCCCTGATGCAGTGGCACATCCACAACAACCTCTGTTACACGCCGGCCGGCCAGGTCGTCGGGATCACCAACGGCGACGGCGAGTGCCCGCCCGGACTCGTGCTGCCCCCGACGACGCCCATGGTGCACGTGTGGCTCGAGCCCCAGGCCTGCGGTCCGTTCTCCGCTCTCGAAGGCATCGGCGGGGGTCAGATCGCCGAGGGCGAAGAGGTCCTCTGCAACCACGAACACGGCTCGACCTGAGCCGGGTCGGACACCGACATGCTGGTGGTCAACGGGGTCGGCGACGAAGAGCTCATCCGCCAAGCCTTGGCGGCCGACCCGGACCAGCCCCTCGACCCGACGGCCACGCCGTTTCGCGGTGAGCCCGCACCGGGCCCCGAGCTCCTGCCCGACTGGTACATGCCCCGGGTGGTCCCGGGCCGCTCCTCGCCCGGACGGCGGGCCGTGGCCGTCGTGATCGTGGCCGCCGCCGTGGTCATCAACGGCCTCGGCTTCTGCATCACCTACGGGACCCTCAGCGCCGGCTGAGGTCGGCCGTCGCCGGGTCCTGGACGGGCCGGGCCACTCCGTCCGAGCGGTCGAAGCGGGTCACGACCTCGACGTGGCCGGAGTGGCCGAACATGTCGACCGTCACGCTCTCGACGTGCTCGTATCCCGCCGCGACCAGGCCGGCGGTGTCGCGACCGAGGGATGCCGCGTCGCAGCTGACGAGCACCACCCGGGCCGCGCCGGTGGCAGCCACCCGCTGCACCCCGGTCGCGGTGAGGCCCGACCGGGCCGGATCGGCCACGACCACCGCGGCGCGGGTCGGCCGCCACCGGGCCACCGGCCGGGCGACGACCCGGGCGGTCCGGCCCGCCAGGTTGTGGCGGGCATCGGCCGCCCCCGAGGGCGAGCGCTCCACCACGACCACCGGCCGGTCGCCGGCGACGGTCACCGCGAAGAGGCCGACCCCGCCGAACAGGTCGATGAAGGGCCCATCGGGCGCGCCGGCCACCTGCTCGGCCACTACGGCGACCAGGGCCTCGGCCCCCGCTCCCCGGCTCTGGAAGAACGACGACGCCGACACCCGCAGGCGATGGCCGGCCGTCTCGGCGAAGAACCACCGGCGCCGGCCCGCGACCAGCTCGTCGGCCCCGATGATCGAGACGTCCTCGGGCGCGCCCACCCCCTCCGCCGTCGGTTCGGCCAGGATCAGTCGCTCGCCGGTGCCGTCGGCGACGCGGACGGTCAGCTCGGTGGACCCTCCCGGATCGATCACCCCGGGCGCCAGGAGCACGGCCAGCAGGGGGACCGCGACCACGCAGTCGTCGACGGCCAAGAGGTCATGGCTCCCCCGTCGCCGCAGGCCCAGCCGGCCGTCGACGACGCCGAGCCGCAGCGCGTTGCGTGAGCGCTCGACCGGGACGGGCGGGCCCGCCCGCACGACCGGGGCATCCAGCCCACCGAGGCGGCGCAGCGCGTCGACCACGATCTCGATGCGCATCGCGCTCTGCAACTCGGGCGAGGCGTGCTGCCAGTCACATCCGCCGCAGCCCGCGGCGACGTAGGGACACGGCGGATCGACGCGCCCGGGTACCGGTTCGAGCACGGTGACGAGCTCGCCCCGGGTCGTCCCGTGGTCCTCGACCACCCGGACCGAGACCCGCTCCCCCGGGAGGGCCCCGTCGACGAGGACCACTCGACCGTCGTCGTCCCGGCAGAGGGCGGCCCCACCCGCGACCATCCGTTCGGCCTGGACCGCCTGTGCGACCACGGGCTCGCTCAATCCGGTGGGGGGATGCAACACCAACCGCGGTTGGTCAGCTCGGTGGCCATCACCTCGGCGTCCAGCCGTACCGCCAGCTCCTCGTCCCGCTCCCGCTGCCGACGTTGCTGCGGGGTCTCGGTGGGTTCGGTCGCCTCCGACTCGGGATCGGCCACGGCCGCGAGCTCGGCATCGATCTCCAGGCGCTCGATCAGCTCGTCCACCTCGGCGACGGTGAACTTGCCCGCGGCCTGCCGCTGGGTGAGCCCGAAGGGGTGGCGGGCCTCCTTGAAGGAGTCAAAGCCCCGAGCTTCGAGGAGCCCGGCCAGTTCGGCCACCCGCCGCTGCGGGGCCGGCGGGCCCGATGCCTGTCCGAATGCCATGGCCTCAACCTACGCAGGCCCGGTGACACCGTCGGGGACCTCCCGGGAACACCGGTATCCTCGCCTCGTCCGTTCGACTCACCGGGGACCTCGAGAGCCTGTCGCCTCCTCTGAGCACATCTGAGGAGAAAAATGACCCCCGACCTGCGAGTCCTCGAGACGAGCGCGGCCGATGACGACCGAGCCACCGCCATCGTCTACTGCGAAGCCAACTTCGCTTCCGGTGACGGCAAGACGGCCAACGGCCTCATCCGCCACTCCGAGCGGTACGAGATCCTCTCGGTGATCGACAGCGTCCAGGCCGGCCTGGACGCCGGGCTGGTGCTCGACGGTGTCGCCAACGGCGTCCCGCTCTGCCGGGACCTGGCCGACGCCATCGACGTCGTGGGCGGAGTCCCCGACTGGTTCGTGTTCGGCATGGCGCCGGCGACCGGTCTCCTGTCGATCCACGAGCGAAGCATCATCCTCGAGGCGATCGAGTTGGGGATGGGCATCGTCAACGGCCTGCACGAGTTCCTCAACGACGACCCGGTCTTCGCTGCGGCCAGTGCGGCGAGCGGCGTCCAGATCCTGGATGTCCGACGGCCCCGGTCGAAGAAGGATCTCCGCCTCTTCAGCGGACGCATCGACGGCGTCACCTGCCCGCGCATCGCCGTGCTCGGCACCGACAGCGCCATCGGCAAACGAACCACCGCCACGATCCTGACCCGGGCACTCAGCGACCACGGCCTCAAGGCGGTCATGGTGGGAACCGGCCAGACCGGCCTGATCCAGGGTGCCCGCTACGGCGTCGCCCTCGACGCCATCCCCTCCCAGTTCTGCTCCGGTGAGATGGAAGCGGCCGTGGTCGAGGCCTTCGAGGGGGAGGACCCCGACGTCATCATCATCGAAGGACAGGGCGCTCTCAGCCACCCCGCCTACCTCACCTCCACGTTCATCCTGAGAGGAGCTCGACCCGACGCCGTCGTGTTGCAGCACGCGCCGGGCCGAACTCGTTTGGGCGACTTCAGCGAGCTCCCGATTCCCACGCCGGCCAGCGAGATCCGGCTCATCGAGACCTTCGCCGACACCCGGGTGATCGGGCTCACGGTGAACCACGAGGACATGACGGACGCCGAGGTGACCGCGGCGATCACGCTCTATGAGGCCGAGTTGGGCATCCCCGCCACCGATGCCCTGAGCCGCCCAACCGAAGAGCTCGTGACCATGGTGCTGGCCGCGTTCCCCTCTCTCGGGGAGGAACTGACCGCCGGCGCCCGATGACCGCTCCGCGACTCGAGATCGATCTCGCCAAGGTCCACCACAACGCCCACACGCTCGTCGACCGGCTCGGCCGACGGGGCATCGCGGTCACCGGGGTGACCAAGGGGATCCTCGGGTCCGCGGCGGTGGCCCACGAGCTGCTTCGTGCGGGGGTGGCCGGCCTGGGGGACTCCCGGGTCGAGAACGTCGAGGACCTGCGCGCCGCCGGCGTCACGGCCCCGATCACGCTCATCCGGTCACCGATGCTGAGCCAGGTCGAGCGGGTGGTGGCTCAAGCCGACGTGAGCGCCAACACCGAGGTGGCCGTCCTGCGACGGCTGTCGGTCGCCGCCACGGCCCAACGTCGGCTGCACGGCGTGCTGCTCATGGTGGAGTCGGGCGACCTGCGCGAGGGGATCCTGCCCGCCGACCTGCCCGCTGTGGCCGCCGAAGTCCTGCTCCTGCCCGGGCTCACGCTGGCCGGTATCGGCACCAACCTGGCTTGTCAGAGCGGCGTGGTCCCCGACGCGCGGAACATGACCGATCTGTCGGCCCTCGTCGGTGCCTTGGAGCGAGCGACCGGTCAGGCGGTCGGTCGGGTGTCGGGCGGCAACTCGGCCAACCTCGACTGGGCCTTCGGCACCGACGATGTCGGCCGGGTCAACGACCTGCGCCTCGGCGAGGCGATCCTGCTGGGCCGAGAGGCTCTCCACCGCCAGCCCGTGGATGGACTCCACACCGACGCCTTCTCCCTCGTCGGCGAGGTCATCGAGTGGCAGGTGAAGCCCTCGCTGCCCTGGGGGGACATCGCCCAGAACGCGTTCGGAGACACCCGACGGGTGCGTGACCGCGGCAACGTCGGCCAAGCCGTGCTGGCCCTCGGCCGCCAGGACGTCGACCCCGATGGCCTCATCCCGCCCCGAGGGCTGGAGGTGCTCGGGGCCAGTAGCGACCACCTGGTGCTCGACACCGGCCACCGCGAACTCGCCGTCGGAACCGAAGTCCGCTTCGGCGTCGACTACGGCGCCCTGCTCGGGGCCATGACGTCCCCGTTCGTGGCCGAGGTGATCCGCAGCTCTCAGACCACCTCGTAGGCCGCGGGGTCGGGGGCGGCCATCTCCTCCCGGAACCGGCTGAAGCGGAAGGGCCACACGGCCGGCACCCCGCGGTCGTCGAGGTACCAGCTGCTGCAGCCGGTGGCCCAGATCGTGTGCTCGGAGGCCTCGAGGCGCTCGGCCTCGAAGTGATCGGTCGCCGCCTGGGTGGCGCAGATCTCCCGGCCGTCGCCTTGGCGCAGACGCTCGATGAGCTGCATCACGTAGCCGAGTTGGAGCTCGGCCACCTCGATGAGGGAGAAGTTCCCGACGGGGCCGTTCGGGCCGTTCAGCAGGAACAGGTTCGGGAACTCCGGGATGCTGATCGACAGGTATGCCGTGGGCCGGTCGGCCCAGGCTTCGGCCAGGGTGCGGCCACCGCGGCCGACCACGCCCATCGGGCGCATGAAGGCATCGGCGTGGAAGCCGGTCGCCAGCACCAGGACATCCAGCTCGTGCAGCCGACCGTCGCGGGTCCGCACGCCGCCGGGCTCGACGCGCTCGATGCCCTCGGTGACCAGCTCGGCCTGTGGTTGTTGGATCGCCGCGTAGAAGTTGTCCGACAGCACGAGGCGCTTGCAGCCCGCCCGGTAGTCCGGGCGCAGGCGTTCGCGGAGCTCCGGATCGGTGACGGACTTCTCGAGGTTGTCGAGGCAGGCCTGCTCGATCATGGCCATCGCCGGCGACTCGGCCTCGACCACACAGTGGGAGAACCCCTCGAAGGCCGTGCTCAGGCTCTCGTGCACGCCCCGAAGGCGGTCGGGGTCCTCCCGGAGCTGTTGGCGCGTGGCCTCGTCGTAGGGCGGGTTCTCCAGCGGGGCGATCCACTGGGCGGTGCGCTGGAACAGGCTCAGGTGGGCGACCCGGTCGACGATGGCGCCGGTGATCTGCACCGCGGTCGAACCCGTGCCGATCACCCCGACGCGGGCGCCGTCGATGGCCACGTCGTGATCCCAGCGGGCACTGTGGAAGCAGGCGCCGGTGAAGTCCTCGAGACCCTCGATGTCCGGGAGGTTGGGGTGGTGGAGCACCCCGGTGGCGGCGATCACCACATCGCCTTCGTCCCGGGTGCCCGATGCCGTCTCCAGGTGCCAGCGACCGTCCCGCCACTCGCAGTTCGTGACTTCCTCGCCGAAGCGGATCAGGGGCACCACACCGTGTTCGTCGGCCACGCGCTCGAAGTAGGCCTGGATCTCCTCACCGGCGGCGTAGGAGTGACTCCAGTCCGGGTTGAGGGCGAAGGAGTACGAGTACAGGTGCGACGGGACGTCACAGGCGATGCCGGGGTAGGTGTTCTCCCGCCAGGTCCCCCCGAGGCGGTCGGCCTTCTCGTAGACGACCACGTCGGTGATCCCGGCCTCGCGGAGCTTGATGGCGCTGAGGATGCCCGCCATCCCCGCGCCCACCACGACGACCCTCGGTGCCCGCTCCTCGTTGCCCATGGCCGCAGTCTCGCGTGGCCCGAGGGGCTCCCGGACCAGCCGAAGGTCCCGACCCCCACAGGGCGCTCCCGTGTTAGTCGACCGGGTGGTCGGTGAAGATGACGCTGACGCTGTGGCCCGAGGAGGGCCAGTCGGCCACGTTGAGGATCTGGGGCCGAGCCCGGTCGCCCCGAGGGATGTTGGTCACCGTGATGGTCCCGTTCGCTGCGTCGGATGCCGGCAGGTACACGTCGACCCCACTCTGGAAGGGTTGCGTCGAGAAGTACGGCAGGGGGCCCAGTGCCGTCTCCCCCGGCGTCGCCGCGTCGTCGTGGAGGTGCACGCCGATGGCACCGTTGCCCACGTGGTCGGCGAGCACGTCCACCGGCTCACCCCCGGCGAGGCTGACCTCCAGCCGGTCGCTCTGGTCGCCCGGGAGGTCGGGGTCGTCCTCGGCGTACCACTCGCGCATGCGGATGGCGATCAGCGATGTGTGGCCCTCGCCGGTGTTGGTGTTCGACCGGGTGGCGCCGTCGGGCGGTGAGGACAACAGCCGCACCAGGTGGCTGCTGCGGACGTAGGGCTGCAGGTAGAGGTGATGGACGGTCGGCGAGTCGGGGGCCGACAGCGCCCACTCGTAGTGGGCGCCCGAACGGGCCACGAACGGACCGAACACGCCATCGCGGCCGAGGGTGAAGGAGACATGGGGCTCGTCGCCGATTCGTCCGCCCGTGGTGGGGTCGACCTCCCAGACGTCGAGGTCCACGCCCTCGCGGCCCGTGTTCTCCGGGAAGTCCACCGCTCGTCCCGACAACACGATCGGGTCGCGCTGGGGGACGACGTCCACGACGTCGGGGGCCTCACCGACCAGGAACTCGTACTGCGCGGCGAACGACTCGGCCGAGGTGGCGACCTCGACGTGGGACTGGCCGGGGTTGGACTCCTGGGTAGGCGCCAGACACGGCACGACCTCGGGGCAGGGCTCGCCGTCGATGGCCACGTACCCGGCCACCTTCACCGCCCGGGACGGATCGCTGAGGTAGGCGCCGGAGACGAAGGTCCCCCGGGAGTGGCCGACCAGGTACACCTGCTCCACACCGAAGTCCGCCCGCGCCTGGTCGACGACGGCGTCCACGCCGTCGACGTAGCCCGGGATGTCCACCCCCGCGCCGTCATGGTCATAGGCCAACAGGCGTTCCTCGGGCCAGCCGTTGGCGACGAAGCGCTGGGCCTGGGACTCGTACTGCTGGGCCGAGCCCGCGAACCCGTGGACGAAGACGATCGGCAGGGCGATGTCCTCGGGCAGGGCCGGCCGCGGGTCGGTGCCCTCCTCGTCGATCGTCGCCCCCTCGCCGCCGGGCAGACCGGCGATCCCCTCGGGGATCGTTCCCGCCGCCCCAGCGGCGTCCTCCGCCGACCCACCGGAATCGTCGCCACAGGCCGCGACCGCCACGAGGGCGAGCGCGAGCACCACGCGACCGGCGACGAGGCGCCTCACGGGGGCGGGGCCCCAGCCTCGAGGGCGGCCGCCATCTGGCGGTGGACGGCGTCGACGGCTTGGAGGGGTCGGATCATCACCCGGAACTCGATGATGCGACCGTCGTCGTCGCCGCGGATGATGTCCACGCCGTTGACGTACCTGCCGTCCACGCTCGTCTCGACTCCAGCACCGCGGTGTCCCCCGACAGCACCTGCTTCGTGTAGCGCAACGCACCGCCGGAGCCGTTTCCCCCACCCGCCTCCGCTCACCGCCGAGCGCGCCGTAGGCGGCCTCCAGGTACAGCTTCGTGATCGCCTTGCCCTCCTGGGGCGTGAAGACGATCGGCGAGAAGAACACCACGTCGTCCGCCAACAGCGCGTCCAGCCCGCCCGGTAGACGGCCCGCCAGGTGCTCGTGCCAGTTCGCCACCGTCTCCTCGATCACCCGGTCCTCCTCGCGTCGGCAGACGGTCTCGCGGATCGCGCTTCGGTCATCTGGCCCGGCGCTGGCTAGCGTCCCGGACCGTGCCCGCAACCGACACCCTCGCCCTGAAGAAGAAGACCCGGGTTCGGGTCACCAGCCCCCTCAAGGGCGTGCCCGAGGGCACGGCCGGGACGGTCACCGCGACCATCGGCCTGGCCATGCCCCGGCACCGGGTGAAGTTCGACAACGGCACCTTCATCACCTCGGTGGACCGGACCCGGCTGGTGCTCGAGGACGAATGGGACGAGTTCGTGGCCGACCGCGAGGCCGAAGCGAAGGCCGCAGCCGAGAAGGCCGCTGCCCCACCGGCACCCGCGGCGGAGCCGCAGGCGGCCGAGGAGAACGGCGGCGGTGCAGCCGACGACCGGCTGGCCGCCCTCGCGGCGAAGGCCAAGGCCGCCCGGGAGCGGAAGGCCGCGGGCGGCTGACACCGGGTCGGCCCCGGTTGGCCGCCCTCAGCGGTTCCGGGCCAGCAGGGCCAGCAGCCGGAGCATGGTGATGTACAGCCACACCAGGGTCAGCAGCAGGCCGTAGGCCGCATACCACTGCAGGCGACGGGGTGCCCCGGCGGCCACCCCGGCCTCGATCGAGGCGAAGTCGAGCGTGAAGCTGAGGGCGGCCAACACCACCGCGAGGAGGCTCACCACGATGCCGATCGCCTGGAACTGGTCGCTGTAGAGCCACTCCCAGTTGAAGATGGAGACCACGGCCACGAACAGGTAGAGGAGGCAGAGACCACCGATGCCGGCGGCGACACCGAAGGCCATGCGCCGGGTCGGGCGGACGAGGCGGGTGACGTACATGAACAGCGCGGCCAGGAACACACAGATCGTGGCCAGCACCGCGGCACCCACGATCCCCTCGGTCTGGGCGTCGAACATGGCGCTGATCGCCCCGAGCACGAACCCCTCGACGAGGGCGTAGAGCATCGCGGGCAGGGCGGCCCGACCCGGGTTCACGATGATGGAGATCCCCAGCAGGAACGCCCCGAACGACGCCAGCCAGAACCCGCCCGGAATGGTCACCGTGGTGTTGGCGTAACCCGACCCGAGGTCGGCTGCCGTGGGCTCGACGGCCGAGGCCCATCCCCACGCCCCGCCCGCCAGCAGGATGAGGAGCAGGAACGCGGTGGTGAAGGCGGTACCCGCGACCGACATGGTGCCGGGGGAGGTGACGGCGCGGGTCGCCTCGTCGAAGCGGGGACCGAGCGCGGGATTACCCGACTGGTCCATGGTCATCGGCACCTGGTCACCCTCCCGGGGTGTCGCTCTCCGACGACTTCCTATCCCACCGGGCCCCGGAGTCCGGGGACCCGTTGGTCAGTCGTCGGCGACGATCCAGACCCGGGCCTCGTCCAACTGGTCGTCGGCGAAGACCTTGACCTTGCCCGGGATCGTGAAGCCGAGCCACTTCACCCCTCGGGTGATCCACTTCACGTCGGAGACCACCCCGATGCGCTCGAAGTCGAAGAAGTGGTGCAGGCCGAGCTTGGTGTCCTCCCAGGCGGCATCGGCCTCGTACTCCTCGAACTCCGGCCCGAGCACGTACAGCAGCCGGATCTTGTCCCGGCCCTTCAGCGCGTTCTCGACCGCCGGGATGACGACATCCTCGTAGTCGTCGTCCTCGACCTCACCGATCGCCCGTAGCCCGACGACACCTTCGGGCAGGCCGGACAACAACTCGATCATCGTGGTTCTCCTCGTCGTGGATCGCCACCAGCGTGCACGACGGAGGCGATCGGTTGCCAGGGACGAACGTCACCCTCGGCCATCACGGCGATCCAGCACGGCATCCAGGGCATGCCGCTTCACACAGACCCACGGCGTGATGCCCGGCTTGAACCAGGTGCTCCCGGCGGAGGTCTGGGATTCGACCCGACCCCCGGGCCTTGACGAACCCGTTGTAGTTGAAGGCCACCGCTCCGGCGTCCCGTTCGCAGGCGGCGACGATGGCGTCGTGGGAGCCCTCGGGGACCTCCACAGAGGAGCGGTCGTGGCCCGGGAGGTCGTGGGCGGTCAGCAGGACGTAGCCCGCCGGCACACGGTCGCTCTTCCACGTCTGATGGATGAGGCGGGGGATGCTCACGGCGCACCCCATCGCTCGGCCAGGTCCCGACGCAGACCAGATCGGTCGCCCCGCCCGGCAGCCTCCCCGACGACGCGGGCCAAACTGTCGAGGACGGCCGGCCAGGCGTACCGCTCGCGGACGCCGACGGCCGCTCGCCGGGTGCGGGCGTAGTGGTGCTCCCAGTTCGTGTGCATCTCCTGAAGGCTCCCCACGAGGTGATCCTGGTCGATGCGGTGATAGGCGCCGGCGGCGTTGCCCACGCTGTGGCCGGCGACCCGACCAGCGGTCCGGACCCTGATCGCGTTGCTGTCGCTGAGGTAATCGTCCATCCCGGTGGCCCCGGTCGCGATCACCGGCGTTCCACACGCGATCGACTGCAGGGGGACCAGACCGAACCCCTCGCCCCGGGACGGGTGCACCGTGCAGTGGACGAGACCGAACAGGGCTGCGTACGAGTCGACGTCGAGGTCCTCCAACGGCATGACGGTGATCGCCTCGCCGAAGTCGTGGCGACCGGCGAGGTCGAACATCTCCCTGGTCACCTGGGTGCGCAGGCGCAGCACGGCGTCCCGGCCGTCGCGACCGAAGGCCTCCAGGAACGCCGACACCAGCTCGTCGACTCCCTTTCGCTCGAACACGGACGTGGCGTGGAAGGTGTTGTAGAAGATCAACGGGGTCCGACGGACCAGCTCGTGACGAGGCCGGAACGCGCTGCCGACGCCGTGGGGGACGACCATGACGGGCACCGACACCCCGGACTCGAGGAAGGCCCACCGACAGTAGGTCGAGGGAACGACGACGAGGTCGAACCGGTTGCAGGAGGCCACCCAGTCCTCCGGGATCCGGTCGGTCTCGCAGGTGAACCCGCCGATGCCGAAGGTGTGGGCGTCGTGGAAGTGGTCGGGGACCTCGTCGGGGAAGCCCCAGTGGATGCCCACCGGCGCCGACACGTCGATCCCCTCACAGGACGCGGTGGCCGGGTCGAAGAAGCCCTCGCCGTTGAGGCTGTGCGCCGAGACCGACAGGCCGCGGCGTCCGAGCTCCCGGGCGACCTCGGTGCTGACGTGGGCGATGGACCACGTGCGGTCGAAGGTGCTGTACAGCTGCACGCGACCGCGGCGACCGCGTCGGCGGCCGAAGACCCGTCCCCGCGTCGGATGCGCCCCGGCCCGACGCCTCGTCGGCGCCTGCCGGCCGCCATCGGCCCCGCCCGCCACGGGGCCGAGTGACCGGGCCTCCTCGGAGGTGAGCCAGCCGACCTCTTCGAGGTGCCGGGCGACCACAGCCGGCGGCGTGGCGGCACGCGTGTGGTTGAGCACGTGGTCGCCGCGGGTCAGGCCTTCCCGCAGGAGTCGGTTCTCGGGCACGGCCACGCCGGCCCGTTTCGACAGGAGGCTGAGGGCCGACTGGTCGTGACGGTGGGCGATGAATCCGGGCAGATTCGGTTGGCCCGCCTCGTTGGGCGCGTCGGTGAGCACGCGCCGGTCTTCACAGGCGTGCAGCCAGTCGGCGACGAGGCCTCGTGTCGATGGCGATGCGCGGGCCACGACCACGGAAGCGAACCGCTGGGGCGTGTCCCACCACTCCGGACCGTCACAGTCCAGCAGGACGAACGCGTCCCGCTTGGTGTACTCCGCCTCTCGGAAGCCCTCGTCCAACAGGAGCAGGTCGCCGGAACGGTCCAGGAGGGACAGCACGGGCTCCATCGAGCCGGTGAAGTGGACACCGGCGTCGAGGTAGGCCACCACGTCGCCGTCGTCGACATCCGCCAGCGCACCCGCCAGGACCCACGGCTTCCAGAGCCAGTAGCCACCACCGGTCCCGACATCGAACACCTCGCGATGACGGGCCACGAAGGATGGGTCGAGGTCGGCGCGACCGAGCGCCCTGACGGAGTCGGCGCCGGCCCGTCGGGCGGTCACCGAGGCGATGCGCTGGTACGGGACATACGTCGGCGTCGCGTACGAGACCACATGGACCTTCACGGAACGACCTCGGGCATCCGGAGACGACCACCACAGTCGCCTTCGGGCCCACAACCGTGCGCGACCTTCCGGGCCAGGCGGCCGATGGGTGCCTCCGTGCCGACGGCGGCGAGTCGGTCGAAGGCCGGTGACCGTCGAGCGTCCCGCCAGGACAGGTGGGCCGCCAGCGCCTCGGGGTGGTCGAGGACGTGCGCCAAGTGGTCGCCCAGGGCCTCGTGGGACTCGAAGTCGTCGACGACGATGATCGCGGTCGGGTCGGGCACCAGGTCGCGCACGTTCGGCGCGCCGCGCACGACGGGCACGACGCCACAGGACAGGGGCCGGTAGAGCTTCTCGGTGGCGTAGTCGACCTCACACGCGTTCTCGAAGGCGAGGACGAGTGGGTAGTGCTCGAGTAGACGGACCGTCTGGGTCGGGTCGTTGACCCGACGGGGTCCGACCAACGGTTCGGGGTCGTAGGTGTTGAGCGAGGCGCCGGCGCTCTCGATCCGCACCCGTTCCATCAAGCGGCGCACAACCGCGTCACGGTCCGGAACGGGATTCGACGCCAGGTAGAGCACGGCGTCGCGGAGAGGCGGGCGGGCGCCGTGCCGCGGCCGGCGGATCCCGGGGTAGTGGTGCCAGCCCATGTAGGGCGTCGGCACATCGGCGTCGAGGCGGTGGCTCATGTGGACGTCGAAGATCTCCCGGGCCTCGACGGACCCCGAGAACGGGTGATGGGCGAAGGACTCCATCGTCATCAGTGCCCAGACCTGGCCCGGACGACGGTCGGGCAGCCGCTCCACCGGACCCACCGTGGGCCCGTGGAACCACACGATGTCGGCCCGATCCAGGGCCGAGCGATCCTGCGTGCAGCGGACCGCGAGAGGACCTCCGTCGACGCCGATCACCTCCCGGGGGGCGAGGAAGTCCGCGTCGTACCAGTGTCCGGTCCAGTCCAGGACGAGGAGCGAACGCGGCTTCGCCATCGACCTGGATGGTACGGCGGCCCCCGACCGCGGCCCGTCGGGCCCTGGGTCATCGGCCGTAGCCTGCGGGCCGTGACATCGGCTGCCGGCGAGCGACCGCTGGTCCACTTCGTCTTCGGCCTCCGCGACCAGGACGAGCCCTTCCACCTCGTGCACTACCTGGCCGTCGCCTCGGCCATCGCCGTGCTCGAGCCCGCGGCGGTGCTGTTCCACTGCGACCAGGTCCCCTACGGCGTGTACTGGGATCTCCTCCGGCCCCAGGTGACCCTCCAGCGGGTCCGACCGGCCTCGGTGGTCGAGGACTTCCCCTACGACGATGCGCTCGTGGCGGCCAACGTCCACGCTCACCACGCCGACGTCATCCGCCTCGACGTCCTGCTCGAGCACGGTGGTGTGTACGCCGACATCGACACGTTGTTCGTCGCGCCGCCGCCCGAGGAGTGCTGGACGGCGGAGGCAGCGATCGGGCGCGAAGCCGACGTCTTCGACTCCCGGATCGGACGACCCCGGACCTCGCTGAGCAACGCGGTCCTCTTCGGGCACCCGGGAGCGGCCTACCTCCGGGCCTGGCGGGAGCGGATCGAGGTGGCGCTGGACGGCTCCTGGTCGGCCCACAGCTGCCTGTTGGCCGACGATCTGGCCACCGAGATGCCCGCCTCGGTGCAGGTCGTCCCCCAGCGGGCGTTCCACCACTTCGCGCCGACCCCCGAGGGACTCCACGACCTGCTCGTCGGGCAGGTCGGCGATCTCGACGGCATCGCCGCGGTGCACCTTTGCGCTCACCTGTGGTGGTCGGACCGCCGACGGGACTTCAGCACCGTGCACGCGGCGCAGATCGACGAGGACTGGGTGCGGTCCGGGACCTCGACCTATGCCCGGCTGGCTCGCCCCCACCTTCCCGGACACGGCCTCTTCTGATGGCCGTCAACCGTCGCCGCCCACCGGCCGCGGCCCTGCGCTACGTCGCCGAGGACGGCCACACCGGCTACGCCGAAGCGGCCGATCGGCTCGTGGCGGCCCTCCGGGGGTCGGGTGTGGGGGTCGAGTACCTCGCGCTGACCGACTGGGTGCACGGTGCGGATGTGGCCACGGTGCCGTCCGGTCGAGACGAGGCGCCGGGACGTACGGCCCGTTCGGGGGCACCGACGGTTGCCCACCTCGTCCCCGAGCACTACCCCCGACTGCGATCGGTGGTGCCGCCAGGGCCGCTCGTCGGCCACACCGTTTGGGAGACCGCGGCGCTGCCCGCCCACTGGCCCGACCTGCTCGCGGTCGTCGATCGGCTCGTCGTGCCCACGGAGTGGAATCGCCAGATCTTTCGAGAGGGGGGTGTGACCACACCCGTCGCCGTCGTGCCCCATGTGATCGACGACGTCGACGGCGACTCGGTCGACCTCGGCCTCGACCTCCGCAACGACGACGTCGTCTTCTCCACGATCGGGCGGTGGTCTCAACGCAAGGCGCCGGACCTCACCGTGCGGGCCTTCCTCGCGGCCTTCACCCACCGAGATCCCGTCGTCCTGGTGGTCAAGAGCGATCCGGTGGTCGAGTACTCGATCGTGCCGGGTGGCGGCCCCCGGGGACGCATCCGGGCCAGTCCCGGGTTCGAGATCGCCCACCTGCTGCGGGGCCACCCCGACCCACCCCGCATGCACCTGGCCGTCGATCGCTGGTCGGCCGAGCGCGTCCGGGCCCTGCACCGGCGGGCCGACTGCTTCGTCTCCCTGACCCATGGCGAGGGGTGGGGGGTCGGCCTGTTCGACGCGCTCACCCATGGCGGTGCCGTCGTCACCACCGGATGGGGTGCACCGGTCGAGTGGATGGGACCCGAGGCCGACGGCCTGGTCGGCTTCGAGCTGGTGCCCGTTCACCACGTCGCCACCGCCTCGTACTCACCCGACCAGCACTGGGCCGAGCCCGACCTGGACCACGCCGTGGAACTGCTCCGGGCGGTCGCCCGCGATCCCGCGGCCGCCAAGGACCGTGCGGCCCGCACGCGGGACCACGTCCGGGAGGCCTTCGCCCCCGCCGTGGTGGCGGACCACTTCGGCCACGTCGTCCTCGACGGCGTCGGCCCAGGGCCGGCGTGAACCGAGCGGGGCCGACGGTCCTGATGCTCGCCCCCCTGCCGCCCTCGGCCACGGGCAACGGCCTGGCCATGCGGGCCGGCGCCTTCCTCGACGCCCTGGCCGCCGAGGCGGTGGTCGACGTCGCCGTGGTCCCCATCGCCGGACGGGGCGCGCCCGACTGGGCCGAGAGACACGCCCGTCGCGTCGTCGAGGTGGACCTCGTCGACCCCAGCCAGGCGCGCGACGCGGTCACCGCGCAGCTCGCCGACCCCCGCCTGCGGGCCCGCCTGCTGGCCGGCGAGCCCCTCCCCCGGCTGGCCCGGGCGGCCCCGCCGACCCTCGCCGCCTCCGTTGTCGATCGCCTGGACCAGCCGCCCGACATCGTCCTCGGCCTCCGTCTGGGGCTGGCTCCCCTCGCCGTCGAGGTGGCCCTCCGCACCGGCGCCGGCCGACTGGTGATCGACAGCGACGACGACGACGAGGCGCTCCACCGGGACCTCGGTGACGCCCTGGAGGCGGACGCCTGCCACCGCCTGGCCGGACTCTGGCTGGGCGACGCCGACACCGTGCTGACCGCGGCACTCGAAGGGCGGGACCGTCTCGCCGAGACCCACGCTCTGACCGACGTCAGGGTGGTGCCCAACCAGGTCGCGGCACCGGCTCGGACAACGCCTCCGCCCGCCACGGGGCGGATGTTGTTCCTCGGGAACCTCACCTACGCCCCGAACCTCCTGGCCGCCCGGGAGCTGGCCGAGGAGATCCTTCCCCGCGTCGTCGCCTCAGTGCCGGAGGCGACGGTCCGGCTCGTGGGCCGTCACGACGACCGTCTGGCCGACCTCCACGACCGGCCGGGCATCGAGCTGGCCGGTCCCGTCCCGGACGTCGCGCCGGAGTACGCCGCGGCCGACGTGGCGGTGCTGCCGATCCGGGTCGGGTCCGGGACCCGGATCAAGGCCCTGGAAGCCTTCGCCCACCACCGCCCCGTCGTCGCGACACCGGCCGCGCTGGCCGGACTCACGGCGACGGCGGGCGAGCACTACGCCGGCGGCCAGACCGTGGACGACCTGGCCACCGCGGCCTCTCGTCTCCTGCGCGACCCGGTCGCGGGCCGCCGGCTGGCGGCCGGCGCGGCGGCGTTGGTCGAGCGGAAATACACTCCTACGGCAGTCGGCCCGATCGTGCGGGATGCCGTGCTCGGCCCGTACCGACCGTCCAAGGAACCGACCGAGGGATGACGTGTCCACTGAGACCCAGGATCTGATTCAGGCCACGGGACTGGACGTCCACGAGACCGACGACGGCCTGGTCGTCTACGACGCCGATCGGGACCGGGTGCACTACCTGAACGAGACCGCGGCGGCCATCTTCGTCCTGGCCGAGCCCGGCACCACGGTGGACTCCTTGGCCGCCGAGCTGGCATCACTCTGGGGCCTCGACGACGCCCCCACCGAGGAGGTCGGCCGCGGCGTCGCCCAACTCCTCGCCGAGGGCCTCCTCCAGTCGGCACCGTCCTGAGACGGCGGGTCCTGTGGCACGAGGGGGTGTTCGAGGCCACTGACGAGGTGGCCGGCGAGCTCGATGCGCTCCTGCCAACCGCCGGGCACCCGATGGTGGCCGAGCGCTCGGTCCGTTACCGCGTCGAGCACGAGGGCCGGCGACGACTCCGCGTCATCGAGGACGACGACCTGCTCGTCGGCGCCCTCACGCCGCGCCAGGCCCGTGACCTGGTCCATCAGCGTCTCCACCGACGGGCCTTCGAACTGGCCGCCAGGAAGGGCTGGGTCCGGCTGCACGGCGGTGTGATCGACGTCGACGGCCGCCGGATCGTGGTCATCGGGCCCTCGGGATCGGGCAAGACCTCGTTGTGTGTCCGGCTCCTCCTCGACGGTGGCGCGTTCCAGGGCGACGAGAGCCTCCTGGTCCGCGACGGCATGGTGCTCGCCGTACCCCGACCCCTGCACCTCAAGGTCGGGGCGGCTGGTGTGAACCCCGACATCGGCGGCGCCCTGGCGAGCGCCCCGACCCTCGACGGGGTCGCGCTCGTCGACCCGGTCGCTCACCTGGGTCGGCCCTGGTCGCTCACCGTCGCCCGGGCCGAATTGATGGTCATCCTCGACCCGACCGGCCGACCGCCGGCCACCGGGAGTCCCCTGGCCACCACCGAGGCCCTCCCCCACGTCGTGGCCGAGCTGTTCCCCGTCATCGAGACCAAGCCCGCCCTGCTGGCGGCGGCCACCGCCCTGTGTTCCGGAGCCACCTGCGTCCGCCTGACCACCGGTGACACGACGGTGATGAGCGCGGCCATCCGCCGGCACCTCGGTTAGAGTCGGGGCGTCCTCTAGGGCACGACCAACGGAGCACATTCGTCTCATGACCGAGCAGATCACCGAGAACCACGACGACGAGGGTCGCCGGGCCTTCCTGAAGAAGATGGCCATCGGCGGGGCCTTCGCCGCCCCGGTCGTGTCGTCCTTCTCCATGACCGGCGTCAGCGCCGCCTACGCCCAGACGCCGACCGCGAGCGGAACGACGTCGACCACCTCCGATGTCGGCAACACCGGCGTGACCGCCCCACCTCAGAACCCCACCACGACGACCCAGGTCACCACCACGACCATGATGGCGAACGGCAACACCACCACCTGAGACCCGAGCCCGGTCCGACCGCGCCCAGGGTCCGGACCGGGAGGCCATCGGCACGATGCTGATCTCGGCCGCCATCATCGTCCGCGACGAGGCCGACTCCCTCGATGCCTGCCTGACCTCCATCGCCGACCTGGTCGACGAGATCGTGGTCGTCGACACCGGGTCGGTCGACGACTCGCCGAAGGTCGCCCGGGCCCACGGCGCGATGGTCGACGCCATGGCCTGGACCGGCGACTTCTCCGGCCCGCGCAACCGCTCCCTGGACCTGGCCCGGGGGCGGTGGATCCTCTACATCGACGCCGACGAACGGCTCCGCCCGGGTGACCACGGTTCGGCCCGGGCCGTCCTCGAGGCCGACGAGGACCATCGGGCCTTTCGGATCCCGTTCGTCCCCCGCGTGGGATGGACGCCCTACCGGGAGTACCGCCTGTGGCGCCACGACCCGGCGCTCCGGTTCCGCGGGACCATCCACGAGACGATGAGCGCCGCCCTGGCGGAGATGGCGGCACAGGAGGGGCGCCGAGTCGGCGTGTTGGACAGCCTGACCATCGACCACTTCGGCTACGAGGGCGACCAGGCCCACAAGTACGCCCGCGACGAGCCGATGCTGCGGCAGGCCCTGGCCGAGGTGCCCGAGCGGGTCTTCTACTACGACCACCTGGCTCGGATCCTCGAGGCCCAGGGCCGCGACGAGGAGGCGGAGTCGACCTGGCGCCAGGGCATCGAGATCGCCCGACGGCGCAGCCGGCCCGTGCCCGATGACCGGCTCTTGTGGATCAACCTGCTCGTCCACCTGCTCGCCCGCGACCGGATCACGCCCGAGCTCGGCGAGCTCATCGACGATGCCCTGGCGCGCTTTCCCCAGAACCCCGCGCTGGAGCTGACCGCCGCGACCCATGCCTTCGTCTCCGGAAGACCGGCCGAGGCGATACCCCGGCTCGAGTGGCTCCTCGGGCTCACGCCCGCGTTCCTCCTGGACTCCCAGAGCGCCTATGACCGGCGGGTGATCGAAGAGTGGCCGTGGAACCTCCTCGGGTTGTGCCGGTTCCGACTCGGTGACGACGCGGGAGCCGCCGAGGCCTTCGCCCGAGCGGAGGCCGCCGCGCCCGAGGTGGCCGACTACCGGGCCCGACGCCTGCTCGCCGCGGCCCGGGCGGCGCGTTGAGGTGACCTCGGCGGCCGGCGAGGACCTTCTCGGACTCCTCAGGCCCGGCGGACCCGGCCGCACGACCGATCCCCCGTCGGGCTGGCCGGCGGTGTTGGACCTCGCGGCCCGGCACCAGCTCCTCCCTGCCCTCTGGAGCTCACTCCGACAGCGCGGGGTGGCACCGGTCCCATCGTCGGTGCGGGGCGGAACGATGACCTGGGCTTCACCGTTGGCCGTGCTCGAACGCGCCTACGCCGACAACCGACGCCGCACCGAGCAGGTGCAGCTGGCCCGGGATCACGCCATGGACGTACTGGCTGAGTCGGGGATCGACGCCATCCCGATGAAGGGTGCGCACTGGCTCCTGGCGGGATGGCTGCCAGACCCCGTTGCCCGAACGACCGTCGACGTCGACCTGCTGATCGCTCCGCGGGTGGCTCCCCGTGGACAACAACTGCTCCAGGCGGCCGGTTTCACTCCCGTCGCCTCGGCGCCCGACGAATGGGCCGATCACCAGCTGCCCTCGCTGGTTGCTCCGAACGGAGCCGTAGCGGTCGAGTTGCACCTGGCGCCGCTGATCTCGGTCCACGGCGCCGTGATCTCCACCGAGGAGATCGTTGCCGGGGCCCGGCGACTGCCCGACGACCCGGACGGCCCACGGCTCCCCGATGTCACCGACGCCCTGACCCTGCTCGTCGCCCACGCCCAACTCCAGGACTTCAACCACCGGTACCGCCGTCTCCCGCTGCGGGCCTTGGTCGACCTCGTGTCGCTCCGCAACTCCGGCGTGCTCGACGACGTCGACTGGATGCTGGTCCAACAGAGATTCGACCGCGCCGGCGAACAAGCAGCTCTGGCCGGTTTCGCCGTCGCCGCCCAGGAGGCCTTCGGACTGACCGTACCGGTGAACGACAAGGGCGGTGAGCAGTGGTTCCGCTCGGCCTGGAGGTCAATGGGGTCCCCGCGCCGGGCCCGCTGGATCCAGCGGCGAGTGGCCCTCCAGATCGCTCTCGGCCCGGATCGAATGGACCGTCTCTACGGGACCCATGACGCGTGGGGGCGATCCCGCGCCCGGATCCGCCATGTCGTCCGCGGTGGAGCCCGCCGCTCCGTCGGCCGACCGGCCGCCGACCCGAGTCCCAGCCCGGGCCACCACTGACGACCACCGCGCGTTGCGACCGATCGGGCCGGGTCCCGCCCATCGCAACCTCCGTCGGCCGGGCCCCGGGCCCTCCCCGCCGGGCGGCCGCGGCCAACGGGCCCGAAGGCTCTTGATCGCTGTGCTGGCAACGATCTGGGCCGTCACACGCCTGCGCACACGGCCCCGCCCCAGGGTGACCCCCATGACCCCGAGCAACGGAGCAGCCACCATGAGCCCGACCACGTCCACCACGACCACCCACCGCCCCTTGGAGACCCAGGTCGTCATCGCCGAAGGCCACAACACCGAGCTGATCGACGTCCACCGCCGGGCCGGCCTGCTGGTCGCCGAGCTGAGCGACCGGCCGATCTGGGTCGACGCTGTCGCCCTCGTGGACCGTCTCGTCGCCGAGGCCGCCACCGTCGCCCGATGCGCCCCCCGCAGCGCCGACGGCGAACGGCCCCCAGTCGTCCTCTGCCGGGAACTCGCGGTCGCTCAGCGTCAGATGGTGGCCGCCATCGAAGCCGGCTCGGCGAACGGCGCGGACGAGGCCGCCGTGGTCCGGACCCGGGCCCTGGTGGCCGAGCTCCGCGAGCTGGCCGCGCGGAGCCGTGCCACACTCCCCCGGTGAGCCTCTCGATCCAGCTGCTCGGCCCGCCCCGGGTGGCGCTGGCCGGCGAGGACCAGGGCCGACCCCGGGGGGCCAAGACCTGGGCCCTGTTGGCCCTGCTCGCCCGCAGCGGTGGCCCGATACCCCGCTCCCGGATCGCCGAGCTCCTCTTCTCGGAGGCCGACGACCCGCTGGGGGCGCTCCGCTGGACCGCCTCCCAGCTCCGCCGCCTGCTGGGAGCGGCCGAGACCGTCGCCGGCGATCCGATGGCCCTGCACCTCCCCGCCGATACCACGCTCGATGTCGACGTGGTGCTCCGCGGCCGATGGGCTGAGGCCCTCGAGCTCCCGGGCTTGGGTCGGCCGCTGCTCGAGGGGATCGACCCCGACGCCGGGGCGTCCTACGAATTGTGGTTGGCCGCCGAACGTCGGCATCTGGACGGCTCCAGCACTGCCCTCCTCCAGGAGGCGGCCTCGGCTCTGCTCGCCCGTGACGAGCCCGAGGCGGCCGTGGCCGTCGCCAACCGTCTCGTCGCCCTCGACCCCTACGACGAGAACGGCCAGGTGCTGCTGGTCCAGAGCCTGGTGGCGGCTGGTGACCACACCGCGGCCGAGGAGCGGGTGCAGAGCTGCACCGAGTTGTTCTGCGCCGAGTTGGGGATCGAGCCCAGCCCCGCCCTCGCCGCCGCGGCGCAGCGCCGAGCCACCCCGGTGCGGGCCAGCGCCGTGACGTTGCGGGCCCAGCTGGAGGCCGGCCAGGCCGCGATGGCCGCGGGGGCGGTCGACGCCGGCTTGACGACGCTGCGCGGGGTGGCGGACGGGGCGTCGGCCCTGGGCGACGACCCGTTGGCGATCCAGGCCTTCCTGTCGCTCGGCGTGGCCCTGGTCCACACGACCCGCGGCACCGACCAGGAGGCGGTGACGATCCTGCACCGGACTCGAGCGCTCGCCGACGCCGTCGGCGACGACGCCAGCGCCGCCGGCGCCTGCCGGGAGCTCGGCTACGTCGAGTTCCTGCGGGGCCGTTACGACCGGGCCGAGACCTGGCTGGCCGAAGCCCGGACCCTCGCCGTCGGCGACGATGCCGAGCTGGGATGGATCGATTCGGTGAGCGGCTCGTGCCTGTCCGACACCGCCCACTACACCGAAGCCGAACAGGCGCTGCGACGAGCCGTCGAGCTCACGGCTCGGGCCGGTGACGGCCGGGGAGAGGCCTTCGCCACCACGCACCTCTGCCGGCTGCACTACCTGCGCGGTGAGCTCGAGGAGGCGGCCGAGACGGGCCTCCGGGCCATCGAGCTGGCCCGCTCGGAGGGATGGACGTCCTTCGGGCCCTATCCCGAGACGTGGATCGCGCTGGTCGAGCTCGGTCTCCAGAACCTCGAAGAGGCCCATGATCTGCTCGAACACGCCTGGGCCATGGCCTGCCAGATCGGCGATGCCTGCTGGCAGACCCTGTCCCTGAGGGGTCTCGGGCTCGTCAGCGCGGACCAGTCACGGCCCGACGAGGCGCTCGACCGGCTGCAGGAGGCGCCGACCCACTGCCGGAAGATGCCCGATGCCTACCGGTGGGCCGAGGCCTACGCCCTCGAGGCCCTCGTCGACGTCGCCGTCACGGCGGGCGACGAGCAGGCACCGACCTGGCTCGAGCAACTCGACAGCCTGGCGGACCGGCACGGGTTCCGAGAACTGCAGGCCCGGGCCCACCTGCACCATGCCCGTCTCGGCGACACGGCGGCCCAGAGCCTGGCCGAGCTCCTCGTGGCCGACATCGACAATCCTCGGCTCGCTCGAGACATCGCGGCCGGGGCCGTGTCGACGAGGTAGCCGCGGACTCCGGTCAGGCGAAGGTCCGGACCAGGCGGAGGACGTCGACGGCATCGGGACCGTCGGCGGTCAGACCGGTGTCCGCGGCATCGGCCCGCTGGCCCGCGACCTCACACAGGTCGATCGCCGTGCCCCTCAGCACCGTGCCCGTGTCCCCTGGCTCCGGTGGCGCGAAGACCCAGGCCTGACCGTCGGGCCCCGTGAGCTCGAAGGTGACCGGGCCACCGAGGTCCAGGCCGGCGCGGGCGAAGGCGTGCGGCAGGGTCCGCCAGGCCAGGCGGGCGACGTGCCACAGGCGGTCGGTAGGCTCGGGGACGACGCCGTAGGCCGACGCCACGTCGACGGTGTGGATCCAGGACTCCGAGACCCGCGTCGACGCGAGCGTGCGGGCCGCCATGTCCCCCGCGACCCAGAGGACCCGATCGTGCGGGTCAGCACCCGCGAACGCCTCCACCTGGGCCGCGGCGCTGTGCTGCCACCGGTCGCGGATCTCCGAGGGAGGACGGTCGTGCTCGGCGGCCACCGCAGCACCGGCCAGGGCATCGACGTCATCGACGCTCGAGGCGCCGGGGTCCACGCCCCCGAGGCGGAACTCGCCGAGCCTCCCCTGCACACTCGCCACCGCGGCCTCGTTGGTCTGAGCGAGGTGCAACAGGACATCGACCACTGCCCAGCCCTCGCATCGGGTGGGCGCGAGGAGGTCGGCGTCGTGCCGATCGGCCACGAGCAGCCACAACTCCTCCTGCTGGTCGACCAGTGCCCGGGTGACGTCCTGCACGCCCCGAGACTAGGGACCGGCGCCTGGGGTCACCGTTCAGGCGGCCCCCGCCGTTCACCCCGGCGCACCGAGGGTGCGCCGGCCGTTCGGCCGGGGTCGAGCGGGCCGCGGCCCGGACGGCAGTGGGGTCCGGTCATCCCATCGCCCCCCACCGGCCTCAGTCGACCTCTCGGAACACCGTCATCCGCACGCTCACGGCATCGCCGTTGACCGGACCGGAGAACTCCTCACCCACCAGGTCGCTGAACGCCGAGCCGGGCTCGAGGGTCACCGTGCCCAGGTTCCCTGCCCACCTGGCACCCGGGGGGAACCGATGGGTGAACTCACCGAAGTAGGTGAGCCGCTCACCCCGGTCGTCGGACCCGAGAAGGGTGTGGAAGGCGACGGTCGGGTCGTGGTCGGACTCGTTGACGTTGTCGACGGTCCACCCATAGGCCAGCGCGGGTTCGAACTGGTTGTCGGTGACCGCACCGGTCTGGATGCCGGGTTCCGGCGGGTCGAAGGTCATCGAGTCGGCCAGCGTCATGGGGATCCCGAATGCCGCCGTCGCCTCCTGGAAGCCGGCGTTGTCGGTCTGGAAGAGCACGACCTGAAACGCATCGCTGGCTCGAGCCTCCAACTCAGAGGTGGCGGGAAGGTCCGGCAGCGCCGCGATCTCGGCGACCTTGATCCATGCCGTGGCGAACCTCCCCGGTCCGTGGGACTCGCCGTCGGTCACCAGGTCGGCGCACTCGAGCACCTGCAGGGCGAACGGGGCCTGGCCCCCCAGGGCCAGCGGCTCGAGGTCACCTCGCAGGTAGGTGTCGGCCCTCGTCGCGCCGACAGCGGTGCCGCTGCCGAAGCGGGGGCAGTCGACCAGCGCCAGGTTCATCGCATCCGCCCGTGCCGCGACCGCGGTCGTCGTCGTCCCCGACCCATCGACGGGACCCGACGAGTCATCGCTCCCGCAGGCCGCGGCAAACAGGACGAGCACCGCGATCCCGGCCGCGAGCCACCGATTCCGCATGACCATCGCCTCCTCTCACCGCACCGGCGCACCGGTCACCGCAGGATGGTCTCACCGGCACGGACTCGAGGACAGAGGCCGAAGTCCCGCGGTCGGGATCTCCTTGCCGCCGGTCTCCCTCGCGCGTCTTCGTGTGTCAGATGTCGCATGCTCGTGCTATCATCTGGTCATGCGGACGACCGTCGAGTTCGACGACGACACCGCCAAGGCGATCGAACTCCTCCGTCAAGAGGAGGGCCTCGGGGTCTCCGCGGCGGTGAACGAGCTCATTCGCCGAGGTCTGCTGCCCCGGTCGACCTCCACGCCGTTTCGGCAGAGAACGCGCCCGTTGGGCCTCAAGGTCGACGTCACCAACGTGGCCGAGACCCTCGACCTGCTCGAGGGCACGGACGCCCGCTAGGTGCTCGTCGACGCCAACATCCTGCTCTACGCCGTCGACGAGACCAGCCCGTTCCACGACCGGGCGCGAGCGTGGCTGGAAGACGAACTGAACGGGAGTCGCCGCGTGGGACTGCCCTGGGCGTCGCTCACCGCCTTCCTCCGGATCGCCACGAACCCCCGGGCGCTGGCCGAGCCGTTGACCCCGGCGGAAGGGTGGGCCCTCGTGGAGGCGTGGCTGGATGCTCCGACCGCCTGGGTGCCCCTACCGGGCCGTGGCCACCGGGCGATCCTCGGTCACCTCATCGGCGATCTCGACCTGCGGGCCAACCTCGTCCCCGACGCGGCCCTCGCCGCGCTGTGCATCGAGCATGGGCTGGAGATGATCTCCGCCGACTCCGACTTCGCCCGCTTCACCGAGATCACCTGGCACAACCCACTGGCCTGACAGTCGGTCGAGTCCCTCAGCGCCGGTCGGGACTGGGTGACGATGGCCCAGTTCAGACCAGCCCCCGGGGAACTGGCACCCGATTCGGGGGTCATAGCACCCCGATCAGGCGCCAGAACGCCGAATCCGTCGTCGCGTCGTTGGCGGTCCTCACCTGTCTGCTCAGCCGAAGGTCCCGCCACCGGAGGTCCGACTGGTCGAGGCCGCTAGGAGTTCGCCGGCACGTCCTCGAAGCGGCCGAGGCCGTAGTCGCCGGCGATGGTGGTGCGATGCATGCAGCGACCGTCCTCGGGGGGCGAGCCCGACACCGAGTGCAGGACCCGCCAGTTGTCCCAGATCACCATGTCGGTCGGCTCCCAACGATGGAAGTAGCTGAGGCCCTGGGCCGCCTGGACGATCTCGTCGCACACCTCGGTGAGCAGCGCATCGGCCGTGGCGTCGTCCGCCCCCTCGATGCCCTTGGCCATCCAGGGCGAGACGTGGAGGACCTTCTCCCCGGAGTCCCTGGTCCAGACCGCGGGGTGCAGCGCACGGGGCCGATGCTCGTACTCGGTCATCACCTCGGCGGTCTGGGGGGAGGCTCGGACCTCGACGAAGCCCTCGGGCCGCCCGTAGCGGAGGTTGTCGAGGATCACGTCCATCGCGTAGACCACCATCTCGCCCTCGATGCGGTCCCGCACCTCTGGGGACACGGCGCCGTAGAGGGCGATGCCGTCGACGAAGCCGGTCATGCCCCCGTCCGGGGGGATCTCGACGGAGCGGAGCACCCCGGCCCGGTTGAGCTGGTCGTTGTAGCAGTGGTCGAAGTGCCAGGGCAGCCACTGCGACAGCCGCCGACCGTCCAGTTCGACCACACCCCCCTCGTTGGGTCGGTGGCGGATCTCGATGACGCCCAGCAGGTCACCGCCCACCCGGGGCGTCGCCGAGCTCGGATGGTCCTTGAGCGGCCCGAAGACGGTGCTGATCGCCACCTGCATCTCGGGGGTCGGGTCCACCCCCTCGAAGATCAGCAGCCCGCGCTCCTCGAAGGCCTCGTCGAGCCGGCCCCGCACCTCCCGATCCTGGAGGGCATCGAGGGTGACACCGCCGACGCGGGCCCCGAAGGAGAGGTCGTCGCGGATCGGTTGGATGGTGACGGTCATGGTCGGCTCCTCACCGGCGGTTCGGTCATCGGTCCCCGCCGAGCGTCCGGTCGGCCCAGTCGAGGAGTTGGGGGACGAGCAGCGGCCAACGGACGAAGAGCGAACCCTCCTGCTCCACGGCCTCCTGACGCTCGTTCCACTCGGCGTCACCCCAGGGGGGCTCGACCAGCTCGGCTCCGGGTAGTCCGGCGGCCAGGGCCTCGGAGGTGGCCCGGGTGTGGGACATGTCCGAGACGCCGCTGCGGAACACCAGGATCGGCACCGCGAGGCGGGCCACGTCCTCGTCGTCGAGGCCGGGCACGAGTGAGTCGTCACACGGGCAGTAGGCCAGCATCCAGCGGTCCATGACCTCGAGGAAGTCCTGTCGGTCCATCCCCAGGAACCGCTGCCGGTTCCCCGGGTTGGCCGCCAGGACCTCCTGCCACTGTTCGAGTCCCAGGACGGCCTCCATCCCGCCGTGCCAGGCCGCGTCCGCCGACGGCATGCCGTAGTAGCTGGCCAACTGGAGCAGCCCGGGGACGCCACCGCTGATCCACCACATCGCCAAGCCGGCGGTGACGTCGGGGTTGCGCGCCGCGGCGAGCAGCGACACCCGCGCCCCACCCGAGCCGCCGGCGATCACGGTGGGGCCGAGGTCGAGGTGGCGGAGGAGCGCGCCCAGCGCGTCGGCCTGGACCTCGGACTCGGACCGACCCCGGAACACGACCGAGGAGGCACCGCAGTTGGGGCGGTCCCAGGTCAGCACCTGCCGCCCCTCGTCGGCCAGCGCCCGGGCCATCTCGGGGAGCCCACCGACCTCCTTGGTGAACCGCCCACCAGGCGTCAGCACCCAGGGTTCGCCTTCGCCCACCAACTCGTAGGCGATCTCGATCCCATCCAGCTCCGCCACGGGCATGGCCGACCCCCTCGGTGTCGGCCCGTTGTTACCACGTCGAGGAACGCCGGAACGCCCCCTCCCCGCAGCCGGCGCCGCCTCAGAGGGGACTCGGGGCCCGCATGGCGTCGCTCTGGGTGAAGAACAGGTAGGCGACGCGGTCGACCATCGTGACATCGAGCACTCGGTCCATGTCCTCGTAGTCACTGATCGAGCTCACCAGCTCACACACCACAGCGGGCAGGTAGGGCCGCAGGTCGCCGTCACCCTTCTCTCGGCTCATGGCCCGGAGGCGTTCGGCTGCGCCGGGACAGATGGTCACCCCGGTCGCGGTGGCGACGGCGCCGAGGATCTCGTCGAACTGGTCGTCGTCGATCGACGGGATGAGCACCTTGCTGCGGATGCGGCGGAAGAACGCCTCGTCGGCGAGGCTCGCCGGCTCCATGTTCGTCGAGAAGACGATCTTGGTGAGGCAGGGCAGCTCGAACTTCAGGCCGCTCTCGAGGGTGAGGTAGTCGATGCCCCGGTCGAGGGGGACGATCCAGCGGTTGAGGAGCTCCTCGGGCGTGAGGGCCTGTCGGCCGAAGTCGTCGATCACGAGGATCCCGTTGTTGGCCTGCATCTGCAGGGGGGCGGCGTAGATCCCGGCGTTGGCGTCGTAGCTCAGATCGAGCTGCGAGGCGTGCAACTCACCGCCGACGACCACACTCGGCCGCTTGCAGAGGACCCACCGCGGATCCAGGCCCTTGGGCTGCGGATCGACCGGGCGGTGGAGGACCGGATCGAACACGGTGATGATCTGGCCGTCGACCTCCACGGCCCGGGGGACCACCACGTGGTCGTCGTGGACCCGGATCAGGCGCTCCGCGATCGAGGACTTGCCCGTGCCCGGCGAGCCGTACAGGAAGATCGCGCCCTTGGCCAGGATCGCCGGACCCAGCTCGTCGAGGAGGCGGTCGCTGATCACGAGGTCCGTGAACGCGGCGCGGATCGTGTCGTGGTGGATCTTCGGCTGGCGGTGTTGGCCCTGGACCACCGCGGCGTAGACCGGCAGGCTCACGGGTATCGCACCCGCGTACCGGCAGAGCTTCATGCGATCGATCGCCTGCTCCCGGCCCTGCTCGGTCACGGCCAGCTTGAGGTTGCGACCCTCGAGGCCGCTGACCTCCAGCAGGCTCTCGCGCCGGAGGTACTCGACCGCCGATTCCATGAGCAGCGGGGTGACGGCGAGACCGGTCGCCAGCTGCATCGTCGACGTGTGCCCGTCGAGCAGGGCCCGGCGCAACACGATGTCGAGGATCATCGACTCGGGCACACCGAGTCCGGTGACGTGCTTGGGGGCCTGGAAGTCGACTACCGGCATCGTCGTGGACTCCGCGATCGGCGGCTCGGGTCCGCCCCGCCACGAGGAGGCATCGGTTGGAAAGCTCTCTCCCTGGCCATATGCCCACCACCTTCGACAGGTTGGCTCGCGGGGTGGAGCGATCCCGGCCGAATTGAGTCGAAGGACCCAGGCGAACCGGACTCGACCGCGGGTTCCGGCGGTCTCGAGCAGGGGATCGAGGCCGCGCCGGTCGCGACGTCGGGAATCGGCACCATCGGAGCCGGCCCGGGGCGGCTCGGCCGGGAGTTGATCGTCCGGTGGCCAGGGGGGAGAATGGCGCGGCTCACGAAGCCGCCGGCCACGGCCGGACCACCACGGCGGGCCGCGACGCCGCGGGGGATGCGACGGGGCGCGAAGGGGGATCCGCATGCGCAGGATGCACGGAGTCGACGCCTTGGCGATGTACACCGCGACCTCGACGTCCCCGTTCGCCACGCTGAAGGTCGCCGTCTACCAGCCCACCGACCCGACCGATCCACCCAGCCCGTCGGAGCTCGCGGGATTCGTGGAGGAACAGGCGATCCGGTTCGGCACCGGCGTGGCCGACATGCGGATCCTGCGGGTCCCCCTCGATGTGCACCACCCGGTGTGGGTGGCCGACCCCGACTACTCGCCGCACGACCACATCTACACGGCGGCGCTGCCCGCCCCCGGGGACAAGGCCCAGTTCTGCGAGTTCCTCTCCGACCTCATGGGACGACCGCTCGATCCCGACCGACCGCTGTGGGAGGCCTGGATCGTGGAAGGGCTCGAGGGTGGTCGGGTCGCGGTCGCCGCCAAGATGCACCACGCGCTGGCGGATGGCGGGACGATCGCCACCGTGCTCGAGCGCAGCCATTCGGCGACCGCGGGCACCGACGTGCCGTTGGTCGAGGACCGCGGTGAGCCCATCCCCGGGAAGGCCCGGCTGCTCGCCGACGCCCTGACGGACCTCGTGAAGACGTACACGAACGAGCTCCCGGGGTTCTACCGGGAGCGAAAGCAGGCCCGGCGGGAGCAAGCCGCCCTCGACGTCACCGGCGACGGGAGGGACGACGCGGACGAGCGACCGGGGACGGCGCCCTTCACCGTCCTGAACGAGAAGCCCAGGAGCTCGCTGGCGCCGGACAACAACGCGACCTGACCCTCGCCGGTCCGGAGGATCTCGGCCGCCCGCCCACGGAGCGTTCCGAGAAAGGCGACCTCGTCCTCGTCGGTGAGGTGGAGGTTCCCGTGGCGCCCGACATCGTCGAGGAACGCGTGCATGGCCTCGACCGCCGGACGGCCGATGAGGCCGAGGGAGGCCTGGTTCAGGTAGATGGCCTCGTCGAGGCTGGGGAAGTCCGAGCGCGGCAGCACCGCGGCCCACGGGGTCCCCGACGCCAACTTCTCACCCACCCGGGATTTCTACCCGCCGCCCAGGGCACCGTGGCGGTCATCCACCGGGCGACACCGTCGACCGGCCCGGCTGCCGGCCTCACAGCTCCCCCGCCGCCATGAGCTCGACCGGATCCTGGAGCTCGACCGCGCCGAGGTAGCCACCGCCGACCTCGATGGCGTCGTGCGCGGCGTACCCGAGCAGCTCCTGGGCCCGGCGCGGGAGCGTACGGGCGACCTCGAGCGGCGTGGCGAGGAACTGGTTCTCCTCGGTGCGGAGCCAGCCGACGCAGTAGCTGACGTGCATCCCCCGCCGCCACTCCCCGGTCGTGACGTTCGCCCCACCCGCGTGGATCGTCGAGCCGAGATAGAGGACGCCGGCGCCGGCGGGCATCGCCGCAGGGACGAACTCGTCCTCTCGGGGCTGCCGCCCGGGCTCCCAGCGGTGGCTGCCCGGGACGACGACCGTCGCGCCGTTGTCCGCGGTGAAGTCCACGAGGGCCAGAACCGAGGCCAGCTGGATCTCCGGGTGCGGCCTCGGGAGGTGGATCCACACCAACTCGTCACGGTGGGGAAGCTGTCGCTCCGACCCCGGCCCGCGGTCGAGCACGTGGGCGAGGTTCAGCCGCACGGTCGCGGCGTTCGGACCGAGGACGGCGTCGGACACGGCCAGGTACACGGGATGGGTGAGGATCTCGGTGGCGAACACGGGGGACTTGCCCGCCAGGCCGGTGACGTGCCTCGTCCGGTCACCGAAGAACCAGCCCACGGCGTCGTTGAGGAAGCGGCGGGCATCGGGCCGGGCCGCCCCCAGGAGTGGATCGAGCTCGGCGTTGAACCGGGCCAACAGGTCGGGATCCAGGAGTCCCTCCACGATCACGGCCCCGTCGGTCAACAGCGGGTCCGTGATGTGCTCGACGGGCTCGTCGGCCTTCACGCGGGTGAGATCCACGGTTCCTCCCTACTGGTGGCCATGTCCCGCCGGCCGATCGACGAGTGCTCGACCTCGAGCCGGGCGGCGGCACCCTGTGGTGTGGGCGCCCCGCCTCCCCTTTCCCCGGGCCGGGGGACTCTGCCCAGGCTCAGCTCGGAGCCGCCTCGGTGGGGCTCTCGCGGGCAACGGTACCGACCGCCGGCGGCTCGCAGGGTCGAAACCGCCAGCTCGATCGCGTCCTCGAGGGGACAGCGCCGCTCCGTTCTGGGCGATCAGGTGGATTTGGAGCCCTTCATGCCCGCCGCGCCCGCTCGCCGAGTCACGCCGCGACCACCCGCGTTCGCGTCGGGCCCATCACCGACAGCTCCTCCATCGCCACACTCCGCCTCGACGGCGGGCCCCGCGTGACGGTGAGGGTTCCACGGGCTTCGTCACGCCGGGCACCCGCCCCCGGCTCCGGTCAGACCAGACGGAGGACGACCTCGCCGTGATGGGCGACGAGGCAGACTTCGGCGCCGGGCACCTCGGCGATCAGTTCGGCGTCGCGACAGCAGCCGACGTGGAGGTGCACCACCCCGTGCTCGAGCTCGACGTCGGCCTCGACACTGCCGGCGGCGGCACCGGTCACCGATGCGGCCAATCGACAGGCTCCGGCCACGACGCTCTCCGGCCAACCGGTACGGGCCCGGAGCCAATCGGGCAGCTCTCGGGCGAGGTTCGCCAGATGGCTGCATGGCTCCCGTGGCTGCTCGGTGTCGATCAACATCGGGATCGCCCCCCGTATCGCGTCGGCCTCCCCACCTCTTCGTCGGCCGTGACCCTGCCCGAGGTGAGGAGTACCCGACCAAGAGCGGCCCGCGTGGGCGACGAACACGACCTCGTGGCCCGTCGGCGGCCTGGTCGACCGCGAGCGCTGACCGAGGGGAGGACCTCGAGGGGGCGACCGGCCGTTGAGCGAGCACTACCGTCCTCGCATGGAGTTCGCCGACACGATCACGACCGTGGAACAGCTCCGGGAGGTGCTGGCGCCACCGAGCGAGTTCGTGACGGACAAGGAGACCGCAACCCTCGACGACCGCTGTCGGGACTTCATCGGCCGGTCACCCTTCATCCTCATCGCCTCGACCGACGGCGCGGGCCGGGTCGACATCTCGCCCAAGGGTGATCCGCCGGGATTCGTGCGGGTCCTCGACGACACGACCGTCGCCGTCCCCGACCGACCGGGAAACCACCGGGCGGACACGTTCGAGAACGTGCTCTGCCATCCCTACGTGAGCGTGATCTTCCTGGTGCCCGGCACCAAGTTCACGCTGCGCATCAGAGGGCGCGCCGCGATCGTGCGAGACCAGGACCTCCGCGAGTCCATGGCGGTCGATGGCCGTACGCCCGAGTTCGCCCTCGTGATCGATCTCACGACGGCGTTCTTCCACTGCGGGAAGTGCATCATCCGCTCCGGCCTGTGGTCCTCGGCCGACGGCATCGGCGGCCGGGACGAACGTCTCCTCGCCGAGTCGATGGCGGACAAGCTGGGCGGTGTCGTCACCACCGATGAGATGCACGAGATCATCCTCGACGACGAGGCCAAGCGCCTCTACTGACCAAGCCCGGCGGGCGCAGGAAGCACCAGCTTCTCGCCGGCCCAGACCTGAGCAGACGGGGCCGGGGCATCTGAGCGACGCGCCGTCGGATCGACCCGGGATCCGGGACCTCGACGGACCCGCCACTGCATGGTCGTCGACGGCACCGGACCCGTCGTGGAGATCCGCGTGCCGTCAGACGGTGCTACTTCGAGTCGCAGCCTGTGGGATCCTTGGCCGGGTCACACGCGGACTGGGGGGTGCTCGTGCTCGAAACCGACTACTTGGTCGTAGGCGCCGGCGCGGTCGGGATGGCGTTCGTGGATGCGCTGGTCGATGTCGACGTCGACGTCGTCGTGGTCGATCGCCGGCCGGCGCCAGGAGGGCACTGGCTGGATGCCTATCCGTTCGTCCGCCTGCACCAGCCGTCCGCCAACTACGGCGTCGATTCGACCCCACTCGGCTCCGACCGCATCGACCAGGAGGGTCCGAACCGGGGTTTCCGGGAGCTGGCCGGCGCCGCCGAGATCTGTGCGTACTTCGACGGGGTCATGCGACACCGCCTGCTCCCGTCGGGCAAGGTCCGGTTCTTCCCGATGAGCGAGCACCTCGGTGGCGGCCGGATCCGGTCGACGATCACCGGAGGCGAGACCGAGGTGGCGGTCCGTCGCCGCATCGTCGAGCCATCACCCTGCAGACGATCACCCGGATGAGCCCGACCTTCTCCGCCGCGCTGACCGGGTTCGTCGAGTGCTCCGACCGGTCGACCTCCGAGAAGAACCGGCTGCTCCCGCCCAACCCGTACTCGGACACCCCCTTCGACTTCCTGCGTGCGGTCCTCGGCGGGCTGCGAACCGAGATGGGCTGGCTGGGCGAGCCCGACGTGCAGGGCTGGGTGGACGCTTCGCGCCTCAACGTTCTGAAGGACATCGACTCCTTCGCCGATCCCGACCGGCTGGCGGAGCTGCAGACGAGGTTCCTGGGGGCGGCCGGACCGGCCTATGCCCGCATCGATGAGTGGGCCGCCCTCGCCAGCCGGGAGGAGCAGGGCCGGATCTGGGACCCGGCCGCCGCTTGACCCTCAGGACGAAGGTCCCTGGTTGGCACCACGGCCGGGCGGTTAACGTCGGCTCCCAGGTCGGACCTTTCAACGGAACTCGACGAAACGGCAAGGACCATGATGACGATCGACGACCTGCTCGATGGTCGTGCGAGCACCGAAGCCGCAGCGGCCGCCTTCATCGAGGACACGGTGTCGTTCTTCGACATGTCCTACACGAAGATGCAATCGGTACCCCGGGATCTCCTGGGGGAGTAGCAGACCGAAGCGTTGAAGATGCGCTTCGATGATCGTAGGGATCGCATCCCGATGCTGACCAAGCTGGCGGACAAGCAGGACATCGCCGCCATCAGCGAGATCGATGACGTCCTCCCGCTGCTGTTCGAACACACCATCTACAAGTCCTACCCCGGCTTCCTGCTGGAGAACGGGCAGTACGACAAGCTGACGACCTGGCTGGACCGGCTGACGCCCCACGACCTGAGCCGGGTGGATGCGTCCGGATGCGACACCATCCACGGCTGGCTCGATCTGCTCTGTGCCGAGACGGAGCTCGACCCCGTCACCTCATCGGGCACGACCGGAACCATGTCGTTCGTGCCCCACGACGCCAGCGATTGGCGGACGTTCATCCTCGGTGGCTTTCGCATTGGGTTGTTGCAGACATTCGGCCGACCACCCACCGACGCCGATCTGAACGACAAGTTGCACGTCTGCTGGCCCACCCATGCCGACGGGCACACCGCGTTCTACCGGGCGCCCCAGTACTACAAGCAGTACATGGCCCAAGGCAGCGACGAGCACTTCCACCCGATGATGGAGACACCCGGGGACACCGACGTCATGTACCTGGCCGCCCGGCTCCGGGCGGCCCAGGCCCGAGGGGACAGCCGGGTGAACGTGCCCGACAGCCTGCTGGCGCGTCTGCCCGAGATAGAGGAGGCGGAACGGGAGAGGCCGGCGAAGGCCGCGGCGTGGTTGAGCGAGCTGGTCGACAAGCTCGCGGGCGAGCGGGTGTTCCTCATGGCGCCGGCCCAGCTCGTCTATGACGTCGCCGTGCCGGCCCTGGCCGAGGGCAGGAAGTGCAACTTCGCACCGGACTCCAGCATCCAGACCGGCCTCGGCGGCAAGGGCTTCGACATGCCGGACGACTGGGAAGACGTCGTCCACGAATTCCTCAACTTCGACGGCGAGTACGGCTACTTCTACGCCTTCTCCGAGCAGACCGGGCTCAGTGTGCAGTGTGAGCAGGGCCGCCTGCATCTGCCTCCTTGGCAGATACCGCTCATTCTCGACTCGGAGACGAGCGAACCACTGCCGCGCCAGGGCCGACAGACCGGCCGCGCCGCGTTCTTCGACCTGGCGGTGAACGCGGCCTGGGGCGGGCTCATCACCGGCGACAAGGTCGAGATCGACTGGAGCGAGTGTCCCTGCGGCCGCACCAGTGCCCATCTCTCGGAGGACATCTCGCGCTTCAGCGTCGAGCAGGGTGGCACCGACAAGATCAGCTGCACCGCGACGCCCGAGGCCCATGACGACGCTCTCGAGTTCCTGACCAGTCTCTAGACCACCTGGTGGCGACGATGACGAATCCCCTGGCGCCCATGGTCATCCGCGGCGAGGTGATCGACACCGACCTCGTCGAATACCCGGGGCGTGGCGACGTCATGACCTTCGACGCCCCGGATCCGAGAAGGTTCGTGAACCGATTGCCGCTGTCGTCCCCTGGCGACCTGGCCGACCTGTACGACCTCCGGCTGGACGACATCCTCGACTACCTGGAGGAACTGGGCGAGCGGCTCGACATCAACGAGAACGAGCACATGCAGCGGTCGCGCGACCTGACCTACGACGCGACACCCCTGCCGCGGGAGATCGTCGACATGGGGTACAGCGGCTTCAGCAGCTTCTTCGAGCGCGACAAGATCCGCCAGATCGCGGAGAACGGTGTCGGGATCGACTACCTGGAGGGCTGGGTCGATCACAAGCTGAACGACGGCGTGATCATCAAAGTCAGGGCCTTCGGCACCCGCACGCTGCACATCGTGGCCGGCAACGGGCCGGGACTGGGCCTCATCACCCTGGCGCGCTGTGCGGTGACCCGCAGCGACTGCATCATCAAGGCGCCGTCCAACGATCCGTTCACCTCCGCCGCGCTGGCCCAGACGATGTGTGACATGGCGCCCGACCATCCCATCACCAAGCACTTCTCGGTGGCCTACTGGCGGGGCGGGGACGCCGAGGTCGAGGACAAGCTCTACCAGCCGTACAACATCGAGAAGATCGTCGCCTGGGGCGGGCTGGCGGGCATCCGGCACGTCACGAAGTACATCCAGCCAGGGCTGGAGCTCATCTCCCTCGACCCCAAGACCAGCATCAGCGTCCTCGGACCCGAGACGTTGGCCGACGAACAGGCGATGCGAGAGACCGCGCGTCGTCTCGCCGTGGACATCGGCGGCGCCAACCAGGCGGGCTGTGCGAGCTCACGGGTGACCTTCGTCGTGGCCGGCCCTCGCGACGACGCCGCGGAGCGGGTGACCGAACTGGGCCGGCTCACCTACGACGCGATCATGGATCTGCCGCCCACGTTCAGCACCATGCCGAAGTCCTACAGCAAGGAGCTGCGGTCGCACGTGGACGCCCTGCGCATGGACGATGAGTGGTTCGAAGTCATCGGAGGCGAGCATGACGAAGGGGCGATCATCATCTCGAAGCTGCCCCGGCAGGTCGACTTCGCGGCCTACCTGGCGGACCGCACCGCGAACCTCGTCACCTGTGAGTCGATCGACGACGTGCTCCTGGGTGTCGACGCCTACACCCAGACGATCGGCGTCTGGCCCGAGAGCTACAAGGCGGAACTGGAGAACGTGGTTCCGCTCTACGGGGCCCAGCGGTTGGTGACGCTCGGCAATGCGCTCTACAGCGGCCCTCTCCTCGGGCTGTCCCACGACGGCATCCAGCCGGTGAGTCGCATGTGCAAGTGGGTGGCCAACGAGGTCTCGGAAGGAATCACGGTCAGCTCGCCGCTCAGCTGAACGCAGCCGACGAAGCGGGTACCGGAAGGCCGTCACCGGTCACCCTGGAGTTGGGCCGGGTCACCCCCTTCTGGGCCGACAGCGGTCGGCGCGGTCGACTCAGCCTCTCGGGGACCGGCCCTCAGCGGCGAGTGACGGTGACGGGCAGGCTGGTGTAACCGTGCACGAAGGACGAGAAGCTCCGTTCCGGCTCGGCCTGGATCTCGATGCGCTCGAAGCGCTCGAGGATCTCTTCCCACAGCACCCTGAGCTGCAACTCGGCGAGCCGGCTCCCCATGCAGAAGTGGATGCCGTAGCCGAATGACAGATGCCGGTCGGCATTGTGGCGCTCGATGTCGATGACGTCAGCGTTCTCGAAGACGTCCTCGTCGCGGTTGGCCGACACGTACCACATGAGGATCTGGTCGCCCTCGAGGATCTGCTTGTCGCGGATCTCGCAGTTCCGCGTCGCGGTGCGGCGCATGTACGACAAGGGGGTCTGCCAACGGATGATCTCGGGTACCAGCTTCGGCACGAGGCCGGGGTCGGCGATCAGCTTGTCGTACTGGTCGGGGAACGTGTTGAGTCCGTAGACGCTCCCCGACATCGTGTTGCGGGTCGTGTCGTTGCCACCCACGATCAGCAGCAGGAGGTTGCCGAGATGGGCCACCGTCGGCATGTCCCTGGTCGCCTCACCATTGGCCAGCATCGAGACCAGATCGAAACCGGGGTTCTCCCGCCGCTCCGCCCAGAGCCCCTCGAAGTAGGCGACGCATTCCATCACCTCGTCGATCTTCTGCTGCTGGGTCTCGACCACGCCGCCAGGCTCGGGGACGGCGAACACGATGTCGGACCAACGGGTGAGCTTGCGTCGATCTTCCAACGGGAAGTCGAAGAGCGTCGCCAGCAACAGCGTGGTGAGCTCGATCGACACCGTGTCGACCCAGTCGAACGTCTCGCCCTCGGGCAGTGACTCCAAGACGTTGACGGTGCGCTCACGGATCAGCGGCTCGAGGTTGCGGAGGTTGCTCGGCGCCGAGACGCCCCGCACCGTCTTGCGTTGCTCGGTGTGGGTCGGCGGGTCCATCGAGATGAACGAGGTCACGCGCTGAATCTGCGCGTCGGCCTCGGGGCTGGGCCGAAGCCCGAGCGTGATGCCGCGGGCCGACGAGAAGGTCTCCCAGTCGCCGTCGACGGCTCGGACGTCGTCATAGGTCGTGACCGACCAGTACCGGCCGGACGTCTCCAGCTCGTTGAGGTGCACCGGGTCCTCGGCCCGCAAGCGGGCGAAGTGGTCATGCCAACGATCTTCCCGGAACAGGTGGGGGTTGGCCGGGTTGATGTCGGCGAGGGCGAGGTCGGCGGCGGCGGGGACGCCCGCGCCGCTCTCCGCCATCTCCATCTCGGGAGTACGGAAGTCGGCCGACAGGTAATCCTGCGTCTCGTCGATCGCATCGCTCATTGAGTGCTCCCTCAGTCGGCGATCAGTGTGCCCCATCGAGACGCCCCGGCTCCACCACCCGTCGGCGGCCCACGGGCAACCGTCAGCGCGCGGTCTGTTCGCGATCCGGAGGTCGACCACGGGGACCTGACGTCTGATCGCCGGCTACGGCCCACCGACACTGGCCAGTTCCGTCAGTCAACGACCGCTTCTGTCTCCGTTTCGCACTGGATGAGCGCCGCGTTCTCATAGGAGAACACCAACTCCCCTCGCTGGTTCAGGAGCTGCATCCGGGTGTCGACCACGCCGAGTCCCGGGCGGCTTCGGGACAGCCGGGACGCCAGGACCGTCGACCGAGACGACAGCTCGTCACCCGGCCGCACCGGCGCATGGTTCTCCACGGTCCGAAAGCCCAACGAGCTGACCGCCGCCGTCGGCTCGGCGGCGACGCCCAAGCAGGTGCAGATGGCAAACAGATGCACCGACGACGCCACCAAACCACCGAACACCGACTCGGCCGCCGCCACCGGATCCACATGGAACGGCTGAGGATCCCACCGCTCCCCCACCTCCCGGATCTCCTCCTCGGTCACCAGGTACCGACCGGCGAACTCCGTGACCTCACCCACCACGAACGTCCGGCACCGACACGGGTCGGCCGGCCGCCGCTCAGCACGGACCTGTCCTCGATCGGCACCGTGGTGTGGGGCGACGGGGTTCCGGCCCACCCATCGCTGGCTGCCCGGGAACCTGCTCGATCGCCACGGCACGATCCGTCACGACGGCGGCGTCGGCGCCCATCCCGGCCTCTACGTGCTCGGGCTGCCCTTCCTCCGTCGCCGCAAGTCCAGCTTCCTCGACGGCGTGGGTGAGGATGCCGCCGACCTCGCCGGGCACCTCCGGGCCCACCTGGATCAAGCAGCCGTCCGCGCCTGAGCACTCCGGAACCGGGTCAGGTCAGGTCGGGGCCAGTTGCTGGGCACAGTCGGGCCAGGCGTCCCAGCCCTGGTCCTCCTGGAGCATCTGGGCCCGCATGATCTGCTCGTCCTTGCTCGCCTCGGCCGGGTTGCCGGTCCCACCGACGGTCTCCCAGGAGTCGCGGGTGAACTGGAGGCCGCCATAGAAGCTGTTCCCCGTGTCGTCGGACCAGTCGCCGCTCGACTCGCACTCGGCCAGCTGGTTCCAGGTGGCCACCCGCTGGGGCGCCAGCGCCGCGACGTAGGCCGCAGCGTCCTCGCTCGAGCTGGCCAAGCTCGCCCGCCACGAGGGACGGGTGAACGACGCCCGACGACACGCCCAGGCCGTGATGGAGGAGCTGATCGACGAGCCGGAAACCACCCACGTCGCGGACGCCCGAGCGCTGCTCGAGGAGGCCTGAGCTCGACGAGGCGACCTCTTGCTCGAGGAGGCTGGAGTCACCCCCGCCGATCTGCTGGGGTCCTCAGAACTGGGCTAGGGCGTTGACCGAACAGCTTGTGGTCTGTTCGTGGTCTGCGAGGCCAGACCAGACGCCCTGACCACAAGGAAGTGTGCGGTGCTGCGGTCCCGTCCGAGTCGGAGACGATCTGGCTCTGGGCAGGACCCGGCAGTCGCGTTCTAGTCTCGATGGAGTGAGTCGCTTGTACCGCTTCTTGTACCGGCTCGGACTTCACCCGTGGGAAGACGACACGGAGTCGCAGCTCACCCAACTGCGCTCCTTGCTGGAGCGGGTCGAAGATGGTTGCGACAGCCCACGTCAAACAGCACTCGACCTCGGCTGCGGGACCGGCCGATACTCGATCGAGCTCGCCGAGCGAGGCTGGGACGTCGTAGGCGTCGACGTCGTCCCAAAGGCCGTCGAGCTGGCGCGTCGGCGCGCCCATGAGGCGAACGTCACCGCCAGGTTCTTCGAAGGGGACGTTACCGACCTCGAACATGCGGGAGTCGGCGACGGCTTTCGGCTGTTCCTCGATGCCGAGTGCTTCAACCACCTGAACGATGATCAACGGATCGCCTTCGGTCGAGGGGTCGACGCCATCGCCGGGCCTGATGCCGAGATGCTCATCTTGGTGTGGAGAAGGGCACATCGTGGCCCACTACCACCTGGTGCAAGCCGGGACGATCTCGAACGCTCCTTTCCCGGCTGGACGATCGTGGACGAGATTGACTACGAGGCTGCCCTACCGATTCCGCTCAAGCGGATCGAGCCGAGGTGGTACCTGCTGGCACGTACTTGAGCCGGGAACAACGCTGCGAGATGACGATCGCGCGGTCAGTACACGTCCGGGGCGGCTCGCGCGCAGGGTCGCCCCGCCCCAGTCCGAAGTCGCGGACCAAGCTCACCCAATCGTCACACCGATACCGGATGTACGAGGGCCGTGCTGGCCTTCTCATTCGCGCGTGACCACCACCTCGTGGTCTGTTTGTGGTCTACGGCAGCTGACGGCACGCGACCGGCGGAGGGGGTGTGGACGGCTGCCCGTCACGGAGGCGGTGACGGCACCGGGTCGCAGCTGTCGGTGACAACATACTGAGACAGCTCGAGAGGTACGGCCCCACGCACCCGAACCCCCGGGGCCCCCGCGAGGTGCCACGGTCCGGTCAGGCAGACACGCGCTCGAGAACGGCGACCATGACCAGCCACGCCACGCCCCGCCCGACGCCGGTCCGAGCGAACCTCAGCCGATGGCGTAGCCGGTCGCGTTGCAGCGATCGATGCCGGTGCCGCCGACCTGACGATTGGTCGAGAACTGGGCCACCACGTTCCTGCTGTCGCCGGCCCCGTAGGTGATCGTGTACTGCCGGGCCCTCGAATCCGCCTCGCTGAGGGTCACGGGCGCGGCAGCGAAGACCGAGCCGGCGGCGAAGTAGGAGCTGCTGTTGGCGAGGTCGCCGGCGCTGCCGTCCTGATGGCTGATGCTGACGATGTTGCCGGGCACCGCGGTGGAGGTCGTGACCGTGATGTTCTCGGCGGAGCCGGTGGGTGCATTCGTACAGGTGAGTCTGAGGGTGAGGCCGTTCATCGTGAGAATCGGCGCGTCAATCACCCGATGGTCCACTCGGAAGTCGATGGCCATGACCCGCCGGCCGTTGACTCGAGCGGCGTCCGGCACCCGACCGAGCGTGGACTCCCTGATGTCCTGACCGGTCAGCGAGTTGTTGCGGACATCGACGCCGTTGACCGTGTTGTTGACGATCTTGGCGCTGTTCACCGAGTTGTTCGGGACGTTGAACGCCTCGACCGGTCCCGCGCCCATCAAGGTGATCGTCACCAGCGAGGTCACGACGACGACGACGAGCTGCGACCCTGCCTTCTTCACCAGCGCGGACATGACCCTCCCCCTGTCATGGAGGTGTCAGCTTCTCACGAATCCCCGACGGCCGACCCGATCGCCCGCCTGGGGGCGCTCAGCCAGAATGGGCCAGGCGTTCGACGATCGAGGATTCGGACTGGTCGGTCGACTCGTCCTCTGTCCGTCGCGTGGATTCGAGGCCCGCTCAGAGGTGCTCGCGGGGACGCTCTCGTCTTGCTCCACCAGCGGCCCGCCGGTAGCCCGGCGGGCCGCACCGGCGGGCTCAGTCGTGCTCGCTGACCTCGTGGATCTCATCCGCCAGGAGACCGTGGGCCTCACGGTCACTCCCCCGGTCGTACTAACCGCCAGTGACCGTTAGTGACCGCCAGCGCGTGGTCCGTTTGTGGTCTGCCCGGTGAAATGGCGAATCGCCCGGGCCTCAACTTGCGTGGTGGCCTGGTCGGCCACAACGGTGAGGTGGCGTGATCAGGGAGTACCGCGGGCGACCCAGGCGCCGGCGGAGAGCGGGGTGCCGTCGCGCTCGTCGAAGAGAGTTCCGAACGTCTCCCGGATGGCTGCAACTACCTCGACGGGAAGCTGTTCGAGCAGCGGGCCGAAGAGTGGGTTCGCTTCGGCGAGAGCCGACCAGGCAGTGGCGTCGTCGGCCCACTCGGCCTGGTGGGTGATGTCAACGATCTGCAGGTTGTTCCAGCCCGCCTCGCTCAGCTCAGATCGGAACCTGTCCGGGTCGGCCAACTCCATGAACGCGGGCGGCGTAGGGGGGTCGGCCTCGGGCATCGCAGTCACGACCGTGGTCATGAAGATCTCGAGCCAGTCGTTGTTGGGCGGCGCCTGCCAGCAAGAAACGGCGAGCCGCCCCGACGACCGGGTGACTCGGGCCATCTCGGTGAACGCCCTAATCCGGTCGGGACAGATCATCGCCCCGAATGAGCTCAGTGCCACGTCGAAGTGGTCGTCCGGCAAGTCGAGAGCCTGGGCATCCATCTCTCGGACGGTCACGTTGCCGACACCCTCGGCCGCGACGCGCTCGCGGAGGGCAACGCACATCTCAGCGGAGAAGTCGATGGCGAGCACATCCTGGGCCAAGGGGGCGGCGATAAGCGTGGCGGCTCCTGGGCCGCTCGCCACGTCGAGAACCCGATCGTCGCTGCCGACCTCGGCGAGGCGCACCGTGTCGGCGGCGTAGCGGGCCGTCGTGGAATCGATGTGCTCGGCGTAGCTCCGAGCGACCTGGTCCCAGTTGCCGGCGATCTGTTCCGGGGTCGGAGCGCTCATCGGTTGACTCCCATGCTGTATCAGGCGCGATTCCCGCGAACACCGAGCCTCCCACAAGACACCGATGGGCACCGCGACGACTCAACCGGCATACCTCCCGCGCGCCCAGCAGCCGGCGGAGATCCCGCAGCCGCCCTCGCCGGGGGGCGTACCGAATCGCTGCACGGCCACCTGCTGGGCTGCCGTGCACAGAGGGGCAGCCCAACGACCCCGTGCGTACCCCCCGGTTGCTGCGCTCGGCGGCCGTCACCGCCCGAGCGTGGTCGCTTGCCCCCTGACCAGCAGAAACGCAGTGTGGGCGATACTGGGCTCGAACCAGTGACCTCTGCCGTGTGAAGGAACGCGACTCCATCGCGAGAACGGTCGAACTCACGGTGCTCCACGTGGTGTGGCCACCCACAGTCCAGCTTCTGGCCCACGATCACAAGATGGGGGCGACGATCGGGCTCTACGGAGGCCGGGAGGACAACCGCTACTACCGGCTCCGCGCCAATGCCGGTCTCGAGGCCAGCGCTGGGACGACATTGAAGACCGGCGACACCGTGGTGCTCGGCTCCGACGTCATCCACTCGGTCTCAAACCCGTCACGCGAGTGGACGGCCGCCATCCACCTCTATGGCGGTGACTACTTCGGAACCCCCCGCAACATGTGGCCCGATCCGGGCGACGATCCGGTCGCGTTCGACGTCGACGAGTCACGGCAACACTCGACGAGGCCGCCGCCCGGAACCGCTGGCTGCCGTCCGGGCCTGACCGGGTCGACGCGTATCGGGACGGGCTCGACCGGGCATCGAGGCCCGGCGCCCACTGCGCCGACGTGACGGCGCGGCGGTCGGGCACGGCGACCATCCTCTTCACCGACATCGTCGGGTTGACCGAGCAGCGCTCGCGGCGGGCAGACCACAGCCTCCATCAGGCCCCGGCCGGTTCCCTTGACCTCCGCACCGGCGCCGGGCTTCGTGCCCGGTCCGCCGTCCGTCGCAGGCACGCCGGTCAGGCCAGGCCGACCTCTCGCTTGAGGGTCGCGACGAAGGCCTCGACCTCATCCTTGCGGTCCTTGTCGTACTCCAAGCCGATGTCGCTCCCGAACCGATTCGAGAAGTGCAGGCCTCGGCCGAACCCACCGGTCACCTTGACGTCGGTCAACCCCGGTCTGGGGATGATCTCGGCGCCCCCCTTGCTGAACAGGTAGAGCAGGTAGCCATCCCAGACGACCAACGAGCGCTCCGTCGGCGAGAACTCGATCCGGGTGGACTCAGCCATGTCGCCTTTCGGGGCCAACACCGGGTACGCGGGCCGCGCGACCGTACACCAGTGGAAGAGGCAGCGGCCGTGGTCGATGCCGCGTCGGCCCGCTACGCGGGGAGCCGGCCACTGACGTCCCGTGAGGAGGTGTACGTCGACTGTCGCCGGGCACTGGGTCAGTTCGTGATCTGTTGGGCAGTCCCGTTTGTGGTCTGTCGGCCGAGAATCCTGCTCGTGGCGCGTCGGGAGGCCAACTGACATCAGCGTCTGACTGAGCTTCCCCCGGTCCAGCGGACAGGATGAGGTGCCCCTGGTTCCCCGCGGGTGACTGAAGGATGATCGGAGCCTCTCACCGCCGGCCCTGAGGTGCCAGCCCGTAGCGCAGACGGACCTCTCGGACCTCGTGACTCCCCTACCTCGGCAGCAACCGGGACCGAACGCACGTATGTGGTCTATCTGTGGTCTGAAGGTCACCACGATCGCGCTTGTCCAGAGGCCTCCCCACCGGAAACCGGCCTCTGACCAGGGAATACACCGAGTGGGCGATACTGGGCTCGAACCAGTGACCTCTGCCGTGTGAAGGCAGCGCTCTTCCGCTGAGCTAATCGCCCGGGTTGGGACCAGGAAGCGTAGCGCCCTCCCCGGCGGGCCGACGCGGTCAGGAACCGAGGGTGCGCAGGGCGACCACGACCGACACACCCGTGACGCTGACCAGGAGCCAGAGGGGCGCCGTCACGCGGGCCAGCCGGCGGTGGAGGGCGCGGCGGTCGGTGAGGGCACAGGCCAGTGTCCCGAGCACCAGGGGCAACGCCACGATGCTGGCCACGACGTGGACCGAGAGCACGACGATGTAGGCCGCCCGGACCGGACCGGGCCCGACGAAGGGGGTGTCTCCGGCGACGGTGTGGTAGGTCAGATACGAGGCCAGGAACAGCGTCGAGAGCACGAAGGCCGTGGTCATGGCCCGGCGGTGGTTCACGACGTCACCCCGACGGACGGCCCGCACGCCGAGGACGATGGCCAGCGCTGATCCCGTGTTGAGGGTCGCGTTCAACAGGGGCAGGTCCTCGGCCCACGTGGCTTCGCCGCCGAGCTCGGGGCCGGCATAGACCAGCGCCAGCAGGCCGACCGCCACCAGGAGGCTTCCTCCGAGGATGGCCGCCGCGCCCGGACCCACGTCAGCGAGGTCTCCCCGCCTCCCACGGTTCTGGCGTCGACTGGTCACGCCTGGCGTGACCAGTCGACGCAATTTCGGGGGGGAATGGGTGCTCAGGGGTAGGTCCGGAGTTCGACGGTGTTGCCGTCGGGGTCCTTGACGTAGATGCCCCACCCCTGACCCTGCGCTCCGAAGAGGTCCGCGGGCTCGGCCGGGCCGGCGAGCTCGAACTCACCGGCGTCGATCACCGCCCGGAGGTCGGCGTCGACCACGACGGCGAAGTGGTTCAGGTTCTCGCCGCGGCGCTCGCCGGCCAACAGGTCGATGAGCGTGGTGGCGTCGACGCGCAACGAGGGGAACAGCACCTCGCCCCGCCGCCACTCCTCCATGCGGATCAGCTCGAGGCCGAGCTTGTCCCGGTACCACGCGGCGGAGACCTCGACGTCGGCGACGTTCAGCACGATGTGGTCGAACCCGGTCACCTGCACCATGGCCGCGATCCTACGAGCGCGGTTCGGGGAGGTGCTGGTCGAGGGTCGCCGTCGGCAGGAACAGGTCGCCGAGGTCGGCAACCCGCTCCAGCACGTCGGGGGCGGTGAAGGAGAGGACCTGGCCCTCGGCTCCCGCCGCCACCTCTTCCCAGGACACCGGCGTCGACACCGTCGGCGTCGGTCGGGCCCGTAGGGAGTAGGCGGCGATCGTGGTCTTGTGGTGGGAGTTCTGGCTCCAGTCGATGAAGACCTTCCCCTTCCGCAGGTCCTTCTTCATCAGGCTGGTCACCCGCTTGGGGTCCTGCTTCTCCAGCAACTGGGCCACGGCCAGGGCGAAGGACGACGCGTGGTCGTGGGTGTGCGGGGTGTTCAGCGGCAGATACAGCTGCAGGCCCTTGGAGCCCGAGGTCTTGGCCCACGCCTCGAGGTCGAGGTCGGTCAGCACGTCCCGGATGGCGAGGGCGACCCGACAGCAGTCGGCCATCCCCGCCGACGGGCCCGGATCCAGGTCGAAGACGACCATCGTCGGCGAGTCGATGTCCACGGCCAGAGCCATCGGGGCATGGACCTCCAGCCCCGCCATGTTGCCCACCCAGGCCAGCGTGGCCACTTCGTCGATGACCAGGTAGTGGATGCCGCCCTTGCGGTCACCGGGGCCCAGGGCGGTCCCGATCCAGTCGGGTCGGTGGCCCGGCGACCGCTTCTCGAAGAACGAGGGCCCCTCGACGCCATCAGGGAACCGGCGCAGGGTGACCCCCCGGCCCCGCACATGGGGCAGCATCGCCGGTGCGACCCGGACGTAGTAGTCGATGACCTCGGCCTTGGTGAACCCCACCTCCGGGTAGAGCACCTTGTCGAGGTTGGTGACCGACAGCTCCCGGCCGGCGATCTCGACGACCGGCACGTCGCGCTAGGCCGACTTCTTCTTGGCCGGAGCCTTCCTGGCGGGCTTCTTCTTCGTCACCGTCTCGGGCTCCGCCGAGGTCGGATGGCGGCCCCGGGCGGACTTGGCCTCCTTGACGCTGGCCTCGAGAGCAGCCATCAGGTCCACGACCTTCTCCCGGGGCGGTGCCTCGGCGGCCACCACGTAGTCGGTGTCCCCCGAGGCCTTCGCCTCGATCAGCTCCATGACCCGCTCCCGATGGCGATCGGAGTACTTCTCCGGCTCCCAGGTGCCGGCCAACGACTCCACGAGTTGCTCGGCCATCGCCAGTTCCTTCTCGGAGACGTCGACCTCGGTCACCTTGTCCAGTTCCGGGACCTCGTCGACGCCGTTGACCTCGTCCTCGTAGACCAGGGTCGACAGCACCAGGTGCCCGTCGACCGGACGGATGGCGGCCAGGTACTGCTTCTGGCGCATGACGAACCGGGCGATGCCCACCTTGCCCGCCTGCTCCATGGTCCGGGCCAGCAGGGCGTAGGCCTTGACCGTCGCCGGGTCCGGCGCCAGGTGGTACGAGGCGTCGAAGTACACCGGGTCGATGTCGGCGAGGTCGACGAACTCCTCGATGTCGATGGTGCGCTGGGATTCGGGATCGAGGGCCGCCAGCTCGTCCTCGTCGACCAGGACGTAGTTGCCCTTGGACAGCTCGTAGCCCTTGACGATCACCTCGTCGGGCACGTCCTCGCCCGTCTCGGCATTGGTCTTCTTGTTGCGGATCCGGGCGTTGTTCCGCGAGTCGATCTGGTTGAACCGGACCGCCTTGCGGCTGACGGCGTTGAAGAGCTGGACCGGGATGTTGACCAGCCCGAAGCTGATCGACCCGCTCCAGATGGCGCGCGGCATTCATCCAGTATGGCGGCACCCGGCCCCCTCGTCCTCGGTTCTCCGGTTGGCCGCGTCCGGCACGGCCGGCGGCGGTGCGTCGGACGGCCGCTCTCCTAGGCCAGCAGGGCCCGGGCCACGAGGTCGGTCCCGGCCGCGGTGAGGATCGCGAGGTAGAGCAGGCCGGTGGCGGCCATCACCGCCGAGTACTCCTTCTCCCGCAACGCCAGGCGGGTCACCACGAGCAGCGCGATCGTGGTGACCGCGCTCATCACCCAGAACCAGCCGAGCATCCCGCCGTAGCCGTCGTCGATGGTGCCATCGAGCACCGAGACCATCCCGACCGGCCAGAGCAGGACGACGATCTCCGGGAACCAGAGGACGGTCGACATCGTCAGCAGCTCGTGCAGCGGGGCCCGGGACAGGCCGGGCTGGACGAGGTACCAGTGCCCCAGGAGCATGGCGTCGGTGATGGCCCCCAGGAAGGCGGCGCCGATCAGCAACCGGGCCACCGCCAACGCGTCCGGACCGCCGGCCTCCACCCCCGCCGCCACCAGGCCCACCGCGCCGATCACCGGCGCCGGCAGGTCCAGCCAGGTCGGCAGGCCCTTCGGCCCCCTCGCCTTGAGCCGGATGGACACGACGAGCGCGACGAGGGTGGCCACGACCACACCGGCCGCCCCCGCCTCACGGACCGGCACGGTGTCGGTGCGCAGGCCGACGACCAGGCCCGCGAGGGCAGTGAGCCCCCACACGCTTCGCAGCAGCCACCCGTAGCCGATGCCCAGCAGCCGGTGGCGGGTCGTGACCCAGCAGAAGGCGAGGCCGCCGACCGCCCACTGCACCAGGACGGTCGCGCCGTCGAAGTCCATCACCCCGCCGTCCCGCCGAAATTGCGGTGGTTGGTCACGCTGGGCGTGACCAACTGACGCAATTTCGGGGTGGGGCGCATGACCTCAGAGCTCGATGAGGTCATGGGGGACCTGGTTGAGGGACTCGGGTCCCCGGTCGGTCGCGACCACGATGTCCTCGATGCGGGCACCCCAACGTCCCTCGACGTAGATCCCGGGCTCGACGGAGAACGCGTGACCCGGGACCAACGCCTCGCAGTTCCCGGCGACCACGTAGGGGTCCTCGTGGGCCTCGATGCCGATGCCGTGGCCCGTGCGGTGGAGGAACTCCCCGCCGTAGCCCCCTTCGGTGATGACGCGGCGGGCCACCGCATCGACGTCCTCGCACGGCGTGCCGACGGTCGCCCCGGCGACGGCCTCGGCCTGGGCCCTCTGGAGGACGGTGTAGAGATCCCGGAATCCCGGGGGGGGCGGCCCCAGGTGCACGCAGCGGGTGATGTCGGAGCAATAGCCCACCCCATCGTCGTCGAGGACCGTGCCCCCGATGTCGAACAGGACCCCCTCCCCCGCCTCGATCCGCCGGGGACCGGGTTCGTGGTGCGGGCTGGCGGCGTCGGGCCCGGAGGCCACGATCACGAAGTTGACCCGGTGGTGGCCGGCCTCGAGCAGCCGACCGTGCACGTCGGCCGCGACCTCGGCCTCGGTCCGGCCGACCAGGTCCACCTCACCGGCCTGGATGGCCGCCACGACCCGGTCGACGGTCGCCCCGGCCCGGCGGAGGGCCTCGATCTCAGCCGCATCCTTCACCGCCCGAAGCGGACCGAGGAGGGGTTGGGCGGGCCGGAAGGCGGCGCGCGGCAGCCGGGCCTGCAGGTCGAGGGTGAACCGGGCCCAGGTCCGGTCGCCCACCGACACCACAGCCGGTCCCCCGGCGGCGGCGACCACGATCTCGACGGGGTCCTCGGTCTCCTCCCACGGCCGCAGGGCGAACACCTCGGGCCGCTCGACCACCCGAGGCGCCTCCAGCCGGGGGACGACCAGGGTCGCGTCACCGTCGCGGGGCAGCACCAGCATGGTGAGCCGCTCCAGCGGCATGGCCTCGTAGCCCGTGAGCCAGGGCAGATCGGCGCCGACGGACAGCAGCAGGGTGTCGACCTGGTGGCCCTCCATGGCCGCGCGCACGCGCGCCACCCGCTTGCCGAACACGCTCACCGTCCTACCCTACGACCCGCCATCGCCCGTTCTCCGAGCCGGGCGGGCCGACCCGCCCCACCCCGAAATCGCGTCGATTGGTCACGCTGGGCGTGACCGATCGACGCCAGAAGCGGGTGGCCCCCCGGCGGGGTCAGCCGACGTCGACGAGGGGGGCGGTGGCCGCCTGACCGGCGGCCTCCCGGGCGTGGTAGCTCGAGCGCACGAGGGGTCCGGCTTCGACGTGGGCCAGGCCCAGGGCCTCCCCCGCCGCCTTCAGGCGGTCGAACTCCTCGGGCCGCCACCAGCGGCGCACCGGCAGGTGCGCGGCGGTCGGGCGCAGGTACTGACCCAGGGTGACGATGTCGGTGCCGACCGCCCGGAGGTCGGCCAGGGCGGCGACGACCTCGTCCTCGGTCTCGCCCAGGCCCAGGATCATCCCGGACTTGGTGGTCAGCCCGGCCGCCTTGGCCCGGGCCAGCACCGAGAGGCTGCGGGCGTAGCCCGCCGACGGGCGCACGGCCCGCTGGAGCCGGGCCACGGTCTCCACGTTGTGGTTGAGGATGTCGGGACGGGAGGCGAAGACCGTGGCCAGGGCATCGGGCTCGCCCTTGCAGTCCGGGATCAGGACCTCGATCTCGACCCGCGGGTCGCGGTGGCGGATGGCCTCGACGGTGCGGGCGAACTGGCCGGCCCCCCCGTCGGCCAGGTCGTCTCGGGCCACCGCGGTCAGGACGGCGAAGCGCAGGCCCATCTCCGCCACGGCCGCAGCCACCCGCTCGGGCTCGTCGGCCGCCGGGGCGGCGTCGGGCTTGCGGGTGTCCACGAGGCAGAAGCCGCAGGCCCGGGTGCAGCGTTCGCCGTTGAGCATGAAGGTGGCGGTCCCGTCGGCCCAGCACTCCGAGATGTTGGGGCAACCGGCCTCTTCGCAGACCGTGACCAGGTCCAGGCGGCGCATCCGCCCGCGCAGCTCCCGGTAGTCCTCGCCGAGGCGGACCGGCGCCCGCAGCCACTCGGGCTTGCGCTCGGCCACCGCGAGCCCACCCACGCGCACCGGCACCTCCGACGGCAGGGCCTTCACCTCGGCCCGTTCCTCCCCGTCGGCCCCCCAGCGGTCGGCGGCTCGGGTCATCACCGCGTCGACCACCGTGGCCATGTCGGGGGTGAGCCCCTCGGCTACCAGCGAGGTCACGCCCTTGTCGGTGATGCCGCAGGGCACGATCCTGTCGAACCACTCCAGGTCGGGATCGACGTTGAGGGCGAAGCCGTGCATCGAGCGCCCCCGACTGAGCTTCACCCCGATCGCCGCCACCTTCCGGGGCCGGGGCGAAGCAGGTGCCACCCAGACACCGGCGAGGCCCTCGACCCGGCCCACGTCGGTGAGCCCGAGGTCGCCCAGCACGTCGATCAGGAGCTGTTCGACCGAGCGGACGTAGGCCACGGTGTCGGCCATGCCCCCGCCCCGCCTCCCGGGCACCGTCAGGATCGGGTACCCGACCAGTTGGCCGGGGCCGTGGTAGGTGATGTCGCCGCCCCGGTCGGTGTGGACGACCTCCGCACCGACCGCGGCGGGATCGACCAGGAGGTGGTCGAGGCTGCCGCGGGGCCCGAGGGTGAAGACGTGGGGGTGCTCCAGCAGGAGCAGGTGATCATCGGGCGAGTGGGCGAACAGGCCCTGCTGGAGCCCGTGGGCGTCGGCGTAGGCCACCCGGCCCAGCCACCGCTGGCGGAGCATCTAGAGCTCCGCCTCCCAGTCGCGGGTCTGGATGATGTCGCGGAGACGGGCCAGGAAGGCCGCCGCGTAGGCCCCGTCGAAGGCCCGGTGGTCCCAGGCCAGGGCCAGCACCCCGACCGAGTGCACGGCGATGGCTTCGGAGCCGTCCGCCGCGGTCACGACCACGGGCTTGCGGTGCACCCCGTCGGTGGACAGGATCGCCACCTGGGGCTGGTTGATCACCGGGAACTGCATCATCGTGCCGTACTGGCCCGGGTTGGTGATCGTGAAGGTGCCGCCGGCGATCTCGTCGGCCGACAGCTGCTTCTGGTGCGCCCGGTCGGCCAGGTCCCGGATCTCCCGGGCGATGGCCCGCAGGCGCTTGGACTCGGTGTTGCGCACTACCGGCGCCAGCAGCCCCTGGAACTCCAGGTCCACGGCGACGGCCAGGTGCACCGGATGGTGCACGAGCAACTCGCCGTCGCCGACCGAGGCGTTGAGATGGGGGAAGTCCTCGATGGCGTCGACCACGGCCCGGGCCACGAACGGGAGGTAGGTGAGGCTGAAGCCCTCCTGGTCCTTCCATGCCGCCTGGTGGACGCGGCGAACCCGGTCCACGCCCTCGAAGTCGACCTCCATGGCCGTGAGCACGTGGGGCGACGTCTGCTGGGAGCGGACCATGTGCTCGCCGGTGCGCTTCCGGATGTTGTTCAGCGGCTCCGCCGCGGTCCCGTCGGCCGCAGCTTTGACCCGGACGGGCTCCTGGGGCGCGGCGGGCGCAACCGCGTCCGCCGGAGCCGGAGCCGGAGCCGCGCCGGCGCCGGACTCGGCGGCGGCCAGCACGTCGTTGCGGGTGATGCGCCCGCCCGGCCCGGTGCCGACGACGGTCGCGGGGTCGATGCTGTGCTTGCGCAGGAGGCGCCGCACCAGCGGGGAGAGCACCCGACCGTCCCCGCCGTCGACCGGCTCGGAAGCAGGGGCCGGGGCAGGGGCCGGGGCAGGCTCGTCGACGGGCTCGGGGACAGGTCCGGCTGCTGGCGCGGATGGTGGGGCCGCGGCCGGAGCGGCGGGCGCAGGGGCGGACTCGGCCTCGGCAGCGGGCGGGGCGGTCGCCGGAGCGGCTGACGGGGCGGCGCCGGCACCGAGGACGGCCAGGCGGGTGCCGACGTCCACGGTCTCGCCCTCGGGCACGAGGATCTCCTGGAGCACCCCGGCGGCCGGCGACGGCACCTCGGAGTCCACCTTGTCGGTCGACACCTCGAAGAGGGGCTCGTCGACCTCGACGGTGTCCCCGACGGCCTTGAACCACTGCGTGATCGTCCCCTCGGTGACGGTCTCGCCCAACTGCGGCATCTCGATGTCGGCCATGGGTCCTCTTTCGTACTCGATCCCGGTCTACCCGTGCAGACCCCGGCCCGTCAGGGCCAGGACCGCCTCGCCGAAGTTCTCCGACAGCGACGGGTGCGGCTGGATGAACTGGGCCACCTCGTCCACCGTGGCCTCCCAGTTCACCGCCAGGTACCCCTGGCCCAGTTGCTCGGTGACCCAGGGCCCGACCATGTGCACGCCGAGGATCTGACCGGCGCGGCCCTCGGCGTCCTTGGCCGCGATGACCTTCACCAGGCCGTCGGCCTCACCGACGATGAGGGCCCGACCGTTGCCGCCCAGCCGGTGCTTGACGGTGACCACGTCGTGGCCCGCCTCCTGCGCCGCGGCCTCGGACAGCCCGGCGAAGGCGACCTCCGGGTGGCAGTAGATGCACCAGGGGACCCGGGTGTAGTCCACCGGGACCGGGTCCTCCCCCAGGAGGTCGCGGACGGCGACCATGGCCTCGGCGAAGGCGATGTGGGCCAGCTGGGCGGTCGGGATCAGGTCGCCGACGGCCCAGACCCCCGCCAGGGTGGTCCGGCAGTTCTCGTCGACCTTCACGAAACCCCGCTCGTCGACCTCCACCCCGGTGCCGTCGAGGTCGAGCACGTCGGACAGGGGCCGCCGACCCACGGACACGACGACCTTCTCCACCTCGATGCTCTGGTCGTCACCGAATCGGACGGTCGTGCCTCTGCCGCCCGGCTCGTGGCCGGTGACCTGCACGCCGGTGTGGACGGCGATCCCCCGCTTCTTGAACGAGCGCTCGACGACCTTGGTCACGTCCGCGTCGAGGCCGGGGAGGATCTTGGGCAGCGCTTCGAGGATGGTCACCTCCGCACCGAGGTCGGCCATCATCGAAGCGAACTCGCAGCCGATGGCCCCGCCCCCGATGACCACCGCGGACGCGGGCAGCGACCGGGTCCTGACCAACTCGTCGGAGGTCAGGACCAGTTCGCCGTCGATCTCGAAGCCGGGGATGGTCCGGGGCACCGAGCCCGAGGCCAGGATGACGGCGTCGCCCTCCAGCTCCAGGTCGCCGTCCTCGCCTCCGGAGACCGCGACCCTTCCGGGCCCGGCCAGCCGGCCGGTGCCGTTCACCACGCGCACCTTGCGACTGCCCAGCAGCGAGGACAGCCCCTTGTGGAGCTTGTCGATGACCCCCTGGTTTCGGTCCTGGCTGACCCCGAAGTCCATCGTCGGCTCGTCGATGGTGAAGCCGAACTCGGCCGCGCCGGCGAGCGCCCGCCGCACGGCGGCGGTCTCGAGCAACGACTTGGCCGGGATGCAGCCGACGTGCAGGCACGTCCCGCCGACCTTCTGGTTCTCGACCATGGCCACGTCGAGGCCCGCCGCGGTGCCGTAGAGGGCGGCGGCATAGCCACCCGGGCCGCCGCCGATGATCACCAGGTCGTGTCGATCAGCCATGAGCAGCCGAGCCTACCGGTGACCCCCGAGCCTCTCCCGGGGGCACCCGGGTTCGTCTCCTCGTGGCCGGGATCTCGTCGGTACCCTGTCGAACCGGTGAGCACCCGCGTGTTGATCATCGCCGCGCTCCTCTGCGGCCTGGCCATCCTCGTGGCCTTCAGCGTCCAGGTCCTGCTGGCGACCTGAGCGACGCCGTACGCTCCACCGCCATGAAGGACGCCCTCGGGGCCGTACAGACCGCCCTGGTGCTCGGAGGCACCTCCGAGATCGCCCTGGCCACCGTGCGCCGCCTGGCCCGGGACCGCCTGCGCCGGGTGGTGCTGGCCGTACGCGACCCGGAAGCCGCCGCCCCCGCCGCCGACGGACTGCGGGATGCAGGCCTCGAGGAGGTCCACCTGATCGCCTTCGACGCCCGGGAGCCGGACACCCACGCGACGGTGATCGCCGAGGCCGTCGGCTGCCTCGGCGACCTCGACCTGGTGATCTCGGCCTTCGGCGTCCTGGGCGAACAGGCCGCGTTCGACGCCGACCCGGCCCGCGCCGCCGAAGCCGTCGAGGTGAACCTGGCCGGGGCCGTCTCCAGCGGCCTGGCCGCGGCCAACCGGCTGCGGGAGCAGGGCCACGGCACGCTCGTGGTGATCTCCTCGGTCGCCGGCGAGCGGGTGCGGGCCGAGAACCTCGTGTACGGGGCCACCAAGGCCGGCCTCGACGGCTTCGCCCAGGGCCTGGGCGACGCCCTCCAGGGCACCGGCGCCCGGGTGATGGTCGTTCGGCCGGGATTCGTGGCCACCAGGATGACCGAGGGCCGCGACCCGGCCCCGTTCGCCACGACTGCCGAGGCGGTGGCCGAGGAGATCGCCAAGGGCCTGGCCAAGGGCGCCGAGGTGGTGTGGGCCCCGCCGGTCCTGCGGTACGTCTTCAGCGTCATGCGCCACCTCCCTCGACCACTCTGGCGGAAGGTCGCGGCCCGCTGAGGCGGACCCGCGTAGCCTTCCGGCCATGACTCCGGGCGCCGTGGAACCGACGCGCCCGGTCCGGGCCCACGACCGTTTCGACCTCGGGCCGGTGGCCCTCCACGGCCCGGCTGTTCTCGACACCCGCCCCGCCCTCACGGGAGCGGCGATGGACCACCTGTGACCACTGCCGGACCGGCGACCGAGTCCGTGGTCGGCGGTCTCCTGCGGGCGGCCCGGCCCAAGCAGTGGGCCAAGAACCTGCTCGTGTTCGCGGCGCCGGCCGCGGCCGGGGTCATCGACGAGGCCGCTCCCCTGGCCGATGCGACGATCGCCTTCGCCGCCTTCTGCCTGGCGGCGTCGGGCACCTACCTGCTCAACGACGTGGCCGACCGGGAGTCCGACGCCCGCCACCCCACGAAGCGCAACCGGCCGATCGCGTCCGGTGTGGTCACTCCCGGCCTGGCCACCGTCGTCGGCGGGCTGGCGATCGCCGCGGGCGTGGGGATCAGCTTCCTGGCCGACTGGCACCTCGCGGTCGTGGTCGCCATCTACGTGGCCATGACCACGGCGTACAGCCACTGGCTCAAGCACGTCGTGATCCTCGACGTGGTCACCGTGGCCGCCGGGTTCGTGCTGCGGGCCATCGCGGGGGCGGCGGCGACGGGCGTCCCCGTGTCGGACTGGTTCTTCATCGTCACCTCGTTCGGATCGCTCTTCGTGGTCACCGGCAAGCGCCAGGGGGAGGTCGGCGACCTGGCCGAGGAGGAGGGGGGCTCGGGTGACATCCGCGCCACCCTCGACGAGTACAGCACCTCGTACCTGGCCTACCTGCGGACCGTCTCCTCGGGCGTGATGTTCGTGGCCTACTGCGTCTGGGCCTTCGAGACCGCCGCGGGATCCACCGGCTCGGTCCCGTGGTTCGAGCTGTCGATCCTGCCCTTCGTCGTGGCCGTCCTGCGCTACGCCCTGCTGCTCGACCGGGGACAGGGGGCCGCCCCCGAGGAGCTGTTCCTCGCCGATCGACCGCTACAGCTGGCCGGGCTGGCCTGGGCCCTGGTGTACGGCACGGCGGTCTACCTCGCGTGAGCCCGGTGGACGAGCAAAGGCGCGCCACGGCCCCACCGGGCCGGGAGCGAGGGCCATGAGTCCCGAGCTCACGGGCTGGTCCCGCACGGCGCCGACGGCCGCCACCGTCACGACCCCGACCACCACCGAGGCCCTGGCCGGCAGCCTCGACGACGCCGGCGAGCGCGGGGTGATCGCCCGCGGCCTGGGCCGGTCGTACGGGGACGCGGCCCAGAACGCCGGCGGCACCGTTGCCGAGGCGACCGGTGTGCGCCGTCTCCTCTCCTTCGACGGGGCCACCGGACTGGTCACCGCCGAGGCGGGCCTCAGCCTCGACGATCTGCTCCGGACCGTGGTGCCCCGGGGCTGGTTCGTGCCGGTCTCGCCCGGCACCCGCTACGTGACCATCGGCGGGGCCATCGCCGCCGACGTCCACGGCAAGAACCACCACCGGGACGGTTCCTTCGCGCGGCACGTCCGTTCCCTGCGTCTCCGCGTCCCGGCCGGGGTCGTCGAGATCGGGCCCGACCAGGACCCCGAGCTGTTCTGGGCCACCGCGGGCGGGATGGGCCTGACCGGGGTGATCCTCGACGCCACCTTCGCCCTCCAACCGATCCCCTCCAGCCGTCTGCTGGTGGACACCGAGCGCACCACCGACCTCGACGACGCCCTCGACCGCATGGACCGGCGCGACGACGCCTACCACTACTCCGTGGCCTGGATCGACCTGTTGGCCACCGGCGCGGCGATGGGCCGCTCGGTGCTCACCCGGGGTGACTTCGCCCCCGCCGACGCCCTCCCGGCGAAGGACCGGACCCACCCGTTCGCCTATGACCCCGCCGTGCGGTTGAGCGCGCCGCCCTGGGTGCCCGACCTGGCCCTCAACCGCTGGTCGATCCGGGCCTTCAACGAGGCCTGGTACCGGCGCCACCCCAAGCACCGCACCGGCGAGATCCAGGCCATCGCCCCCTTCTTCCATCCGCTCGACTTCGTCCGGGGCTGGAATCGCATCTACGGCCGCCGCGGCTTCCTGCAATGGCAGATGGTCGTCCCCTTCGGCGCCGAGGCGACCCTCCGGCGGGCCGTCGAGACGCTGTCCCAGGCCGGTCGACCCTCGTTCCTGGCCGTCCTGAAGCGCTTCGGTCCCGCCAATCCCGGGCCACTGTCGTTCCCCGTGTCCGGCTGGACCCTCGCCCTGGACATCCCGGCCGGCGACGCCTCCCTCGGCGTGCTGCTCGACGGCCTCGACCGCGAGGTCGCCGATGCCGGCGGCCGCATCTACCTGGCCAAGGACAGTCGCCTCGACCCGGCCCTCCTGCCGGAGATGTACCCCCGCCTCGACGACTGGCGCGCCGCACGCGCCCGCGTCGACCCCGACGGCGCCCTGCAGTCCGACCTCGCTCGCCGTCTCAGGCTCGTCTGACCCCCGAGCTGCTCACTCCGGCTGCTGGCTCGCCCAGCGGACGGACTCGCGGACACCGTCCGCGAGTGACGTCCGGGGCGCCCAACCGAGCAGCTGGAGGATCCGGGTGGTGTCGCCGCCGGTTCGGGCGACATCGCCGGCCTGAGCGGGCTGGTGGTCCAGGAGAACCGGGCGCCCGACGGCCTCCGCGACGAGGTCGATGAGATCGACGAGTCGGACCGGAGCCCCTCCGGCCACGTTGAGCACGGTGCCCGGCTGGAGGTCGGCCCGCGCGGCCAGCGTGGTGGCCGCCACGACGTCGTCGATGTAGGTCATGTCCCGGATCTGGCGACCGTCGCCATAGAGCGGGAACGGGGAGCCGGACACGGCGGCATCCACGAGGCGTCGTACGCCCATGTCGGGGCGCTGGCGGGGCCCGTACACGCTGAAGTAGCGCAGGGCCACGGTCGGGAGGCCGTGGACCTCGGCGTGGGCCACGACGAGGTGCTCGCCGGCCAGCTTGGTGACGCCGTACGGGCTGCTCGGACGGGGCAGATCGTCCTCATGGCAGGGGTAGCGGGCGGCCTCGCCGTAGACCGACGAACTGGAGGCGTAGAGGACGCGCTGCACACCGGCCCGGCTGGCGGCCGCGAGCACCCGCTCCGTGGCCAGGATGTTGTCGGCGACATAGGCACGGAGGCCGTCGCCCCAGGAGGGCCGCACCCCAGGCTGACCGGCGAGGTGGCACACGAGGTCGACCCCCTCGAAGACCCGGTCGAGGTCGGCTTCGACGAGGTCGATCTCCTCGATCCGGACCGAGCCCGGTGACGCCGACCGCACCCAGTCGAGGTTGGCCCGCTTGTGCACCGGGTCGTAGTTCGGCCGCAGGCAGTCCACCACGACGACGTCGTCGCCCTGCTCGGCGAGCTGTCGGGACAGGGCCGAACCGATGAAGCCGGCGCCGCCGGTCACGAGGACACGCATGGGCCGGATGTCTCGCCTCAACTGCCGCCGTCGAAGAAGACCGTCTTCGGCTCGGTGTAGGCGGCCATCGCCGCCAGGCCGCTCTCGCGCCCGAGACCGCTCTGCTTGAACCCCCCGAAGGGTGCCTCCTGGTGAACCGAGGAGTTCGAGTTGACCGACAACACACCGGTGCGCACCGCTTTGGCCACCCGGATCGATCGACCGAGGTCACGGGTCCAGAGCGAGCCGGACAGGCCGTACACGGAGTCGTTGGCCAGCGAGATCGCCTCGTCCTCGGTGTCGAACGGGATGACGGTCGCCACCGGACCGAAGATCTCCTCCCGGGCCACCCGCATGCGGTTGTCGACCCCGGCCAGCACGGCCGGGGTCAGGTACGAGCCCGCCGCGAGGTCGCCGTCGTCGGGCACCCGCCCACCGACGACCAGCTCGGCCCCCTCCTCCTGGCCCAGGGCCAGGTACCCCGCCACCGAGTCCCGCCGGCGGTGCGAGATCAACGGACCCATCTGGGTGCCCTCCCCGTTCGGGTCCCCGACGGTCACCCGCTCGGTGTGGTGGGCGAACGCCGCCACGAAGTCGTCGTACACGGGGCGCTCGACCAGGACGCGGGCCCGGGCGCAGCAGTCCTGACCGGCGTTGTCGAACACGGCCATCGGCAGCTCTGCGGCGGCCCGTTCCAGATCGGCGTCGGCGAACACGATGCACGGCGACTTCCCGCCGAGCTCGAGCGCGACCCGGGCGATGTTGGGGGCCGACCGTTGCAGGATCCGGGTCCCGGTCGTGGTCTCGCCCGTGAAGCTGATCTTGTGCACCCTCGGGTCGCCGACGAGGACATCGCCCAGGTCGGCCCCGGGCCCGGGCAGGACCGACACCGCGTCCGGGGGCACGCCGGCGTCGACGAGCAGCTCGCCCAGCATCAGCGCCGAGAGGGGCGTGTAGCTCGCCGGCTTGAGCACGATCGTGTTGCCACAGGCCAGCGCCGGGGCCACCTTCCATCCCGCGATCATCAGGGGGAAGTTCCAGGGAACGATCAGGGCACAGACACCGACGGGCTCCCGCAACACGACGGCCAGGCCGGGCTTGGCGACGGGGGGGACCTCGCCGTGCACCTTGTTGGCCGCTCCGCCGTAGTACTCGAACGTGGAGGCCGTGGCCTCGACCTCCCAGGCGGCACTGGCCGCCGGCTTCCCGGCGTTGGCCACATCACAGGCCACGAACTGGTCGGAGCGCTCGCGCAGCAGCGCCGCGACGCGAAGGAGGGTCCTTCCTCGTTCGACCGCAGGCATCCGGGGCCACGCACCCTCCTCGAACGCGCGTGTCGCGCCGGCCAAGGCCAGGTCGACGTCGGCGCCGGTCCCCTTCGCCACCGAGGCCACCACGGACCCGTCGTGGGGGTTGTGGACCTCGAAGGTGGACCCCTCCGCCGCGGGCCGCGCGACGCCGCCGATCAGCAGGTCGCGGTGCTCGGCCATCGGGCCATCGTAGAGAGAGCGCCGTGTTCTGGTCCGTGTCATGCTCACCCGCCATGGCACCGTCACCGCTGGAACCCAGCGCCATAGAAGCGATGATCCGCGACGGCGAGATCGACACCGTCCTCGTCGTCTTCCCCGACCTCCAGGGCCGGCTCATGGGCAAGCGGGTCACGGGCCACTTCTTCCTCGACCGCGTCATCGACGGGTCGGTGGAGGCCTGCAACTACCTGCTGACCGTCGACGTCGACATGACCGTCCTCCCGGGCTACCAGTACGCCACCTGGGACAAGGGCTACGGCGACTTCAGCTGCCGACCCGATCTGGCCACGCTCCGGCGGATCCCGTGGCTGGAGGCCACCGCGCTGGTCATGTGCGACCTCTTCGACGAGGAGACCGGCGAGCCCGTCGAGGTGGCGCCGCGCACCATCCTGCGCCGCCAACTCGAGAAGGCCGCGGCGCTGGGCTACACGATCAAGGCCGGCACGGAACTGGAGTTCATCCTGTTCCGGGAGTCCTACGAGGAGGCGGCGGCCGCCGACTACCGCGGCCTGACCCCCCAGAACGACTACATCCTCGACTACCACATCCTCCAGACCACCAAGGACGAGTACCTCATCCGCCAGATCCGCAACGGGATGGACGGCGCGGGCGTCCCGGTGGAGTTCTCCAAGGGCGAGGCCGAGAACGGCCAACACGAGATCAACCTGTACTACGCCGAGGCCCTGGAGATGGCGGACCGGCACGCGATCTACAAGAACGGGGTGAAGGAGATCGCCGCCCTGAACGGCCAGGCCATCACCTTCATGGCCAAGTACGCCTTCGACAAGGTCGGTTCCAGCTGCCACATCCACTCCAGCGTGTGGGACGCCGACGGCCAGGACAGCCTGATGTGGGACGACGACGGGCCCCACCACATGAGCCAGGTCTTCCGGGGCTGGCTCGGGGGCCAGATGGCCGCCACCCGGGAACTGGCCTGGTGCTACGCCCCCTTCGTCAACTCCTACCGGCGTTACCAGCCCGATTCCTGGGCCCCCACGGCCGTCGGCTGGGGCCGGGACAACCGCACCCTCGGGCTCCGGGTCGTGGGCCACGGAACCGGCTACCGCGTCGAGTCACGCATCCCCGGCGCCGACGCCAACCCCTACCTCGCCCTGGCCGCCAAGATCGCCGCCGGCCTCCACGGCATCCAGAACGGGCTCGAGCCCGGTGACCCCTACGAGGGCAACGGCTACGAGGCCGAGGACCTGGCCCGGGTCCCCCACACGCTGGTCGACGCCATCGGGCTGCTCGAGGGCTCCGCGATGGCCCGGGAGGCCTTCGGGGAAGCCGTCCACGACCACCTGGTCAACACCGCGGTCCAGGAGTGGAACCAGTTCAACAAGACCGTCACGGACTGGGAGGTGCGCAGGGGGTTCGAGCGCCTCTGACGGTCAGTTCCCGCGGCGGCGCAGCAGCCAGCCCCCCAGGTTGGCGATCACCGCGCCGAGGACGGCGGCGATGACCAGCGCCAGCCACAGGGGCATGGTGATCTCGATCACCAGCCAGTTGAAGGTGGCGTCCTCGGTGTTCTGGACCACGAAGGCGATCAGCGCGATCGCCGCCAGGACCAGGCCGATCAGGCCCAGGTGATGGGTGGAGGCCGTCGCCCCGTCTTCGTCCGCCATTGCCCGACCTTAGGCCCCGCCCTAGCGTGAGGCCATGGACGTCATCGTCACCGGTAGCAGCGGCCTGATCGGCACGGCCCTGGTGACCGACCTCGAGGGCGACGGCCACCGGGTCCGCCGTCTCGTCCGCCGCCCGCCCAGGGGCCCCGACGAGGTGCGCTGGGACATCGGCGCCGGCCAGATCGACCATGCCGGCCTCGAGGGGGCCGATGCGGTGGTCCACCTGGCCGGACCGGGCATCGGCGACAAACGCTGGACCGACGAGCGCAAGCGGGACCTCCGCGACGCCCGCGTCGACGGCACGACCCTGCTGGCCGAGGCCCTCGCCGACCTGACCGCTCCACCTCGGGTCCTGCTGTCGGGGTCCGCCGTCGGCGTCTACGGCGACCGGGGCGCCGAGAAGCTCACCGAGAAGAGCGAGCCCGGCGCCGACTTCCTCGCCCGCCTCTGCCTCGACTGGGAGGCCGCCGCGGCGCCGGCGGCCGCCGCGGGCATCCGCACGGCCCTGCTCCGAACCGGCATCGTGCTCGCCACCGACGGGGGCGCCCTGGACAAGCTCCTCCCCCTCTTCCGGCTCGGGCTCGGCGGACGCCTGGGCTCGGGTGACCAGTTCTGGAGCTGGATCACCCTGGAGGACGAGGTCCGGGCGATCCGCCACCTCATCGACACCGACGTCTCCGGTCCGGTCAACCTGACCGCCCCCGAGCCCGAGACCAACCACACGGTGACCACCACCCTCGGCGAGGTCCTGCACCGACCGACGTTCTTGCCGGTGCCCCGGTTCGGGCCCAAGATCCTCCTGGGGGGCGAAGCGACGGAGGCCTTCCTCTACGCGTCCCAACGGGCGTTCCCGAAGGTCCTGGAGGCCGACGGTTTCGCCTTCAGGCACCCCGACCTCGAGTCGGGCCTGCGAGCCATCCTCACCAGGTAGCGTCGTCCCGTGCCCCAACGCCAGGTGTCCGTCAGCCGGGTCATCCCGGCGTCGGCCGCGGAGATCTTCGCGGTCATCGCCGACGCCAACCGCCATGCCGACTTCGATGGCTCGGGATCGGTCAAGGGCACCACGGGCGACCCGGAGCCACTGGCCCTCGGCACCAAGTTCGGCATGAGCATGCGCATCGGCCTGCCGTACCGGATCCAGAACGAGGTGGTGGAGTACGAGAACGACCGCCTGATCGCCTGGCAGCACTTCGGCCGGCACCGCTGGCGCTACGAGCTGGAGCCGGTCGAGGGCGGGACGAAGGTGACCGAGACCTTCGACTGGTCGACGGCCCGGTCCCCCAGGTTCATCGAGCTGATGGGCTATCCGAAGAAGCACCCCGCCAACATGGAGAAGACCCTCGAGCGCCTGGAGGCCGTCGTCACCGGTGGCTGAGGGCGGCGGGCGGCTGGTCGCCGCCTTCGACTTCGACGGCACGATCACCTACCGGGACACCCTGGTGCCCTTCCTGCGCGGCGTGGCCGGCCTGCCCCGCTTCACCGGCGCATTCCTGGCCGGTCTCCCCGCCCTGGCGACGGGCGATCGCCGGGCCGCGTACAAGGCCGCCGTCCTCCGACGGGTACTGGCCGGCCGCCGGGCCGACGACCTGCACGCCACGGCGGCCCGCTACGGCGAACGCCTCCCTGAGCAGTTCCGGCCCGAGATCGTCGAGCGCATCCGCTGGCACCAGGACGAAGGCCACGAGGTGGTGATCGTGTCGGCGTCCCTCCGCGCCTATCTGGACCCCGTCGTCGACCACCTGGGCCTCGATGGCGTGTGTGCGGTCGAGCTGGAGGAGGACCACGCAGGGCCGCCTCACCGGCGCCATCGTCGGTCCCAACTGCCGGGGTCACCAGAAGGTCGTCCGGCTCACCGAGTGGCTCGGCGGCCAGACCCCCGAGCGGCTCTGGGCCTACGGCAACTCCTCGGGTGACCGCGAGTTGCTGGCCGCGGCCGACGAGCCCACCTGGGTGGGACGGCGGGACTGAGGGCTACTTCGGGGGCATCCGGATCCCGCCGTCGAGCCGGATGGTCTCGGCGTTGAGGTAGCTGTTGCGGAAGATCTCGGCGGCCAGGGAGGCCACCTCCTCGGGCTGTCCCATGCGCTTGGGGAAGAGCACACCGGCCCCGAGACCCGCCTTGGTGTCCTCCGACGCGAACGCGAACATCGGGGTGTCGATGGTGCCCGGCGCGATGGTGCACACCCGGACACCGATCGCCGCGAGGTCCCGGGCGATCGGCAAGGTCATGCCCACGATGCCGCCCTTGGCCGCCGAGTAGCTGGCCTGGCCGGTCTGGCCGTCGAACGCCGCGACCGAGGCGATGTTGACCATGGCCCCCCGCTCGCCGTCGTCGCCCACCGACTCGTTCCGGCTCATCGCCGACGCGGCCAGGCGGATGACGTTGAAGGTGCCGATCACGTTGACCTGGACGACCTTCTCGAAGACGGCCAGATCGTGGGGCTCACCCCCCTTGCCCACCGTTCGCTGGGCCCAGCCGATGCCCGCGCCGTTGGCCACCATGCGCAGGTCCCCGTCGGCGTTGGCCGCGGCCACGGCCGCCTCGACCTGCTCGGTGTCGGTCACGTCGGCGTGGGCGTACTTCCCCCCGATCTCGGCCGCCAGGGCCTCGCCCTTCTCGTCCTGCAGGTCGACCACCGTGACCTTGGCACCGAGCTCGGCCAGCAGGCGCGACGGTCGCCCCGCCGATGCCCGAGGCCCCACCCGTGACCAGTGCCGAAGCTCCGCTGATGTCCATGGCCGCCGACGTTACCGAGCGACGCCAGGACCGACGAACCCGACATGGCCTCGCCTCCGTCGACGGTCCGACGCCGCTGCGCTCAGTCGTCCGGTGACAGTTCGGCGATCACCGTTCCGTCCACGTCGCCGAGCTCGACGCCCAGACGAGCGGCCACGCTGGCGCTGAGGTCGACGACGTGAGCGTCGGCGGCCACCCGCCCCGCGGCGAGGCCGGGCCCGGCGGCGACGAAGAAGCCGTGGGCGTGGTGGTGCCCGGTCCGGTCGGGAGGAGCGGCCAGGACCACGCCGACCCGGTCCGACCGCACCGCCCGGACCGGTGAGGGCCCGGGGGCCCAGTGAACGAACAGGTCGGGCAGGTCGCCGGCGTGGGGTCCCTCGTGGTGGTCGGCCGTGCGCTCGACGGCCCCGACGACCGGGACCCCGGTCTCGTCGTCGACCAGCTCGGACAGCGCGGTCTCGAGATCGGCCAGGACCGACTCGTAGCCCTCGCCGGGGGTGATGACGCCCGCGGCCTCGCGTCCGGCCAGGTTGACCCGGATCCCGCTGGAGCGGGCCCCGGTGTCGATGGGGAAGTACGAGCGGCGCTCGCGGAGGGCCTCCGCCCGCTTCGTGGCCGCTCGGTGCCACGCCGACGGCATCGCCCGGCGCAACGAGAGGGGGACCAACCGCCGCCACGCCTGCCCGGTCAGACCGGCGGGGGTCAGCGCGGTGGGCGGCGTCGCGGGATCGAGACGGAGGAGTACCCGGTCGAGAGCGCTACCGGCACCGAAGTGCGGGCCCATGCCGAGGCAGGCGAAGGCGATCACCGTGGCGTCGGCGGCGGCGAAGGTGAGGAGCCTCGCCAGCTCCCGGTCGATCGCCGAGTAGCACCGCAGCAGGGGGTCGCCCGTGCGGGCCGCCATCGCCGGGTCGTGGTCGGCGTGCTCGGGGTCGTGGAGGTGCCAGCACTGGTGCCCGACGCAGTGCGAGGCGTTGAAGACGGCCAGGAAGAGGTCGGCGTCCCGGGCCGCGACCTGTTCGGCCAGGAGGTCACCCTTGCGGCGGGTCATCTCCTCCCGCTCTGCGACCCAGTCGACCAGCTCGTCGCCGGACCGCCCGTAGCGGAGGCACTCGCGGGGGTGGCCGGGGCCGTGTGTGGCCACCACCCGGTCCACGAGATCGGCGGGCTCGCTGAGCGGCACGGGGCTGTCGGCGCCATGGCACAGCCAGTCGACGAGCTCCACCCCGTGCAGGTCGACGCCCCGCGGTGCCTTCGGGACGTCGATGACGGTCACCGTGTGGCCGCCATCGGACACGGCCTGCCAGAAGGGCGCGGCCTCGATGACGTCGCGGGTGACCCGCTCGGTGTCATAGCCGCCCGGACGGACCCGGTTGTAGTGGAGCCAGCCGTGTCGCTCGGGGCGCAGCGAGGTGGCGAAGGACGCCCACACCGCGTTGTCGTTGAACCCGTCGGGGGTCTGCAACCGGCCCCGCGTCCCCCGCTCGATCAGCCCGGCCAACGCGGGCAGGTGGCCGTCGGCCGCCCAGCGCTCGACGAGTGGCCAGGACGCCCCGTCGAAGCCCACCATGATCACCGGTCCCACCATGGGACCCAAGGCTACGACGATCGCCCCAGGGCACGGGGCCGGACCGCTCACGCGGCTCGGCCCGAACCGCGGCGGGATGCTCACCGCTACCGTCCGGCGAAGCATGCAGACCGACGAACTGCTCGCGCGGTGCCGGACCGCGTTCGAGATGGCGGCCAGGAGGGCCCCGGTGACCGACCGGCGCCTCCGCATCGGTGGCCGGCCCGTCCTCCTGCGGGCCGTCGGTGCCGTGGCCGACCGGCTGGCGCCGCCCATGACCCACCTCGAGGATCCCGGCGGCACCGGGCCGCCGGAGCTGGTCATCCACGCCTGGGCGAGCGATGGCGCCGAAGCCCTCCTCGGCGCCGACCCCGGTGCCGGACCTCCGGCGGCGGAGGAAGCCCGCTACGCCGACCTCCGCCACGAACGCTGCGCGATGGCCTGGCCCGACGAGGGCCTGGTGGAGGGCTTCGTGCGCCAACCCGACGGACCCGGCTCCCCCGACGAGGCCTGGTGGTGGGTGCCCGAGATCGCAAAGGTCCCGCTGGCCGAGTTGGCCATGCCGTTCCGGCCGATCATCCACTGGTGGTCGGAGAGCATCGGCCTGCAGATGGTGCACGCCGCCTGCGTCGGCACCCCCGAGCAGGGAGGGGTGCTGCTGGGCGGGGTCAGCGGGTCGGGGAAGTCCACCACTGCCCTGTGGGCCCTCACCTCCCCCGACCTCGTGTTCCTCGGCGACGACTACGTCCTCGTCGACCCGGACCGGTCCGGCTCACCCGAGGCGTACTCCCTCTACACGACCGCCAAGATCCACGAGCCCGACCAGCACCGGGTGCCCCACATCACCGCCGAGGTCGTCGGGCGCCAGCAGCGCGACAAGCTCATCGCCTTCCTGCAGGAACCGTTCGGCGATCGCATCGTCGAGCACCTCCCGGTCCGGGCGATCCTGCTGCCTCGGGTGGGGGGCGGTGGACCGGCCATCGCTCCGATCGGCGCGGCCGCCGCGCTCCGTCGGCTGGGCCCGAGCACGGTCCTCCAGTTCCCCGGCGCCGACCCTGGCCGGGTGCTGGCCGTGCTGGCCCGCCTCGTCCGGAGCACGCCGGCCTTCGACTTCGCCCTCGGCCCGGACCCCGCCGCCACCCCCGCGGCCATCGAAGGGTTCCTCGCTTCGGGGGCCGGGACGGGTTGACCGTGGGGGGACACGGGCTCGTGGGGCGCGCCCGTCGCCGCCTGGGCTACCTCGGGCCGACGCTGGAGGTTCGACGCCGGGCCCGGCCCGACCCGGCGCCGACCGACGACCCCGGGTGGGCCGCGCTCCTGCACCACTGGCTCGACCTCCAGGCGCCGATCCTGTGTGGTGACGTCGAGACCGACCTCGCCGGCCGTCCGGCCCCCTGCCCCGACCTGGTCGGGCGCTCCCGCCGGCTCTGGAGCCTGGCCCACCTCCAGCGCCACGGGATCGGCGGCGAGACGGTCGCGGCCGCCGTCCCGCGGGCCTGGCAGGCAATGGACCGACACGCCGACCACCAGCACGGCGGCTGGGTGTGGGCGATCGACCCGTCGGGTGCGGTCACTGATGGCCGGAAGGCGCTCTACGCCCAGTGCATGGCGGTGTACGCGTTGGCCGAGGTCGCCCGGCTCGACGACGCGACCCGCCCTCGGGCCCTCGCCGAGGCGGCGACGGGGTTTGCCCTGGCCACGCGACCGACGACGCCCTGGGGTGCGGTCACCGAACTGCTCGACCGCGACTGGTCGCCGCTCCCGGTCGGCACCGAGCACCGCCACGCGACCGCCGGCACGATCAGCGTCGGCGGAGCGCTGCATCTCTTCGAGGCCGCCGCCCTCCTCGCGGTGGCCGGGGGCGGCGGCGGGGCACGGTCGGTCGCCGAACGGACCGCCGCGCTCCTCCACGACCACTTCCTGGCACCGCGTGCCGCCGACGTCACCGAGGACAGCGGGGTGCCTCTGCCCGTCCCGGTCACGCTCGGACACGAGGTCGAGGCCGCCTGGCTCCTGGCCGAACACGCCGAGGCCCTCGGGTTGGTCGGCGAGCGTGAGCGGTGCCGCCGAGTCGTCGAGACCGCACTCGGCGAGGGCTTCCGCCACGGGGCTCTGGGCGACTCTCCGGAGACCGGCTTCCGACCGGGTGGCCATCAGCGGGTCTGGTGGATCCAGGTGGAGCTGGTGCGGGCGCTGGTGGAGTTCGACGACGGCCCCGACGGGGCCTTCCGCGACCGGCTCCACCAGACGTTGCGGTGGCTGCACCGGCGTCAGGTCGACCCCCGGACGGGCCAGGCCTGGCAGCTCATGACCCACTGGGGCCTGGTGCTGGTGACCGGCCGGGGCACCAGTGCCCGCACCGGCTACCACGACATCCGGGCCTACGGGGCCGCCGCCGACCTGCTCGCCGGGGCCTGATCCCGTCTGCGGAGGTGCGTCGAGGGTCGCCGGTAAGCTCGGACCGTGGCCGACTATCGCATCCGGACCCCCCACGTGGTCCACGAGACGGTCGACGGCGAAGTGGTCGCCATCGACTTCGACACGGGCAGCTACTACAGCCTGCGGGGCCCGGCCGAGGTGGTCTGGTCCGCTCTGGGCGACGAGAGCCGGCCCGTCGACGCCGTGGCCGACGCCGTGGCCCGGGAGCCCGCCGAGGTGGCCGCCTTCCTCGACCAACTGGTCGGGGAAGGCCTGGTCGAGCGCAACGGGACACCCGCCGACGGCACCGACGCCGGCCCGATGACCTTCGAGAAGTTCTCCGACATGGAGGAGCTGATCCTCCTGGACCCCGTGCACGACGTCTCCGAGGCGGGTTGGCCCAACGCAACCGCGTGAGCGAGCCATGACCGAGCCCTGGCCCACGGTCTCGGTGGTCATTCCGGCGTTCCAGGCGGAGCGCTTCCTCGGCGAGTCCATCGAGAGCGTGCTCACCCAGGAGCTGACTCCCGTCGAGGTCGTCGTCGTCGACGACGCCTCCAGCGACGCCACCGCGGAGATCGCGGCGGGATTCGGCCCTTCCGTGCGCCTGGTGCGTCACCAGGTGAACCAGGGCGAGGCCGCCGCCCGCAACACCGGGGTCGCCGCGGCCGTGGGCGAGATGATCGCCCAGCACGACGCCGACGACCGCATGATGCCCCGCCGCCTCCGGGTCGAGGTCGAGCACCTGGTCGCGGCCGGACCGTCGACCGGCTGCGTGCTGGGACTGGTGCGGTCGTTCACCGACGATGGTCGGCCACTACCTCCACTGGCCTATGACGCCCACGGTGTGCCCGTCACCTACGGCAACGCGCTCGGTGTTGGCGTGGCGCTCGACCTACGAGCGCGTCGGCGGGTACGACGAGAGCTTCGCCGTCGGCACCGACACCGACTGGCTGCTGCGGGTGCGGGCCGCCGGCTTCGAGGTGGGGTTGATCGCCGAGGAGCTGACCGAGCGGCGCTGGCACGACGCCAACGCCTCGTTGCTCGCCGAGCGACCCGCCCACAACGAGATCACCCGTTCCCTGCGCCGTCTGATCCAGGAACGGCGGGCCGCGGAGTGATCCGGGTCAGCGTCCAGGTCCCGGTACGGGACGCCGAGCCCTACATCGGCGAGGCGCTGGACAGCGTCCTCGCCCAGGTCGGCGCCGACGACGAGGTGATCGTGATCGATGACGGCTCGACGGACGGCACGCCGGAGGTCCTGGCCGGCTACGGCGATCGCATCCGGGTCCTCACCCAGGGTCCTCTCGGGCTGAGCACGGCCCGCAACCGGGGCCTCGAGGCGTCGGCCGGCGACCTGCTCGCCTTCCTCGACAGCGACGACCGGTGGCGACCCGGTGGCCTCGACACGCTCCTGGGCGCACTCGCCGAGCACCCCGAGGTCGACGCCGTACTGGGGCGCACCGACGAGTTCCTCGATCCGGGTCTGAGCGAGGCCGCGGCAGCCGGCCTGCGGGCGCCCCAGCGCGGCGTGCAGAGCCTGTTCCTCGGGGCACTGGTCGCCCGCCGGGCGATCTTCGACGCCGTCCGCTTCGACGAGGAACAGCCCATGGCCATCACCACCGATTGGCTGGGCCGGGCCCGCGACGCCGGCATCCGCGTCCGGGAGATCGACGCGGTCACCCTCGAGCGGCGCATCCGATCGGACAGCATGACCGCCGACAGCACGGAGTACCAGAAGGCCCTGCTGAGCTCCTTGCGGGCCGGGCTGGCGCGGCGCCGCCCGTCGTGACCGGATCCGACGGGCGCTGGTCCGACGCCACCCAGGTCCTGGCCGTTCGGGCCGCTACGGCCGACCACGACGAGGCCGTGGCGGCATGGCGGGAGCTGACCACCAGCGTGGACCTGGCCGACCTCTGGGACGCGGAGGTCTACCGGTTGCTGGCGCTGGTGTGGCGCCACCTCGGCGAGAGCGTCGGGGCCGAGCACATCGAGCGCCTCAAGGGCATCTACCGGAAGTCGTGGGTGCAGAACCAACATCACCTCCGCCACGCGTCCGAACTGGTCGGCCGGCTGGCCGACCAGGACATCGACTCCCTGCTGCTCAAGGGTCTGCCTCTTTCGCTTCTCTACTACGACGACCTGGCAGCCCGGCCCATGGGCGACGTCGACCTGCTCGTTCCCCCCGACCAGGCCGAGCCCGCATGGCGACTGCTCGAGGGACTCGGTTACGAGACGATCAGCGTCCGCAGCCGCCACCCCTCGCGCTGGGAGCAGGAGGGTGACGACGATTGGTATCGACGATTGCGCCACGCCCGCGGGTTCCGTCGGGGTCCGCTGGACGTCATCGACCTGCACACGACGATCAGCCTCGACTTCGTGGCCGCCGACCCCGGCGTGGCCGACACCACGGCGCTGTGGGCCGACGCCCGGCCGCTGGACCTGCGGGGCACGGCGGCGAGGACGCTGTCGCCGGCCCACCACCTGTTCCACGCCATCGTCCACGGCCTCGGGGCGTCCGAGGAGGCCGAGTTGCGCTGGGTGCCCGACGCCCTGACGATCCTGGCCGTGGCCGGCGACGACATCGACTGGGGGGCCTTCGTGGCCGCGGCCGAGCACCACCGGTGCAGCCTGCTCGTCGGCGAAGGTGTCGACCACCTCGTCGAGGTCTGGGACGCACCGATCCCGGCCGATGTCGCCCTCCGCCTCCGGGACGTTCCCCACGATCGCCGGGAGACGGTCCTGCGCTGGATCCGCCGCCGGTCGGGACAGCGCCTGGTGGGCAGCGGCTATGCGGCCGGGTTGTTCGTCACCAGCACCCGCGGCCTGGGGGCACTGGGCACGGCGGTCCGGGCCCCGGGGTTCCTGGCCGACCACTGGCAGGTCGCTCCTCGCCACCTGCCGATGGTGCTGGCCCACAAGCTGCGGGCCGGGCGGTCGGGGTGAGCGACGCCGTCCGCGTTCCCGACGAGCCGCCACCCGAGCTCCGCTATCGCCGTCCCCTCGAGCTCGGCCGCTCGCTCCGTGTGCTGTGGCGCTCACGCGAGCTGGTGGTGACCCTCACCGAGCGGGAGATCCGCGCCCGCTACAAGAGCGCCACCCTCGGCGTGGCTTGGGCGGTGGTCAACCCGCTGCTGTTGATGCTGGTGTTCACGGTCTTCGTGAACCGTGTGGTCGACGTCGACACCGGCGGCGTGCCCTATGCCCTCTTCACCTACGTCGCCCTCATTCCGTGGACGTTCTTCTCCCAGGCGATCGCCTTCGGCGGCCCGCTCCTGGTGGCCGAGCGCGACCTCATCACCCGGGTCGCCTTCCCCCGCGAGACCTTGTCGCTGTCATCGGTCGGCGTGGCCGGCTTCCATGCCGCCATGTCGCTGCCCGCGCTGGCCGTGGTGTTCCTCATCACCGGCACCGGGCCCTGCTCGACCTCGGTCTGGGTGCCCGTGCTGATGATCATCCAGGTGGCCTGGACCGCCGGCGTGGTGTTGGGGTTGTCCTCGACGCTCGTCTACTGGCAGGACCTCCGCCAGACGATTCCGTCGCTCCTGCAGATCGGCCTCTTCGCCACGCCGGTGGCCTACGGCACGGCGGCCGTGCCGCCCGACCTGCTCCGGCCCTACACGGTCCTGAACCCGATGGTCGGCGTCATCGACGGCTACCGACGCACCGTCCTGTTGGGTGAGGCCCCCCAGACCGACCTGCTCGTGCTCAGCGCCCTCGGCGCGGCGATCGCCCTCATCGCGGGCTATGCCCTCTTCAAGCGCCTCGAAGGCGGGTTCGCCGATGTCGCCTGAGCTTCCGGCGGGCTCGGTCGATGCCGACCGCCTCTGGAAGCACTTCCGAGCCGATCCCCGTGAGGGCCTGATGGGCCGTCTGCGCCTGCCGCGCCGCGACGCCGACCGCCGGCGGTGGGCGCTGCGCGATGTCAGCCTCCGCATCGCGCCGGGCGAGGCGGTCGGCATCGTCGGCGTCAACGGGTCGGGCAAGTCCACCCTGCTGAAGATCCTGTCCCGCACCATGGACCCCACCGCGGGACGGCTCACCGTCGCCGGTCCGGTGGGTGCACTGGTCGAACTGCAGGCCGGGCTGCACCCGGAGCTGAGCGGACGGGAGAACGCGGTGGCCTACGGCACCCTGCTCGGCCTGAGCCGTCGCCAGGCCCGTGAAGGGCTGGGGGAGATCCTCGCCTTCGCGGGCGTCGAGGAGGCCGCCGACCGCCAAGTCAAGTTCTACTCGACGGGCATGCGCCTCCGGCTGGGCTTCTGCCATCGCCGCGCACCTCGACACGCCGCTGCTGCTCGTCGACGAGGTGCTGGCCGTCGCCGACGTCCGCTTCCAGCAGGCGGGTCTCGAGCGACTGCAGGCGCTGCACACCCGCGGGACCACGGTGGTGATGGTCTCCCACGACCTCGACTCGATCGAGCGCATCTGCGACCGGGCGGTGTGGCTCGACCGGGGCACGCTGCGGGCCGACGGGGCGGCGGCCGACGTGGTCGCCGACTACCGGGCGGCGAACCGCCGGTGACCGGGCCCCGACGGGTCATCGTCGCCCACAACCGCTATCGGGGCGCGCTGCCGTCGGGCGAGAACACCGTCGTGGCCGCCGAGGTGGAGCGGCTGCGGTCGGCGGGCGTGACCGTCGACCTGCTGATCGCCGAGAGCGACGACATCGGCGGGCTCGGGCTCGTCGATCGCCTCGCCCTGCCGCTGGCGCCGACCTGGTCGGCGACCACCCGTCGCCGCTTCCGGTCCCTGGTCGCCGCCGCCCGGCCCGACGTGGTCCACCTGCACAACCCGTACCCGCTTCTCTCCCCGATGATCGTGCGGTGGGCGAAGGCGGCCGGGCTGCCGGTCGTGCAGACGGTCCACAACGTCCGCCACGCGTGCCTGGCCGGGACGTGGTTCCGCGACGGCCAGGAGTGCCGGGACTGCGTGGGTCGGACCGTTGCCCTTCCCGGAGTGCGCCACGGCTGCTACGCCACCGGGCGGGGCGCCAGCGCGGCCCTGGCCGGATCGCTCGTCGCCCACCGCGGGACCTGGCGGCTGGTCGACCGCTTCCTCGCCGTGTCCGAGTCGGTCACCGAGGCGCTGTCGGCGGCCGGCATCCCGGACGACCGGGTCGAGGTGCGGCCGAACGGGGTCGACGACCCCGGTGCGCCGACGCCACCGGTCGGCCGCCAGGTGCTCTTCGCCGGCCGCCTGGCCGACGACAAGGGCGTTCCGCTGCTGTTGGCGGCTTGGCGAGCCGCACCCCCACCGGGAGCGACGCTGCGCCTCGCGGGCGAGGGGCCCCGACGAGACCTGGTCGAGGCCGCGGCGGCGGCCGACCCCTCCATCACCTGGCTCGGGGTCCTCGACCGCGAGGCGATGCGGGCCGAGATGGACGCGGCCGCCGTGGTGGTCGTGCCGTCCGCGTCACCCGAGGCCTGTCCTGCGGTCGTGCTGGAGGCCTTCGCCGCCGGGCGACCCGTGGTGGCCGGCGCCATCGGCGGCCTGACGGAACTGGTCGATGACACGGTGGGTGCGATCAGCGAGCTCCGGCCGGATGCGCTGACCTCGGCGGTCACCACGGCCCTCGGTGACGCCGTCGCCCTCGGCGCGGCAGCCCGCCGTCGCTATGAGGAGCGGTACACGGCGACCCGGTCCCTCGATCGCCTGCTCGCGGTCTACGACGAGCTGGCCGCCTGATCGACGGCCCCGGAGCCTCCCGACCAGGCATCGGAGAGCTCCGTCGGACCGGGACGAGCCGAAGCCGTCAGCCACCACAGGAATCCGCAGGCCGACCACAGCACGATGGCGCCCTGGGGGCTCTCGAGGTACACGTCGGTCAGGCCCACGACCAGGGCCGCGGCCAGGCCGCCGCGGGCCGCCCGTACCGCGGGGCGGTCGGCCACGGCGGCGCCCACCTGACTCCGGCGGGTCGAGGTGACCGAGAGGACGACCACCGCCGTGAAGGCGATGGCCGTGAGCAGTCCGGCCCGTCCCGCCAGGGAGAGGAAGATGTTGTGCGGCAGTCGGAGCACCAGGGGATCGTCGGCGTCCTCGGGCTGGACGACGCCGTAGCGCACGGCGAGGTTGTCGCCCCACCCGTGGCCGTGCAGCACCATGCGGTGATCCTCGACGTCGGTCCAGATGTCCGACCACCAGTCCGTCCGCCATCGAGCGGTGTCCGCCGCATCGCCGCTGTCCGTCCCGTCGTCGCCTGCGGTCAGCGAGGCCGCCGACGACACCAGTCCGTCGAAGCTCAACTCTCGCGTGTCGATCCGCACACTCGCGCCCGAGACGAACAGGAAGAGCAGGAGGAGCGTTGCGCCCAGGGCGATGCGGGCGACCGAGCGCAGGTGGTGTCGGAAGACGACCAGGCCGCCGACGCCCAGGGCGATCAGGGCCCCGCGACTGCGCGCCCCCACCAGCAGGGCGGCCAGCACCCAGAGGCAGAGGAGGACCACCCGAGCGTAGGAACGGTCGTCCCGCCGGAAGTCCTTGAACACCACGGGCATGAAGATCACCAACGCCACCGAGACGTCGGTGGACTTCGTCAGGAGCACGGGCACCCCCGAAGGCCAGTTCGGCAACGAACCCCCCTTGGTCAGGAGGCTGAAGAGCGCGCCCGGGAGGTCGACCACGAGTCGGAGGGCGAGGACGGCCAGCACCGGCACGACCACCGCAGCCGAGCGTCGGAGCCACCGGTCCAGCAGGTCGAGCACGGCCCCGGCCCCGACCGCGGCCTCGTGCCGCCGAAGGAGGTCGTAGGTCGCCCACGAGAAGAGGGCGTAGTAGACGACGGCGAAGCCTCGTAGCGACTCGAGGGCGACCGGACCGTCCGGACGGATCAGGTCGAACAGCACCTGGACCGTGCCGAGCAGCAGCAACGCCGCGGTCAGCACGGCCGGAGGTGACGTGGGGATCCGCATCGTCGGCCGCACGCTCGCGGCGAGCAGGACGGCCAGGAGGACCTCCCCGACGAACAGCGGCGGGATGCCGAAGTGGGAGAACCCCTTGCCGAGGGCGAGGTAGCCGGCGAGGCAGACGCCGAGGAGGCTCAGGACGAACGGCGGCGAGGCGATCGGCCGCGTCGCCGGCACCGGTGCGGTCGTCGCTGCCCTGTTCATCGCCGGCTCACCCTGACCCGGACAGCAGTCGGGGGCGCTGGCGGGCCAGTTCCCGGAGGAAGATCGTGTTGCCGAGTACGTAACGGCCGGCGAGGCGCCGCGGCTCGGTCGCCCAGCGGAACGCCCACTCGAGACCCATCCGCGCCAGCACCGGTGGGGCCTGGCGCTTGGCCCCGGCCAGGAAGTCGAAGGCGGCCCCGACCCCGACCAGCACGCCCGACACCCGATCCCGCACGCGGTGGGCCAGTTCGTCCTGTCGGGGTGTGCCCAGGGCCACCCAGACCACATCGGCGTCCACTTCGGCGATCCGGCTCGCGGCCGCGTCGACGACGTCGGCGGTCAGCGGGGCGAACGGTGGGGCGTCGACCGCGACGATCTCGACGCCCGGATAGCTCGTCCGGAGCCGGTCGGCCACGGCCGACACCACCTCGGGACGGCCGCCGTAGAGGTGGTGGCGGACGCCGTCGACCCGACCGAGGTCGACCACCCGGACGAGCAGGTCGGGCCCGTAGACCCGCTCGTGGAGTGGGAGGCCGAGGCGACGGGCGACCCAGACCAGCGGCATGCCGTCGGGTACCACCAGGTCGCCGTGGGCGAGTGCGTCCCGATGGGCCGGATCCCTCGTGGCACAGGCCAGCGACCAGGCGTTGGCCAGGTGCACCGCCGCCCCGGTACCCGCCCGTCCGAGGCGCAGGACCTCACCGGCTGCCTCGTCGAGGCCGACACCGTCGATGGGGATGCCGCTGCAGGTGAACCGCTGTCCGGTCACGACACCGGTACCACCGCACGGTGGTAGTGCCGATCGATCTCGTCGGGCAGCCGGTCGGCGGCCCACCAGTCGAGCGACTCGACGGCCGGAAGCCGTTCGAGCGCGGCGGCGAGAGCTGCGGGTGCGTGGCGGTCGGCGGGCACCGCCAACCCGGCGACGGGCGTGCGGGCCAGCTCGGGGGGTCCGCCGCGGTCGATGCACACCACGGGCACACCCAGGCTCAGGGCCTCGCCGACGGCGAAGGGAGCGGAGTCGTGCAGCGAAGGGAAGAGGAAGGCGTCGGCGTCGCCCAGTGCGGCCACGACCTCGGCCCGGGGTCGTTGGCCCCAGAAGGTGACCCGATCGGCCACCCCCAGACGACGGGCCAGGCGTCGAGCGGGTGCCAGTTGGGGACCGGTCCCGAAGACGTCGAGGTGCCAGCCGGGGGCGGCGGCCACCGCAGCGACCGCGAGACGCGGGCCCTTCCATGCCTCCAGGCGACCGGCGAACACCGCTCGTCTCCCCGGGGTCGCCGGAGCGGCCGACGCCCCGCCCGAGAGCTCGGGCAGCCGGATGGCCACGTTGGGGGCCACTTCGACGGGGCCAGAGTCGGCGAAGCGGCGAGCCACGTCGCGGTTCTGAGCCAGGACCAGGGTCGCGGCGGCGGCCATCTGGTCACCGAAGAGCCGCCGGGCCGGGCGGGTGACCAGCTCTCTCAGGAGATCGGTCGCCAAGCCTCGGGCCCCCAGCCAGCGGGCCATGCGGAGCGATGTGGGCGTGGCGCCGCCCACGGGCCCCCAGACGAACGGCAGGCCCGGCACCGAGGCCAGGGCCGTCGGCTGCCAGTCCACGGCCCAGGTCAGGTGGTGACCCAGATCGAAGCGGTGCTCGTCGTGCAGACGGGCGAAGACCGCCCGCGCCGCCCGCTGCCAGCGCCAGTACCGCACGTGGGCCCGACCCGGCACCGGTAGGTCGTGGATCGGGCCGACCTCCTCCTCGAGGAAGTGGACGGATTCGAGGCCCTCAGGCCGGTACCCCGCCAGGGCGCGGCGCACCGGGTCGGCATGGCGGTCGCTGGTGACCAGCCAGACCTGGTGACGCTCGGCGGCCGCCATGGCCCACTCCCAGCCCGCGCCGGGCTCCGAGCCTCGGTGGGGCTCGCAGGCGTAGGCGCTGATCAGGACCCGCAACGGCCGTGTTCGCCTTTCTCACCCTCAGGCAGGGTGGTCGCCGATCCCTGCGACCACCGGCTCCGCCCGGGCCGACCAGGCGGGCACGTCCCCGAGGCTCCCGATCGGCGCGCTGCCGACCAGTCCGATGGCCGTCCGCCAGAGGATCCACAGGTCCAGGCGAAGGCCCCGGGCGGTCACGTAGTAGTCGTCGTACTCGGGATGGTCCGCGATCATCGCCTCGACACTCCGGCTCACCTGCCAGAGCCCGGTGAGACCGGGCCGCACCTGCGTGCGTCGCTCGGCGAAGGCCGGGTCGAAGAGGTGCTGGAGCTCGACGAGCTCGGGGCGGGGCCCGACCAGGCTCATCGAGCCGGCCAGCACGTTGAGGAGCTGAGGTAGCTCATCGAGGTGGTACGCCCGCAGCAGGCGGCAGGCACCGTTCGGTCGGTGCGCCACCAGTTGTGCCTTGGGCAGCGACGTCGGCGTACGCGGGTGCAGGGTCCGGATCTTGACCACCCTGAACCTGCGGCCACCCTGCCCGACCCGGGTCTGGGTGAAGAACGGCCACCCGCGGAAGGAGCCGAAGCTGACCAGCGCGCCGACCAGGATCACCGGCGAGAGCACGACCAGGAGCACCGTGGCCCCGACCAGATCGCCCATCCGCTTCATGTGACACCTCCGCCCGCTGGCCAACCGAGCGTAACGGCTGTGGCGGGACGACATCTCGGGCCGCGAGGCCGGGGGGCGGAGACCGCCTCAAACCCGCGGATCGGGGTCGACCGCCCGGCCTTCGACGATTCGTCGTCGCAGGGCTCTGGTCGTGTCCGACCGCAGCTGGCCACGGTCGTGGCTCCAGTTCCCGTCGTGCAGTCGCCGCCGGTAGAGCGGGTCCGGGTGCACGGCGATGATCACCCCTGCCCGCTTGGCTCGCGTCAGCCACTCGAGGCCGTCGGCACTTCCGGCGGTGACGTCGAAGGGCCCCACCCGGTCGAGCACCGTCCGCCGCACCAGGGCCGCGAAGGGCTCGACCCCGCCGACATCGCCGAAGATGCGGTCCCGGGGACGGCCGGCCAGGGCTTGGGAGCCGGGCGCGACCAACAGTTCGTGGCGGGCCAGCACCAACCCCACTTCGGGGTGCTGGTCGAGGTGACGAACCTGCGCTTCGATCCGGCCCGGCAGCATCACGTCGTCGGCATCGGCGTGGGCGATCATCTCGCCTCGGGCCACCGCGATCGCCGCGTTGCGGGCGGCGCTCGCCCCCTGGTTCTGCCCCAGGCGCAGGACGTGGACACCGGGCCGGGCTTCGGCGACCGCCGCGCTGTCGTCGGTGGAGCCGTCGTCGACCACGATGCACTCGAGCGAGCGGTAGGTCTGTGCGGCGACACCGTCGAGCGCCTCGGCCAGGTACCGGGCCTGGTTGAAGACCGGGATCACCACGCTGACCCGGGGCTCGTCCATCAGGGGAGCCTACGAAGCACGGCGGCCGGTCGAGGGGCCGCCGTTACGCTCCGGCCGTGTCCCCTCCGGCCTGGCGCCCGTGAACCGCGGCGGACCCACCGTGACGGTGGTGGTTCCCACCCGCGACCGCCCGGAGCCGTTGGACCGAGCCGTCGCCACCGCCTTCGGCCAGACCCGGCCGCCCCTCGAGGTGCTCGTCGTCGACGATGGCTCGGTGCCACCGGCCCGGCCCGAACCCCCGCGCCGTGGTGTTGCGCAACGACGAGCCCACCGGTCCGGCGGCGGCGCGCAACCGCGGCGTCGTCGCGGCCCACGGCACGCTGCTGGCGTTCCTCGACGACGACGACCGTTGGCGTCCCGAGTTCCTGGAGCGGATGGTGACCGAGGTGGACCGGCAGCGAGCCGATGCGGTGATCTGTGGGTGGGAGTTGCACCACGCCGATGTGGCGATCGATTCGGTGGCCCCCCCGCCGTCGTCGGGGCTGTGGCGCCGCCTCCTGCAGGAACCGACGGTCGTCCCGTCCTGTCTGGTGGTGACCGCCGAAGCGTTCGCCGCGGTCGGTGGCTTCGATCCCACGCTGCGCTACGGCGAGGACTGGGACCTCTCGGTGCGCTTGGCCGAGTCCCACCGGGTGGTGACCGTGCCCGACATCCTGGTGGAGCGCCAGGCGCATCCCCACACCCGTTACGGGCGTCACCTGGTGAGCGACCACTGGGAGATGATGCGCCGCCTGCGGCCCCGGCTGGCGCGGCGGCCGGCCGCCGAGCGCTGGGCGGCCCGTGGGCATCACGGACTGCGCCTGGCCCAGTACGGGGTACGGCTCGCTCTGGAGCCGATCGTGGTCGGTCGGGCTCCCTGGCGGTTCCGCCAGGCCCGACGCGCGGCGTCGCGCCCTGCGGCGATGAGCGGCTCGCCTTCCTCCGCGCCGTCGGGTCAACCGACGATCAGCGTGGTCATCGCCTGCCGCGACGAAGCCCTGGTGCTCCCCGAGCAGCTGGACGCGCTGCGGAACGAGGAGGTCGACGGCTGGGTCGACACCGTCATCGTCGACGACGGGTCGACCGACGGGACCGCAGCCGTCGCCGAGGAGCGCGGCCGGGGCCTGCCGGGCCTCCGGGTGATACGGACCGGACCCACGAACCGCGCCACGGCGATCAACGTCGGGATCCGGGCCTCGAGCGGCGAGGCCGTGGTCATGCTCGACGGCGACGACGTGATCTCCGGCGGCTACCTCGCGACCATGCAGGCGGCTGCGGCCGATCACCCGGCCGTGGCCGCCCGCCTCGACCACGACGCGCTCAACCCCGCATGGCTCCAGGCCGCCCGTCCCCACCCGCAGGTGACCGAACTGGGCCACGAGCCCCAACAACCGTGGCCGACGGCCAGCGGCGGGACCCTGGCCGTCCACCGTGAGGCGCTCGACGCCGTCGGCGGACTCGACGAGGCCATCGAGTACGCGCAGGACACCGATCTCTGCTGGCGCCTGGCGATGGTGGGGGTGCCGCTGGCCTTCGTCCCTGACGCGGTGCTGCAGTACCGCTACCGGACCACAGCCCGTCAGGTGTGGTTCCAGGCCCGCCGGTACGGGCGGGGCGGGGTGATCCTCGACCATCGCTACGGGAACGGCCGGTCGTGGCCCCGGATCGTCGTGCGGTCCGCTCGGCTGCTGGCCCAGGTCATCCGCCTGCCCACCTGTGTGACCCGGACGGGTCGGTTGGCCACGACCTACCGGACGGCGCACCTCCTCGGCTGGCTCGAAGCCGCGATCTGGCCGAGGCGGTTCTTCCCACCGGCGGCCCGGGCACCCGTCGGCGGGACGACCGACGACGACCTCGCCTAGCGTGGTCCCGTGAGGCGGGTGCTGGCCATCGGACTGGACTCGGCCGACGAATCGGACCTGGAGCGCCGGCTCGCGGCGGGGTCGATGCCGAACCTCGCCACCCTTCGCGACCGGGGCACGTGGTGCTCACTCACCATCGATGACCTCTGCCGGGCCGAGCACCCCTGGACGGCGTTCGCCACGGGCCTCGAGCCCGGCCACACCCGTCGGTGGACGACGATCCACTTCGACCCGGCCACGTATCGCTACTCCTCGGCGGGCGCACTCGACCGGGAGCCGTTCTGGGCCCTGGGCGACCGCGCGGCGGTCGTGGCGCTCGACATCCCCGCTGTTCCCCTGGCTCGGGACCTCCGGGGGGTGCACGTCGTGGACTGGCTGGCCCATGACCCGATGTACCCGCGGTGTTCGTCGCCGTCGTCGGTCATGGCCGAGCTCGACGAGCTGGTCGGGGAGAACCCCGCGACCGCTCTCGAGTACGCCGGCACGTGGCACGACGCCGAGTGGCTCGAGGCGTTCGGCGCGGCCCTGGTCACGTCCGTCGAGCAGCGCACGGAGGTGATCCAGCACCTCCTGACGACCACGCCGGACTGGACCCTGGGCGTCGTGGCCTTCGCCGAGCCGCACCAGTTGGGCCACGACGCGTGGCACGGCGTGGCGCCCCAGTCGGTGCTGCGGGAGGCGCCGAGCGCGAGGGTCGGTGAGGCGGCGCTCGATGCGGTGCACCGGGCGATCGACGCGGCGCTCGGCCGCATCGTCGACGGGCTCGATCCCGACGACGTGGTGGTGGTCTTCTCCCCGAAGGGCCACGAGCCCATCTGTGACCTTCAGTCGAACACGTTGGCGCCGGAGCTGCTGCATCGCCAGGCCTTCGGATCGCCGCTGCTGCACCAGCCGTCGGTCCGGCGCTGGGAGCGGCGCGGCCGTCCGCCGGTGACCCTCCCCGCCGGGATGTCCCACGTGGCCCACCTGCGGGGAGCCTTCGGTGACCGATGGTGGCGGAGGGCCCGTGCCGGGGCGCGCCGCATGGCCTTCGCCGCCGCCGCCGCGCTCGCCCCCGGCCCCACCGGCCGGATGCGGATCCGTCGGCGTTCGGCCCCCAACGTCCGGCCGCCATGGGTGGCCCCCTCCCCCGCCTCGCTGGCGCCGGCGGGTGGCGACCTGGTCTACGACGACTGGCTCGTGGCCACGTGGTACCGCCCGTGGTGGCGCCAGATGCGGGCCTTCGTCGTCCCCTCCTTCGCGGACCTCCACGTCCGGGTCAACCTCGCCGGACGGGAGGCTGAGGGCATCGTCGCGCCTCGAGGACTACGAGCAGGCCTGCCAGGAGGTCGCGGCGACCTTCCGCGCCTGCCACAACCCCCGCACCGACCGTCCCCTGGTCGCCGAGGTGGAGTTCCCCCGAGCCGGCGACCCCTTCGCCGAGATCGGGCTCGCGGCCGATGTCGTCGTGCGCTGGGCCGAGGACGCGGACGCCCTCGATCACCCCGAAGTCGGCGTCGTCGGCCCCTATCCGGCCTGGCGGGCCAGCGGCCACGCCGCTCGGGGCTTCGCGCTCGTGGCCGGCCACGATGTGGCCCCGGGTCGGCTCGACGGGCACCGAATCGTCGACCTGACCGCCACCATCCTCGACCTGGCGGGCCTGGAGGCGAGGGAACCCCTCGACGGCCACCCCATCCCGGTGCCCCGTCGCCGTCCGGCCCCGGCGTGAGCGTCGCGGGCGCCGGGGTCACCGTCGTCGTCCCCACGTGCGGCCGTCCCGACCGGATCCGTTCCTGCACCGAAGCCCTCGTCCGCCACACCGAGGGCGCCCGCATCGTGGTGGTCGACAACAACCCGGCACCCGTGGTCGGGGTGCCCGACCCCGTGGTGGTCGTCCACGAGCCGGAACCGGGGGCGGCTCGGGCCCGCAACCGGGGTGTGGCGGCGGCGGTCGGCGACATCGTGGCCTTCGTCGACGACGACATCCTGGTCGGGGCGGGATGGCTGGCCGCCCTGCTGGCGCCGTTCGCGGTCCCGAGCGTGGTCGCCACCGTCGGGCCCATCGCCCTCGACCTGGAGGCGCCCCGGCCCCGCTGGCTGACCCCTCACCTCGAGCACTGGTACAGCGCCCTCGACCTCGGTCCGACCACCCGCCCGCTCGCCCCCGACGAATACGGCTGGGGAGCCGACCTCGCTGTGCGCCGCGCGGCGCTCGAGGCGGTCGGTGGGTTCGACGAGCGACTCGGGCCCGGCATGCCGGTGCCCTTCGGCGATGACACCGAGCTCCTCGACCGCCTCCGAGCCGATGGCCGCGTCGTGATCTACGCCGCGGACGCGGGCGTGCGCCACCGCATCGGCGCCGACCGGCTGACCCTCGGTTGGCTGGCCGGCCGGGCCCGGGCCGCGGGTCGCACCGAGGTGGCCACCCCCGACCTCGACCTCGCGCGGGATCCACGGCGGCGTCCCCTGCGGGCGCTGCGTTCCCTCGCCGGCGGTCTCCACCGGGGGTTGTCCGCGTTCTGGCGGTCGTTGCGGGATCCGGCCCGGCGCCCCGGCCTGGCCGCCGAGCAGCTGGCGATCTGGTCGTCCCGGCTCGGCGCCGCCGGGGCCCACTGGTCTGCTCCCTGTGAGGCAGCCGACCGGGCAACACCGAGCACGGTCGGGGTCGGCCGGCGGCCATGCTGAGCGCTGAGCCATCGCCGACCGTGGTCGACCTCGTCGAGGAGCGGGTCGACGCTGACGGGTCGGCCCCGGCGGTGGTCGGCAGCGACGTGGCCTTCACCTACGGGCAGCTCGACGAGACCGCCAACCGCATCGCCCACGCCCTCCAACGCCTCGATCCCGACCGCCGTCACCCCTACGGCGGCGTGCTCGTCGCCCCCGGCGCCTGGCCGGTCGCGGCCCTGCTCGGGGTGGTCAAGTCGGGTCGGACGGCGGTCGGCCTCGACGTGACCGCCCCGACCGAGCGCCAGCTCGAGGTCGAGGAGCAGCTCGGTTCTCTCGTCGTCGTCGTCGACCGGCGGCACCGGGAACAGCTCCATCCCGGGACCCCCGTCGTGGTCCTCGAGGACCTGCCGGGCGACCTGCCCGCCGACCGTCCCGCGGTGCCGATCGATCTCGACGACGGGTTCTCGGTGCACTTCACCTCGGGCTCGACCGGGCGGCCCAAGGGCGCCCTGCGCACCCAACGGGCCCAGGCCAGGGCGGTGCGGAACCACCCCACGAACCGCTATCGACCCGGGCTGCGGGTCGCCCTCCTCCATGACGTGGCCTTCGCCGCCAGCCGCGCGACCATCTGGGACGGACTGGTCAACGGCGTCGAGCTCCACGTGTTGGACGCGCGGGCCCACGGACCCACCGGCCTGGCCGCATGGCTGGTGGCGCATCGCATCGAGGTGCTCCCGGCACCGGCATCGCTGATCGAGGCCATGGTCGCCTACGACCCTCCCCAGCAGGTGCTGGGCGACCTGGAACGGGTGTCGTTCTCCGGTGACGTGCTCCGGATCGACACGCTCCGGCGCCTCGCCCCGTTCGTGCGCCCCGCCACCGAGTTCCGCAACACCTACGGCTCGTCGGAGATGGGGCTGGTCTCCTCCTACGCCGTGGTGGCGGGTGCGCTGCCCGACGGGGACCTGATGCCGGCGGGCCCCGTGAGCGATCGGGTGACCCTGCGCATCGTCGACCCCGACGATCAGGGGGTGGGGGAGATCGAGGTGTCGGGACCGACGGTCGCCGTGCGCTACGTCGACGACACCACCGACGACCGCAGGTCCTACCGCGACGACGAAGGTCGGCGGTGGTTCCGCTCCGGCGACCTCGGCCACCTCCGACCCGATGGACTCCTCGAGGTCCGGGGACGACTCGATGACCGGGTGAAGGTCCGGGGCCAGACCCTCGACCCCGCGGAGGTGGAGTTGGCGTTGCTGGCCCGCCCCGATGTGGTCGATGTCCACGTCGGTCTCCGGGGCGCCGGGGGCACCGAACCCCTGGTGGCTTGGCTCGAGCCCGTCCCCGGGCTCGCGCCGACCGTGACGGCCATCCGCCGCGACCTGCGGTCGCGGCTCCCCGGTTGGATGATCCCGCAGCGAGTGGTGCTGATGGAGACGCTGCCCCGCACCGATCGGGGCAAGGTCGACCGGGCCGCCCTGCCCCGGCCCGGCTCGCGGCGCCCGGAGCTCGACGTGGCCTACGAGGCGCCCCGCACGCCCCTCGAGTTGCGACTGGCCGAGGCCTTCGGGACGGTGCTGGACATCGAGGCGGTGGGACGGCACGACCCCTTCTTCGACCTCGGGGGCGATTCCCTGGCCGCGGCCGAGCTCGTCGACCACGTCGGGCGGGCCTTGGGCCGGGATCTTCCCGTGGACCCGTTCGTGGAGGGGGCGACGCCGGCGGCCCTGGCCCTGCGGCTGCAGGCCGAGCCCCAGGGTCCCGAGGACCGCCTGCTCCGGCTCCAGACGTCCGGCGAGGGGACGCCGGTGGTCCTGGTGCATGCCGGTCACGGCTTCGTCATCACCTACGGCCACCTCGCCGAAGCCATGGCCGGCCACCGCCCGGTCCTCGGTCTGCAGATGCTGCCGGACGATCGGGCCCACGACCTGCGCTCCCTGCCCCGCCTGGCCCGCCGGTACGCCGACCTGCTCGACCGACAGCTGCCCGGACCGGTGATGGTGGCCGGCTACTCGGGCGGCAGCCTCCTGGCCCACGCCCTGGCCGCCGAGCTGACCGGCCGGGGCCGCGAGGTGCCGGCCGTCGTGCTGCTGGACCCGGTGGCGGCGACCGAACCCCGACGTCAGGCCAAGGCCCTCGCCTACCGGCTCCTGGCCCGCGTCCCGCTCCGCCTCCGGCCCGACCGGGTCACCCAACAACGCATGGCGGTGATGGCCGCCGGAACCCGCGTCCACCGGCCCACGCCCATCGCCGTGCCGATCGTGGTGGCCCGAGCGGACCTGGCCCGGCCGGAGCGGTGGGTCCCGCTGACGACCGCGGGCGTGCGGGTCGTCGATGTCCCCGGCGACCACCGGTCGATGCTGTACCCGCCGCACGCCACGGCGCTCGGCGAGCGCCTCGAGCCTCGGCTACAGGAACTGGACCGGCACCCGCAGGGACGCCGGGCGCCGACCGCCTGACGGCATGGTGGACCGGACGTACCTCGGGCCCTACGCCGCCCTACCATCGCCCGAAAGGAGCCGAGCATGCCGTCGCGGAACCGTGTGTTGGTGATCGGCCTCGACGGGGTGGAGCTTGCCTGTGTCGAGCGGTACCTGGAGGGTGGAGAGCTCCCCCACCTGGCCGCCCTCCGTGCCCGCAGCGCCACCTTCCTGCTGGACAACCCGCCCGAGCGACGCACCGGGCTCGAGTGGGAGCACCTCACCGCGGCTCTTCCCGCGGGCCGGACGCTACGCGAGTCACAGGTCACCTTCGACCCCGCCACCTATGACATCCGGGGGTCGACGAGCGAGGCCGAGCCCTTCCTCGAGCGCCTCGACGCCCGGACCGTGGTGCTCGACCTGCCCTACTGCGACCTGCGCCGGGCACCCAGTGTCAAGGGCATGGTCGCCTGGGGTTCGCACGATCCCGGGGCCCCGCGCCGTGCTCGGCCGCCTTCGCTCCTCGACGAGCTCGGGCCCTACCCCTCGCCGGGCGCCATCTACGACGTGCCCTGGCCCTCACCCGGGCGGTGTCGGGCGATGGGCGAGGCGCTGGTGGCCGGCCTCGACGCGAGGGCCGAGGTCGCCGTGCGCCTGATGACCGAACTGACCCCGGACTGGGAGGTGTTCGTCGCGGTGTCGGGCGAGCTGCACAGCGGCAGCGAGGCCCTCTGGCACGGGATCGACCCCGATCATCCCTTGCACGGCCACCCGTCGGCGGACGCCGCAGGTGTCGCCCTCCACGACGCCCACCGCGCCCTGGACCGCTTCGTCGGGCGTCTCCTCGAGGCTGCGGGCGAGGATGCCTTCGTGGTCGCGTTCAGCCCGGGGGGCATGGGGGCGAACACCGCGGACGTCCCCACGATGGTGCTGCTCCCCGAGCTGCTCCACCGGTGGAGCTTCGGCACGCCGCGGTTGCGCGATCGACCCGAGTGGTCCGCCGCGCCCGACGGGGTGCCGGTGATCGATCCCGACGACTCATGGGAGGCGGCGGTCCTGTCCCTCCTCGACCGCTCGCGCCACGGGCGCGTCCGCGCCGTCGCCGGTCGACTCCCCCGACCCGTGCGCGAGTGGTTGCGACGAGCCCGGCGCCGCCTGGGACGGGCCGAGGTCGCGGCGAGCGAGTCGATGGCGTGGATGCCGGCCGCTCGCTACGCGGATGAGTGGCCGCTGATGGAGGCCTTCGCCCTGCCCTCCTTCTACCAGGGCCGGGTCCGGGTCAACCTCGACGGTCGCGAGCGCGACGGCCGGGTGCCACCGGACCGACTCGCCGCCGTGCTCGACGAGGTCGAAGACGTCCTCAACGCCTGCACGGACCCCCGCACCGGGCAACCGCTCGTCGCCCGCATCGACCGGCCCGTCGTGGCCGATCCACTCGTGGTCCCCCCCGACCATGCCGACCTCGTCGTCTACTGGAACGGCTCGGCCTCCGCTCTCGAGCACCCCGACCTCGGGTTGGTCGGACCTGTGCCCTACCGCCGTACCGGCGGCCACACCGGTCCGCTCGGGTTCTGCTACGTGTCGGGCCCGGGCATCGCACCGGGCGAAGAGGGGCGGCGCCCCGCCGCCGCCGTGGCCCCCACCATCGCCGCCCTCGCCGGCGACCCGATCGAACAGCGGGAGTCGCTGATCGACCTCCCGACGCAGGCCCGCTGACCCTCCCGTTCCCCGACCGGAGGATGTGACGCCGTCGACCCGTCTCCGGGTACGCCGGGCGGCGTGGCTCTCGACCCCGCCCCCGCTCCCCTGCCTCAGGCCCAACCGGCGCACGGGCAACGGGGAGGAGCGCTCGAGGGCTCGATCGGCGTGTTCCGGGTGTTGGTCACCCTTGTCGATCTCATGGGTCAGATGACGAGACCTCGTTGATGTCTCCGGGCTCCGATCCCCATCCCCCGCCGCCGGGGGTGAGCATCCGCAGGACGTCACCCGCCTTCAGCTGGAGGGTGCACTTGTCGCCCAGGCGTTTCGCCCGGTTCTCGTCGCCGCCCGGCAAGAGCCAGGTCTCCCCCACCGCTCCCGGACCGCCACCCGCGAGCCCCCACGGCGGGAACAGCCGGCGCTCGGTGATGAGTGACACGGTGGTCGCCTCCAGCACCTCCAGATCCCGTTCGATGCCCTCACCACCCCGATAGCGACCCTCGCCCCCGCTCCCCTGCCTCAGGCGCAACCGGCGCACGCGCAGCGGGTAGGACCGCTCGAGGGCCTCGATCGGCGTGTTCCGGGTGTTGGTCATCCCCGTGTGGACACCCGACATGCCGTCGCGGTCGGGGCGGGCGCCCTGACCGCCCCCCACGGTCTCGTAGTAGACCCAGCCGTCGCCGCCCAGGAGCACGTTGTTCATGGTCCCCTGGGACGCCGCCGCGACCCCTTCGGGCACGACCTGGGCCAGCGCCCCCAGGCAGACGTCCGCGATCCGTTGGCTGACCTCGACGTTGCCCGCCCCGACCGCGACCGGCGCCTGGGCCGCCACCAGGGTGCCCCTGGGGGCGACGACGGTGACCGGCCGCATCGACCCGCCCACGCCCTCCAGGTCGGGGACGATCGCAGCCCTCAGCGCGAACGAGACCGCGCTGAGCGTGACCGCCTCGACCGCGTTCATGTTCCCGAGCCGCTGCTCGTCGGTACCGGTGAAGTCGAAGGTGACCTCGTCGCCGTCCACGGCGACCGACACGCAGATGGTCGCCGCGGCGTGCTGATCGGGTCGGGGCCCCGTGGAGTCGAGCACGTCGGTGAAGTCCCACCGACCATCGGGGAGCACGGCCAGGGCGGCCCGCATCCGGCGCTCCCCGTACGCCGCGACCTCGGCCAGTGGCTGGTCCGCCTCCGCGGCCAGCCGGGCCATCCCCACCACGTTGGCACCCCACTGGGCGTCCAGGTCGCCCCGCCGTTCGTCCGGTGTGCGGGAGCTGGCCACGATCACCTCCCGCACGTCGGCGTTGAGGCGCACCGGTGGGAGGCGGAGGCCCTCCTGTTGGATCTCGGTGGCCTCGGGAGGGATCGACCCGGGTGTGGCCCCGCCGAGGTCGGCGTGATGGGCCCGGTTGGCCACCCAACCGATCAGCGCGCCGTCCACGTGGACGGGGGCGACAACGGTGATGTCGTTGAGGTGGGTGCCCCCGGCGAAGGGGTCGTTGAGGACGATCTGCTCCCCCGGCTCGATCTCCTCGCCGAACGCGTCGATGGCGGCCGCCACGGCCGCGGGCATGGATCCGAGGTGCACCGGGATGTGCTCGGCCTGCACCAGGAGCTCGCCGTCGGCGTCGAACAGGGCGGCCGAGCAGTCGGCCCGCTCCTTGATGTTGGGGCTGAACGCGGCTCGCCGCAGCACCGCCCCCATCTCCTCGGCGATGCCGGTGAGCCGGGAGATCAGGACCTGCAGTGCCGCCGGATCAAGGGTGGGCGGGGGCCCGTGGACGGGCTCGGCGGACCCCGGCTCCTCGGCCTCCTGGTCATAGAGCTTCACGCCGTCAGGCCTGTCGGCGACGGCCTCGTCGTCGGTCTCGTCGCCGATCTCCACCGCCGCGTCCTCGGTCTCGTCCTCGGCCTCGTCGTCGAACGCCACCGTCGCGTCCTCGGTCTCGTCATCGTCTCGTCAACCGCCTCGTCGCCGGTCTCGTCGGCCTCGGCCTCGTCGTCGAACGCCACCGTCGCGTCCTCGGTCTCGTCATCGATCTCGTCAACCGCCTCGTCCTCGGTCTCGTCGCCGATCTCCTCGGGCGGGTCGGTCATGGTTCGTCCCGGGTGAGCACCAGGGTCCCCGCCGGACCGGGGGCACCCCGCCAGCCCTCGGGCACCCAGATGGTCGTGTCGTCCTCGACGACCACCGCCGGGCCCTGCATGGGCGGGCGTCTGCGGGCCTTCATGCGGGTCGGGCTCAGCGACGACGACCGCCGGGCGCTGGCTCGCAGGGCGACGACCTCCACAGGATGGTCCGGCCGGTCATAGCCGTTGTGGCGCCGATGCAGGTCCGCGAAGTCCTCGACATCGGCGACCCGCAGCTCGTGGCTCTGGCCGGCGTAGCGAGCGTCCACCGAGACCACGACCTCGATGTCGTCGGCGGAGCCGCCGGCGTCGGCCACGAGGGCGGCGACGGCTTCGTCCCGCAGTTCGTCGAGCGCGGCCGGAAGGCCCTCGTGATCAGACGGCGTGGCCCAGGTCCGGACCCGGTCGTGCTGGACGGGTGCGGCCAGCATCCCGACCGCCGACAGCACGCCCGCCCGGGGCGGGATGACCACGGCGGCCATGCCCAGGCGGTCCGCCAGCGAGCACGCGTGCAGTGGCCCGGCGCCGCCGAAGGCAACGAGGGCCAAGCCCGTCGGGTCGATGCCCTGCTCGACCGACACGCGTCGCACCGCCTGCTCCATGAGGGCGTCGACGACCTCCAGGACCCCGTCGGCGGCGGATTCGGCCGAACCCACGCCGAGGCCTTCCAGCACGGCGACGGCGGCGTCCCGGTCCAGCTCGCCCAACGCCTCGAAGCCGACCGCGGCCGGGATGCGGCCCGCGACCAGGTTGGCGTCGGTGACCGTCGCCTCCGCTCCACCGGTGCCGTAACAGGCCGGTCCGGGCACCGCCCCCGCCGAACGCGGGCCCACCCGCAGGGCCCCACCGGGATCCACCGCGGCGACGGACCCTCCGCCGGCACCGATCGTGTGCACGTCGACCGCCGCCAGCCGGATCGGATAGCCCGCCACCTGCCGTTCGGCGGCCGGCTGCGGCTCGCCGTCGAGGACCAGGGCCACGTCGGTGCTGGTGCCACCCATGTCGAAGGTCACCGCATCGGGGTAGCCCGCGGCCACGGCGTAGGCCGCGGCCGCCCGCACGCCACCCGCCGGGCCGGACAGGAGAAGGCCCGCCGGCGTCCGGGCCGCCACCGCGACCGGGGCCAGGCCACCCGCCGAGGTCATCACCAGCACCCGATCGGCCAAGGGCGCCAGCGCCTCGAGATAGCGACGGCAGACCGGCCCGAGACCGGCGTTGACCACCGTGGTGACCGTGCGCTCGTACTCCCGGAACTCGGGGGACACCTCGTGGGACGCCGACACCTCGTGGCCGCGGGCCCGGAGAGCGGCGGTCACCTCCGCCTCGTGGCTCGGGTCGAGGTCGGCGTGGAGCAGGCACACGGCGACCGCGGTGGCCGACGGGGGGATGTCGGGCACCGCGCCGACGGCGGCCACCTCCTGGCCGGTGCCGTCGATCCGACCGTCGACCTCCAGGCGCAGCGAACGCGGCACGAGCGGTGGGGCACGGTCCGCCCACTGGTCATACAGGCGGGGGCGGTCCTGGCGGGCGATCTCGATCACGTCGGCGAAGCCCGTCGTGGTCACCAGTGCGGTCGACTCCAACCTCCCCTCCAAGAGGGCGTTGGTGGCCACGGTGGTGCCGTGGGCGAGCAGATCCACCCGACGGGCCCGGAGCTGTTCGACCCCGGAGCGCACCGCCTCGGCCGGCTCCTCGGGGGTCGAGAGGACCTTCGCCACCCGACCCCGCTCGTCCACCAGGTCGGTGAAGGTCCCGCCCGTGTCCGACCCGATCCGCATCCGTCCGGAATCTACCCGTCGTCAAGGCCGGGTCCCGGCCGCCGATACACACGACATGACCACAACCGGAAGGGGTCGTCTGTTCCGCCGCGCGTACGACGACGACCTCGATGACCGGGACGCCGACCTCAGCGAGGACGAACACGCCTGGTGGGCCGCTCGCGAGGAGGTCGCGGGGGTGCCCCGCGGACCCCGTCACCAGGCGGTGGCCCCCGAACAGGACGCCGGGTCGCCGTTCGCCTACCACTGGCCCGACGAGTCGTCCTTCGGTCCGCCCCCGCCGCCCCCGCCACGAGCCGGCGAAGAGCAGGTGGCGACGGACCTCGACGTCCCGGGGGGCATGGATCTCGACTCGGCCCACCTCGTGCTCCAGGTCAAGGTCGGCACGGAGTGGGAAGGCATCACCCGAGCCCATCGGACGCTGGCCAAGCAGTTCCACCCCGACCGCCTGATGACGTACTCACCCGAGGCTCAGGAGCTCGGGCGGACCCGGATGGCCGAGATCAACGCGGCTCATTCCACCCTCCGGACCCTGCACTTCCACTGACCGGCTCCGATCGGCTGCCGGCGCGCGGCGCGGACTCGGGGCGCCCTCGCAGTTGGTGTGGCGCCGCCTACGCTCGGATCATGTCGGAGGCGGCGCCCTTACGCGTCCCCCGCGCCGCTGCCCCCCGGTTCCCTGCTCGTCGGTGGCTACGGCGCGGATCCATCGTCGCCGCCATCCTCCTGGTGGCCCTGGCCGGGTGCTCGGGCGGCGACGGCGACGCCGAGCGGGCCCAGGACGACGGTCGGAGCGAGGCCCCGGTGGTGGTCGTGCCCGACGCCGTGTGCGCCCGGTCCGCCCGCCCGGCGCCGCGCCGTGACATCCCGGCCCGGTCGATCAGACCGGTCACCGTGGCCGATCTGGCGGCGACGGCGATCGCGGGTGACCGTCGGGGCGTGTGGGTCACCACTCCAGGATCGATCGTCGGGCGTCTGGTGAGGCTGGCTCCGCGATCCGGTCGGATCGTCGCGACCGTTGCCGTCGCCAACCTGCCGGGAGGTGTGGCGGTGAGCCGCGACGCCGTGTGGGTCACCAGTACCGACGACGACCTCGTCCTGCGGGTGGACCCGGCCACCAACCAGGTCACCCGGGTCATCCCTGTCGCCGCCCCCGTCGCCATCGCCGCCCACGGGCGGGACGTCTGGGTGGTGAGCCGCGGCGACCGGTCCGTGGACCAGATCGACCCCGCCACCAACCGGGTCGTGCAATCGGTCCCCTTGGCGGGCGCCGTCGACCTGGCCGTCCACCCGACCGGGGTGTGGGTCACGGACCGCCGCGAGGGTGCAGTGGCCCGCATCGACCCCGACCGCGGTCGGGTCGTCGCGTCGGTTCCCGTGGCCGACCCGGGGGCCCTCACGGTCCTCGACGGCGTCGTGTGGGTCACCAGCCGACACGACGACACGGTCTCCTGTCTCGATCCGGCCACCGACGAGATCGTGGCGTCGATCCCGGTCGGCCGCCTCCCGGTGGGGCTGGCGAGCCGCGGCGGCCACCTGTGGGTGACCACCGGGCTCGACGCCACGGTCGAGTCCGTCGACCGCACGACGGGCGAGGTCGGCGCGCGGGCCCGACTCGGCGGGTTTCCGCTCGCCGTGGCCGCGGCCGGCGGCGCGCTCTGGGTGATCGACGGTGTCGACGGGACCGTCACCCGGGTGGCCGCCTGATGCGCCGCCCGCCCGTCGGCCCGACGCCGCGCATCGTCGTCGACCTGGCCTTCGTGGGCCTGTGGGCGGCGAGCGTGTTGCTGGCCGCGGCCGAGCCGCCGCCCGCGGCCGCCGCCGTCGTGGCCGCTCGGAACCACGACGCCGCCGTCGAGACCGCCGTCGAGGGGCTCACGCCCGCCGATCCGGCCCGCCCGGGCCTGATCGTCACCCCGGGCGAGAGCGTCCCCAACCCGTTCGTCCTGGTCGACGAAGGCCGGTTCTACATGTATGCCTCGCAGGTCCGCTTCGAGGGGCCCTCGGTGCCCTTGCGGGTCTCGGACCGGATCGACCGTTGGGACGCGCCACCGATCGACGCCCTACCCGTCGTGCCCGACTGGGCGGCGCACGGCGTGACCTGGGCCCCGGATGTTCGGCGGGTCGACGACCGCTATGTCATGTACCTGACCGCGCAGCTGGCCGACGCCACGGCGCCGACGCAGTGCATCGGGGTGGCCCAGGCCAGCCGACCCGAGGGTCCCTTCGACCCCCAGCCCGATCCCCTGGTCTGCCAACTCGACCGCTTCGGCTCGATCGACCCGCGGTCCTTCCTCGACGAGCAGGGCGACCTCTGGCTGCACTGGAAGTCCGACGACAACGCCGATGTCGACGGAAGCGGGACGGCGAGCATCTACGCCCAGCGCCTCCGCGACGACGGACTCGTCCTGCAAGGGGAGCCCGTGCGCATCCTCGAGGTCGACCAGCCGTGGGAGGGCCGCATCGTCGAGGCCCCGCACATGATCGTGCTCGCGGACCGACACTGGCTGTTCTATTCGGGGAACTGGTTCAACCAGCCCTACTACGCCCTCGGCCTGGCCCGCTGCGAGGGCCCGGCCGGACCGTGCTCCAAGCCGCTGGCCCAACCGTGGCTGGCCTCCAACGAGCAGGGTCAAGGGCCGGGCGAGGCCTCGCTCTTCGTCGACTACGACGGCGCCGTGTGGCTGGCGTACGCGCCGTGGGCCCAGCAGCACGAGGTCCGCAACCCCCGACCGGTGGCGCTGGCCCGGGTGGGCGTCGGCGACTACGGCCCGTACCTGGCCGAGCCCTGACCGTCGGCGGCTCAGCCGAGCTCGCCCGGATCGAGGATCCAGACCTCGTCGCCCACTTCCTTCTCCAACGTCCGCACGGTCTTGGCGAGGAGGGCGTCCCTGCCGTCCCAGACGACGATGGCCCCATCTGCGGCCCGGGTGAGCCACGCATCGCGCTGACCCATGGCCCGGCGGACGTCGCCGGGGCTGCGTACGGCCTTCTTCTGCAGGAGGACCACGTCCTCGGCCCGGTCGAGCAGGCGGCGGTACGCCGCCCGGCCGGCCGAGGGCCACTTGCTGTCCGGCTCGGGGAAGGGCTGGACCGCCACGAACGGCACCCCCCGGTCCACCGCGGCCTCAGCGGCCAACTGCTCGGCCCCGAGTTGGAGCCCCGTGAGCAGGACCAGGTCGTCGTCCAGCTGCTGCTGGGCGGCGAGGATGTCGCCCAACCGCCGCTGCACCGCCGCCTGCAGGAGGTTGGCCTCGTAGCCGCCCAGCTCAGGGGGTCGGTGCCCGAACACCGCGACGAGATGACCGTCGGGCCGATTCGCCGGGGCCGACGGGGTGGCCGGGGCCGACGGGGCCTCGGTCTCCGGTGGCGCCCAGGAACCGATGCCGACGGCGTCGGCGACGCCCAGGACCTCCGGGGGCCGGTCCCCCGAGCGACCCTGCTGGGTGGTCGCCGCTTCCACGGCCAGGCGGTCGGCGACGTCGTTCCACTCGTCGCCGCTGTGGCCCTTCACCCACCGCCAGGTCACGTCGCCCCGCTCGAGGACGTGGTCGATCAGCGGCCGCCAGAGGTCCTGGTTGGCCACGTCCTCCTTCTTCGAGTTCTTCCAGCCCTTGGCCTGCCACCCCACGTACCACTTCTTGGTGAAGCAGTGCACGACGTAGGTGGAGTCGCTGACCACGGTGACCGGGCCGTCGATGGCGTACAGGGCCTCGGTCGCGGCTTCGATCTCCATGCGTTGGTTCGTGGTGTGCGCGTCCGCGCCGCTGGCGAAGGGCCCGTCGGGCACCACCCAGGCCCAGCCCCCCGGCCCGGGGTTCCCCGAGCACGCGCCATCCGTGTAGACGAGCGTCGCCATCCGGGGCATGGTGGCAGATGTGACCTTCATCGACGGCTTCGTGCACCAGCTGCCCGACACCGACCCCCAGGAGACCCAGGAGTGGCTCGACTCCCTCGACGCGGTGGTCAGCGCCCAGGGTGAGGCCCGGGCCCGCTTCCTGTTGTCCAAGGTCCTCGAGCGGTCCCGCCAGCTCGGCGTCGGCACGCCGGCGTCGGTGTCCACGCCGTACATCAACACCATCCCGGCCGAGCAGGAGCCCTGGTTCCCCGGTGACGAGGAGGTCGAGCGCCGCATCCGGTCGATCATCCGCTGGAACGCCGCGGTCATGGTCGTGCGGGCCAACAAGAAGGCCGACGGCATCGGCGGTCACCTGTCGACCTTCGCCTCCTCCGCCGCGCTCTACGAGGTCGGCTTCAACCACTTCTTCCGGGGCAAGGCCGACGGGCAGCCCGGCGACGCCGTGTTCTTCCAGGGTCATGCCGCGCCAGGCGTGTACGCCCGCGCCTTCCTCGAAGGCCGCCTGACCGAGGCCCAGCTCGACCGCTTCCGCCTCGAGGTCGGAGGCGGCGGCCTCTCCAGCTATCCCCACCCGCGGTTGATGCCGGACTTCTGGGAGTACCCGACGGTCTCGATGGGCCTCGGCCCGATCAACTCGATCTACCAGGCCCGGTTCCTGCGCTACCTGCACAACCGCCAGATCGACGACACCAGCGGTTCCCGGGTCTGGTGCTTCGTCGGCGACGGCGAGGTCGACGAGCCCGAGACCCTGGGCTCGATCTCCCTGGCGGCCCGCGAGGGCCTGGACAACCTCACCTGGGTCGTCAACTGCAACCTGCAGCGCCTCGACGGCCCCGTCCGGGGCAACGGGAAGATCATCCAGGAGCTGGAGGCCATCTTCCGGGGCGCGGGCTGGAACGTGATCAAGGTCGTCTGGGGTCGCCGCTGGGACGAGCTGCTGGCCCGGGACGTCGACGGCGTGCTGGTCAACAAGATGAACGAGACCGTGGACGGCGAGTACCAGCGCTACGCCGTGGAGGACGGGGCCTTCGCCCGGGAGCACTTCTTCGGGCCGGACCCCCGGCTGCGGGACCTGGCCACCGGGCTCTCCGACGACGACATCCGGAACCTCCCCCGCGGCGGCCACGACTACCGCAAGCTGTACGCCGCCTACAAGACGGCCACCGAGCAGACCGGGGCGCCCACGGTCATCCTGGCCAAGACGGTCAAGGGCTGGACGCTGGGCCCCGGCTTCGAGGGCCGGAACGCCACGCACCAGATCAAGAAGATGACGGCGGAGGAGCTCAAGGCGCTGCGGGACCGGCTGCGCCTCCAGGACGACATCCCCGGGGAGGACCTCGACGCCGGGGTGCCGCCCTACTTCCGACCCGCCGAGGACTCGACCGAGTACCGCTACATGATGGACCGCCGCCGGGCGCTGGACGGCGGGATGCCGAGTCGCGTCGTGGCGAACCGGCGACCCCTCCAGCCGCCGGGCGACACGGCCTTCGCGGAGCTCGCGTCCGGCTCCGGCAAGCAGGAGGCGTCGACCACGATGGCGTTCACCCGCCTGCTCCGGGATCTGGCCCGCGACGAGGCCTGCGGGCCCCGGATCGTGCCCATCGTCCCCGACGAGGCCCGCACGTTCGGCATGGACTCGCTGTTCCGCGAGTTCGAGATCTACGCCCCCTTCGGCCAGCTCTATGAGCCGGTGGACCACGCCCTGCTGCTCTCCTACGCCGAGGACGAGGACGGTCAGATCCTCGAGGAGGGCATCACCGAGGCCGGGGGCCTCGCCAGCTGGACGGCGGCGGCCACCTCCTATGCGAATCGCGGCACGCCGATGCTGCCGTTCTTCATCTTCTATTCGATGTTCGGCTTCCAGCGGGTGGGTGACCTGATCTGGGCCGCGGCGGATGCCCGGGCCCGGGGGTTCCTGCTCGGGGCGACGGCGGGACGGACGACCCTGGAGGGCGAGGGCCTGCAGCACCAGGACGGCCACAGCCTCGTCCTGGCCTCGACCGTGCCCTCCTGTGAGGCCTATGACCCGGCCTTCGCCTACGAGTTGGCCGCGATCATCCAGGACGGCATCGGGCGCATGTACCCGGGAGGAGATGCCACCGAGGGCGAGGACGTCTTCTACTACCTGACCCTCTACAACGAGAACTACGCGATGCCGGACAAGCCCGAGGGCGTGGACGCCGGGATCCTGGAGGGCCTCTACCGCTTCGCGCCGGCTCCGGACAGCTCCGGGCCCGCCGCCAGCGTCCTGTTCTCGGGCTCGGCCCACGGCGCGGCCCGCACGGCCCAGACCGATCTGGCCGAGCACTACGACGTGGGCGCGGACCTCTGGTCGGCCACGTCCTTCAAGCGACTGCGGGAGGACGCCCTGGCCGTCGAGCGCTGGAACCGCCTCCACCCCGCCGACGACCCCCGCACGCCGCTGGTGACCGAACGGCTGGCGGAGGGGTCGGGACCGGTCGTGGCCGTCACCGACTTCATGCGGGCGGTGCCCGATCAGGTGGCCCGCTGGTCACCCCGGCCCTGGTCCTCACTGGGCACCGACGGCTTCGGCCGCAGCGACACCCGGGAGACCCTGCGCCGGTTCTTCGAGACCGACGCGGGCCACGTCGTGGTGGCCGTCCTCCGCGCCCTGGCTGCCGACGGCGCCGTCGAATCCTCGGCCGTGACCGACGCCATCGCCCGCTACGACATCGACGCGGAGGCCGCCGCGCCCTGGGGGACCTGACCGGGCTGCTCGGGACCCGACGGTACACTCGCCCGGCGGGCCATCCAGGAGGGACCTCGTGAAGATCGGCGTGCTCGTGGTGGCCTACAACGCCGAGCACACGCTGGGCCCCCTCCTGGACCGGATCCCCGAGACGGTCCGGAACCGGATCGACGAGGTGCTCGTCCTCGACGACCACTCACTGGACCGGACGGCCGCGGTGGCCGAGACCTACGCCACCGATCACCCGGATCTTCCCCTCACCATCCGTCGCCAGCCCCGGAACCTCGGCTACGGCGGGAACCAGAAGTCGGGCTACCGGTACGCCGCGGACCACGGCTGGGACGTGGTGGTCATGCTCCACGGGGACGCGCAGTACCCGCCCGAGTCGTTGGCCGAGATGATCGCCCCCATCCTGGCCGGGGACGCCGACGCCGTCTTCGGCTCGCGGATGAGCACGCTGGGCAGTGCCCGCCGCGGCGGCATGCCCTACTACAAGCTGGTGGGCAACCGCGTCCTGACGTCGATCCAGAACCGACTCGCCGGGCTGGCGCTCACCGAGTGGCACTCCGGCTACCGCGCCTACCGGGTGAGCTCGCTCGCGGATCTACCCCTCGAGACCGACAGCGACGGCTTCGACTTCGACACCGAGATCATCCTCCAGCTCCATGCCGCCGGGGCCCGGCTCATCGAGATCCCCATCCCGACCCACTACGGGGACGAGGTCTGCCGGGTCAACGGCCTGGCGTATGCCCGTGACATCCTCACCCACTCCGCCCGCTACCGCCTGGGCTCCCGCGGCTTCGGTTCGGGCCGACTGGCGAGCGTCGGCGACCAGTACGCCCACAAGGTCGACGACACCAGCAGCCACGGACAGGTCCGGGCCCTCCTGGCGGGCCGCCCCCCTCAACGGGTCCTCGACGTCGGCTGTGGGCCAGGGTGGCTCGCCGGTCAGCTGCGCAACGATGGCCACGAGGTCGTCGGCGTGGACCTCGTGGAACACCCCGGCGTGTCCGGCCGCACGGACCGCTTCGTCCGCTGCGACCTCGAGGAGCCACTCCCTGACCCGGTTGGGGGAGGATTCGACGTGATCCTCGCCGCGGACATCCTCGAGCACGTCCGGGACCCGGAACGACTCCTGCGCGAGATGATCAACCGATTGGCGCCGGGCGGAACGATCATCGCCAGCGTGCCCAACATCTCGCACTGGTACTCGCGCGGTCGCATCGCCCTCGGCCTGTTCAACTACGATCAGCGGGGGATCCTCGACCGCACCCATCTCCGCTTCTTCACCCGGCGCAGCTTCCTCAAGCTGGCCGGCGAGTGTGGCCTCGAGCCACAGCGCAGCCGGCACACGGGCCTGCCCTTCGATGCCGTCGGCCTCGGATCGGGCCGGGTGTTCGGCCGGGCCCTCCGTCGGGTCGACCAGGCCCTGGTCCGGCTCCGACCCACGCTGTTCGCCTACCAGTTCGTCTACGAGCTGAGCCCGCGGCAGGCACCTCGGAGGGCGACGGCCTGACCCTCTCCATCGCCGCCGACCGCCACGCGTCCGACGAGAACGGTGGCCGTGGCCCGACCCCCGCGCCCAGCCGTACCCAGCCCGACCATCGGCGCCGTCATCGACGGGCGTGGCTCCTCGGTTCGCTCGTCGCCGGAGCCGTCTTCTACTGGCTCGTCACCGCGGGCACGCTCAACCCGTTCCACTACGACGACAGCCCCGCCGCCGGCTTCCACGACGCGCAGGTCCGGGCGTGGTTCGACGGCCGATGGGACGTCCCGCTCGATGAGGTGTCGATCGAGGCGTTCGTCGTGGACGATCGGAACTACGTCTACTTCGGACCGACGCCGGCCGTGTTGCGGATCCCGTTCGTCCTCGCCGGCGATTGGTTCGACCACCGGCTCGCCCGGGTTTCGCTGATGGCGGCCTTCGTCGCGACCATGAGCGGGGCCTGTGGCCTGAGCTGGCGGATCCGGTCCCGCGTCCAGGGCCCGGACGCTGCGTTCGGGCCCACCGAGTCGCTGGTCACGTTCGTCATGGCCGTGCTGCTGGGGGCGGGGTCCACCTTGGCCTACCTCGCGAGCGTCCCCTGGGCCTACCAGGAGGCCGTCCTCTGGGGTCTGGGGCTCGGCTTGTGGTCGATGGCCTTCCTGCTCGACCACCTCGCCGGCTCCGGGCGCCGCGCGCTGGTGCTGGCGGCGGCCTTCGCCACCGGTGCCATCAGCGCCCGGGGGCCCACGGGCTCCGCGGCGGTCACCGCGCTGGCCGTCGTGGCCGGGGTCGGTGTGCTCCGGGCTCTCGCGCCGTACGTCGGTCCCGCCGGTCGGGCCCTGCGGGCACCGGCCCGTTGGTTCCGGGTCCCCGACGTGCCCGTGCTGGCCGGCATCGTCGCCGTCGTGGTCCCGGTCGTGACCTACGCCACCGTCAACATCGCCAAGTTCGGCTCGCCCTTCCGACTGCCCATCGACAGCCAGATCTACATCAGCGCGTCACGCCCGGCGCGCGTCGCCGCCCTCGAAGCCAACGGTGGGAGCCTCTTCGGCGCCGAGTTCCTCCCCACCAACCTCATCCACTACCTCCGTCCGGACGGGTTCGATCTGACCCGGCTCTTCCCGTTCTTCGTCCCGCCCCGCCGGCCACCGACCATCATCGGCGACGTCGTGTTCGACGGAATCGAGCCGGCGGCATCCATCACCGCGACCATGCCCGTGTTGTTCGTGCTCGCCGTCCTCGGCGCGATCGTGGTGTGGCGCAGACAACCGGTCGCGCCCGGCGCGGCGGACGTGCGGGCCCTGGTCATCGGTGGGGTGGTCGCCACCTTCGCCGGGCTGTCCATCGCGTGGAACACCCAGCGCTACCAAGGCGACTTCCTCCCGCTCCTGGTGGTCTGCGGCCTCGTCGGGCTCCACCGGCTCCTGCGCTGGCGGCCGGCGGCCGGTCGCGTGGGTGTCGCGTGGGTCGCCCGGCCTTCGTCCTGGCGATCGCCGTGCTCACCACCGTCCTGGTGTATGTGAACGTCGCCGTCGGTGTGTACTACCAGCGGCTGGTCACCCTCGACGTCGGCCGGGCCGACTTCGTCGGCTTCCAACAGGACCTGGACCGCCGCCTCTTCGGCGACGCGCCGCCGGTGGCCACCAGCCAAGGACGTGAGTTCCCACCGGTCGAGGACACCACCATCGGCGACCTGCAGATCGTGGGCGACTGCCAGGGCCTCTACATCGCCGGCATCACGTTCAACACCCCCTACGCCTGGCAGATCTGGGGCCCGGTCGAAAGGACCCCGGCCACCGGGGCCTTCCGGTTGCGGATGGATCTCGCGGCCCTGCCCCCGACGGATGGCCCGGTCCCGATCGCGGTGAGTGGTCCGGCGGGAGACCGCACGGTGGTCACCTTCGAGCGGCTCTCGGGCGACCGGGGGCGCTTCGGCCTCGGCACCGAGAACTGGGATGACTGGATGGCGGCCGACCCGTTCACCCTCCCCGACGGACCGGCGGTGTACGAAGTGACCCTGGACCGGCGGGTGCTCATCGCGCGGGTGGATCTCGAGGATCGGCTCCTCATGGTCAGCTACTTCTGGCGGCCGGTGCCGGACGAGACGATCGAGATCGGCCGCGGCGCCGACAGCATGCCGGAGGTCCGAGCCGAGTTCCCCGGGGAGATCGAATCACTGCCGCTCACCACGCCCGTCTGCGATGAGCTCCTGTCGCGTCTCGAGCGGACGTCGTGACCCACGCCTGGAGTAGAGTTCTCCTCTGATGCCGGCAATCAGCGGGGGATCTGACGGCGCTCGCGCCGGTGACCCACCGGCGGCCTCGAGAACCTTGGTCGTGCCCATGTACCGCGAGCAGGCGCGGATCGAGGCCACACTGGAGCGGCTCGTGGGTTCGGAGCTGGACCGTCCGGAGGTCGAGATCCTCCTCGTCGACGACGGCAGCGACGATGACACCGTGGCCGTGGCGAAGGCCTCGGCCGACGAGCTGGGGCTGAGTGTGAACATCCTCATGCTGCCCCACCAGGGAAAGGGCGCGGCCGTGGCCGCCGGGGTCCTGGCCGCGCGCGGTGACCTCGTCGCCTTCGTCGACGCCGACCTGTCCACCACCGTGGCCGACATCGTCGCCTGCTTCGATTGCCTGGCCTCACCCGGCACCGACGTGGTCGTCGCCACCCGGGCCCACCCCTCCAGCCAGGTCATGGCCGGAGGGTCGGCCCTGCGCCGGGTGTCGGGCTGGTGCTTCAACATCACCATGCGGGGCCTGGGTCTGACCCATCTGCGAGACACCCAGTGCGGGCTCAAGGGGTTCCGGGCCGAGGTACGGGAGGTCCTGTTCGGTGGCCTCAGGACGACCGGCTTCGCGTTCGACATCGAGATCCTGGCCCGGGCCGAACAGTGCGGGATGACGATCGTGGAGCTCCCGGTGCGGTGGTCCCACGTCCCGGCCAGTCGGGTCCGGGTCCTGCGCGATGCGCCGCCGATGTTGCGCGACGCCCTGCGCATCCGCTGGGAGCTCCACCGGCATCCGCTGACGCCGACCACCACCGGGACGCCCGAGCAGGACCACGCGCCCTCGTCGCCCCGCGAACCCGCCCCCAGGGCGTCCGCGGAGACCGGCGATGCGGCCGGGATCGTCAAGCCGATCGGTCCCTGACCCACTGACCCCCTGGCGCTCAGGGGGCTCGGGGGACCCGGTCCCTGATGGTGACGACCAGCGCGACGGCCGCAGCCACGACGTTGCCCGCGATCCAGGCCGCCGCCGCGCCCGCCACGCCGTGGTCGGGGACGAGGAGGACGGCCGGGACCAGGGTGGCCAGGGCCAGGGCCCCGGTGATGTACAGGGTGTGCTCGCGGTACTCGTAGATCCGCACCCGGGCCAACAGGCTGCAGGTCACCGCCCAGGGGACACCGGCGACGACGAACCACGGAAGGGCGTCGGCGGCGGCCTGGTAGTCCTGCCCGTAGACGGCGACGACGAGGTCGACGCCGGTCACCGTCGCCAACGCGGCCAACGTCATCGCCCCGACGCCGAGGACCAGCGTCAGCTTCACCTGGGAACGCGGGTGGCGGGTCCCACGCCCCCCTTCCACCAGCAACACCTGACCCAGGGTGTGGGGCACGAGGAACACCAGGGTGGCGATGCTGAAGGCGATGTAGAACGACGCCATCGTCGTCGCCGAGACGTTCACCAGCACGATGAAGGGCAGCGCGAACTGGGGTGCCTGCAGGGCGAGGAGGCCGATGTAGTTGACCCCCGCGAAGTGCACGGCGCGGCGGGTCGTCTCCGGGAACGGGCGCGGTGACCAGCCGGTGGTTCCGGGCCCGATGAGTGCCACCACCACGAAGCCCGACAGGGCGGGCACGCCCGCCACCAACACGAAGAGCCAGAGGGCATCGGGCAGCGGCGACCAGGCGAGCAACGGGATGCGGATGACCGCCACCAGCACGGCTCGCACGACGATCACGTACCACCGGCGCAAGGCCATCAGGCGGACCTCGACGAGTACGGCGAAGGCCACGCCGACCACCGCGAGGAAGAAGAACGCGATGCCCGCGAGCCCTCCGCCGCCCCGCAGCGGAGCGGTCACCGTGCTCGGGAGGACCAGGAGGACGACCACCGCGGCCAGGGCGGACCCCGCCGCCGTGACGGCCAGCGCCCCGTTGAAGAGCCGGTTGGCGTCGGGCGAGGTACCGGAGGCGTACCGCGCCACCGCCACCGGAAGTCCGAGGCTGGCGGCGTAGTTGACGAAGAGGACGGTGGTGAACAACGCGGTGGCCTGGCCGACGTCGTCCTGGTCGTAGAGACGGGCGGCGACCAACCAGAACGCGAAGCCGCCGACCGCGTTCACCCCGACCGCGGCGGTCACCCAGAACGAACCGCGCAACTGGTGACCATGGCCCGACAGGCGATCGGTGACCCGGGTGACGGCCGCGCGCGCCGGACTCACGACCTCCGTACCGGCTGAACGACCAGCGCGAGGTGCCGGTTCGGCCCCGCGGCTCGCTGAACCTCGAACTGCCCCACGATAGCGGTCCGCCGCGGGTGGCCCGGAGCGAGCCGACCCCCCGGCGGATCAGGGCGACCGCGGCCCCTCGTCGGGTCGGGCCCCCTCGGCGCCATCCCCTGGGACCCCCGCCCTGGGCCGGCGGGCGACACCCGAGCCGACGAAGGCCGCGGCCAGGGCGGCACCACCCAGGACCTGGCCCACCCCGGCCAACTCGGGACTCAGGATGATGCGGTCCAGGGTCATCAATACGCCGATCGCCATGAACGACCCGGCGGCGATCACGGGCCGGGCTCTCGGCCGGCGGACGCCGATCCAGATCACCGGCACGAAGAGCGCCACCCAGCCCGCGGCCAGGAAGAGGCTGATCGAGCCCACCACGAGGATCGGGCCTTCCGGGATCCGCCGGGCGGCTGACGGCGCCTGTCCCGCCGTCCGGCGCCGGTCGGGGACGAGGGCCACGGCGAGCACGAGGCCGACCAGCAACAGGCCCACGATCAGCAGCCGGTCGTAGGTGGCACCGGGCGCGAAGGCGATCTCGACCACACCCCCCTCGCCCGCCGGTACGACCCAGGCCTGGCGCCAGCCGTCGACGACCGTCGGGCGCAGGCGCTGACCGTCGAGGCGCGCGACCCAACCCGGGTTCTCGTTGTCGGTCAGCGTGAGCAGGGCCGGTGACCGGCCCGGGCCGACGCGGACGCTCCGGTGTTCGGCGGACTCCTCGAGGACCTCGACCTGCCGTTGCCCGCCGGACGTCAGCGGCTGGGGAGGATCGAACACGAGGGAGTCGACCTGAAGCGCGCCGTCGGCCGCACCGGTCACCCGGTTCGGCCCGGCCTCCAAGGCCACGGAACCGCAGACCCGGAGGTCGAGGGGCGCCAGAGCTTCGAGGTCCTCCAGGGTCCCGGTCACCGCGGTCGGCACGGAGATGCCGTTCACCACGAGCTCGGGACCCGATCCGCACGGGAGGCCCAGGCGCTCCTCACCTGGTCCGGTGACATCGCCCGCCTGGGGCCCTACCGGTGCGACCGAGAGCTCGGCCAGGCCCACGAGGTCGAGGCCCCGACCCTCGAACTCGGCCGGAGCGGGGCCGACCCGGATCCGGTCGGTCACGACGGGTTCGAGCCGGACCGCCCCGCTCGCCGACACCGGCCGGTTCACCGACCGCCCGTTCACGGTGACGACGACCCGATCGGGCGCCAGCACGGGATCGGGCCCGAACGCGAGGCGCAGGCCGTTGATCCTCCGGGGTTCGTCCCACCTCAGGGAGAGGGCCGGGTCCGGGTCGGCGGTGTCCGCCAGCCAGGCCGTGGCCGGGTCACCGTCCACGGCCCGGTGCGGGCCGAAGGCCGGAAGGTCCCGCAGCGTGGAGGTGACCTCGACGCGAGGCGTCTCCGCCGCCCGGCGACGCAGCCTGCGCCAGAGGGCGTCCAGCGCGGGGCCGGGCACGCCGACCGCGGTGCCGGCGACCTCGTAGGCCGTTCCCTCGTGGAGGGTCATGATCCGATCGAGCACCCGATCCTCGCTGCCCGCGGTGAGGTCGTAGGGATCGGAGGGATCGCGCGCCAGGGAGATGACGGGTGCCTCGTCCGCCTCGTCCCCGGGCACCTCGGGGGTCACCACCACTCGTTCCACCGGGGCCACTCCCTCGAGGGCCACCTCCGCCATGCCGGGTGGGAGGAGGTCGAAGACCGAGCGGCTGCCCGCGAGCACGGTCACCCGGACGCTGGTGGTCGGGCCCGCAGGCAGATCCAGCCGGAGCGAGTCGGCGTCATCCGGGAAGTCGCCCACCACCGAGCCCCCGTCGGTCAGAACGCGGACCCGGGTGATGCGGCCGCCGCCCGGCGGACGCGCGGGTTGGCGGATGCGGACCGTGGGGATCTGCCGCGGCTCGTCGAACGCGACCCGCCACCATTGACCACGGGCCGGCCGGAAGCCGCCGATGTACCAGGCGGTCCTGGGATCCCCGTCGATGGCCGCATACGGCTGCCGGCCCGGCTGTCGGCCGTAGCCGCTGTAGTAGGACGATGCGGCGACGGCCTCCGCGCCGAAGAGCTCGACATGGCTCACGCTGACCTCATCGCCCGGGAGCAACCGGTCCACCGCCGGGTCGCCGGTGTCGGGCGATCGTTCGCGGGGCCGGAGCGTGTAGGAGTGATCGTCGTGGACCCGGCCGAAGTCCACATCCCGGCGCCGGAGATCGTCGGTGATCACCCACGGCCCGGCATCGGCGTTCAGGCCCGGATCATCACCGGCCAACAGGACCGCCTGGTCGGTGACGATCTCCTCGTCGATCAGCCGCTGCACGACCTCGGCGCCCCCCAGCGCCACGACGCTCGAAGGCAGGTCGTAGACGGCGACCGGCGCCGCACCGGGTGTGACCCGGAAGATCTCCACCGACTGGATCGGGTCGAGGCCCGCGAGCACGGGAACGAGGCGATCGCGGTTGAGGTGGCCGGTGACCACGGGGCCGAACCCGGCGACCCGTTCGAGTCCGGGGACACGCGCCAGGGCCGCTCGCACGAGGAGCGGATCCGCGCCCGAGACGTATCGCGGATCGAGGTCGTTGCGCACCACGACCCACCCGATGCCGGCGCGGGCGAGGGACGCGGCCCAGCCCTCGGGCGAGCGTCCGGCCTCCAGGATCTCCTCCCACCCGTCCAGGAGGCGGGTGGACCGCACGCCGCCGAAGGGAACGATGTCCCGGACCGCCGACGGCGCCGCCGCCAGGGCCTGGAGAGGCTCGTCGGTCGGGATGCCCCACCGGTAGCGGGCAAAGGTGGACGCCGGCTCGATGAGCGCCCGCCCCGTCGGGCCCCGCGCGTCCATCCATGCCGCCGCGTCGTGCCAGTACGAGGGCACCGCCTCGAACTCGGCCCCGTCGGAGAGATCCCGTGTCGCCAGCGGAAGGCTGGCGGCCACCAGCAGGCCGACCACCGCCAGGCCCGCGGCGGCCCGGATCGCCGGCCGCAGCCGGCGCGGGCGGTCCGACCGACGGATCGCCTGCTCGATCACCGCCATCGAGTGGACGGTGCCCAGCGCGAGGGGCAGGACGACGAGCGGAGCCAGTTTGTGGACATTGCGGAGGACGACCAGCGGGCCGTCCAACAGGCCGCGGACCGCGGATGAGAACGGCCCGTGGAGCTCACCCCCATACCCGGCGCCCATGCCGACCACGCCTGCCGCGAGGCACATCAGGAGGAACGCCCGTTCCGGGATCCGACGGCCCGCGAGCCCGGCGAGGGCGACGGCGGTCACGACGCAGGTCCCGAGGACGGCGACCTGGTCGTCGGCCAGTCGCAGCCCGACCGGGCTCAGCGTGAGCGGACCGTCGATGTACCGCGCCAGCCAGAACCCGGTCCCCCGCAGGACCTCGGTGAGCGACATGAACGACGTGGTGGCCGCGGCGTTCTCGGTGTACCGGGTGAAGTCGTAGCCGTAGCGCTGTTGCAGGAGGAGCGGTCCCCACCACCACAGCGTGACGGCGGCGACCAGACCGACCCACCAGGCCAGCAGCGCCCGCCGCCTGGCTCCCGGCTCCCGCGTGAGCAGGTACAGGAGGGGCACCACCAGGGCCGCCCCCGTCGCCGCCGCGTTGACGCCGCCCATCGCCAGGACGGCCAGAGCCGACAGCGCCGCGGCGCGCCGGGGCGAGGCCCCCTCGGCCCCGCTGACCAGGGCCAGCAGCGCCAGCGGCAGGAGGGCGAGGGGCAGCACGTTCGGCGAGCGCGTGCCCAACTCGATCAGCACCGCCGGTCCGGTGGCGAAGGCGACCGAGCCGATGAGGCGAGCCGTCGGAGTCCCGACCGCGAACGCTTCGGCCAGCCGCAGGAAGCCCCAGAGGGCCACCAGCAGGATCAGGCCCAGCCAGAGGCGCTGGGTGACCCAGCCGGGCAGCCCCAGGGCGTGGCCCACCCAGAAGAAGGGCCCCATCGGGAACCAGTAGCCCACGGCCTGGTTCTGCAACCGACCGAACGCGGCGAACGGGTCCCAGAGGTCGAGGGCGCGGCTGAGGAACCGTCCCGGGTCGACGACGAGGTCCAGCTTGGTCTCGGCCAGGATGGATCCCCAGGCCTGCGCGAAGACGGCGACCACGAGCACGGCCGAAGCCGCGAGGACCCCCTTCCGCCGTCGCCACCACGCTCTGGCCCGCGTCCCGATCGCGGCTGCTGGACTGGTCGACGGGTGCATCAGTGAGGAGGCATTCGCCGCGATCGGCGCAGCCGTTAGGGTAGTGAATCCGCACTCGTCAACCGGTTCGGTGACGGCGCCGGGAGAGCGAGAGGACCCGATGACGGTGAGTTCCCTGACCGAACGTGTCTTCGACGCCGTCCCCGAGCGCCTGCGCTGGAGCTTGCTGGGCCGGCAGCAGCGGCTGCACGAGCCGGAGGTCAGCGTCGTCCGCGAGGTGCTGGCCGGGGGCGGGACCGGGCTCGATGTGGGGGCGTGGTGGGGCCCGTGGACCTGGCACATGGCTCGCTACGCGGACCGGGTCGTGGCCCTGGAGCCGGTACCGGCCATCGCCGCCTACCTCGAACGGGTCACCCCGGCGTCGGTCGAGGTGATCCAGGCGGCCGCCTCCTCCGAGGCTGGAGAGGCGACGCTCTGGGTGCCCACCTCCGGTCCGGGCTCAGAGGGCCGGTCGTCCCTCGTGGCCCCTCCGCCGGGCTCGGCGTCGATCGAGGTGCGGACCGTTCGGATCGACGACCTGGACCTCGGCGATGACCTCCGGCTGGTCAAGGTCGACGTGGAGGGCAACGAGATGGAGGCCATCCGTGGCGCGGGCGCGGCCCTGGCCCGCTGCCGCCCGACCCTGATCGTCGAGCTCGAGCAGCGGTTCCACGACCGACCGCTGGCCGAGGCGTTCGCCGAGATCGAGTCCCACGGCTACCGGGGGACGTTCCTCGACCACGGGACGTGGCGACCCACCAGTGAGTTCGACGTGGAGCGTTGGCAGACGGCCCTGGAGGGCGACGTCGCTTCGGCGGGCTACCTCACCGCCCTCCGCTACCGCTCCACGTACTGCAACAACTTCGTGTTCCGACCGTTGCCCTGACCGAACGAGTCAGGGCCGAACGAGTCAGGGCCGAACGAGTCAGGGCCGAACGAGTCAGGGCCGAACGAGTCAGGGCCGCCGGGCGAAGAACAGCCGGAGATCCCGCGCGTTGAGATGGCGCCGGAGGCCGATCACGGGATCCAGGACCCCGGTTGCCGCGTACACGCCCGCGACGGTCAGCTTGAGCCGCAGGTGCCCGTCGAGATCCCGGGAGTAGCGGCGCAACCGGCGCAGGCTCTCCCGCACGTTGTGGATGGGGAGGTGGCGGACCTCCACCTCGAAGCCCACCTCCTGGAGTCGGCGCACGAAGGCGGTCTCCCCGCCGTCCCCTCCCGCCCAGAGGTGCAACTCCCCCACGATCGCACCGATGTCCCCGAGGACCTCGTCGGGCGTCTCGTGGATGAGCGGGAACTCCGCGCCTTCGATGTCCAGCTTGAGAAGGTCGATCGGCCCGTGCTCCCGAACCAGCTCCGCGAGTGGCCAGGCGACGACCTCGACCTCAGACCCGGCGGCGTCGATGACGCTGGCGGAACTGCTGAGCCCGTCGACCCGGAGGCCGATCGTGCCGGACCGGCTCCAGAGGGCGGCCTCCACCACCTCGACGTTGCCCAGCCCGTTCTTCTCGACGTTGCGACGGAGCAGCGCCGCGTTCACCGGGCTCGGCTCGACGGCCAGCACCGCCCGCGAGGCGGCCGACGCCATCGCCGTGAACGTTCCGACGTGCGCGCCGCCGTCCACCACCAGGTCCCGGGGTTGGTCGAGGCGTACCCCCAGCCACTCGTACTCCCGCAACAGCAGATCGTCCTTGATGCAGACCCAGGCGTTGTCGCCGGGCACGTCGAACTCAAACGTCCGGCCCTCGGACCGCCAGCGCACCGGGTGGATCTCGTCGTCGGACCCCGCAACGCGCTGCACCGCCTGTTCCAGCCAGAGGGGCATCGGGCGCAGGCTACCGGTCCGGCTGGCCCGCCCTTGCGGCTCCGGGGCCGAGGTGGCGGCTCAGGGACGGCGACGGGGCCGCGCCACCAACAGGATGGACAACCCGAAGGGGATCGGCCGCTTGGCGCTCAACGACCGCTCCAGGGCCGCCAGCCGGTCGAGGGCCCGGTTCACGCTCGGGCGCCCCAGGGAGGCCTCCTCCTCGTCACCCCGGACCAGGTGGCGCACGGGGGTCCGGCGGACCACGAACGCCACCGGAGCCAGCCAGGAGTGGAAGTGCGTGATCTCCAGGACCTCGAGGCCGGCGCTCACCGCCGCGTTCGTCAGCCGCTCGCGCGTGTAGCGGCGTCGGTGGCCGAGCGCCACGTCGTGGTCACTCCACGCCCAGTCGTAGGCGGGCACGGCGATGGCGAGGAGGCCGTCGTCGGTGACGACCCGGGCGTACTCGCGGAGGGCGGCGACGTCGTCGTCCAGGTGCTCGATCACGTCGAGGCTGACCACCGCACCGGCCGTGGCGGTGCCGAAGGGCAACTGCTCGGCGACGGCGCGCACCACACGGTGACCCCGCGCCTTGGCCTCCTGGGCGGCGAGCGGGCTGAGATCGGTGCCGAGCACGGGGCCGTGCCCGGCCTCCTGGAGCCGGCCGAGCATGGCACCGGTCCCACAGCCGACGTCGATGACCGGTCCCCGGACCCCGGCCTTGGCCAGCACCCCGACGACCAGCTCCCGTTTGGCCCGGAACCACCAGTGCTCGTCCTCGACCCGGCGCATCACGCGGATCTTGCCCTCGGCCATGTCGGAGGGGGCACCGACCGCGGCCGCCGGAGCCCGAGATCGGTGCGCCACAGCTCGACCCTACTGGCGACCGCGGTCGGCCGGTCCCGGCCGGGTCGACCCCGGGACCCAGCGGCTACCCTCGGCCCGCTCGCCCCTATGGAAGCCCCTGCCGCCCCCGACGGGCCCGACCTCCCCGCCGCCGAGGGCGATCCCCTGGCCCGGATGGCGGCCCAGGCGGAGGCCTCCGGTCTTCGCCGCGTGCACCTCGTGGCGTGGCGCGACCGGGACGATCCCGAGGCCGGGGGCTCCGAGGAGCACGCCGACCAGCTCGCCCGCGCCTGGGCCGCCGCCGGGATCGAGGTCACGTTGCGGACCGGGAGGGTGAAGGGCCGGCCGTCGACCGTGACCCGTCACGGCTACCAGGTCGTGCGCCACGGGGGTCGCTTGACCTCCATTCCCCGCACCGCCGTTGCCGGGCTGCTCGGGCTCGACGGCCCCCATGACGGCCTGGTCGAGATCTTCCACGGGTTCTCGTTCTTCGCCCCCCTGTGGGCCCGGGGGCCACGGATCGCGGTCATCCACCACGTCCACCGCGGCGCGTGGCACCTGCAGGCGGCGGCTCCCGTCGCCGCCGTCGGCCACCTCCTGGAGCGGTTCGCGGTCCCACCCCTCTACCGGCGCACACCGATCGTGGCCGTCTCGGCCTCGACCCGACACGAGCTCGTCGAGCTCGGTCTGCCCGAGGCCAACATCCGGGTCGCCCCGAACGGGGTCTCGCCCCGCTTCTCCCCGGGCGGGTCCCGGTCCGAGACGCCCCTCGTCGTCGCGGTCGGCCGGCTCATGCCCCAGAAGGGCTTCGACGTCACCTTGCGGGTCTTCGCCGAGGTCCATCGCCGCTGCGCCGCCGCCCGCCTGGTCGTGGTCGGCGACGGCCCGATCCGCGCCGACCTGGAGTCGCTCGCCCACACGCTCGGTCTCGGCGGCCACGTCACCTTCGTGGGCCGGGTGTCCGACGAGGACCTCGTCGGACACCTCCGGCGGGCGTGGTTGGTGCTGAACGCCTCGCGCCGGGAGGGCTGGGGCCTCACCCTCACCGAAGCCGCGGCCTGCGGGACCCCGGTCGTCGCCACCCGCATCCCCGGCCACGTGGACGCCGTGCGGGACGGCGAGACCGGCGTCCTGGCCGACGACGAGTCCGGCCTGGCGGCGGCGACCGGAGCGCTCTTGGCCGACCCCGTGGAGCGGGAGCGTTTGGCCGTCAACGCCGTCGCGTGGGCCGCGGGGCTCCGCTGGGACCGCGCCGCCGAGGTCACCCTGTCGGCGTTGGCCGAGGCTGCCCTCGCTCGCCGTCGCTGACGACCCTCACGCGCACGTCGTCGGGTCGTACCAGTCCTGGGCGGCGAGGAACGGGTCATCGGCCCAGTCCTCCCGCTGCCGCCAGCCCGGATCGCCTTGGGCCCGCAGATCCGCGGGAAGCAGGGCCAGGACCCCTTCGGCGATCCGGGCGGCGCCTTCGGGACAGAGGTGGAGGTCATCGGTTGCCTGCAGCCGGACGGTGTCCCCGTCCGGATCGGTGTCCACGGTCTGGAACCGCCCCGACGCGTCGGTCAGGAGGGCCCGGCCGTCCACGAATGCGGTTCCCGGCACTCGGCCCACGGCATCCCGGAAGACCCCGTTCATCTCCGCCATGCCCAACGAACCGAGTGGATCCCCCGTGTCGGTCATGCCCACCCACACGACCCGGGCGCCCGCGTCGCGGATCGCCTGCAGCCAAGGCACGACGAACTCGTCACGGAACTGCGTCTGCCACCCGGGTCCGTTCGGGTCCACTTCGGGCACCAGTCCCCCGGCGATCGAGGTGCCCTGCCAGAAGCCGAGGAGGATCACGACGACCTCGGCCTCACCGACGACCTCCGCCGCGCTCGGGACGACGGCGTCGGAGGCCCGGGGCAGGTAGGGATACAGCTCATAGCGGGCGTCCCGCCCGGCCGGACCGAGGGCAGCACGAAGCGGGGGGGTGAGCGTCGCCATGACCGAGTCACCGAGGAAGAGCACGCGCGCCCGGTCGCTCGTTGCCGACGGGACGGGCCCAGCCGTCGATGCCTCGAGGTCGGCCGGAGCCGGTGAACCACCACAAGAGGCGAGCGCCAGGGCCATGAAGGCCACGCCGATCGTCCTGAGCCGCACCACGCGCGGCAGGATACGGCGACACCCCGGCCCCGAACCTCCGGCCGGTCAGGGTTACCCTCGCCCCCGTGGCCGAGCCGAGCTTCCCCATCACGGGCAACCCTGACGACGACCAGCTCCTGATCGATGATCCGCTCGCGCTCGTCCTCGGGATGCTGCTGGACCAGCAGGTCCCGATGGAATGGGCCTTCCGGTCCCCCGCCCGTCTCGAGGAGCGCCTCGGCGGCCGACTCGACGCCGCCGAGATCGCCGCCATGGGCCCCGATGCCGTGGCCGAGGTCTTCAGCCAGAAGCCCGCCCTGCACCGCTACCCGGGGTCGATGGGCAAGCGGGCCCAGGCGCTCTGCCAGCACCTCGTGGACCACCACGACGGGGATGCAGCCGACATCTGGGAGAGCGCGGCCGACGCCGCCGACCTGTCGGCCCGCGTCAACGCCCTGCCGGGCTACGGCAAGGAGAAGTCACAGATATTCATCGCGCTGCTGGGCAAGCGCTTCGGACGGGCCCCCGAGGGCTGGCAGGAGGTGGCCGGACCGTTCGGCGACGATCAGCCCCGCTCGGTCGCCGACATCGGCTCCGAGGCCGAACTGCTGGATGTCCGGGCCTGGAAGAAGGCCAAGAAGGCCGCCGGAAAGGCGAAGACCGACTGAGACCCCTCGGCTCTCCCCCCGCCGGACCCGCGGGAACGGCCTCAGGCCATCGTGGGTCCGAGGCTGACCGCCGACGGCCCGCGGCCCAGGATGCTCGTGCGCTGACGGTCGAGCCAACCCAACAGCACGGCCACGGCCCGAGGGTCGTGGCGGAGGTGGTGGTTGGCGCCGGCCATGATCTTGAGCTCGGCTCCTCCGTGCGCGTCGGCCAGGACCCGGGCGTCCAGCGCGGGTACGAGGTCGTCGTCGGCGCCGTGCAACACCAGCAGCGGCCGAGGAGCAAGGACCCCGGCGCAGTCGGCGGGCTTCACCTCCCGCAGGCCCCGGGCCCAGCTGTCGAACGACTCCGGCTCCCGGCCACCCAGGATGCCCAACTCCTGAGCCCGTCCGAGCAGCTGACGGGGAGCACCGGCCCACCCGGAGAAGTCCGCCGGCGACCCGAGGGTGGCGACGGCGCTGACCTGGTCGCTGGCCGCACCCGCACAGATGGCCAGTGCCCCGCCGGTGCCGAATCCGACGATGGCGACGCCCTTCACCCCGGCGAGACCGCCGACGTGTTCGACCGCCGCCCGGACGTCATTGCGCCAGCCGTCCATCGAGAACATGCCCTGGGACGGTCGGCAGCCCCGGAAGTTGAAGGCCAGCACGACGGCGTCGATGTCCTTCGCGATGCGGTCGGCGAGCTGGGGATAGGTGTGGGCCGACTTGGGGCCACTGCCGTGCCCTGACGGGAAGCCGTGGCAGACGACCACCCCGGGCCGGCTGTCGCCCGAGGTCGGCGGCCGGGCGAGGTGCCCCGCCAGGGTTATCCCGTCGACGGCGAAGTGGTGCTCGAGAGCAGTCGTCACCCGCTGCGGATCAGGCCTTCCAGAGCCGGTAGCCCCGGTTGCGGGCCTCGGGCAGGGTGTCGGGCGCGAACGCCAACCCGCTCTCCGCGGCCATCAGGTCGTCGATGGCGTCCCGGGGGGTGGCGTCGTCGTCGAGGTCGTAGACGATCTGGTTGCGCTTGTCGCCGAGGAAGCGCTGCTCGGCGAAGCCCTTCGGACGATCCATGGTCGAATCGTACGGGATGCCCGACGGGACCGCCGCCGAAACGCCCCACGGCCCCCCGGACGCGACGAGGGGGCGACCATGGCGGCCGCCCCCTCGGGCACTGCTGGTCTGGACGTTCCGGCGGGCGTTGACACCAGGAGGGACCAGCCCCCGGCCGCACCGCCGTCGGTGTCCGGATGGAATTCGCTACGAGGTCCAGTGGCCGCTAGCGGCCGAACACCTCCGAGGTCCCAGATCGTTCACCACTCAGTTGGACCACCTCCTCTCTTCGGTCCGCCCATCAAAGCACACCGTGGGCGTCGCGGGTGGTCATGTTTGGGTGTCGGAGCCCAGCGCGCCGATGGCGGCCAGGTACTCGCCTTCGGCCGCCAGGACCGCCCGGACATCGGCGGCGCCGATGTCGCGTCCCTCGGCCTCGGCCCGCGCCACGAGATCCTCGACCGCGAGGTCGTCGCCGATGTCCACGCCCTGGTCGCGGCCGGCGAGGTGGACCAGGTGCCACCCGAGCAGGGCCTCGACGTCCTCGTAGCTGAGGCGGGCCGTCTGGTCGGCGGGCAGGGCGCGGGCCACGAACTCGATGGCCTCGTCGACCTCGAAGAGCACCGGGGGCATGCGCGCGCTCAGCAGGGTCTCGGCCCGCCGCAACGCCAGTACGGCGATGGCCCCGACCACCAGTGCGGTGAGCAGGACGAACAGGACGGCCACACCTCCCAGGTTGACCGGTCGAGGGTCGGTCCGCCAAGGCCCCGGCGCCGCCGCTCCCCGCCGTCGCGGTGGCCAGGAGCCCGCGACCGTGGCGCGGCGCGGGGATCGTGATAGATCTGACCGCTCATGGGAGGCCACGACGAGACACCCTTCGGGCGCGCAGTACGGTCGGCCCGTGACACAGACGTCGTGACCACCGGCACCTCATGGCTGCTGGTGGGCACCGGACGGAGGATGCTTTGACGAGGGTGACCACGCCGGAGGCCGACGACACGGCGGCCCTCGATGTCATCCGGGCGCTCCGGGAGCGATGGTGGGTCCTGGTGCTCGGCGTCGTCGGCGTCGGGCTGATCGTCTTCGTGTACGCGGCGGCGGGTGACGATCAATACGCCGCCACCGCCGAGGTGCGGATCTCCGACCCCTACGCGGACAGCGTGTTCAGTGGCGATTCCGGCGCCGCCCCCACCGACGAGGCGGTGGGCACCCAACAGGAGATCATCACCTCCCGCGACGTCCTCGACGACGCGGCCGAGGGCCAGGACGCGGCCACCCAGGCGGCGATCGACGACGTGTCGACCTCCCGGGTGCCGGACACGACGATCATCCGGATCCGGGCCACCTCGACCGCGCCGGCGGCCGCCCAGGAGGCGGCCGATGCGGTGGCCGGGGCCTACATCGACCTCAGTCGCGATCAGGCCTCGCGCGGCCTCACCGGCCGGGTGCAGGAGTTGTTGGCGTCGGCGTTCGACCTGCAGAGGACCATCAACGGTCTCGACGCCCGGATCGCCGAAGGCGCGCCCGGTTCACCCGCGGTGGTCGCCCTCGAGGACCAACGCGCCGCGGTCGCCGACCAACAACGGGAGTTCCGCCGACGGGCCAGCGAGCTCGAAGTCGAGTCCGCGATCCGCGACGGGGGCGTCGAGATCGTCGAAGCCGCCCAACTCCCCGACGCCCCGTTCGCGCCGACCCCCGCACGCGACGCTCTCCTCGCCGCCCTGGTGACCGCGGCGCTCGTCGCCGCGGCCATCGTGGTCATGGACCGATTCGACGAGAGCGTGAAGTCCCGTGAGCAGTTCACCCGCCCGGGGATCGACCTGCCCCTGCTCGCCGAGATCCCCGCCCTGCGCCGGCCTCGGCGGGGGGCCGAGCGCCCCGGACGGGAGCTCGCCACCTCACCCGCCCAGATCGAGGCCTACAAGGGCCTGCAGACCAATCTCCGGTTCAGCACGATCGGTCGCGACCACCATGTCGTGGGCATCACCAGCGCCGTCCACGCCGAGGGCAAGTCCACGGTGGCGGCCAACCTCGCGTTCACCCTGGCCGACGCCGGGTTCGACACCGCCGTCCTCGGCCTCGACCTCTACCGGCCGACCCTCAGCGAGTTCTTCGCCGTCGAGGACCCCGACGTGGGCGTGACCTCGGTGCTGCTCAAGGACGCCACCGCGGCCGACATCGCCGTGCCGATCCCCCACGAGGGCGACGGGCAGCTCGTGTACTACCCGTCCGGGCGCGTACCGTCGAACCCGACCCCGTTGCTCGAGTCGGTGCTCATGCAGGACTTCCTCACCGAGTTGAGCGAGGCGTCCGACTACGTGATCATCGACTGCCCACCGGTCCTGCCCGTCGCCGACACCGTCGTGCTGTCAAAGCACCTGAACGGCCTCATCATCACGGCCAAGCACGGCTACTCGCGAGAGTCCCAGCTCCGCCACTGCCTCGAGCGGCTCGAACAGGTCAACGCCAACGTCATCGGCGGGGTGCTCACCGCGGTGCCGGAGAGCCGCCATCCCGGCTACTACGCGTACAGCGACGAGGAGCGGCGGCGCTGACGCACCCCGTCGACGGGCGGCCTCCGGTCCCGCTCCGTCGCGACCGACCAGGAAGGCGCGTCGGGTCACTGCGGGCGCCGTCGAGCCTTCCCGCCCGGTGGAGGCCATTACCCTCAGCCCGGTGCGGACCGAGGACGTCACCGACCGTTTCACACGACCGGGGTTCGCGGCCGCGTGAAGGTCGTCGTCACCGGCGGCGCCGGGTTCATCGGGGCCAACCTCTGTCGGACGCTCACCCACGGGGAGTCCGACGTCGCGGTGGAGGTGGTCGACGACCTCTCGACGGGTCGCGAGAGCAACCTCGAGGGCCTCGATGTGCGGCTCACGGTGGGCAGTGTCACCGATCCGACCCTGCTCGACCGGGTCATGGTCGGCGCCGACGCCGTGGTCCACCTCGCCGCCCTCGGTTCGGTCCCCCGGTCGGTCGCCGACCCGACGGCCAGCTACGTCGCCAACGTCACCGGCACCGTGGAGGTGCTGGAGGCCTGTCGCCGCCATGGCGGACCGCCGGTGGTCTTCGCCTCGTCGTCCTCGGTGTACGGCAGCAATCCGACATCGCCCCGCCGTGAGACCCAGGTCCCCATGCCCGCCAGCCCCTACGCCGCCAACAAGCTGGCGGCCGAACAGCATGCGCTGGCCTGGCAGCGGACCTACGGGCTACCGGTCCTCGCCTTCCGGTTCTTCAACGTCTACGGCCCGCTGCAGGCCGCCGACCACCCCTACGCCGCGGTGATCCCCCGCTTCGTCGCCGCCGCCCTCGCGGATCGGCCCCTCGAGGTCCACGGCGACGGCACCCAGACCCGTGACTTCACCTACGTCGACACCGTGACCGAGGTCCTCAGCCGCGCCGTGATCGAACGACGCTCGTCGCCCGAGCCCGTGAACCTCGCCTACGGGGACCCCTGCGACCTGCTGACCGTCATCGCCAAGATCGAGGGCCTCATCGGTCACCCCGTCGAACGCCACCACGTCGAGCCCCGGACCGGCGACGTCCGTCACAGCGACGCCGACAGCACCCAGGTCCGTTCGCTGGTGCCCGGCATCACCCCCGTCGACCTCGACACGGGCCTCGCCGCCACCATCGACTGGTTCCGCGCCCCGATCCCGGTCAGGTGATCGGGATCCCGGAGCCCCGGTCGGTCAGATGCCGAGGCGCTGGGCCAACAGCTCCCGGTGGTAGGAGGGATCGCCGAACAGGAGCTCGGAGGACTTGGCCCGCTTGAAGTAGAGGTGGGCCGGGTGCTCCCAGGTGAAGCCGATGCCGCCGTGGATCTGGATGTTCTCGGCGGTGGTGTGGAAGTACGCCTCCGAGCAGTAGGCCTTGGCCAGGCTGGCCACCGTGGGCAGTTCGTCGTTCAGCTCCGCCGCGCACCAGCCGGCGTAGTAGGCCGCCGACTTGGCCGACTCGACCTCGAGCAGCATGTCGGCGCACTTGTGCTTGATGGCCTGGAAGCTGCCGATGGGCCGGCCGAACTGGACGCGGACCTTGGCGTACTCGACGGCCATCTCGAGGCACTCCTGGGCCCCGCCGACCTGCTCGGCGGCGAGGGCCACCGCGGTCAGGTCCAGCACCCGCTCGAGCACCGACCAGCCGGCCCCGTCGGTGCCGATGAGGGTGGCCGGAACCGCCGCGAACTCGAGCTTGGCCTGCTTGCGGGTCTGGTCCATGGTCGCCAGCGCGGTGCGGGTGAGCCCGGCGGCGTCGCCGGGGAGGTGGAAGAGGCTCACGCCGGCATCGGTGCGGGCCGCCACCAGGATCAGGTCGGCCGTGTGGCCGTCGAGCACGAACATCTTGGTGCCCGAGAGCGTCCAGCCGTCGCCGGAGGCGGTGGCGGCCAGGGTGATGCCCTCCTCGTCCCAGCGGCCGTTGTCCTCGGTGAAGGCCAGCGTGGCCGTCGTCTCCCCCGAGGCGATGCCGGGCAGCAGCTCGGCCTTGGCGGCGTCGTCCTCGCTGTGCATGAGGGCGTTGGCCGCCAGGACCACGGTGGAGAAGTAGGGGGCGCACAGCAGGCGCCGGCCCATCTCCTCGAGGACCACGATGAGCTCGACGTAGGTGTAGCCGGAGCCGCCGAACTCCTCGGGCACGATGAGGCCCTGGAGGCCCATCTGGCCGGCCATCTGCTCCCAGACCGCCTCGTCGTAGCCGTCCTCGGTCTCCATCAGCCGCCGGACCTCGGCCTCGGGCGACTTGGTGTCGAGGAACTGCTTGACGATCTTGCGCAGCTCTTCCTGCTCTTCACTGAAGGCGAAGTTCACGGTCACGTTGTTTACTAGACCGAACGGTCAAGTGTCACACCCTGGAACCCGGCGCGGGAGGCCACGATGACGACGATGCACTACGAGGACGAGAAGGCCGAGATCCACAAGCTGGTGGTGGGCCCGGTCGACAACAACGTGTTCGTCCTGCGCTGCAAGCGCACCGGCGACGCCGTGCTGTTGGACGCGGCCAACGAGCACGAGCGCCTGCTCGAGCTCTGTGAGCGCCTCGGGGTCCGCACGGTGCTGGAGACCCACGGCCACTGGGACCACATCCAGGCCGTCCCGGCCGTGCGCGACGCGGGCTACGAGGTCGGCGTGACCGCCGCCGACGCCGAGATGCTCGACGCGTACGACTACCTGCTGGAGGACGAGTCGGTGATCGAGGTCGGCGACCTCCGCCTCCACACGATCCTGACCCCGGGCCACACCCCCGGCTCGATCTGCTTCCGGCTCGAGGACGCGCCGGTCCTCTTCAGCGGCGACACGCTGTTCCCCGGTGGGCCCGGCAACACCTCGTTCCCCGGCGGGGACTTCGAGCAGATCATCGGGTCCATCGACCGCCGCCTCTTCACCCTGCCGCCCCGGACCCTCGTGCTGCCCGGCCACGGCGACGACACCACGATCGGCACCGAGCGCCCCCACCTCGACGAGTGGATCGAACGGGGCTGGTGACCGGGATCCGGCGCTCAGTCGGCCTCGAACCGGCGGTGGGGCCGTGACCGGCGCCGAGGACCGCCCGATCGATCCCACGCCCGTCCACACGGCGGACCTGCCCCCCACCCCCACCCGGGACCGCAACATCCCGGCGTCGGCCTGGGTCGAGGCCCCCGGCCACCTGCGGGACCTCGGCGCCGACCTCGGGCTGCCCGAGGGCCTGTACAAGCGCCGCATCGGGCGCTGGCTGCTGTGGCGGGCCGGACCGGCCCGGGGCGCCCACGCCCGCTACCTGGCCGTCGACGCCGAGGATCTGGAACGGGCCCACACCTTCACCCTGGCGCCCGACGGGTCGGGCCACGGCGTCGGCCCCAGCGGCACCGACCATCCCCGCTTCCGCACCTGGAAGGAGGATCTCCGCGACCACGGCTCCTGAGCCGGGCCGTGGTGTCGGGCGGTGGTGTCGGGCGGTGGTGTCGGGCGGTGGTGTCGGTGGGACCTCAGGCCTGCGGGGGCCAGGTGCCCGCGCGGCCGGGCCTCGGCCCCACAGGGGGTCGGAGGGCCCGGCGACGGGGTCTCAGGTCCGCATGAACACGTGGACGACGAACACCAGCCGCCCTCGGTGGGCCACGCCGGTGCCGACGTGGGTGAAGTTCCCGAGGATGTTCGCCCGGTGGCCCGAGGAGCGCATGAAGGCGCCGTGGACGCCGCCGAGGCTCGAGTCATAGCCGACGTTCTCGCCCAGGGCCCGCCAGTTGGACGGGACGCCCCGGGTGAGGTTGGAGTGCTGGAGCCGCCCGATGTTCGCCAGGTACTGGGCCCAGCTCTGGGCCTTGTCGGCCAGCCGCCGGTTCATGGCGAGGCCGTTGCGGCCCGCCGCGCGGCGGCTGGCGTTGATCTGGTCCCGGACCTGGAGCTGCTTGGCGCTGTAGAGCGGTCGCTCCAGCCGGGCCCGGGTGACGTCGATGGTGCCCTGACCCGCCGAGCGGACCACGACCCGCGCCGTGAACGCGGCGCCCCGGGGCACGGTCCCTCGGGTGGCGATCTGGACGCGCAGCAGGACCCGCTCCCGGGGAGCGATGTCGGCGAGGCGAAGCGTGCCGGCCTTGACCCCGCCGGTCACCTCGCGAGCGCCCAGGAAGTACCGCACGCCGAAGCGAACGTTGTGACGGGACCCGCGGACCACGAAGGAGTCGACCGCCGCGCCGTCGTTCTGGATCTGCACGTAGTAGCTGCCGGAGCCTCGAGCCCCGATCTTGCGGTTGACCGTCTGGTTGGCGCCGGTGTTGTTGTAGACGCCGTCGCCCAGGAAGGTGCCCTGGTTCGCCCGGCGGACGAGCCCGTCGGGCTGGTATTCGCTGGCGCTCGCGGCGGCGCCACCGCCGGCGAGGAGGCAGACTGAGGCGAGGGCGATGGCGAGTGCACGTCGTCCGAAGGTCATACCTGGGTGATCGGACGTTCTCGCGCCCGGCTTGAGGCCCGGGGGGTCCCCGGTGGACATCTGGGCCGGATGGCCTACGGGGCCTGGGCCAGACGATCTACGGGGCCTGGGCCAGATGACCTACAGGACACGGGCGGGACGGGCCCGGCCCGATCGATGGCGGCCCGTGGCGGGGCCGGCGTCAGGCGGCGTGGTGCGGGCGGCGGCCGTTCTCGGTGGCCAGGGCGTCGAGGAACGACGTCGGCGCGAGGAGCTCTTCGGCCGTCGGCTCCCCAGCGCTCTCGACCGGACCGGGGGCTGCCGCCTCCGGGGCCGAAGGCGCCAGGAGCTCCTCAGCCGTCGGCTCCCCCGAAGCCCCGACCGGACCGGCCACGGTCTCGGCCGCCCGTTCCATCGCCGTGGCGGTGGCGGCCCAGGTCTCGGCCAGCCAGTCGCTCATCTCGATCATCCACTCGAGGGTCTCCTCGGCCCATTCGGCGACGCCCGCGTCGTCCGAACCGGGGTGGCTGTGGCCCGCGATCGCCTGCTGGGCCGCCCAGGCGCGCGCCAGCTGCGAGGTGGCGATGTCCAGTGACGGCGGCATCTTCCGCTCGTCGTCGTGCTCAACCACTTTGAGGCCTCCCAGCCCGCCGGTCTTGTCGGGAACTGTACAGAGCGTGACCACACCTGTCACTCGCGCCACAGCCCCCGGTGTCCTGTCGGACCGGAAACGGTCGAATCTAGTCGGGCTCACCCGTGGCGCTCAGCGCGACGGCAGCACCTCGTCGAGGGCGGCGAGCACCCGGTCCTGGTCCCCGTCGGTCATGCCGCTGCCGCTGGGCAGGCAGAGCCCGTCGGCGAACAGGGCCTCGCTGGTGCCGTCGACCCTCGCCGGGCAGCCCGCGAAGACCGGCTGGAGGTGCATCGGCTTCCACAGCGGCCGGCTCTCGATGTCCTGGTCCTCCAGGTGCCGGCGCACGGCCTCCCGGTCGACACCGGCCGGCCCGGGGTCGATGGTGAGGCACGTCAGCCAGGCGTTGCCGTCGTCGTCGGTGGGCGCGAAGACGAGTCCGGGCCGACCGGCGAGGGCCTCGCGGTAACGGACCCGGATGGCCCGCCGCCGGGTGATCCGTTGCTCCAGGGTCGACAGCTGGCCCCGGCCCACGGCGGCCAGCAGGTTGGAGAGCCGGTAGTTGTAGCCCACCTCGGTGTGCTCGTAGTGCGGGGCGTCCTGGCGGGCCTGGGTGGCCAGGTAGCGGGCCCGGTCGGCGAGCTCCGGTCGGTCACAGACCAGCATCCCTCCCCCGCCGGAGGTGATGATCTTGTTGCCGTTGAACGAGATGACCCCGGCTTCGCCGAACGAGCCCGCCGGGCGGCCGCCGAAGCCGGCGCCGATGGCCTCCGCCGCGTCCTCGATCAGCGGGATGTCCCGCTCGGCGCACAGGGGCGCCAGCCGGTCGTAGTCGGCGCACTGGCCGTAGAGGTCCACGACGATCACCGCCGCCGGAAGCGCCCGGCCGTCGCGCTCGCGGGCCTCGAGCTCGTCGACCAGCAGGTCGGGTGAGAGGTTCCAGCTCGAGGCCGCGCTGTCGATGAAGACCGGCTCGGCCCCGACGTAGCGGACGGCGTTGGCCGATGCCGCGAACGTGAACGTGGAGACGACCACCTCGTCGCCGGGACCGACCCCGAGCTCCAGCAGGGCCAGGTGCAGCGCGGCGGTTCCGCTCGACAGGGCCACCCCGTGGGCCCGGCCGGTCACGGCCGCGACCTCCTGCTCGAAGGCCGTCAGATCGGGACCGGCCGGGGCCACCCAGTTCGAGTCCAGGGCCTCGATGAGGAGTCGCCGCTCCTCTTCGCGGACGTCGGGCGGCGACAGGTGGATGCGGCTCACGGGTGAACAGCGTGACCGGTCCGGCACCGCCGCGTCGACACCCCTCCGGGTGAAGGGCCCGCCACCGGACCACGATCGAGGTCCGGTCCGGGCCATCCCCGGCCCGGGGCCGGCTCGACGATGCTCATCGTCACCGGCCCGCAGGCAGGACGTCGGGTCTCTCAGCCACCGAACCGGTCGAGCGCGCTGGCCACGTACCGGTCGAGGAGGGCGAAGCCCTCGCCGGGTTCCAGGTCGGCGCCGACATCGGCGAACTGCAGGACCACCGTGCCGTCCGACCACGCGTACCGACACTGGTCTTCGTACTGCGGGCTGTCGGTCAGGCACGTGCCCGCGATCGAACCGGTGTCGTCTGCCGCCAGCGCGGGGTCGTAGCCCTGGCCGCTCAGCTCACCCTCGGGGGCCGGGTCCAGAGCGGCGTAGTACTGGTCCAGGTAGTGGACGGCGGCGAGGTCGGTGACCGCAGCCGAAACGCTGACCAGCCCGCGCTCGGTGCCCAGGTTGCAGTAGGCGGCGGCGATCGGGCCCTCGTCCACGACGAGCTCGCCCAGCCCACTCGAGATCGAGGTCACCGCCCCCAGATCGGCGACCACCGACTCCGTGTCCTCGGCCAGGAGGGCACAGTCGTCGCCCCCCAGCCCGATGTCCTCGATGACCGGAGCGATGGCCCCGGCCAGGCCACCTGAGGGTTCGCTGGTGGCCGGGGAGGCATCGCCCGAGCCGCTGTCGTCCTCGCTGCCGGCGAACAGCACGTACGCCCCGATCGCGGCCACGAGGAGCACGCCGACCACGCCGATCCCGAACACCTTGGCCCGGCCGCCGCTCGCCGGTGCGGTCGGGCCAGGGACCGGCGGACCGGAGGGGGGCGGCGGGACCACAGGTCCCGGTGGCGACGAGGGTCGCGCCACCGGATCGGTCGCGGTCGCGCCGTCGTCACTCACGTGGTCGGTCCACGCCGATCCGTCCCACCAACGGAACTGGTGACGGCCGGTCGGATCAGGACTCCAGGAACCACTCACCGCGGCGATCCCCGCTGTGGACTGTGGGAGACCTCACCGTACGCCCTGCAAGCAGCAGCATCGAGGGGTGTTCGGCGGGCCGCAATTGGCGCCCGAGCGGCAGCGCTCGTGGGCCCCCCGCCCCGGGGGGCGGGGCGGACCCTCCGGTGCGCGGCGCTCCGTGCCCGCCGGGGAGGCTCAGCAGGTGCCGGGCGTGGCGTTGATCCGACAGGTCATCCGGGCGACCTGGCCCCGGCTGATGTTGATGTTCGGCCGGTACGTGTTGTCGTCGTAGCCGGTGGCGTACGGCGGCACGTGGGCCGGGTCCACGACCCAGTCCACCGCATCGTTGACCCACGGCTCCACGTCGCTGAACCCGTGCGCCGGCGAACCGGCCGGCGACCCCGCGACCCGGAACTGCATGCGGGTCACCTGGGCCCGGGAGATGGGCAGGTTGGGCCGGAACGTGTTGTCGTCGTAGCCGGTGGCGTAGTTGTTGGCGACCAGCCAGGTGACGGCGTCCTCGACCCACGCCGGCACGTCGGTGAAGCCGTTCGGCGGCAGGGCCGACACGTCCGGGCTGCCGGCGACCCGGTACAGCATGCGGGCCACCTGACCCCGCGTCATGGGGTCGTTGGTGCCGAAGAGGTTGCCGGGCAGGCCGGTCATGTACATGTTGCACCAGGCCCAGTCCACCGCGTCGGTGACCCACGGGTCCACGTCGCTGAACGGGTGCCCGGCACAGACCGAGTAGCTGTGGACCACCACGGTCTCGTTGCCGTCGTTGTCGGTGCCGGTGACCGTGAAGTCCTGGGCGCCCGGCGTCGAGGTGTCGACGGCCGCGCCGTCGGCCACGTCGCCCACACAGGTGTCGATCCCCGAGCCCCCGACCTCGTCGGTGCACTCGTAGTCGGCCAGGAGGACGTCGTCCTGCTCCACGATCTCCCCGTCGGCCGGGGTGATGATCGTCACCGTCGGATCCGTGACGTCCAGGACCGTGTAGTCGTGGGTGACGACGGTCTCGTTGCCCGCCACGTCGGTGCCGGTGACCGTGAAGTCGTGGGCCCCCAGCGTCGAGGTGTCGATGTCGGCCCCGTCGGCCACGTCGCCCACACAGGTGTCGATCCCCGAGCCCCCGACCTCGTCCTCACAGACGAAGTCCGCGGCCACCGACTCGTCCAGGGCGAAGGTCGCCCCGTCCGCCGGCGAGGTGATCGTCACCGTCGGATCCGTGCCGTCCACCACCGTGTAGTCGGCCGTCGCCGCCACCAGGTTGCCGGCGTTGTCGAAGGAGAACACCTGGAAGGTGTGGCTCCCCAGCGTGCTGGTGTTGATGTTGACGCCGTCGGGCACGGTGCCGAAGCACAGCGCCACACCCGAGCCGCCGGCCTCGTCGACGCAGCTGAAGTCCGCCGGCACCGCCGCACCCCGGTCATAGCTCCCGCCGTCGACGGGCGTGGTGATCGTGATGACCGGCGCCGTGACGTCCTCGACCGTGTAGCTGTGGGTGACGACGGTCTCGTTGCCCGCCACGTCGGTGCCGGTGACCGTGAAGTCGTGGTCCCCCAGCGTCGAGGTGTCGATGTCGGCCCCGTCGGCCACGTCGCCCACACAGGTGTCGATCCCCGAGCCCCCGACCTCGTCCTCACAGACGAAGTCCGCGGCCACCGACTCGTTGTGCTCGAAGGTCGCCCCGTCGGCCGGGGTGGTGATCGTCACCTCGGGCGCCACGAAGTCGTGGTCGTCACCGAAGGTGAAGTCGTCGAAGGTGATGGTCTCGCCACCGGTGCAGACCCGCTCCCAGGGCACCGAGGCCGTGGCGTCGCAACGCCAGCGGAGGATGACGTCCTTCCACACGAACGGGCTGCCGTTGCCGATGAGGAGGTCGCTGTAGTGGCGCACCCCGTCGGCCTCGTAGTCGATGCGACCCGTGGGGGCCTGGCCCACATAGATCGTGTGGGGGTCACCGGACCGGGGCCCGGGACCGGGGTCGACGGTCGGGAAGACGATCTCCTCGGTCAGGCCGCCCCCCAGCCCGTAGCGGGCATAGCCCAGGGTGTCCGCGGTGAACAGCGAACCCGTCTGGACCCGGGGATTGGGGTCCGGGACCTCCGAGTCGATGAACATGTCGATGCCCGGCCAGGAGGTGCCGTCGTCGACGTAGGACCACTCGACCCACGGCGTGCCCGCCGAGTTGACCGGCGGGTCACCGATGAGATGGATCCAGGCGGTGCCCGAGCCGAGGCGGGTGAGGTCGACGCCGTCGGCGCCGTTGACCACCGCCGTGCCGTTCATGAGCTCCCACTCGAGGCCCTTCCAGAACAGGTGGACGGTCGCGTTCGCCGCCGAGCTCTCCGGGCCCTCGTCCACGGCGTTCTCGGCCGAGACGGTGTAGCTGTAGGCGACGCTGCTGGGCACCGCGCCGTTGGCCGTGGTGTCCTGGAACGTCGTGGCGCCGCTGGTGGTGCCCACCTCGACGCTGTCGCGGTAGACGCGGTAGGTGGTGATCGGGCTGCCGCCGTCGTCGGGGGCCGTCCAGCTCAGGTCGACCACGCCGTCCCCCGGCGTGGCCGAGAGGCCGGTCGGCGCCTCGGGGGCGAAGATCGCCTTGAAGTCGAAGATCTGGCGGTGGCCCGAGACGGTCACGCTCAGGGCGTCGGCCGCGGCCGTGATGCTGGGGTTGAACGAGCCCAGGTTCACGCCCAGGCTGCCCTGGAGGTTGCCCGGGTCCGGGGCGCTGCCCGAGTTGACCGGCGAGTCCGGGTCCTCGAGCACCCGGGCGTCCGGGTAGGTGCTGACGATCGTGTCCCAGGTGCAGGGCGTCGCCTGGCCACAGGCGGGGATGTGGGAGGCCCACCACTTGGCGTCGCCGCCGCGGATGGCGTCCCAGGTCTGCCAGATGTCGCTGGACACCGCGGCGTTGCCCAGGTCCTGGTAGGGCTCGTAGATGAGGTAGGTGTCGACGATGTCGTCGTCGTCGGTGTCCACCCGCAGGTTGAGGGAGGGCAGGGTGGCGGCGCCGCCGGCGGACGCGCTGTCGCGGTAGGTGGAGTAGCCGAGGCCGTCGATGTCGCTCAGCAGGGTGTCGTCGAACAGGTCGGTGAGGAGCTGGACCTTGTCGGCGTTGTCCGCGGTGGTCGAGAAGATGGCCGCCGAGTTGCCGATCTGGCCGCCGTAGGTGGTGTTGAACTCCAGGTCACCCGCGGCGCGGGTGTCGGCCGCGAACCAGTCGACCTCGTCGGCCTCGGTGACCTCGATGGTCGTCGAGGTGAGCACCGGCTCGAAGCCGGTGGAGAACTCACTCGCCGTGGTGTCGGTGCCCTGGTCCGCGCTCCGGGTGGCCACGTTGTCGATGAGGAAGCCGCTGCCCGCCGTTCCCGGCGCCGCGGTGCCACTCGAGCGGAACAGGAGGGAGTCGACGGTCCGGGTGGGGTTCGACTCGCAGTCCCGGAAGTAGTCCTCCCAGCTGGTGCCGGTGTGGACCAGGGCGTCGTCGACGTAGACCTCGACGACGTCGTTGGCGATCCCGTCCACGAAGTCCATCACGACCCGGATGTTGTGGGCGGTGGACCGGTCCAGGCCGGTGGCGACGGAGGTGAACACGAAGGGGTCACCGGGACCGTCGCACTCGGGGTCGATCGCCCGCTGGTAGTCGTAGAAGCCGACCTCGAGGCCACCGGGGGCGTCGGTCATCCGCACCCAGCTCATCCGGGCGCCGTCGCCCCGGTCGGGGCTGGCCACGATGCTGAGCCCGGTCTGCTCGCCGCCCGGTGAGGCCGAGGAGAAGTCCCATTCGGCCTCGAAGCGGTCCTGGCGGGTCCCGCCGGAGAGACCGTCGTTCGCCGCGGCGGTCTCCCCCGCCTCGTCGGTGACCGAGGGCGTGAAGGTCTGGTCGCCGAACGACCCGGTCGTGAACGCGTTCGAGATCCGCCAGGACTGGTCCTCGAAGGACGCCGGGGCGCCGCTGTTGGCCACGACCTCCTGGTCGATGCTGTCGTTGATGTTGCCGCCGGCCGTGCCCGCCCAGCCGTTCTGGCCGTCGATGTCGCCGGTCGCGTAGGTCACCGGCGGAACGCCCGGCGCCGCGCCGGCCGGGGGGACGACCAGGGCGGCGTTGACCAGCGACGCCATCAGCGCCAGCGCGGTCGCCACCGCCGCCCCGCGCCGGCCCCGCCGGCCGATCCCGAACTCGCCCGCTGCTGTCCTGTCTCGGTGCACCCGGATCTCCTCCGTGGTCGTGTCAGACGGGATGTACCCGCGCGGTGTGACGCTGTGGCGCCTTCACCGGACCCGTCGGATCGCCGCTTCTCGCGGCGCCCTGCGGTTGTTCAGCCCATGGCTGTCTAGCAGACGGGTCCGACCGCCTCGGACATCCTCCTGATCCGGCTCGGCGGTGGTCGGCGGGTCCTAAGCTCGCTGACCGTGACCGACCTGATGGTGGTGGTGGGGCAGGGCTATGTCGGGCTCCCCGTGGCGGTCCGGGCCTGTGAGGCCGGCTTCGCCGTGGTCGGCATCGACGTGGACCTCGACCGGGTCAAGCGCATCGAGCTCGGCGACTCCCCCGTCGAGGACGTCGGCGACGAGCGCCTGGCCGCCGCGTTGGCCTCGGGCCGCTACCGGGCCAGCACCGACATGGCCGACGCCGCGGGGTTCACCGACGCCATCATCTCGGTGCCCACCCCCCTGCGGGACGGGAACCCGGATCTCTCCCACATCGAGGCCGCGGCCCGGGCCCTCGCCCCGCACCTGACCCGGGGGGCCTGTGTGGTCCTGGAGTCGACGACCTACCCGGGCACGACCGAGGAGATGGTCGGCCCCCTCCTCGAGGCCGGCTCGGGCCTGGTGGCCGGCGACGACTTCTGTCTCGGGTACAGCCCCGAGCGCATCGACCCCGGGAACCGGGAGTGGACCTTCGAGACGACCCCGAAGGTGGTGTCGGGCATCGACGCCGCCTCCCTCGAGCGGGTGCGCGGCCTCTATGACCGCCTGGTCGAGCACACGGTGCCGGTCTCCGGCCCCAAGGAGGCCGAGCTCACCAAGCTGCTCGAGAACACCTTCCGCCACGTCAACATCGCCCTGGTCAACGAGTTGGCCATGTTCGCCAAGGACCTGGGCATCGACGTGTGGGAGGCCATCGACGCCGCGTCCACGAAGCCCTTCGGCTATCTGCGCTTCACCCCCGGGCCGGGTGTCGGTGGCCACTGCCTGCCCATCGACCCGTCGTTCCTGTCCTGGCGGGTGCGGGACTCCCTCGGTCTGGCCTTCCGCTTCGTGGAGCTGGCCAACGACGTCAACTCCCACATGCCCGACTACGTCGTGCGCCGGCTGGTCGTGGCCTTCAACGGGCGGGGCCTGGCCGTGAAGGGCCGACGCATCCTGCTGCTCGGCCTGGCCTACAAGAAGAACACCGGTGACGCCCGCGAGACCCCCGCCGCGGCCATCGCCCGCCAGCTGCTGGCCCTCGGCGCCGAGGTGCGGGGCGCCGACCCCCACGTGGCCGACGACGAGTTCGCCCCGCCGGTCACCCGGGTCGACGCCACCGCGGAGGAGATCGCCGCCGCGGACGCCGTGGTGCTGCTGGTCGACCACGACGACTTCGACCTCGACGCCCTGGTCGGCCACGCCGCCTACCTCCTCGACACCCGTCACGTCGTGTCGGGGCCGGGCGTCGAGCACCTCTGAGCGCCCGAGCCCGTCCCTCCCTCGGCGGGCCGGGCCTGCCCGCCGCCGCCGTGGTGGCGGCCACCGCCGTCCTCGTCGCCCTCGACCGCCTCCCGGGCGCGGCCCTGGCCGTGACGGCGGTCTTCGCCGTGGCCGACGTGCTGCCCGAAGCCCTCCCCCGCTGGTCCACCGCGGTCACCGGCGCCGCCGTGCTCGCCCTGGCGGTGGATCCCGTGGCGGGCTTCCCCTCCGGGGCGGTGGCCGGGGCCCTGGCCCTGGGCGTGGGGATCGCCCTGGGCGCCCTGGCGACCACAGTGGGCCCGCTGGTCGGCGCCCTGCTGGTCCTGGGGTCGGCGCTCGGCGTGTACCTCACGGTGCCCGACACCGAAGGGATCCTCGCCGTGGGCGTGGTGCTCGTCGCCCTGGTCGGCCTCGTCCTGTGGCCCTCGCGGCCGGGCTGGAGCGGGAGCTTCGCCCTCGGCGGCCTCCTGGCCTGGACCGCGGCCGACGGCGCCCGCGGCCGTCCCGGCGCCGCCGTCGGCGCCCTGGCCTGTGTGGCCCTCGTCGCCCTGCCCGTCGCCGTGGCCGCCCTCGTGGCCCCGAATCGACCCGAGGGGACGCCCCGTCCCCGAACGCTCGTGGCCCTGCTCGTCGTGCAGGCGCTGGCCGTCCTGGTCTGCTCCCGGTGGGCCGGCCTGGAGACCGCCGCCGGCGCGGCGCTGGCCATCGTCCTGCCCACCCTCGCGATCACCGCCGGCCTCGAGGGGATGCTGCTCCGACGCCGAGGCGACCACTGACCTCGACGGTCGGCTGACCCGAACGAGGTCACCGGAGGAGCGAACAGCGACAGGCGGATCACGCGGCGGGCGTCGGCGCTGGTGAGGTGCCCGGACCGTGGGGCTGTTGGCCCCGTCGACCTTCGTCCCTCCTTCCGTCGGGCCCGAGCGTCGTGAGGCCCGCGGCGGTGGCCGGCCCGTAACATCATCCGATCCCGCCCCTCGCCGACCCGATCCTGCCCACCCCGCCCCTGAGGGTCGGGTGACCACCGACCTCGTCCTCCGCCGGGCGACCGACGCCGACCTCCCCGGGATCATGGCGCTGGCCCAGGCCGCGCTGGGCTGGGACGACGACGAGCGTCACATCGCCTTCTTCGACTGGAAGCACCGCCGGAACCCCTTCGGCCCCTCCCCCATGTGGGTGGCCGAGGAGTCCGGCGAGGTGCTGGCCTTCCGCACGTTCCTCCGCTGGGAGTGGCTCCGCCCCGACGGCGGCGTCGCCCGCGCCGTGCGGGCCGTCGACACCGCCACCCACCCCGACGTCCAGGGGCGGGGGCTGTTCCGGGCGCTGACGATGACCGCACTCGACGAGCTCACCGACGAGGGCGTCGACTTCGTGTTCAACACCCCCAACCACCAGAGCCGCCCCGGCTACCTGAAGATGGGCTGGGAGGTCATCGGGCGCCCACCGGTGCGCGTGCGCCCCTGCGGCCTCGGCGGCCTGGCCCGCCTGGCCCGGGCCCGGGTGGCGGCGGCCAAGTGGTCCGAGCCCGCGGCGTTCGGCGAACCGGCGGCCGAGGCCTTCGCCGACGACGCCCAGCTCGAGGCCCTGATGGCGATCCTCACCGCCGACGAGCTCACCACCAACCGTTCGCCCGCCTACTGGCGCTGGCGGTACGGCTTCGGCCCGCTGCACTACCGGGTGGTGCGCCGCGGCGACGACCTGACCGACGGCTTCGCCGTCGTGCGCCTCCGCCGGCGGGGCGCCGCCGTCGAGGCCACGGTCTGCGAGCTGGTCGTGCACCCGGGCGACCGCGGGGCGGTGGGCGCCCTGCTCCGCCGGATCGAAGGGGCCGACTACCTCCTCGTCGCCGGCCGCCTCTCGCCCCTCCAGGGCGGCCTGCTCCCCCTCCCCCACCAGGGCCCCCTGGTCACCTGGCGGGCCGTCAACCAGACCGAGCCCCCCACCCTCGCCGGCTGGAACCTCAGCCTCGGCGACCTCGAGCTGTTCTGACGTGGGCACCGCCCGCCGCGCCCTCGGCCAGGTCGTCAAGGCCACGGCCGCCGCCGCCGACGTCGTGCGCCGCCCTCCGGCGGGGGTCGTCGTGCTCATCTACCACCGGGTGGGCGCGGGCACCGCCAGCGAGGTCGACCTGCCCATCGACGCCTTCGACGAACAGATGGCCTGGCTGGCCCAGCACCGGCGACCGGTCGGCCTCGACGAGGCCCTGGACCTGCTGGAGCGACCCGAGCCCCCCGAGGGACCGCCCCCGGTGGTGGTCACCTTCGACGACGGCACGATCGACTTCGTCGACCACGCCCTGCCCGTCCTGGACCGCCACCGGGTCCCGGCCACCCTCTACCTGGCCACCGACTTCGCCGAGCAGCAGCGGACCTTCCCCCCCGACGCCACCCCCGTCACCTGGTCCGGCCTGGCCGAGGCCCTGAGCACCGGCCTGGTCACGGTCGGCTCCCACACCCACACCCACGCCCTGCTCGACCGGTTGGCCGAGGACCGGGTCGCCGACGAGCTGGACCGGTCCGTCGACCTGATCGGCGAGCGCCTGGGCGTGACCGCCGAGCACTTCGCCTATCCCAAGGCGGTCCCCGGCTCCCCCGCCGCCACCGAGGCCGTCCGGGCCCGCTTCCGCTCCGCCGCCCTCGCCGGCACCCGGCCGAACCCCTACGGCACCACCGACCCCCACCGCCTGGCCCGCACCCCGGTCCAGGTCAGTGACCACACGACCTGGTTCCGGCGCAAGGCCCGGGGCGGGATGGCCGTCGAGGACGGCCTGCGCCGGGCCCTCAACCGGCGCCGCTACGCCGACGCGACCACATGAGCCGGCCCCGGCTCATCCACGTCACCACCACCGACATCAGCCTGGAGCTCCTCCTCGGCCCCCAGCTGCGGGCCTTCGCCGAGGCCGGCTACGAGGTGCTCGGCGCCTCCGCCCCCGGGCCCTTCGTCGAGCGGCTCGAGGCCGACGGGATCCGCCACGTCCCGCTCCGGCACGCCACCCGGGGGTGGTCGTTGTCGAGCGACGCCCGGGCCCTCGCCGAGCTGCGCCGGGTGTTCGGTGAGCTGCGGCCCGACATCGTCCACACCCACAACCCCAAGCCCGGCGTCTACGGCCGCCTGGCGGCCAAGGCGGCCCGGGTCCCGGTCATCGTCAACACCCAGCACGGCCTCTACGCCACCGAGGACGACAAGCCCGCCAAGCGGGCCGCCGTCTACGGCCTGGAGCGCCTGGCCGCCACCTGCTCGGACGCCGAGCTGGTCCAGAACCCCGAGGACCTCGAGACCCTGCGCCCGCCTCCGCGTGCCCCGCCGCAAGCTCACCCTGCTGGGCAACGGCATCGACCTCGACCGCTTCGACCCCGACCACGTCGATGCCGAAGCCGTCCAGGCCCTGCGCCACGATCTCGACCCCGACGGCGACGCCGTCCTGATCGGTGCCGTCGGCCGCCTGGTCCGCGAGAAGGGCTACCCCGAGCTGTTCGAGGCCATGGACCAGGTCCGCGCCGTCCACCCGAAGGCCCGGCTGGTCGTCGCCGGCCCCGCCGACCCCGACAAGGCCGACGGCGTCACCCAGCACGAGCTGGACCGGGCCGAGGCGGCCGGCGTGCGCTTCCTGGGCATGGTCGACGACGTCGAGACCCTCTACGCCGCCCTGGACCTCTACGTCCTCGCCTCCCACCGCGAGGGCTTCCCCCGCTCGGCCATGGAAGCCGCCGCCATGGGCCTACCCGTCGTCGCCACCGACATCCGAGGCTGCCGCCAGGTGGTGGACCACGGGACCACGGGCCTGCTGGTCCCGGTGCGATCGCCCGACCGGTTGGCTGACGCCGTCGTGGAGCTGGTCGGAGACGCCGGTCGGCGGCGGGCCATGGGCAGCGGCCGGCCGCGCAGCAAGGCCCAGACCGAGTTCGACCAGCGGCGGGTGATCGATACAGCGCTGGCGATCTATAGCCGCCTGCTCTCGGCCAAGGCTGACCCTTCAGCTTCACCCTGACCGAGATTTGCCTCTGTCAATGGCCCCGGGTTTCATGCGGGCGGGTTGGGACTCCGGCTCTGGGCCGGAGGGTTTGAGTCCGAGCCTTCCCCGGTGCAGTTTGGATCGTGCGTTGAGAACCCATAGCGCCCGCTGGTGGTCTCCGGCAGTGACAGGGATGGTCCGGTAGAGGCATCAAAGGCCCGTCGAGCGTCAAGACACCCGACGATCGGCGCGGTCGATCGGCACTCTGACGAACGTGGCGTCGAAGTCGATGACTTGGATGCGGTCGGCCCCTTTGCGCGCGACCGGGAACAACCCGGTGATAGCGAACGCGCGGTCGTAAAGGTAGGTGATGACCTCGTGGAGCGGTGGAGAGCCATGGTAGATCGGAACGCCGGATACTTCTACCTGAAGGGAGACGCACTGCGCGAGCGACTGCTCGGCGCCTTTGATCACCTCGAGATCGAAGCCTTGAGCGTCAACCTTGAGCAGGACGCGCCCGTTCTCGGGAACCAGGTCGGACCACAGGTCGTCCAGGCGCGCCACGTCGACCAGCTCGACACTCTCGGGCCGAGCGCATATTGGGCGAAGGCCATCGGGTTGGGGCGGGCGCAGAGAGTTCAGCTCTGTCTGTTCGTAGATTCCCAGCTCCATTCGCGACGGTTCGGAGCCGAGCGCGAGGTGGTGAACCGTCCACCGAGGATCGCTCCGCGTCGTCCGCTGCAGATCTCGGAACGTGGCCCTCGTCGGTTCGAACGAGATGATGTCGCCCTCGAACCCCAGCCGCCGGACCAAACGTCCGAAGCCTCCCTTGTGCGCCCCGACGTCGATCACACACGTGACCCCGAGCGACCCGAGCAAGTGGCCCAGCTCCGCTGGCGCCGTGCCATACATCGGCCACCGTCGGACAAACAGCCCGACTCGGTCCTCGAGTGTGAGCCGTGCCCAGCGCTTGCGCGCCCGGATCACCTTGCGGACGTGCGACGGCCTTAGCTTGCGCACTTCATCGACGTTCTTCGATACTCGTGTGCATCACGCGGGCTCCACGAAGGCGATGCCGGAATACAGCGTCGAAGGACGCGACGTAGAGCCGGCGCGGCAGCGGTCCGGAGCCCAACTCGGGCATCGGACAAACGACGCGCCAGGAGCCGGAGGGGAGATGAGCTTGCCTTCCAGAACGGCGGTCAGCCCCTCTGATGAGACCCGGTCCACTAAGTACATCGGCGCGCCTCGCTTCCGCAGCCAAGGTCTTCACCGGTGTCAAGGCTGACCCGTACCCGGGAGCTGGCACTCCCGGCGCAGCAACGCTTGAAGCTCCCTGCTGACCACCCCGTCGGAGAAGTGCAGGTCGTAGCGGCGCCGGCCGGCCTCGGCGATGCCTGCAGCGAACGTCGGTGATGCGAGCTGACGGCAAGCGGAGGCGAACTCCGCCGGCGAACGAGCCAATAGGAGATCTACACCGTTACTGGCACCGAGGCCGGATGCCCCTCTCGGCGTGGAAATGACTGGTACGCCCATCGCCCATGCCTCGATGATCTTCACTCTGGTCCCGGACCCGCCGAGCAGTGGGACAATGACTACGGTTCCTGGCACGTACTGCTCAGCCATGTCCGGGACCCAGCCAGTCGCCGTCACGCCTGCCTCGCGGGCTTGCTCGGCCAGCCCAGGTGGGCACGAGCCGGCGAAGACCACCTCGCACGGGTCCACGATCCTGCGAATGTGCGGGAGCACGTCGGCCAAGAACCACTCCGCGCCGTCGAGGTTGGGCCCGTACTTGAGGCCCGCGGGGTACAGCAGTCGGAGCGGTGCACCGCCTGCCGGTACGACGCGTTGTATCGGGGACATGCAATTGGCCACAGTCTGATGACGCTGCCCGGCTCGCCGGGGAAGCTCGTCAGGGTTGCACGAGACGACGAGCCGGCAGGACCTCGTCAGCCACCTTTCGGTGAGGTACCCCCGCGCCCACCCGTCGAGCGACTTCAGTACGAACCTCATGGTCGGCACAGGGACGAGTTGGCGTACACCGTGGCGCCGTCCTCGAAGTGACCTTCGCCACCGCCGCGCTGCGACACGAAGCTGCTCGGCGTGGAAGACCGTCGGCCGGTCGATGAGGTCGAACACAGTACGTGCCCGCAGGCTGGTCGACAGCGCACTAAAGCCGGGGAGGCTCGACACCCAGAGAAGGTCGGGCTCACGACCATTCCTGGTGAGTGAGTCGACGGCCTCGGCGATGCGACTCCTGTCAGAGCGCGCGAGACGCCACGAGAGCAACGGATGACGGAACATGCGCAGCATCGCCATCGCCCGCGGGACCGGAGCGATGTCGGCGACCGTCACTGGAGCGCCAAGCGCATTGGTGAGCGCGGCTTCACGACCTTTCGCGGCTGGATCCAGGACGAGTACCTCGGCATCTCCCAGTCCCGCGACAGCACGTACAAGATGGTGCTGGCGGATCGCTGCTCCGTTGCTGAGTCCGCCGATCTGGTCGACGATGCACAGGATCGAGAGCTGGGCGCCTCGCTCGTCATTTGGGGCTCGCCTCCGGCCGACTTCCCCGGCGAGTCCAGTCACGCCGCCGCCCACGATGTCACCCTATCCATGCGCCAGAGCGCGTGCCTCGCAGCCTGCTTACCACTGGATTCGGGCCGAGGGTTCTTGAACTGGCTGACCCACTGTCGGACAGGTACCTGAGCACGGACAGTGATCGCGAGGGAGCGAAGGGGCCTGGTAGCGGACCTGCTGGCCGCGGTACGGCTAGGAACTGGCGCCCGCGGGTCGCATACGCTGGCCGCTACAGCTAGCGGACCCCTCGGACACCGGGTCCAGCGAATCACGGCTTGGGCGACGTATTGCGGAGTCCCTTTGGTGTGGCCCATCATCCCTGGCTGACGGTGTCCCCAGGCCTAACTGCTGAGCGACAGCGCGCCGGAGGACCAGAGGAGAGATCATCGGCGCAAGGGCGACGATCGGCGTCCGAGTCGTCTTCGTCAGGCCGCAGTAGACGGCCGATTCGAAGAGCCGCCGTTTGGCGCTCAGCCTTCGCCCGAAGCGGACCCAGCGATCGTGACCCGGCTGGGCGTTGACGATCTCGTGGGGACGACCGCGGAGGTACCGGCGAACGGCCCAGTACGTGAAGCCCCAGGCACCGCGCTCCTCAAGCGAGACCGGGCCCCGGCCGTCGGGATCGCGGTGCCGCCCAGCAGCGACGGCGCGCCGGTAGGCCAGGCGGGAGCCGCCACGCGTCCACGGGAGGAACCAGAGCCCCGTGCAGTAGATGTCGCGTGGAAAGAGGCGATTCGGCGATTCGGAGATGAACAGGTGGCCGCCAGGCGCCACTGCGTCGAAGGCCAGACACATCACCTCACGCCGCAAGCCCTCGATCGAGAGCGGGACGTGCTCGAACACGGCGTGCATCACCACGAGGTCGAACGTGTCGAGCTCGGTGGCTAACTCCCGGTAGGTATCGGCGCGGTGTACGGCGACGTGGTCAAGGCCGTGCTCGTGCAGACGGCTGCGGGTGATGTCGACCGCGTCGGCGCTGACGTCGAAGGCCACGACCTCGTCGGCTCGAAGCGCCAGAGATGGTGTGATGGTGCCGGTCCCGCAGCCGAAGTCGAGCACCCGCTTGCCGTCGAGGGCACCCGTGTGGTACTCGAGCTCGGCCAATGTCGACGCCTCGAACGCGGCCATCCGGCTCTCAGGTCCGTTGCCGTGCAACACCGACCACTTCCGTTCGCCGCCGCGGGTCTCGAGAAACGTTCGCAGGGCGCCGTCGAACTCATCGGAGTAAGTGTGGTTCAGCAAGTCCGACGCTGGGCCAGTAGGCATTTCCTGACGGTACTAGGCAGGCCACAGGCAATACTGCGGATGGATGCTCGATGCTCCGGCACATCCTGTGGAGCCGTGACTTCGTGAGGCAGCGACCCGTCTATGCGCTCATCGTGAGCCTCAGCCGGTGACTTCTTGCTCAGGTTGGATACGAGGCCACCGGCGACGGCCGACGACAGGGAACACGGTCATCAGTAGGCGAGCCCAGTTGCGGGGGACTCCCGGCCTGGCTCGGACGGCGGTCCATGCAAGCCATCGGGCCCGCTTCGATTGACCGGTGCGTACCGCGCTCACGGAGCCGACTCGGGCCAGGCGTGCCTTCCGCTCGGGATCGCGGGAGAGCGGGCGCTCGTCCCGATTGAGCAGGTAGATCATGGCGTCGACCTTCTGGGCGTCGTAGCGCCGAGGGTCGCTGATGTCATGGACGGCCAGAAGGGCCTCGTGGGCATGCCGCACCTCGAGCCCATAGCGAGCGCAGTACTCGTGGACCCGCTCGACCAGGTCGGTGTTCTCCGCGAATCGCAGCTTCTCGTCGTAGCCGGAAACCTCTCCAAAGACCCGGCGATCGACCGCGAAGCAGCCGGGGAGGAGAAAGCCATAGTCGGATCCCACGCCCGGGTCCGTAATCACAGGATCGCAATGGACGATGCCAGGTCGCTCGCCGACCTGCAAACCGAAACAGGCAAGCCAGCCGGAGAGCGGCTCATCGTTGGCGTCGAGGAACACTAGGTACTCGCCTGCGGCGGCGGCGGCACCGGTGTTGCGGGCAGCGGATGCACCACGGTTCGAGGTTGAGATGACCCGGGACCGTTCGAACTTCTTCAACATCTCGATCGTGATTGCGGGCGTGGCGTCCGTCGAGCCGTCATCGACGACGATGACTTCGAGGGCTGGGTGCTCGTCCGCCCGATTTGCGAGGGCCGTAAGTGTTCGTCGCAAGCCGGACGGGTTGTCGTAGACGGGGACAACAACGGTGATGGACCCCGTGAGGGCCGGTGTCATCGGTCAGGTCTTCCGGACGTACGGTTTCGGAGCGGGCGCAACCGTCCGGCCCATCCGACCGCGGTAAGCGTCCGTGACCGCGTGAGTGTTGAGCCGGAGATGCTGCCAGGCGAGTCGGGGCGACCGTGGAAGGTTGTAGAGCGGCTTGGCAAGGCTCTGCAGCGACACGCGAAGGGCCACCAGCGAACGACGGCGTTGTCGCAAGAGAAAGACGGTATTGCGGAGGCTGTAGTAACGCCGCCAGCTCAGGTCCCCCAGCTGGCGGTTGGGGGCCAACTCGGTGTCGAATCGGGCCGCGTGCTCTCGTTCCCGCCGCCACAACTCGCCGTGTGCATAGAGAGCCAACCCGAGGTCCTCCATCCGAAGCCCATAATCCAGTTCCTCGAAGTTGATGAAGAACCGATCGTCAAAGACGCCGACAGTTCGGACCGCAGCCACGCTGTAGCAGGGGAGGTTGTTGCCGCCTATCCACGAAGAACGAACCGGGCCCGCGAGTTCGCTGTCAGCGACGGTGACGAAGCGGCCACTATCGGCATCGAAGCGACCGCCGCATACGCCCACACCGCCGACAGTCGAGTCGCCCGCCCTCAGCTCCTCTGCGAAACGAATGAGTTCCTCCAACACGTCGGGTAGACGCGGAGGATCATCGTCATCGAGCGTCAGGATCCAGTCATCGTCGGAGGCGTGTTGAAGCACGTGACGCATGCCAAGCGCAATGCCGCCAGCGGGACCGATGTTGTCACCGCTGACCAAGTATTCGACCTTGGTCGAACGAAGTCCGTGCTCGTCGAGACTCCAACGCGCCGAGGCCTCGATGTCGTTGTCCACCACGACCAGCGAGTCAAGCGATCGAGTCTGGAGGGCCAGAGCGACGAAGTAATCCCTTAGCTGTTCTCCCCGCCGGTATGTGACAAGTACGCCATGCAATGCACCCACTAAGTCATGTCTACCGACGGCGGAAGGCATATCCCACCGGTGCGCACCCCACCGGCCGGGGTACCCTGCGGCCCATCGGGCCCACGCTCGCACACGAGCGACCCCTCGGGTCGGGAGCACGGTCGTCTAGGCACCCGCCCGAGGAGGTCCACCCGGCTCGCAAGGACAACGCTCCGCACCGATCAGAGGTGTCAAGGCTTACGGCGAATCGCGACCGAGCGGTAGAGCTTGGCCATCCCTTCGGCTGCCCTCTCGATCGTGAAGTTCTCCTCATAGAGCATCCGTCCGCGTAGAGCCAGACGAGTTCGGAGGGCTGGATCGCCGACAATAGACTGCAGCGCTCGGGTGTACCCGCCCACGTCACCTGGCTTGGCCAGGAGCGCCGACTGGCCGGGTTCGACAACCTCCCGCACCGGCCCGATGTCACTGGCCACCACCGGCAGACCCATGGCCATGGCCTCGATGACCACGCCGGGCATACCTTCGTAGCGTGAGGTCATGGCCAGAAGGTCCGATCCGGCCATGAGCCTCGGGATGTCACCACGGTGTCCGAGGAGCAGGATCCGTGATCGCTCGGCGACAGCGGCGCGCTCGGCCTCCAGCGCTGCGGTCGCGTGGCCCTGCCGACCGGCGATCAACAGCCACAGGCCCTCGTCGGCGGCGAGCAGCGGCGCCATCGCCCGCACGAGCGTGGGGAGGTCCTTCTGGAACTCGTGGCGCCCCACGGCGAGTACGACGGTCGCTGTCTCGGGTATGCCGAGCTCAGCCCGGACCTCGGCTCGGGCGGCATCGTCGACAGCGGACGTGGGTCGACTCGCTCCCCGGGGCACCACGGTGATCGAGTCTGGCTTCAGCCGCAGATGCGCCACGGCGTCGGCCTTGACCGACTCGGACACGGCATGGAAGTGCCGAACGAAGAGGTGGCTCGTCGTCGCGTCGACGGCCTGCACCAAGCGCAGCTTTCGGCGTCGACATCCCTCCGGCGGCGATGCGCTCGGGCGAGTACGACGTGTTCACCAGGCTGGTCAACACCGGGACCCCCAGCCCGATCGAGCCGAGTCGGGCGACCTGATTCGCCTCGTAGAGCATCGAGTGAACGAGGGCGGGTCGAAGCTCGCGCACCAGCCGACGAAACGCCGGCAGCCGACCTCGCCCGGAGGGCAGCACCACGATGGGGCGCCCCTGTCGACGCAGGAGCGGTTCGACGCCCTCCTCGCCCCGCGATCGCAGGATGGCGATCGTCATGTCGACGCCCCGCTCTTCGAGGGGACCGACGAGTTCGGCGAGCGAGCGCTCGGTGCCTCCCTCCCCCAGGGCATTGATCACCGCCAGGACGCGAAGTCGCTCTTCGGTCACGACGGCCTCCGGCGCCGTAGCCGCGACCGAAGCTCTGCGAGGGCTTCGTGCCGTTCGAAGACGGTCCGCCGGGCATCGATCAGGGTCAGGTCGCCGGCCCCGCTCAGGGTGTGCAGCCCGGCGCCATACGGCCAGTCCGGGCCGGGTCGCACCACCCGCACGACCCGTTCCTCGAAGCGGTCGGGGTCGAGTTGCCCACCTCGCAAAGGGCCACGGCCCCGCCGTACCCCTCCGAGCAGTCCTGGGCGGGCCGGTAGAGCCGGCCCTCGTGGTGGAACGGCGTTCCGGCGGGCCGGGCGCTGCGCACGTCGGTCTTCAGGGGGTTCAGGAGGTGAGGCTGCCAGGGGCCGGCGAGGTCGTCGGCCCACCAGGCGTGGAGCTTGGTCAGCGACCAGGGTCCGCCCACCGTTCCGAAGAGCCACCAGCGATCCTCATGGCGGATCATCGTCGGATCGAGCAGGGACACGTCGGCCAGGATGGTCGCTTCCTCGACCCAGCCATCACCATCGAGCACGAAGAGCCGGACCCCGCCTCCAGTGCTCTGCGGCACGCAGTACGTGCGGCCCCCGGTCGAGAAGACGAACGGATAGGACGCATGTCCGTCGACGGGTAGTCCTGCGGGACGGGCGTTCCCGCCGTCGAGGTCGGCCTGCCAGACCTCGCCGATTCGCCTGCGGTGATCGAAGCGTTCGTAGAGCACCGAGGGCACTGCCGCCGGGGACCACGAACGGGTCGGCCGCGTACGCGTGACGGCGGTCGCTCAGCCCGAGCCAGCGAACCTCGGGCTGGAAGTCGGGATCGAGGAATCGGTGTATTGGCGCCTCGACCACGCCGACCTCCCATTGGTCAGCGTGGGTCAGCCCCCTGACCTGCGCCCGGAGGAAACGCAGGCCCTGGCGGATGAGGAAACCCGCGGTCTGGCGGTCGGTCGGTTTGCGGTAGATGGGCGCCGTCGAGTCGCTGAGCACCCCCTCGGCGGCCTGATCGTCGCCGGCGAGAATCGCCCGGCAGACCCGGGCCGGCCAGTCGGCACCACCGAGGCGCACCGTGTCGACGTTGCGGGTGTAGGAGTGCGCGGTCGAGCGGAACCAGCCCTTGTGCAGGATCCGGCCCCCGTCGAGGCGGTCGGTCAGGCGCTGCAGGACCGCGCCACTCACCGGTCGGCCATCGACCAGCTCCCAGAACGCCGGAGGACTGCCGCGGTACTCGGACTCGTCACCATGGTGGAACGACCACACGCCGTAGCGGGCGGCTTCGAGGATCTCGCCCCGGATGATCCCGAAGGCGAAACGCAGGAGCACATCGGGCTGGTGGGCGCGGATCTGGGCCACGGTGCCGTCCGGGAAGTACTCGGAGTAACCCTCCTTGCGCACCTCGACCTCGATGCGGGGAAGCTCTCCGAAGACGTCGGACATGTCGACCGGACGCAACGCCCGCGAGCGCCGTCCCACCCAGCCGTTGCTGTAGGCGTCCCAGAGGCGAGTTCGGGAACCCAACAGCCGGCCGAGACGGTGCCGCGCTGACCGGTCCGGGGGCGGGCGGGCGTCGATGATCAGCAGGCTCAGCTCGACGCCTGGCACCTCCAGCAGCGAGCGGATGGCATCGGCCTGCCAGGTGCGAAGCGTCGTGCTCGAAACAAGCAGACCGAACCGCAGGCGCGTCGACGCGTTGCCGCCCATTCTCAGGGCTGTACCGATGGGCTCGTGCTTCGCCGTTGCACGCCGGCGTAGATCGATGCAACCGCGTGACCCGTCCGCTCTCCGCCGTACGAGGCTGCCCACAACGGCCAGCGGCGAATCCAACGTGATCGCCGATGTCCGACAGACCGCCTGACGTGCTCCCTCGCTGCCGGGCCCTCCCCCGCGTTCAGCGCGGCGAGCGCGGCCTGGACGCTCCAGTCGCGCCAGCCCGCCGGAAGCTCGACGCCACCCACCGCCATGAGCTCGCGCTCGTACTTCGCCAGCAGGTGCTCCCGACCGCGCTGCATCCAGACCGAGTCTCCGAGGCGGTCCGAACCGGCCTGATCGACGACGGCCACGACGTCGTCAGAGGAGACAACGTCGTGAGCCCGTCGCAGCCGGATCAGCAGGTCGAGGTCCTCGTAGGCCCTGAGCCCGTCGTCGAAACCGCCGACCTCGAGCAACGCCTCGCGTCGGAACAGGAAGCCCGTCACGTGCAGGTTCTTCACCCGACGGCACAGCAGGTCCTCGTAGCTGCATCCCGCCAAACGCGCCGGCACCACTCGAGCACCACCTCGATGGAGCCGTTGCGTCGCCGATTCGACCGCGGCGGCAGGGGGTGCGGTGCTCGCCAGAAGCGGGACCTGCCGCTCGAGCTTGTCCGGCATCCACTGGTCGTCTGAGTGGATGAACCCCACGAATTCGCCATGCGCATCGTGAAGCCCGGAGTTCTGGGCGGCGGCCACCCCGCCGTTCACCTCACGTCGTAGGACCCGCAGGCGGACATCAGTCGCCGAATCCGACGAAGGACGAACGGGTTGTTCGGACGCGTCGTCGACCACGATCAACTCCAGATCGACGACGGTCTGCTCGAGGACGCTTCGAATGGCGGCGTCCACCGAGGCCGCCCGGTTGAAGACCGGGAGCACAACGCTGACGAGCGGCGGACTGCCGGGGGCACTTCGGTTCTCGGCGGTCAATAGCTCGCTCGTCGTCGACAGCGGGGCGTGGAGCATCATCGCGCGCTAGGCCGCGGCAGCCGGGCACCTCAGATGGGACAACACGCGCGAGACTCAGGGGCATGGAGAAGGCGGTGACCGGCGGGCCGACTGAGGGCAGCCCAGGCACCTTCCGTTGATGGCATCGACGGCCCGGGGGCCGCGGCAGGTCCAGCTCGCGATCCGTCGGCACCGGTGAGCGCAAACGGATCCGACTCCACCGGCGCGACCCCGATCACGGTGTCGGACCGCGCCGGCTCCGGCCCTCCTCCACGGGTCTCCGTCGTCATGCCCGTGTACAACGGCGCCCGGTACCTGCGCGCTGCCCTCGACAGCTTCTCGGTCCAGACATTCCCCGACTTCGAGCTCATTGCCGTCGACGACGGCTCCTCGGACGAGTCCCTGGCCGTTCTCGAGGAGTACGCCAGCCACGACCGCCGAGTGCGGGTGTTCGCCCACGACGGCAACCAGGGCCACCACGTCGCCTCCAACGCCGCCATCGCGCTGGCCCGGGGCGAGTTCATCGCCCGCCACGACCAGGACGACGTCGCCCTCCCCTGCCGCCTGGCCGCTGCTGTCGAGGTCCTCGACGCGAACCCCGAAATCGGCCTCGTCAACTCGGCCTACCTGCGGTGGCTCCCCGACGGACGGACTCCTCCCCCGCCACCCACCGACGAGCCACACCGGCCTGCGGGTCGCCCTGCTCTTCGGCAATGTCGTCTGCCACGCCGCCGTCACCGTGCGGGCGGCAGTGTTCCGGGACCTCCACCCCTGGTACCGGGACCTCCCCGGCCCTCAGGACTACGACCTGTGGGTCCGGGTCCTCGGCCAGACCAGGGGATTCGGCATCGACACGCCGCTGGTCGTCTACCGCCAGGAGGCCATGGCGATGAGCAGCCAGTACGCCGACCGCATGACCCCCGCCGTCGAGGATCTGTCGCGGGACCAGTTGCGGCGCTTCCTGCCCGACGAGGTGATCCAGTCCGTCCGTGAGCTCCACGCCCTGGCCCCGCCGGCTGACGCCGGCCACGCCGTGCGGTACCTCTATCAGCTGTTCGACGAGCTGCCCGAGCGCTGGCCCGATCTCGACGGCGACGAGGTCGATCGCATCCGTCACCGATGGACGCAACGGGCCCTGCGCTCGGCCCTGGCCTCCTCGACGCCGATGCCCCGGGATCCCCGCCTCGTAGCGTCCCTGGCCCGCCACGACCCGGTCGGTACGATCCGCTGGGTGGGCACCGAGATCGGCAGGCAGCTGCGTTCGATCCGCAGGTGACCGCGCCCGCGTCCATGCGCCCGATGCGTCCTCTCCTCGCCGGCAACAGCCAGGCCGCGGTCGACGTCCTCGACCTCCTCCTGGAGGAGTGGGACGCCGGGGATCTGCTCGTCATCGCCCCGCCCCACGGTCCCAAGCACGACTGGCAGCCGTCGCTGGCCGACCATGCCGACCGACGAGGGGTCTCGGTCCTGACCCCCGAGCGGGTCAACAACCCCGACGTCGTCGCCCAGGTCGCCGACCACGGCACCGACCTGCTGCTCTCCGTCTACTACACCCAGCTCTTCGACGAATCGCTCCTCGGCACCGTGGACGGGCTGGCGGTCAACTTCCATCCGTCGCTCCTGCCCCGCCACCGCGGCACGGCGCCGCTCATCTGGGCCATCGCCGAGGGCGACACGATGACCGGGGTGTCGGTGCACGAGCTCACCCTCGGCGTCGACACGGGCCCGCTGCTCTGGCAGCGGCCCTTGGCCATCCATCCCGACGACACCGGCTTCACCCTGCACCTCAAGGCCGCGCTGCTCGTCAGCGCCACCGCCGCCGAGCTCCTGCGCCGTGTGGCCGGGGGCCGAGCGCTGCCCGAGCCCGTCCAGCAGTCGGGCACGGCGACGGTGCACACCTCCCGCGACCCGCAGCTCAACCGCATCGACTGGAGCGATTCCGCCGAGCGGGTCCGCAACATCATCCGGGCCCTCGCCGCACCGCTACCTGGCGCCTACACCACCTGGCAGGGACGGACGCTCGGTCTCGAGGAGCTTCGCCTGGTCAACGCCACCGGGCCGGCCCGCACGCCGGGGATGGTCGAGCGTGACGACGGCCGGATGCTGGTGTGGGCCGGCGACCATCCCCTCGAGATCGTCAGCGCCCGCTTCGAGGACTCCTTCCTGGACCAGGATGCCCTCGCCGAACTCGGCATCGGCGAGGGGGAGCTGCTCGGATGAACGACCCCATCGTCTTCGGTCAGCCCCAGCTCGGCGAGGAGGAGCTGGAGCTCGTCACCAGCACCCTGCGCTCGACCTGGATCGGCCAGGGCCCCCTGGTCGCCGAGTTCGAGCGGAAGCTGGGCGAGGCGGTGTGGTCCGACCACGTCGTCGCCGTCTCCTCGTGCACCGCGGCCCTCGAACTGGCCCTGCTGGCCCTCGGCATCGGCGAGGGCGACGAGGTCGTGACCACCGCCCTCACCTTCGTGGCCACGGTGAACGCCATCGAGTCCGTCGGGGCCACACCCGTGCTGGCCGACATCGATCCCGACACCCTGCTGCTGACCCCCGAGCGGGCCGCGGGGGCCGTCACCGATCGCACCCGGGCGGTGATGCCGGTGAGCTTCGGCGGCCGACCGCTGGACCTGGCCGGGTTCCTCGAACTGGCCGACCGCCGGGACCTGTTCATCGTCGAGGACGCCGCCCACGCCATCGGCGCCGTCGCCGACGGGATGCCGGTGGGGGCCAGCCGCCACCCGCGCCTCATCACCTGCTTCAGCTTCTACCCGAACAAGAACCTGGCCTCGGCCGAGGGCGGCGCCCTCTGCCTGGCTGACGGCGAGGTGGCCGAACGACTGCACGCCCTCCGGCTCCACGGCCTGAACGCGGACGCGTGGGACCGCTATCGGGCGCGGGGGTTCCACCCCACCCTGGCCCTGACGGCCGGCCGCAAGGCGAACTGGACCGACCTCCAAGCCGCCATCGCGCTGCCGCAGCTGGCCAAGCTCGAGGGCTTCCTGGCCGCCCGGGAGTGGCTGGCGGGCCTCTACGACGAGCGGCTGGCCGATGTCGATGGCGTCACCGTCGTCGCCCGTCCCGCCCCCGGCCTCGGGCAGCGGCACGCCCTCCACCTCTACCAGGTCCGTGTCGACGCCGACCGGCGTGACTCGACCGTTGACGGCCTGAGGCAGGAGGGGATCGGCGTCGCCGTGCACTACCCCGCCATCCACCAGCACCCCTGCTACCGCCACCTCGACCACCAGGCGCTCGAACAGGCTGATCTCGCCGGCCGCGAGTTGATCTCGCTCCCCCTCCACCCCGGCATGAGCGAACGGCAGGCCGACCGCGTCGTGCAGCGCTTGGCGCAGGCGGTCTCCTCACCGGGGACGCGATGAGCACGCGGGTACCTGAGGTGACCGTCGTCATCCCCACGTGGAACCGCGCGTCCCTTGTCGTCGGTCTCCCCGACCGGTGATCGCCCAAGACTCGATGCGTTCTGGCACTTGGTCCCCATGCTGCTTCACCTAGCGCGCCACTTCACCGGTGAGCGATGGAAGATCGCCGGGTACTCATTCCTCGGCTTGGCCACGGCGCAGATGGAGGCGGCCGCCCTCGTACTCCTCGTCCCGTTCGCCCAGGCCATTGCCGAGGGGTCCGACCGATTCGAGGGGAGCATGGGCTCGGTCGACATCAGCCTCGACATCAGTTCACTCGCCCTGTTGTCTGGCGTTCTCTTGGCTGGGGCGTTCCTCGGCAATCTCCTTTCGGCGTGGTTGACCACTCGGACCGTCGCTGAATGGGAAGCTCGTCGACGGCTCTCCGTCTTCACGGACTACGCAAACGCCGATTACGCCACCCAGCGCATGGAGCGGGCGGGCGGCCTACAGGTCCTGTCGGACTACACGGGGTACGGCGCCCGCGCCCTCTCATCGATGATCATCGCGCTCCAGGCCGGCTTGAGCGTCGCGGTCTTCCTCGGCGTGGCCTTCTTCCTCGACTTCCGCGCCGCCCTCGCCCTGATCGTGCTCGGGGTGTTGGTGTCCACCTTGCTGCGGCCGGTTGCCCAACGCGTCAAGCCCTACAGCCGGCGACTCGCCGAGCTCCAGCAGCAGCTGGGCCACGAGCTCGCCGAGTCAGGTTCGGGCGCCCGCGAACTGCGGGTCTTCGGGGCTTGGCCCCACATGATCGACTCGCTGGCGCAGACGCTTGACCGAATCGCCCGCCTTCGCACGAGGGTCGGCTTCCTGGCCGCGATCGTCTCACCGACGTATCAGTACCTCGGCATAGGCGTGGTCCTCGCCGGGTTGTTCGCGGCCAAGTCCTTCGACCTGATCAGCGTGAACGTCCTCGGCGCGACGGCGCTCCTGCTCATCCGGAGCCTCTCCTACGGACAACGGGTCCAGAGCGCCTACCAGACCCTGTCGGAGTCCGCTCCCTTCCTCGAGCGCCTGGAGGAGAGCGAGGCGCGATACACGGCCCACGCCGAGCCTGACGCCGGCGGCGAGCTCGAGGCCGTGAGCACGATCGCCTGTGATGCCGTCACCTACTCCTACGACGAGGGCGATCTCGCTCTGGACTCCGTGAGCCTCGAGATCCGGCGCGGCGAGATCGTGGGCATCATCGGCCCCTCGGGAAGCGGGAAGTCGACTCTCTCCCAGATGCTCCTTCGCCTCCGGTCCCCCCAGAGCGGGGTCGTGCGGGTCAACGGGATGGCTGCCGAACAGTTCAGCCTGAGTTCCTGGTCTGAGCGGGTGACCCTCGTGCCGCAGGATCCCGTGCTCTTCCACGGCTCGGTCCGGGACAACATCGCCCTCTTTGACCCCGACGTCCCGATGGAGACCATCCAGAGTGCGGCCCGCGCCGCCGGTGTGCACTCGGTCATCGCGGGGCTGCCGGACGGCTATGACACGCAGATCGGCGCCGCCGTGCACGATCTGTCCGGTGGACAGATCCAGCGGATCGGCATCGCCCGGGCCTTGGCCCGGGACGCTGATGTCGTGGTTCTCGACGAACCCAGCAGCGCCCTCGACGTCGAGTCCGAGACGATCGTGGTGAACACGCTCAAGTCGCTGGGCGACGAGAAGATCGTCATCATCATCGCCCACAGGATGTCAACGCTGTCAATCTGTGACCGACTGATCGTGATGAGCGACGGCCGCCTCGAGGCCGAGGGCACCCCCGCTGAAGTCGCGCGTGACAGTGCGTTCTACCGCCAAGCGGTAGAAGCCGGCACGCTCGACATCACCGGCCGGGCTTGACTCCGGCAATGACCTCACAGGCTCGCATCCGGAACGCCAGAGGAGTCCTTGGCCGAATTCCAGCCAGAGTCCGCTGGGAGATCAGGAAGGTGCGAAAGAGGAGCGCAAACGCTGACGCGAGACGCCTCTGGGTTCGTCAGATCATGGATCGTGAGGTCGCCGGCGTCATCACCGAACTCGACCCTGCCCACTGTGATGCGGTTGAGATCAGCGGCGACCTGCACGGCCACTGGCCGTGGCGCTCCTACCGAGTGCTCGACTACCCAGCGTTCGATCTGTGCGACCCCGGCGTCGTTGAGCCAGTCGCTGACGTCGTGATCTGCGAGCAGGTCCTCGAACATGTCACCGACCCGCTAAGAGCCGCCGCCACGCTCCGCGAGGTCTGTCGGCCGGGTGGCCATCTGATCGTCTCCACACCCTTCTTGTTGCGCGTCCACAACCAACCTGGCGACTACTGGAGGTTCACCGTGCCTGCCCTCCGGCGACTCCTGGAGAACGCTGGGCCTCGAGGTGATCGAGGTCCGGAGCTGGGGAAACCGGGCCTGCGTCCGGGCGAACCTCAGCTACTGGCGCGTGCACCGACCATGGCATTCGCTGGCCAACGACCCCGACGTCCCCGTCGTCGTGTGGGCGATCGCCCGCCGGCCAATCGGCTGAACTCCAGAGCTTCGATCGCCCGTCCGGCGTCACCGGACGGGTCGCCATGACCCGTCCCGGAAATACCACTATCGCCGTAGGACTAATACACTGGCCCGGGTGAGCGCCCCCCTGCTCGAGATCTCCGACCTCCACGTCAGCGCCGACGGCGTCGAGATCCTGCGCGGCCTGGACCTGGTGGTGCCCGCCGGCGAGGTGCACGCCCTGATGGGGCCCAACGGCTCGGGGAAGTCCACGCTGGCCAACGTGCTGGCGGGCAGCCCCGAGTACGAGGTGACCTCGGGCACCATCTGCTTCAGGGGCGACGACATCACCGCCTGGGGCGCCGACGTGCGGGGCAAGGCGGGCATCTTCCTGGCCTTCCAGTACCCGATGGCCATCGCCGGGGTGTCGGTCATCAACTTCCTGCGCCAGGCCCTCTCGGCCCGCAAGGGCATCGACCTTTCGGTGCTGGAGCTGCGGCTGGCCATCATGGAGTGGATGGAGCGCCTCGACATGGACCCCGCCTTCGCCGACCGCTACCTCAACGAGGGGTTCTCGGGCGGGGAGAAGAAGCGCAACGAGATCCTGCAGATGGCCATCCTGGAGCCCGAGCTGGCCATCCTGGACGAGACCGACTCGGGCCTGGACATCGACGCCCTGAAGGTCGTGGCCCGGGGCGTGCAGGAGGTCCGCGCCGAGCGCCCCGACCTCGGCGTGTTGGCCATCACCCACTACCAGCGCCTGCTCGAGCACCTCGAGCCCGACCGCATCCACGTCCTGTGGGAGGGCCGCATCGTGGCCTCCGGGGGCATGGAGGTGGCCCACCGGCTCGAGGCCGAGGGCTATGAGGGGTTCCGGTGAGCCTCGACCCCCAGGCGGTCAAGAAGGACTTCCCGCTGCTGGCCCGGGAGGTCCACGGCAAGCCCATCGTCTACCTCGACTCGGCCTCGTCGTCCCAGAAGCCCCAGGTCGTCCTGGACGCCATGGACCACTACTACGAGACCACCCACGCCAACGTGCACCGGGGCGTCTACGCCATCGCCGAGGAGGCCACCCGGCTCATGGAGGACGCCCGGGCCAAGCTGGCCCGCTTCATCGGCGCCCCCTCCCCCAGCGGCGTGGTCTTCACCAAGAACGTCACCGAGGGCATCAACCTGGTGGCCAAGACCTGGGGCCGGGCCAACCTGGGCCCCGGCGACGCCGTGGTGCTCACCCAGATGGAGCACCACGCCAACATCGTGCCCTGGCTCATGCTGGCCGAGGAGACCGGTGTGGAGCTGCGCTGGCTGGGGGTCACCGACGACGGCCAACTCGACCTCAGCGACCTGGACCGGCTCCTCGACGGGGCCAAGCTGCTGGCCGTCACCGCCATGTCCAACGTGCTGGGCACCCTCACCCCGGTGCGCCGGCTGGCCGACGCCGCCCACGGCGCCGGGGCCCTGGTGCTGGTGGACGGGGCCCAGTTCAGCCCGCACCTGGCCACCGACGTGGCCGCCATGGACTGCGACTTCTACGGCCTGACCGGCCACAAGATGCTGGGCCCCACCGGCATCGGCGCCCTCTGGGCCCGCGAGGAGCTGCTGGAGGCCATGCCCGCCTTCCTCGGCGGCGGCGAGATGATCCGCGACGTCCGCCTGGACGGCTGGACGCCCAACGACATCCCCTGGAAGTTCGAGGCCGGCACCCCGCCCATCGCCGAGACCGTCGGCCTGGGCGCGGCCATCGACTACCTGGAGGCCCTGGGCATGGAGGCGGTGCGGGAGCACGAGGTCTCCCTCACCACCTACGCCCTGCGCACCCTCACCGAGCGCTTCGGCGACGTCCTCACCGTCCACGGGCCCACCGAACCGACGGCCCGGGGCGGGGTGATCTCCTTCTCCCTGGCCGACATCCACCCCCACGACATCTCCCAGGTCCTCGACCAGGAGGCCGTGTGCGTGCGGGCCGGCCACCACTGCGCCAAGCCGCTCATGCGCCTGCTGGGCGAGTCCTCCACCGCCCGGGCGTCGCTGTATGTCTACAACGACACCGACGACGTGGACCGCCTGGGCGACGCCATCGCCCGCACCGTCGAGTTCTTCGCCCGGTAGGTTCAGCGCCTCATGCCCGACCTGGAAGACCTCTACCGGGAGATCATCCTCGACCACTACCGCTCCCCCCGGAACCGGGGCGAGCTGGAGAGCCCCCCGGCGGTGCGGGTCGAGGGGTTCAACCCCCTCTGTGGCGACGAGGTCGTGGTCTACCTCGACGTCGATGACGGCGTGGTCGAGGACCTCAAGATCTCCGGCCAGGGCTGTTCGATCAGCCAGTCCTCGGCCTCGATGATGAGCGCCGCGGTGAAGGGCAAGACCCTCCAGGAGGTCCGGGACCTGACCCGGGCCTTCAAGGCCATGATGTCGATCCACGAGGCCGAGATCGCCGGCGAGGACGGGGCCCCCGAGCCCGACGCCCCCGAGATGGAACTCGGTGACCTGGCCGCCCTGCGGGGCGTGGTCAAGTTCCCGGTGCGCATCAAGTGCGCCACGCTGTCGTGGAACACCCTGGCCCAGGGCCTGGACGAGGCCACCGCCGAGCCGTCGCCCTAGCCCGGTCCCCCGTGGGCCATCCGACGGCGGGACCGCACCCCGCGTGACGACCGGGAACGGGCGGACCGCCACGGCGGAACAGGTTCGGGTGCTCTGGCTGGTCAAGGGCCTCGGCCCCGGTGGGGCCGAGCGCCTGCTCGTGAACCAGGCCGCGGCGGCGGATCGTGACCGGTTCGTCTACGAGGCCGCCTACCTCGTGACCGAGAAGGGCCATCTGGTCCCCGAGCTGGAGGCCCTCGGGGTGCGCTGCACGCGGTTGGCCCCGAAGCGGCCGGGGCGCTGGCTGCTGGACCTGCGCCGCCGGCTGCGGGAGGACCCGGTCGAGGTCATCCACGTCCACTCCCCCGCCCTGGCGGCCGCCACGCGGGTGATGGTGCGCTCGTTGGGGCGGAATCGACCGGCCGTCGTCTACACCGAGCACAACCGTTGGCCCCGCTACCACCCACTCACCCGGTGGGCGAACCGGCTCACCTACCGCCTCGACGACGACCACGTGGCCGTGTCCGACGACGTCCGGGAGACGGTCGCGGCCCGGCAGCGGGAGTCGGTCGACGTGCTGGTCCACGGCATCGACGTCGACGGCGTGCGGACCCACCGCGCCGAGCGCGCCGAGGTACGGGCCGAGCTCGGCGTCGGCGAGGACGAGGTCGTCATCGGCATCGTGGCCAACCTGCGGGCCCAGAAGGGCTACGACCTGCTCCTGCGGACGGCCCGCCGGGTCGTCGACCGGGCGCCGCAGTGCCGGTTCGTGGCCGTGGGCCAGGGGCCCCTGGCCGACCAGGTGGCGGCCTGGCACCGGGAACAGGATCTCGGCGACCGCTTCCTGCTCCTGGGCTACCGGCCCGACGCGCTGCGGGTCATGAGCGGCTTCGACGTCTTCACCCTGGCCTCGACCCACGAGGGCCTGCCGGTGGCGCTGATGGAGGCCCTCGCCCTCGGCCTCCCGGTCGTGGCCACCGCGGTGGGGGGCATCCCCCAGGCCGTGACCGACGGCGTCGAGGGACTCCTCGTGCCGTCGGGAGACGAGGAGGCCCTGGCCGCCGCGCTGCTCGGGCTGGCCGCCGACGCCGACCAGCGACAGGCGATGGGCCGGGCGGCGGCCGAGCGGGCCCCGGCCTTCGCCGCTACCCGGGCCACCCGGGAGCTCGAGAGCCGGTACGAGCGGCTGGCCAGGCGGTAGACAGGGGCGGTGAGCGGCACTCCCCTGGTGATCGTGGGCGCCGGTGGTCACGGCCGGGAGCTGCTCGACATCGTGGAGGCGCTCGACGCCGCGGGGCCGACCTTCGCCTTCCTCGGCTTCCACGACGACGGCGCCGGGCCCTGGCCCCTGCTCGCGCGACGGGGGACCGGTGTTCTCGGTCCGGTCGACGACCTGGTCGACGCCGATGCGGCCTACGCCATCGGGATCGGGGCGCCGGCGGCCCGACAGCGGATCGACCGGGTGGCCTCCGAGGCGGGCCTGACCCCGGCCACCCTCGTGCACCCGATGGCCTCCCGGGGCTCGGACCTCGATCTCGGACCCGGGCTGGTCATGGCCGCCGGGGCCCGGATCACCACCGACGTCGCCGTCGGGCGCCACGTCCACCTGAACCTCAACGCCACCCTCAGCCACGACTGCCGCGTCGGGGACTACGTGACGCTCAACCCCGGCGCCCACGTCAACGGCGAGGTCACCATCGGCGACGGGGCGACCATCGGCAGCGGGGCGGTCATCCGCCAGGGGACCGAGATCGGCGCCTTCGCCGTCGTGGGGGCCGGGGCCGTGGTCCTCGACGACGTCGAGCCCGCGACCACCGTCGTGGGCGTCCCCGCCCGCCCGCTGAAGCGATGACCGACGCCTCCTACCCGGCCACGCGGGTCTTCGACGTCGTCGTGCTGGCGGTGGTGGCGCTGCCCGCGGCGTTCCTCGGCGCCTGCTGCGCGCTGGCGGTCCGCCTCACCTCCCGGGGCCCGGTGCTGTTCCGCCAGGAACGCGTCGGCCACCTGGGCCGACCCTTCGTGCTGCTCAAGTTCCGCACCATGGTCGACGCGCCCGAGGGCAACCCGCTGTTCCCCGACGCCGACCGCATCACGCGGGTCGGCGGGGTGCTCCGCCGGCTCTCCCTCGACGAGCTGCCCCAGCTCTGGAACGTGGCCCGGGGCGAGATGAGCATCGTCGGGCCCCGACCGACGCTGCCCTACCAGGTCGAGCGCTACGACGAGCGCCAGCGGGGACGCCTGGCCGTGCGCCCGGGGCTCACCGGCCTGGCCCAGGTGAGCGGGCGCAACTCCCTGGCCTGGGCCGAGCGCATCGACCTCGACCTCGAGTACGTCGAGACCAACTCGGCCGGTCGTGATCTCGCCCTCGTCGTCCGCACCGTGCCGGCGCTGCTGTCCAGCGCCGGCGTGCACGGCCACCCCACCGACGATCCCCTCGCCCGCCCGGCCGACCCCGAGCCCTGAGCGTGCGGATCCTGCTGGTCATCACCTCGACCGACCGCCGAGGCCCCCAGGTCTTCGCCACCCACCTCGCCGACGCCCTCGGCGAGCGGGGCCACGAGGTCCGCACCGTGGCCCTCGTCCCCGGCACGGGGGAACGCCTGCTGCCCGTGCCGGCCCTGGGCACCAGCCGCCGGGACCACCGCCTGTGGACGGGGCTCCGGCGGGAGTTGCGCCACAGCGACGCGGCCGTCGCCCTCGGGTCGACCACCCTGCCCGCCTGTGCCCTGGCCTCGATCGGGACCGGCACCCCGTTCGTCTACCGCCAGGTCAGCGATTCGGTGGTCTGGAGCCCCACCCGTGGGCGCCGGGCCCGCACCCGGCTCTGGCTGGGTCGGGCGGCCCACGTCGTGGCCCTGTCCGAGCACAACCGGGCCCAGATGGTCAGCCACCTCGGCGTCCCGGCCGAGCGCCTCACCGTCATCCCCAACGGTCGCCCGGTGGACGGCCTGCACCCCACCGGCCCCGCCGATCGGGCGGCGGCCCGACGGCGCCTGGGGCTGGCCGACCGGCCCACGATCCTCTGGATCGGGGCCCTGGCCTGGGAGAAGGCCCCCGCCCTGGCCGTCGAGGCGAGCGCCACCGTGGCCGAGGCCCAACTGGTCGTCGTCGGCCGGGGCCCCGAGGAGGCCGACCTCCGCCACCGGGCCGACCGCGTGGCGCCGGGTCGGGTGCACTTCCTCGGACCGGTCGACGATCTCGGCGGCGTGCTCGCCGCAGCCGATCTGGTGCTGCTGACCAGCCGGTCCGAGGCCATGCCCGGCGTGCTGATCGAGGCCGGCCTGGCCGGGCTGCCCACCGTGGCCACCCGGGTCGGCGCCGTGGCCGAGGTCGTGGCCGACGGCGAGACCGGCCTGCTGGTGCCGCCCGACGACCTCGACCGCACGGCCCAGGCCATCCGGCAGGTGCTGACGGATCCGCAACTGGCCGACCGCCTGGGCACCGCCGCGCGCGCACGCTGCGCTCAGCGCTTCGACATCACCGTCGTCGCCCGTCGCTGGGAGGAGATCCTGACCGCCGCCGTGGCCGCGTCCTGATCAGACGCGCTCGCGCACCACGGCGTAGCGCTTGCGGGAGCTCAGCAGGATGACGCCGCCGAGGGCCACCAGGACGACGCCGAGGCGGACCCACGGGAGGCTGTCGGCGCCCGTGCGGGGCAGGCTGGCGGCCCCGGCGGGTGCGCAGACGACCGAGATGCTGAGGTCGAGGGGTGTCGGGCCGCCCTCGGGCCGGCCGTCGAGGCCCCGGGCGATGACCGTGTGCGAGCCGTCGGCGGCGTTGACCGGCCAGGTCCCCGGGAGCACGGCCACGCCGTTGGCATCGGCGGTGACGATGCCCAACACGACCGGGCTGGAGCGGAAGATGAAGGTGACGTCGGTGCCGGGGACGGCACCTTCGACGGTGAGGGTCACGGCGCCCCCGGGGGTACAGACCGAGCCGCTGCTGGAGGTGAGGGTGGCCGTGCCGGCGTACTGGGCCGCCGCGGGCAGCGCCAGCAGGCCCAATGTGGCCCCGACGGCCAGCAGTGCCGTTACCAGTCGCTTCGACATCTGATCCTCCACCCGGGCGGTCGTGCCCGTAGTCTGGCCGATCCTAGCGGCCGCGTCCATCTCACCCGTCGGCGGACCTGGTGCCCTCTTGATCAGTTCGGTGTCACCCCGAGGCCGAAGGTCTCGTCCTCGGCGGAGCCGAAGGCCGCCGAGGCGCCGGTCGCCGTGCGCTCCCAGCCGGTCGATCCGGCGGTGACCCAGCCGTCGGCCACCGTGACCCCCAGGTCCACGGTGTCGGGGACGACCAGGGGCTGGGGCGCATAGACCAGGCGGTAGGTCTCGCCGGCGGGGACGACGCCGTCCAGTCGGAGCTCCAGGCGGACCCGTCCACCGGGCGGGAGCTCCAGGTAGCGGGAGTGGACCCACCAGCCCCGTTCGCGTTGGGACTCCATGGCCAGCGGGACGCCGTCGGCCTCGGCGCCGACCAGCCCCAGCCCGGAGTACAGCGAGAGGTAGAGCAGGTTGGTGCCCGGCGGCAGGTCCCGGGCATCGCTGCTGCCGATGACGGCGTCGGGCAGGCCGGCGGCGGGTGCCCCGTTGTGGAGCTCGACGGTCGCGACGGCCTCGACCCGTCCGGTCCCGGGGTCCCACTGCGCCCGGTACTCGACGGAGCGTTCCAGGAAGATGTCGATCTTGTTGTTGGCGCCGTTCTGGGTGGTCAGCGAGAGGAAGTCGCCGTCGCCGGTCGGCAACGCCCCGTCCAGGCCCGTGCGCTCCATGAGGGCCTGCTCCTCGGGGTGGACGCTGTTGACGATGAGGCGCCCCTGGTGCACGACGGGACCGAGGACGTCGGCCACCTGCCGGGGGCCGGGCAGGTCACCCTCGGTGAGCGCCTCGAAGGTCGCCTCGGAGGCCTCGTCCAGGAAGTCCGTGCGCCGGTCCTCGTCGGCCTGGAACGTGATGTACTGCTCGCGGATCAGGAAGTCGGCCGCGTTGTCGGCGGTCAACGGCTCGACCCGGCCCTCGACCGGGATGGGCCCGGTGAACTCCATGAGCGCCGCCAGGGCCACCGGATCCACGACGATCACCCCGTCGACCTCCTGGCCGCCGGCCTGGGGGTAGAGCTCGGCCATGACCTGGGCCACCGAGGGGCCGTCGGGGCTGAAGGTCAGGTCCTGGAGGAACTGGGCGGGCTCGAAGCGGCCGTAGCGGGTCAGGTAGTCCGCGGGCCCGCTGAGGCTGCGCCGGTCGGCCCCGGGGGCGGCGATCAGCTCGCGGATGGGGCCCGAGCGGGTGAGCTCGACGTCGCCGTCGACCGCGGTGAGCTCGCCGTAGCTGCCCACGAAGCCACCCAGGCCCCGGGACTCCGCGGGTTGGGTGAAGGCGATGAAGTAGTGGCGGGGCTCGTCGCCGCCGAACAGCGCCGGGACGAGGCGCACCCCCTGGATGGCCAGCTCGGCATCGGGCAGCGCCCGGTCGACCTCGTCGTCGAACTCGGCGAAGGCCGTGGACAACGGGTCGACCAGCCACATGGTGCGGGCTTCGGCCACCTTCCGGGACGCGCCGGCGAGGGCGTCGTAGGCGTCCTCCAGCGGCGCCTCGAAGCCCGCCACCAGCTCGAGGTCGATGGCCCCGTCGTCGAACTGGAGCTCGTCGAGGTCCGCCCGGACCGTGGCCTCGGCCGCCGTCTCCGCCAGCCGGGCCCCCTCGTCGGCCACCACGCTCACCGCCCGGGCCTGGTGACCGAGGACGGGGACGAGCCGGGCCGGCAGGCCCCAGGTCCCGAGGTCCTGCTGGGCCGCCTCGAAGTCCGCGGTGGCCCCCGCCAACAGGGCCACGGCCCGCTCGGGCTCGTTGTCCCGCAGGGCCTCCAGGCCGTCGCGGACCTCGTCGGCCGCGTCCCGGAGGGTCTCCTGGCTCCGCGCCGCGGCGTAGCCGAAGCCGACCGTGGCCAGCGTGGCGACGCTCATGCCGACCAGCCCGACGATCCCGATCCGTCGCTGCACCCGCCGGCCCGAGCGCAGGTAGGCCGACACCAACACCGGGGTGACCGCGCCCAGGGTGAGCAGGGCGGACAGACCCGCCTCGTCGAGGTCGAGGCGGAGCAGGACCTGGGCGGCGAGCGCCCCCACCAGCGCGCCGGCCGGGCGGGAACGTCGGTGCGGGACGCAGGCCCCGACGGCCACGCCCAGCGCGACCACGCCCGCGCCGAGGAGGACGCCGCCCTCGGCCGAGGCGGCGGCGACGGCCGCCAGGATGACCCAGGTCCAGCGCTGCGCCTTGGCCGTCGCCCCGGCCAGCAGGGCGGCGAAGCCCGCCCGCCAGAGCAGATCGACGGGCCACCACCCGGCGGGTTCGGCCTGACTCAGCGCCCCGCCGACCCCCGACAGGGCCACGATGGCCCACATGAGGTCGAACTCGAGCCGGCTGGGCGCCCGCCGGCGGCTGGTCGACCGGCGGAGCGCGGCAGAAGAGGAGGCACCGGCCACCGACTGGGTCTAGCAGCGACGGACCGGTGTGCCACGTCACGGGCACCGCCGACCGGTAGGGTTTTCCCGCGCGGCCCGAGGTCCGGAACCGGCCTCTCGGCGCCGCTTCGTCGTCGATCCTGGGTCGTGGTCGTGGAGCTCATTGACTATGTGCGGGTGCTGCAGCGACGGTGGGTCGTCGTCGCCGTGGCCACGCTGCTCGGTCTCGCCGCCGGGTTCTTCACCGCCAGCGAGGCCGGCGACGAGCCCGTGTCCTACACCGCCACCCAGACGCTCAGCGTGGTGCAGCCCTCGGCGACGGCGACGGCCCCGGTGGTGTCCTTCTCCCCGTCACAACTGGCCGTGTACGCGACCGTCGGCGACGTCCCCCGCGAGGCGGCCGAGGCCCTCTCCTACCCGGGGACGCCCCAGGAGCTCGCGTCGGGCATCACCGCCGAGCCCGATGACGCCGTCGGGGTGCTGCGGATCACCGCCACCGACGTCGACGGCGCTCGGGCCGCGGAGATCGCCAACACCTTCGGGCGCAAGCTCAGGACCGTCATCATCGCCGACGCCCAGCGCCAGCTGCGGACCGAGATCGAGCTCGCCGATCGCCGGGCCGACGTGCTCCAGCGCCAGACCACCAACCTGGACGCCCAGATCGCCGGGGCCCCGGCCAACGTCGCGGTGCTCACCGCCCGACGCGACGCCCTGATCAACCAGTACCGGATCGCCTACGACGAGCTCCAGGCGCTCCAGGAACGCACGACCTCGGGCGATCCGGTCATCATCCTGGAGAACGCCATCCCCGAGCGGGCCACCGGGGGGCTCACCGCGCCCAAGAGCCGACCGGCCCGAATGGCCATCTTCGGGTTCCTGGGGCTGTTGCTCGGGGCCGCCCTGGCCCTGGTCCTGGATCGGATCGACACCCGGATACGCACCAAGGACGACGCCGAGGAGGCCACCGGCCTTCCCGTCCTGGCCGAGATCCCGTTCCTGCCCCGCCGGTTCCGCCATGAGCTCATCAGCGCGACCCGCCCGGCGTCACCGTTCGCCGAGGCCTATCGCAACCTGCGCTCGTCGCTCGTCTTCGCCCGGGGCCCGCTCGCCGCCGCGCCCGACGACGCCGATCCCGACACGACGCCGATCCGTCGGCCGGTCGACCACGAGCCCACGGTCATGCTCGTCACCTCGGCGGGGCCCTATGAGGGCAAGACCACCACCGTCGCCAACCTCGCCGCCAGCTACGCCGAGACCGACCACAGCGTGCTGATCCTGGACTGCGACTTCCGTCGACCGCGCCTGCACCAGGTCTTCGGCACGCGGGAGAGCCCCGGGCTGGCCGATGCGCTCGAGGACCCGCGCCGCTTCGGTTCGGACAACGAAGTCCTGTGCGCGACCTCGGTCGACGACGTCCGCCTCGTGCCCGCCGGCAACCCGACCGACAACCCGGCCCGCCTGTTCAACCGGGCCCGCACCCTGATCGAGGCCTCCCGGCAGCAGGCCGACATCGTCCTGATCGACACCCCGCCCTACCTGGTGGCCAACGACGCGGCCGAGTTGATCCCCTGGGTCGACGCCATCCTCATCACCGTCAAGTCCCGGCGCACCAGCCGGGGCCCCATCGAACGCATGGTCGAGAGCCTGAGCCGCCTGCAGGCCCCCGTCGTCGGTGTCCTGCTCATCGGCACCGACGATGCCGGCTCCGGGTACAGCCCGTACTACTACCACCGGGCGGCGGCCCGGACGGCCAAGGCCCGTCGCCGCTGGCGTCGCGCCCTGCGCCTCGGCCCGCCCAAGGACAAGGGCGCCGCGCCATCCGGAGTCGAGGAGCCGGTGCCCGAACCACAGCTGGAGGACCTCGTCACCGCCGCCGGCGCGCCGATCGTCAACGAGAACGGATCCCGGCCCCCGCCGCAGGTCGACACCGACGCCGACACCGACACCGTGTCCGCGACCGACACCGACACCGACACCGACGCCGAGGCCGACACCGCGACCGACGCCGACACCGACACCGACGCCGAGGCCGACACCGACCGACGCCGACGCCGACACCGACACCGACATCGTCATCGTCGATGCCGACGACGAGGACCGGTCGGCCGAGCCGCTGGTGATCGACCAGAGGTCGACCGGCGAGCCCTCCTCCACGCAGGAACAGTCGAGCTCGACCATCGCCCCGTGACCGACGTCGACGCCGCCGTCGCCCCTGACGACATCGACGTCGGCTTCGTCCCCCGCCTCAGCTCCGACCTCGTCGCCCTGGAGGTGGCGGCCGACACCGTGCTGCTCGGCGGCTTCGGCCAGGCCCTGGTCCTCAACCCCACCGCCGGCCTGGTGTGGCGGTTCCTCGACGGCGAGACGGCTCTCGGCGACCTGATCGAGGACTTCAGCGACGTGCTCGACGTGGACGCCGACACGGTGCGCCGCGACATCGTCGACTTCGCCCGCGCCCTCGGCCGCACCGGGCTGCTCGAGGGCGTCGTCGAGCCGATCGACCCCGAGCACCGCGTGGACGTTGACTGGTCACCGCCGGAACCGGTCGCCGTCGGCGACATGCCGGACTCCGTCGCCCTGACCGACCTGGACGGTGTCCCGGCCACCCTGGAGGCGTGGCGGGGCCGACGGGTCTTCCTGGTGAACTGGAGCCCGGGGTGCGGGTTCTGCGTCACCACCGCGGCCGCGCTGGCCGCCGCCGAGGAGGGACTGGCGGCGGCGGGCATCGATCTCGTGCTCCTGACCACGGGTGATCCCGACGAGAACCGTCGCGTGCTCAGCGAATCCGGCCTCGGCGCGCCGGCCTTCCTCCGCGCCGACGAGGGCGATCCCTTCGCCGGCTTCGGCACCCCCTCGGCCTACCTCCTCGACGGCGACGGACGGGTCGAGGAGCCGATGGCCTACGGCGCCCACGAGGTGCCCGCCCGCGCCGCCGAACTGGCGGGCATCGACCTGCCGGGGCCAGGCGATCCGGCGATCACCGCACGCGGGGCCGACGGCGGGCAACGACCGGGACGTGCTCTACCTCCCCGCCGGCAGCGGGGTCTGCGGACCCGGGGGCGGCGGCGGGGGTGGGTCGAGCGCGACGCAGTGGGCCGGCACCGCCGCCTACCGGGTCGGGGACTTCCACATCGGGGTCCAGTACAACGACCCGGCGACGGCGGCGATCCTCGACCGGCTGCTGCCCGGCGCCCGGGTGCGGGACGCTCGGACCCCGGACAACTACTCGGTCGCCCTCTACCCCGGGGCCGGCGGCGGCTCCCGGCGGCTGAACCTGCTCGTCCAGGGCGGCCGACAGCTCGTCCGGAGCCGATCGGCGGCCCGGGCCCTCGCCGCCCTGCTGGGCTACGTGTCCGCCGACACGACGCCCCCCGACGAAGGTCTCCTGCCCCTCGACGCCACCGCGGCGGTGGCCGACGGCGGGGCGCTGCTCCTGCCGCCGGGCCTGGTGAACTGGACCAAGCAGATCCAGACCACGCTGGCCCGACGCGGCATCGTCCTCGTCGACGCGCCCTACGTCACCATCGACCTCGAATCCGGTGAGCTCGTGGTGCCGCCGCCGACGGTCCCCCACGACCCCTCGGTGCTCACCGAGGTCGACGACGGGGCCCGGCTCGGCCCGGAGCTCCCCTACGTGGCGCCCGGCCGCTACCCGGTCACCGCGTGGTACCTGAACCGCTCCCCGGACGAGGTCGGCCCCCTCTCGCCCGCCCTGGGCGTCGCCTCCGCCTACGGGCTGGTCGCGACCGAAGGGGACCCCCGGATCATCGGCGGCGGACTGGCCCGGCTCTTCGAGCGGGCGCAGGCCCACGGCGTCTGGCTCGACCGCCCCGGAGCGCTCGACGAACAGCTCGACCCGGCCCACCGGACCTGATCGAGGACCCGGCTCCGGCGCAGGCCAACAGGAACGCGAAACCCGCCGCCTTCCGCCCGGCGGAGGATCAGGCGTCCCCCGACACCGCTTCGACGGCGCCGATCGCCTCCAGCTCGGACAGCACGGGCAAGATGTCGGCTTCGACCGTGCGCCGGTCCGAGCCGTACCGGGCGGCGAGCGCCTCGACGAGGCCATCGGTGGAGGTCGGCACCGCCAGCAGGTCCCACAGCGCGGCGCCGGTCCCCGCCAGGGTCAACGGCTCGTCGATTGCGGGAGGAAGGACGAGAACGGCGTCGAGCGAACGGCGCCACACCGCGGCGGGCCCCCGTCGCCAACGTTCAGGCAAGGCCGTGGTCCCCGACGGGCCCCGGGTCGACGCCGTCCAGCAGCCCCTCGTCGCCCAGCCGGCGGATCACCGCCACCGTGTCGGCCAGGACCGTGTCCACGGGGGCCCCCAGCCCGGCTCCCAGGTCCTCGGCGATCTGGCGCAACGAGGACCGGCCGTCGAGGCAGGCCCACACCAGCGTGGCCGTGGCGTTGAGATGGTGCAGGCGCTCGGCGGCCTGGTCCAACAACACCGCCTCGCCGTCGATCTCGACCGTGTGCACGGCGGGGCCGGGGAGGGGCACGAAGCCCTCGTCCACGGTCTCGGGCCACGACCGGGCCATCAGGCCGGCTCCCGCACGGGGGTGACACCGAGGAGTCCGGCCACGAGGTCGACGGCACCGTCGAGCTCGCCCATGGTCAGCCGGTGGCACTCGACCCCGCGCGCCAGGTCGGCGAGGAGGTCGAGCTCGGGGGCACCGCGCTCCCTGAACCGGAAGGTGTTCCGGGCCAGCTCGACCAGGGCCTCGGCCCGGCCCACAGGCTCCAGCACGGTGTCGGCCCCGGCCTCGAAGCGGGGGAACACGACCACCGCGACCGGGCAGGGACCGGCGAGGGCGTCGGCGCGGATCGCGGTGGCCGGCACCTGCCACTGCACGGGCTCGTAGCCCTCGTCGGATGCGCTCGGTGGGGCCAGCTCGGGGAACAGCGCCCACGCCCCCGGGTCGATGGACAACGGCTTCGGGTACGGGTTCACCCGCAGGGTCTCGCGGTCCAGCGCCAGGGCCTCGTCGGTGAGGTAGCCGAGGCCGGCCCGCACCAGGCCGGCGGTGAGGGTGGTCTTCCCGGCCTCCATCTGGCCCGGTAGGGCAACGCCGACGCCGCCGTCGACCACCCCACCGGCATGGAGGAGGAGGTCGGGACAGGCCTCGACCACGCGCCGGTTCAGGTCGTGCACCACCGAATCCACCAGGGCCCACGCGGTTTCCGCCCCGGAGACCCACTGATCGTCGAACCACAGCTCGTAAGGATGCTCCGCCCCGGCGCCACCGGTCCGGCGCAGGTCGTAGCGGTGCGCCACCGACCCGTCGCCGTCCGAGGCGAAGGGACCGAGGACATCCTCGAGGCGGGCCGCGGGCCCAGGGTCCTCACACGCCACCAAGAAGGAGAAGCCGAGGGCCTCGAATCGGGACTCGCCGCCCACGTCCCCAAAGGCTAGCGACAGGACGACGAAGCCGGTTCAGCGCCGCGCCCCGCTCGCCTTGCCTACTGCAGCCGCCGTCGAGCGTTGAGCAGATCAGCCACAGGTCAACACGAACTTGAATCCTTGGTAGGTCTGCATGCCAGGTAGTGCCGGGAACGCGACGCTCTTCATGCCGCTCTGTATGACACCGGCCGTGCAGTTCTGGCCCCCTCCCCTCCATGCCTGCGCCGCCGTGAACACACAAGAACATCCGCCCACGACGGAGAACGTCACCGGACCCGCCCCCGTGTAGGACGACGGCGAGATGCAGGCACTCGGCAGCGAGTTGGCGGCCGGGGGTAGTCAGCCCGCGGGCGAGCAGTTCGTGTTCGAAGAGGTGATCTGGATCGAGTGTGGCACGCTAGCAGCCGGGGACGGTGCCCGCCGCGGCCGGGGACGCAAGGCTGTCGACGATGACGGGGGCCGTCCACGCCACCGCACCGGCGACGGCGGCACGCTTGATCATGGCTCGACGACCGATGCTGGGTTTCTGATTCCTCGGTCATCGCTGGAGACCCGGCCCTCGGCTTCTTGATGGCAGGCCGTGATCATAACCTCCATCGGCCGACAACGATGGGACAGAAGGAGTCCACGGCCCGTAGTTCAGGCCCCGGTTCCGAGACGCTCGAGCTCGGCGGCCAGACGGTCGACGAGTTCCGGCTCGTTCTCGACCCGCAGGAGGCGTTCGTGACGTCCCTCGATCGCGGCCCATGCCTCCGCGCCGCCGGGAACACCCATGAAGTGCGGGGCCCGGCGGTCGACCTTGGCGTAGGAGTGACGGGGCGAGAACTCGGCGGCGGCCGCCACACCGGCCCGGCCCCGGTGCAGGATGTGGCCGCCGTGGTTGCTGGGGAAGTCGACCACGGTCAGGCCGGCCTCCCAGATGCTCTGCTGCATCCAGTGGGCCGGGTCGCCGTGGTACACCCACGGCCGGACGTCCCGACGGGCGTGGACGTCCCGACGCACGACGAAGAACGACGCCTGGGCCTCCGGGTAGGGAGCAATCCGACGTGGGGGTCCAACCCGCCTTCGGCGGTAGGTGTACCAAGGGTAGCCACCGTCGGCGGCGGACGGTGGCTCCGTCGGGTTGGGCAGACCGACCGGCGACACCGGCCCATTCTCGGAGATCGTCACCCGCCCCGTCCACCGAGAGCCAGCGGGCCGGAGCCCGGCCTGGCAGGATGACCCCCTCATGGAGGACCCGGTGGCGCCACCGCCCTCTCGCTGCTCGAGTCGCCGCGCACGGGCTGGCCGAGGTACCGGAGACACCGACCATCGGTCCGCTCGCCGACGACGAGTTCTCGGGCCTGCTCGGGCTGTGCGAGCACCATCGCCTCCTGGGACTCCTGGGCGCGACGGTCCGGGACGAGGCCATGCTGGTCACCCCCGCCCAGCACGACCGGCTCGAACGGCTCCTGCAGGCCTGGCTGGCCCACGCGCTGCGGGTCGAGCGGATGGCGATCGAGGCCACCGCCGCCCTGGACGCCGCCGGCCTGGAGCACCGGGTCCTGAAGGGGTCGGCGCTGGCCCGGCTCGCCTATCCGGACCCGGCCTGGCGGGTGTTCGGCGACCTCGACCTCCTCGTGCCGGCCGACCGCCTGACCGCGGCGGTCGGGGTGCTGGAGCGCGAGCTGGGCGTCGCCCGGGCCGAGGCCGAGCTGCGGCCGGGGTTCGACGACCGGTTCGGCAAGGAGGTGCTGCTCCAGGCCCCGGGTCGGCCCGGAGCTCGATGTCCACCGGACCTTCGCCGAGGGCGCATTGGGACTGACCATCGAGCTGGACGACCTCTTCCTGCCGGGCCAGGCCCTGACCATCGGCGGGCACCGCCTCCAGGCCCTGCCGCCCAGCCAGCAGCTGATCCATGCCGCGTACGCGGCGGTGATCGGCGAGTGGCCACCGCGTCTGGCGTCGCTGCGGGACGTGGCCCAGATCCTCCTGACCCTCGATCCCCCGCCCGAGGAGGTGATCGGCTTCGCCCGCCGGTGGCGGGCGGAGGCGATTCTGGCCCGGGGCATCACCAGCGCCTGGGCCCTGCTGGAACCATCGGTCCGGCCGCCGCTGGTGGCCTGGGCGGACTCGCACCGCGCCCGACGGTCGGACCGCCTCATCCTGGCCTCCCAGGTGGGGCCCGCCCGCGGCACGACCCGGCACCTGGCCGCCCTCCTGGTCCTCCCCGGCCTGTCGGACCGCGGCGCCTACCTGAGCGCCGTCGCCTGGCCCAGCGAGGCGTACCTGCGCAGTCGGGGCCTGGATCGCCGCCGGCACCTCGGCCGCGCCCTCGGGCGACTCCGGTTCCGCCCCCGTTCGCCGGCGGACGGCGAGCCGACCACCTGAGAGGGCTACCATCGCCCCCGCCGGACCCCTGGCCCAACAGACCGGTCCCCCTGTCACATGATCCCCCAGCCCAGCCACCGGCCCGACCCCTCGCCCACCGCGCCCGGCATCGCGCCCGTCCTGGGGCTGCTGGCCGTCGGTTTCGTGCTCGTCGTGGGCGCCGGCCGGCTGGACTCCCTGAGCTCCGAGGATCTCGGCGCCGTGATCGTCGTCGCCGTCCTCACGGCGATCACCGTCCCCCTGGCCGTCGTGCTGGGCCGCCTCGACCGGGACCGTCGCCTGGCCACCCTCCTCGTCGCCGCCTTCGCGGCCAAGATGACCGGCGCCTACATCCGCTACTCGGTGCTCTACAACGTGTACGGGGGCAGCGGTGACGCCTCCCGCTACTACGACGTCGGTGTCGAGCTCGCCGATCAGATCCGGCAGGGGAACTACGACTTCGGCGAGATCACCGGCACCCGCTTCACCGGAGATCCTCACCGGATTCGCCTACACCCTGCTGCCCCAGGGCCAGTTGGCCGGCTTCATCCTGTTCGCCTGGATCGCCTTCCTCGGTCTGATCCTGTTCAGCCGGGCCATCCGCATCGCCCTCCCCGACGCCGACCACCGGCGCTACGACCTGGTGCTCTTCTTCCTGCCCACCCTGCTGTTCTGGCCGTCGAGCATCGGCAAGGAGGCCTGGATGGTCTTCGTGCTCGGCCTCGCCTCCTACGGTGCCGCCCGGCTGTTCGCCCATCGCCCCAGCGGCCTGATCCCGCTCGGGCTGGGGCTGTGGGGCGCCACCACCGTCCGCCCCCATCTGGCCCTCATGGTGCTGGCCGCCCTGGGGCCGGCCTGGTTGGCCCGCCCGTCGGGACGCAACCGTCTCGGCCTCAGCCCCTACTTCCGGGCCTTCGGCTTCGCGGTCCTCATTCTCGTCCTCCTGGCCGTGGTCTCCCAGGCCGAGACCTTCTTCGGCGTCGAGCGGCTCGACGCCGAAGGCGCCCAGGAGGTGGCGACCTACACCGAGACGCAGACCGCACAGGGCGGGTCGCAGTTCCAGAACACGAGGGTGAACTCACCCACCGACGTCCCGGTCGCCGCGATCACCATCCTGTTCCGACCGTTCCTGTGGGAGGCCGACAGCACGCAGGGCCTGGTCACCGCCGCCGAGGGCCTGGTCCTGCTCGGCCTCCTGGCCCTGTCCTGGCGACAACTCTGGGCGTTGCCCAAGACGATGGTGCGCCACCCCTACGTGCTCTACTGCCTCCTGTTCGTCCTGGCGTTCATCGTCGCCTACTCGAGCTTCAACAACTTCGGGCTGCTGGTCCGCCAGCGGGCCCAGATGTTCCCGTTCCTGCTCGTGCTCCTCGTTCCACTCGTCGGTCGCCCCGACCCGACCGACGAAGCCCCCGCGGAGGCCAAGGGTCCGGTCCCCCGGCCGCTGGCGAGGACTACCTATGCTGGGACCGTTGTGACCAGAGCCGGCGACGAGCGCGCAGTGAGGCGGTGACCGCCGGGTCGACCGGGGCGAACGAGGTTCCGGTCCCCCTGGTGTCGACCGGCCCGACGTCCGCGCACCGGGTCCTCACCTGGGCGGCCGGCCACCGGGGTCGTCTGACCGCCCTGACCGACGCGTTGGCCTGGCCTCTGGCCCTCACCTACTCGACCTGGCTGCGGTACGAGTTCACCCTCTCGAAGGTGGATCGCACCGACCTCGTGGTCCTCGCCCTCCTCGCGGCCGTCGTCCAGGTCGGCCTCGGGCGGTGGCAGGGCCTCTACACCGGGCGCTGGCGCTTCGGCAGCTTCGAGGAGGTGGCCAACCTCGTGGCCGCCGTCGGGATCACCACCGCCGTGGTGTTCTCGGTCAACCTGGTCCCGGATCCCCACCTGGTCCCCAGTGGCGCCGCCCTGGCCGCCGGGCTCGTCGCCCTCGTGATCATGAGCGGCGTCCGCTACGGCTGGCGCCTGTACCTCGAGCACCGGCAGCGCCCGGACCACGACCTGGTCCAGCGGACCGTCGTCTACGGCGCCGGTGACGCCAGCCACCAGCTGGTGCGGTCCATGACCACGGACCCCCGCAGCCCCCTGTTGCCGGTGGCGGCCCTCGACGACGACCCGAAGAAGCTGCACAACCGCCTGAGCCGTCGCGTGCGGGTGGAGGGTGCAGGCCCGGACCTCGCCCAGGTGGCGGAGCGCCACGGCGCCGAGGTCGTCGTCCTCGCCATCCCCAGCGCGGACAACCACCTGGTCCGTCGGGTCGTCGCCGAGGGCGAGCAGGCGGGCCTGGAGGTGCGCATCCTGCCTCCGCTGTGGGAGCTGGCCAAGAGCGACATCGACCTGAGCGACGTCCGCACCGTGACCGTCGCCGACCTCCTCGGCCGCCATGAGCTCGACCTGGACATCGCCGCCATCGCCGGGTACCTCACCGGCCGTCGGGTGCTGGTCACCGGGGCCGGGGGCTCCATCGGCTCGGAGCTCTGCCGGCAGATCGAGCGGTTCTCGCCCGAGCGCCTGGTCATGCTCGACCGCGACGAGTCCGGGTTGCACGGCCTCCAACTCAGCCTCGACGACGAGGCCCGGGTCGACGACGACTGCCTCGTGGTGGCCGACATCCGCGACCGGGAGCGCATCGAGGAGGTCCTGGCCCGGTTCCGGCCCGACGTGGTGTTCCACGCCGCCGCCCTCAAGCACGTCCCCCTCCTCGAGCGGCACCCCGACGAGGCCCTCAAGACCAACGTGTGGGGCACCCGCCACGTGCTCGAGGCGGCCGCCGCCGCCGGCGTCGACCGCTTCATCAACATCTCCACCGACAAGGCCGCCGATCCCGCCAACGTCCTCGGCCGGTCCAAGCTCCTGGCCGAGGGCCTCACCGCCGGACTCGCCGACACCACCCCCGGCACCTACCTCTCCGTGCGCTTCGGCAACGTGCTCGGCAGCCGCGGCTCGGTGCTCGCGACCTTCCAGCACCAGGTGGCCAACGGTGGGCCGGTGACGGTGACCGACCCCGAGGTCAGCCGCTACTTCATGACCATCGAGGAGGCGGTGCAGCTGGTCATCCAGGCCGGCGCCATCGGCGACGACGGTGAGGTCCTGGTGCTGGACATGGGCGACCCCGTGCGCATCGCCGACGTGGCCCGCCGCCTGGCCAACTCCGTGGATCCCCCCGTCGAGGTCACCTTCACCGGCCTCCGCGCCGGCGAGAAGCTGACCGAGGTCCTCTTCGGCCGCGACGAGACGCCCCGGGCCACCGAGCACCCCCTGATCACCCGGGTGGAGGGACGGCCCCTCCGACCCGCGGACCTCCCCCGGCTCTGGGACGCGACGCTCGGTGCGGCCGACGTCCTGCGTCACGGCGCCGACCCGGTCACCTCCACCGTGGAGTCGATCGAGTCCCGCAACGGGGTGGGCGCCTGAGCCGGCCCTGGGGCCCGGCGGCGGCGGGCGGTCGGCTCAACAGACCGTCCCCGGCGGGCCGCAGGCGATGACCACCCGGAACGCCAGCCACACCTGGCTCGTCTTGGTGAAGGTGATCGTGGTCCCCGGGACCCCGGCTCCCGTGTAGCAGTTGCCGCCGGGCGTCCGCTGGGCCCGACCCCTCACGAACCAGCACCCTGAAGAGGCCGGGAGGGTCAGCGTCACGATGTTGGTCGAGCTCCCCGTGCAGGTGATCATCCCCGCCGGGAACGGGGTCTGGGTCCACGGCGTCGGGAGGCAGCCGCCGGGTCCCGGGGTCACCTCGGCACAGGTGCCGTTGAACTGGGCCCGGTGACAGCCGACGGGGGCGGTGGCCGCAGCGGCCGGCGACGCCAGGCTGTCCAGGATCACCGGGGCCGTCCAGGCCACCGCGCCGGCTGCGGCGGCACGCTTGATCATCGCCCGCCGACCGATGCTCGGTTCACCGCGGGTCACGATGCGGTTGTCATGCCCTGGCCCTCCGACCCGACGGCTGCCGGACCTTCCGTCCCGCGAATTACACTACTGTCGTTCGGTTGGCCAACCGGGTCTTTGCGGGCGCGGCTCGAGGGCGAAGGGCTACCGGGCGGGCGACATCACCCCCGACGCGACATCACCCCGGACGCGAAGAATCCCCGGCGTCACCGCCGGGGATCCCTACGAAACCTCGTCTCGCCGGGAGCTCAGGTGGCGACGTGCGCCAGACGCCTGCGGCCGGCCATGATCGTCAACGCACCGCCGACGCCGATGAGCACGATGGCGATCCTGGCCATCGGCACCGAGTTGTCCGAGCCCGTGCGGGGCAGGGTGCCCGTCGTGTCCGCGGCGACCGCGCCGTCGTCCGCGAGGGGCCTCACGACGTCGGCGGGGCAGACATCGGCATAGCCGATCGCCGGACCGCAGTAGACCTGACCGGCGGTCTGGGCCGACGCGGGCCCGGCCAGAGCCAGGAACCCGAACAGGGCAACCAACAGTACGAACAGGTTTCTCTTCATGGGCCTGCCTCGGCTAGAGCTGAACCTCGTTCTATCGGAACGCGGGGGTGGAAAGCAAGCGTTTCGGAGCCCGGTGGGTCATACGGAGCAGAACTCGGCGCCGTAGGTGTCGTCCTCGAGGGGAGCGACCGCCAGCACCGCCCGGGCGTCCTCCTGGTCCATGCCGGTGGTCCCACAGACCTCCCAGCCCTCGGCCCCCCGCACGTCGAGGGCCAGCCGGTCGGGGTTGACCAGCGGCTGGGGGGCGAAGGTGAGCCGGTAGTCATACCCCGGCCGGCCCGCCCCCTCCAGGGTCATGGTCACGGTGCGGGTGCCGCCGGGGGGCACCCGCACGAAGGTGCCGTAGACGAAGCGGTCCAGCTCCTCGGCGTGCTCCACGGGGATGGGCTCGCCGTCGAGCGCCGCATCCACCACGTCCCACGGTGTGTAGACCGAGAGGTAGCTGAGGTTCGCCCCGATGGGGATGCGGCTGGGGTCGCGGTTGCCGATCACATAGGACGGGAGGCCGGAGGCGGGCGCGTCGTTGCGCAGCGTCACGGTCACCTCACCCTCCACCCGTCCGGTGTCGGGGTCATAGACCACCTCGTAGCGGATGTTGCGGTGCAGGAAGATGTCGATCTTGTTGTTGCCCGAGTTCTGGTTGGTCACCGACAGGAAGTCGCCCTCGACCGGCGGCAGCGCACCGTCGAGGTCGACCCCGGTGAAGAAGGTCTGCTCGTCGGGATGCACGCTGTTGACCAGGAGGCGCCCTTCCCGGACCACCGGCCCGAGGACCTCGGTGACCTCCCGCGGGCCGGGCAGGTCACCGGCGGTCAGGGCCTCGAAGGTCAACCGGGTGGCGTCGTCGAGGAAGTCGATGCGCCCTTCGTTCGAGCCCTCGAAGGTGAGGTACTGCTCGCGCAGGAGGATGTCGGCCGCGTTCTCCGCCGTCAGGGGGGTCGGGTAGCCGGGCACGCTGATCGGCCCGGTGAAGGTCATGAGGGCGGCCAGGGCGTAGGGGTCGACCAGGATCACCCCGTCGATGGGGGCCCCGACCCTGGTCTGGGGATAGATCTGCTGCCAGACCTCCGCCACCGACGGGAAGTCCGGCGAGAAGGTGGTGTCCTGAACGTGGAAGCCCGGTTGGTAGGAACCCCAGCGGTCCAGGTAGTCGGCGGGGCCGCTGATGGCATGGGGAGGCGAGCCGGGCGCGGGCCGGAGCTCCTCGGAGCGGCCGGAGCGGGTCAGCTCCAGATCACCGTCGACGGCGGTCAGCTCGGCCCAGTTGCCGACGAACCCACCCAGGCCCCGCATCTCGGCCGGCGTCGTGAACAGGACCAGGTAGCGCCGTTCACCCTCGCCGCCGAAGAGCGCCGGCGCCACCTCGACCCCCTCGACGGCCACCTCGGTGTCGGCGTCGGCGTCGGCCAACTCGGCACTGAAGTCCTCATAGCGGTCACCCACCGGTGACAGCAGCCACGGCGAGCTCGCCGCCTCCAGGTCGTCCACGGCCCGGCCCAGGGCCGCCGAGGCGTCCTCGAGGGGCGGGCCGAAGGATCGCACCAGCTCGAGGTCGAGCGCGCCGTCCTGGAAGCGCAGGGATTCGACATCGGCGTCGATGAGCACGTCGCCCGCGGTCGCGGTCAGGGCGGCACCCTGGTCGGCGGCCACCTTGAGCGCCTCGAAGTTCTGGCCCAGGACGGGGACCGCCGACGCCGGCCGGAGCCACGGCACCCCGAAGGCGTCACTGGCCGTGCTGAAGGACCGTTCGGCGTCGGACAGCAGCCGCCGGGCCTTGGTGGTCTCGCCGTTCTCGGCCGCCCGCAGGCCGGCCCGCGTCTGATCGATGCCCGCCTGCACCGTGGACCGCTGGCCCAGGGCGACGATCCCGGTCAGCAGCGCGACGCCGACCGCGAGCACGCCGACGGTCGCCGCCCCGATCAGCAGCCCGCGGCGCACGCCGCGCCCGGCGTTGCGGTAGCCCGACACCACGACGGGGACCACGGCAACCACCGCGATGAGGGTGGCCGTGCCGAGGCGGTCCCCGCCCGGCAACCGGAACAGGGCCTGCACGGCCAAGGCGCCCACCGCGGCACCGACGACACGGTTGCGACGGTCGAGGGCCACCGCGACGACGCCGAGCGTCAGCGCCGAGCCCGCGGCGAGGAGGGCCACCGACGAGTCGGCCGCGATCATGGCCACCCCCGCCATCGTCAACCAGGCCCAGCGACCGGCGCGAGAGCTCAGGTAGACGACGCCGACCGCCACGGTGGCGTTGATGACGGCGTCGGCGACCGGCGACGGTGTGGGCGCGGCGCCGGACAGGACGGCGCCGAGCGCCGCCGAGCCGGCCAACAACCAGACCAGCTCATGGCGGCTCCGGATGTCACGGTCCGGACCCGCCGCTCGCGGGGATCCGGACTCGACTTCGGTCATCGACAGTGGTCTCCTCGGCCAGTCCGGCGCACACGGTAGGCCGCGGCGCCGCGGGCGGGCCGTCAGACGGCGTAGAGGGCGGCCGCCCGGGACTCGGTGCGGGACAGGACCCAGCCGTCCAGCTCGACCAGGTCGCCCGCCTCGTGGTCGGCCACGACCTGGGGCTCGAGCACGACCAGCGCCGCGGCAGGCCGCTCCGGAACGACGCCACCCAGCGCCGGGAGCGCGTCCAGCAGGAGGGCCTGATCCGCCTCCTCGGGGAACTCCTCGAGGTAGCGGGCCCCCACCGCGACCAGGGCATCACCCACACTCGAGCGGGGATCGGGCGGTGGTGCTGCGGTGGTCCCGACCGTGCTGCCGTCGTCGTCGCCGTCGATCAGCCGCCGGCCGATCAGGCCGGCGGCGATCACCACACCCGCCGGCGCCGAGCCCCTTGAGCACGGTGCGCCGGTCGGCGCTCATGCCAGGACCGCGCGCTGCAGGTGATCGGCGAGGCGCAGGGCCAGTGCCACCAGCGTGTAGGTCGGTGTCGCCGCCCCGGCGGTGCCGAAGGAGGACGAGCCGGCCACGAAGAGGTTGTCGACGCTGTGCACCCGCAGGTCGGCGTCCACCACCCCGTCGGCCGGGTCCGCGGCCATGCGGGTCGTGCACATGTGGTGGAAGCCCAGCCCCAGCTCGAACCCGGTCGGGTCGGCGGCGTCGGCGTCCACCGCCAGGCCCCCGACATAGGGCCGGATGCCGTCGGTGCGCTCGAAGCGGATCGTGCCGGGCGTGACCTGCAGGCGGCCCAGGCCGATCCGGCCGAGCTCGTCACCGATCAGCGCCATGCCCTCGAGGATCGAGGACCGGTCCCGTTCGGTGAACTGCCAGTCCAGCTCGACCCGGGGCATCCCCAGCGGGTCGCGGTCACGGCCCAAGCGCACCCGGGACTCGGGGTTCAGCTCCTGTTCCGCGTTGGCCAGGAAGTAGAGCGACGAGCGCGGGCGCTGTGACCCGGTCGCCGTGGCCACCGCGGCCACCTCGCTGATGCCCAGGCCGCTGATGGCCCGGGGCCGCTCGTCGGCGTAGGCGCCCACGACGAGCTGGCAGGTCAGGGAGAGCAGGCCGCGGTCCCGGACGGCTTCGGAGGTGAGGGACACCACGCCCTTGACCCGCAACGACCCCTCCTGGGCCCCGAGGTCGGCCTCGAACAGCGCGCTCAGGGCATCGGGGTCGTGGCCGACCGCGGCGACCGCCGCGGGGACGGCGAAGTGCTCGCAGAAGTACCGGCCGACCAGGTCGTGCTCGTTGCCCAGGCCCGCCGGGCGCTGGGTGTTGCTCGCCAGCAGCAGGCGCGGGTTCTCGATGCCCCCGAGGGCGACCACCACGACCGCCGGCTCCACCACGCTGAACCCGACACCGCCGAGGGTCCGGGCCCGGACCTCGACCACCCGGTCACCGCCGGCGTCCAGGCGCAGGTCGACGGCGTTGGCCCGGAGGTGGACGGTGACGTCCCGGGCCGCCGCCAGCTCCTCGCGGTACTCGGGCCCGAAGCGGAGGTCGCGTATCTGGTAGACGCCGGTCTGGACCAGCGGGGTGTCGAGCAGCGGCTGACCGCCCCCCTGCTCGTCGACCCAGTGCTCCCAGTCGAAGCGGTACGGGCCCAGCCCCAGCACCGGATGGGCGGCCTCGTACCACGGGTCCAGGTCGGCCCGGGTGATCGGCCAGCCCGACCGCTCGAGGGCGGGCCGGACCTCGAAGTCCACCTCGTCGAAGGGCCGGCAGAACCCGGCCCAGTGGTTCGTCGTCCCCCCGAGCTGGCGGAGCCGGACGCTGTCCAGGGTCGCCGGGTTGTCGGAGAAGCCCAGGGTCTCGCCCACCGACTCCCCCCGGGCCAGGTCCTGGATGTCGGGCTCGAGGGTCTCGGCGCCGCTCTCCAGGACCACCACCTCGAGGCCGGTGCCCTCCAGCTCCCGGGCCAGGGTGATGCCGGCGGCGCCGGCGCCGAGGATGCAGACATCGGCCGAGAGGCGGGTGCCGTCGGCCAGGCTCTCGGCGTCGACGATCACCCCGGGTCAGCGCCCGAGAGCGCGGTCCACCCGGGTGGCCAGCTGGATGTCGAGGTCGGTCAGCCCGCCGGCGTCATGGGTCACCAGGTCGATGGTGACCCGGTTGTAGACGTTGGACCACTCCGGATGGTGGTTCAGCTTCTCGGCCCAGACCGCCACCTCGGCCATGAGGCCGAAGGCCGCGGCGAAGTCGGCCAGGACGATCTCGCGGTGCAACCTGCCGTCCACCACCGCCCACTCGGGCAGCTCGGCCAGGCGGCGCGCCAGCTCGTCGGGGGACAGCAGGTCGGCCACGTCAGGCCAGCGGGTCCGCGAACGGGTCGGCGAAGGGGTCCGGCGCGGCCGGGCGGCCTCCTCGTCGACCCCGAAGCGGGCGTAGCCGTCGGCCTCCAGCTCGGCGGCCAGCTCGTCGCCGCCCTCGGCCACGATGCGGCCCCCCACCAGGATGTGGACCCGGTCCGGGTGCAACTCGCTGAAGAGGCGGCTGTAGTGGGTGATGGCCAGCACCCCCAGCCCGTTCTCGTGGGTGGCCTCCTCGATGCGACGGCTGCAGGTGCGCAGGGCGTCGATGTCGAGGCCCGAGTCCAGCTCGTCCAGGATGGCGATCCGGGGCAGCAGGACCCCGAGCTGCAGGGTCTCGTTGCGCTTCTGCTCGCCGCCGGACAGGTCGACGTTCAGGGGTCGGGCCAGGAAGCGCTCGTCGAAGCCGATGCGCTCGGCCTCCACCACCATGCGCGCCTTCACGTCGGTGGGGTCGCCCCCGGCCGCGGTCACCGCGGCCTCGAAGAGGGCCTCCAGGGACACCCCCGGGACCTCGGTCGGGTACTGCATGGCCAGGAAGAGCCCGGCCTGGGCCCGCTCCCACGGCGCCATGGCCAGCACGTCCCGGCCGTCCATGGTCACCGAGCCGCCGGTCACCTCGTAGCCGGGTCGGCCCATCACCACGTGGGACAGGGTCGACTTGCCCGACCCGTTGGGGCCCATGACCGCGTGGACCTCGCCGCCGCGCACGGTCAGGTCCACACCGCGCAGGATGCTCTTGCCGTCGATGCCGGCCTCGAGGCCGCTGATCACCAGCTCGCTCATCGGATCTCCACCGAGACGTCGTCACCGTCGACGGTCACGGCGTAGACGGGCACCGGTCGGGTGGCCGGGAGGGACTCGGGATCGCCCGTACGCAGCGAGAAGGCGCTCCCGTGCTTCCAGCACTCGATCGTGCCCTCGTCGACGTCGACCTCGCCCTCCGAGAGCGAGAAGTCGGCGTGGCTGCACGTGTCACCGATGGCGTGGAAGTCGTCACCGACGCGCACGAGGGCGACGGGGCACCCGTCCACGTCGAACCGCCGGGCCTCGCCGGAGGCCAGGTCGTCACGGCCACAGAGCCGCATCAGACCTTCTCCAACGTGCCGGCGATCTCGCGCCGGACCTTGTCGGCCACGGCCTGATCGGGGAAGCGGGCGAGCACGTCGTCGAAGAACCCGGCCACGATCAGTTTCTCGGCCTCCTCGGTCGGCACGCCCCGGCTCTCGAGGTAGAAGCGCTGCTCGGGGTCCACCGGACCGACAGCGGAGGCGTGCGAGCACTTCACGTCGTTGTTCTCGATCTCGAGGTTGGGCACCGACTCGGCCCACGCGTGCTCGGACAGCTTCAGGTTGCGGTTGGTCTGGAACGCCTCGGTGCCCCGGGCGTTCGGCCGAACCCGGATGAGGCCCGTGTAGACCGACCGGGAGTGGTCGGCCAGAGCGCCCTTGAACAGCAGCTCGCTGGTGGTGTCGGGGGCGGCGTGGTCCTGGAACGTGCGGAAGTCGAGCATCTGGTCGCCCTGGCCGAGGTAGGCGGCCAGGAGGGTGCCCGTGGCGCCCCGTCCCGCCAGGCGGCAGTCGGTCCGCAGGCGGGTGTAGGCCCCGCCGAGGGCGGCGCCCGCGGCCAGGAAGTCGGCCGACTGGCCCACCCGGCTGGACTGGGTGGCGACCTGCCAGGTGCCGGGGTCGTGGTCCTGGACGGTCATGTGGCGGACCCGGGCGGCGTCGGCCACCGCGATCTCGGTGACCGCGACGACCAGTCCGGCACCGGGCACCGAGGTCTGGATCTCGGCCACCGTCGCCTGGGCATCGGCACCGATCTCGACGACGAGCCGGGGGAAGGTCACCGCCCCCGGGGTGGCGGCGTGGACCTGGACCACGATCGGCTGGTCCACGATCGTCCCCGGCGTCACCCGGATCAGCAACGGGTCGGGGGCGAAGGCCGTGTTCAGCTCGGCGAAGGCGTCGGGGGCCTCCCCGAGGACGCCACCGAGCGCCTCCTCACCACCCTTGGCCTCGGCGATCGTGACGATCTCGACCCCGGCCCGGTCCTCCGTCGACTGGAGCCGGCCGTCCACCAGCACCACGGCCGGGCGCACCGCCGACGAGGGCGGCGGGGCACCACCCGGGCCTGCGGGTGAGGCGGTCTCCAGATCGATCTCGTCGACCCGGCTGTAACGCCAGACCTCCTCGGCGGCACTCGGCAGGCCCGCGGCGACGAAACGCTCCGCGGCCGACCGCCGCCGGGAGCGGAGCCAGTCGGGGCCGACGAGGGCGGCAGCGGCGTCAGGGGTCAAGGCGGTCAGGATCGGCTCCGGCGGAGGTCAGGGTGGGCCAGTCTACGGTCGCGCCCAGGGGGCCCAACGGCGCCCCGGCACCAGGGAGGGCGGGCCCGGACCCGGAGGCCCCGGCCGACCACCCAGGCCCACCGTGGCTCATTGGGCGACCGCACCGGCACCGTCCCGGCGACCCTCGGAGCGGGGGTCGACATCCAGGGGCATCGGTACGGCCAGGGGTACCGCCGCGGCTCACGGGGGCGACCCTCGGAGCGGAGGTCGACCCGCGGGATCGTCCGGCCACCCGGCGGCGCTGGAGGGGAACTCGGTCCGGGGGGCGACGGATCGTCGACCGGTCTGACAGGTCCGACCGCAGGGCCCGGGGACCCGTGTGCCCTCCGTCCTCGCTACTTGCCCTTCTTCTTGCGGCGTCGGCCGCGGCGGCCCTTGCGCTTGTCCTCGTCGAGGTCGGCCAGGATCTCCGGGCCGGCGGAGTTGATGATCTCCTCGGCCTCGTCCAGGAGACGGGCGATGCTGTCGTCCTCGCCGAGGCCGGCGGGCGCGGGCGGGGCGGGAGGGGCCACCTGGGTGCCGTACTGCCAGGCGATGTCGGATCGCCGGGCGAAGCTCGGACAGTCGTCGGGGCACTTCCACGGGGCTTCGGGCGCAAGATCCAGGTCGCACTTCCGCACCGTCTCGCCGTTGCCGTAGGTCCGGCTCTCGTAGTGCTTGCAGTCGTCCCGCATCGGCATGCCCCAACCCTACGCGCTGCCCCCATCCCCCTGAAGTCGCCCTCCCCCAACTTTCGAGGCTCTGGCTGTCGGTTTCCGACAGCGGGAGCCTCGAAAGATGGCTGGTCTTGCACTTTCGCATTATTTCATGTATTTCGTGTCTATTCATCCTGTCGATGTCGCCGTGGCTGCCCTGGCAGCGGAGCAGTACGGCGCCTTCGTGCGTCGCCAGGTCATCGAGGCGGGAGGCGACGATGCGCTCATCCGGCGTCGGTGCGCCTCGGGCCGCTGGGTCCGCCTCGCCAGCGCGGTGTACAGCCTGACCGGCATCCAGGAGACCTACCTGCGGCGGCTCTGGGTGGCGCACCTGACCGCCGGGCTCCACTCGGCCGTCTCCCACGAGTCCGCCGCCGCACTCCTCGGGCTCGTGGGGTTCCCCCGGCGACCTCTCGTCCTCACCGTCGACCACCCCAGCCACCTGCGCATCCCCGGGGTGCTCGTGCACCAGATCAGCGATGTCGGACCCCATCACCTCTGGCGACTCGGCCGCCTCCCCGTGACGAACACCCCTCGCACCATCGTCGACCTGGCCTCGGTGCGCGGCAAGGCGGCGCTGGAGATCGTGCTCGACGACGCCATCGCCCGTCGCCAGGTGAAGGAGGCGAACGTCGCCCGTTGCCTCTTCGCGCTCCTGAGGCCCGGCAAGCGGGGACTGGTCAAGCTGGCCGGCCTGCTCGACGAGCGCAGCGGTGGCCACATCCCGCCGATGAGCGAGCTCGAACGGCGGTTCTTCGCGGCCCTCCGCGCCGGCGGCCTCCCCGATCCCCGTCGTCAGTTCCCCCTGCCGGGACGCGGGGCGATCACCGGCATCGTCGACGCGGCCTATCCGGACGCCAAGCTCATCCTCGAGACCGACGGTCGGACCTGGCACGACCGCCAACGGGCCTTCCGCCACGATCGTCGACGGGACAACGAGGCGGCCCGGGTCGGCTGGCAGACCCTCCGCTTCCCCTGGGAGGAGGTCGTCAACGACCCCGAGGACACCGCAGCCACCGTCCGCGACACCCGCGCCCAACGACTTTCGAGGCTCTGACTGTCGGTTTCCGACAGCGGGAGCCTCGAGAGTTCTGGGGTCAGCCGACGGAGCCTTCCATCTGGAGCTCGATGAGGCGGGACCACTCCACGGCGTACTCCATGGGGAGCGTGCGGGTGACGGGCTCGATGAAGCCGTTGACGATCATGCCCATGGCCTGCTCCTCGGAGAGGCCCCGGCTCATCAGGTAGAAGAGCTGCTCGTCGGCCACCTTGGACACGGTGGCCTCGTGGCCCACGACGGCGTCCTTGGCCCCGACCTCCATGTAGGGGTAGGTGTCCGACACGCTCTCGTCGTCGAGGATCAGGGCATCGCACTGGACGTGGCTCTTGCAGCCGTAGGCGTCGTCCTCGACCCGCACGAGGCCGCGGTACGAGGTGCGCCCACCGTCCTTGGAGATCGACTTGGAGACGATCTTGGAGGTGGTCTCGGGGGCGGCGTGGACCATCTTGGCCCCCGCGTCCTGGTGCTGGCCGGGGCCGGCGTAGGCCACCGAGAGGACCTCACCGGACGCCTTCGGCCCGACCATGTAGACCGCGGGGTACTTCATGGTCAGACGGGAGCCGATGTTGCCGTCGATCCACTCCATGTGGCCCTCGGCCTCGACCCGGGCCCGCTTGGTCACCAGGTTGAAGACGTTGTTGGACCAGTTCTGGATGGTGGTGTAGGTGACCCGGGCCGAGGGCTTGACCACGATCTCCACGACCGCGGAGTGCAGGGAGTCGGTGGTGTACACGGGGGCCGAGCAGCCCTCGATGTAGTGCACCTGGCTGCCCTCGTCCGCGATGATCAGCGTCCGCTCGAACTGGCCCATGTTCTCGGCGTTGATGCGGAAGTAGGCCTGCAGCGGCATCTCGACCTCGACGCCCGGCGGGACGTAGATGAACGAGCCGCCGGACCACACCGCGGAGTTGAGCGACGAGAACTTGTTGTCGTTGGGGGGGATGATCTTGCCGAAGTAGGCCTTGACGATCTCGGGGTGCTCCCGCAGCGCGGTGTCCATGTCGGTGAAGATCACGCCCTGGCGCTCGAGGTCCTCACGGTTGCGGTGGTAGACGACCTCGCTCTCGTACTGCGCGGTGACCCCGGCGAGGTACTTCCGCTCGGCCTCGGGGATGCCCAGCTTCTCGTAGGTGTCCTTGACCGAATCGGGCAACTCGTCCCACGCGTCCACCTGATGGTCGGTGGGCTTGATGTAGTAGTAGATGTTGTCGAAGTCGATGCCGGTCATGTCCCCACCCCAGTTGGGCATGGGGCGCCGGGTGAACTGGTCGTAGGACTTCAGCCGGAACTTGCGCATCCAGTCCGGCTCGCCCTTCATCCAGGACATCTCCTGGATGATGTCCTCGTTCAGGCCGCGCTTGGGCTTGAAGACGTAGTCCTCTTCGTCACTCCAGCCCAGCTTGTATCGAGAAAGATCGAGAGTCACATCGCTGGCGGTCATCTCTGTCTCCTGGACGCACGGCCCACCGGGGGGATTTCTCCTACGTGGATAGTAACAACCCCGCCGGCTGCCGCCACTTGACCTTCGGGCGCACCGGCCGATGGAGACCGGTCCGAACCCCCAAGGAGGGAAGGTTGACCAGCGCCGCGCTGCCCGAAGAGCCCGTGACCCCGCGCGCCACGGTCCCGGACCTCCTCGACGAGGTCCCGGTCGGGGTGTTCCTCACCGACGAGGACCTCCGCCTCGTCTGGGCCAACCCGCGCGTCGCTGAGCTCACGCGGGTACGGGTGGAGGACGCCGAGGGCCACCCCCTCTCCGAGCTCGCGGGGACCGATGCCGATCGGGTCGAACGGGCCCTGGGCGCGGCGTGGGACCGCCAGGAGCCCACCCTGACCTGGTTCCGGACCGAGGAGTCCGACGGCCGACGGCGCCGGGTCCAGCTCCGGGCCACCATTGCCCGGGACCCCGACGGGCGGTCGATCGGACTCCTCGGGACCCTCGACGAGATGGCCGCGGTGACCCCGTCCGACGACTCGGCCTCCCGCGCCGCGCACATGCTCGAGTCGAGCAGGGACGCGGTGTTCAGCATCACCGACGACAGTCGGGTGTGGTTCCTCAACGGCGCGGCCGAGGACCTCTTCGGCCTGGCCGAGGTCGGCGAGCCGACCGTCCAGGGGCTGTTCTCCTCGGAGTCCGTGCGCCGCTTCGAGTCGGAGGTCCTGGACCAGGTCGACACCGACAGCGCCTGGAACGGCGAGCTCACGATGCGGGGGCCGGACGGCAACCCGGTCTACCTGGACGTCACCCTGCGGGCCGAGCGCGGTCCGTCGGGCAACATCCACGAGTTGCAGGGCGTGGCCCGGGACATGACCGACCGGCGTCGGGTGGAGGCGGCGTGGGCCCACCGGGCCCTGCACGACCCGCTGACCGGCCTCCCCAACCGGGCCCTGCTCCTGGACCACCTCGAGAAGGCGCTGGCCCGCGCGGGTCGGGAGGGCACCCACGTCGCGCTGCTCTTCCTCGACGTCGACCGGTTCAAGCTGGTCAACGACACCCGGGGTCACGATGTCGGCGACGACCTGCTCTGCCAGATCGCCGACCGGATCCGCACCGTCATGCGGCCCCACGACCTCGTCGCCCGCCTCGGCGGTGACGAGTTCGTCGTCCTCTTCGACGGCGTCGAGAGCGAACGCCATGCCGTGGCCGTCGGCCGACGGATCACCGAGATCATCGAGACCGTCCCGATGACCCTGCCCAGCGGCGAGTTGTCGGTGACCATCAGCGCCGGCATCGCCCTGTCCCACAGCGACACGCCGCCGACCCGTCTCATGCGCGAGGCCGACGCGGCGATGTACCGGGCCAAGGAGCTGGGACGCGCCCGGGTCGAGATCTACGACGACGACCTCCGCCGACGCGTGGCCGAACGGGTGAGCCTCTCGGACGATCTCAGTCGGGCCATGGCCGACAACTCGATCGCCCTGCACTACCAGGCCCTGGTCAGCCTGCGCACCGGTCAGGTGACCGGGATGGAGGCCCTGGCCCGATGGAACCACCCGCGACGGGGCCCACTGCCCCCCGCCGAGTTCATCGGGCTGGCCGAGCAGACCGGGCTCATCGACCAGCTCGGCCCTGTCCTGTTGCGCAACGCCTGTCAGCACGCCCGGTCCTGGCAGACCGAGGTGACCCATGCCCCGCGCCTGCACGTCAACATCTCCGCCCGCCAACTGGCCGACGACCACTTCCCGACCGTCGTGCGCAACATCCTGGCCGAGACCGGCCTGGCCCCCCACCGCCTCTGCCTCGAGATCTCCGAGTCGGACCTGCAGGGCGACACCGAGATGGCCGTGGCCGCGCTGCAGGGGCTGAAGGACGTCGGCGTCGACCTGGCCATCGACGACTTCGGCACCGGCGTCTCCTCGTTGCCCCACCTGCGCAGCTTCCCCGTCGACCTGCTGAAGGTGGACCACTCGTTCATCGACGGGCTGGGCCCGGATCCCGAGGACTCGGCCATCGCCGCCGCCATCGTGAGCCTGGCCCACAACCTCGAGATCGAGGCCGTGGCCGAGGGTGTCGAGTCCGTCGAACAGGTCTCCGAGCTCCAGGCCCTCGGGTGCGACTCCGCCCAGGGCTACCTCTTCGCCAAACCGATGGCCCCCGCCGAGGTGCTCCCCTACCTCGACCACGTCTACGCGGTCTGATCCTGCGTTGACTCGCTCGCGGTCCTGAGCCGGCGGCCGCCCGATCCTGCGCCGGTCACCAGCCGGTCTTGGCCAGGGCCTGGAGGGCGATGGCGAAGGTGGCCTGGGTGGCCAGCCAGCCACGGGCCGGGGGATCATGGGCGGAGCCGGCGGCGAGGAGCCAGAGCGTGAACGGGAGCCAGATCCGCTCCACCTCGCCCTTGGAGAGGCCGCTCAGGTCGGCCACCGCGACCGCCAACAGCGCCCCGCCGACCAGGAGCCATGTCGGGCGGTCCCGGAGCCGGGCCAGGCCGGCCACGACGGCCGGACCGCAGGCGATGCCCAGCACCGCGAGGTTGAGCACGACGAAGAGCAGGAACGGCCGCGTGCTCTGGACGCTCTCGGCCACCTCGCGACGCGTGGCCGCGAATCCGGCGAGGTAGTCGAACCCCGCCCACTGCAGCGCGCCCAGGACCAGCAGCCCACCCCCCACGGCGACGGCCACGACGTCGAAGCGCCGCCGGTGGACGATCACGGGCAACGCGACGAGGCCGAGCAGCCAGAGGCCGTAGGAGAAGGTGAGGCACACGCCCAACGCCAGGCCGCCCCCGAGAGCCCACGGCCAGGCCGACCGACGGTCCCGACCCGTGCCGACCAGCACCAGGGCCACTCCCGCGGCGCCGACGGCGGCGAACAGGGCGTCGGCCGTCGACCCGATCCACAACGCGGCCGGGGTCACCACCAGGAACGGCGCGGCGCGACGGGCGGCGGACTCGCCGGCGACCTCCCGGACCCCCACCATCACCGCGGCGAGCCCGGCCGCCCCACCCACGATGACGACGGCGGCCGCGGGTCCCGCCCCGCCCAACCCGATGCCGTCGAGGCCGAGGAGCAGGAGCACGAAGCCGGGGGGATGGCTCCTGGTGTGCACCGCGTAGTCGTCGATGCGCTCGGGATAGGTCGCCAGGAAGTCCCGCGCCGAGTCGATCGCCGGGAGGTCGACGAGGTACTCGTCGCCGGGACGTTCCAGCGGGCGGGTGAGCCCGCCGTCCCGGGTGAGGTTCACCGCCACGACCCAGCCGATGCCCGCCAAGACCACGACGGCCAACAGCCGCCGCCACGACAGGCGGGCGGCCAGACGGGGCAGGAGGACGACCAACCCGACGGCGACCACGACCGGCAACAGCAGGCGAAGACCGAAGGCGGCCTCCTGGCGGCCGATCAGCGGTGCCGCCCCCAGACGGAGCGAGGCGAAGCCCTCTCGCTCCATGATCGACTCGGCCACCACCCGGCAGGCCAGGACGGCGACCGCCCACAGTCCGACCGCCAGGGCCATGCGGCCGTTGCCGGAGCGACGAACGTCGGCATCGGCCTCCTCCACCCGTTCCTGCAGGACCTCAGCCACGGGACCGCCACCACCGCCGGCCCGCCCAGAGGGCCACGACCACCCAGATCACGGCGAGCGTCGACGTGACGGCGACGGGATAGTCGAGCGGTTGGATCGTGGGGTTGCCGGTGCCCGAGGCCGTGCCCCGCAGCGGAAGCCAGGCCACGAGCAGGACCGTGCCGCTGAGGATCAGACCTACCTGAACCGGCACCCGCGACCACCGGGGAGCCCAACGGGTCACCATCCACGCCACGACGCCGATCACCGGGACGGCGACCCAGTCGACGAGGACATCGGCCAACACGACCCACAGCCCGAACCCGAGCCGCTCCCCGCGGGTGGAGGTGGTCTCCACCAGCAACCACACGCCCCAGGCCATCAGCCCGGCACCCAGCGCGTAGGCGATCCAGAAGGCGCGGCCCCGATCCGCGACCTCGCCGCTCACCGCACCTCGATCCGGCCGACCCACTTGGTCTGCTGCACACCGGGCCGGTTCGGGCCGATCAACCGAGCGGGGAAGCCGTGGTCGGGGTCCAGGACCTCGCCGTTCACCTCGAGGGCCAGCAACAGGTCGGCGTCCACGGCCTGGTCGGCGTTCACCTCCGAGTCCCGCAGCCGAGCGCTCTCCTGGATCGACACGATGCGCAGCGTGGCATCGTCCCGAGCCCCGGCCATCACGAGGAGGTCCCGGACCGGAACCCCCCGCCAGCGGGGTGACGCGCTCCATCCCTCGACACAGGCGATCGGCAACTCGGCCTCCCGCTGCGGCAGCCCCCGTAGATCGTCATAGGTCAGCGACAGGCGCCGCGCCACACCGGGGCCGTCCACGGTCAGGCGGTAGGCGTCCAGGTCGACCGCGGTGAGGCCCACCGAGGCCGCCGTGCGGTTGACCGGGAACCCCTGCGGCCCGATGTCGGTCCGGCGGGGGGCGAGCACCGTCAGGGCCCGGAGGGGCCCGAAGGCCTGACCCGCGCTCAGGAGGGCGACCAGACCCGATGCCCCGGCCACGGTGGACAGGAAGCCGCGGCGATCCAGCCCGCCGGTGTCGGGCGACGCTTCGGACTCCGGCCCACGACCTCGGCCCCGTAGGTGGAGCAGCGTCGTCGCGCCCTTGGCCACCGCGTGGATGAGCAGGGCCCCCACGACCACCCAGGCCGCGGCGTAGTGGCCGTCCCGGAAGCTGAACGGCCAGGGGCGCCAGATGTTGATGTTCCCCAAGCCGGTGACCAACAACAGGACCGATCCCCCCACCAGGGGCAACAGGGCCAACCGCTCCGCCGCGTGCGCCCGCGAGCGGACCGCCGGCCGCTCGAACAGCTTCGGGTGCACGACCCAGATCTTGGCCAGCAGCAGCGGGATGGTCGCCAGGCCGGTGATGACGTGCACGCCCTGGCTGACCCGGTAGGCCCCGGCGGGCCTCGGCGGCCACGAGAACCAACCGGGCGGGTCCTGGATCAGGTGGGAGAGCACGCCGGTCACGAAGCAGACGGTGAAGGCCACCCCGAGCGCGACGCCCAACAGTGCGGCCGATCGCTCGCTGCGCGGCGGGGCCCCGGTGACGTCGGCGGCGAGGGTCATTGCGAGGCCTCCCGGATCAGGGCGACGAAGGTCCGGCCCTCGTCCTGCCACCGTTCCTGCACGCAGAACCCTCCGCGCCGCCCCACCGTGTCGACGAGCGCCTCCTCGTCGACATCCACCCACGGGAACCAGGGGCCGGGCCGCCCGTCCACCTCGACCCGGGCCGCCCCCGCACCCGGTCCGGCCGCGGGCTCGGCCAGCACCAGACCTCCGGGCCGCAGCAGTTCGTGGAGGCGGTCGAGCAGCGTGTCGAGGTCGCCGCCGATCCCGAGGTTGGCGTCCAGGACCAGGACCGTGCCCCACCGCCCGGTTCCCGGAACCCGGTCGAACACGCTGCGCGCCAGGACGGTCGCGCCGCGGGGACGGGCGACCGCGAGGAGCGACTCGGTGATGTCGACGCCCAGCACCGGGACCCCCCGCTCGGCCAGGGCCACGGTGTGACGCCCCGGCCCGCAGCCGACGTCCAGGACCGGTCCGACACACCGGGCGAGAAGGCGACGGTCGACGCCGTCGGCGGGCTGCAGCCACCGTTCGCCCCGCACCACGTCACCGGACTCGCCCCGGAGGAACACCGGGGCGACGGTGTCGAGGACGCTCACCGGACCGCCTTCGCCAGCTGACCCTCGATGGCCCGCACCTCGCGCGCGAAGCGGCTCGCGGGGGCCTGGCCGGCCACGACCAGCGCGTCTTCCCAGTGGTCCACGTCCCGTAGCTCCGGGAGGGGTCGCGCCGCCATCCCGCAGGCCCGCAGCCGGTCCCGCTGACGCCGGCCGGTGGTCGCCGTGCTCATGGGGACACCGGCGAAGGCGCCGGGCGGGCAGGACGGCAGCCCGAGAGCCCACCAGCCACCGTCCGCGGCCGGGCCGAGGACGGCAGTCCCCCGGTCCACCTGCCCCAGCGCCCGGTCGAGCACGGCGGCGCTGACCTGTGGCGTGTCCATCCCGATCAGCAACGTCGGTCCACCGACGTCCTCGAACGCCGCGGCCAGCCGCTCACCGAGACCATCACCCCGCTGACCGATGACCTCGATCGAGGGGTCGAGGTCGTCGCCGGGAGTGCCGTCGAGCGCGAGCACCACGCGGGAGGCGGCGGTCAGGGCGGCGACGTCGAGGGTGTCGAAGAGCGCGGCCGCCGCCAGACGGGCCGCCTCCTCCGGGGTGCAGGGCGGACAGAGCCGGGTCTTGGACCGCCCCGGCGCGGGCGCCTTGGCCATCACCACGAGCGCGGTCATCGGAGGGCCCGGGCGACCGTCGCCATGTCCCGGGTCGCCCGTAGCGATCCCCGCACCGTCCCGGTGACCTTCGACCGGCCGATCCGGGGCGCGTACCTGATCGGGACCTCCTCGATGCGCCAACCGGCGGCAGCGGCGCGCAGGACCATCTCCAGGGGCCAACCGAAGCGACGGTCCTCGATCCCCAGGCCGAGCAGGGCTTCTCGGCGGGCCACCCGCATGGGGCCGAGATCGCGCAGGGCGAGTCCGGACCATCGACGCAGGCCCGCGGCCAGGGCCCGGTTGGCCAGACGGGCGTGCGTCGGCCAGGCACCGCGCTCCGCCCGGCGCCGGCCCAACACGAGGTCGGCCCGTCCCGCGACCACCGGCCCGGAGACCCCGATGAGGTCCTCGCCGTGAAAGGAGGCATCGGCGTCCATGAAGGCCACGATCTCGGCCGTGGCGGCCCGCAGGCCGGCGAAGCAGGCCCAGCCGAACCCCTGCCGCGGCTCGGTGATGACCCGGGCACCGAGGTCCCGGGCCACCGCGGCCGAGTCGTCCGAGGAGCCGTTGTCGACCACGATCGGCCGGAAGCCCTCCGGCAGCCCGTCGAGCACCACGGGCAGCGCTTCGGCTTCGTCGAGCACCGGAAGGATCACGTCGAGCACGGGGCGAACGTACGGAGGCCGGACGCGGCTGGACCCCCGATCTCCTTACGATCCGCGAAACTCCCGCGGGACCTTACGATCCGCGAAACACCACGGACCCGACGGTCCCGGCCCGTATCGGCGTCGTACCCTCGAACCCGTGGCTTCCCGCGCCGACGCCGAAACAGCCGACGACGACGCCATGACCGCGCCGTCGTCAGGACAGGGCGGCCAGCGCGTCGTGCTGGTCGTCGAGGACGACCCGACGGTGGCGGAGATCGTCGTCGCCTACCTCGAACGGGACGGCTTCGCCGTCGAGTGGTGCGCCGACGGCGCGGTCGGCCTCGAACGGGCGCTCGACCTCCGGCCCGACCTCGTGGTCCTGGACCTGATGCTCCCGTCGCTCGACGGGATCGAGGTCTGCCGCCGGCTGCAGGAACGGCTTCCGGTGCCCGTCGTCATGCTGACCGCCCGGGGCGAGGAGGCCGACCGCGTGCTCGGCCTGGAGATGGGGGCCGACGACTACCTGACCAAGCCGTTCTCGCCCCGGGAGCTCCTGGCCCGGGTCAAGGCCGTGCTGCGCCGAGCCGAGGGACCCGTCGCCCCCCAGGGTCGCGGCCTGATCCGCTCCGGCGGGATCGTGATCGACCTCGGCGCCCGCGAGGTGACCTCCCACGGCGACCACGTGGTGTTGACGGCCCGCGAGTTCGACCTGCTCGCCCACCTCGCCACCCACCCCCGCCGGGCCTTCCGTCGCGAGGAGCTGCTGGAATCGGTCTGGGGCTACACCTACGGCGACGCCGCGACGGTGACCGTGCACATCCGACGCCTCCGGGAGAAGATCGAGACGGACCCGTCGGCCCCCGGGCTGATCACCACCGTGTGGGGCGTGGGCTACCGGTGGGACGGATGACCCCCGGCACCCGGCGCTACCGGGGGGCCGCAGCGGTGGCGGGCACGGGCGCCCTCACCGTCATCGCCCTCAGCGTCGGGGCCGGGATGGGCGCGCCACCGGCCATCGAGCTCGCCGCGTGGGCGGGAGGGATGGCCCTGCTCTCGGGCCTCCTCACCCTCGTCGGCCTCCGCCGCCTCGACGAGCACTCCCTGGGGACCCAGGTCGTCCTCGTCGCCGTCCTGCCGGCCGCCGGCGGCCTCATCGGGGTGTGGCTCGGCGCCCGAGCGATGTTCTTCTCCGACCACGACCTCACGGCGCTGGTCATCCTCCTCGTGACCGCCGGGACCGTCGGCGCCGTCTCGGCGATGATGCTGGGCGCCAGGGTCGCCCGTTCCGGTGAGGCGCTCATCGGCGCCGCCCACCAGATCGCGGCGGGCGAACCCGTCCAGGCCGGTGACCGGGCCGCTTCCGGCGAGCTCCAGCGACTGGCCCGGGCCCTCGAGGAGACCTCGACCTCCCTGGACGAGGTCCGCCGCCGCGAGCGGGCCCTGGAGGCCTCCCGCCGAGAGCTCATCGCCTGGGTCTCCCATGACCTGCGCACCCCGCTGGCCGGCGTCCGGGCCATCGCCGAGGCCCTCGAGGACGGCATCGCCGAGGACCCCGAGACCTTCGCCCGCTACCTCAGCACCCTGCGCCGTGAAGCCGACCAACTGGCCACCCTCGTCGACGACCTCTTCGAGCTCAGCCAGGCCCAGAGCGGCCAGCTGCTCCAGCAGTTCCAGCCCATCTCGCTGCACGACCTCGTCTCCGACGCCCTCGCCGGTGTGGCTCCGGTGGCCGAGGCCAAGGGCGTGCGGGTCGAGGGACGGATGGACGGGCCGTCCCATGACGTCGAGGGCTCACCGGTGGCCCTGTTGCGGGCCCTGCGCAACATCCTCGACAACGCGGTCCGCCACACCCCGACCCGCCAGAGCGTGCTGGTCGAGGCCGGGGTCCTCGGCGACGAGGCCTTCGTGTCGGTCCTCGACCACGGCGGAGGCATCCCCGAGGCCGACCTGGACCGCATCTTCGACACGGGCTTCCGGGGCGATCCGGCCCGCAGCCCCGGAGGCGGGGCCGGCCTCGGCCTGGCCATCGCCCACGAGGTGGTGAAGGCCCACCGCGGCCACATCTCGGTGCGCAACGAGAACGGCGGGGCCCAGTTCGTCGTGCGGGTCCCGACCCGGACGCCGGGGCACGCTCCCGAGCGATGACCATCGTGGTGACCGGCGGCGCCGGGTTCATCGGCTCCCACATCGTCGACCAACTCGCCGACGACGGCCGCCCGGTGCGGGTGGTCGACGCGCTCCTCCCCCAGGCCCACACCGCGCCGCCGACCGACCTGCGGGCCGACGTCGATCACGCCTGGGTCGATGTGACCGACGAGGCGGCACTCAGCGCCGTCCTCGCCGACGCCGACGCCGTGTGCCACCAGGCGGCCCTGGTGGGGCTCGGGGTCGACTTCGACGACGTCGTCGCCTACTGCCACCACAACGACACGGGCACCGCGACCCTCCTGCGGGTGCTGCACCGGCTCGGCTTCTCCGGCCGTCTCGTCCTGGCCAGCAGCATGGTCGTCTACGGCGAGGGCCGGTACCGCTGCGCCGGGCACGGCCTGGTCCGCCCCGGCGTCCGCTCGATCGAGCAGCTGGCCGACGGCCGGTGGGAACCGCCGTGCCCGACCTGTGGCGCCGCCCTCGAGGCCGAAGCCGTCCCCGAGGACGCGCCGATCGACCCCCGCAACGTCTACGCCGCGACCAAGGCCCACCAGGAACACCTCTGTGGCGCCTACGCCCGCGAGCACCCCGGAGTCGACCTCACCATCCTGCGCTATCACAACGTCTACGGGCCACGGATGCCCCGCGACACCCCCTACGCCGGCGTGGCCGGCATCTTCCGCAGCGCGGTGGCCCGCGGCGAGGCCCCCCAGGTCATGGAGGACGGTGGGCAACGTCGGGACTTCGTCCACGTGCAGGACGTGGCCCGCGCCAACGTCGTGGCCCTCACCTCACCCGACGCCCGTCCCGGCACCTTCAACGTCGCCAGTGGCACGCCGCGGACCGTGCTCGACCTGGCCGACGCCCTCGTCGCGGCCGCGGGACCGGGCACGGCCGCGCCCCAGGTGGTCGGCGGGCATCGGCCCGGCGACGTGCGCCACGTCTTCGCGTCGACCGCTCGGGCCCGTGAGGGGCTCGGCTTCGAGGCCATGGTCGACTTCCAGGCGGGCATCGACGACTTCGCCACCGCCGCCATGCGCTAGCCGGCGGTCAGGCGGCGGTCAGGCGGCGGCGATCAGACCGCGGTCAGGCGGCGGTCAGGCCGCCGCGATCAGGCCGGCCGAGGCGGCGGTCAGACCGCGGTCAGGCCGCCGCGATCAGGCCGCGGCGGACAGGCGGCGGCGATCAGACCGCGGTCAGGCGGCGGTGGTGCTGCCGGACCAGGTGGCGTACATCGCGGCGTACCGGCCGCCCCGACTCACCAGGTCGGTGTGGGTGCCCACTTCGACCAGGCGACCCCCGTCCACCACCGCGACCCGGTCGGCCCGCTCCGCCGTGCTCAGCCGGTGGGCCACGATGATGACCGTACGGCCCTCGGTCAGGCGCACGACCGCGGCCTCGACCAGCGCCTCGGTGCCCGGATCGAGGCTCGACGTGGCCTCGTCGAGCACCAGCACCGCCGGGTCGGCCAGGGCAGCCCGGCCGAGGGAGACCAGCTGCTTCTCCCCCGCCGACAGGCGGGAGCCCCGCTCACGGACCTCGGTCTCGAGGCCGTCGGCAAAGGCACCGAAGCGCGCGGTGAGGCCCAGGTGCTCGACGGCCTCGTCGACCTCGGCGTCGGTGGCCGCGGGCCGCCCCACCCGGACGTTGTCGCGGATCGTGCCCGAGAAGAGGAACCCCTCCTGGGGCACGACCACGATGCGGTCCCGCAAGGACGCCGTCGTGGCGTCCCGCAGGTCGATGCCACCGAAGGTCACCGTGCCCTCGGTCGGGTCATAGAGCCGCGACATCAGCTTGGCCAACGTCGACTTCCCCGCACCCGTCGGGCCCACGAGGACGAGTCGCTCACCCTCGGCCACCTCGAGCTCGACGTCGGTCAGGACGTTCTGGTCGCCGGCCGCGTAGGCGAAGCCCACCGCCTGCACCCGGATGTCGCCCCGTGCGGGCAGGTCCACCGCGCCGGGACGCTCGGGGACGTCGACCCGGGTGTCGAGGAGCCCGAACAGCTTGCTGAGCGCGGCGCCGGCCGACTGGAGCACGTTGAAGAGCTGGCTGAGCTGCTGGATGGGCTCGAAGAGGTTCGACAGGGTGAGCACGAAGAAGGTCACGGTGCCGAGGGTGATGTTGTCCTCGTGCACCAGCCAGCCACCGATGCCGACCACGAGGGCGGTGGTCCCCAGGCCGGCGAACTCGATGATGGGCAGGTACCAGGCCTGGACCTTCACCGAGTCCATGTGGGCGTCGTAGAGGACACGGTTGCCCTTGTGGAACCGGCCGGTCTCCACCTCCTCGCGGGCGAAGGCCTGGATGACGCGGACCCCGGTGATCCCCTGCTGCAGGTCGGCCAGGGTCGAGCCGATCCGGTCCCGCACCACGAGGTAGGCCTGGTTGGAGTCCCGCTGGAAGCGCAGGCTGGCCAGCACCACGCCGGGCAGGGCCAGCAGGCACACCAACAGCAACTGCCACGAGACGAACGCCAGGACCACGAACGAGAAGATCAGGAGCAGCCCGTTGGTGACGAACATCAGCAGGCCCATCTGGACCAGTTCCTGGAGGGACTCCACGTCGGAGGTCATGCGGGAGACCACGACCCCGGCCTGCTCCCGGTCATAGAAGGGCATGGAGAGGCGCAGCAGGTGGGCGAACACCCGGTTGCGCAGGTCCCGCAGGAACGCCTCACCCACCAGGCTGAGCAGCAGCACCTGCTGGCGGAACACCACGTAGCCGATCAGCGCCACCACGACGTAGGCCCCGAGGGCCAGGTTCAACGCCCCCGAGTCACCGGCCGAGATGCCGTGGTCGATGGCGTAACGGACGAAGAACGGCCCGGCCAGGACCGTGGCCGTCCAGATGACCAGGAGGACCACGGCCAGGATGATCCGGCGCCGGTAGGGCCCCAGCATGCGCAGGGCCCGGCGGATGACCTGGCGGGCCTCGCGGGCGTCGAGCATGTCCTCCTCGGCGACACCGGCCTCACCCCACATCGACGCTCACCGTCTCGTCGTCGCCGGGCCCCGACGGCGTCTGGGCTTCCGCCGTGGCCAGGACCTCCCGATAACGGGCATTGGTGGCCAAGAGCTCGTCGTGGGTCCCCGAGGCCGCCACCCGCCCGCCGTCCACCAGCACCACGCGGTCGGCCAGGGCGACCGTCGCCGGACGGTGGGCGATCACGATCGTGGTCCGTCCCGCCATGACCTCAGCGAGGGCGTCGCGGATCTCGTGCTCCTTGGTCGGGTCCACGGCCGAGGTGGCGTCGTCGAGGATCAGGACCCGGGGATCGGCCAGGATCGCCCGGGCGATGGCGAGACGCTGGCGCTGGCCGCCCGAGAGCGAGAACCCCCGCTCTCCCACGATGGTGGCCCAGCCATCCGGCAGGGCCTCGACGAACTCGGAGGCGCCGGCGAGGCGGGCGGCCCGTTCGATGGCCGGCTGGTCGGCCGATCCGTCGGCGAAGGCGATGTTGGCCGCGACCGTGTCGTGGAAGAGGAACGTCTCCTCGAAGACGATGCCCACGGCCCGCCGGAGGTCGACCAGGTGCAGGTCCCGGACGTCCTCGCCGTCGAGGCGGACCCGGCCCCCGTCCACCTCATAGAAGCGGGGCAACAGGTGGGCGACGGTCGACTTTCCCGACCCCGTGGCCCCCACCAGGGCCACCGACTCCCCGGCGGCGATGCGCAGGTCGAAGTCGCTGAGCACCGGCATGGTCCCGCCGTAGGCGAAGCTCACGCCCTCGAAGACCACCTCGCCTCCCGGTCGCTGCGCCGATCGCTCGGGCAGCGGCCGGGCGTCACGGCGGTCGGTGATGACCGGGTCGGTGGCCAGGATCTCGTGCACCCGCTGGGCCGAGGCCGCCGAGCGCTGGGCCTGGGCGATGATCATCCCCAGCATCCGCAGGGGCCAGATGAGCAGGACGACATAGACGTTGAAGGCGACGAACTCCCCGAGGGTGAGGGCGCCGTCGAGGACCTGGTGCCCGCCGTAGCCCAGCACGGCGATCAGACCGATGTTGGGCAGCAACTCCATCGCGGGCAGGAAGGTGGCCCGCACGCGGGCCGCGGCCATCGACTCGCGGTAGACGTCGTCGGCCTCGTGGGCCAGGCGCTCGGCCTGGGAGCGCTCGGCGCCGAACCCCTTCACCACCCGGATGCCCGACACGGACTCCTCGACCACCGTGGCCAGCTCGGCGGACTCGCGTTGGATCGCCATGGCGGGCACGTGGAGCCGGGTGGAGAAGCGCTTGCCCATCCAGTTGAGGAACGGCAGACCGCCCAGGGCCAACAGGGTGAGGACCGGGCTGACCAGGAAGAGGATCACGGTCACCGCCGCCACCGTGAACACGTTGGAGATGGTGAGCGGGATGAGGACGATGAAGTGCTGGACCTGCTGGAGATCGGTGTTGGCCCGGCTCATCAGCTCACCGGTCTGGGCCTCGTCGTGGAAGGCGAAGTGCAGTCGTTGGAGGTGGGCGAAGAGGCGGTTGCGCAGCTTGGTCTCGGCCCAGCGGCTCTCCCGGAAGGCGAACCAACGCCGCAGGCCCGTGAAGGTGGCGGCCACGAGTCCGGCACACGCCACCGCCACCGACCACCAGAGCAGGGCGGTCATGTCGTCGGCGACGATGCCGCGGTCGATCGCCAGGCTGACCAACAGGGGGGCGGCCACCTTGCCCACCGTCCAGGCGAGGCCGACCGCCACGCCGACGGCGATGCCCCGCCACTGGTCGCTCAGCGTGTCACCGATGAGGTGCCAGCCGTCGCGGTTGGAGCGCGAGTCATCGGCGGGCGGCAGGACCATTGGCGCCAATCTACCGACCGGCTCGGGCCGCTCTCACCGGGATTCGACGAGCCCGATCGGCGAGCCGGGGCCGGGAGCGGCGGACCCGCGGCGCCCGGGGCCGCTAGGCCAAGCGGCGCATCTCCGCCCGGAAGCGGCGGCCCCGCTGTGCGTACGACTCCACCGCCTGCTCGAACTGGCCCGGGGTCACCGAGCCCTCGCGCAGGCGGGCGGGCACGCCGAGGGCCATGGCTCCCGAGGGCACCTCCATCCCGTTGGGCACCAGGGCGTTGGCCCCCACCAACGCACCGGTGCGGACCACCGCGCCGTGCAGCACCACCGAGCCCGACCCCACCAGCGAGCCTTCCTCGATGATGCACCCCTCGAGGTGGGCGTTGTGACCGACCACGCAACGATCCCCCACCGTGGTGGGCCGCGCCGCGGTGGTGTGGATGACCGTGCCGTCCTGGATGGAGGTGGCGGCGCCGATCACGATGCGGCCGTCGTCGCCCCGCAGCACCGCCGTGGGCCACACGGTCGACTCGGCGCCGAGGTGGACGTGGCCGATGACCACGGCGTCGGGGTGCACGAACGCGGTGGGGTGGATCTGCGGCTCGGCCTCGCCGAGGGCGTAGATCGGCAACTCAGCTCGAGAACGAGCCGTAGCCACCGCGGAAGAAGACCAGCGGGTGACCCTCGCGCTCGACCTTCAACTCCTGCACCCGTCCGGTGACGATGTAGTGGTCGCCGGCGTCGTGGACGTCCTCGAGGGTGCAGTCGATCCACGCCAGGACATCACCGATGACCGGCGAGCCGGTCGCCCCCGGGCGCCAGCCGACGCTCTGGAACTTGTCCTCGCCCTTGCCCGCGAACACCCGGGCGACGTCCTCCTGGTCGTCGGCCAGGACGTTCACACAGAACGAGCCGACGGCTTCGATGCGCGGCCAACTCGAGGAGGACTTCCCCGGGCAGAAGCCGACGAGGGCCGGTTCGAGGGACACCGAGAAGAAGGACCCGATGGCGAGGCCGACCGGTGTCTCGGCCTCGGGATGGGCGGTGACCACGGTGACCCCGGTGGGGAAGTGGCCGAGGACCTGGCGGTACCTCGCCTCGTCGATCATCGGGCCGGAGGAGGAGGTGGAGTCGCTCACGAGGGGCGCAGGTTACCCGTCGAGGACCTCCCGCCCCGATCCGGGCTCAGGTCGGGACAGGATCGACGACCGGCAGACCGGCGACGGCGCCCTCCACCGCGTCGAACGCGATGGTCAGGCCCTCGTAGGCCGAGATCACCTCGACCCCGAGCGCGTCGCCCTGGTCCATCGCCGCCGCCGAGAGCGCATCCAGCGCCCCGTCATCGTGGGACGGGTCGTGGTGGAACAACGCCACCCGGCGGGCTCCGGCCTGGGCCGCCACGTTCACGGCGAAGTCGATCGTGCAGTGGCCCCAGTCCGCCTTCGTCGCGAACTCGTCGGGGGTGTACTGCGCGTCATGGATCAAGAGGTCGACACCGTCCGCCAACTCGAGCACCGAGTCGCCCACGCGCATGCCGCCGTCGGGAGGGCCCTGGTGGTCGCTGACATAGGCCACGGTGGTGTCGCCGTACTCGACCCGGTACCCCGCCGTGGTGCCCACGTGGGGGACGGTCCGGCTGGTGATCTTGGCGTCGCCGACCATGACCTGGTCGTCGACCATGTCATGGAACACGATCTCCCCGTGGAGCGCCTCGAGCTCCACCGGGAAGAACGGCGGCCGCAGGAAGCTGCGGAACGCCTCCTCGAGGCTCATCTCCTCCGGGGGCGGGCCGTAGATGTCCAGTCGAGCACCGGGACGCAGGACCGGGACGAAGAACGGGAGGCCCTGCACGTGGTCCCAGTGCATGTGGCTGACGAGGGCGGCTCCCCGGAACGAGCCGTCCTGGGACTGGGTCTCGCCCCAGAACCGCAACCCCGTACCCAGATCCAGGACCACGGGATCCTGACCCGGCGCCTCCAGGGAGACACAGGCGGTGTTGCCGCCGTAGCGGGCCAGATCGCGGCAGGCGCAGGGGGTGGACCCCCGGACCCCGAAGAAGTTGACATTCACCGTTCGTCCCCCGGCAAGTTGGCGTCTCCCCTCGTGTGGACCCTAGCCACCGGCGGTTGCGCTTCCCCTGGCGGCCGCTCTCGCCTCAGACCCTAGGCCCCCGGCGTCGTCAGCCCCAGGGCGAAGGTCCGGGCCGCCAGGCGCATCGCCAGCGCGGCCTCCCGCAGGAGTTGGGCCGACTCGACGGGCTCCGCTCCCGCGGCCTCGGCCACCCGGGCGTCGGCGTAGGCCAGGATCGAGTCCGTGTGGGGCACCAGTTCCTCCGCCACCGCCTCCTTCGTGAGGGCCGGGTACCGGTCCGACAGCAGGAGTCCGAGATCGTCCCGGAAGACCTCCAGAGCGGCAGACGAACGCTCGATGCCCGCGGCGTCGTCGCCGACCACGGCCGTCGTGTAGTCGACGAAGTCATCGATGTGGCCCCGCCAGATCTCGGCGAACGCCACCCGGGCGGGCTCGTCATCGGGTTCCATGGCCACCGACAGCGCCACGGTGTTGGCCTCGACGGCGGCCAAGGCCCCGGCCGGGCCGGGGGCCGCGGCGTCGCCGTCGGCCGCCACCGTCTCGGCCAGCGCCAGTCCGGTCAGCAACGCGCTCTCCTGCAGCAGGCCGGTCAGGTCGGCGCGGAGGGCGGACTCGGTCGAGGTCACCTCCCCCTCGGTCTCGCTGTGCGCGGCGATGATCTCGGACAGGTCGAGGGCCACGTCGGGCATCACCTCGGCGGCACCCCGCAGATCGGTCGCGGCCGTGTCCGCCCCCGCAGCCAGGCCGTCGACGGCGGTGGCCATGTCCTCGTCACCGGTCTCGAGCAGCCCGGCCACGCCATCGAGATCCGCCTCCGGGTCGATGTCGGCCAGGGTGGCCATCAACCCGTCGCGAGCGGCGTCGACCTCCGCGACCGAGCCCGAGCCGAGGCCGAGGGCGATGAGCGCCTGCTGGTGGGCGTCCCAGGCCTCGAGGAACGCCGCGCCGTCGGCCACGCCGTACGCGGCGCCGAAGACCTCGGAGAGCTCCACGGCGCTGTCCTCGAGGGCCACGGCCATCGCCGCGGCCTCCGGGGCCTCGAGGTCACCGTCGGCGGCGGCCGCCGCCGGCACGGTGAAGCCGGTCAGGTACACCTGCTCCTCCAGCAACGCCGTGAGGTCCGAGCGGAGGCTCGCGGCCGGGCTCTCGCTGGGGGGATCGCCCGCCGCCACCGTGGTGGTCGTCGCGTCGTCGGCGGCAACGGTGGTGTCGGTCGAGGACCCGCCACCGGAGTCATCGCTGCACGCGGTCGCCAGCAGGAGGACGACGGCGATCAGGGCGATCAGGGACGTGGCGCGTGAAGACGTTCGGGTGACCATTGCCTCCATCCTCGCACTCCGGTACGGGCATCGCGCCAGTCCGGAGCCTGACTCCGACCGATCGGCGGGCCCGCGACGAGGGGTGCGGAACCGGGCGGGATCGAGCCGCCACCCGGCTCCTCGGTGCTCGCCAAGGTGTCAACCACGCTCCTCGACGCGGACTCCGGCCGGTCGGGATCGGCGGGAACACCGACCCCGAGGGGGATCGATCACCGCCGGCGGCTCAGGGCAACGCCAGGCCGTCACCGACGCGCACCGCCAGGCCGTCGGCCACCAGTGACTCGGCCACCCGGGCCGCCCGCTCGGGATCGTCCGGCCACCCGGCAGCCGCGGCCACATCAGCCACCGATCCCCCGCGCATCGCGTCCACCAGGCGCCCCCGGCCCTGCCGGTCCGATCCCTCGAAACGGGACTGGCGACCGGAGACGCCCGCCGAGCCGACCGCGGGATCGGCGTCCCCCGCTCCCCGCCACGCGCAGGTACGGGCCACCGGGCAGTCGCCGCACCGCGGGACGCGGGCCCGGCAGACGCCGGCGCCCAGATCGAGCAGCGCCTGGTTCCACGCCCAGCCGCTCCCCCTGGGGACCAACCGGTCGGCCGTGGCCTGGGCCTCGGCCGGACCCAGTGGCCGCCCGGCCTGGCGGGCCAGGATGCGAGCCACGTTGGTGTCCACCACCGCCACGTCCTCCTGGGCGGCGAAGGCCAGCACCGCCCGAGCGGTGTAAGGGCCGATGCCGGGCAGGGCGAGGAGACCCGGGAGGTCCAGCGGGAGACGGCCGCCGTGCTCGTCCACCACGACGCGGGCGCAGCGGTGGAGGGCCACGCCCCGCCGGTTGTACCCGAGGCCCGCCCAGGCCTCGACCACCGCCCCGACCGGCGCGGCCGCACAGGTCGCGGCGTCCGGGAACCGATCGAGGAACGCCTGCCATCGGGGCACCACCCGATCGACCTGGGTCTGTTGGAGCATCACCTCCGAGACCAGGACCGCCCACGGGTCCCGGGTCCGCCGCCACGGCAGGTCCCGGCGTTCGCCCGGCCACCACGCGAGCACGGCCTCGGGGTCCAGGCCACGGCCCACGGCGTTCAGCGGCGCCCGTCGGCGATGCCGTGGGCCAGGTCGTGGACCTGGGGGGTGCCCGTCATGGCCTCGAGGAAGTCGGCCCGCTCGAGGGTCCAGGCCTCACCGCCGGTCCGGGCCTCGACGGTGGCATTGCGGGGCTCGTCCCGCAGCAGAGCCACCTCACCGAAGAAGTCCCCGGGGCCGAGCTCGGCCACGGCCGCCCCGCCCCGCCGGACGGTGAACACGCCCCTCTCGATGATGAAGAAGCGGTCGCCGATCTCCCCTTCGGTGATGAGGCGCCGACCGGCCTCCACCGGCAGGCGCTCCAACCGCAGGGCGAGGCCCTCCATCGTCGGGGGGTCCAAGGTCCGGGTGATGGGAACCAGCCGTAGCAGTCCGAGCTGGCGTTCCGGGGCCGGCGCCCCCTCCTCGGCCCGGCTCATCGCCCAACCGGCGATGACTGCGGCCAGGACGGAGACCACACCGATCGCCGCGAGGGCCGACGGGACCCCGATGAGGGACCCGAGCGGCGCGGCGATGACCGCGCCGACGAAGGTGGCGCCGATGAGCAGCGATTCCGCCAAGCCGAGGGCCCGGGTGAGCAGCGGTCCGGGGACGAGACGGGCCATCAGGGTGCGCGTGGCCAGCTCCGCCACGGCCGCTCCGCCGCCGCCGACCACCAGCGCGACGATCCCCAGCACGAGCGCCGGGGCGAACCCGACCATGGCCAGGAGCACACCCCACACGACGAGGCCCTGGGCGACCCACCGGCTCAGCCGGGCTCGGCCGGCCAGCAGGGCGGCGAAGACCCCGCCCAGCACGAAGCCGGCTCCCATTCCGGCGCTGAGCCACCCGACGGCGGCTTCGCCGGCCTGTAGTTCGTCGACGGCCAGGGGGACGAGGAGGACGTCCAGGGCCCCGAGGCCGACGTAGATCGTCGCGGTCGTGGCCAGGGCGGCGCGGGCGCCCGCGCCCTGCCGGAGCACCCGGAGACCGTCGCGCATCTCGTTGCCGACCGACGCGGTCGACGTCGTGACCGGCGGACGGTGGTGATGACGCAGCGTCGCCAGCCCGATCGCGGCGGGGACGAGGAGGGCCGCCGTCACGGCGAAGACGGCACCGGCCGACGCCACGCTCAACACCACCCCGGCCAGCAGCGGTGCGGCCAGGCTGCCCACCCCTTCGGCACTGGACAACACCGCGTTGGCGGCCGTGAGGTCCTCGGCGCCGTCGACCACCTCGGGCAGCAGGCTGTGGTGCAGCGGCCGGGTGGCCGACACGATCACGGAGATGAGGGCCGCGGCGGCGTACGCGAGCGCCGGCGGCCCTCCGGCCAGGAGCAGCGCGGCTCCGGCCCCACAGGCCAGGGCGAGAGCGATGTAGCGCCGCCGGAGCAGGATGGCCGGCCCGTGGCGGTCGCCTGCGGTCGCCGCGAGGGGCGCGAGCAGAGCCGCCGGCGCGAGCTGGAGCGCGGCCACGACGCCCACCATCCCGGTTCCCCCCTGCTCGAAGGCGTACACCAGGATGGCGATGTAGGTGCCGAGCTCGGCCACGATGAAGACCACGTAGCCGAGCGCCAGACGCCGCAGGTCCGGCGAGGCCATGACCCGGTGGAGCGGGCGGGGGGTGCTACCCGGCTCCCGCCCTCTCAGGACCCCTCCCCCGTCCGCCGGCACCACCGCACGACCGTGTCGTGCGGAAAGGCGAAGCGCTCGCGTCCTCCCGTGCCCGCCGCCAGATCCAGCCCATCGGCGCCGGGAACCGAGCCGAGCTCGTCGGCCAGGAGATCGATGGCCGACGCCGGGTATCCCGGGCGAGCGGCGACGTGAGTCGTCGGCCCCTCGCTCGAAGCCCACCGCGGCCGCCTCGGGGATCCGGGGCGGCTCCCTCGGCGTCACTCCCAGATCGCCGCCTCGTCGTAGGGACGGCGGCGCTCGGGGCCGGCGGCCTTCTTCCAGACCATGACCTGGCGCTTGAAGTAGCAGACCTCGTCGCCGTGCTGGTTGAGGCCCTTGGTCTCCACCGTCACCACGCCGCGGTCGGGCTTGGAGGCCGACTCCCGGACGTCGAGCACCCGGGTCTCGGCGTAGATCGTGTCGCCGTGGAAGGTGGGCTTCTTGTGGGTCAGCTGCTCCACCGCCAGGTTGGCGATGGCGGCCCCGGACACGTCGGGGACGCTCATCCCGAGCACCAGCGAGTAGACGAGGTTGCCGACGACGACGTTCTTGCCGTGCACGGTCTCGTGCTCGGCGAACCACGCGTTGGTGTGCAACGGGTGATGGTTCATGGTGATCATGCAGAACAAGTGGTCGTCGTACTCGGTGATGGTCTTGCCGGGCCAGTGCTGGTAGATGTCGCCGACCTCGAAGTCCTCGAGATGGCGGCCGAAGGGGCGGTCGTGGGTCGTCACGGCTCGGATGGTAGGACGCCGGGTCGGCTCGGTACCGTTTCGGACCATGACGACCGGAGATCTGACCGCCGCCGCGTCCGCCATCGAGCTCGCCGGGGGGGTGGTCGAGCGGGCCATCGCCAAGCTGGCCGCCGAGGGCGGGGTGGACGCCAACCAGGTCATCGCCTACGACCTCGCCCACGCCGCGGCGGTGGTCGAGACGGGTCGGGCCGTCCTCGACTACGGCGGCAAGGGCGACACCGAGGCCGCGCTCACCTGCGCCTACATCGCCGAGGCGGTGGCCGAGCTCACCGGCAAGCTCTACGGGCGCGAGGCCGACTGGGGCGTTCCGACCGGCGCCCTGGACGCCACCCGCGAGTTCGTGACCGCCCACCGCGACCCGGCCTTCCTCGCCTCCCTGGCCGCCACTCCCGGCCCCCTGCACCTCGACGACGAGTTCGAGTTGGTGAAGGACACCTTCCGTCGCTTCGCCGAGGACAAGATCCGTCCCGTCGCCGAGCACGTCCATCGCACCAACGGCGACATCCCCGAGGAGATCATCGAGGGCATGGCCGAGCTCGGCGGCTTCGGCTTGTCGGTGCCCGCCGAATACGGCGGGTTCGCCGAAGGAGGCGACAGCGACTACCTGGCCATGGTCGTGGCCACCGAGGAGCTCTCCCGGGGCTCACTGGGCTGTGGCGGCTCGCTCATCACGCGGCCCGAGATCCTCTCCCGGGCACTCGTCAAGGGCGGAACCGAGGACCAGAAGCACGCGTGGCTGCCCAAGCTCGCCTCCGGGGAGGTCATGGCCGCCGTCGCGGTCACCGAGCCCGACTTCGGGTCCGACGTGGCCGGCATCAAGGTGACGGCGACGCCGACCGACGGTGGCTGGCTCATCAACGGGGTGAAGACCTGGTGCACCTTCGGCGCCCGGGCCGACGTCCTCATGCTGCTGGCCCGCACCGACCCCGATCGCTCCAGGACGCACCGTGGCCTGTCCATGTTCGTGGTGCCCAAGCCTCGCGGTGACGGCCACGGCTTCGAGCTGACCCAGTCGCCCGGCGACCACGGCGGGGCGGCGGGCGGCGGCACGATGGAGGGGCGGCCCATCGACACCATCGGCTATCGGGGGATGCACTCCTATGAGATCGCCCTGGACGACTGGTTCGTGGCCGACGAGAACCAGGTCGGCGGAGCCGACGGCCTCGGCAAGGGCTTCTACTTCCAGATGGAGGGATTCGAGAACGGCCGCCTGCAGACCGCGGCACGCGCCGTCGGCATCATGCAGGCCGCCTACGAGGAGGCCCGCCAGTACGCCGAGGACCGGGTGGTGTTCGGTCAGCCCATCGCCGAGTACCAGCTCACCCAGGTCAAGCTCGGCCGGATGGCCTTCACCATCCAGGCGGCGCGGCAGTTCAGCTACGTCGTGGCCCGCATGATGGCCAAGGGCGAGGGCGCCCTGGAGGCCTCCATGATCAAGGCCTACGTGTGCAAGGCGGCCGAATGGGTCACCCGCGAGGCCATGCAGATCCACGGCGGGTTCGGCTACGCCGAGGAGTACCCCGTCAGCCGCTACTTCGTCGATGCCCGGGTGCTGTCGATCTTCGAGGGGGCCGACGAGACCCTGTGCCTCAAGGTCATCGCCCGCCGGCTCCTCGAAGGCGCGCCCGCCTGACCCGGGACCACTCCCCCCGCCCGACCTGACACGATCAGGGCGTGACCGGGGGGAGCGCCGAGACCCGACCTGACACCATCGGCCGCGTCACCGGGGGGAGCGCCGAGACCCGACCTGACACCATCGGCCGCGTCACCGGGGGGAGCGCCGAGACCCGACCTGACACCATCGGCCGCGTCACCGGGGGGAGCGCCGAGCTGCGGCGCGGGGCCGAACTGCTGGCCCTGACCGGTCTGGCGATCACCCAGCCGGTGCTCGACGTGCTCGGTGACTCGCCGGAGACCTTCGTCTTCCGGGGCGTCGAGGGCACCCAACTCGTCCTGTTCGCCCTGGGCGTCGCCCTGCTGCCCGCCCTCGTCCTGTGGCTCCTCGCCCAGCCCTCCCGTCTCCTCGGGACCGCCGGGCGCGAGGTCGTGCAGGTCGTCCTCGTCGCCTCACTGGTCGGGACGGCCGTGCTCGTCGCCTCCCGCCTCGGCGACCTGGCCAAGGGGGGACCGGTCCTGGCCCTGGCGGTCGGGGCGTCGCTGACCGCGGGCTACCTCTACGTGCGCCACCGCGGCGCCCGGCTCTTCCTGTGGTACCTCTCGCCGCTGCCCCTGGTCGCCGCCGCCCTGTTCCTGTTCGCCTCCCCCGTGTCGGGCCTGGTGACCGGTGGCGACGTCGACGTGGTGGAGGACGTGGCCGGCACCCGACCCGTGGTGATGATGGTCCTCGACGAGCTCCCCACCGCCGCGCTGCTCGGCCCCGACGGCACCATCGACGCCGCGCAGTTCCCGGCGCTCGCCCGGCTGTCCCGGGAGGCGACGTGGTTCCGCAACTACACGACCCACAACGCGGGAACGGTCCAGGCCGTGCCGTCGCTGCTCTCGGGGGACCTGCCGACCCGGGGGCGGGCTCCGCTCTACACCGACTGGCCCGACAACCTCTTCACCCTGCTCGGAGGCACCTACGACATGGCCGTCCAGGAGTCGGTGACCCGGCTGTGCCCGCCCGAGGTGTGTGATGACGGCGATCGGACCGTCACCCAGCGCACCGCCTTGGCGGCCGGCGGCGTCGGGGGGTTGGTGGAGGACACCGTGGAGGTCGTGGGCCAACTCGTGTCGCTGAACGCCGAGCCCGAGGTGCAGGTCGACGCCTTCGCCGAGGAGGTCCTCACCGTCCCCGCCCCGGAGAACCTCGACCCGGAGGCCCGCGACGCCGTGACCAACCAGCCCGCCCGGCTCACCAGCTTCCTCGACGGCCTCGTTCCGGCCGTGGAGCCCACCCTGCACTTCGTGCACCTGATCCTCCCTCATGGCCCCTGGCGGTTCTTCCCTGACGGCACCGAGTACGAATCCCCCGAAGGCGACCCGGAAGGGGAGATCGCCGGCACCTGGACCGATGCGTGGCCCGCGGAGCTGACCCGACTCCGCCTCGAGCTCCAGGCCCAGTACACCGATGCGCTGGTGGGACAGACGCTCGATCGCCTCCAGGCGACCGGGTTGTGGGAGGACGCCCTCGTCGTCGTCGTGACCGACCACGGCGGTTCGTTCCTCGTCGACCAGCCGGGCCGGGCCCTGTCCGACACCAACGCCCACGAGGTGATGTGGACCCCGCTCTTCATCCGCGATCCGGCCCTGGAGCCCGGCGTGGACGACACCGACGTCGAGGCGGCCGACCTGCTCCCCACCATGGCCGACCTCCTCGGGATCACGCTGCCCTACGAGGTCGAGGGAGCCTCCGCCGTCTCCGACCCGGACACCTCCGGGACCAAGCGCTACCAACGCCTGCAGAACCCCTTCCAGCCCGAGCCCGATGCCCTCGTCGACATCGACACCGCCGGGCACTACCGCCGGCTGCTCCGCACCGACTGGCCGCGGGTCGACGTGGACGACCCCGTGGGCGGCTTCTACCGCCTCTACCCGCCCGGCGACCTCTACCGACGTCCGGTGGCCGACCTCGCGACGGCCGAGCCTGCAGGCTCGGCCGCGCTGGACCAGCTCGAAGCGGCGGTCGAGGGCGACGACGGGCCCCAGCCCGCGTACCTGGGCGGGCAGGTCACCCTCGAGGACGTCGATCCCGACGACGCCTGGGTGATCGTGGCCGTCGACGGGGTCATCGAGGGCTTCTCGCCGCTGTTCCCCATGCTGGACACCGACACCGCGTTCAGCATCCTGCTGGCCCAGGACGTCGTGGGTGCGGGTCTCCACGACATCGACCTGTACGTCACCGACGATCCCGGCGCCCCCCTCCGCCCCCTGAGCCTCTCGTGATCTCCCGACGAACCGTTGTGGGCCCTGATCCGGCGGCCATGGCGACCAGATCAGGGGCCAGAGGTCCGAGGCCGGGGCGGTGAACCACTTCCGGGCGGGTGAGGACCCGGCGGCGTACGAGCCGCTGGCCCGCCGGAGCCTGCCCGCGGCCTGGGCGACGCGCTGGGCCGCGACACCGGACGCGGCCGTCCTCGCCGAGGCGGGCGGAGCCTGGCTGACGGCGGGCGAGCTCGAGGACCGGTCCCGACGGGTGGCCGGTCGGCTCTTCGGAGCCGGCCTGCGACCAGGCGACCGGGTGTTGTACAGCACGGCGACCTCGATCGATCTCGTGGTCGCCCACGTGGCCGCCTACCGGTCCGGGCTCGTGGTGGTGCCGACCAACACGGCCTACACCGAACGGGAGGTGGCCCACGTCGTGTCCGACGCCGGTGTCCGGGCCGCGGTGGTCGACGACGCCGACCGCGCCCGCTGGGTCCGGGACACCGCCGGATCCGACGTGGTCGTGATCGGTCCCGAGGTCGACCTGCCCGACGGCCCCCCACCCCCGCTCGACACCGTCGGGCCCGACGACCTGGCCCACCTCGGCTACACGTCCGGCACCACGGGTGCGCCCAAGGGCGCCGCGTTGACCCACGGGAACCTGCTGGCCAACAGCGAGGCCCTGGAGCGGGCGTGGCGGTGGACCGCCGAGGACCGCTTGGTCCTGGCGCTCCCCCTGTTCCACGCCCACGGGCTGTGCAACGGCCTGCACGGCACGCTGCTGGCCGGGGCCTCGGCCGTCCTGCTGGCGGGCTTCACCGTCGACGGCGTGCTCGACGCCGCCGCGGCCCACGACGCCACGCTCTTCTTCGGCGTCCCGACCATGTACCACCGCCTGGCCGCGTCACCCCGGGCCGCCGAGCTGGCCCGGCTCCGGCTCTGCGTGTCGGGCTCGGCGGCGCTGCCTGCCGACCTGCACGGGGCCCTGCAGCGGGACGCGGGGACCACCGTGCTCGAGCGCTACGGCATGACCGAGACGAACATGCTCGTGTCCAACCCCTACGACGGTGACCGTCGGGCGGGGACCGTCGGCCTCCCCCTGCCGGGGGTCGACCTGCGCCTGGCCGGCCGCGGTGAGATCGAGGTCCGCGGCCCCGGCGTCTTCGGCGGGTACTGGGAACGGCCGGACGCCACCACGGAATCGTTCACCGACGACGGGTGGTTCCGCACCGGTGACCTCGGGGACCACGACGAGGCCGGCTACCTGCGCATCCTCGGCCGGGCCAAGGAGCTGATCATCACCGGCGGCTACAACGTCTACCCCCGCGAGGTCGAGGACGTCCTGTGCGCCCACCCCGCGGTGGTCGAGGCGGCGGTGGTCGGCGTCGCCTCGGCCGAGTGGGGGGAGACCGTCGTGGCCCACGTGGTCGGCACCGGCGACGACGCCACCGTGGCGGCCTGGGCCGAGTCCCAGCTCGCCGGGTTCAAGTGCCCGCGGGAGTACCACTGGGTCGAGGCGCTCCCCCGCAACGCCCTCGGCAAGGTCCAGAAACACCTCCTCTGAGCCTTCTGGCACCGGTCCCCCCGCCGGAGGGCAGGCAGGAATCCGGTGCCGAAGGGGTGAGTAGGGTCGGCGACATGGGCTTCGACGTGGACACGACGACCGACGAGGTGGTGGCGGGGCTCGACCTGGGCGACCAGACCATCGTGGTCACCGGGGCGACCAGTGGCCTCGGCAAGGAGTCGGCCCGGGCCCTGGCCTCCGCGGGTGCCCACGTCGTCCTCTGTGGGCGCGACGACGCCAAGGGCCTCGCCGTCGTGGACGAGATCGGGGGTCACACGACCTTCCAGCACGTCGACCTGGCCGACCTCGACGAGGTCCGGACCGCGGCCGACGAGCTACGGGCCCGCATCGAGCGCCTCGACGTGCTGGTGAACAACGCCGGGGTGATGGCCTGTCCCCTGGCCCGTACCGCCGACGGGTTCGAGATGCAGTTCGGCACCAACCACCTGGGCCACTTCCTGTTCACGGCGCGGCTCTTCCCGATGTTGGCCGGGTCGGCCCCGTCCCGCATCGTCAACCTGTCCTCGCAGGGCCACCTGATCGCGGGTGTCGACCTGGATGATCCGAACTACGCGCACCGCCCGTACGACAAGTGGGAGGCCTACGGGCAGGCGAAGACGGCCAACGTGCTCTTCACCCGCGAGCTCGAACGTCGATTCGGCGACCGAGGCGTCCACGCCTTCGCCGTGCACCCCGGCGTGATCATCACCGAGTTGGGCCGTCACCTGGACGAGGCCGACCTGGCCGACATCGGGGAGCGCACGAGCAAGCGGCCGCCCGGCGGGCCCAGCAGCGCCTTCAAGCCCGTCGAGCGCGGTGCAGCCACCCAGGTGTGGGCCGCCACGGGCGAGGGCATACCCGGAGGCGCCTACCTCGCCGACGCCGCCGTCTGTGAGCAGGTCGGACCCCACGCCACCGATGCCGACGCCGCCGTCCGCCTGTGGGCCCTCTCCGAGGAGCTCGTGGGCGAGCCCTTCCCCACCTGGCCCACCGGCGACTGACCCGGCAACCGCTCTCGGTGCGCCCACCCGCGTCGGGCGGGGGTCGGCACGCCCAGAACCGCCCAGGACAACTGGACCACGGCTACGGTCCATTGCCATGCCGGGCGAGTGGACCAGTTCGGTCGACCTCCATGTCGAGGTGGATGGCTCCCAAGGCCGCCGCGCCGCCCTCGAGCGCTCGCTGCGAGATGCCATCCGGGACGGACGCCTCCGGGCCGGGGACCGCCTTCCCTCGACCCGGGCGCTGGCCGCCGACCTGGGCGTGGCCCGGGGCACGGTGACCGAGGCCTACGCCCAGCTCGGCGCCGAGGGCTGGCTGGACGCCCGCCAGGGAGCGGCCACGACCGTGGCCCAGAACGCCGGCGGTCCCGCCCCGGCCCCGGTCACCTCGGTCACCGAGGCCCGGCCCCGCCACGACTTCCTGCCGGGCAGCCCCGACCTCTCCGGCTTCCCCCGTCAGGCCTGGAGCAGCGCCATCCGCCAGGCCCTGCGCACGCTGCCCGACGCCGACCTCGGGTACGGCGACACCTCGGGCCATGTCGCCCTCCGTTCGGCCCTGGCGTCCTACCTCGGGCGGGTGCGGGGCGTGGTGACCGACGTCGACCACCTGCTGGCCAGCTCCGGCTGGACCCAGGCCCTCGACCTGACCTGTCGGGTGCTCGCCGCCCGGGGCATGGCCGCCATCGGCATGGAGGACCCCTGCATCCCCCACTACCGGGCCACGGTGCGGGCCGCGGGTCTCGACGTCGTCCCGCTGCCCGTCGACGAGGACGGCGCGCGGCTGGAGGACCTGTCGGGTGTGGGGGCGATCGTGCTCACCCCCGCCCACCAGTACCCGGCCGGACCGACGCTGGCCCCCGACCGCCGGGCGGCCGCCGTGGCCTGGGCCCGCGAGACCGGCGGCCTCGTCATCGAGGACGACTACGACGGCGAGCTGCGCTATGACCGCCAGCCCGTCGGCGCCCTGCAGGCCCTCGACCCCGAACACGTCGTCTATGTGGGGACGGCGGCCAAGAGCCTGGCTCCCGGCCTCCGGCTGGGCTGGATGGCCGTGCCCGGGTCCCTACGGGACGAGCTGTGGGAGCTCAAGCACCTCGCCGACCGTCACGGCTCGGTGACCGACCAGGTGGCCCTGGCCGAGCTGATCACCTCGGGGGCCTACGACCGCCAGCTGCGACGCGCCCGCCTCCGCTACCGCCGGCGACGCGACGATCTGCTCGCCGCCCTCGCCGAGCGGGTCCCCCACCTCGTCCCCTCGGGCATCGCCGCCGGCCTCCACGTCGTGCTCGACCTCGGCGACCGGGCCGAGGCTCCCGTGGTCGAGGGCCTGGCCGCCCGAGACGTGCGGGTCGGCGCCCTCGGCCCGTCCTTCCACGGCCCGCCCGGGCGCTCCGGCCTGGTCATCGGTTACGGGACGCCATCCCAACACGCCTACGCCGCGGCCGTGCAGGCGTTGGTCGACGGCCTCGCCGAGCTGACCTGAGCCCGACTCCTCTCGGCCCCTGATCCGGGGGCCATGGCCGCCGAATCGGGTGCCGGAGCGCTGACGTCGGCGGTCCGAACGGGTGAGGCCGCGGTGGGTGGCGATCTGATGGGTGAGCGGCTGCCGGCCTCCCGCGGCTGACCGTGGGCCCGGGCCGAAGGCGCCGATCCGTTACCGTCGCCGGTCGTGACGATCCGGGTGGTGGGGGCAGGGTTGGGCCGGACGGGGACGACCTCGCTGAAGGCGGCGCTGGAGCAGCTGCTCGGCGGCCCCTGCCACCACATGTTCGAGGTGGCGGTCCACCAGGAGCAGATCCCCGCCTGGCGGGAGGCCATCCGGGGCGACGACGTCGACTGGGACCGGGTCCTCGACGGCTACGTCGCCGTCGTCGACTGGCCGGGCGTGGCCTTCTGGCGGGAGCTGACCGCGCACTGGCCGGACGCCCTCGTCCTGGTGTCGCACCGGGACTTCGACGCCTGGTACGAGAGCGCCGGCTCGACCATCTTCGGTTTCCAGGACGGCGAGCCGGACCCCGACGACCAGTGGTCCGCCATGATCCGCGAGCTCTTCGCCGAGCGCTTCACGCTCGACCTGGGCGACCGGGACGCCGTGCACCGCCTCTTCGACGAGCACTACGCCGCCGTCCGGGCCGCCGTCCCCGCCGACCGCAGCCTGGAATGGACCGTCACCGACGGTTGGGACCCGATCTGTGACGCCCTGGGTCTCCCCGTCCCCGACGAGGCCTTCCCCCGCCTCAACACCCGCGACGACTGGACGCCGAAGGACGACTCGACCTGATCTCGCGTCAGTCGGTCACGCTGAGCGTGACCAACTGACGCAATTTCGAATCGGGGGGACGGGGGGTCAGCTGCAGCCGCTGGTGGTGCCGCAGCTGGGGCAGGCGTGGCAGGAGCCGGCGCGCTGCATCTGGATGCCGCACTGCATGCAGAGGGGGGCGTTGACGTCCGCCACCGGTACCGGGGCCGCGGCCTCGGTCAGGTCCACGTCCAGCTCGAGGGCCAGGGTGGAGGCCGATTCGATGGAGGGCGGGTCCGGGGTCACGTCCTGGCCCTGGATGGTCTCGGTCACCGTCTCCTCGACACCCGGCAGGGTGGGCTGGGTGCGCTCGGCGATGGTGTGGATGCCCAGCTCGTTGCGCTCCTCGACCGACAGGTAGAGGATCGCCAGGCGGCGGAACAGGTAGTCCATCAGGCTGTTGGCGAACCGGATGTCCGGGTCGTCGGTCATGCCCGCGGGCTCGAAGCGCATGCCGGTGAAGGCCTCGATGAAGCTGCGTAGCGGCACGCCGTACTGCAGGCCGTGGCTGATGGCGATGGCGAAGGCGTCCATGATCCCCGCCAGGGTCGAGCCCTGCTTGGAGACCCGGACGAAGATCTCCCCCGGCCGGCCGTCCTCGTACTCCCCCACGGTCACGAAGCCCTTGCAGTCCGCCACCCGGAACTCGAAGGTCCGGGAGGTGCGGGTGCGGGGCAGCTTGCGGCGGATGGGCTCGTTGGTGATCTTCTCCACCACCCGCTCGATCACCTGGGTGGCGGCCACCGCCGGGGTGTCCCCACCGTCCGCGTCGGCCCCGTCCTTCTTGGCCATGGCCAGCGGCTGGGCCACCTTGCAGTTGTCCCGGTAGATGGCCACCGCCTTGACCCCGAGCTTCCAGGCGTCGATGTGGAGCTGCTCGACGTCGTCGACGGTGACGTCCTCGGGCATGTTCACCGTCTTGGAGATGGCCCCGGAGATGAAGGGCTGCACGGCCCCCATCATCCGGACGTGGCCCGAGTAGTGGATGGGGTTGTCGCCCATCGAGCAGGCGAACACCGCGACGTGCCCGGCCTTCAGGTCGGGCGCCCCGAGGATCGTCTTCTCCCGGTCGATGTGGTCGACGATGGCCTGGACCTGGGCGTCGGTGTAGCCGAGGCGTCGCAGGGCGCGGGGCACGGTCTGGTTGACGATGGTCATCGTCCCCCCGCCGACCAGCTTCTTCATCTTGGTCAGGCCGAGGTCGGGCTCCACGCCGGTGGTGTCGCAGTCCATCATCAGCCCGATGGTGCCGGTGGGGGCCAGGACCGATGCCTGGGCGTTGCGCACGCCGTGGTGCGAAGCGGTGGCACAGGCGTGGTCCCAGGCCTGCTGGGCGGCCGACAGCAGCTCGACGGGGACCAGTTCCTCGTCGATGTCGGCCATCTTCTCGCGGTGCTGGTCCAGCACCCGCAGCATGTGCTCGGCGTTCTCGGCGTAGCCGGCGAAGGGCCCCATCCGGGCCGCGGTGGCCGCCGAGGTGGCGTAGGCGTGGCCGGTCATGAGCCCGGTGATGGCCCCGGCCAGGGCCCGACCCTCGTCGGAGTCATAGGGCAGGCCGAGGGCCATGAGCAGGGCGCCCAGGTTGGCGTAGCCGAGGCCGAGCTGGCGGAAGCGGCGGGCGTTCTCGCCGATCGGCACCGTCGGGTAGTCGGCGTTGCCGACCAGGATCTCCTGCGCGGTGAAGATGACCTCGACGGCGGCCTTGAAGCCCGCCACGTCGAAGTCCTCCCCCTCGGGGAGGAAGGTCAACAGGTTGAGGCTGGCCAGGTTGCAGGCCGAGTTGTCCAGGTGCATGTACTCCGAGCAGGGGTTCGACCCGTTGATCCGCCCGGTGTTGGCCGCGGTGTGCCAGTGGTTGATCGTGGTGTCGAACTGCATGCCGGGATCGGCGCACTCCCAGGTGGCCTGGGAGATCTGGCGCATGAGGTCCTTGGCCCGGACCGTCTTGATGATGCTGCCGTCGGTGACCGCCCGCAGGTGCCAGTCGGTGTCGTCGATCACCGCCTGCATGAACTCGTCGGTGACCCGGACCGAGTTGTTGGCGTTCTGGTACTGGGTGGAGTGGCTGTCGGCGCCGTCGAGGTCCATGTCGAAGCCGGCGTCGCGCAGGACGCGGGCCTTCTGCTCCTCGCGGGCCTTGCACCAGATGAACTCCTCGACGTCGGGGTGGTCGACGTCGAGGATGACCATCTTGGCCGCGCGTCGGGTCTTGCCCCCGGACTTGATGGTCCCGGCCGAGGCGTCCGCGCCGCGCATGAAGCTCACCGGGCCGCTGGCGGTGCCCCCGCCCTTCAGCAGCTCGTGGCTGGAGCGGATGCGGGACAGGTTGATGCCCGCCCCCGAGCCGCCCTTGAAGATCGTGCCCTCCTCGACGTACCAGTTGAGGATCGAGTCCATCTTGTCGTCGACGGCGAGGATGAAGCACGCGCTGGCCTGCTGGGGCACACCCTGCACCCCGATGTTGAACCACACGGGGCTGTTGAAGGCCACCTTCTGGTGCACGAGCAGGTGCTTGAGCTCGGCGTTGAAGATCTCGGCCTCGTCGTCGTCCACGAAGTAGCCGTCCCGCGCGCCCCACGCGGTGATCGTGTCGGCCACCCGGTCGATGACCTGGCGCAGCGACCACTCCCGCTCCGGGGTCCCCAACGTCCCCCGGAAGTACTTCTGGGTGACGATGTTGGTGGCGTTGAGCGACCACGTCGTCGGGAACTCCACGTCGGTCTGCTCGAAGGCGACCGTCCCGTCCCGGAAGTTCGTGATCCGCGCGTCGCGCCGCTCCCACTGCACCGTGTCGTAGGGGTGGGTCCCCGCGGACGTGAAGTGGCGGCGGATGCCGATGCGGGTCTGCTCGGGGGCGAGAGCCATGGGTCCTCCAGTGCGGTCGATGCTAGGGGTCGACGAGGACCCGACGGCTGGAAGCGCACGAACTGTGCCCCTACATCTCGCACCGAACCCCGGTCTTCGTCCCCCCAACACCACCACATCTTGTTCAATGTGGGCGTGATGACAGGGCCGTAATTACAGCAGTGTGAGTGGCCCACGTCAACGGCTGAGGAAAAGAAATCCTGCTGAGCTGCTGCAGCACAGCGGTCAGGTACAGAACGGTGCCGGTCCTCCCCTCCCTGATGGGTTGGGTGATCCTCCACCGCCCCAAGCCGCGCTCGACCCGCCGGGGCCGCGAACGCCAACCCTCCGATTCCGACCGCTGTGCTGCAGCACCCGCCAGCCTAGGCAAACCGCCTGTGGATCTGAAGTGTGCAGGCTGTGGATTTCCCTCGGTGTGTCCACAGTTCCGGCCGGTCGATCCACAGGGCTACCTTCAGCCCCGTGCGCCAGCTCCTGCCCGAGCCCGTCGAGGAGGTCGACCCGGTCGAGATCCACACCGCCCTGGCTCGGGAGGCCCCGGCCGACCGGCCCTACGTGCTGGTCAACATGATCGCTTCGGTCGACGGCGCCACGGCGGTCGAAGGGCTGTCGGGCGGACTCGGCGGGGAGAGCGACAAGGCCGTGTTCGGGGCCCTGCGCTCGGTCCCCGACATCATCCTCGTGGCGGCGGGCACCGCCGACACCGAGCGCTACGGGCCACCGAAGCCCACCGAAGCGGTCCAGGCGGCACGCCGGGCGCGGGGCCAGTCGGCGTTGCCCCGCCTGGCCGTCGTGAGCGGGAGGCTCAGCGTGGACCTCGGCCTCCCGATGTTCACGGACCCGGGAGGGCCGCGGCCGATCGTCATCACGTCCGAGGCCGCGGCGACCGACCGACGGGACGAGGTCGAGGCCGTGGCCGACGTCCTCGTCGCCGGCGGGACGTCAGTGGATCTGGCGGCGGCTCTCGCCCAGCTGCGACAGCAGGGCGCCTCGGTGGTGCTGTGTGAGGGCGGACCGTCGCTCAACGGCGGCCTCGTGGACGCCGATCTCGTCGACGAGTGGAACCTCAGCCTCTCCCCCACCATCGCCGGCGGCGCCTCGCACCGGATCGTGGCCGGAGCGACTCCGGCCCTGGGTCACCTCCGTCTCGCCGGGGCGCTCGAAGCAGACGGCACGGTGTTCTTGCGCTACCACCGGACCTGAAGGCGATCGGGCTCACCCCGACCAGCGGCATCTCCCACTTTCGAGGCGCCAGCTGTCGGATTCCGACAGCTGGGGCCTCGAAATCGCCGTGCTGCGGGGCCGCTCGTCAGCCGGGCAGAACCAGGTTCTGCCCGGCCTCGAGCGTCGACCCCCTGTTCAGCGCCGCCAGCTCGTCCACCAGGGGGCGGACGTCGCCGGCGGGCTGGAGGTCCCGGGCGATGTCCCAGAGGGACTCGCCGGGTTGCACGAGGATCGTCTCGGTGCCGGCGGGCACCGGTACGGAGGCGTCGACGGCGCTGAGTGGGCGACCGTCGACACCGCCCGCCAGCGGGCGGAGGACGGCCCGGACCCCGGACATGGCGACCACCACGAACGCCACGGCCAGGATCAGGGCCACCACCCGTCGACGCCGGTAGACCGCCGGCGTGGGTCCCGCGTCGAGCCCACCCGGGAGCAGCCGGAGGGCCGGTCGGGGGTGGTGGTCGACGAGTGCGAGAGCCATGGACGAGATTCTCCTCGGGGGGTGGGACACGAACGACTGTTCGCACCGACACCCAACCACGAACGACTGTTCGCTGTCAAGGAAAAGGGAACAACTGTTTGTCCGGCAGGTGGGTGACCGGCGGGCCGCCCGGCCGAGGAAGTGGTCGGCTCAGCAGTTGATGACGCCGGTTTCCGCCCGGCACGTCATGCGGGTCACCTGAGCGCGGGTGATCGCGAGGTTCGGGCGATACGTGTTGTTGCCATAGCCGGTGGCGTAGGGCCCGGGCGGCACGTTGGTCGGGTCGACGATCCAGTCCACCGCGGCGGACACCCAGGGGGGGACGTCGGTGAAGGTGTTGGCGGGACTGCCGCCAGGGGATCCGGCGATGCGGTAGAGCATGCGGGTGACCTGGCCGCGGCTGATCGGGCGGTTGGGGCGGAAGGTGTCGTTCGGGTACCCGGTGGCGTAGTCGTGGTGCAGGAGCCAACGGACGGGCTCCTCGACCCAGGCGGGGACGTCGGTGAGGCCGTGGGGATCCAACGGGCCCACGTCGGGGCTGCCGGCGACCCGGTACAGGAGGCGGGCGACCTGGGCCCGGGTGATGTCGAGGTCGCCTCGGAAGGTGTTGTTGGCGTACCCGGTCATGTACGGCCCGCAGTACGCCCAGGCCACGGCCTCGGTCACCCAGGCGGGGACATCGCTGAAGGGGTGCAGGAGGCAGGTCACGTCGAACACCGCCACCGCGTCGCTGTTGTTGGCGGCGACATAGGCGTTCAGGCCATTGGGCGACAAGGCCACCGCCGAGGCGGCGTCGAGGGCCCGACCGTTGCGACAGCCAGCGCCGGTCTCACTCCAGCAGCCCGTGCTGCCGAGCTTCTGGGTGAGGACGCCGGTACCCAGGTCGCGGTCGAACACCGCCACCGCGTCGCTGGTCGCGGCCGCGACGTAGGCGTTGCGGCCGTCGGGGGCCACGACCACCGATTCCGCGCCGTTGAGGGCCGTGCCGTCGACGCAGGCACCGCTGCTGCCAGAGTCGCTGATGCAGCCGGCGGCCCCGCCCATCTGGGTCAGGGCCCCGGTGGTCGGGTTGCGGTCGAAGACGGCCACGGCGTCCGAACCCGCCACGTACGCGTTCTCGCCGTCGGGGGAGACCGCCACCGACCAACCGTCGACTTCCGTGCCGTCGTTGCAGCCGTCGGAGCCGTCATCGCTCCAGCAGCCCGCGGTGCCGGCCTTCTGGGTGAGGGCCCCGGTGCTCGGGTTGCGGTCGAAGACGGCGACGGACGCACTGCCGATCGATCCGGCGTAGACGTTCCTGCCGTCGGGGGACACCGTCACGGACTGCGGGCTGGCGAGGGCCCGGCCGTCGACGCAGAGGCCGCCAGAGCCGTCATCGCTGACACAGCCGGCCGTCCCGGCCTTCTGGGTGAGGGCGCCGGCCGGATCCCGGTCGAACACCACGACCGCTTCACTGTTGCCGGCCGCGGCGTAGACGTTGCGGCCGTCGGGGGACACGACCAGGGAGAAGATCTCCTCGAGGGCGGTGCCGTCGGCGCAGGCGCCGCCGGAGCCGGTCTCGCTGATGCAGCCGGCCGTCCCGAGCTTCTGGGCGAGTTCGCCGTCGGCCGGGTCGCGGTTGAACACGAGCACGGCGTTGAAGGGGGAGGGCGCCGCGACGTAGACGTTCGCACCGTCGGGCGAGACCGCCACGGACTCGCCCGCGATCTCGGTGCCGTCGGCGCAAGCGCCGCCGCTGCCGTCGTCGCTGATGCAGCCGGCGGTCCCGGGCTTCTGGGTGAGCGCGCCGGTGGCCGGGTTGCGGTCGAAGACGACCACTGCTTCGAAGTTCGCGGCGTACACGTTCTCGCCGTCGGGGGAGACGGCCACCGAACGGGTGTTGGCCAATGCGGTGCCGTCGGCGCAGTCGCCGCCCGTGCCGTCGTCGCTGATGCAGCCGGCGGTCCCCCCCTTCTGGGTGAGCTCGCCGTGGGTGGGAGGGATCCCGGACCCCGCCGGTGAGGCACCGGTCATCACCACGACGGTCGCGGCGCAGACGGCCAGGGTCGCGACGCACGCGATCGTCCGGATCGTCGCCGCTCGATGGGCGTTCGTCATGCTTCGGACCCCCGATCCGTCGTCGCCGCAGGCTTCAGCCGGCAGGGCCACAGAGTAGGCCGAGCTTCGCGGGTGGTGCCGGAGCAGCACCTCGCCCGACAGGCCCGGGCCACCCCACTCGACCCCCGACGCCGGACGAACAGATGTTTGTCAGACGGGTGTTCGACCTGCTATCGTCACAAACGCCTGTTCGTCGCCCGCAGCCAGGAGCGTCCCGTGCCCGCAGCCAAGTACACGCCGAAGAAGAAGGAGCTGACCGAGCGTCAGCGCCAGATCCTCGACTTCATCGAGGCCGAGACCACCGAGCGGGGCTACCCGCCGTCGGTCCGGGAGATCGGCCAGGCCGTGGGGCTCACCTCCCCGTCGACCGTGCACTCCCACCTGGCCACGCTCCAGCGCCGTGGTTACCTGCACCGCGACCCCACCAAGCCCCGCGCCATCGAGGTCCGCTACGACCCGAACTCGGGTGCGGGTGGCCATGAGCGGCGCCCGGTGCGCCACGTGCCCCTGGTCGGCGACGTCGCGGCCGGCACCGACGTCCTGGCCCAGGAGAACGTCGAGGAGGTCTACCCCCTGCCCGCCGACCTCACCGGCGAGGGCGACCTGTTCATGCTGCGGGTGCGCGGGGACTCCATGATCGACGTCGGCATCTACGACGGCGACTTCGTGGTCACCCGGGCCCAGACCACCGCCGAACGGGGCGAGATCGTGGTGGCCGGCATCCCGGGCGACGAGGCCACCATCAAGACCTTCGACCGCCGGGACGGCCAGATCGTCCTGCTCCCGGCCAACGAGCGGCTCGAGCCCATGGTCTTCGACCCCAGCGAGGTCGTGGTCTACGGCAAGGTCGTCACGGTGATGCGCCGCCTCTGAGGAGCCCAGCCCCTCAGAGCTTGGCCAGCGCCTCAGGGCAGCCCAGCGCCTCAGAGGCCAGCGCCTCAGAGCTTGGCCAGCGCCTCGACGTAACGCTCCGCCGGTCGGGCCTCACCGAGGCCGCCGGACTCGAAGCTGTCCACGATCGTGCCGTCCTCGCCGATGAGGAACGTGGCCCGGTTGGCACAACCCACCGCGTCGTTGAACACGCCGTAGGCCCGGGCCGCCTCGCCGTGGGGCCAGTGATCGGACAGCACGGGGAACGTGTATCCCTCGGCATCGGCCCAGGCCTTCTGCACCTGCTTGCTGTCACAGGAGACGGCCAGCACCTGCACGCCGTCCGACTCGTAGCGACTCAGGTCGTCCCGTAGCCCGCAGAGCTCGGTGCGGCAGATCCCACTGAACGCGAACGGGTAGAACACGAGGGCGACGGCCTTGTCGGCCAGGACGGCGGACAGGGTGACGTCGTTGCCGTCCTGGTCCTTGAGCGTGAAGTCGGGGGCCGCGGTGCCGGGGGCGAGCGCCATGGTGCATCTCCTGGGAATGGGGGAAATCGACGGGGCAGCCTAGGCCGCGGACCGCCCCGCCCGTCAGGGCCCGAGCGTGATGAGGTCGAGCAGGGCCCGGTAGCCCGACTCCAGCCCCGCCCGTCAGGGCCCGAGCGTGATGAGGTCGAGCAGGGCCCGGTAGCCCGACTCCAGCCCCGCCCGTCAGGGCCCGAGCGTGATCAGGTCGAGCAGGGCCCGGTAGCCCGACTCCAGCCCCGCCCGTCAGGGCCCGAGCGTGATCAGGTCGAGCAGGGCCCGGTAGCCCGACTCCAGCCCCGCCCGTCAGGGCCCGAGCGTGATGAGGTCGAGCAGGGCCCGGTAGCCCGACTCCAGCCCCGCCCGTCAGGGCCCGAGCGTGATGAGGTCGAGCAGGGCCCGGTAGCCCGACTCCAGCCCCGCCCGTCAGGGCCCGAGCGTGATGAGGTCGAGCAGGGCCCGGTAGCTGGACTCCAGCCGCCCACCCTCGACCCGCTCGTCCACGTGGTGGGCCAGGGTGGAGTCACCGGCGCCGAGGTTGACCGCGGGAACGCCGCGGGCCGCGAAGCGGGCCACGTCGGTCCAACCCAGCTTGGCCCGCACCCCCAGGCCGTGGCGTTCCACCAGCGCCGCCAGGAGCGGATGATCGAGGGCGGGAGCCGCGCCGGGAGCGGCATCGGCGAGGACGACCGAGTCGCCGTCCTCGAGGAACGGGGCGATCAGGTCGCGGACCCCCGCCTCGGCCTCCTCCACCGTGCGGTCGGGCGCGAAGCGGTGGTTGAGCACGAGGGTGGCCGCGTCGGGGACCACGTTGCCCGCCACCCCACCCGTGACGCCGACGGCCTGCAGGGACTCGCGGAACTGCAGGCCCCCGAGGACCGGTTCCCGGCACTCGTGGCCCTCCAGGAAGGTCAGGAGGCCACCCAGGCGGTGGATGGCGTTGCGTCCCATCCAGGGTCGGGCCGAATGGGCCCGGGCCCCCGCCAGGGTCAGCTCCAGGCGCAACGTGCCCTGGCAGCCCGCTTCCAGCTCCCCGTCGGTGGGCTCACCCAGGACGGCGACGTCGCCCTCGAGCAGGTCGGGGCGGGCGACGAAGAGCTCCTCCAAGCCGCTCTCGGTCGCGGCGATCTCCTCCCGCGCGTAGAACACATAGGTCACGTCCACCGCCGGTTCGGGCACCCCGAGCGCGAGCTCGACCATGACCGCCAGGCCACCCTTCATGTCGGCCGTCCCCAGGCCCCAGAGGGTGTCACCGTCCCGTCGGGGCTCGGCGTTGCCGTTGGCGGGGACCGTGTCGGTGTGTCCTCCCAGGACCACGCGTAGGGACCGCCCCAGGTCGGTGCGGGCCACCAGGTTGTCCCCCACCCGCGTCCGCTCCAGGCCCGGAGCCCCGGCCGCGAGCAGCGCGTCGATGTGGTCGGTGATCGGACCCTCGGCCCGGCTCTCGGACGCGATCGCGCACAGCTCCTCGGTCCGGCCCAGCAGGTCCGGCGCGGTCACGCCGCACCATCCGTTCTGGCGCCTGATTGCGGCGCCATGGCGCCGCAATCGGGCGCCAGAACGAGAGGGGTGGGCATCAGACGGTGGATCCGTGGTCACGGAGGATGTCGTTGAGGGCGCCCTTGTCGTGGCGCTCGCCCTCGGTGAGGCGCTTGATGACCAGGACGCAGGGCAGGCCGAAGGTGCCGCCGGCGAAGTCCCGGGAGCGGGTGGCCGTCACCGCGACCGACCACGGCGGCACGTGGCCCCGACTGACCTCCTCGCCCGTCTCCGCGTCGATGACCGGCACCGACGCCGTCAGGATCGACCCCGCCCCGAGAACGGTGCCGGTCCCCACGGTGGCCCCTTCGGCGACGATGCAGCGAGAGCCGATGTAGCACTCGTCGCCGATCATCACCGGCGCCGCCTGAACCGGCTCCAGCACGCCGCCGATCCCCACCCCGCCCGACAGGTGCACGTTCTGGCCGATCTGGGCGCACGAGCCGACCGTGGCCCAGGTGTCGACCATGGTGCCCGCGGCCACGTGGGCGCCGATGTTCACATAGCTCGGCATCATGACCACGCCACGGTCGAGGAACGATCCCCAGCGGGCCGAGGCGCCGGGCACGACCCGAACGCCCTTCGCCAGGTAGTCGCGCTTGAGCGGCAACTTGTCGGCGTACTCGAAGGGTCCGAGCTCGATGGTGTCCATGCCCTGCACCCGGAACAGAAGGAGGACCGCCAGCTTCAGCCATTCGTGGACCGTGACCGCGCCCTCCCCGTCCCATTCGGCCACCCGCCCCTGACCGGAGTCCAAGAGCTCGACGGCCTGGTGGACCAGCTCACGGGCGTCCTCGTCGTCCGGACCCAACTCGTCACGCCGGTCCCAGAGGTCTTCGATGCTCGCCTGGAGGTCGCTCATACGGGCCGGAGGCTACCGGCGCCCCCGATGCCGGGCTCGGCCGGCGGCGGTGGGGGCCCGGCCCAGAGCGGCGGGACCGCGACTCAGACCGGCGGCGGTGGGTAGCCCCCGCCCGGTGGCGATGGCGGCGTGGTGCCGAAGGCGGTGCCGGCGGCACCGTCCATCCAGGTGCGTCGCCGGAACCTCCTCCGGCGCAGACCGGTGACGATGATCAGGATGACGCCGACGACGACGCCGCCGACGGCGATCGCGAAGGCGCCGAGGACGGCCTTCAGCAGATCGCCGGCCACGGACGGACCGAAGGCCGCCGTGGTGGCCGTCGTGCCGGGGCCGTCCTCGACCCGCACCCGGTGTTCGCCCGCGTCGTCGATCCGGAAGGTGAGCTGGGCCCGACCCGTCCGCCCCCCGATCTCGTAGGTGAAGTCCGAGGTGTAGTCCTCGAAGACGATCTCCTCGTCTCGACCCTCTCCCGCCGGACGCATGCGGACCCCGCTCAGGAAGTTGGCCTCGGGTGGGCCGCCGCCCCGCTCGGCGTAGACGACATAGTCGCCCTGGTCGAGCTGGACGCGCCCGATCTGACCGACGGGAACCCGCTCGAAGTCGTCGATGGCGTCGGAGAAGCCGATCCCGTTGACGATGCCCCATGCGGCGCTCCCGATGATGCCGACGGCGATCAGCAGGCCACCGAGCCAGTAGCCCAGGCTCGAGGGTCGATCGGGCTCGTCGACCGGGTTGCCGACGACCGGGCCGGGGTCACCGAACGGGTTGGTCATGATCGGGTCCTCCCCAAGCGCTCGCCCACCAACCGCAGTCGGTCGTCGGGCTGGACCACGGCGATGCGCACGTGGTCCGCCCCACCGTAGAACTCTCCCGGGGCCACGAGCGCGCCCCCGACGGCGGCCAGCCGGCGGGCCAGCCCCCAAGCGTCACCGTCGGGCACCCGCACCCACAGGTAGAAGGCCCCGGCCGGGAGGGGACAGGCGATGCCCGCGTCGGCGAGAACCCGGCGCATCAACTCGAGGCGATGCCGGTAGCGCTCCCGCTGCTGGTCGACGTGGACGTCGTCGGACCACGCCGCGACCGCCGCGGCCTGGACCGGGCCGGGGACCATGAGCCCGGCATGCTTGCGCACCTCTCGGAGGTACGCGACGAGGTCGGCGTCACCGGCGTAGAACCCGGCCCGGGCCCCGGCCAGGTTCGACCGCTTGGAGAGCGAATGGACCGCCAGCACACCGTCGGTCCCGTGCTCGAGGATCGTCCGAGGCGACCCGTCCCAGGTGAACTCGACGTAGCACTCGTCGGAGAGCACCGGCACCCCGTGGTCCCGCCCCCAGGCGGCCGCCGCGCCGAGGTCCTCGAGGGCCCCGGAGGGATTGCCCGGCGAGTTCACCCACAGGCAGAGGGCCCGATCCGCGTCCTCGGCGGCCACGGCCGCGAGGTCGAGGGTCCCGTCCTCACGCGGGGGGACGGCGACCGCCCGGCAACCCGCGAGCGTCGCCCCCATGGCGTAGCTGGGGTAGGCCACCTGTGGGTGCAGGACGGTGTCGCGATCCGGAGTGCGCAGGTGCAGCAGCGCCGGCGTGCCGGCCACGAACTCCTTGGTCCCGACGCAGGCCGCCACGTCGTCGGGCGCCACCGTCACCCCCAGGCGTCGCTCCAGCCACCCCGCGGCCGCTTCCCTGTAGGCCATGCTGCCGATGGAAGCCGGGTAGCCCCTCTCGGCACCCGAGCCCGCCAGAGCGGTCACGACCGCCGGTGGCGGCGGGTCGTGGGGCGTGCCGACCGACAGGTCGACGAGCCCACCGGGCAGGCCCGCGGCGACGGCCTTCAGCTCGTCGAGCCGGTCATAGGGGTACGGGGGTGGTCGGAAGCCCTCAGCCATCGTCCTCCTCGACCACAGGTGGATCCACCTGGAAGGCCCGGAGACGGGACCGGCCCTCGGCGTCGAGGCGGGCCCGGACCAGGATCCCGCCCTCGCCGGGTTCCTCGACGAGCACCTCACCGAGGCGGTGGACCGACGCCAGCACATCGCCGCGTTCGAAGGGCACCACCAGCTCGACGGTCTCCGAGCCGACACGGAGACGGTCCGAGATGGTGAGCAGGAGGTCGTTCATGCCCTCACCCGACCGGGCCGAGATGGCCACGGACCCGGGATGCCTCGCCGCCAGAGCCCGCGCCTCCGGGGCCCGATCCACCTTGTTGAAGGCCAGGATCTCCGGGACGTCGGCGGCCCCGATCTCCTCGAGGACCACCCGGACGGCGTCGATCTGGCCCTCGGGGTCCGCCGCCGTGGCATCCACCAGGTGGAGCACGACGTCGGCTTCGGCGACCAGCTCCAGGGTGGCCTTGAAGGCCTCGACCACCTGGTGGGGCAACTTGCGCACGAAGCCGACCGTGTCGGTGAGCAGCAGGGGCGCGCCACCGGGCAGCTCCAGTCGGCGGCTCGTGGGGTCCAGCGTCGCGAAGAGCCGGTCCTCGACGAGCACGCCGGCATCGGTGAGGTGGTTGAGCAGGGTGGACTTGCCGGCGTTGGTGTAACCCACCAGCGCGACCTGGGGGATGCCGGACCGGTGACGGGCCTTGTGCTTGGTGGCCCGCTGGCGACGGATGTCCCGCAACTGGCGCTCGAGGTGGTTGATGTTGCGCTGGATGCGCCGCCGGTCGATCTCGAACTGGGTCTCGCCCGGGCCCCGGCGGGTGCCGATGCCGCCCGCCTGCTGGGAGAGGCGGGCCCCCGTGCCCCGCAGGCGCGGTAGGCGGTAGCGGTACTGGGCCAGCTGGACCTGGGCCTTGCCCTCCAGGCTCGAGGCGTTCTGGGCGAAGATGTCGAGGATCACCGCGGTCCGGTCGATCGCGGTCCGCCCCAACAGCTTCTCCAGGTTGAACTGCTGGGCCGGGGTCAGCTCGTCGTCGAAGACGACGGTGTCACAGTCGGTCTCGAGCGCCACCGCCTTCAGCTCCTCGGCCTTGCCCTTGCCGATGTAGTACTTCGGATCGGGAGCGGGCCGGCTCTGCAGGACCCGGGCCGCGGTGTCGGCCCCCGCCGTGTCGACCAGCAACTCCAGCTCGTCGAGGGAGGCGTCGGTGTCCTCGGTCGTGGCGGGCGGCGTCGTCATGCCGACCAGCACGATCTTCTCCCGGAAGGACCGGTCGATCAGGGCCATGGGTACTCCACCCGGGCGACGGCCACGATCGGCCCGGCCAGCGACACGGTGTCGCCGAGGCCGATGCGGGCGTCGCCCCCGGGCATGCGCACGGTGACCTCCCGGTCGACCAGACCCCAGTCGAGGGCCACGGCGGCCGCGGCGCAGGCACCGGTCCCGCAGGCCTGCGTCCGCCCGGACCCCCGCTCGAAGACATCGAGCACCAGATCCTCGCCGGTGACCCGGATGATCTCGACGTTGACGCCCCCGGCGACGGCGTGGTTCGCCGCCTCGCCGACCTCGTCCAGGTCCGGGGTCGCCGTCGGGTCGGGCGCCAACAGGACCAGGTGGGGGTTCTCGATGCGGGCGAAGGCGGCATCGACCACACCCGGCAGGAGCCAGTCGCCGGCCCGGCCCTCCAGCTCGACCGAACCCATGTCGGCCACGACCTCGTGGACACCCGGGCGGTCGGTGCCCTGGACCTGCAGGGCATGGGTGCCCCGGCCGGTGGCCACGGTGAGCTCGGGTCCGGTGACGCCGGCGAGGACGAGGGCCTGGCCGAGGCAGCGGAGCCCGTTGCCGGAGAGCTCCGCCGGGCTGCCGTCGGAGTTCCACAGCTCCATGGTCACGTCCGCGCCCTCCCCCGTGGGACGGGCCCGGATGAGGCCGTCGGCGCCGATGCCGGTCGTCCGGTCGCAGGCCGCTCGCGCCAGGTCCGGCCCGACGTCGAGGCCGCCCTCGAGGTCGAGCAGGACGAGGAAGTCGTTCCCCAGGCCGTGGTGCTTGGTGAGGTCGAGGGACATGGTCAGGCCCAGTCTCTCAGCAAGGGGTCGAGGAGCGCGAGTGGGTTCTCGCGGTGGGCCATCCACTGGATGCGGGGATCCCGGCGGAACCACGAGCGCTGGCGGCGGGCGAAGCGGGTCGTGCGGTGGATCGCCGCCGTCACCGCCTCGTCCAGGGGAATCCCGTCCTCGACGTGACCGATGAGCTGGCGGTAGCCCAGGGCCTGGCGGGCCGTGCGGGAGAGCCCCGTGGGCCGGGCCAGCAACGACCGGACCTCGTCGAGGAACCCGGCCTCGAGTTGGGCGGCGTATCGCTGTCGGATGCGCTCGGCCACGACCTCGGCCGGCAGCGACACCCCCACGAGAGCGAAGCGGGTCGGGGGATGCTCCTCGAGCCCGGGGCCGTGCTCGGAGAAGGGCCGACCGCTGCCGACGGTCACCTCCAGGGCCCGCAGGACCCGACGGCGATTGGTCGGTTCCATCCGGGTGGCCCCCACGGGGTCCAGTTCGGCGAGGCGGGCATGGAGCACCGTCGTGTCGGACTCGCCTTCCAGCTCGGCCCGGACCTCGGGGTACCGAGGCGGCGGGACCAGCCCGTCGACCACGGCCCGCAGGTAGAGGGCGGTGCCCCCCACCAGGAGCGCCCGGTGGCCGCGGGCCTCGATCCCGGCCAGGGCATCGCTCATCGCCGTCTGGAACTCGGGCAGGGAGAAGTCGTGGTCGGGTTCGGCCAGGTCGAGCAGGTGGTACGGGACCTCGGCCTGCTCCTCGGCCGTGGGCTTGGCCGTGCCGATGTCCATGCCCCGGTAGACCTGCATGGAATCCACCGAACAGATCTCCATGTCCCCCGCCTCGCGGGCGAGAGCGTGGGCCAGGGCCGACTTCCCGGACGCGGTGGTCCCGACCAGCGCCAGGGGCCGGCGCTCGCTCGTCAGCCTGCGACCACCGGGATGCGGAGGCGGTGGCGGGGGTGGGCGATGACCTCGTGGAGGTCGCCCCGGAGGTGGTGGGCCCCGGCCCCGGTGACCTCGACCCGGGCCACGGCCCCGGGCCGGAGCCCTTCTTCACCGGCGGCGAAGTGCACCAGCTTGTTCTGCCGGGTGCGGCCCGAGGTCAGAGTCGGGTCCCGGCGGGCCGGGCCCTCGACCACGACCTCCTCGGTGCGGCCGACCCGGGCCGCGTGCTGGGCCACCGCCGAGCGCTCGATGACGACCCGGAGTCGCTCGAAGCGCTCCCCCACCACCTCGGGGTCCACGAAGCCCTCGATCCGTTCGGCCGCCTCGGTACCCGGCCGGGGCGAGTAGATGAAGGTGTAGGCGCTGTCGTAGGCGGCGTCGGCGGCCACCTCCAGCGTGCGGGCGAAGTCGTCCTCGGTCTCACCGGGGAAGCCCACGATGATGTCGGTGGTCACGGCCAGGTCGGCCACGGCGGCCCGGGCGGCGGCCAGCTTCTGGAGGTAGCGCTCGGCGGTGTAGCCGCGGTGCATGGCGGCCAGGACGCGGTCGCTGCCCGACTGCAGGGGCAGGTGCAGGTGCTCACAGACCGTCGGCACCTCGGCCATCGCCGCGATGGTCTCGGGGCGCAGGTCCTTGGGGTGGGGGCTGGTGTAGCGGACCCGGCGGATGCCCTCGATCGCGCCGACCTCACGGAGCAGCTCGGCGAAGAGGGGCCGACGCTTGGTGATGTCCCGACCGTAGGAGTTGACGTTCTGGCCGAGCAGGGTCACCTCGACCACGCCCTGGTCGACCAGCCGGCGGACCTCCTCGACGATGGTCTCGAAGGGCCGGCTGATCTCGGGACCGCGGACGGCGGGGACGATGCAGAAGGCACAGGAGTTGTCGCAGCCGATCTGGATGGTCACCCAGGCCGCGTGCCGGCTGTCGCGGCTGGCGGGCAGGACGGATGGGAAGGCCTGGGCGTCCTCGAGCACGGTCTCCTCGAGGATCTCCACGATGGGGCCCCGCTCGCGGGCCTCGGTCAGCAGATCGGCCGCCCGGTGCACGTTGTGGGTGCCGAACACCACATCCACGTGCGGGGCCCGCTCCCGGATGGTGTCCCGGTCCTTCTGGGCCAGGCAGCCGGCCACGGCGATCTGCAGGTCGGGGCGCTGGTCCTTGAGGGCCTTGAGGTGCCCGAGGTGGCCGTAGAGCTTGTTGTCGGCGTTCTCCCGGATGCAGCAGGTGTTGAGCACGACGACGTCGGCCTCGTCGATGTCATCGGTCGCCGACATGCCGTCGACCTCCAGCAGACCGGCGATGCGTTCGGAGTCGTGCTCGTTCATCTGGCACCCGAAGGTGCGCACGAGGTACCGCGGGGTCACCCGATCAGCCTAGGGACTCCAACCGGCAGGGGTCTCCAGCCGTTCTGGCGTGAGTTGGTCACGCCTGGCGTGACCAACTCACGCAATTTCGGTGCAGCGGCGGCTGGGGCGAGGCCGGGCGGGGCCGGGCGAGGCTCAGTCCTCCAGGGTGAGGACCTCCTCGTCGGAGGCCTCGAGGTCGATCTCGGCGTCGGCGGGGAGCTCGATGGGCTCGCCCAGGCCGACCTCCTGGCGGATGCGCTCGGAGACCTCGACCATGATCTCGGGGTTCTCGGTCAGGAACTCCTTGGCGTTCTCGCGGCCCTGGCCGAGCTGCTCGCCCTCGTAGGTGTACCAAGCGCCCGACTTCTTGATGAACCCGAGGTCCACCCCGATGTCGAGCACCGAGCCCTCCCGGGAGATGCCCCGGCCGTACATGATGTCGAACTCGGCCTGCTTGAACGGGGCGGCGCACTTGTTCTTGACCACCTTGACCCGGGTCCGGTTGCCCACCACCTCGACGCCGTCCTTGATGGCCTCGATGCGGCGGATGTCCAGGCGGGCCGAGGAGTAGAACTTCAGCGCCCGTCCCCCGGGGGTGGTCTCCGGCGAGCCGAACATGACCCCGATCTTCTCCCGGAGCTGGTTGATGAAGATGCAGATGGTGTGGGTCTTGTTCAGGTTGGCCGTGAGCTTGCGCAGGGCCTGGGACATGAGCCGGGCCTGGAGGCCGACGTGGGTGTCACCCATCTCACCCTCGATCTCGGCCCGGGGGGTCAGGGCGGCGACCGAGTCGATGACCACCACGTCGATGGCGCCGGAGCGCACGAGCATGTCGGCGATCTCCAGAGCCTGCTCACCGGTGTCGGGCTGGGAGATGAGCAGCTCGTCCACGTCCACGCCGATGTTGGCGGCGTAGGCGGGGTCCAGGGCGTGCTCGGCGTCGATGAAGGCGCAGATCCCACCGTTGCGCTGGGCCTCGGCCACCACGTGCATGGCCAGGGTGGTCTTGCCCGAGGACTCCGGGCCGAAGATCTCGCTGACCCGGCCGCGGGGCAGGCCCCCGATGCCGAGGGCGATGTCCAGGGCCAGGGCGCCGGTGGAGACGACCTCGACCTTCATGGCGGCGCGCTCACCCATCTTCATGACCGCGCCCTCGCCGTGGGCCTTGGAGATCTGGGCGAGGGCCATCTCGAGGGCCTTGTCTCGTTCCACGGTGGGTCCTTTCATCGGGAGGTTGGGGATGACGGTCAACCTACGGAGGGGGTGGGACAGTCATCCCGGGAAACCCCACCCTCCCGGGAACCAGGAGGACCTCGGCGGGGTTGTAGGACATGACCGACCAGCTCGGCTGAATGACGTGAATGTAGTTCCGAACGACTGTTCGATCAAGCCTTTCGCCGAGAAATCCCGACGACCAGGAAGAGGACCATGAGCGAGCCCACCCTCACCGACGACCAGTACCGGGAGAAGTTGACCCCCGAGCAGTACCACGTCGCCCGCGAGGGCGGCACCGAGCGGGCGTTCACGGGCGTCTACTGGGACGAGCACGACGACGGCGTCTACCGCTGCATCTGCTGTGACGCCCCGCTGTTCTCCTCGGCCACCAAGTACGAGTCCGGCAGCGGTTGGCCCAGCTTCTCTGAGGCCCTCGACCCCGACGCCGTCGAGCTGGTGACCGACCGCAGCCTGTTCATGACCCGAACCGAGGTGCGCTGCGCCAAGTGCGAGGCCCACCTGGGCCACGTGTTCGACGACGGCCCGGCCCCCACGGGGCAGCGCTTCTGCATGAACTCCGCCTCGCTGCACCTCGACCGCGACGCGGCGGCCGAGGAGGACGAGGACGACGAGGACGGGGTCACCGAGACCTGACACCAGCTCCCGGATCAGGGGCCGGACCAGGAACCCGTCACCGTGGGTGAGGTCCTGGTGCCCGAAGGCCTGGTCTAGCGTGCCTCTCGTGGAAGGCGAGCCGGCGACCCTGCGGCACCCGCCCGATGTCGTCGTCGGGGCCGACGCCCGCTACAAGTACCTCCAGAAGCTCATCGGCGCCATCGCGTTCGCCTTCCCGATCCTCGTCGTCCTCGTCGGCCAGTGGCTGGACGAGGGGTCCGGCTGGCGCACCTCGATCAGCTCCTACTACTACTCCCCCACCGGCAACGTGTTCGTGGGGATCCTCTGCGCGCTGGCGATCTTCTTCTTCTCCTACGAGTACCCCTCCCGAGTGGGGTTCCGCCTCGACCGCCGGCTGAGCATCGGCGCCGGACTCATGGCCATCGCCGTGGCCCTGTTCCCCACGCCGAGCAACGGTGAGGCCGCGACGGGCGGCGCCGACATCGTCGGCTGGATCCACGCCGTCTCGGCCGCCGCGCTCTTCACCCTGCTGGCCACGCTCAGCCTGTGGTTCTTCACCAAGTCCGCCAGGATCGCCACCGGACCCACGACCTGGGAGCACCTGGCGATGCTGGTGTGGACCCCGACCCGGTTCCGCACGCCGCTGCGCAGCCACAAGCGCCGTCGCAATGTCGCCTTCCGCACGTGCGGCCGCCTGATCTTCCTGTCGATCGCGGTCATGGGCGTGGCCACGGTGGCCCGCTGGGAGGGCCATCTCTTCCTGGCCTTCGAGTGCGTGGCCGTGTTCGCCTTCGCGTTCTCCTGGCTGATCAAGGGCGATGCCCTCCCCTGGTTCCGCGACCCGCCGACCGATAGCGACTGAGCGTTCGCCCCATCGCCTGCCCAGTGGGTGGCGCCCGGCCCCGGGCGGTGGTGGACCGGGCGCAGTAGGTTGCCGTCATGGCCTCCAACCCCTGCGCCCACTGCGGCGCGCCCGTGCCGGCCGGCGCAACCGCTTGCCCCTCGTGCGCGTCACCGACGGCCGCGCCACCACCACCCGGAGCGCCCACCACCCGGCAACCCGCCGCCGCCCCACCACCACCCGGCGCCCCCCAGCAACCCGCCGCCGCCCCACCACCACCCGGCGCCCCCCAGCAACCCGCCGCCACCCCACCACCACCCGGCGCGCCCACCACCCGGCAACCCGCCGCCGCCCCACCACCACCCGGCGCCCCCCAGCAACCCGCCGCCGCCCCCACCACCACCCGGCGCCCCCCAGCAACCCGCCGCCGCCCCACCACCACCCGGCGCCCCCCAGCAACCCGCCGCCGCGCCCCCACCACCCGGCGCGCCCACCACCCAGCAACCCGCCGCCGCGCCACCACCCGGCGCCCCCCAACAACCCGCCGCCACGCCGACCGGGTACCACCAGCCGGTTCCGGGAGGACCGGCGGGTTCGGCGCCGGTGGAGGGGCGCAACCGGATCGCCGGGGTGCTCGCCCTGGTCGGGTTCGGACTGGTGCTCGTCGGGACCTTCCTGCCCATCGTGGAGGTCGACTTCGCCAGCAGCGGCTTCGGCGTGAGCGAGTCGCTCAACGGCTGGGGTGGGGACATCAACGACGGCCCCATCCACCTCGTGTTCGGTCTGGTCCCGCTGCTGCTGGGGATCCTCCTGCTGAAGAACGGGTCCCGGACCTGGATGAAGGTCCTGCTCATCACCTCCGCCCTGATCGGCTTCTTCTGGGTCCTGGTCCGGTTCGCCGACATCTCCGGCTCCCTCGAAGAGGGGGACGCGGGTGACTTCGTCGCCGAGGTGTCGGACCCGGGCATCGGCCTCTACGCCATCACCATCGGCTGGACCCTGGTCCTGATCGCGGGGATCGTGGCGAAGACCGCGAAGCAGCCGCCGGTCGCCGCCGCGCCCTACGGCCAGACCTCCCCCCCGCCTCCCGCGGCCTGAGGTCGCCGACGGGCACCCGACCTCAGGAGGACAACGGGAAGCGGGCCAGCGTGGCGTAGCGGGCGGCGTCGCCACCGAGCTCGCTGCTGACGAGCGCGATCTCGTCCACGGGGAACCGCGCCGACATTCGCTGACCCAGGACCCCCTCGACGGGATCGCCCGCCACCCGCGCCAGCGTGAGGTGGCCCAAGAACGGCCGACTCGCCAATCGTCGGTCCGACGCCGCGGTCGCGGCCATCACGGCCTCCGCCAAGGACTCCAGACCGGCCACGGGCAGCTGGACGACCCCCTCCCCCAGCAGCCCGACCTGGGGTCCCACGACGGCTTCGACCGGCCCGTGCCCCAACCCCGCCAGCGTGGACGACACCTCGTCGACGTCGGCCGAACCGAGGAAGCGGAGGGTGATGTGCCACTGGTCCCGCCGGGTCCACCGACCGCCGGCGGCGACCGGCCGGTACAGCCTCTCGACCGCATCGAGCACCTGGGGCGGTGGCCAGACGGCGACGAACAGGCGGTTCACGCCAGCAGGCGCCGCCGCAACAGGTCGAGGAGGGTGATGGTGGCGAAGTCCCGGATCCGCTTGCGATCGCCGGGCAGCCCCAGGGTCACCGCCTCGACCTGGTCACCGAGGGCGACACCCAGGTGCACCGTGCCGACCGGCTGGCCCTCCTGCTGGTCGGGGCCCGCGACACCGGTGACCCCGAGGCCCACGTCGGCGCCCAGGGCGCGGCGAACACCGTCGGCCATCGCTTCGGCCGTCTCCGCGCTGACCACCGGGCCCTCGGCCACGCCGAGGACGTCGAACTTCACCTCCGAGGCATAGGCCACGACGCCACCCCGGAGGACATCCGAGGCCCCAGGGACATCGGTGAGCCGGGCCGTCACCAGGCCGCCCGTGACCGACTCGGCCACCGCCAGGGTCAGGCCCCGCTCCCGGAGCAGGTCGAGCACGACCGACTCCATCGTCTCCTCGTCGCGACCGAACACGTACTCGCCGATGAGCGGCAGCAGCAGCGCCTCCTCGGCATCGAGGACCGACTCCGCCGCCGCATCGTCGTCGGCCTTGGCGGTGATCCGGACCTTCAGACCCTCGATCCCGCTGGCCAGGAAGGCGATGGTGGGATTGCCCGACTCGTCGAGCTCGACGATGCGGTCGGCCAGCAGTTCGGCCAGGCCCGACTCCGAGTGGCCCCAGGTCCGCAGTGTCCGGCTGTGGATCACCGAGCTCACGCCGGCCCGGCGGGCCAGGTCGGGCAACACGGTGCCCTCGACCATCTCCTTCATCTCGTAGGGAACGCCGGGGACGGCGTAGATGACCTTGTCCCCGATCGGGCAGACCAGACCGGGCGCCGTGCCCGGCTGTTGGGCCATGGCCGAGGCACCCTCGGGGACGTCGGCCTGCCGCAGGTTGTTGGCCGGCATGTCGCGGCCCCGGGAGCCGAACATGGCCCGGATCTTCGCCTCGATCGTCTCGTCGCGGACGAGAGGGACCCCCATGACCTCGGCGATCACGTCCCGGGTGATGTCGTCCTGGGTGGGGCCGAGACCCCCGCACACGATGACCGCGTCGGCTCGTTCGAGGGCGTGCTCCAGCGCAGTGCGGATCCGCGCCCGGTTGTCGCCCACCTTGGCCTGGTAGATGCAGTCGATCCCGGTCAGAGCCAACTGCTCGCCGATCCAGCTCGAGTTCGTGTCGACGATCTGGCCGAGCAGCAGCTCGGTACCGATCGCCAGGACCTCACAGTTCAACCCTCGACCTCCACAGCCGTTGTCCGGACAGGATCCACCGGAGTCGCCGCCGGCGCCACGGGGCTCAGGAGACCCCGGACATCGGCACTCCCCGTGGGGTCACGCGGCGTCGGGGTCGCGCCGACCCGCTCGGGTGCTCAGGGCGCTGCCCGCCCGGAAGTACTGCAGTCCGGTGACCAGCGTCAGGACGACCGCGACACCGAGCAGGGTGGGAGCGAGCCATTCCGTCACGTCCTGGGCCCCGCCCGGCCAGAGCGCCATGCCCACCGCCAACGCCTGCACCAGGGTCTTCAGCTTGGCCCCCTTGGTCGCGGGGATGGCCAGGCCACGGCGCCCGTACTGGATCCGCAACATGCTGACGGCCAGCTCCCGGGCCCCGATGAGCGCGACGGGCAGCCACCAGAAGACGTCGATGGCGACCAGCATCACCATGGCCCCGAACACCAGGACCTTGTCCGCCAGCGGATCCAGGAACGCACCGGAGCGGGTCGTGCCATGGCGGCGGGCGATCCAACCGTCCACCCCGTCGGTGGCGGCCAGCGCGACCCACAGCCAGAACGTGAGCCAGGTGGCCCCCTCGTCGGCGATGAGGCCGAACAACACCGGCGAGATCAGGAGGCGGGCGACGGTGACGAAGTTGGCGGGGGTGCGCAGGGCCGAGGGCCCGTAGCCCGGACCGTCGACCTCTGACCCGGACCCCCGCGCCGAACCGGCGTCCTGGCCGCTCATGTCGCCACCAGGTCCGGGCCCAGGGACGCCGAGATCTCGACCGTCGCGAACTCCCCCACGGCGAGATCATCGGCCACCAGGACGACGCCGTCGATCTCGGGGGCCTCGCGATAGGTCCGCCCGACGCCCGCCTCGTCCACCAGGACCTCGACCCGGGATCCGACGAGGTCGGCCCGACGCTCGGCGGTGATGCGGTCCTGGAGCTCGCTCAGCTCCCGCAGCCGCTCGGCCATCAGCTCCGGGCGAACCGCCCCGTCCTGGGTGGCGGCCAGGGTGCCGTCCTCCTCGGAGAAGGAGAAGAAGCCACACCAGTCCAGGCGGACATCCTCCACGAAAGCGAGCAGTCGGTCGTGGTCCTCCTCGGTCTCGCCCGGGTAGCCGACGATGAAGTTGGACCGGAAGGTGGCGGCGGGCTCGCGCTCCCGAATCGAAGCGATGGTGGCCCGGAACCGCTCGTCGTCACCCCACCGCCGCATTCGTCGCAGGAGTGGTCGGGAGACGTGCTGGAGGGACAGGTCGAAGTACGGCACGCTCGTGGCCAGCACGGCGTCGATCAGCGCGTCGTCCAGGTCCGACGGGTAGAGGTACAGCAGGCGGACCCGGTCCACCCGGGCCGCCACCTCGGCCACGAGGGGCACCAGCGCTTTGGCCCCCTGGCCCTGGTCGAGGCCGTAGCGAGCGAGATCCTGGGCCACGAGCACGATCTCGCGGGCCTGCAGGTCACCGACCTCGTCGAGGATCGACTCCGGGCGTCGGGAGCGTTGCGGTCCCCGGAAGCTCGGGATGGCACAGAACCCACAGGCCCGGTCGCAGCCCTCGGCCACCTTGACATAGGCCCAGGGCGCGGTGGCCGGGGGACGGGGCAACTCCAGGAGGTCCAGGGACGGCACCGCTGGGACCGAAGGCCCGCCCTTGCGGCCGATGGTCACCGGCACCCCGAAGGGGGCGACCAGGTCGACCTCGGGCAGCGCCTCGGCGAGTTCCTCGCGGTAGCGCTCGGCCAGGCAACCCGTCACCACGAGCTTGGCGCCCGGCGCCCGCCGGTCCGAGAAGGCCAGGATCGTGTCGATGGACTCCTGGCGGGCCTCCTCGACGAAGGCGCACGTGTTGACCACCACGAGGTCGGCGTCCGCGGGATCGTCGGCCGCGGTGTGACCCTCGGCCTCGAGCACCCCCACCAGCTTGTCGGTGTCGACCTGGTTCTTGGGACAACCGAGGGTCTCCACCCAGAACCGCGTCCCCATGGGCTGCGAGGCTACCGGCACCCCCTGGGGGTGGGCCCGTGCCCTACTCGGCGTTGCCCTGGATCTCGTCCAGCTCGGTCTCGGTCATGAGCACGGCGCGGGCCTTGGAGCCCTCGGAGGGACCGACGACACCGCGCTGCTCGAGCAGGTCCATGATCCGCCCCGCCCGGGCGAAGCCCACCCGCAGCTTGCGCTGGAGCATGGAGGTCGAGCCGAGCTGGGAACGCACGACGAGGTCCATGGCGGCCAGGAGCAGGTCGTCGTCCGCGTCGCCTGCACCCGCGGCCCCACCGGAACCCCCGCCGACGTCGCCCTCGACACCCTCGACGTAGCTGACCTCAGGCGCCTGGCGGCGCCAGTGACCGACCACCCCGCGGACCTCCTCCTCGGTGACCCAGGCCCCCTGGAGGCGGTGCGGGATGCTGCTGTTGGCGTCGACCAGCAACATGTCGCCCTGGCCGACCAGGCGCTCGGCCCCGGGCTGGTCGAGGATCACCCGGCTGTCGGCCAGGCTGGACACGGCGAAGGCCAGGCGGGCGGGAACGTTGGCCTTGATGACACCGGTGATGACGTTGACCGACGGGCGCTGGGTGGCGATGACGAGGTGGATGCCGACCGCCCGGGCCTTCTGGGCGATGCGGCAGATCGAGTCCTCGACGTCGCGGGCCGCCACCATCATCAGGTCGTTGAGCTCGTCGACCACGACCAGGATGTAGGGCAGTCGCTCGTAGGGCTGGTCGTTGACATCGGGCTCGAGGTGGCCGGCATCGACGGCGGCGTTGTAGCCCCCGAGGTCCCGCACCCCCACCTTGTGGAGCACCTCGTAGCGGCGGTCCATCTCCCGGGTGGCCCACGCCAAGGCGTTGGCCGCCTTCTTCGGATCGACCACGACCTGGGTGAGCAGGTGGGGGAGGCGGTCGTACTGGCCCAGCTCGACCATCTTGGGGTCGACCAGGATCATGCGCACCTCGTCGGGTGTCGTGCGCATCAGCACCGAGGTGATGATCGAGTTGATGCAGGACGACTTGCCCGCCCCGGTGGCGCCGGCGATGAGGATGTGGGGCATCTTGGCCAGGTCCGACACGTGGGTCCGGCCCCCGATGTCGCGGCCCATCGGCACCGCGAGCGGGGTCCGGGCGGCCCGGGTCTCGGGCGCGGCCATCAGGTCACCGAGGGCGACGACCTCGCGCTTGATGTTGGGCACCTCGACCCCGATCGCCTGCTTGCCGGGGATCGGGGCCAGGATGCGGACGTCCGGACTGGCCATCGCGTAGGCGATGTCCTTGTGGAGGCTGGTGACCCGGGCCACCTTCACCCCCGGGCCGAGCTCCAGCTCGAAGCGGGTGACGGTGGGGCCCACGACCATGCCGACGAGTCGGGTCGCCACGTCGTGCTCGGCCAGGGCGGCCTCGAGGCGGCGGCCGGTCTCCTCGACCATCCGCCGGTCCACGTCCTGTTTGCCCATGCGCTCCAGGAGCCGGGCGGGTGGCAGCTTCCAGGCCCCGCGGGGCGCGGGGGGCGGCCTCGGCGTCGTCGGGGGCGGGCTCGAGGGACCCGGAGGGAACGGGAACGGGCTCGGTCAGGTCGATGACCTCGCCCTCGTCCTCCTCGTCGGGCGCCGGCTCCACGAGGTCCTCCGCGTCCTGGTCGAAGAAGCCGCTCTGGACCTCGGGCTCGGCCCCGGCGTCCGCCTGCCCGCTCACCCGGAACAGCGAGTCGATGCCCTGCCGCAGCCCCCGGGCCAGCGGCGTCATCCCCGCACCGGCCCGGCGACCCAGCGCGTGCACCGACGCCCGGGTGCCGAGCACCAGGCCGAGCACGCCGATGGTGACCAGGGCGAGGACGGCCCCGGTGGTGTCCAGGCCGGCGCTGAGGGGTCGGGCCACGGCCGCGCCCAGGACGCCGCCGGCCGCCACGAAGTCCTCGGCCGGCGCCCCCCACGGGGGCTCGCCCTGGCTGAGGTGCAACAGGCCCGTCAGGGCGATGGTGACGAGTGCCGCGGCCAGGGCCAGGCGGACCCCGAGCAGCGGGTCGTCGGTGCCCGGATCGTCCTCGTCGGGCGCATTGCGCAGCAGGAGGAACCCGAACACGATCAGCGCGGGCGGCACGAACCATCGCACGAGCCCGATGACGGCGCCGCTCGCCGTGTCCACGGCGTTGCCCGCCGGCCCGGCGATCCCGCCGTAGATGCCGAGGGCGCCCAGGACGCCGAGGGCGATGAGGAGGACACCGGCGAGGTCCCGGCCCCGGTCGCTGACCGCCATGCCGACCTTGCTGGGCGCCGGGGCCCTCCGGGCGGCCGGCTTGCGCGCCGGCGCCTTCTTGGTGCTCGACGTCGGGCGCTTGGCCCCGCGCCGGGACGAGGAGGTCCGTGACCGGGAGGCGCTCGACGGACGGGTGCGCGAGGAAGAAGCCACAGTGCCCCCAACGCTAACAGCAGCCCCAGGAGCAACACGGGACGGTTCGGGCCAGGGGCCTTCGGGGGCGGTGGCCCGCTGCTGGAGCCGGTTCGCCCCACCGTGGCCCACCGAGCGACGCGGTGGAGGCGCCGCCGAAGCCGCGCTGCGGACCGTTCGCCGACAGCGGCCCTGGGCCGCAGGAGCCGCGCGGGCGGCGACGAGGGACGGGGCCGTCAGCCGGTGGCGAAGACGCCGTGGTCGCGGCAGCGGGACTCATAGCCCGAGGGGCTCACATCCACCCGGGAGCGTCGGCCGCAGGTCGGGCAGAACCGTGGGGGGTCCAGGGCCCGGCGGCAGCCTTCGTCACATTCCGCGTTCGGGCGACCACAACCCGTGCAGAACAGCGGCGGATCCAGGTCAGATCACCTTCGAGAGGGCACCGATCGGCATGCGCAGGTCCTCCAGCATCTGGAGGTCCTCCTCGGGCGAGCGGCCCAGGGTGGTCAGGTAGTTGCCCACGATCAGGGCGTTGATGCCCGAGGTCAGGCCCATGATCTGCAGCTCGCGCAGGGTGACCTCGCGGCCGCCGGCGTAGCGGAGGATCACGTCGGGCAGGGCGATGCGCAGGAGGGCGATCCAGCGGATGGCCTCGAGGGCACCCACCAGCGGCCGGTCCCCCAGCGGCGTACCCGGGCGGGGGTTGAGGAAGTTGACCGGCACCTCGCAGGGCTCCACGGCCCGGAGTTCGGCGATCAGCTCCAGGCGCTGCTCGACCGACTCGCCCATGCCCAGCAGGACCCCACAGCACAGCTCCATCCCGTGGGCCCGCACGAGGCGACAGGTGGCGAAGCGCTCGTCCCAGCTGTGGGTCGTGACGATGCGGCCGAAGAAGCTCTCCGCCGTCTCCAGGTTGTGGTTGTACCGGTGCACACCGGCAGCGGCCAGGCGCTCGGCCTGCTCGGAGGTCAGGATCCCGGCGCTCACCGCGACGTTGATGCCGACCCGCTCCTCGACCAGGGGCACCAGCTCCTCGAGCCGGCTCATCGTGCGCTCGTCGGGCCCTTTGACAGCCAGCACGATGCAGAACTCCGTGGCGCCCAGGGCCTTGGTCTCCTCGGCCGCCTTCAGCACCTCGTCGGCGTCGAGGAAGGGGGTGGCCTGGACCGGGGTGTCGAACTGGGCCGACTGCGAGCAGAAGTTGCAGTCCTCGGGACAACCGCCGGTCTTGGCCGACAGGATCCCCTCGATCTCCACCGTGGGCCCGTTCCAGGCCAGGCGGACCTCGTGGGCCAGCGCCGCCAGGGCCGGCACCTGGTCATCGGGCAGGGCGGCGAGCGCCGCCAGCACGTCCTCGGACACCGTCCGCCGCTCCTCGAGCAGGATCGTCCGGGCCTTCTCCAGCGGATCAGCCACCATCGCCGCCGGACCGTACCCGTCACCCCCCGGCCGACCCCAACCCGCAGCGCGCCCCAACCACGAAATTGCGTCGGTTGGTCACGCCCGGCGTGACCAACCGACGCCAGATCAGCTGACCGCGGCCGGATACCGCTCGAGGTGGCGGCCTAGGCCTCCATCACGACCGGGACGATCATCGGGCGGCGCTTGGTCCTGTCGCTGACGAACTTGCCCGCGGCCTTGCGCACGTGGCGCTGGAGGTTCTCGTGGTCGATGATCCCCTCCTTCTTGACCGTGTCCTTGACCGCCTTGCGGACGACGTCGGCGGCCTCGTCGAGCAGGTCTTCGGCCTCGGGGGCGTAGACCCAGCCCCGGGTCACGATCTCGGGGCCGGTGATGACCGCACCGGTCTTCATGTCCACGGTGACGATGACCACCACGACCCCCTCCTCGGCCAGGACCTTGCGGTCCCGCAGGACGCCGTCACCGACGTCGCCGACGGTGCCGTCGACATAGAGGTAACCGGCCGGCACGCCGTCGAGGCGACGGATGCCCTTGTCCCCCAACTCGACGCGGTCGCCGTCCTCGCACAAGAGGACCCGGTCGGGGTCGACCCCCATCTGGGCGGCGATCTCGGCGTGAGCGGCGAGGTGTCGGTACTCCCCGTGGACGGGGATCATCCACTCGGGCCGGGTGACCGACAGGACGGTCTTCAACTCCTCCTGCTTGGCGTGGCCCGTGGCGTGGACGTCATGGAGGCCGGTGTGCACCACCTTGGCCCCGAGGCGGGTCAGGCCGTCGATGACCTTGGTGACACCGATCTCGTTGCCCGGGATGGGATGCGAGCTGAGGATGACGGTGTCGGTCTCCTGGATCTCCAGCCACCGGTTGTCACCCGAGGCCAGGCGGGCCAGGGCCGACATCGGCTCGCCCTGCGAGCCGGTCGAGATCACACAGACCTCACCCGGAGGCAGGCTCTCGATGTCCTCGATGTCGATGAGCACCGAGTCGGGGATGCGCAGCACGCCCAGCTTGCGGGCCAGGGCCACGTTCTTCTTCATCGACAGCCCGAGCGTGGCCACCCGCCGACCGAAGGACTGGGCCGCGTCGGCGACCTGCTGCACCCGGTGGATGTGGGACGCGAAGCAGGTGACGATCAGGCGTCGGCCCTCGTGGGCGTGCATGACGTTGTAGAGCACGGCGCCGACCGAGGTCTCCGAACGGGAGTGGCCGGGCGAGTCGGCGTTGGTCGAGTCCGAGAGCAGCAGCCGGATGCCCTCGTTCTGGGCGATGGCGCCCATGACGCTGAGGTCGGTGAGGCGGCCGTCGACCGGGTTGAGGTCCAGCTTGAAGTCACCGGTGTGCAGGATCGTGCCCTGGGGCGTGTGGATCGCGGTCGCGAAGCCGTGGGGAACCGAGTGGGTCACGGGCAGGAACTCGCAGTCGAACGGACCGATCTGGGTCCGCTCGTTGTCGGCCACGACCCGGAAGTCGGTGCGGTCGACCAGCCCGGCCTCCTCGATGCGGTGTCGGGCCAGCCCGAGGGTGAGCTCCGAGCCGTAGATGGGGAACTTCAGCTCGCGGAGCAGGAAGGACAGGCCCCCGACGTGGTCCTCGTGGCCGTGGGTGGCGATGCAGCCCACGATCCGGTCGGCGTTCTCGCGCAGGTAGGTGAAGTCGGGCAGGACCAGGTCGATGCCGGGCATGTCGATGTCGGGGAACATGATCCCGCAGTCGAGGAGGACGATCTTGCCCTCGGACTCGATGCAGGCGCAGTTGCGGCCGATCTCCCCGAGGCCCCCCAGGAAGGTGATGTTGACGGGAGCGGCCATCAGCGGGCCCCGAGACCGGTCAGGACGGCCTGGGCCGCATCATCGAGGCCGGCGGGATCCGGGCCGATCGGGGGACGGGTGGACCCGACCCGGAGGCCGAGGGTGCGCAGCAGGGCTTTGGTGGTCACAGCTTGAGGGGCTCCACCCCAGGTTTCGAAGTCGTAGGAGTCGAGCAGTCGGGCGTTCACCCGGCGGGCGGTGTCGATGTCGCCCTTGGCGTGGGCCGAGACCATCTCGGCGTGTTCGGCGGCGGACCAGTGGGCGGCCACGCCGATGACGCCGGTGCCCCCGATCGCCAGCAGGGGCAGGGTGAAGGCGTCGTCACCGCTGTAGAGATCGAAGCCGGCTGGGGCGTCGGCGACGAGGCGGGCCGAGACCCCCGGGTTCCCGGTGGCGTCCTTGACCCCGACCATCGTCGGGACCTCGCGGGCGAGGCGGACGAGGACCTCGGTGTCGACCTTGCGGCCGGCGCGCACGGGGATGTCGTAGATCAGGAAGGGCAGGTCGGTGGCCTCGCCCACCGCCCGGAAGTGCGCCTCCAGCCCAGCCTGGCTGGGCCGGTTGTAGTAGGGGGTCACGACCAGGAGGCCGTCGACCCCGGCCTCGGCCGCTCGGCGACTGAGATCGATCGTGTGACGGGTGTCGTAACTGCCGGTCCCCGCGAGGACCGGGACCGTGACCGCCTCCCTGACCCCCGTCCACAGGCGGACCTTCTCGTCGTCGGACAGCGTCGGGGCCTCACCGGTGGTGCCGGCCAACACCAGGCCGTCGGCTCCCTGGTCGACCAGCCAGCGAGCCAGGGCGACCGCGGCGTCGAGATCCAGCTCGAGGTCGTCGTCGAAGGGCGTGACCATGGCCACGAGCACCGAGCCGAAGCGTCCCATCAGGCCGCTCCGCCGGTCTCGGCGGCCCGCTCCAGGCCGAGCGTGGCCAGCAGGTCCTCGTGGAGCTCGAACCACACCGTGTGGTACGAGTCGGTCAGCGGCTTGTCGAACCAGGCGCCCTCGCCGCAGCGGACGTGGTCGACCGCCCACTGGAGACGGGGGAGGTAGCCGGCGAAGCGGTCCAATGCCTCGGCCAGGGCGGCGACCACGGGGACGGCTCGCTCGTGGAGGTCACTCAGGCGGGCCACGACCTCGGCGTCATAGGCGCCATCGGTGTGGTCGTTGAGGACGCCGTCGTGCAGCTGCCAGTCCGTGCAGACCTGGAGCAGGCCCGGGTTGAGGTCGCCGAAACGCTGGTAGAGGGCTTCGATCTCGGCCCGCACGCCGGTCGTGTCCAACTCGTCGGCCAGGCGCTTCTCGTGATCGGCCCGGCCCTGGGGGGTGAGCACCCATCCCGACACGTCGACGCCCTGCTTGCGGGTCACCAGGCCGTCGGTGGCGAAGGACTCCAGAGCCTGCACCACGGTGACGTCGTCGAGACCGGTGGTCTCGGCGAGCACGTCGGTCTCCGCGAAGCCCTTGAGGCGCAGCCCGTGCAGCACGACGGTGCCGGGCGCGGAGGAGTGGGCCATGGACCGCGATCGTACCGGGACCGCCACAGCGGCCTGGCGGACACCGCCTCAAGGCGCCGCAGCCTCGCGGTCCATGCTCCTGGGCGACCGGCCCGCTCGGCGATCCCCACGCGATCTCAGCCCGCCTCGGCCGCAGCCTCGCGGTCCATGCTCCTGGCTCTTCGGCTCACGCCTCATCGCGCTGTCGCCCGGGGCCCCTACCCCAGGCGACCGGCCCGCTCGGCGATCCCCACGCGATCTCAGCCCGCCTCGGCCGCAGCCTCGCGGTCCATGCTCCTGGCTCTTCGGCTCACGCCTCATCGCGCTGTCGCCCGGGGCCCCTACCCCAGGCGACCGGCCCGCTCGGCGATCCCCACGCGATCTCAGCCCGCCTCGGCCGCAGCCTCGCGGTCCTTGGCCACCTCGTCGAGGGCCTCGTACTCCTCGCCGGTGTCGACCCAGTCCTCGAACTGGATCACCCCGATCTCGGTGAAGCGCTCCCGCAGCCAGCCGCCGGACGCATCGAGCAGGCCGAGCTTCTTGCAGTTGGGGACGATCTTGGAGAACAGCATCGCCTGGAACATCTGGCGCTCGGGCGCCTGCATCGTGGCCTGCAGGGCCTCCCGGGGCTCCACGCCCATCCGCTCCCAGACCTCCTGCTGCAGCATGCGGTCCCGCATCCGGAGGGCCGCCTCGAAGGCGAACTCCTGGCGTTCGCGGAGCTCGACGTCGGTGAGGCCGTCGTAGAACTCCTTCAGCGACAGCACGCCGAAGGCCACGTGGCGGGCCTCGTCGCTCATGACGTAGCGCAGGAGCTGCTTCAGCAGCGGCTCGGTCGTCATCTGGTGCATGAAGCCGAAGGCGGCCAGGGCCAGGCCCTCCACCATGATCTGCATGCCCAGGTAGGTCATGTCCCACCGGCTGTCCTTCAGGATGTCGTCCAGCAGCATCCTCAGGTGGGCGTTGATCGGGTAGTGCCCGTCCAGCTTGGTGTCGAGGTACTTGGCGAAGACCTCGACGTGGCGGGCCTCGTCCATCACCTGGGTGGAGGCGTAGTACTTGGCGTCGATCCACGGCACCGTCTCGACGATCTTGGCCGTGCACACCAGCGCGCCCTGCTCACCGTGCATGAACTGGGACAGCATCCAGTTCTGGCCCTCGACGCCGAACTCCAGCCACTTGTCGTCGCCCCAGTGCTCCATCGCCGTCCCGGTGAGATCGATGTTCTGGTCGAAGAACCCGTTCTGCATGGCGTTGTTGGCGACCACCGACTCCGGGTCGACCTCGATCGACCAGTCCAGGTCGGTCTCGCCGTTCCACTGCGAGGTCTTCGCCTTCTCGTAGAGCTTGTTGAGCGCCGGACGCCGGCCCTTCTCGTAGTCCCAGGTGAAGATGGCGTCCGCGTTGTCCTCGACGGCGTGGATCACCTCGTTCACGTCGGTGTTGGAGACCGCGAGGATGGCCTCGAGGTCGTTGACGTCCGACCGCCCGATGAGGGCTTCGTTGGTGGACATCTCGTCGGTTGCGGACATGGGTTCAGCTCCTGGGGGTTGTCGGGGCAAGGGGGATGAGGCCGGGGGTCACGAACCGGTGGACGTGGCGCCGGGCGGCGTCCAGGTCCCCCATGTCGAGGTCAGCCGATGGGGACAGGGTGTGGGAGAGGGCCAGGCGGGCCACCATCTCGGTGGCGCGGCGGGCGTCCTGCTCACCGAGGAAGCGGCCCAGGTGGCGCAGGGCGACGGTCGCGGCGACGGCGAACGCCGTGCCCATGCGGTCGAAGGCGAGATGGGGCAGCACCAGTTCGGGCTCGTGCTCGAGGAGGGCGTGCAGCGGCTTGTTGTCCCGCAGGAAGCACACGGCCCCCGACAGTCCCTCCGCCAGGACGTCCTCGAGGGTGTCCGCCGCCGCCAGACGGGGCTCGATCTCGGCGAAGAACCGGTCCATCTCGTGGCCACCCGCGGCCAGCAGGACGTCGGTGCGCCCGCCGGGGAACCAGCGGTAGACGCTGGCCCGGGAGACGCCGGCTTCGTCGGCGATGTGCTCGACGGTGACCGCCCGCACGCCGTGCTCGGCGATGCAGGCGAGCGCGGCCACCGCGACCCGCTCGGGCCCGGTGTTCACATAGGCGCGGTCATCAGCGGCGATTGCCCCCATCCCCTGAGACATTACGCCTCATTTTGTCTCAGGGAAAGACCCATCGGTGTGACAGTGTTCACACTCGACGGCGCGAGGCGGCGAGGTCAGTCGGAGGTCACGATCCCGGACAGGAGCCAACGGTCCACCAGTTCCCGCACCTCGGTGGGGTCGCCGAGGTCCCAGGAGCCCTCGTCCACGATGAGGCTGCCGACGAGGCGGGCCAGGTGGTCGGCGGCCTCGGCCGGGGTGACCCCCTCGACCAGGGCCTCCTGGGCGAGCAACGGCTCGAGGTAGCTGCGGATCACCCCGACCACGATGGGGGCGATCCCGGCCAGACGGGCCTGGATCTCGCCCTGGTCGGAGGCCATCGCCCGCTGGAAGGCCTCATGCTCCCGCAGCGCCCGATGGGCGAACGTCAGCCCCCGTTCGAGGCGGGCCCGGAAGTCCGGCGAGCCGTCGATGGCCTCGGCCAGCCGGGTGAAGAACCGTCCGACCTCCCAGGTGACGGTCTCACCGACGAGTTGTTCACGACCGCCCGGGAAGTAGCGGTAGAGCGTCGCCCGCGAGAGCCCGGCCTCCTGGGCCACGTCCTCGACCGTGAACCCCTTCATGCCCCCCTGGGCGATGCAGGCCAGCGTGGCCTCCATCGCGCCCTCCCGCGAGGTCATCGCCCGGGCGCGCCCTGCCGGGCCCGGCGGCGCAGGATCAGGGGATAGCCGATGAGGGCGATGGTGGTGAAGATGAACCACTGCACCGCGTAACCGAGGTGGGGCCCCTCGTCGAGCACGGTGGGCTGGACCGGGGTGGGCCTGTCGCCCTGGGCCGGGTCCTGGGTCTCCAACTGCAGCCAGACGGGGTAGAGGTCGCCGTCGACCTGCTCCTGGAAGCGCTCGAGGTCGACCCGGGACAGGGTGTCGAGGACCTCCCCGCTCGGGTCGGTCGGCCCGAAGGAACCTCGGCTCTGTGACTCCTCGAGGATGCCGGTGACCTCGACGCGACCGTCGGGCGGAGCGGCCTCGGAGCCGAGAACCTGCTCCCCCGTCACCGGGACCCAACCCCGGTTGACGACCAGCACGGTGCCGTCGTCGAGGACGAGGGGCGTGAGCACCCAGGAGCCGGGGGCCTGGTCATAGCTGCGATTGCGGACCAGGACCTGCGCGGCCTGGTCGTAGGTCCCGGCGGCCGTCGCGGGGCGAAAGCGGACATCGGCACCGACCCCGGTGGGATCGTCGACGGCGACGATCTCTTCGACCGGGGCGACCGGCTCGTCCTGGCGTTCGGCGATGAGCGCGTTGCGGTCCCGCTTCTCCTGCCGGCGCTCCAACTGCCAGAAGCCGGCCAGGATCATGGCGACCACCAGCACCAGCACGAACAGGTGCGAGAGGATCCACTTCGGCTCGCGGGTGAAGGCGTACACCGATCAGGAGGCTATGAGCGGCCCCCGCCATCCGTCGTGACGGCGCCCGCCGGCTGCTGGACCGCACCGGAAGGACCGGTCAGGGGGCGACGACGGGGCGGTCGCCGACGATGCTGGCCCGCTCCATGATCCGGATGTCGGGCCAGTAGTCGTTCGCGGCGTAGTGCTGGACCGCCCGGTTGTCCCAGAACGCGACCGAGTCGTCGGCCCAGTGGAACCGGCACTGGTACTCGGGCAGGTCGGCCTCGCGGCAGAGTCGGTCGATGAGGGCCGTGCTCTCCTCGGGCTCGAGGCCCACGACGTGGCTGGTGAAGATCCGGTTCACATAGAGGTGCCGGCGGCCGGTCACGGGGTGCGTCGGGGCCACCGGGTGCTCGACCATGGGGTACTGCCGGCGCATCTCGTCGCGGGCCGCAACGTCCACCTGGTGGCCGAAGGCCATCGAGAAGTCGTGGACGGCCACCAGGTCGTCGATCTGGTCCCGGACGTCGGCGTCGAGGCCGTCGTAGGCGGCGCACTGGTCGCTGAAGAGCGTGTCGCCCCCCGACGCCGGCACCCGGATGGCGTGCAGGATCGCACCACGCGAGGGGCAGGCCCGCCAGGTCACGTCGTGGTGCCAGGCGTTCTCGTAACCGGCGACCTCGGCGGACTTCTCGAAGCGGACCAGTTCCGGGACGCCGGTGTTGGCCGGGATGAACGGGTGCTGCTCGAGGTCGCCGAAGCGGCGGGCGAAGGCCACATGGGCCTCGGGCGTGAGGGCCTGGTCCCGGAAGAACAGGACCTTGAAGGCGGCGAGGGCCGCTTCGAGCTCCTCGATGACCTCGTCGGCGAGCGCGGCGGTGAGGTCCACACCGGAGATCTCCGCGCCGACGGTCGCCCCCATCGGTCGGGTGTCGAAGTGGGCCCAGGTCATCGCGCCGAGGTCGGCCCGCTCCTGGTGCAGGTGCCCGACCGGCCCGACCTCGACGTCGTAGGGGGGCACGCGGACCCGCGCCGCCGCGAGGGCCGCCCCCGGGTCACGGAGATCATCGGTCGTCGCTTCGGCCATCACCCGAGGGTACGGCGAAGGCCCGGGCGGCACCGGAGATCCGGTGCCCGTTGGCGACGTTTCGGTCGGCCTCAGGGGGCGACGGCGCCCGAGTTGGGGGCGGTGATCAGGCTGCTGGTGTCGATCGCCTCGAAGTCCCGGCCGGTGACGTGGTCGTCCAGGGTGTTCAACAGGTCGTTGTCCCAGTGGGGGTTGGGCACGCCGCTCAGGTACCAGGGCGAGCCGTTGTCGGCCAGGATCATGCCGTGGGTCTGCAGGGCCCGGAGGATGACCCGCAGGCGGGCGGGCGCGGCGGAGATGTCGACCGAGGCCTTCAGGCGGAACCAGGCGCCCATCGGCGGCAGGTCGGGGTCGGCGATGCCGGCCTGGTGGCGGGCGGGCCAGACATAGCGGTTCGCGGTTCTCGGCGCGGTGAACCGGATGGCGTGGTCGATGCGACCCGCCGCCACCTCGTCCCACCGCACCAGACCGGGGAGGATGGGCAGCCCGGCCGCGTCGGCGCTGGTCCAGCCCGCCGGACGCAGGGCATTGGCGCGCAGGTTCCACACGGCGCCGGAATCGGCCCGCCACCGGCCGTTGGCCAGCCGCCGAACGCGGTAGAGCTCGTGCAGCCGACAGGTGCGGCGGTCCACGGTCAGGAGATGGCGGTCACCGGACGCCCGGGACCCCGGTGGACGGCCGCCCTCGATGCGGGGGTTCGGCCCGATCGGGTACAGGCCACGGTCGCTCTCCGACCCCCAACGGAAGATCACGCGGTGACGTCGCGTCCGGCCGTCCGCCGCGTTCCACGGGATGCCGATGGGACCACCGTTCCACCGGCCGGAGCCGAAGTCGGCCTTCAGCCCGTCGCTGAGGCCGATGCTGCGCACCCAGTCCGACGAGCGGGCGTGGACCGGCAGGTCGGACACGTCCGCATGCCAGTAGTTGTCCGCCGGGAACATCGGGCATCCGGCGATCGGCCGAGCCTCGGCGGACGGACCGGAGGCCGCGACGAGCCCCGACGCGACGAGAGCCACGACGAGGAGCAGGCGGCGGCGCATCCCACGGTTATCGAACCCCGACCGGACCGCCTTGAGACGGCGACGCACCCCACAGCTGTCCAACCCCGACCGGACCGCCCCGAGACGGCGACGACGGCGCGATCCGCCCGAACCCGCTCCCGGCTGCCACAATCGCCCGATGGAGAAGGCCCCGCCGAGCCGGGCACGGCTCTGGCTGGTGCTGGGGCCACTCATCGTCCTGGTCATCGCCGCCCAGATCGGGGACGCCTTCGCGCCGACCCTGGCGGTCGACCATCCGCTGCTGCTGATCATCCTCAACGCCCGCAACCGCAACCTCGTCCTGGTCACCAACTCCCTGGACGCCCTGTCCTTCTACACCGCCGGGTTCCTGCGTCTGCTGGCCTCGGATCCGCTCTTCTACATCCTGGGCTTCTGGTACGGCGATGCCGGGGTGAAGTGGGTCGAGCGGCGCTCGAGCAGCTTCGGCAGCATGCTGCGGACCTGGGAGCGGATGTTCCACAAGGCCGCGTGGCCGCTGGTGGCCATCGCCCCCAACAACTTCATCTGCCTCTTCGCCGGGGCGGCGGGAATGACCCCGGCCGCCTTCATCTCCCTCAACCTGGTCGGGACCGTGGGCCGCCTGTACCTGATCCGCATCCTGGGCGAGGCCTTCGAGAAGCCGATCGATGCCGTCCTCGACTTCATCCGCGAGTACCGCCTCCCGCTGACCGCGCTCAGCATCACCCTGGTCATGATCACCGTGATCGCCGACCGTCGCTCCGGCAAGGGCGAGCTCGAGGCCCTCATCGACATCGAGGAGGAGCTCGGCGTCGAGGAGCACCCTGTCCCCGACGGACCCCCGGACCAGGCTCCCCCAGCCGACGACACCTCACCCCCCTGAACCGAAATTGCGTCAGTTGGTCACGCCAGGGGTGACCAACTGACGCAATTTCGGGGGTGGGGGGCGGCATCGGTAGGTTCAGCCGGATGAGTCGGGGCACCGCGGTCGTCACGGGGGCCAGTTCCGGGATCGGGGCCGCGACCGCGGTCGCCCTCGCCGAGGCCGGATTCGACGTGGTCGTCGGGGCGCGGCGCCAGGACCGGCTGCACGCGGTGGCCGAGCCGATCGGGGCCCGGGCGCTGCCCCTGGACGTGACCGACGACGCGTCCGTGGCTTCCTTCGTGGCCGAGGTGCCGGAGTGCTCCGTGCTGGTGAACAACGCCGGCGGGGCGGTGGGCCTGGCCCGCATCGAAGCGGCCGACCTCGGCCACTGGCGGGCGATGTACGACACGAACGTGCTCGGCACCCTGCGCATGACCAAGGCGCTGCTCCCCGCGCTCCGGGCCAGCGGCGACGGCCTCGTCGTGGTCATCGGCTCCATCGCCGGCTCCGAGGCCTACATCGGCGGGGCGGGCTACAACGCGGCCAAGTTCGCCGAGCGGGCCTTCGCCGAAGCCCTCCGCAAGGAGCTGTTCACCGAGCCCGTGCGGGTCACCGAGATCGAACCCGGCATCGTCGAGACCGACTTCAGCCTCGTCCGCTTCGAGGGTGACGAGCAACGTGCGGCCGAGGTCTACGAAGGCGTGGACGCCCTCCGCGCCGAGGACGTGGCCGAGTGCGTGGCCTTCGTGGCCACCCGGCCCGGGCGGGTCAACATCGACCAGATGGTCGTCCTCGCGAGAGACCAGCTCGGCGCCACCCGACTCCACCGCCGCGCGCCCTGACCACCCGTTCTGGCGCCTCATCGAGGCGCCAGGGCGCCGCAATCGGGCGCCAGAACGAGGGGGGAGTGGGAGGGCCTACTGGCGGGACATGCCGGTGCGCGCCTCGGCCGCGGCGCGTTCGGCGGCGGCCTCGCCGGGGGTGACGAGCTGGACCTCGACCTGGTGCAGAGCGCCCTCGAAGGGGTACTCGCCGGAGTAGCGGCGACTGACCGGTGAGCCGTGGTCGTAGCCGATGCTGGCCCCGACGCTCGAGATCATCCGCATGACGACGGGCAGCGCGACCGCCCCACAGTCCGCCCCGTCGATCACCAGGGTGGCCTCGCCCGAGTCCTCCAGGCGCCGGAACCGGACCCCGAGCTCCGAGGGGCCTACGGGGACCTCCACCGAGGACTCGACGACGTGGTGGTCGCCGAAGCAGTTGTAGTCGAAGACGAGGCGGCCCCGGTCGACGAAGAGGCTGATGCCGGAGTTCTCGTTGCCGGTGGCGTACAGCACCCCACCGGCGCCGGGCGGACGGTCGACGGCGGCGGTCAGGTCCCAGCTCCGACCCCCGACCTGGGGCCCGGCCTGGGCCGGCAGCGGGGTCATCGGGGGGCGGTAGCGGTACCGGCGGTCTGCCGGGTGCGGCGACCGGTCACGGAAGCGGGCGCCGAAGAGCTCGACCGTCCGGTCATCCAGCGGGAGGACGCCGTGCTCCTCGGCCTCCCGCCACCACAGCTCGGTCAACTCGGCCAGCTTCTCCGGGTGGCCCTCGGCCAGGTCCCGGGACTCCGAGCGGTCCTGGGCGACGTGGTACAGCTCCCAGCGGTCGTCGTCGAAGCTGGTCCCCGACTGGTGGCGGGTCACGGCCTTCCACCCGTCGGCGTAGACGCCCCGGTGGCCCATCATCTCGAAGTACTGGACCGACTTGCGGCTGGGCTCGTCGGCCCCATCGGCCCCGAACAGGTATCCCATCGAGGTCCCCGTCACCGCCAGCTGCTCCCGACCCAGGAAGGTGTCGGGCGGGACGATCCCGCAGATCTCATAGATGGTCGGGGCGATGTCGGTCACGTAGTGGAACTGGTCCCGCACACCACCCGGGTCCTCGATCCCCGCGGGCCAGTGCACGATGCAGGGCACGTGGACCCCGCCCTCGTGGGTGTTCTGCTTGTACCACTTGAAGGGCGTGTTGCCGGCCTGGGCCCAGCCCCAGGGGTAGTTGGCGTGGCTCGACGGCCCGCCGATGTCGTCGAGTCGGGCCACGGCCTCGTCGGGATCCTCCAGGATGAAGTTGAAGAACTTCATCTCGTGCAGGACCCCGAAGGGGCCACCCTCCTGGCTCGCCCCGTTGTCGGAGACCAGCACGACGACCGTGTTCTCGAGGCGGTCCAGGGCCTCGAGGGCATCCAGGAGGCGGCCGATCTGGACGTCGGTGTGGTCGAGGAAGGCGGCGAAGGCCTCCTGGAGCCGACAGGCCAGGAGGCGGTGGTTCTCCGGTAGGTCCTCCCAGGCCGCGACCCCGGGGTTGCGCGCAGCCAACTCGGTCTCGGGGGGGATGACCCCGAGCTCCTTCTGGCGGGCGAACCACCGCTCCCGGGCCACGTCCCAGCCCTCGTCGTACCGACCCCGGTACTTCGCGAGGTACTCGGCCGGGGCCTGGTGGGGGGCGTGGGTGGCGCCGAAGGCCAGATAGGTGAAGAACGGCCGGTCGGGGCGGACCGACACGGTGTCGTGGAGGAAGCCGATGGCCCTGTCGACCAGGTCCTCACTGAGGTGGTAGCCGTCCTCGGGCGCCTTCGGGGCCGGCACGGCGTGGTTGTCGTGGACCAGTTCGGGGGTGAACTGGTCGGCCTCACCGTCGAGGAAGCCGTAGAAGCGGTCGAACCCCCGCTGCAGCGGCCACTGGCCGTAGGGCCCGGCCGCCGAGGTCTCCTCCATCGGGCACAGGTGCCACTTGCCCAGGCCCAGGGTCGTGTAGCCCGCGGCCCGCAGGACCTCGGCCATGGTCGCGGCGTGGTTGGAGATGTGGCCCCGCATGTGCGGGTACCCGGTGCTGAAGTTGGACACCGCCCGCATCCCCACCGTGTGGTGGTTGCGGCCGGTGAGCAGGGCCGCCCGTGTCGGCGAGCACAACGGGGTGACGTGGAAGTCGCTGAACTGCAGGCCGCCGGCGGCCAGGCGGTCGATGTTGGGCGTGTCGACGTCGGACCCGTAACAGCCCAGGTGGGCGAACCCCAGGTCGTCGAGGACCACGACCACGACGTTCGGGGCGCCCTCCCCCGGGTGCGGCGGCGTCGGCCACCACGGAGTGGACCCGGCCTGGGTCCGGGCGACCTCGCCCTCGAAGGGCTCGGGTCCGGTCATCGCCGGCTCAGAGACCGAGGACCTGATCGAGGCCGACGGTCAGTCCCGGCGTGTCGGCCACCCTCTTGACCGCCAGCAGCACGCCGGGCATGAAGGACGAGCGGTCATAGGAGTCGTGGCGGATGCTCAGCGACTGGCCCATGGTCCCCAGCAGGACCTCCTGGTGGGCCACCAGGCCCCGCAGCCGGACCGAGTGCACCGGGATCGGGCCGGCCCGGCCACCACGGGCGCCCTTCACCACCTCGTCGCGGGTCGGGTCCTCGATCCAGTCGTCGGATGCCGCGGCGAGGCGCTCGGCGGTGAGCACCGCCGTGCCCGAGGGAGCATCGACCTTCCCGGCGTGGTGCAGCTCGATGATCTCGGCCGACTCGAAGTACGGCGCCGCCATCTCGGCGAAGCGCATCATCAGCACCGCACCGATGGCGAAGTTCGGGGCCACGATGCAGTTGCTGTCGGCGAACTGCTTGCGCAGTCGGTCGTAGTCCTTGTCGGTGAACCCGGTGGTGCCGACCACGGCGTGCACGCCGTTGGCCGCCAGCCAGTCCAGGTTCGCCTTGGCCGCGTCCCGGACGGTGAAGTCCACCGCCACGTCCAAGCCGACCGAATGGAGGCTCTCCGCGCGGGGGCTCACGTGGATGGCCGGCAGCGACTGGTCGCGGGTCACCTCACGGAGGTCGAACCCGGCATGGTGCGGATCGACGGCGGCCACGAGGTCCAGATCGGGGTCGCCGGCGACGGCCGTACAGACCGTGGCGCCCATTCGTCCGCCGGCGCCGAACACGGCGACACGCAGGGTCATGGGCGGACCCTACCCCCCGGCTGTGGCCCCCAGCCCGGCCAGCGCCGACTCGATGTCGCCCTCGAGAGGGCCGACCACGGCCACGGAGCGGGGAGCGCCGAGCACCTGGTCGACCACCGCGGCCACGTCCGCCACCGTCACGGCCCGGAGCCCGGCCACGTCCTCCTCGACCGACACGACCCGGCCGAGCGCGCTCATCAACCCGCCGATCCGGCCGAGCCGACTGGCCGTGTCCTCCAACCCGAGCACCAGCGAGCCGCTCAGACAGCCCACGGCGATGTCCCGCTCGCCCTCGGTGATGCCTTCGGCCACGAGACGACCGACCTCGCGGTCGAGCAGCTCGAGAACCGTGGCGGCCTGCTCGGGGGCCGTCCCGACATAGGCCGTGAACTGGCCGGCGTCGGAGGCGGGCGACGGGGAGGACCAGACCGAGTAGGCCAGTCCGCGCTTCTCCCGGATCTCCTGGAACAGGCGGCTGGAGAGGCCCCCGCCGAGCACCTGGTTGGCCACCGCCAAGGCGTACCGGTCGGGATGGCCGGCCGGCAGCGAGCGCCAGCCCAGCGCGATGTGGGTCTGCTCGCCCGACCGCTCGACGGCGATGACGGGCACCGGGTCCTGGCTCGGCGGTCTGCGCTCGACGAGCCCGTCGGACCGGCCGCCGGCGAAGCGATCGGCGACCCGGGCCACGATGTCGTCATGGTCCACCGGACCGGTCACCGCGACCAACAGGTCCTCGGCCCGGTAGTACCGGTCGTGGAAGTCCGCGATGGTGTCCCGGTCGAGGCCGGTCACGGTCTCGACGCTGCCGATCACCTCTCGGCCGAGCGGGTGATCCGGGAAGACCGCCTCCGACAGGGCTACGTGGATGCGGTCGTCGGGGGTGTCGAGGCTGGCCGCGAGCTCGTCGAGGATGACGTCCCGTTCGATCTCCACGTCCTCGCCGTGAAAGGCCGGATCCACCACCACATCGGCGAGCAGGTCGACCGCCATGGCCAGATCGCCGGCGGGCACCCGAACGTAGAAAGCCGTGGCCTCCCGGCCGGTGAACGCGTTCATGTCGCCACCCACGCGGTCGACGGCCTCGGCGATCTCGAGGGCGGACCGGTCGGCCGTGCCCTTGAAGAGGAGGTGCTCGAGGAAGTGTGACGCCCCGGCGAGGGCGTCGGGTTCGTCACGGGCACCCACCTGCGCCCACACCCCGACGGCGACCGACGGGGCGTGGGGCAGGTCCTCGGTGACGACCCGGAGGCCGTCAGCGAGGGTGCTCGACTGGATGCGCTCGCTCAGCGGCGTGAGTCCCGACCGCGGCCCCGGCCACCGCCGCGACCGCCACGGTCACGGCCGCCGCCGCCACCACTGGCGGGAGCGGCGGGTCCCAGGTCACCGAACTCGGACTCGAGCTCGGACTCGAACTCGTCCTCGAAGGAGACCTTCACGGGGCGGTCGTCGCCGTTGTCGGCGCCGGGGGCGTCGTCGTCGTCCCGGCTGGGGACGACGGTCACGGTCACGGCCCCGATCGCGGTCGCCGCCACGATCGCGGTCACCACGATCACGGTCACCGCCACGATCACGGTCACCGCCACGATCACGGTCACCGCCACGATCGCGGTCACCCCGATCACGGGACTCCCGCGGCGCGGGGGCCTCGCCGTCGTCGTCGTCGCCACCGTGCTCACCCAGCGGGGTCAGGGAGACCTTGCCGTCGGGATCGATGTCGTCCACGCGGACCGCGATGGAGTCACCCAGGGACACGACGTCCTCGACCCGGTCGATGCGGCGGTTGCCCCCGAGCTTGGAGATGTGGACCAGGCCGTCACGACCCGGGAGGATGTTGACGAAGGCACCGAACTTGGTGATGTTCACCACCTTGCCGTCGTAGGTCACGCCCACCTCGGCCTCCGGCGGGTCCATGATCAGCTCGATCTGGCGACGGGCCTCTTCGACGGCCTGCTTGTCGGTCGAACCGATGGACACGGTGCCCACGGTGCCGTCGTCGTCGACGTTGACGTCCGCACCGGTCTCGGCCTGGATGGCGTTGATGACCTTGCCCTTGGGCCCGATGACCTCACCGATCTTGTCGATGGGGATCTGGAAGCTGATGATCTTCGGCGCGGTGTCGGCGACGTCGTCGCGGGGCTCGGGGATCGCCGCCAGCATGACCTCGAGGATCTGCGTGCGAGCCTCGTAGGCCTGCTGCAGGGCGGAGGCCAGGACGTCGGCGGGGACGCCGTCGATCTTGGTGTCCAGCTGCAGGGCGGTCACGAACTCGCTGGTCCCGGCCACCTTGAAGTCCATGTCGCCGAAGGCGTCCTCGGCTCCCAGGATGTCGGTGAGGGCGGTGTACTTGCCCTCGGCGTAGACCAGGCCCATGGCGATGCCGGCCACGGGGGCCTTGATCGGCACACCGGCGTCCATCAGCGACAGGGTCGAGGCACAGACCGAGCCCATCGAGGTGGAGCCGTTGGAGCTCAGCACGTCGGACACGGTGCGCAGCGTGTAGCTGAACTCCTCGGCAGGCGGGATGACGGGCAGCAGGGCCCGCTCGGCCAGGAGCCCGTGGCCGATCTCCCGGCGCTTCGGGCCTCGCATGAAGCCGGTCTCGCCGGTGGAGAAGGGCGGGAAGTTGTAGTGGTGCATGTAGCGCTTGGAGGTGTCGCCCCCGAGGCTGTCGAGCATCTGCTCCATGCGGGGCATCCCCAGCGTGGCCACGTTGAGGACCTGGGTCTCGCCCCGCTGGAACAGGCCGGAGCCGTGCGCCGTCGGCACCAGGTGGACCTCCGAGGACAGGGGCCGCACGTCGCGGGTGCCACGACCGTCGATGCGAACGCCCTCTTCGACGATGCGCTTGCGCACGATCTTCTTGGTCAGCGACCGGACGGCCGCCTTGATCTGCTTCTCGGCGCCGGACACGTCCTCGAACTGCGGGGACAGCTCGGCGACGACCGCAGCCTTGAGGTCGTCTTCGACGGTGGTGCGCTCGGCCTTGTCGGCGATCTGATACGCCGCGGCCACCCGATCGGCGGCGGCGGCCTCCACGGCGGCGAAGACCTCGTCGCTGTAGTCGGCGGCCACCGTGAACTCGAAGACCTCGGGCTTGCCACCGACGGCATCGATCAGCTCCTGCTGGAGCTCGATGGCGTCCTTGATGTGGGTCTTGGAGGCCTCGAGGCCCGCGGCCACGATCTCCTCGGTGACCTTCGGGGCGCCCGCCTCGTAGTGCTGCCAGGCGTGCTCACCGCCGCCGGCCTCGACCATCATGACGGCCACGTCGCCGTCGTCCAGCAGCCGACCGGCCACGACCATCTCGAAGGTGGAGTCCTTGCCCTCCTCCCAGGTCGGATAGGCGGTCCAGGTGCCCTCGGGGGTGAAGGCCAGGCGCACCGCGCCCAGCGGCCCGTCGAAGGGGATGGGCGAGATGCACAGCGCCGCCGACGCGGCGTTGATGGCCAGGATGTCGTGCGGGTTCTCCTGGTCGGCGCCGAGGATGGTGCCCACCACGTGGACCTCGTTGCGGAAGCCCTCGGGGAACGAGGGGCGCAGGGGACGGTCGATCAGCCGGCAGGTCAGGATGGCCTGATCGCTGGACTTGCCCTCCCGACGGAAGAACGAGCCGGGGATCTTGCCCGCGGCGTAGAAGCGCTCCTCGATGTCAACGGTGAGGGGGAAGAAATCCGCCCCCTCCCGCACCGACCGCGAGGCGGTGGCGGTGACCAACACCATCGTGTCGCCCATGCGGACGGTCACGGCGCCATCGGCGAGTCCGGCCAACTTGCCGGACTCGAAGTACAGGGTCTTGTCGGTCCCGGAAACGGGACGGGATACGGAGTGGATCTCCGCCATGATGTGCTCTCTTCTCTGGGACCCGCCTTCGGGTCCCGTTCGTGGAGCAGCTGTCCAGTTCCCAGTTGTCGGCCACCCGGTCCGGCATCAGATCTGGGCCGGGGAGTCGGCGACTGGCAGCTGAACCGCTGCGCTGTCTTGGACTTTCAGTGGGGGCCGGCCACCGGAGCGGCCGACCGGAGGGAGATCCTTAGCGCCGGAGGCCGAGTTTGGCGATGAGGGCGCGGTAGCGCTCGACGTCGTTCTTGGCGAGGTAGTCGAGCAGGCGGCGACGCCGACCGACCAGCATGAGCAGGCCGCGGCGGCTGTGATGATCCTTCTTGTGCACCCGCAGGTGCTCGGTCAGGTGCTCGATCCGATCGGTGAGCAGCGCCACCTGGACCTCGGGTGAGCCCGTGTCGGTGTCGTGCTTGCCGTGCTCGGCCATCGTGGTCGACTTCGGCGGGAGGTTGGTGGGGGGTCGCGACATCTGCGTCTCTACGTCTTCTCTTCGTCGTCTGGAGCGCGGAGGAAGGAGATGCGCCCGGTTTCTCGGGGGTCAGACTACCAGCGATCCGCCCCGATCGGCCGGAGTGCGACCATGGACCGTGATGGACACCTCCCCCCCGACCTCACTGCCCCTCGACGAGCTGTTGCTCACCGTTGTGGTCGACAACGAGACCGACACGCTGTCGAGCATCGACCCGGCCCTGCCCCAGCAGCCCGAGGTGGCCACCCATCTGCAGCGCGTGCCGACCATCGAGCAGGCCGACGGGACCCCGAGCGTCCAGGTCTTCGACCACCTGTGTGTGGCCTGTCACGGCCTGTCGGTCCTGGTGCAGGCCCGCCGGGGCGACCAGCGCCACACCGCGCTCTTCGACGTCGGCCCCTACGGGGAGGTGTGGCGGGCCAACGCCGACCGCCTCGGCGTCGACCTCACGGCCATCGACTCGATCTTCTTGTCGCACTGGCACTGGGACCACAGCGGCGGGCTGCCGGTTGCCGTGGCGGCGATCGCCGCGGCCCGGGCCGCGGCGGGTCGACCGGCGCCGATCGTCGACCTGCACCCCGATCGTCCGGACCAGCGGGGGGTCCGTACGGGCGAGGGCCCGCTGGTCCTGCTCGCCCCGGAGCCGACCCTCGCCGAGATCAGGGAGGCCGGCGGCGTCGTCGAACCGCACGCTGAAGCCCACACCCTGGGCGCCGACCTGCTGCTCGGCAGTGGGACCATCGCCCGCACGACGAGCTATGAGACCGGTCTCGTCGGCCACCACACGCTGCGGGACGGCGTGGCCACGCCCGACCCGCTCATCCTCGACGAGCGCTTCCTTGCCGCCCGGGTCGCGGGGCGGGGGGTCACCGTGCTGTCGGCCTGCTCCCACGCCGGCATCGTGAACGCCTGCCTGGCGGCCCAGGCGCACTACCCCGAGATCCCGGTGGACGTGGTCCTGGGTGGCTACCACCTCGCCGGTTCGGCCATGGAGCCTCGGATCGGCCCGACGGTCCAGGACCTGGCCGAGCGCATCGCCCCCGCCGTCGTGGCCCCCGGGCACTGCACCGGTTGGCGAGCCAAGGCCGCCCTCGTCGCCCGTTTCGCCCCCGGCCACTACGCCCCGTCGGTGGTCGGCAGCACCTATGTCCTCACCGCACCGTGACGGGGCCGTCGGTGGCCGGCAGCACCTATGTCCTCACCGCACCGTGACGGCCCGGGTGGCCGGCAGCACCTATGTCCTCACCGCACCGTGACGGGGCCCGGGGTGGCCGCGCCCGCGAGGCCACGGGGATGTCACGGCGTCGTGATGGTCCAGCGGTAGCGGGGCGGACGACTGGGCGGGGCCGGTTCGTTGCGGTCCATGGTGACCTCCGACGGCGCCAGACGTTGGACGAGCGAGCCCCGTTCGTAGAAGGCCTCCTCGACGTCGGCCGGCGTGGCCTCGCCCGGCAGGAGCCCGGCGTGCAGGAGCGCCCGACGCTGGGCCCGCCCGAGGCCGTCGCCCAGCAGGTCGTGGACGATGCCCGGCAGCGTCTCGGGGTCCTTGAGCACCCAGGAGTGGGAACCACCGTGGATGACCACGAGCTGCCCGTTGGCCAGGCCGGCGGCGGATCGGGCCGTGGAGAGGGGCACCGCCCGGTCCCGGTCCCCGTGCAGGACGAAGGTCGACACCCCGTGGCCCGCCACCAGTTCGAGGAGGTCGTGGCTCGGGTCGGACCGGAGGATGGACACCGCCGGCGAGAGCAGTCGCCACGGTCTCCGGAGATGGGCACCGAAGGTCGGCAGAGCGAGGCGGAGGAGCTTCATCGCCTGACCCCGGTCCCGCAGCACCGGCAGGGTGCCCGCGGTGTCCACGAGCAGGGTGGCCCCGACGAAGCCGAGCACCGGTGGCATCCAGCGGGACCACATCTGGATGCGGTCCCAGCTGTCGCCCACGATGGCGTCGAGCAGGAGCAGGGCGATGACCCGTTCGGGGGTCTCGGCGGCCACCTCCACGATGAGGCGGCCGCCCATGGAGTGGCCGACCAGGACGGCCCGCTGGACCCCGAGGTGGTCGAGGACCCGCCGGAGCAGGTCGGCATAGTCCGACAGGTCGCCCCCGCCGCCGGGAAGGCCGAAGGTCCCGCCGTGGCCGGCGGTGTCGATGGCGATCACCCGGTAGCCCATGCCCACGAGGCGGGACAGGGTCTGGGCATAGAGGATGCCCTCGGCCGAGAACCCGTGGACGACCACCAGCGGGATGCCCTGGCCGGTCACCGACACACCCACCTTGTGGCCGTCGGCCAACGTCACGGTGAACTGCGCCAGGCGGGGACGCGACGAGCGCCCCTCGACTGCGGTCAGGGGGCCGGTGCCCTCCGGGCCGACCAGCGGGTCGGTCAGGTGCTCGGGCGTGGGGGCGAGCTCGGTGTCGGTGATGACGGCCGCCTTCAGCCCGCCAGGATCCGACGGGCCTGCTCACAGTCGCGGCCCATCTGGTCGATCAGCGCCTCGACGCTGTCGAACTTCTCCTCGGCCCGGAGCCGGGTCACGAAGGCCACGCGGGCCCGCTCGCCATACAGGTCACCCGAGAAGTCCAGCAGATGGGCCTCCAGAAGAGATGCATGGGCCGTCTCGTAGAACGTGGGGCGACGCCCCAGGGCGATGGCCGTGGGGTGACGACTGCCGTCGGGGCGGAGGTACCAGCCGGCGTAGATCCCGTCGGCGGGCAGCTGGACGTCGTCGGGCACGGACACGTTGGCCGTCGGGAAGCCCAGCTCGGTGGCCCGGGCGTCGCCGTGGTCGACGATGCCCCGGACCTCGTGGTGGCGCCCCAACATCGCGGCGGCCCGCTCGACCTCGCCTTCGGCGAGGGTCGTGCGGATGGCGGTAGAGGAGACCTGGGCCGACTCGTCGGCGGGCTGACCGTCGGAGCCGAGCAGCTCGATCGGCTCCACCTCGAAGCCGGCCTCGGCCCCCATGGTCCGCAGCAGCTCGACGTTGCCCCGGCGCCGGTGCCCGAAGTGGAAGTCCTCGCCCACCACGATCGCCTTGGTGCCCACGCAGTCGACCAGGACCTCGCGCACGAAGTCCTCGGGGGACTCCTGGGCCCGCTCCTCGTCGAAGCGGACGACCAGCAGCAGATCCAGGCCGGTGGCCTCCAGCAGCTCCAGCTTCTGCTCCGGGTCGGTCAACAGCAGCGGGGCGCTCTCCGGGCGGACCAGGCGGGCGGGGTGCTGGTCGAAGGTGATCAGCGCGGAGGCCACGCCGCGGTCGGCGGCCCGCTTGCGCACCCGGTCGATCAAGGCCCGGTGGCCGAGATGGACGCCGTCATAGGCCCCGATCGTGACGACCGAGCCGTCCTCGGACGCCGGGCAGGGCCCGGGATAACGCACCACCTCCACGGTGTTGAGGCTATGCGGCTCGGGCGGGAACCGAGGCAACGAAGGGCATGGGGCCCGCTCCGCCGGCTTCGGGGGCCGCGGTCGCCGTCGGCCTCGATGACAACGACGCAACCACGGGGGCATGGGGTCACGTGGCAGGTCGTCGGGGGCACACCGGCCCTCGTTTCGCACTGTTCGTGGCCGATCGTCGGGCTGCCAGCACTTTCGAGGCTCCAGCTGTCGGATCCCGACAGCTGGAGCCTCGAAAGGTCGACCCCCTGGCCCGCAGGCCTACGGGGCGAGCACCAACGATGGCTTGACCCGGTGCTGGCTGACCCGCTCGTAGACGGCCAGCAACGTCCCGGACCGGTCGCTGACGGCCCAGGGGCCGGCCCCGGCGACGCCGCCGAGCTGGTCGGGGTCCATCACCCGGCCGTTGCGCACCAGGAAGGCGTTGTCGTCGTCGACCGTCGTCTGGGGGTAGTCGCGTAGGCCTTCCCTGGCCGGTAGCACCACCAGGTCCTCCACCGGCTTGGCCTCGGCCTCGCCGAAGGAACCGATCCTGGTGCGGCGCAGGTTCGTCAGGTGGGCGCCGCCGCCGAGGGCGTGACCCAGGTCCGCGGCCAGGGTGCGGATGTAGGTTCCCGACGAGCACTCCACCTCGGCGCGGTAGACGAGGGGATCGTCGGTCGGGGTCACCTCGTAGCGGAACACGGTGACCTCCCGGGGTTTGCGCTCGACCTCCCTGCCCTCCCGGGCCAACTCGTGGAGCCGCTTCCCGTCGACCCGCACCGCGGAGACCATCGGCGGGATCTGCTCGATCTCGCCGACGAAGGTTGCCGCCGCGGCGGCGACCTGGTCGGGCGTGACCGCCATGTCGTGGGTCGCCGTCACCTCACCGGCGGCATCCAACGTCGAGGTCTCGATCCCGAGGATGAAGTCGGCGGTGTAGGTCTTGGGCAGCGCGGTCAGGAACCGCAGCAGCCGGGTCGCGGCGCCGATGCCGAGCAGGAGGATCCCGGTGGCGTCGGGGTCAAGGGTCCCGGAGTGGCCGATCTTGCGCTCCCCCAGCACCTTGCGGGCCCGGTCGACCACGTCGTGGGAGGTCATCCCCGCCGCCTTGTCGACCACCGCGATGCCGCTGGGTCGTACTGCGGCCTCAGACACCGTCGTCGCCGGCGCCGGTCTCGTCGTCGGGGGCCCGCCGGTCGTCGGTCTGCAGGTCCCGCAGGATGGTCTCGATCCGGTTGGCCGATCGGGTGACCTCGTCGGCGGCGAATATCAGCTCCGGTGTCCGCTTGAACCGGGTCTGGCGGTTGATGGTGGCCTGGAGGTGCCTGCGATGGTCCCCCAGTGCCTCGACGATCGCCGCGTCGTCCTCGGGATCGCCGAGGCCGGTCACATAGACGACCGCGTTGCGCAGGTCGGCCTCACAGACCACGTCCACGACCGTGACCAGGCTCAGGCGCTCGTCGTCGATGCGCTCCAACTCCTCGGCCACGATCTGACGGACCAGCTCGTTGAGGCGGGCGGTGCGGGGATAGTCGTGGGGGCCACTGGCCCGGCGTCGGTGCTTGCTCATGGGCTGTCCTTCAGGTGTCCGACCACGTGCGGTCCATGGACAGGACCTCGATACCCGGCTGGGACCAGATCCAACGCTCCACCTCGTCGATGACGTCCCGCACATGGCTCTCGGTCCCGCCCACCGCGGCCACGCCGAGGCGGGCCCGCTGCCAGCGATCCTGCTCGCCGACCTCGGCCACCGCCACCCGGAAACGACGGCGGACGCCTTCGATCACGGGGCGCAGCACCGCCCGCTTCGCCTTGAGCGAGCGGCAGTCCGGAAGGAACAGGTCGATGTCCAGAGCGAGGACGTACACGGCGGTCAGACGCGCGGGATCTCGCGCTCCTCGACCGTTTCGATGATGTCGCCCTGCTGCAGGTTCTGGAAGTCCGACAGGCCGATACCGCATTCGTAGCCGGCCTGGACCTCGCGGACGTCGTCCTTGAAGCGCTTGAGGGAGCTGATCGTGCCCTTCCACAGCACGGTGCCCTCCCGCAGGAAACGCACCTTCGAGCCGCGGGTGATCGTGCCGTTGAGGACGTAGCAGCCGGCGATGGCACCGATCTTGGGGACCCGGAAGATCTCCCGGACCTCGGCCTCGCCGGTGACGATCTCCTCGAACTCGGGCTTGAGCATGCCCACCATGGCCGCCTCGATGTCCTCGAGGAGGGCGTAGATGACCTCGTAGGTGCGGATCTCGACGCCCTCCTGCTCGGCCGACTGACGGGCCTTGCGCTCAGGACGGACGTTGAAGCCGAGGATGGTGGCGTTGGCCGCCGAGGCCAACTGGATGTCGTTCTCGGTGATGCCGCCGACTCCGCGGTGGACGAAGGCCAGCTTGACCTCGTCCCGCTCCAACTTGCGCAGGGCGTCGGTCACCGCCTCCATCGAGCCGTTGGTGTCCGCCTTGATGATGAGGTTCAGCGTCGCGGCCTCGCCGGCCTGGATCTGGCTGAAGATGTCCTCCAACTTGGCGCCGGTGGCGACGCCGGCGTCTCGGCCGAGGCTGGCCTGGCGGGCGAAGTGCTCCCGCTTGTCCGAGACCGTGCGGGCCACCTTCTCGTCGGGGGCGACGATGAAGCTGGTGCCGGCCACGGCCACGTCGGAGAGGCCGAGCAGTTCGACCGGGGTTGACGGGCCGGCCGCCTTGACCTGCTCGGCATGATCGTCGATGAGGGCTCGCGCCTTGCCCGCGGCGGCCCCGGCCACGACCGGGTCACCGACCGTGAGCGTGCCCCGCTGGACCAGGACGGTGGCCACCGGCCCCCGTCCGGTGTCGAGGTGGGACTCGAGCACCACGCCCGAGGCGCGACCGTCGGGGTTGGCCCGGAGCTCCTCGATCTCGGCCACCAGGAGCACCTGCTCCAGGAGGTCGTCGATGCCGATGTCCTGCAGGGCGGACGTCTCCACCACGATGGTGTCGCCGCCGTAGGACTCCGGGATGAGCTCGTGCTCGGCCAGCTGGGCCAGGACCCGCTGGACGTCGGCGTTCTCCCGGTCGACCTTGTTGAGGGCCACGATGATCGGCACGTCGGCCGCCTTGGCGTGGTTCAACGCCTCCACCGTCTGGGGCATGACGCCGTCGTCGGCGGCCACCACGAGGATGACGATGTCGGTGGCGTCCGCGCCGCGGGCCCGCATGGCGGTGAACGCCTCGTGGCCCGGGGTGTCGATGAAGGTGATCTCGTGGCCGTCACGAACGACCTGGTACGCACCGATGGCCTGGGTGATCCCGCCGGCCTCGCCCTCGATCACGTTGCTGGAGCGGATCTTGTCGAGCAGCAGGGTCTTGCCGTGGTCGACGTGACCCATGACGGTGACCACCGGGGCACGGGGAACCGCGTCGGGGTCCTCCTCTTCCTCTTCCTCCCAGTCGTCGTACTCGAGGAGCTTCTGGAGCTCGACCTCCTGCTCCTCCCCGGGATCCACGAGGCGGACCTCGGCGCCGATCTCGGCCGCGAACAACTCGATCATCTCGTCACTGAGGGACTGGGTCGCCGTGACCATCTCACCCTGCTGCATGAGGAAGCGCACGACGTCGGCCGCGGTCCGGTTCAGCCTGGGGGCGATGTCCATCGGGGCCGACGCCCGCTCGATCACGACCTCGCCCTCGGGTACGGCCGCGTCGGTCGGCGTGTAGGTCGGCCGGTCGATCGGCTGCAGTTCCTCACGGACCCGACGCCGACGACTCCGCCGACGCCGCTGGGGCCGCTGAGGACCGCCGCGACCGGGGCCGCCGCCGGGGCGACCACCGCCGCCGGGGCCGGCACCGGGGACGTTCGGACGCGGGCCGCCGCCACCCAGGCTCGGACGTGGGGTGCCGCCGGGGCGACCGCGTGGTGGACCGCCACCGGGCCGACCGCCGGGGCGGGGCGGCGGAGCGCCGCCACGACCACCGGTACCCGGTGGGGGCGGGATCGGCTTTCCGGTCCCCGAGGTCGGCGGGCGGGGAGGTGGCGGGATCGGCTTGCCCGAGTCCGCGGCAGGGGGCGCGGTGCCCTCCGCAGGCGGCGCGGCGGGTTGGGCGGCCGATGCCGCCGGGGCGGTGGCCGGGGGTGCGGTCGGACGGACCCGCTCGCTGGCGGGCAACGTGGGCGGCGCCGGAGGTGGTTCGGCGGGCCGGGTCGGGCCGCTGCTGCCGCTGGAGCGCACCACGCGCTTGGGGGCTTCGGCGGCGGGGGCGGCGGCGGGCGCCTCGGCCTCGGCGGCGGCCGGCGGGGCCTCGACCTCGGCGGGCGCGGCGGGCGGAGCCTCGACGACCTCGGCGGCGGGGGCCTCGGGCTCGGGCTCGGGCTCGGGGGCCGGCTCCGGCGCGGGCTCCTCGGCCTTGGGCTCGGCCTTCTTCTTCGGCGGAGCCTTCTTCGTGCTGACGGGCGGGTTCTTGGGCTTGGCCTCTTCGGCCGGCTTCTCTTCCTCGGCCGGGGCGGCCTTGACCAACCCGTCCTTCTCCGCCCGCCGGCGGACGCGGTCAGCCTGGGCCTCGACGATCGAGGACGAGTGACTGCGCGCGCCGATGCCCAGCTTGTCGCAGAGGTCGAGGACCTCCTGGTTGCTCATGCCGAGCTCGCGGGCGAGTTCGTAGACCCTTACGTTGGATGGCACCTGGCTGTGTCAGCCCTTTCGTAGCTTCTGGCGGGCGTCTGCCCGGTCGAGCACCTGGTCACGCACCGCCTCGACATCGGCGTCCGCGACCGGCGCTCGCAGGGCCCGGGCAAAGGCTCCGCGCCGCTGGGCGGCATCGAGGCACGCAGCTGAGGATCGGCACAGCCACGCGCCCCGGCCCGGAAGTGTAGGTCCCACGGCCAGCGATCCGTCGCCCTGGCGGGTCACCCGCACCAGTTCGTCCTGACCGGCGACCCGTCGGCAGCCGATGCAGGTCCGCTGCGGGGTCCCGGGGGCTACGACGTCGCCCCGTCGTCAGAAGCGGCCTCGGTGGCGGCGGCCTCGGCCAACCCCTCCGCACCGTCGGCGGCGTCCCCGCCACCCTCGACCGGCGCGTCGCCGGCCTCACCGGTGGCGTCGGCGTCCTCGGCGGACTCCTCGCCCGCTTCGTCCTCGGTCACGACCTGCTCGGCCTCCGCCCCCGCTCCACCTTCGGCGGTCTCGGCCTCGGCCTCCACTCCGGCCGTCTCGGCCTCCGCCCCCGCTCCACCTTCGGCGGTCTCGGCCTCGGCCTCCACTCCGGCGGTCTCGGCCTCCGCCCCCGCTCCACCTTCGGCGGTCTCGGCCTCGGCCTCCACTCCGGCCGTCTCGGCCTCCGCCTGCTCGGCGCCGAGCTGGCTCCACTGGTCGGCGGTCATGGCCGGCGTCCCGTCCGCGGGCTGCCACATCTGCTCGCCGGTCGCGGCGTCGATGATCCACTCGCCCTGGGCCCAGTCGTCGGTCTGATAGGCCGCTTCCTCGGCCACCTGGGTCTCGCTCTTGATGTCGACCCGCCAACCGGTGAGGCGAGCGGCCAGGCGGGCGTTCTGGCCCTCCTTGCCGATGGCCAGTGAGAGCTGGTAGTCGGGGACGATGACCTCGGCGGTGCCGGTGTCCTCGTGGATCCGCACCTCCTTGACCCGGGCCGGGGACAGGGCCTTCATCACGAAGTCGGCCGCGTCGTCGGAGAAGGGGACGATGTCGATCTTCTCGCCCTTGAGCTCGTTGACCACCATGCGGACGCGGGCGCCCCGGGCACCGACGCAGGCCCCGACGGGGTCGACGTTGGTGTCGTTGGACCAGACGGCGATCTTCGTCCGGTGCCCGGGCTCGCGGGCACAGGCCCGGATCTCCACGATGCCGTCGGCGATCTCGGGCACCTCCAGCTCGAACAACCGCTTGATCAGTCCGGGGTGCGTCCGGCTGACGACGATCTGGGGCCCCTTGGCGGTCTTGCGGACCTCCACGATGTAGGCCTTCACCCGGGAGTTGGGTTCGGGGCGCTCGTAGGGGACCTGCTCGGCCTGGGGCAGGAGGGCCTCGACCCGGCCGAGGTCCAGCAGGGTGTAACGCTGGTCGCTCTGCTGGATCATGCCGGTGACGATGTCGCCCTCCCGGCCGGCGTACTCCTCGTACTTCATGTCCCGCTCGACCTCGCGGATGCGTTGCATCATCACCTGCTTGGCCGTCTGGGCGGCGATGCGGCCGAAGTCGTCGGGGGTGACGTCCATCTCCTCACCCTCGGGCTCCCCGTCGTCGTCCAGTTCCTGGGCGTAGACGCGGATGTCGAAGGTGTCGGGGTCCAGGGTGACCCAGGAGTACTCGTAGGCACCGGGCGTGCGCTTGTAGGCCGACTCCAGTGCGTCCGCCAGCGCGGCCAGGAGGTCGTCGACCGAGATGCCCTTGTCGACGGCCAGCGCCTGGAGGGCCTCCATCATCTCGAGGTTGTTTCCGCTCATGGAGTCTTCTTCTTCGTCGTCGGCTTGGTGGTGGTTCCCCAGTCGAACAGTGTCCGAGCTGCGGCGATCTCGTCGTAGGGGATACGACGATCCTCGGGATCAGGGCCGTCCCCGGTGCGGACGGTGATGGCGTCGTCGTCGGCGGCCAGGAGCACGCCGGTCACCCGGCGGTCGCCCTCGGCGCCGGGGACGGTCTTGACCGTGACCTGGTCGTTGACCGCACCGGCGAAGTGGTCCGGACGACGCAGGGGCCGCTCCAGGCCGGGGCTGGACACCTCGAGGGTGTACCTGCCGGGGACGGGGTCGGTCTCGTCCAGCGCCCGCGACACCGAGCGGCTCAGCTCGGCCAGGGCATCGATGTCGATGCCCCCGTCCCGGCTGACCAGGATGCGGACGCTGGCCTGGTGCTGCTCGACGTCGTAGAGGTCGAGGCCCCGTTCTTCGGCGAGGGGGAGGACGATGGCCCGGACGCGATCGGTGATCGCCATGGCTGAACTCCTCCTCTCCGTAAGAAAAGGCGTGGGCCGAAGCCCACGCCTTTGCTCGACCTGAACAAAATGCTGCCCGGAGTATAACGGTCGAGGCCGGCCCCTGGCGGGCGGCGTTCCTGCGGGCCCCGGGGTCGGTTTCGAGCCTCATCCCGCCTCGGCGGCCGCCGCTACTGCGAGCTCGAGGCGGTGGCTGTCGGATACCGACAGGCACCGCCTCGAGAACGGTGGTCCCCCGGCGGTTGGCCCGGGTCAGTACGACCGGGCGACCAGGGCGGACAGGCCGGGCTCGTCGTCGGCCTCCGGCAGGCTGCCGTCGGGCCGTTGGAGGCAGCGGATGGTCAGGGCCTCCTTGGCCAGCGCGGCTTCGCCCTCGACCCCCACGGTGTCCCAGGGGATGCGGACGAAGCCATCCGCCGCGGCGGTGGCCACGTCCTCGATCGCCGTCACCTCGACCGTGCGGTCGTCGCGGTCCTTTGTCGCCGCCGCGAGCAGGTCGACCTGGATCGTCTCGAGCAGGCCGGGGACCTCGCCGGCGACCGCGGCCACGGCGACCTGGCGCTTCTCGCCGTCGTCCCGGCGCACGAGGGTGACCTCGCCCTCCTTCAGGTCCCGGGGGCCGACCTCGATCCGCAGCGGGATGCCCTTGAGCTCCCAGTTGGTGGCCCGGCGCCCGAACGACGTGTCGACCTTGTCGTCGAGGCGCACCCGTACGCCGGAGGCCTTCAGCTCGTCGGCCAGACGGGCCGCGGCCTCCCCCGCCCCGTCCTCGGCACGGACAACCAACACGACGACCTGGATGGGAGCCAGCGCAGGCGGGACCCGCAGGCCGTTGTCGTCGCCGTGGGTCATGATCAGGCCGCCCACCATGCGGGTGGACGTGCCCCAGGAGGTCTGCCAGACGTTCTCCTGGTTGCCCTCCGCCGAGAGGTACTCGATGCCGAAGGCCTTGGCGAAGTTCTGCCCCAGCTCATGGCTGGTGCCCATCTGCAGGGCCTTGCCGTCGCGCATCATCGCCTCACACGCCACGGTGTTGATGGCCCCGGCGAAGCGCTCGGCCGCGGTCTTGCGCCCCTTGTACACCGGTACGGCCAGGACCTGCTCCATGCAGTCGGCGTAGACCTCGTGCAGGATGCGCACGGCGAAGTCCCGGGCCTCGGCCTCGGTTGCGTGACACGTGTGGCCCTCCTGCCAGAGGAACTCGGTGGTGCGCAGGAACAGCCGGGGCCGAAGCTCCCAGCGCACCACGTTGGCCCACTGGTTCACGAGCAGAGGCAGGTCCCGGTAGCTCTGGATCCACTTGGCGAAGTAGGTCCCCATCACCGTTTCGGAGGTGGGGCGGATGGCCAAGGGCTCCTCCAGCTCCTTGCCGCCGCCGATGGTGACCACGGCCAGCTCGGGGCTGAAGCCCTCCACGTGCTCGGCCTCCTTCTCGAAGAAGGACATGGGCACGAACAACGGGAAGTAGGCGTTGTCGACCCCGGCGGCCTTGATGCGCTCGTCCATGGCCGCCTGGAGGCGCTCCCAGAGCGAGAAGCCGTAGGGCCGGATGACCATCGTGCCCCGGGCCGGCCCGTTCTCGGCCAGCTCCGCCTTCGCGATGACGTCCTGGTACCAGCGGGGGAAGTCCTCGCCCTGGGGGGTGAGCACGGGAGCCTTGGCCATCCGGCGGAGGGTAGTGGCGGCTGATCCCCCGCCCCGGGTCCGTTGCCTCCCGGCTACGCAGTGGCCCACCGACCGACTCGTCACCCGCCCCGGCTGCATTCCGGCCTTCTGGCGCCCGATTGCGGCGCCCCGACGCCTCAATCGGGCGCCAGAACGAGAGGTCAGAGCTTGCGGATCTGGTCGATGTGGGCGCCGGCCTGGTTGACGTCGTCGCCCTGTTCGGTCAACAGCGCCGCACGGTCCTTCTCGGCCTCCGCGGCAGCCCCCGAGTCGGCTTGGGCCAGGGCGGCTTCGACGCCGTCTTCGCTGACGATCTTGGCCCATTCGACGAGCTCGGCGACCATCTCGTCCTCGGCCACGACCTTGACGACGCTGCCCTTCACGAACAGGTGGCCCCGCTTGCGGCCGGCGGCGATGCCGAGGTCGGCCTCCCGGGCCTCGCCGGGGCCGTTCACGACACAGCCCATCACCGCCACCTGGATGGGCACCTCGAGCTCCTCGAGGGCCTTCTGGGCGGCGTCGGCGATGGCGTAGACGTCGACCTCGGCCCGACCGCAGGAGGGGCAGGCGATCAGGTCGAGACCGGTTCGCTCCCGCAGGCCGAGGGCCTCGAGCAGTTGGCGACCGGCCCGGGCCTCCTGCACCGGGTCGGCGGTGAGCGAGTAGCGGATGGTGTCACCGATGCCCTCCGACAGCAGCGTGGCCAGGCCCGCGGTGGCCTTGATCAGCCCGGCGGGCGGCGGGCCGGCCTCGGTGACGCCGAGGTGCAGCGGGTGGTCGGTCACCTCCGACAGCTGACGGTAGGCCTCGATCATCAGCGGCACGTTGGAGGCCTTCACCGAGATCTTGACGTCGTCGAAGCCGACCTCGGCGAAGTAGTCCAGCTCCCGCTGGGCCGACTCGACCATGGCCTCGGCGGTGAGGCCGTCGTGCTTCTCGTAGAGATCGGGGTCGAGGGAGCCGCCGTTGACCCCGATGCGGATGGGGACGCCTCGGTCCTTGCACTCCATGGCCACGGCCTTGATGTGCTCGGGGCGGCGGATGTTGCCCGGGTTCAGGCGCAGGCAGTGGACACCGGCCTCCAGGGCCGCGAGCGCCATCTTGTACTGGTGGTGGATGTCGGCCACGATCGGCACCGGCGAACGGGGCACGATCTGGGCCAGACCCTCGGCTGCCTCCCTCTCGTTGCAGGTGCACCGCACGATGTCGGCCCCGGCGCCGTAGAGGGCGTAGATCGCCTGGAGCGTCCCCTCGACATCGGCCGTCTTGGTGATCGTCATCGACTGCACGCTCACCGGGGCGTCGCCGCCCACCGTCACGGGGTGCGACGGGTGGTCGAGGAGGACCTGGCGGGTCTTCCGGCGCGGGTAGCTCACGGGCCCAGTCTCGCAGCCCGGTCCCCGTTCGGGACGGGTTCGGGACGCGTTCGGGACCCGTTCGGGACGCGTTCGGGACGCGGGCCGGCGGCCCTACTGCAGGTTGATCGGGTCGAAGAGGTCCACGTAGAGCGCCAGGGACCCGAGGGTGACCATGAACAGCACCACGGCGTAGGTCAGCGGCAGCAGCTTGGTGATGTCGGCCTGGTAGCGCCGACCGGTGCCGATCTCCCGGATGCGCTCATAGGTGCCCACCGCCACGTGACCGCCGTCGAAGGGCAGCAGGGGCAGGAGGTTGAACACGCCGATGAACACGTTCAGCAGCATCATGAAGCGCATCAGGGCATAGAGGCCGTCGGCGTCGGTCGCCTGGGCGCCGATGCGGGCCGCGCCGACGATGGAGATGATGCGGCTCTCGTCCTGGGAGGCGCTGTTGCTCCCACCGCCCCCCGGGGCGGCCGGATCCGATTCGGTCGGTTCGTCCTGGGCGTTCATGACCACCGCGGCGAAGTCGCTGATCCCTTGCGGGCTGAAGAACCGGACGATGCCCTTGACCGACTCCGCCACCAGGGTCCCGACCTCTTCGGCCGAGGTCAGCGCGGCCTCGATCGGCCCGACGCTCTCGAGCACCTGCGCCTCCTGCACGCCGAGGTAGCCGACCGTCACCCCCTCCAGGGTCCGCTCGGCCAGGGTCACCGTCGCCTCCTCGGTCCCACCGGCCCGTTCGACGACGAAGGTGACCTCGTCGCCGGGGTGGGCCAGGGTGAAGTCCCGCATCTCGTCGTAGGTCTCGATCACCTCGCCGTCGACGGCCACGATCCGGTCGCCCTCCTGGAGCCCGGCGACCAGGGCCGGGGTCTCCCCCGCCTCGAGCTGGCGGGTGAGGCTGGGCGTCAGCTCGGAGGCCGGGAACCCGGTGAGCGTCTCGTCGGGGGTGGGCAGGGCCGCGATCTCCCAGTTGGTGGCGTCATCGGTGGCCGCTCCGTAGACCATGAGCGCGCCGATGCCCAAGGCGAAGGCCATCAGGAAGTGCATCGCCGAGCCCGCCACCGCGACCGACATGCGCCGGGGGTAGGACTTCTGGCGGTAGGTCCGGGACTCGTCGGCCGGCGGCACGTCATCGAGGTTGTTCATACCGATGATGCGGACGTAGGCCCCGGCGGGGATGGCCTTCACGCCGTACTCGGTCTCGCCCCGGTGGAACGACCAGACGCGGGGGCCGAAGCCGATGAAGAACTCGGTCACCTTCATGCCCGCGGACTTGGCCGTGACGTAGTGGCCCAACTCGTGCATGAAGATCATGAAGACCAGCGACAGGACGATGACCAGGATCGGCCAGCCGCCGAAGACCCCCAGGGCGATGGTCCCACCGATCAACGCGGCGAGTCCGATCTTGCCGGGGATGTCGCCCTGGGCCGTGAACGGCTCGTCGGGCGTCGGCGGCTTCAGCTCGGTGTCGGACATGGGCTCCGCTGGCTCTAGGGGGTGAGGGCGGCGACGATCTCGGTCGCCACGGTACGGGCCTGACGATCGGCCTCCATCACAACGTCGGCCGATGTCGCTTTCGTTCCATCGTGCCGATCGAGGGTCGCCTTGAGCACATCGCTGATGGCCAGCCACCCGATGCGACCGGCCAGGAAGGCCTCGACCGCCACCTCGTTGGCCGCGTTGAGCCACGCGGGGACCGTCTCGCCCGCCCGCCCGGCCCGATAGGCCAGGTCCAGGCACGGGAACGCCCGGCGGTCGGGGGCCTCGAAGTCCAGGGAGCCCAGTGTCGTCCAGTCGATCCGCCCGAAGGGCGTCGCCGCCCGGTCGGGGTAGGCCAGGGCGTACCCGATGGGCAGTCGCATGTCCGGCATCGACAGCTGGGCGATGGTGGAGCCGTCGGTGTACTCCACCATCGAGTGGACCACCGACTGGGGGTGGACGACCACGTCGATGTCGTCGTAGGCGACCCCGAAGAGCTCGTGGGCCTCGATGACCTCGAGGCCCTTGTTCATGAGCGTGGAGGAGTCGATGGTGATCTTCGGGCCCATCGACCACGTCGGGTGGGCCAGGGCGTCACCGACGGTCACCCCGGCGAGGTCGTCCCGGGACCGGCCCCGGAACGGCCCGCCGCTCGCGGTGACGACGAGGCGGGCCACCCGCTCCGCCACGTCGTTGGCCCGCAGGCACTGGTGGATGGCCCCGTGCTCGCTGTCGACCGGGATGAGCTCGGCTCCGGGCGTGGACCGCACGCGCTGAACCACCGGCCCGGCGGCGATCAGGGACTCCTTGTTGGCCAGGGCCAGCCGGCGTCCGGCCTGCAGGGCCGCCAGGGTGACCCCGAGCCCGGCGAAGCCGACCACCCCGTTGACCACGACGTGGGCCTCCCGGCTGGCGTCGGCCAGCGCGGCCTCTCCCACCGTCAGCTCGGTGCCCGGCGGTAGGCGGTCGGCCAGGCCGGCGGCCGCCTCGGCGTCGACCACGGCCACCACCCGGGGCCGGAACTCCTTGGCCTGCTCGGCCAGGAGATCGACCGAGCGGGACGCCCCCAGCGCCACGACCTCGTAGCGCCCGGGCTCGGCCCGCACCACGTCCAGGGTCTGGGTCCCGATCGACCCCGTCGAACCCAGCACCGCGACCGTGGTCGTCACGCCGCTAGATCGTTCTGGGCCCCACCACCCGCGGCTGGACGCGGGTCGGCGGGCCCAGAACGGGTGGGGTCGGGGGTCACGGGGTGTTGGCGTAGACCTCGAGCAGCCGTACGACGTAGTAGGTCGCCGGGAGCACGAAGAGCAGCCCGTCGAAGCGGTCGAGCACCCCGCCGTGGCCCGGCAGCAGGGAGCCCATGTCCTTGATGCCGAGGTCCCGCTTGAGGCGGGACTCGCACAGGTCGCCCAGCGGCGTCATGATCCCGCCGACCACGCCGAGGATGAGGGCGTCCATCGCCGTCCACGGCCCGACCCCGATGATCCCGAGCACGAGCACCGAGACCACGACGGAGGCGACGATGCCCCCGATGGCGCCTTCGATGGTCTTGTTGGGACTGGCCGCGGTGAGCGGAGAGCTACCCATTCGTTGGCCCACGAACAGCCCCCCGATGTCGGCCGCGACGGCGACGAGGATGGCGCCGAACAGGAGCGAGATCCCGACGCTGTCCCCGAAGCCGGACGCCAGCGCCCCGCTGATCGAGGCCGACGCGTCGTCGACCCGGAGCAGCAGCGAGGCGAAGGCCCCGAGGCCGCCGACGTAGAAGACCCCGAGCAGGGTGATCCCCGCGTTGGCCACGGCATGGTCACCGGGACCGGCGTCGAACAGCCACCAGCAGAGCGTCGTGACCACCACCAGGAAGAACACGAGGGTCATCCCCCCCTCGCCCCGGAGGTACACGGCCACCACCATGCCGCCCGAACCGGCGAGACCGATGATCGGCGCCGGGTGGTACCCGGCTCGCCGGGTCGCCGTGAAGAACTCGGCGGTGGCCAGGACGACCACCACGGCGGCCAGAGCAACGACGGCCCAGGCCCCGATCAGGAAGCAGACCGCCATGATCACGACGAGGCCGACCCCGACGATGACCGCCTGCTGCATGTCGCGACCGCCGCCGCCGCCACCGTCGAGACCGAACTCGTCCTCGGGAGCATCAGGGAACGGGCTGCGTCGCTGCGGCGGTCCGGCCGGCGATTCGGCCGCCGCCCCCACCGCAGGATCGAGGTCATCGAAGGTCATCTCGTCCTCCCCCAAGGATTCGACACGGGTCTCGTCGACGAGGTCGGAGAAGTCCTCCGGCTCACCGGTCTCCTCGCCCTGGCCCCGCCATCGGGGCCCGCCGGACACCCCGGCCCAGGCGTCATCTTCCTCGGTGGCGCCCGCCACCGGCTCACTCCAGTGCGGCAGGTCGTCCTCGGCCGGTCCGAGCAGGTCTTCCAGGCCGTCGTCGGGGTCACCCGCCAGATCCGCGAACGGGTTCTCCGCCGCCGATCGACCGGCCTCGATGTCGACGGTGTCGTCGTCGGGGGCGGCCCAGACGCGGATGTCCTCGGGGTCCTCGGCGGGCCCCTCTGCCTTCGCCTCCGCGGGCACGGACGGCACGGCCGCGGTCGGCGGCAGGTCCAGGTCGTCGAGGGACGGCGCGGCAGCCGGCGGCTCGGGGTCGGACGCCGCCGGGCCGGGAGGTTCGGCGGCCGGCGCCGCTCGGCTCGGGGTCGGGGCGGGCTCGGGGTCGGACGCCGCCGGGCCGGGAGGTTCGGCGGCCGGCGCCGCTCGGCTCGGGGTCGGGGCGGGCTCGGGGTCGGACGCCGCCGGGCCGGGAGGTTCGGCGGCCGGCGCCGCTCGGCTCGGGGTCGGGGCGACCGCCGGCTCGTCGTCGTCGGCCGAGATGATCGGGATCGCCCCGAACCGGTTCGGGTCCTCGCGGGACGGCGGCTCGGCCGCGGGGGGATGCTCCTCGGGCGGAGGATCCGACGGCGGCTGCTGGGCGGCGACGGTCGGGAACTCGCCCGTGGCCGGCGTGGCGCCCACGATGCGGATCCGACCCGACGGTCGCGGGTCGCTCGGCGCGCCCTCGTCCGGACGGTCGTCACTCATCGAGAAGCTCCTTCTCCTTGTCGGCCAGAGCTCCCGCGAGGTGGCCCTCGTGGGTGTGGATCATGTCGTCGAGCTCCTTTTCGGCCCGCTTGAGGTCGTCCTCGCGCAGGTCGCCCGCCTTCTCCATCGCCTCGAGCTCGTGGCGAGCCGCACGGCGGAGGTTTCGCAAGGCGATCTTGCCCTCCTCGGCCATGCCCCGCACGAGGCGGACGAGGTCCTTGCGCCGCTCCTCGGTGAGGGCGGGGAAGGCGAGGCGGACGACGTGGCCGTCGTTGGTGGGGTTGAGGCCCAGGTCGGACTCACGGATCGCCTTCTCGATGGCGCTGACCGAGCCCTTGTCGAACGGCGAGATGACCAGCAGGCGGGCCTCGGGCACCGAGAAGTTCGCCAGTTGCTGCAGCGGCACCTCGGATCCGTAGTACTCCACCGGCAGCTTCTCGACCAGGGCCGAGGAGGCGCGGCCCGTGCGGACCGTGGAGAACTCGTGGCGCGTGTGCACCACGGCCTTGCCCATCTTGTCCCCGGAGTCGTCGAGGACGAGTTCGATCAGGTCACCGTCATCACTGTCGGCCATCAGGCGCTATCCCCCGACTGCGGAGTCAGGAAACCAGCGTACCGATCGGCTTGCCTTCGAGGATGGACCGGATGTTCCCGGGGCCCAGAAGGTCGAAGACGACGATCGGCACAGCGTTGTCCATGCAGAGGGTGATGGCGGTGGAATCCATCGCGCGCAGGCCCCGCTCGAGGACCTCCATGTACCCCACCTCGGGGATGAGCCTGGCGTCGGGATCGGTCTTCGGGTCATCGGTGTAGATGCCGTCGACACCGGAGTGGGTGCCCCGCAGGATGGCGTCGGCATCGATCTCCGCCGCCCGCAGCGCCGCTGCGGTGTCGGTGGTGAAGAACGGGTTGCCGGTCCCCGCGGCGAAGATCACGACCCGACCCTTCTCGAGGTGGCGAACGGCCCGACGCCGGATGTAGGGCTCGGCGATCTCGGCCATCTCGATGGCGGTCTGGACCCGGGTGGGCTGGCCATGACGTTCGAGGGTGGCCTGCAGGTCCAGGGAGTTGATGACCGTGGCCAGCATCCCCATGTAGTCGCCCTGGGACCGATCGAGTCCGGCCGCGGCTGCGGTCTGGCCCCGCCAGATGTTCCCGCCGCCGACCACGATGGCGATCTCGGTCCCGAGGGCCTCGCGGACGGCGATCACCTCGCGGGCGATCAGGTCGACCACCGACTGGTCGATGCCGAAGTCCTGGTCACCGGCGAAGGCCTCACCGGACAGCTTGAGGACGATCCGTCCCCAGTCGCGCCCGGTTCCGCCCCCGCCGGAGTCGCTCAAGCCCCGATCACCACCTGGGCGAAGCGCACCACGGTGGCGTCACCGAGGAGGGCGGCGATGGTCTGGCTCTCGTCGCGGACGAACTTCTGGTCGAGCAGGACACGGTCGGCGAAGAAGCGGCCCTGGAGCTTGCCCTCGACGATCTTCTCGATGGCCTGCTCCGGCTTGCCCTCGTTGCGGGTCTCGGCCTCGAGCAGCGCCCGCTCCTCGGCGATCTCGGCTTCGGGCACCAGGTCACGGGTGAGGTAGGGGGGCCGCTTGAACGCGATGTGCAGGGCGAGGTCGTGGGCCAGGTCCTGGCTGCCGCCGGCCAGTTCGATGAGCACGGCGTTGACGCCCCGGCCCTCCTGCACGTGCAGGTACGAGTCCATCAGGTCGCCGCTCTTCTCGAAGCGGACGATCTGGCCCACCTCGATGTTCTCCTTGAGCGTGACCTTCAGGTCGTCGACTCTCTCGGCCAGGTCGGCCTTGGCCTCTTGCTCGCCCTTGGCGGCGACGAGGTCGGCCAGGTCCTGGACCAGGTCGGTGAACTGCTCGGACTTGGCGACGAAGTCGGTCTCGCACTTGATCTCGGCGATGGCCATGACCTCGCTGTCGCCCCCGACCGCGACCGCGCCCTGATCGTTGGCCCGGTCGGAGCGCTTGGCGGAACTGGACAGGCCCTTCTCGCGCAGCCACTTGGCCGCGGCGTCGTAGTCCCCGTCGTTCTCCTCGAGGGCGCGCTTGGCGTCCATCATCCCCGCCCCGGTCTGCTTGCGCAGGGCCTGGACGTCCTTGGCGGTGAACTCGGCCACGATCAGCCTTCCTCGGTGGTCTCGGCGGTCTCGGCCGCAGGCGCCTCAGGAACAGCCGCCTCGGCCGCAGGCGCCTCAGGAACAGCCGCCTCGGCCGCAGGCGCCTCAGGAACAGCCGCCTCGGCCGCAGGCGCCTCAGGAACAGCCGCCTCGGCCGCAGGCGCCTCCGGAACAGCCGCCTCGGCCGCAGGCGCCTCAGGAACAGCCGCCTCGGCCGCGGGCGCCTCGCCCGCGTCCTCGGCCTGCTTGGCGGAGGCCAGGCGGGCCTCCCGCTGGGCGGCCTGGGCCGCGGCCTGCGCCCGGGCCTCGGCCTGCTGGCGGGCGACCTCGGCCTCCTCCTCAGGAGTGCGCACGGCCGGCGCGGCAGGGGCACCCTCGCCCGGCACCTTCTTGGATCGGATGAAGCGACCTTCCCTCACGGCGTCGGCCATGATCCGGCACATCAGGCTGCCGGAGCGGATGGCGTCGTCGTTGCCGGGGATCACGTAGTCCACGACGTCCGGGTCGCAGTTGGTGTCGACGACCGCGATCAGCGGGATGCCCAGCTTGTTGGCCTCGGTGACCGCGATGTGCTCCTTCTTGGTGTCGAGCACGAAGACGGCGTCGGGCTTGCGGTCCAGGTTGCGGATGCCGTTGAGGTTCCGCAGGAGCTTGTCCAGCTCGCGGGTGTTCATCAGGGCTTCCTTCTTGGGCATGGCGTCGAACTCACCGGTGTCGCGCTGGCGCTCCAACTCGGCCATCTTGGAGACCCGCTTGGAGATGGTCTCGAAGTTGGTCAGCATCCCGCCCAGCCACCGCTGGTTCACATACGGCATGTTGCAGGACAGGGCGTAGGACTCGACGGCGTCGGAGGCCTGCTTCTTGGTGCCGACGAAGAGCAGGTTCCCGCCGTCGGCGGTCATGTCCCGGACGAACTCGTAGGCGACCCGGACCCGGTCCAGGGTCTGTTCGAGGTCGATGATGTAGATCCCCTGGCGCTCGCCGTAGAGGAAGCGCTTCATCTTGGGGTTCCAACGCCGGGTCTGGTGTCCGAAGTGGACACCCGCGTCCAACAGCTGCTTCATGGTGACGACAGGCGCCATCTGGTTCTTTCCTCCCCGACGGTTTGGCGAGACCCGTGCGCTTGCGCCCTGAGGCGACCGCGGGAGTGGCACGGGTGGAAGTGGATTGCTCAGCCGTGGGGCTCACGACCGACGGGCGAGTGTACCGGCGACGCCGCCCACCCCATGCCGGGTAGCGGGTCAGTTTGACTGACCCACTACCCATCGCCGGTCAACCAGGTCCAGACCGCGCCCCCGACCGGGTCCTGACCGGTTGGCCGCTCCCCGCGGGACCAGGGACCGACCGAGCCCGCATCGACCGGGACCAGGTGCACGCCCGAGGCGGTGAAGAGCGCCGAGGGGTCGAGGTAGGTCCCGCCCGAGCGGACGCCGAGGTGGAGCCGCTCCCCCGCCGTCCCGATCCCCTGACCGATGGTCAACCGGTCCCCGGTGGTCACCTGGATCTCGGCCAGGTACGAGTAGCTGGAGCGGAGGCCATCGGGATGCAGCACCGTGACGGCCCGGTTCCCCGCCACCGGGCCGGCGAAGACGACGAGCCCGTCGCCGATCGCCCGCACCGGCGTGCCCGGAACCGTGGCGTACTCGAGCCCCCGGTTGCCGGCGCCGAAGGGCCCGTCGGGCAGCCGGAACCCGTCCACCACGGGAGCGTCGACCGGCGGCCGGTAGTGGACCACGGCGTCGGCCGGTCGGGTGCCGGGAAGCGAGACGGCGAGCGCGACGACGAGCGACGAGATCAGACGACGACGGGACACCACAGGACCCCCGGGCAGACTCTCGACGGGGGAAGCGCCGGGGATGACGCTAGACGGGCGAACGCTCCGCCGCCACCACCCGCGAGCGCAGGTGGAGGACGGCCTTGGTGTGGATCTGGCAGACCCGGCTCTCGGTCACCCCGAGGACCCCGCCGATCTCGGCCAGCGTCAGGCCTTCGTAGTAGTAGAGGGTGACGACCAGCTTCTCCCGCTCGGGCAGGCGGTTGATCGTCGAGGCCAACAGCTGGCGGGTCTCCTCGGTCTCGAAGCTTCCGACCGGACCGTCGCCGCTGTCGGCGATGGTGTCACCGAGGGTGACCGACTCCCCCCGCTCGCCACCCATGGCCAGGACCTCGTCCAGGGCGGCCATCCCGACGAAGGAGATCTGGGTCAGGAGCGTCTGGAGCTGCTCCTCGGAGATCTCGAGGGCCTCGGCGAGCTCGTCATCGGTCGGCGGCCGGGCGTTCTTGGCCTCGAGCTTGGCATAGGAGCTCTCCAGGGCCCGGGCCTTCGCCCGCACGGATCGGGGGACCCAGTCGATGGACCGGAGCTCGTCGAGGATGGCGCCCTTGATGCGGCTGATGGCGTAGGTCTCGAACTTGAAGCCCCGCTCCATGTCGAACTTGTCGATGGCGTCGATCAGCCCGAACATGCCGTAGCTCACCAGGTCGGCGTGCTCGACGTTCTGGGGGAGCCCGACCGCGACGCGACCGGCGACGTACTTCACCAACGGGGAGTAGTGGACGATGAGCTGGTCACGGTCGACCCGCGTGGGGTCGGCGCGGTACCGGGACCAGAGGTCCTGGATGCCACCACCGCCTTGTCGCTCCACCGACTGTCCCTACGCTCGCGGATGCGTCGTCTCGAGCACGGCCCGCAGCCGCTCCCGGCTCACGTGGGTGTAGAGCTGGGTGGTCGCGAGATCGGCGTGCCCGAGTAGTTCTTGTACAGCACGAAGGTCGGCACCGCCATCGAGAAGATGAGTGGCGAAGGTATGCCGGAGGGCGTGCGGGTGGGCCGGTCCGGCCGACCGACGGTCCAGGATCCGCCGCACGTCGCGGGGTGTGAGGGGGTGGGCCCGGCGGTTCACGAACACCGCTTCGCCGGGGGTCTCGGCATCGATCAGGAGGGCGCGACCGGCATCCAGCCAACGACCGAGCGCGTCGACGGCCGGCGCGGAGAGCGGCACCGTGCGCTGCTTGGAGCCCTTTCCCCACACGGTGAGCCGGGCCCGGTCGAGGTCGATGTCGACGGGACGCAACCCGCAGACCTCGGCCACCCGTAGGCCGCTGCCATAGAGGATCTCCAGAACCGCGGTGTCCCGCTGGGCGAGGGCCGCCTCGACCGGGTCGTCGGTCGGTGGCGGACCGACGTCCAACAGGACCTCGATCTCCTCCCGCCGCAGGACGCGTGGCAGTCGGCCGTCACGGCCCGGCGCCGCCAGGCGGGCCGAAGGGTCGATCTCGATGCGCCCGCGACGACGGAGCCAGTCGAAGTACCGACGCAGCGAGGCGACACGGCGGGCGATCGTGCGCCGGGCATAGCCCCGAGTGGTGAGATAGGCGACGTACCGGCGCAGCACGCGGCGGTCGACCCCGTCGGGGCCGGTGAGACCGAGGCGGTCCGCCCATTCGACGAAAGCCACGAGATCGCCGCGGTACGCCGTGACACTCGAGGGCGCCAAGGAGGTCAACGACGACGCGAAGTCGTCCAGGTCCCAGGCGGCGGCCACGGGCTCACGCTAGCAACGGAACCACCCAGCGGGAATCACCACGCGCGGAGCGTGGCCGAAGGCCGGGACCCCCGGTCGTGGCGATCGGCCCGGTCGTCGACCGGCGGTGCAGAGCGGCACGAGCGAGGGCCCGGGTGGCGGCCGGGGGAGCCGGAGCCGCGCCGGCGTCGACGAGGGACATACTGTCGGGCCCATGCCGCTCCGCACTGCTGACGAGTACCGCGCCGGTCTGGTCGACGGCCGTCGCCTCCACTACCAGGGCCGTCCGGTCCCCGACATCAACGCGGTGCCCGACCTGCGGGTGGCGGTGGACCACGCCGCCATCGACTTCGACCTCGCCCAGGACCCCGGGCATCGCGACCTGGCCGTGGCCGTGGACCCCGACTCCGGGGGGGAGTACAACGCCGGCTACCGCATCCCCCGCAGCGCCGAGGACGTGATGGCCCGCTCCCGGCTGATCGAGGCGGGCACGGCGGCGGGCGGCACGGTCGTCACCCTCATCCACGAGATCGGCACCGACGGCCTCTTCGCCCTGCTCCGGGTGCTGGAGGGCGAGGCCCGCGAGAAGGCCGAGGCGTACTACCGGCACTGCCGGGACGGCGACCTGGCCCTCGCCGTGGCCCAGACCGACGTGAAGGGCGACCGCTCCAAGCCGCCCCACCAGCAGGACGACCCCGACCTCTATGTCCGGGTGGTGGACCGCAGCGACGAGGGGATCGTCGTGCGGGGCGCCAAGTGCCACACGACCAGCAGCGCCAACGGTGACGAGATCATCGTGTTCCCGACCCGGGCCATGGGCCCCGACGACGCCGACTACGCCGTGTCCTTCGCCGTGCCGGCCGACACCGAGGGGCTGTCGCTCTATGTCTCGGGCTACGGGGGCGGTGGCGGGGGCCATGACACCTTCGACCACCCGGTGTCCTCGAAGCACAAGTTGCTCGAGACCCTGACCGTCTTCGACGACGTCTTCGTGCCCTGGGAGCGGGTGTTCCTCTGCCAGGAGCCCGAGAAGGCCGGGGCGCTGGCCCTGACCTTCGTCGAGTACCACCGGTTCACCGCGGTGTCCTACAAGCTGCCGCTGGTCGACGCCTTCGTCGGAGCTGCGGCCCAGATCGCCGAGATGAACGGCGTCATGAAGGCCGGCCACATCCGCGACAAGCTCACCCACCTGGTGGCCTACGCCGAGACGGTCCGGGCACTGACCGAAGCCGCCGCCCTGCGCTCCCGCATCGGCGAGCACGGCATCGCCTATCCCGACCCGATGACCACCAACATGGCGAAGTTCAACTTCGCCTCGGGCTTCTACAAGGCCGTCGAGTGGCTGCAGGACATCGCCGGCGGCCTGCTGGTGACCGGCCCGTCCGGCGCCGACTGGGACTCGCCGGAGGTCCGCCCCGTCCTGGAGAAGTACTACGCGGGCGCCGCGCCCGCCCCCGAGCGACTGGCCATGATGAACCTGATCTCGGACCTGACCGCCCGCGACCTGGGCGGCTACCACGCCGTCCTGGCCGTGCACGCCGAGGGCTCCCTCGAGGCCGAGAAGCTCCAGATGCTCCGCAGCTACACCACCAACCGCGCCCCCGCCGCCATCGCCTACGCGAGAGAGCTCGCCGGTCTGGACTGACCGTCCCCCAGTCCGAAATCGCGTCGATTGGTCACGCATGGCGTGACCAATCGACGCCAGAACCGGTCAGTGCGGGGTGGTTCTCTCATAGCGGCCGGCGGACTCGGCCAGCCAGCCGGTGCGGCAGAGCTCGTCGATGGCGGCCGCGACCTCCGGAAGGGTGAGGCCGCTCCGGTCGACGAGGGTCTGCAGCGTCACCGACTCGTGGGCGCAGGCGTCGAGGACCCGACCCGGCGCGGCCCCGGGCTCGGGGACCGGCGTCGACATCCCGGTCGGTGAGCTCAGCCCGAGGGCCAGGAGGACGTCGTCGACCGAGCAGAGCGCCATGGCCCCGTCGGCGATGAGCCGGTTCGTGCCCTTGGCCACCTTGCTGGTGATCGGCCCCGGTACGGCGAACAACGGGAGGTCACGGGCAAGGGCCTCGTCCGCGGTGTAGAGCGAGCCGCCCTTCTGGGCGGACTCGACCACGACGACGATCTCGCTCAGCCCGGCGATGATCCGGTTGCGAGCCGGGAAGCTCCAGCGGGTGGGGCGCACGCCGAGCGGCATCTCCGAGAGCAGCAGCCCCGCCTCCCCCACCTGCCGCCAGAGGTCCCGGTGCCCGCTCGGGTAGACGATGTCGAGCCCGGAGCCCACCACCCCGACCGGCGGGGCTCCTCCGGCCGCCAGCAGCCCGCGATGCACGGCGCCATCGACGCCGAGGGCCAGACCCGATACGACCGCGACCCCGGCGCCGCCGAGGCGCGCGCCGAGCTGGCGAGCCACGTCACGGCCGTACTGCGACCCCCTCCGGGTGCCGACCACCCCGACCCGACGGCGGTCGAGCGCGCCGAGGTCGCCCTGGCAGAACAGGACCGCGGGAGGCTCCGGGTCGTCCCGCAGGGCCACCGGGTACCGGGGGTGGTCCCGGCCGACGACGAGCACGCCAGCCGCGAGGTGGGCGGCCCACAGGGCGTGGAGATCGGTGGGCGCCCGGGGTCGCGTCCGCAGACGGGCCCATGCCTCCTCCGGTGACCGCTGCGAGAGCTCATCCCGGATCGTCGCCGGACCGACCCCCGGGATCGATGCCATGGCGGCCAGGTAGGCCTCGTCGGGCAGGGCAGCCGTTGCGATCGGCCCGAACCCGGTTCGGGGCGCGCCCGCCGACCAGAGCCTCGCCGGGTCGGTCGTCGCCGGCGGCCGGACCTCGGCCGCGGCGGTCCCACCGTCGGCGGCCGGTGCCCGCGGTCGGGACCCGATGGGGGACGCCTCGTCCACGTCAGGCCGCCACGAGAGGCTGGGCCCGCAGGGCGAGAGCCACCCGGACGTGGTCCGACGTGACCGGACCTCCATGACCTTGCAGGTCGGCCAGCGTCCGCGACATCCGCCGGACCCGGTCCAGGCCGCGGGCCGACAGCCGTCCGCCGACCAGCGCCGCCTCCAGCACCGACTCGGTCTCCGGGGTCACCGGGCAGAGCTCGTCGAGTCGACGCCGCGGAATCCACGCGTTGCAGGTCAGGCCACGGGCCGCGGCACGGGCCCTGGCCTCGCGGACCCGGGCGGCGACCACGGCGGTCGACTCGCCCGGCTCGCCCCGGAGCAACTCGTCGGGCGACGGTCGCTGGACGTCGACCCGCAGGTCGAACCGGTCGACCAACGGACCGGACAGGCGTCGGCGGTAGCGGGCCCGCTCGCCGTCGGAACAGGTGCAGCCCGTCGGCCCCGCCTCGCCACACGGGCACGGGTTCATCGCCCCGACGAGAAGGAAGCGGGCGGGAAAGGTGGCCGAGGCCTGGGCGCGGGTGATGCGGATCACGCCCTCCTCGAGGGGCTGTCGCAGGGCGTCGAGCACGGCAGGGGCGAACTCACCCACCTCGTCCAGGAACAGGACCCCGTGGGAGGCCCGGGAGACCTCTCCGGGCCGGAGCAACCCGCTGCCCCCGCCGGTGAGGGCGACCGGTGACGCGGTGTGGTGGGGCGCCCGGAACGGCGGCGCGGTGGAGAGCGCACCGAGGTCGAGGGGCTCGCCCACCGCCGATCGGATGCGGGCGACAGCGAGCGCCTCCTCGACCCCCAGCGGCGGCAGCAGGCCCGGCAACCGGCTGGCCAGCATCGTCTTGCCCGCGCCGGGCGGTCCGACCATGAGCAGGTGGTGGCCGCCGGCCGCGGCGACCTCGAGGGCGGAGCGGGCCGCCGCCTGGCCCCGGACCTCGCTGAGGTCCCGGACGGGCGGGGCGACCCCGGCCGTGACCGGCGGAGCGGGCTCGGGCGGCTCGGGCCAGGGCTCATCGCCCCGCAGGGCCTCGACCACCTCGACCAGGCGGCGGGCACAGCGCACTCGGTGGCCGCCGTAGACCGTGGCCTCGGTGTAGGCCGCGGCGGGCACCACGACGGTGTCCGCCGGAGAGGCATCGACGAGGCTCACCATCCCGCGCACCGGACGTAGCGAACCGTCGAGGCCCAGCTCGCCGAAGAAGGAGAGCTCGTCGATGCCGGCACCCGGCACCTGCTCGGACGCCACCAGCACGCCGACCGCCATCGCCAGGTCGAGGCCGGAGCCCGCCTTGCGCAGGCCGGAGGGCGCCAGGTTCACGGTGATCTTCCGCACGGGGAAGTCGAACCCGCTGTTGGTGACCGCGGCGCGCACGCGGTCCCGGGCCTCGCGACACGCGGTGTCGGGCAGGCCGACGATGGTGAACCCCGGCAACCCGTTGGTGATGTGCACCTCGACACGGACGGCGTGGCCGTCGATGCCGAGCAGGCAGGCCGAGGTGATGGATGCGAGCACGGTGGAACCCTCCGCAGGAGCGGGACTGGAGGGGGACCGTGACGCCGGCCTACCGAGCGATGGGCTCCACCCTACGGAGGGGGCCTGACGGGAACGGGCGTCAGCGACGCTCCGCGGCGGCTCGACCCCACCCGAGGGTCACCGCCCGAGCTCCTCGCGCTCGTACACCGCGACGGCCTCGATCTCCTCGGCACTCAGGTTGCCGTCCCAGGCGGGCATGCCGTTGCGGCCCTCACGGATCACCGTCAGCTGGTCCTCGATGTCGGGGTAGTGCTCGACCACCGCACCATCACCCAGTTGCGGGCCGACGCCCCCTTCACCGTTGGGACCGTGACAGCGGGCGCAGTTGTCCTCGTAGATGCTCTGGCCGAGGCTCGCCTCGCCCCCGCCCGACGAACCGGAACCGCCGCAGGCGGCGAGGGTCAGGGCCGCGAACGCGACCAGGGCGGCGGAGAAGCAGCGAGGACGTCGGCTCACCGCGCGGAGAGTAGCGGCGGGATCGCGTCGTCCACGGCCATACTCGACCCATGGGCCTCAACCCTTTTCGTCCTCACGGCGTCTCCCCGGCCGACGTCGCGATGGTCGTGGGCGCCCTGGTGGTGGTGGGTCTGCTCCTGGCCTGGGCCGTGTTCGGCTGACCGCGGTGGATCTCTTCGCCGAGGACTGCGACACCCGCTTCATCCAGCCCTACGAGGCCACCAAGGCCTACCTCTGCCCGGGCTGCAACCAGGACATCCCACCCCGGACCTTCCACCTCGTCGCCGTCCCCCGGACGGCCCCGGACCTCCGCCGCCACTGGCACAAGGCGTGCTGGGAACACCGGGCCCGACGCCGCCCCGGCCGAACCCGCTGATCAGCCGGAGCGTCCTCGTCGCGGTCGGTGCGCCAGGCCCGCGGGTGCGCCTAGAAGGCGTTCTCGATGATGTCGATCTCGCCGGCCAGGACCGCGGCCACGTCGAAGCGGATCTGGCGCGGCCGGAACGACGACGACGCCAGCCACTGACGGGCCAGGGTCCGGAGCTTGGCCTGCTTCTTCGCGGTGACGGCTTCGGCCGGCGTGCCGAACGCGACCGACGACCGGGTCTTCACCTCGCAGACGACCAGCGTTCGCCCGTCGCGGAGCACGAGGTCGAGCTCGCCGTCACGGCAGCGCCAGTTGCGATCGAGGACCGTGTAGCCCCGCTCCTCGTAGTGGTGGGCGACCCGCGCCTCACCCTCGGCCCCCAGCTGTTGCCGCCGGGAGACCATGGCTGCGCCTAGTTCTCGCGCTTCTCCCGGATGCGGGCCCGCTTACCGACCCGGTCCCGCAGGTAGTAGAGCTTGGCCCGACGGACATCGCCCTTCCGGACGACCTCGATCTTCTGGATGATCGGGGAGTGGACGGGGAAGGTGCGCTCGACGCCGACGCCGAAGGAGAGCTTGCGGACCTTGAAGGTCTCCCGCACCCCGCTGCCCTGGCGGCCGATGACCGCCCCCTCGAAGACCTGGACCCGCTCGCGGTTGCCCTCGACCACGCGGACGTGGACCTTCAGGGTGTCACCGGGGGCGAAGTCGGGGACGTCGTCCCGCAGGTTGGCCTGGTCGATGAGATCGGTTGGCTGCATCGTGCACGTGCTCCTGTGCGCCCGGGAATCGTCGGGAAGGCGTTCGGGGACCCGGGGGAAGTGGTCGAACGGTCAGGAGAGCGTATCGACTCAGCCCCCGAGGCCGAACTCCTCGAGCAGGGCATGTTCCTCGGGGCTCAGGCCGCCCCGGGCCTCGATCAGGTCGGGACGGCGCTCGACCGTGCGGGCCAGGGCCTGGGCCCGTCGCCAGCGGGTGATGCGGGCGTGGTCTCCCGAGCGCAGGACCTCGGGCACCTCCCAGCCCCGGAAGTCCGCCGGTCGGGTGTACTGCGGGTACTCGAGCAGGCCGCGGGAGAACGACTCGTCCTGGACCGATGCGTCGTTGCCGAGCACGCCCGGGACCAGGCGGCCGACGGCCTCGATCACCACCATGGCGGCCACCTCACCACCGGCCAGGACGTAGTCGCCGATCGACAACTCGCCGTCGACCAGATGGTCGTGCACCCGCTCGTCGATGCCCTCATAGCGGCCACAGAGCAGCGAGAACCCGTCGAGGGCGGCCAGTTCGGTGGCGTAGGCCTGGTCGAGGCGGCGGCCGCCGGGGCCCAGCAGGAGCAGCGGCCGGGGCGGGCCGACGGCCTCGACCGAGTCGAAGACCGGCCCCGGGGTGAAGACCATCCCGGCGCCTCCGCCGAAGGGGCTGTCGTCGACCGAACGGTGCCCGTCGGTGGTGGCGTCGCGCAGGTCGTGGACCCGCAGGTCGAGACGTCCCTCCCCCACCGCCCGGCCCACGAGGCTCTCTCCCGTGAAGGCGGCGACCATCGCCGGGAAGATGGTGAAGACGTCGATGCGCACCGCGACTCAGTCGAGCAGACCGGCGGGGACCTCGACCTCGATGCGGCCCTCGGCCTGCCCCACGACGAAGGTCAACGGCACCAGCCCACCGTCGTCGAGCACGAGCAGGTCGCTGGCCGGGTTGAGCTCCACACTGGTGACGGTGCCGTGCGCGGTGCCGTGCTGGTCGACCACGACCGCACCGATCAGCTCGTGGACCCACAGTGCGTCGGGGTCGTCGAGGGGCTCGGCGGACAGGATCGCGCCGTGGAGGGCTTCGGCCTCCTCCCGGGTGTCGACGCCGGCGAAGCGGACGATGTGACGGTTCTGGTGCGGCCGTGAGGCGGTGATGGTCAGCGGACCCTGGTCGGTCTGCAGCACCGCGCCCTTGGCCACGCGTTCGGGCCGGTTCGTGCTGAGCGCCACCACGACCTCACCACGGAGGCCGTGGGGCTTGGCCACCCGCCCGACCTCGAGCAGGCGGCGGGTGGGGTGTCCGGGCCGGTCGGTCACGGCGTTGGGCCCGGCCCCGGCAGACCGGAGCTAGTCGACGAACTCGACGTCGACCTCGACGCCGTCACGGGCGGCGGCGGCCCGGACCACGGTGCGGATGGAGTTGGCCACCCGGCCCCGCTTGCCGATGACCCGGCCCATGTCGTCGTCGCCGACCTGGACCTCGAGGCTGATGGTTCCCCGGCGGGTCTCGGTGGCGTCGACCTCGACGGCGTCGGGCTCGTCGACCACGGACTTGGTGATGTACTCCAGCACCGCTGTGGCGGTGGCCCCCTCGATCAGGTTGGGGTCCTTGCGGTTGTAGTCGTCACCATCGCCGCCGTTGGCGTCGTCATCGTCGTCGTAGGTGTCATCGTCGTCGTAGTCGCTCATGACGCAGCCTCCGCGGGCTCGGTCGCGGTCTCGGTCTCGGTCTCGGTGGCCGGGGCGGGGGTCGCCGGCGCGTTGCCCTTGAACTCGTCCCAGGCGCCCACGATCTGCAGCAGCTTCTGCACGCGCTCGGTGGGCTGGGCGCCGTGGCGCAGCCAGTGCACGGCCCGCTCGTTGTCGATGCTGATCACCGACGGCTCGGCCCGGGGGTCGTAGGTGCCGACGATCTCGATGAAACGACCGTTCCGGGGAGAGCGGCTGTCGGCCGCCACGATCCGGTAGGTCGGCTGCTTCTTCTTGCCCATCCGCATGAGGCGGAGCTTCACGGCCACGTTGCTGGTTCCTTGCTGGTCGAACGAGTGCGCTTCGCGAGGCGGGACAGGGTCCCGGCGAGCGACGGGGAAGGGTACCCGGCCTCAGTTGAGGCCCGGCAGTTCCAGTGGGATCTTCGGGATCGGGGCGGCGCCCTTCTGGGTCGTGCGCCCGCCCTTCTTCTGCTTGCCCTTGCGCCCCTTGGCCCCCGGCGGGCCACCCGCGCCCATCTTGCGCATCATCTGCTGCATCTGGCGGAACTGCTTGATGAGCTGGTTGACCTGGTTCGGCGAGGTGCCACTGCCGTCGGCGATCCGGCGTCGTCGGGAGCCGTCGATGATCTTGGGGTCGATCCGCTCGGCCAGGGTCATCGACCGGATGATGGCCTCGATCGGGGCGAGGTCGTCGTCGCCGATCTCGGCGTCCTTGACCTCCTTCGGCATGCCGGGGAGCATCCCCATGACGCCGCTGAGGGGGCCCATCTTCTTGATCTGCTGGAGCTGCTCGAGGAAGTCGTCGAAGGTGAACCGCCCCTCCAGGAGGCGGGCGGCGGCCTCCTCGGCCTGCTCGGTCTCGAAGGCCTCCTCGGCCTTCTCGATGAGCGTGAGCATGTCGCCCATGCCCAGGATCCGGCCGGCCAGACGATCGGGGTGGAAGAGGTCGAGGTCCTCGATCTTCTCGCCGGTGGTGGCGAAGGCGATGGGGCAGCCGACCACCTCCTTCACGCTCAGGGCGGCGCCGCCTCGGGCATCACCGTCCAGCTTGGTGAGGATGACGCCGTCGAGCTCGAGGGTCTCGTGGAAGGACTGCGCGGTCTGAACCGCGTCCTGGCCGGTCATGGCGTCCACGACCAGGAACGTGTAGTCGGGCTTGACCTGCTTGGAGATGTCCCGGACCTGTCCCATCAGCTCCTGGTCGATCGCCAGGCGGCCGGCGGTGTCGACGATGACGACGTCGCGGCCCAGGCGGTTGGCCTCCTTCATGCCCGCCTTGGCCACCTTCACCGGGTCCTTGGGCTCGCTGAACACCGGGACGTCGATGGAGGCACCGAGGGTGCGGAGCTGCTCGACCGCCGCCGGGCGCTGGAGGTCGGCGCCGATCAGCAGCGGGTTGCGGCCCTGCTGCTTGAACCAGCGGGCCAGCTTGGCCGTGGTGGTCGTCTTGCCGGAGCCCTGGAGGCCGGCCAGCAGCACCACGGTCGGGGGCTTGCTGGCGTAGGTGATCCTGAAGGCCTCGCCGCCGAGGGTGACGGTGAGCTCCTCGTTGACGATCTTGATGACCTGCTGGGCCGGGGTGAGGCTCTCGGAGACCTCCACGCCCACGGCGCGGACCCGGATCCGCTCGACCAGGTCGCGGGCAACGGAGAGGGCGACGTCGGCCTCGAGCAGGGCGACCCGGATCTCCTTGAGGACCTCGTCGACGTCGGCCTCGGAGAGCTTGCCCTTGCCCCGGAGGCGCTTGAGGATCCCGTCGAAGCGGTCAGAGAGCGTCTCGAACATGAACCCTCGATCCTAGGGGCCGATGCGGTCAGGTCGGCCTCGCCGCCATCGTCGATCTGTTCTGGTGTCAGTTGGTCACGCCCAGCGTGACCAACTGACGCAATTCCGGGTCGGGTCAGCCGCGGTCGTGGGACATCGCGTCGACGGCGACGGTGACGGCCAGGACCAGGACGGAGTCCTCGTCGTGTTCGACCTCGACGCCGTAGGTGTCCCGGACACGGAACCACTTCTTGGAGATCTCGGCGATCTTGTCACCACTGCGGTCCACCTTGTACTCGTGGTCGGCGATCTTGCCGTGGACCTTCAGGTCCTCGCCGTGGTCGACGTCGACGATGAACCGGTCCCGGAAGCCGACCATCGCCTTCTTGACCGTGGCCTCGCCGCCGTCGCCGTACTCGATCCTGATCTTGTCCCGCACCGAGAGCTTCTTCTCCCGGATCTTGGCCACCTCGCGGCCGGTGGCGTCCTCCAGCACCCAGGTGTCCCGCACCCGGGCCACCTTGCCGTTGACCTTGAAGGCCTTGTCGCCCGACTCGTCCTCGATCCAGTAGTCGTCGCCGATGCTGAGCGCGTCCTCCCGCATCTGGAACTTGCGCTTCCGCTTCGCGTCGCCACCCCGGATCATGCTCATGGTCGGAGCGTACGGCGTCGGCGCAACCTCCGTTCTGGCGCCTGATCGAGGCGTCCCGGCGCCGCAATCGGGCGCCAGAACGCGATGACGGGCCGGAGAGCGGCTGCTGCTACTCGGACGGTGGCCCCGACCCGGCGTCGTCTTCGGTCATCGCCGTGGGCGGGACGGCCCCGGCATCGACGACGGGTGTCGGATCGGGCCGGCTCGCGGCGGGCGCGGGCGCGGGCCCGACGGACCCCTCCTCGGCGACGTCGGGGGGCGGAGCGGGCGACTCCTGGCGTGCCTTGGCCACCGCGACCGTCGCCCGCCGCGCTCCCGTCAGCGCGACCTGCCGGGCTTTCGGCGAGACCACCAGGACACCCGTGGCGAAGCCCAGTCCGAAGAACGCCGATCGGCTGAAGCCGACGGCCCGTCCGGCGTACCAGCCGGCGCGACCGGCTCCCGCGGCGATGCGGACGGGGAGGGTCACGAGGCGGAAGGGGAGACGGATGATGCGGATCACTGCAGGCTCCTCAGCCCTCGAAGAGGGCGTCGACGAACTCGTGGGGGTCGAACACGATCAGGTCCTCGGCCTGCTCGCCGAGGCCGACCAGCTTGACCGGGATGCCGAGGTCGTCCTGGATGGCGACGACGATGCCCCCTCGGGCCGAGCCGTCCAACTTGGTCAGGACCACCCCGGTCACCTCGACGGCCTCGGTGAACTGGCGGGCCTGGGCAAGGCCGTTCTGGCCGGTCGTGGCATCGAGCACCAACAGGACCTCGGTCACGTCCCCCGGGTCGCGGTCGGCGACGCGTCGGACCTTGCGCAGTTCCTCCATCAGGTTCGACTTGGTGTGGATGCGGCCGGCGGTGTCGGCCAGCACCAGATCCGCGCCCCGGGCCGCCGCCCGCTGTACGGCGTCGAAGATCACCGAGCTGGGGTCCCCGCCGTCCTGGCCCTGGACCACATCGGCCCCGGTGCGCTCGGCCCAGATCCCCAACTGCTGGCCGGCGGCGGCCCGGAAGGTGTCGCCCGCGGCCAGGACCACCCCCCTGCCGGAATCGACCTCCCGCTTGGCCAGCTTGCCGATGGTGGTGGTCTTGCCCACGCCGTTCACCCCGACGAAGAGCCACACGGTCGTGCCGGTGTCGGACACCGCCAACGTGCGGTCCCCCTGCAACCGGCGCTCGAGGTCGGCCTTCAGCGCGTCGATCAGGGCATCGGGGCCTTCGACGGTGCCCTCGGCCACCTGCTCGCGGAGGCCGTCGAGCAGTGCCGTGGTCGTGCCGACGCCGACATCGGCGGAGAGCAGCGCCTCCTCCAACTCGTCCCAGACCCCCGTGTCGAGGGCGGCGCGAGAGCGGAGGGACCGCACGGCCCCGGCCAACCGCTCCCGCGTCTTGCCGATCCGGTCCGCCATGCGGGCCGGCGCCTCGAGGGTCGCCGAGGACGAGGCGGCCGGGCCCGTGGGCGCCAACGGCGATGGGCGGGTCTCCGGCTTCGGCGGGGCCTCGGCCCGTCCCCGCACGGCGATGTAGCGCGGGATGAGCGCCAGCAGGATGCAGGCGACGACCACGACCAGGATCAGGATCTCCATGGGTGCCCGACCCTACCGACCGGCCCATCGGGTGCCAGCGGTGGACCACGGCCCGGTAGGTGCGTCAGGCTGCGCAGTCGAAGCGGAGCAGCAGCCGACGATGATCCACGACGGCCACGCCGGACTTGCCGAGCGCAGCGAAGCCAGTCGGATGTGATCAGTCCGCGGTGGAGCCGAGCGTGACCGTGAGCTGCTGCTCGGAGCCGCCCCGGGAGATGGTCAACTCGAGCTCGTCGCCGGGCACGTGGCGCCGGATGATCACGCCGAGGTCGCCGAAGCTGGTCAGCGCATCGCCGTTCACGCCGATCACCAGGTCGCCGGCCGCGACGCCGGCGTCATCCGCCGGCGATCCGGGCACGACGGCGGCGATCAGGGCCCCGGCCTCACCACCAGCGGCGTCACCGCCCTCGATGCCGAGGTAGCCGAACTCGACGGCCTGCCCGGACACCAGGGCGTCGGCCACCCGCTCGGCGATGTCGATCGGGATGGCGAAGCCGAGGCCGATGTTGCCACCGGTCTGGCTCTGGATGTAGCTGGCGATGCCGATGATCTCGCCGTTGCGATTGGCCAGGGGGCCTCCCGAGTTGCCCGGGTTGATCGGGGCATCGGTCTGGATCGTGCCGACCGAAGGGCCACCGGCGGGCGCCGGCCGGTCCACGGCGCTGACGATGCCGGCGGTGACCGTCTGATCGAGGGCGAAGGGGCTGCCGACCGCGACCGCGATGTCGCCGACGTTCGGCGCCGAGTCGGCGAGCACGGCGACCGGAAGGCCGTCGCCGCCCCCGTCGATGGCGATCACCCCGATGTCGCTGTCGGCGTCGGTACCCACCACGGTGCCGTCACGGCTGGTGCCGTCGGCCAGGCGGACGGTCACCGCCGTATTGCTCTGCACCACATGAGCCGCGGTCAGCACGAGGCCGTCGGGGTCATAGATGACCCCCGAGCCCAGTCCGGAGGCCGTCTCGATCTGCACGACGGAGGGCGCGACCGCGTCGGCCACGGCCGCGACCGGCTCCTCGGAGGAGGAGGTGAGGGGAGGGTCGGTCGGGCGGTCCCCGGAATCGGACTCGACCGAGACCGCGGGGGCCACGGCGGGAGTCGCACGGTCGCCGGAGTCGTCGTCGGACCCGTTGCTGAGGACCCACCCGGCGGCGAAGCCACCGACCACCAGGACCGCGCCGGCCAGGACGCCCAGCGCCGTACGGCCGCGACGGGGGCGAGGGCCCTCGGGAGGCGCCGGGTCGCCAACCGGGGGGAGGTCGGGCGGCCGCGCGGCGAACATCGGCGGCGGGGTGGGCGGAAGGCTCTCGGCCACGGGTACCTGTTCGGTCGGGGGGACACTCGTCATGTCACGGACCGTATGAAGTCAACCCGAAAGTGGATCGAAAGTGACGTTCAGCCGACTCCGGGGTCCCGGGGGATCCACAGGGAGAAGACCGAACCCCGGCCCGGCTCCGAGACGACCCTGGCGGCCCCGCCGTGGGCCACGGCGATCTGGTCGACGATGGCCAAGCCGAGCCCGCTGCCGCGGGCGCGGTGGTCACCACCGCCCCGCCAGAACCGCCGGAAGACCGATGACTGGTCCTCAGTGGGGATCCCCGGTCCCTCGTCGCGGACCGCGATCCAGGCCCACGGCCCGTCCAGACCGGCACCGACCTGGATCGTGGAGCCCTCCGGGGCCAGTCGCACGGCATTGTCGAGCAGGTTGGCCAGGGCCTGGTGCAGAGCCGCCCGGTCGCCGGCCACGAGGACCTCGTCGTCGGCAACGGCCACCTCGACCCGGATCGAGCGGTTCTCCGCGGGAGTCCGGAACTCCTCGGCCGTCTCGGTCGCGAGCGGGCCCAGGTCGACCGGCGCCCGCACCATCTCGGCCTGCTCGTTGCGCGCGTAGCGGAGAAGATCGTCCACGGTGTGGGTCATCCGCTCGGCGGTCCGCACGACCAACTCCGCGGCGGTGCGCAGCTCGCCCACACCCGCGTCGTCGTCGGCCAGGGCCACGTCGAGGTTGGCCCGGATGACCGCCAGGGGGTTGCGCAGCTCGTGGGACGCCTCCTGGAAGAAGTGGCGCTGGCCGGCGAAGGCCTCGTCGAGGCGGCCGAGCATCCCGTCGAAGGTGTCGGCCAGCTCCTTCATCTCGTCATCCGGGCCCTCGAGGGCGATCCGTCGGGACAGGTCGGTGGCCTGGATGTCCCGAGCCACCGTCGTGATGCGATCGACCGGCCGCAACACCCGACCGGCGGCGAACCAGCCGACCCCCACCCCGGCCAGGGCCGCCGCGGCCAGGGCCAACAGGGACCACCGGGCCAGCTCGTCCAGGGCCCGGTCGTTGACCTCGGCCTCGAGGCCCTGGATCTCGGCCCGGACGGTGCCCTGCGGGACCTCGAAGACCCCCTGGGGCGTCCGCACCACGCGGGTGACGTTGAAGGTCCGGGAGACGGGCTCGTCGGAGAGCGACAGGCGAAGGCCCAGGTACACGCCCCCGGTCACCAGGGCCGACAGCACGAAGACCAGCACGGCGTAGAGCACCGTCAGCCGGACGCGTATCGAACCGGCCCAGGGTGGCAGACGGGAGGCCAGGCCGACCGTGGCCCGGGGAGCGCTCGTTGGACCACCATCGCGGCTGGGGCACCGGTGGAGGCTGGTGCTGCTCACGCCGACTCCCGCAGGCGATAGCCCTGACCGATGATCGTCTCCAGTGGACCCGGGACGTCCGGGCGGGCGGCCTCCAGCTTGCGCCTCAGGGTGCCCACCGTGACCCGCACCGTCGCGGTGAACGGGTCGGCGTTGGCATCCCACACGTGGGTCAGCAACTCCTCCTGGGAGACCACCACCCCCGGGCGGGTCAGGAACCAGTGCAGGACCGAGAGCTCCTTGGGCGTCAGGTCGAGGCGCACACCGTCACGCGTCGCCTGCTGGCGGGCGGTGTCCAGGCGCAGGTCGCCCACCTCGATGACCGCCCCCGACGGCGCGGCGTCGCGTCGCAGGAGGGTCCGGACCCGGGCGCTGAGCTCCGGGAACGCGAACGGCTTGACCAGGTAGTCATCCGCGCCCGCGTCCAACCCGGTCACCCGATCGTCCACCGTGTCCCGGGCGGTCAACAACAGCACGCGGGGCATCGGCCCGGTCGCCGCGCCGTCACGGATGGCCCGACAGACGGCCAAGCCGTCGAGGCCCCCGGGCATGGCGATGTCGAGCAGGACCAGGTCGTATTCGTCGACCGCGACCGCGTCCAGTGCCGCCGCACCGTCATGGGCGACATCCACGGCGTGGCCCTCCCGCCGCAGACCGGTGGCCACCGCCTCGGCCAGATCGACCTCGTCGTCCACCACGAGCAACCGCACCCGGCGACGGTACCCGTGGGGGCGCGTCCCCGATCCGTCACCCCAGCCGTAGGGTGACCGGCCGTGACCCAGGCCTCTCCGCCGCCCGAGCCCACCACCGAAGACGCTCCCGACCACGACCGGGCCGCGCTCCTCGAGCAGGCTCTCTTCGAGGTGAAGAAGGTGATCGTCGGCCAGGACCAGGCCATCGAGCGCCTCCTGACCTGCCTCCTGGCCCGGGGCCACGTCCTGCTCGAGGGCGTGCCCGGCGTGGCCAAGACCCTGGCCAGCGAGACCCTGGCCACGGTCGTGGGGGGGTCGTTCGTCCGGATCCAGTTCACGCCCGACCTGCTTCCGGCCGACATCGTCGGCACCCGCATCTACCGGGGCTCCTCGGAGTCCTTCGATGTCGAGCTCGGGCCGGTCTTCGCCAACTTCGTCCTGACCGACGAGGTCAACCGGGCCCCGGCCAAGGTCCAGTCGGCCCTGCTCGAGGTGATGGCCGAGCGCCACGTCTCGATCGGCGGACAGACCTTCCCGGTCCCGGACCCCTTCCTGGTCCTGGCCACCCAGAACCCGATCGAGTCCGAGGGCGTCTACCAGCTGCCCGAGGCCCAGCGGGACCGCTTCCTGATGAACGTGCCGATCGGCTACCCCTCGCCGACCGAGGAGACCGAGATCGTGCACCGGATGGGCGTGGCCCCACCGGCGGCGGCGCAGATCCTGTCACCGGAAGCCGTGCTCGACCTGCAGGCGGCGGCCGACCAGGTGTATGTCGATCCCGGAGTCGTCGACTACGCGGTCAGCGTCGTGTTCGCCACCCGCGAGCCGGCCGACCACGGCCTTTCGGACCTCACGGGGATGATCGCCTACGGCGCCAGCCCCCGGGCCAGCCTGGGCCTGGTCGCCGCGGGGCGGGCGCTGGCCCTCCTCAGGGGCCGGGACTACGCCCTGCCCCAGGACGTCTTCGACGTCGCCCCCGACGTGCTCCGCCACCGCCTCGTGCTCTCCTATGAGGCCCTCGCCGACGGCATCGACGTCGACGACGTCCTCGTGCGGGTCCTCTCGACCGTGCCCGCCGCCGCCGTCACCCCCCGCTCACGACCGACGTGACCGGGCGCGCCGCCTCGGCTCCGCCCCGGGTCGCCGGGGCCCCCGCCGAGGACGTCCTGCGGCGGCTCCAGGTGGACATCACCCGGCGCCTGGACGGGATGCTCCACGGTGAGCACGAGGGGCTGGTCCCCGGCCGGGGCAGCGAACCCGGTGATGCCCGGACCTACGCCCCCGGCGACGACGTGCGCCGCATCGACTGGAACGTGACGGCGCGGATGCCCGACATCCACGTCCGGGAGACCGTGGCCGATCGCGAGCTCGCGGTCTGGGTGCTGCTCGACCGCTCGGCCAGCCTCGACTTCGGCACGGCGCGCTGTGAGAAGCGGGACCTCGCGCTGGCGGCCACCGCGGCCATCGGGTTCATCACCCTGCGCACGGGCAACCGCCTCGGCGTCCTCGTCGCCGGGGCGGAGGGCGTCCGGATCCTGCCCCCGGGCACCGGGCGCCGCCACCTCATGGGCACCCTCCACGCCGCCACCCAGGCCTCAGCGGTGGCCACCGAGGGCGCCGTGGACCTGACCGCAGCCATCGGCGCCCTGGCCCGCGCCGGCAACCGGCGGCGGGGCCTGATGGTCGTCGTCTCGGACTTCCTGGCGCCCCCGGGGTGGGAACGGGCCCTGCGGGGCCTGGCCCACCGGCACGAGGTCCTGGCCGTCGAGATCGTGGACCCCCGGGAGCTGGCCCTCCCCGACGTCGGTGTGCTCGAGGTCATGGATCCCGAGACCGGCGCCCAGCGGGAGGTCCTGACCTCCGCCGGGCTGCGGGAGCGCTACGCGGCCGCCGCCGGCCGTCAGCGCGACGACATCGCGCTCGCGCTCCGACGGGCCGGAGTCGACCACCTGGTCCTGCGCACCGACCGCGACTGGCTGCTGGACATCGTGCGCTTCGTCGGCCGCCGCAAGCAGCGCCGCCGGGTCGCGGCCGGGACGACGCACCGGTGAACGACCGATCATGAACTACCTCGCGCCCCAGTGGCTCTGGCTGCTGTCGGTCGTGGCCGTCCTCACGGTCCTCTACGCCCTCCTGCAGTGGCGCCGCCGATCGACCTTCACCGTTCGGTTCACCAACGTCGAGCTACTGGACTCGGTGGCCCCCAGGCGGCCGGGGTGGCGTCGCCACCTCGTGGCCGGGCTGTTGCTGGCCTCTCTCGCCCTGTTCGTCGTGGCCCTCGCCCGACCGACCCGGACCGAGGCGGCCCCGCTGGGCCCCGCGCTCGTCCTGGCCATCGACACCTCCCTCTCGATGGACGCCACCGACGTGGCCCCCACCCGGTTGGAGGCCGCCCAGGCCGCGGCGGACGGCCTGATCGCGGGCTTGGCCGACAACGTGCGGGTCGGACTGATCAGCTTCAACGGCTCGGCCACGATCCAGGTCACCCCGACCGCCGATCATGACGAGGTCCGCGACGCGCTGGACCGCCTCGAACTGGCGGAGTTCACCGCCATCGGCGAGGCCGTCTTCGCCGGCCTCGATGCCCTCTCCATCGCCCAGCAGGACCAGGCGGCCACGGACCCGGACGGCGAGGACCTGCCACCCGACCACATGGTCGTCATGTCCGACGGGGAGACCACGTCCGGTCGCTCCGACATGGAGGCCGCCCAGGCCGCGTTCGACGCCGGGGTGCCGGTCTCGACCATCGCCTTCGGCACCCAGGGCGCCACGATCGACATCCCGGGCGAGGGTCCCGTCGACGTCTCGGTGAACGAGCAGGCGCTGGAGGCCATCGCCGAGTCCACCGGCGGCCAGTTCTTCTCCGCCACCACCGGTGACGAGTTGGCGGCCGCCTTCGCCGACATCGGGGGCACGGTGGACTCCGAGTCGGTCGAGCGGGAGGTCGGCAGCTGGTTCCTCGGCCTCGGCATCGCCCTGCTCGTGGCGACGTCCGCGCTGTCCCTGCTCTGGTTCAGCCGCCTGCCCTGAGGCGCGGCAGGACGCGCCCCGATCCTCAGTTGACCAGTTCGGAGTCGGTGACCCGCTCGGAGATGACCTTCGAGGAACCGCCGGGTTGCATGGTGACGCCGTACAGCACGTCGCCGGCCTCCATGGTGCGCTTCTGGTGACTGACCACGATGAGCTGGGCCTCCTGGCGGAACTCGGCCAGCAGGTCGAGGAAGCGGTGGAGGTTGACGTCGTCGAGCGCGGCCTCGACCTCGTCCATCACATAGAAGGGTGACGGACGGCTCCGGAACACCGCGAAGAGGAAGGCGAGTGCGGTGAGCGAGCGCTCCCCGCCGGAGAGCAGCGAGAGCTTGCGCACGTTCTTGCCCGAGGGCTTGGCGTCGATCTCCAGGCCCGTGTCGAGCAGGTTGTCGGGGTCGGTCAGGCCGAGCCGCCCGGTACCACCGGGGAAGAGCGTCGAGAACAGGTCCTCGAAGTTCTGGGCCACGTCCGCGTAGGCCGCGGTGAACACGTCGCGGATCTCGTCGTCGATGGCCCTGATGACCTTGCGCAGCTCCCGCCGGGACTCCTGCACGTCCTCCAACTGGCCGTTCAGGAACTCGTGGCGCTCCTGGAGCTGCTCGAACTCCTCGAGGGCCAACGGGTTGATCGGGCCCATCAGGCGCAGGTCCCGCTCGAGCTCCCGGGCCCGCCCCGTGGCCGTGGTGCCCTCCGGCAACGGTGGGCACTCGGTGGCCACCGCCCGGTCGGGCTCGCAGTCCAGCTCGACCCGCAGCGTCTCGATGGCGGTCTCCAGGCGCACCGCCACCTCGGCCTCGCGCACCTCTTCCCGCCCGGAGCGCTCACGGACCTCGGCCAGGTTGCGCTCCGCATCGGTGCGCTCCCGCCGCAGCCCGTCCAGGCGGGCGGCCACTCCCCGGACGGCCTCGGACTGCCGGCGGCGCTGTTCGCGCAGGCGGTCCAGCACCTGGTCGATCTCGGCCGACCGGACCTCGACCTCGGCCGAGAGGCGATCCACCGCCGTGGCCCGGGTGTCGATCTCGCTCCGTCGGCTCTCGGCGTGCTCCCGCTCGTGGGCGTCCTTGGCCAGACGGGGCTCGATCTCTCCGAGGCGCTGCTCGGCGACCCGGGTCCGCTCCCGCAGCGAGGCCTGGCGGACCTCGAGGTCCGTGCGCCGAGCCGCCAGCGCCGCGGCCCGCTCCTCGATGGCGCCCCGGAGGCTCCGCAGCTCCCGACCCGCGGCCCGGGCCGCGTCCTCGTCGACCTCCAACTCGGCCAAGCCCGCCTCCAGCTCGCTCACCCGGGCCTGCTCCCGACCGAGCCGGGCGGCCACTTCGTCGCGGTGGGCGGTGAGGGCCTCACGTTCGGTCTCCCCCGTGCGGCGGTCCGCATCGACCCGGGCCAGCTCCTCCAGGGCGGTGGTGCGACGCCCGTCGTGCTCGTCGATCTCGCGGGCCACGTCGGCCTCGACACCCTGGGCCTCGACCAGATCACGCCGGGCGACCTCCTGGGCCTCGACCGCCGCATCGTGTTCCAGGCCTGCGGTCTCGGCCCGCGCCAGGGCTTCGTCCCGCGCGGCCTGGGTGGCGCCGCCCTGCGCCGAGCCCACCCGCCAGCCCGAGGGCCCGAACCGGTCACCGCGGCGGGTGACCACGACCGCGGCCGGATGGTCCTCGGCCGCATCGGCGGCCACGGTCCAGTCCCCCTCCACCGCCACAGCCGTGCCGACCAGGACGTCCAGGACGGCGTCCACCTCGGGACGCCGGGAGCGGACGTGGGCCCGCACCGGCTCGCCGACCGGCGGGATCTCGCCGGAGGCACGGCCGTGGGCCGCAGGCAGGACCGCACCGGTGTGCTCGCCGTCCCGGAGCCGCTCGAGGGCCCGACGGGCGGCGGCGACGTCGGCCACCACGACGGTGCCGAGGGCGTCACCGATGGCGGCCTCCAGTGCGGGCAACCAACCGTCGTCGACCTCGATGGCCTCGAAGAGCGGGCCCAGGACCCCGTCGACCGCGGTGAGGTGATCGGCCCCCGAACGGGACCGGGCGTCCTCGAGCGCGAGGGCGAGGGCGTCGGCCCGAGCCGACCAGCGGTGGCGTTCGGCGTCGGCTCGGCGCAACGCGTCCTCGGCCCGCGTGAGATCGTGCTCGGCCCGGCCCCGGGCGTGCTCGGCCTCCTCCAGGGCATCGAAGAGGGGGCGCTCGGCCTCGACGATGCGCTCGATGTCCTCACGACGACGGGCGGCATCGGCGTCGAGCCGCTCCGCCGCGACGGCCAACTCGGCCAACCGGGCCTCGAGCCGGTTCAGCTCGCTGGTGTCACGTTCGATGCCGCCGCGGCGGGCGATCAGCTCGCCCCGAGCCTCGGCGGCGCGGCCATCGGTGTCGGTGTCGGTGTCCGCGGCGCGTTGGTCGAACTCGACCCGGTCCTGTTCCAGCTGGGCGGTGGACCGGGCGAGGGCCTCCAGCTCGGGCCCCAGACGTTCGACCTCGGCCGCGTCGTCCGCCAACTCCTGGCGCAGCGTCGCCGCATCGGCCTCGAGGGAGAAGATCACCCCCTGGTCGGTGAACGACAGGCGCTCGCGCTCGATGCCCCGAGCGCGTTCCTTGAGGACCGCGGCGAGCCCGCGGGCCCGCTCCCGCAGCGACTCGAAGCGGACCAGGTCGTCGCCGACGTCATCGGCACCGCGGGCGGACAGCTCGGCCTCGGCTCGCGTCACCTCGGCGTCCAGGTGGGCCAGGCGGCCCTTGAGCTCCTCGCCCTCCCGCGCCAGCTCGGCCTTGGCGGTGACGGCCTTGTCGAGCCGGGTGCGCAGCTCGTCGATCTGCCGGCCGGCGATGTAGAGGCGGAGCGCCGTGAGCTCAGCGACCACGCCGGCGTGGCGGCGGGCCGCATCCGCCTGCTTCTCCAAGGGGCGGAGCTGGCGCCGGACCTCCCGCACGAGGTCCTGGAGCCGGTTGAGATTGCCCTCGGTGGCGGTCAGGCGGCGCTCGGAGCGCTCCTTGCGCTTGCGGTACTTGAGGATGCCGGCGGCCTCCTCGATGATGGCCCGTCGGTCCTCGGGCTTGGCGTTGAGGACCGCGTCGATCTGGCCCTGGCTGACGATGACGTGCTGTTGGCGACCGACCCCGGAGTCCGACAACAGGTCCTGGATGTCGAGGAGCCGGCAGGGGACGTCGTTGATGGCGTACTCGCTGTCACCGGAACGGAACAGCGTCCGGCTGATGGTGACCTCGGTGAACTCGATCGGCAGCAGGCCCGCCGAGTTGTCGATGGTGAGGGCCACCTCGGCCCGGCCGAGGGCAGGACGCTGGGTGGTCCCGGCGAAGATGACGTCGTCCATCGCCTTGGACCGCACGATGCTCGGGGCCTGCGCGCCGAGCACCCAGCCGATGGCGTCGACCACGTTGGACTTGCCGCTCCCGTTGGGCCCGACGACCACGGTGATCCCGGGCTCGAGGTCGAGGCGGGTGGCGTCGGCGAAGGACTTGAAGCCCTTCATGGACAGTGACTTCAGGAACACGTCAGACCCCGCGGAACAGTGATGCTCCGGACGTTAGCCAGGACCCCTTCGCCGGTCGCGCACCCCACGGATCTCGGGGTGCGCCGTGTCAGCCCGTGCTCTGGATCCGAATCAGACCTGGCACTGGCCGCAGAAGAACGTGCTCCGGCTGTTGGCCTTCACCCGGACGAGCGCGGCTCGGCACCGACGGCACGCCTCGCCCTCGCGGTCATAGACCTGGTGGTGTTCCTGGTACTCCCCCGGCTTGCCCTGGATGTCGACGTACTGGCCGTCGGCGAGCGTCGAACCCCGGTACTTGATGGCGTCGTGCAGGGTCTCGACCAGGGACCGGTACAGGCGACGGATCTCCTGGGTGGAGAGGGAGTCCGACAGGCGGTCGTAGCGGAGCCCGGCGCCGTAGAGGATCTCGTCGGCGTAGATGTTGCCGATGCCCGCGATGAACTTCTGGTCCATCAGCAGCGGCTTCAGCTTCACGCTGCGGTTGACCAGCGCTTGGCCGAACTGGGTCCAGGAGACCGCCTGCTCGACGGGGTCGAAGCCGAGATGGGCCAACTCGGGCACCTCGTCATCCACCCCGTCGGCGTCGACCACGAACATCTCACCGAACTTGCGGGGGTCGATGAACCGGAGCTGACCCTTCTGGGTGAAGGTGATCACGACCCGGGTGTGGGTCTGCATCGCGTCCTTGTTCGCGTTGCGCCGGAGCTGGCCGCTCATGCCCAGGTGGATGACCAGCACGTCATCGGAGTCGAGGGACACGATCAGGTACTTGCCCCGCCGGTTGACATGGGTCACCTTGACGCCGTCCAGGGCCTTGACGAACGGCGCCTTCCTGCCGTGACGCCGGATGGAGCGGAGGTCGTTGACCTCGACGGTCTTGACCCGCAGACCGGCGATGTCACGCTCCAGGTCCCGCCGGATCGTCTCGACTTCAGGAAGTTCAGGCATCGGCCGTCCGACTCTCGGTTTCGGCGCGGAGGGACCGCCACGCCTCGCGGGCGGCGGCCTGTTCGGCCTCCTTCTTCGACTTGCCCACACCGTGGCCTCGCTGGGCGCCACCGATGCGTACCACGGCGGCGAACCGCCGGTCGTGGTCCGGGCCACTGCCCGACACCTCATAGCGGGGGACCTGGCCGTAGCGGCGGGCCGAGGCCTCCTGCAGGCGGGTCTTGTGGTCGGTCTCGCCCGGCCCGGCGACGGCACCGGCCAGGCGGTCGGCGACCAACGGCAACAGGAGCCGGCGCGCGCCGTCCAGTCCGCCGTCGAGGTACACCGCCCCGATCACGGCCTCCATCGCGTCGGCCAGGATCGAGCGCTTCGCCCGACCGCCGGTGGCATCCTCGCCCTTGCCCAGGCGCAGGTACCGGCCGAGGCCGAGCCCCGTGGCGACCTGCGCCAGCGCCTCGGTGCTGACCACCGCCGCGCGGGCCATGGCCAGGTCGCCTTCGGGCATGGCGCTCTCGACACCGAAGAGGTGGTCGGCGATGACCAGGCCGAGGACGGCGTCGCCCAGGAACTCGAGCCGTTCATTGGAGGCGATGCCGGGGTGCTCGGCGCACCAGGACCGATGGGTCAAGGCCTCGACGAGCAGAGCGGGCTCGTCGAAGGTGTGGCCGAGCCGAGCCGCGAGCTCGGTCATGGCGAGCTCGGTCATGGCGCCGTCGGTCATGTCCACGGGTCCGTCGTCACGCCATCGCCCCGGCCTCAGCCGAGGCGGGCGACCACGTAGTCCACGGCGTCGCGGACCGACTTGAGATCCTCGAGGTCCTCGTCCTCGATCCGGAACCCGACCGAGCGCTCCGAGAGCTCCTCCTCGAGGGCCTCCACGAGCTCGATCAGGGCCAAGGAGTCGGCGTCGAGGTCGTCCTGGAAGGAATGGCCCTCCTGGATCTGGCTCGGCTCGATCTCGAGGATGTCGGCCAGACGGTCCTGGATGAGCGCCAGGACCTCGGGACGGCCCATCGGGCCCTGTTCGACATGGGTCTCGGCCGGCACGTGCGTACTCTCCCCGTTCGCTCGTCGTGATGGTCGAGCAAGCCTAGCCCCACCGAACACCCGACCGCGAGTTGTAGCCCCGTCCCTTTGAGTGCTTTCGCAGGTATTTCAGTTCACGCCGGTGGCCGGATGGCCGCGGTGAGCCCGCCGACGAGGTCGGCCTCGACCATCTCGGCGGCCACCCGGACGGCGTTGACCACCGCACCGGCCGAGGAGGAGCCGTGGCTGATGATGCACACCCCGTCCACCCCCAGGAGCATCGCCCCCCCGGTCGTGTCCGGGTCCAGTTGCTCGGCCAGCGGGAGGAGCGCGGGCAGGAGCACGTCGGCGGCCGCCCGGGTCTCCTCGGTCGACCCGAAGACCTCGTAGATCGCGCCGACGATGGCCTTCAGGCCGCCCTCGAGGGTCTTGAGGGCCACGTTGCCGGTGAAGCCGTCGGTCACCACCACGTCGGCCTCGTCGCCCATGAGGTCGCGCCCCTCGACGTTGCCCACGAAGGTGGCGCCGACCGCCCCGACGGCGCCGGCCGCCAGCAGGGCATGGGTCTCCTTGACCAGTGGCGAGCCCTTCGTCGGCTCCTCACCGATGGAGAGCAGGGCCACCCGCGGCGTCTCGATGCCGTAACGCCGGCGGGCGAACACCGCCCCCATGAGGGCGAACTGGACGAGCATCTCGGGCAGGCACTCGGCATTGGCCCCGGCGTCGAGCATGACCGTCGGCCGGTCGTGGCCCGGCGCCGGGATCGGGGTGGCGATGGCCGGTCGGTTGACGCCCTTGATGCGTCCCATGCGCAGGAGGGCCGACCCCATCGTGGCCCCGGTGTTGCCGGCACTGACCATCGCCGACGCGCGACCGTCGCGCACCGCCTCGGCGGCGCGGACCAACGAGGAGTCCTTCATCCGACGGACGCTCTTGGCCGGATCGGCGTCCATGGCGATGACCTCGGACGCCGGGATGACCTCGAGGCCCCCGGTGTCGCCCAGGTCCTCGGGTCGTCCGACGAGGACGACGGGCACCTCGAGCTCGGCCGAGGCCTGGACCGCGCCGGCGACGATCTCGGCGGGGGCCTTGTCGCCCCCCATGGCATCGACGGCGACCGGGAGCATCGAGCCGTTCTCCCCCCTGCTCGGAACGCTCGGGCTCAGTCGACCTCGACGGCCTGGCGGCCGGCGTACCAGCCGCAGTTGCCACAGACCCGGTGGGGCCGACGGACGGCGTCACAGCGAGGGCAGGTGGCCCGGCCGGTGGTCTTGATGCGCCAAGCCGAGGCCATGCGGCTGCGGCCCTTGGCCTTGGAGGTCTTCTTCTTGGGGACGGCCATCGTCAGGTCCTCGAGATCATCAGGGCACGGAAGCGGTTGAAGCGACGGGTCAGGGTAGCGAGATCGTGACACGCGCGTGGCTTCGCTCCGCGGCGCGACTCCGGGCCGCCCCGGCTAGTCGTCGAAGGAGAGCTCGTCGAGGGCGGCCCACCTGGGGTCGGCGGGCCGGTCCGACCGGTCGGTCGGGCCAGTGGGGAACCGGTCGGGGCTGGGACCGGCGCAGTCCGGGCGACAGAGCGGCACGAGGGGCAAGGCACCGGCGACCACGTCGCGGACCATGGGCTCGAGGTCGATCTCGTCGTGGCCGAGGGGGTAGGCGTCCTCGTCGCCCTCCGGTCCGCCGAAGATCTCCTGCACGTGCTGGACCGTGGTCCCCCGCACCTCATCGAGGCACCGCCGGCACTCGCCGGTCCATGGCACCTCGACCCGACCCGTCACCGAGATGCCGCCGCTGAAGGCCTCGACCACGAACTCCAGGTCGACATCGACCGTCGGATCGACCCGGGTGGCCACCACCCCGAGATCGTCGAAACGGACCTGGTCCCGGAACTCCCGCCGGGTACCGAGCGCCCGCAGCAGGTCGGCGACCCCGACCCGGAGACCGGCGGTCACCGCCTACTGCTCTTGGTCGAAGAACTCGGTGCGCTCGTCGCCGTGGGCGCCGAACTGGGCCACGTCGGCCAGGTCGTCCTCGGCCTTGGGCTTGGGCTTGGCCACGGCCTGCAGCTTCTCGCGACCCGAGGCCACCTGGAACTGGATCTTCTCGAGGGCGATCTCGAAGCTGCCCAGCTTGGTGTCCACGAAGTCCTCGGCCTCGTGGCGCATCTGGCGGGCCCGCGTCTCGGCCTTCTCGACGATCTGGCGGCCCCGCTGCTCGGCGGCCTTGACCACCTCGGTGCGCTGGACCATCCGCTCCGCCTGGCTCCGGGCCTCCTCGAGCAGGTCCTCGCCCTCGCGCTTGACCTTCTCCAGGAACTCCTCGCGCTCCTTGAGCAACCATCGGGCGGCCCGCAGTTCCTCGGGGAGCCGGGACCGGACCTCGACCAACAGGTCCAGGATCTCGTCCTTGTTGATCATCGCCGAGGTGGACAGCGGCATGGGCCGGGCCTGGTCGATGAGATCGGTGATGCGGTCGAGCAGCTGATCGACCTCGGGCATCTTGTACCCGGTGGCCTTGGCCGGCGTGGGTTCGCTGGTGCTCACCGGAGGCGCTCCGCCAACCGCTTGGCCACCGGCTCGGGGACCATGCTGTCGACGTCACCGCCGAACCGGGCGATCTCCCGGATCAGCTTCGACGCCAGGAAGGAGTGGGACGACGCCGAGGGGATGAAGAGGGTGTCCACCCCCGAAATGGCGTGGTTCATCTGGGCCATCTGCAGCTCGCTCTCGAAATCGGAGACCGCCCGCAGTCCCTTCACGATGAAGTCTGCCCCGATGTCCCGGGCCAGGTCCACTACCAAGCTGGAGAACATCGTGAACGAGACGTTGTCGAGGTGGGCGAGGCTCTCGCAGATCATGGCCTCGCGTTCCTCGAGGCTGAACAACGGCTCGCCCTTCTGGGGGTTGCGCATGGCCGCGACCACGACCTCGTCGAAGAGGTGGGCGGCGCGCTCGATGACCTCGAGATGGCCGTTGTGGATCGGGTCGAACGAACCCGGGCAGAGCACCTTGGTCATCTAGTTCCACTCCTGTCGGCTGCGCCGCCGGGCCGCTCGGGCCCCGTTCGCCTCCGGCTCACTCACGCCGGGGACGGTACCGGCTCCCCCGCCGCCCGTCCTACCGGCGTAGGTTGCCGGGGGTGACCGACCCCTTCGCCCTGGTGCCCGAGACGATCGTGTGCGTCGACTGTGGGGGCGTCTGCCACCTGCTCTCCCACCCGCCGCCGGACCAGCCCTTCGAGCCCGGCGACGTCGTCGCCTACCGCTGCGCGGACTGCATGGACCGCTGGGACGTCGTCATCCCCGACTCCGAGGACGCCCCCGGCGACTGACCGAGGTGCGACGGTCGAGAGCTCAGGCGGCAACGGGTGAGGCCGATCCGCGGCTCATGCGGCGTGGGTGAACAGGGTGGCGGCCGGCGCCCCTGAGGGCCCGGGTTCGGAGGCCGCCGCCGGGGGCGGCTCGGCTGGTCGGCCCTCGGGTTGACACCGGTCCGGCCGGCGGCGCCAGGTCGAGCCGTCGGGGGCGGTGGTGACCACCGTCCCGTCGGCCTGCTTGACCACGTCCCAGTCCGGCGTGTGGGCCAGGTCGTGGCAGTGGTCACAGGCCGGGGTGAGGTTGGCCAGGTCGGTCGGCCCGAACCGGCCGTCCTCGTTGAACGGCTCGATGTGGTGGATCTCACACCACGCGAACGGTGCCCGGCAGTCGGCGATCGAACAGGTCGACCACAGTGCCTTCAGGGCGAGGCGCTGGCCCGGGCTGGCGGTCCGCCGCACCCGGCCGAGGTCCAGGGGGACCGAGTCGCCACCGAGGACCAGAGGGATGAGCCCCGCGTCGCACGCCATGCGACGGGCGACCGAAGCGGGTACCGGCGTCCCGTCGGCCAGGGTCGAGGCGATGCCGGCCGCTTCCAGCTTCGCCAGCAGGTCCTCGTAGGAGAGGATCACCACGGCCCGGTCGTTGTTCCGGGCCGGGCCCTGACCTCGATGGCGGCGGCAGAGCAGGTCGAGCGCCTCGGCCAGCCGCTGCTCGCTCGTGCGCTCGCCGGCCGGCACGGGCTTGGCCTCGGGGTGGTCCCGGTTGTCGCGACGGAAGAGCTCTTCACTCACCTCACCGAGCGCGTCGGTGATGCGCTGGCCGGCCTCGGGCCCGAACGATCCCCGCAGCTGCAGCATGCCGTCGCGATCCCAGTAGGCCGCCAGCCGCTGGCGGGCGTTCTTCCGGTCGTGTTCGCTGCGGCCGTCGTCCTCGCTGTGGACCTTGACGAACCGCTCGAGCCGACGGCGGAACTCCGTCGCCGTCTCCGGCCGACCGAGGGCGAGCAGCCGCTTCTCGTTCTGCTCGAGCGCCGCCCTGGCCTTCGCATCCGCCTTCGCCCGGACATCGGCCAGCGCCTGGGCGTGCGCCTCGGAGACCTCGCCGTTTTCCAGGGCCTTCTGCGTCTCCGGCAGCGACTTCATCTGCTCGGCCTTCCGGGCCTTCGCCTTCGCCTTCCCGGGCTCCAGCTTCTGATCCCGCTCCAGCTTCCCAGCCGTGTCCTTGGCCGGGTCCGACGGATCGTGGTCGGTGTCGTCGAGCGTCTGGATGAAGAGGACCTCCCGCCCGGCCATCCAGGCCGCCAACTCCGCCACCGAGGTGAGCCCTGACCGGACCCGCTCGCGATCGAGCGTGGCCGGGTCCTCCATGAGGGCCTTCACCAGCCGGACCGGATCCAACATCTCCACACGCTACCCGAGTCAGGCGCGAAACCAAACATCTGTACGATCTTTTCCAGGGTTTTCATGTCACGATCTCCGAGGCACAATGTGGCGAGGGAGTGGGCCGAACCAGGAGCCCCGACATGCCCCGTCGACGTATCGCCCTGGCCCTCATGGCCGCGACCGCCCTCGCCACCACGGCGCCCGCCGGTGCGGCCGAGCCCGCACCGCGGGCCTGTGTCGCCGTCTCGGCCACCGCGCCCCGCTGCCACCGCAACGTCACCTTCGAACAGGGCCGGCCCGTCGTCCTTCGCGCCACCGCTCCCGGCACCGTCCGGCGCCGTGCTCCCCGGGCGCGTCGGTTCGTCCCCGTCGGTTGCACCGACGATCGCGGACGTTGGACCTGGAACCCGATCCGCCGCGACGTCCACCCCGCCGCCCCCTACCGACTCCGGGTGGTCACCGCCACCGGGGCCACCACCAACCCCGTCGAGGTGTGGATCGTCCCCCGCCATGGTTGAGCTGTGCCCTGCCGCCGGGCTCGACGCGAGTCGGACGGACCCGCCTCAGTTCTTGAGGAGGAACTCCGCGTCGTCGTCCTGGTAGAGGAGGTCGACCTCGTCCCGCAGCAGCGGGTGCTCGGCGAGGTCGGGGTCGGCGGTCACCAGGTCGAGGGCGGCGCGCCGGGCCTTCTCGACCCACTCCTTGTCCCGGCGCAGCGAGGCCAGCTTCAGGTCGTTGCGGCCCTTCTGGCGCTCGCCGAAGAGGGTCCCCTCCCCTCGTAGGTCCAGGTCGACCTCGGCCAGCTCGAAGCCGTCGGTGGTGCGGACCATGGCCTCGAGGCGGGCCACGCCGTCCTCGGTCAGGCCCTGGCCGACGAGGAAGCAGTAGGACTGGTCGGCGCCCCGGCCGACCCGCCCCCGCAGCTGGTGGAGCTGGGCGATGCCGAAGCGGTCGGCGTCGAGGACGACCATGACGGTGGCGTTGGGGACGTCGACGCCGACCTCGATGACCGTGGTCGCCACCAACACGTCCGAGCGGCCCGATCGGAAGAGGGCCATGGTCGCCTCCTTCTCCTTGGGGGTGACCCGGCCGTGCAACAACCCCACCTCCAAGCCGGCCAACTCCCCCGTGCGCAGTTCCTCCCAGGTCTGCTCGGCGGAGGCCACCTGGAGCTTGTCGCTCTCCTCGATGAGCGGACACACCACATAGGCCTGGCGTCCCGCCGCCACCTCGGCCCGCACCTTGTCCCAGAGCTCGGGCTCGCCGATCTCAAGCGCCCCCTCCTCGGTGTGCACCCACTCGGTCGCGACCGGGGTCCGCCCCGGCGGGAGCTCGTCGAGCACCGAGACGTCGAGGTCGCCGTACACCGTCATGGCGGCGGTGCGCGGGATCGGGGTGGCGGTCATGACCAGCACGTCGGGGACCCGGTCGCCCTGGCCGGCGTCGCGCAGCGCCGCTCGCTGCTCGACCCCGAACCGGTGCTGCTCGTCGATGACCACCGCACCCAGCGAACGGAAGCTCACCTGGTCCTGGATCAGGGCGTGGGTTCCGACGACCAGGTCGACCGTGCCGTCCTCGAGGCCCTCGAGCAGGCGGGTCCGCTCCGCGCCGGTGGTCCGGTTGGTGAGCAGCTCCAGGCGCAGCGGCCGCTCCCCCATCAGCGTCGAGTCGTCGGGCACCGTCAGCTCGGCCAGGAGGTCGGCCAGACCCAGGTGGTGCTGCTCGGCCAGGACCTCCGTCGGCGCCATCAGGGCCCCCTGGTGCCCACCCTGGACGGCGACCAGCAGCGCGCTGACGGCGACGACGGTCTTGCCGGAGCCGACGTCGCCCTGCAGCAGTCGGTGCATGGGGAACGTCCGCCCGAGGTCGGCCTCGATCTCGGCGATGACCCGCTGCTGCGCGTCGGTCAACGGGTAGGGCAGGCGCTCGTGGAACGCGTGGACGAGGCGCCCGCCGAGGTCGTGGACGATGCCCGGCGTCGTCCGCTCGAGCTCCAACTTGCGCCGGACCAGGGCCAGTTGCACCCGGAAGAGCTCGTCGAACACCAGCCGCCGCCGGGCGCGGTACACGTCGTCCATCTCCTCGGGGAGGTGGATGTCGTGCATCGCCCGACCCCGGTCGACGAAACCGTGCTCGGTGCGTAGCACCGGAGGGACCGGGTCCGCCATCCCCCGGGCCTCGGAACGGCGCAGGATCTCCGCGATCCACTCGCGGTAGTCCTTGGAGTGGATGCGGGCCTTCTCCGACTGCGGGTAGACGGGGACGATGCGCCCGGTCTCGTCCCCGGCGACGTCCAGCACCGGGTTCTGGAGCTGGCGACGGCCCTGGTAGGTGTCCATCCTCCCGAAGAGGATCAAGGTCTGGCCCGAATGGAACTGGCGCTCCCGCCACGGCTGGTTGAAGAAGGGGACCGTCAACCCGCCGGTTCCGTCGCTGACCCGGACCTCCACGATCGTCTTGCCGTTGCGGGTCCGGCGCCGGCTGACCTTCTCGACGGCGACCAGCAGCGTGGCCTCCTCGCCCAGCTCCAGCTCGCCGATGGTCGCCTGCCGGGTCCGGTCGAGGTGGCGCCGCGGGTAGCGCGTGAGCAGGTCGAGCAGCGTGCGGATCCCGAGGCTCTCCAGGGCCTCGGCCCGCTTGGTGCCCACCCCGTTGAGGGTCTCGACCCCCCGGGCGTCGAAGTCCGCCAGTGTCAGCGGGGCGTCGCTCACAGCCCGTGTCGTACTGGCGCCTGATTGCGGCGCCCCCACACCTCAATCGGGCGCCAGAACGGATCCCTCGCGTACTGGCGCCTGATTGCGGCGCCCCCACACCTCAATCGGGCGCCAGAACGGGCAGGAGGGGTCACTCGATGCCGAAGTAGTAGGGGTAGAGGGGCTGACCGCCGTGGTGGACCTCGGTCTCGACCTCGGGCCGGTTGTCCTCCAGCCACTGCCGGATGTGGCGGGTGTCGCCGACCGTGGCGCCCTCACCCTCGATGACGGTCACGATCTCGTGCTCCTCGGTGACCAGGACGTCGAGGAGACCGATGGCCACCTCGCCCACCGAGCCGGCGACGGCCTGGATGCCCTCGCCGCTGATGCCCAGGAAGTCGCCCTCCAGGATCGGCCCGGCCTCGCTGGTGGAGTCCCGGACGGCCTGGGTGATCTCCGCGGCCACGACCGACGCCGCCGCCTCCCCCATCGACGCGGCGTTGTCGTCCGCGCTCGCCTGGGGGTCATAGGCCAGCAGGGCCGCGAAGCCCTCCGCCGCGCCGCGGGTGGGCACGACACGGACCGTCTTGTCGGTCTCGGTGTCCACCTGGCGGGCCACCGCGACGATGTTCTTGTTGTTCGGCAGGATGACGACCTCGTCGGCCGGCACCGCCTCCACGACCTCGAGGAGCTGCGCCGTGGACGGGTTCATCGTCTGGCCGCCGAGGACCACCCCCTGGACGCCCAGGCTGTGGAAGATGCGACGGATGCCGTCGCCCGTGCACACGGCGACCACGGCGGTCGGCACCGGCGTGGTGCCCACGACACCGTCGAGCTCGGGCGCGGCGTCGCGGACCCAGCGCTCCTCCTCGACCTCGTCGAGCAGGTCGGTGACCCGGATCTCCCGGGGCCGACCGCAGTCCAGGGCGGCCTCGATGGCGTCACCGATGGCGTCGGTGTGGATGTGGCAGTTCCACAGACCGTCACCGCCGACCACGACGATGGAGTCACCGATGCCCGCCCACACGTCCTTGAACGCCGGGATGGTCGCGTCCGGGGCCTCGAGGAGGTACATGACCTCGTAGCGGAGGTCGGCGATGCCGGGGACGCCGCCCTCGCCGTGACCGGCGTGGGCCATCGTGTGGGCCAGGTCCTCCGCGGGCACCTCGATGGACTCGGGCTCGGGCAGCGGACGCTCGTCGATCACATGGAGCAGGGCGTCGAGCAGCAGGAGGAGCCCCGCGCCACCCGCGTCGACCACGCCGGCCTCCTTCAGGACCGGGAGCATCTCGGGGGTCCGGGCCAGGGCGTCGGCGCCCTGGGCCTTGGCGGCGTCGAGCACGCCCAGGAGCACGGCGCCCCCCGCGGCCGCCTCGGTGCCCGCCTCCGAGGCCTCGCGGACCACGGTCAGGATCGTGCCCTCGACCGGCGTGCCGACGGCGCCGTACGCCGCGCTCGACGCCTCGGCCAGGGCGCGGGCCCAGGTGGGACCGTCGACCCGCTCGCCCTCGGCCATCACGGTGGTCAGGCCCCGCAGGATCTGGCAGAGGATCACCCCGCTGTTGCCCCGGGCACCCATGAGCGAGCCGTGGCCGATGGCCTTGCAGGTCTCGGCCATCGCCGGCCCGGCACCTTCCAGCTCGGCCACGACCGACTCGAGGGTCAGGGCCATGTTCGTGCCCGTGTCACCGTCGGGGACCGGATAGACGTTGAGGCGGTTGATCGGTTCCTGATGGGACCGCAGGAGGTCGCGGAAGGTGGCGATCGCCGACCGCAGGTCGTCTGCGCCGAGGTGCTCGCTGGTCGCCATGGCGGCCGATCGTAGCCATGCCGCCCCGATGGACCGGGAGCCCGGCCGTACCGGAAATCGGGACGTTCGGACTGCCGGAGGCCGAGAGGCGGCTGGTACCGTTCTCCCACCCCAGTCGCCTTCGTAGTGAGGTTCCCCCGTCATGCCTGCGGTCTGTGAGATCTGTGGCAAGCATCCCTCGTTCGGCATGAAGCTGAGCCACTCCCACCGTCGCTCCCGTCGCCGGTGGAACCCGAACATCCAGAGCGTGCGGGCCGTCGTCGACGGCCGCACCCGCCGGGTCCGGGCCTGCACCTCGTGCATCCGGGCCGGCAAGGTCGTCAAAGCCGCTCACTGAGCAGGCGGGAGCGACGACGTGCAAGGAGTCATCAAGTCCTACGACCCGGGGACCAAGGTCGGCGTGGTGATCAGTGACACCACCGACCTGACCGAGTACGACCTCAGCGAGCACGCCCTCGACGGCTCCCTCTTCCGGACCCTCCGCCAGGGCCAGCGGGTGGTCTTCGATCTCGACGACGCCGGTCGGGCCACCGGCGTGCGCATGGGATCCGAAGTGGACCTCGGGACCCCGGACCAGTTTCAGGAGCAGTGACCATGTCCCCCACGGACAACGCCCCCACCACCAACCGGCGCCTCCTCGAGTGGGTCGACGAGTGGACCGAGATCTTCCGGCCCGACAGCGTCGAGTGGTGTGACGGCAGCGAGGAGGAGTACGCCCGCATGTGCGAGCTCCTCGTCGACGGTGGCACCTTCGAGCCCCTCGACCCCGAGTTGCGACCCAACAGCTTCCTGGCCCGGTCCGATCCCGCCGACGTGGCCCGGGTCGAGGACCGCACGTTCATCTGCTCCGACAAGGAGATCGACGCCGGCCCGACGAACAACTGGCGGGCGCCGGCGGAGATGAAGGCCGAGATCCTGGAGTTCTTCACCGGCGCCATGCGGGGCCGCACCCTCTATGTGGTGCCCTTCTCGATGGGCCCGCTCGGCTCGCGGATCGCCCACATCGGCGTGCAGCTCACCGACTCGCCCTACGTCGTGGCCAACATGCGCACCATGACCCGCATGGGCTCGGCGGTGCTCAAGATCCTGGGCACCGGGTCGTTCGTGAAGTGCCTGCACTCCGTCGGCCACCCGTTGGCGGACGGCCGCGAGGACGTGGCCTGGCCCTGTGACGGGGACAACAAGTACATCTCCCACTTCCCCGAGTCGCGTGAGATCTGGTCCTACGGCTCCGGCTACGGCGGCAATGCCCTCCTGGGCAAGAAGTGCTTCGCCCTGCGCATCGCGTCGGCCATGGCCCATGACGAGGGCTGGCTGGCCGAGCACATGCTCATCCTCGGCATCACCCCGCCCGACGGCGAGACGACCTACATCGCCGCCGCCTTCCCGTCGGCCTGTGGCAAGACCAACATGGCCATGATGATCCCCACCCTCCCCGGGTGGAAGGTCGAGTGCGTCGGTGACGACATCGCCTGGATGAAGTTCGGCGACGACGGCCGGCTGTACGCGGTGAACCCCGAGGCCGGCTTCTTCGGCGTGGCCCCCGGCACCTCCGACGCCACGAACCCCAACGCCATGGCCACCCTGGGCGAGAACATCATCTTCACCAACGTGGCCAAGACCGATGACGGCGATGTCTGGTGGGAGGGCATGGGCCCGGCCCCCGACCACCTCGTCGACTGGAGGGGCGAGGACTGGACGCCGGCGGCCGACGGGCCCGCGGCCCACCCCAACGCCCGCTTCACCGCCCCGGTGGACCAGTGCCCCGTGATCTCCTCGAACTGGGACAACCCCCAGGGTGTGCCCATATCCGCCATCCTGTTCGGTGGGCGCCGGGCCGGCGCCGTCCCCCTCGTGACCGAGGCCAAGGACTGGGAACACGGGGTCTTCCTGGGTTCGATCATGTCCTCGGAGAAGACCGCGGCCGCCGCCGGAAACCTCGGCGAGGTCCGATTCGACCCCTTCGCCATGCTGCCGTTCTGCGGCTACAACGTCGGTGAGTACTTCGGCCACTGGCTCGGCATCGGCGAGCACGCCACGCACGCCTCGAAGTTGCCCCGCCTCTACTGGGTCAACTGGTTCCGGAAGGACGACGACGGCCACTTCCTGTGGCCCGGCTTCGGCGACAACAGCCGGGTGGTCAAGTGGATCATCGACCGGCTCCAGGGGGCGGTGGACGCCGTGGACACGCCCATCGGGCGCGTCCCGCGGCCCGAGGACCTCGACCTCGACGGGCTGGACCTCGACCCCGCGGTGGTCCGACGGCTCCTGACCGTGGACCCCGAGGCCTGGGGCCGCGAGGTGGACCTCATCGAGGAGCACTACGACTTCGTCGGCGAGCGCCTCCCCGCCGAGCTCCGCGACCAGCTCCGCGATCTGGAGAAGCACCTCGACCAGGGATAGCCCCCGGTCGATCTGCACCCCCGGCAAGGTCCTCCGCTTCGGCGCGCCCGAAGACATGAGGAAACTTGAGTTGTCATCGCTCAAGTTATCTCATAGACTCGCTGGCGAACCAGTCAACCGCCTTCCGGAGGTACCCGAGATGCTTCTCCAGTTCGACCCCTTCCGTGAGATCGACCGCATGGCCGATCAGGCCTTCGCCCGAACCTCGGCTCCCGCCATGCCCATGGATGCCGTGCGCCGGGGCGAGTCCGTGCACGTCTACCTCGACCTCCCGGGCGTGGACCCCGCGTCGATCGACCTCGAGGTGGAGCGCAACGTCCTGACCGTCAAGGCCGAGCGCAGCTGGGCCCGCGCCGAGGGCGACCAGGTGCTGGCCAACGAACGCCGGCAGGGCTCCTTCCTCCGCCGCCTGCTCCTGGGTGACACCCTCGACGGTGATCGGGTCGAAGCCGACTACCGCGACGGCGTGCTGGCCATCACCATCCCCGTCGCCGAGGCGGCCAAGCCCCGCAAGGTGGCCGTGGGCGGCGCCGAGCACCCCGAGGCCCTCGAGGCCGAGGCCAGCGAAGCCGCCTGATCTGCTCGCGCTGACCCCCCTCCAGCGTGATCCGGGCCCGGACCCCAACGGGGTCCGGGCCCGTTCGCGCCGCCTTCGACGCCGAAGTCGGTGCCGGTGGGCGCCGCCCTGGTCGTCGGCGGCCCCCGAGACCGTCGGGTCCCGAACCCTCCGCGACGGCCTGGAGCTGCTCCTGAGAGGCGGCATCGCGCTCGTGGGCCTACGATGGTCCGCGGGGTGGATGTGGAAGACGGGCTGGCTCCCGCCATCGAGGTGGACGATGGGATCGTGGTGTTCGAGCCGTCATCGCGGGCCTTCCTCGACCTCAACGAGTCGGCGGCAGAGCTGTTCCGGGTGCTGTCGCGGGACGGCAGTTCGCCCGAGGCGGTCGTCGAGCACCTGGTCGCCCTCCACCGGCTCGACGTCGAAGCCGCGAAATCGATCGTCGATCAGTTCGTCGGGGAACTGCGGCGCCACGGCGTGAGGATCCCCGACCGGGGCTGAGCGGCTGTCGCTCCCCAACCGCCGGGATGTCGCCGGTCGGCGACTCAGGCAGAGAGCACCCGGCGGGCCCGCCGGCTGGACAGGACGTCGCGTGCATGCGAGACGGTCACCGTGACGGGGTTGACCGCCAGGTAGGGACTCATGAGTCGGATGCGCCGGCGGTCCTTCACCCCTGGGGATCTGGGCGTCATCCACCGCTCGAGGCTCGAGGCCCGCGACTCGACACCGAACAGGGTCGAATCGGCGAGCCGCATGCTCAGGTTCCACACGCGTCGAAGTCCCAGGGAACGGGCCGTCTCCTCGGCATCGTGGTCGCTCGTGGCGGCCAGCAACGTCGCGTCGAAGAGATCCCTCAACCGGGTGAAGCCGCTCTTCCAGCAGTGCATCGTCAACAGCAACGCATGCACGTCATCTCGTGGCCGGAGCACGCCATCGATGCCGGTCCGCGACGGCAGGGCCGTCTCGAAGACCAACTCGCTGGGCACCTTCGCCCATCCGGGGACGTTCGGGCGCCGGTGCAGCTCGATGCCCAGCGTGCCCGTCGGGTCGGCCAGCGCGGGCAGATGATGATGGTCGTCGATGCCCTCCCGTTGCGGGTTGTGGAGATATCCCTGCGCGATCAGGCGATCCCAGCGCTCCTGCGGGTTGGCCACCAGCACATCGAGGTCGCGGAACGGGCGTTCGATGGGTCGCGGGTACAGCGTGGCCACCTCGAGGCCCTTCATGACGATGAGGGGCCCGCCGTGGTGGGCGCACTGATCCCCCAGCAGGTGGCGGGCCACCAACACGCGGCGGCCGTGGATGCGGCGGTCCTTGTTCAGGCGAGCCTCGTCGCCGAACAGCAGCTCGAAACCGTGGCTCTGCACCTTCTCGTACGGCCAGGACCCGACATGGCGACCCAGCAGCTCGAACAACTCCTCGGGCGCGCGACGCTCGGTCACACCGACGATGATGCCCCGAGCGGACCGACGATGCCCGTCATCGCGTCACCGTGTCGGTCGAGGGGCGCCCTCCGGGGGGACTCGGCGCCGCGGTCGGGGGCCCGAGGGCGTTCTCCGTTCAGATCGCTGAGCCGACGGCCCCGACCGTGGTCCCGCTCAGGTCGACGCGGTCGTCCGGGACCGGACGAACCCGAGGACCGCCAACCCCTTGCCCCCCGCACCCTCGGGCAACGACGTTCCGGCCGGCCAGCCGTGCACCGCGACGATCTGGCGGTTCGTCGGGCTCCATGCGGCGACGTCATCGCCCAACCGGATGGCGCGCACGTCAGGTAGGAACCCGGAGGCGATCAGCTCCTCGCTCGGCACCGGTGCACAGCGCGTCGGCGCCGACGCGGAGGCGAACGCCTCCTCGCACATCGACAGGCAGCTCGCCTCGTCGTGGTAGCCGATCGCCGTCGACGGGCACTGGGCGGCGAGCCGGGCCAGCACGAGCAGCTCGTCGTCGGAACACGACCGCAGGAGGGAGCCGACCAGGCGACAGAACCCCTCGACGGCAGGCATGGGCCGACACGAGGGCCCGCCGGGCTCGAAGGACGGGAACAGGACCAGATCGATCGTCGCGTGGTCCTGGACGGCCTCGATGCCGAGGTCGGCGGCCGCCGCCATGACGCGGTCGGCACCCGCGGCGAACGGTGTCGTCCGGGCTTGCGACGCGAACGGGCTGCTCGACCGAATGGCCAGCGGCGCGCCGAAGCCGGTTGCCCTGCGCCCCTCCAGCCAGACGGTGTCGTCGGAGACGAAGGTCGCGCCGGCCCGCGTCCCCAACAGGCCCACCAGCGTGCTCTTTCCCGTCCCGGTGTCTCCCGCCGCCAGGACGCCTCGGCCGTCGGTCAGGACACACAGTGCCGCGTGGACGGGGACACCGGGGCGGGTGCTGCGCAGCGTCCGCCCGATCGCCCCGAGGTGCCGGTGCAGCGACGCATGGAAGTCCGTCGGGTCGACCGACGACCGCCGCAACAGCGGCCGAGCGTCGGCGGACAGGCCGGCGGTCAGACGCGCGACGGCGGCGGGGAACATCACGCCGGGCCGACGGCCATCAGGGGTCGGGGCAGCACACGATCGAGCTCAGGACGAGCCGGACGCTGCTGTCGCCGCCGGGCGTACAGGCCGTCGGGCAGTAAGGCAGAGGCCCGTCTCCCAACGCAGAAGTGGACGTACCCGGTACTCCGCTGCAGTTCTGCAGGGACCACATGGGCGTGCACCGAAATCCCGGGGCACTGATGCTGTAGTACGACTGGTGCACACAGAAGTTGTCGATCCCACCGGTGCCCACCTGCACCGTCCCCTGGCCGCCCGCGAAGGTGAAGTGGGCGTTCTGGCCGTTGTAGCGGCCACTCGTGCAGCCGCCACCGCAGTTCGTGTTCCACGAGCCCCCCGCGTCGATCGTGCCGTAGACGGCGTCGCTGTCGGTCAACGGACTGCACAGGGGTGGCCCCGTTTGGCCGACGGCTGGAGCGCTGAACACCTCGATGACCACCGGGGTGGCGAAGGTGGTGACGCCGGCGGCCTTGGCGGCGATCTTCATCGCCTCACGTCGGCTGATCGCGTTGCTGCTCGTTTCGCCCATGACGATCCCGTTGGCTCCCATTCGCCACTCGTGGAGTCGTGTGATCGAGAATACCACTCAGGGTGACGAGTTGGCCAGTGGCCAGGGGTGCCGGCCTCGTTTCCCCACCGCCATCCCGCCTGGTTCTCGGTCTTCGTCTCGCCGCCGTGGGCCCCACAGTCGTGTGATGGGCCCGCAGGTGGCGCTCGCGTCCACAGCCCGGCGTACGCTTGGCCCACAACGTCGACCCAGGGGAACCTCATGAGCGTTCGGGCCTATGTCCTCATCCAGACCGAAGTGGGCAAGGCCGCCGCCGTCGCCGCCCAGATCGGGGCCCTCGAGGGGATCGTCTCCGCCGACGACGTCACCGGCCCCTACGACGTGATCGCCACCGCCGAGGCCGCCTCGGTCGACGACCTGGGCAAGATGGTCGTGAGCCGGGTGCAGATGATCGAGGGCATCACCCGCACACTGACCTGCCCCGTGGTGAACCTGTAACACCTGAGCTCGTTCGCGGCGCTCACGGACTCGGGCGTCGCCGTCGTGGGTACGCCCCCACCGCTGCTCCGGCCGGCGCCTTCGCAGCCTCAGTGACCGCCAGGGTGGTCCCCGGTACACCTAGGCCAGGTAGACGGCCCTGAGGCCGAGGCCCATGATGAAGAGGTCACCGAGGCCGAAGAGCAGGTACTGCTTGTCCTTGATCTGGGCCCGGTAGCTGTAGATCAGGGCGGCGGCGATCATGGCCACGAAGCCGTAGAACTCGTGGAACTCGGGGGCTTCGAGGTCCCGGTTCGACAGCAGCACGCCCAGGATCACCTGGATGACGATGGTGGCCCAGGCCACGCCGGTGAAGATCCACAGCGATCGGCCCCGCAGTCGCTCCACGGCGTGCGCGCCCAGGGCCCACACGCCGGCGGCGGCGTTGGCGCCCACCAGCACCCAGGCGAAGGTGCCGTGGAGGTCGAGCAGCGCCGAGGTCGACATGCGGCGGCCGAGCGTACGGAGGTCGGCCTACCTTGTGCACCCCGCCGCCAGAAGTGGCGGTCTGGTGCCCAAGGTGCGCGACGGGTTGCGGCTGAGGGGGTGGCTGGGGGGCCATTACGCTCCGGGGCGATGTCCATCGCCGTCGGCGCCTCCGGGGTCCTGCCCAGCCAGCACCTGAACCACGCCCTGGCCGAGGGGTGGATCGACGGTGACGTCGACGAGGCCAGCATCCAGCCCGCCAGCGTCGACCTGCACCTCGGCCCGGTGGCCTACCGCATCCGCTGCAGCTTCCTGCCGGGCGCCGAGACGGTCGAGCGCCGGGTCAAGGCCTACGTCGTGGACGAACTGGACCTCACCGGTGAGGGGGCGGTGCTCGAGACCCAGCGGCCCTACCTGATCCCCCTCAAGGAGACCCTGGACCTCCCGGAGCACATCCGCGCCCGGACCAACCCCAAGAGCTCCACCGGACGTCTCGACGTCTTCACCCGGGTCATCACCGACGGGGGCAAGGCCTTCGACGAGATCGCCCCGGGCTACACCGGCGCCCTCTGGCTCGAGGTCGTGCCCCTGTCCTTCACCGTGCGGGTCCACGAGGGTCTGGCCCTCAACCAGGTCCGCCTCATCGCCGGCGACCGCGTCGCCCTGACCGACGACGAGGTCCGGGCCCGCCACGCCGAGGACGGACTGCTCTTCCGGGCCGATCGGGCCGTCGCCCCTGAGGACTTCCGCATCGCCTCGGGGCTCTTCCTCGGCCTGGACCTGGAGGGCGACACCGAGGGGCGTGTGGGCCACCGGGCCAAGCCCCACAGCTCGCTGCTCGACATGGGACGGATCAGCGCCTACCAGGCCGAGGACTTCTGGGAACCGGTCCGCCGCGAGGAGGGCGACCGCATCGTGCTCGCCCCAGGAGCCTTCTACCTGCTGCTGTCCGACGAGGCCGTGGTCATCCCTCCGGACCTGGCCGCCGAGATGACCGCCTACGACCCGACCGCAGGCGAGTTGCGGACCCACTACGCCGGCTTCTTCGACCCCGGCTTCGGCTACGACCCCGCCGGCCTGCTCCGGGGCTCCCGGGCCGCGCTGGAGGTGCGGGCCCACGACGTGCCGTTCATGGTCGAGCACCGTCAGCCCGTCTGCAAGCTGACCTTCGAGCACATGCTCGAGCCCCCCGACCGCCTCTACGGCAGCGGCATCGGCTCGAACTACCAGGGCCAGGTCGAGACCCTGGGCAAGCACTTCATCCGTCCCACCGCCCAACCACACCTGCCGCGCACCCCGCGGCCGGCTCCGCCGACCGTGTGAGCGGGCCGGGTCGGCCCGTTCCCCGAAGCCGCGTCCCCGCTGGCTGACGGGTCGCCGCTACGCGGGGTCGGCGCCTTCGTCGACCAGATGGGTCGTCGGGATGCTGGCCAGCTCCCCGGTGGCCATCAGCTCGCGGACCGCGGGTACCGGGTCGGCGTCGAGGAACATCTCCCCGTCGGCGTAGTCGGCGGGACGGCCGGTGGGCTCGGTCACCCAGTAGCTCGCCTCCAGGGCGATGCCGTTGGGGTCGGTGAAGTAGACCGACTGCACGAAGCCGTGGTCCACCAGCTCGGTGACCTCCACGCCGTGCTCCCGCAGACGGGCCTGGAGGTCGACCAGGTCCCGGAGCTCGGGGAGGTTGAACGACACGTGGTCGAACTGGGCCGGGAAGTCCGGCGGTATCCCGGCGGGCTTCTCGAACGTCGACACGTCGGCGTCGGACCACGAGAAGAAGGCGATGGTGTTCCCGGAGCCCATGTCGAAGAAGTAGTGCCGCATCGGGCCGGCGTTGATCGTGGCCACGATCGGCATGCCCAGAGCCCCGTGGTAGAAGCGCACGGTGGTGTCCATGTCGGGGGTGATGAGGGCGAGGTGGTTGATCCCCCGCCAGCGTGGGTCGGCTGTCATGGTCTCAGCCTAGGAGAAGAGGTCGGTGGCGTAGGGCTCGCCCCCGGTCGTGGTTCCGGTGTCGTCGATGAACCACTCCTGGCCGAAGCTGACCGCGAAGGCCTCGTCGGGCAGAGCGGCGAAGAAGTGGTCCTCGCCGATCTGGCTGGCGTGAGCCCGCATCGAGGCCCGCTTGGCGGCGAGGTGGCCGGTCACGTCGATCTGGTGGGTGATCACCGAGGCGGGCTGGCCGAAGTGCTCCTCGTCGATCTCCGGAGGTTCGCCCTCGCCCATGTCGAAGTCACCCGACTCGATCCGGGCCCGGATGAGCTCGATGAGGAAGTCCCGGTTCATGGTGGCCATGTACCGCTTGGGGGTGCCCGCCAGCTCACCGGCCCGGCGCCCGACGCGGTGGACCTTGATGTGGTCGGGGTGGCCATAGCCGCCGATCTCGTCGTAGTAGGTGAGGACGTCGGCCTGCTCCTCGTCGAGGATCAGGGCCAGGCGGCGGGCCGCGTGCTCGAGGTCGGCCTGCCAGAACGACGCGGGGCCGTCGTTGGTGGCCTCCCCCATCATCCCCGAGTCGACATAGCCGAGGAACTCGACCCGCCGTGCCCCCAGGAGCTCGGCCGAGCGGTAGGTCTCGTCGATGCGCCGCAGGCCCAGCTGCTCGGCGTCGTCGAGGACACCGGGAACCACCTCGCCGTGCTCGCCCCGGGTGGCGATCACCAGGGTGACCCGATGGCCCTCGGCGGCGGCCTTGGCGATGGTCCCGCCGGTCTGGATCGACTCGTCATCGGGATGGGCGTGGAGGAAGACCAGGGACGCCATCAGGCCACAGCCCCTGAGGACCGCAGGGCCGCGATGTCCTCGACGCTCAGGCCGGCCTCGGCCAGCACCTCGTCGGTGTGCTGCCCGGCATGGGCCGGTGGGCCCTGGATGCCACCCGGCGTCCGGCTGAACCGGGGGGCCGCGTTGGGCTGCGGGACGCCGGCCACCTCCACGAACGTGTCCCGGGCCACGTTGTGGGCGTGCTCGGGGGCCTCGTCCATGGACAGCACGGGAGCGAAGCAGACGTCGCTGCCCTCCATCAGCGCGCACCACTCCTCGCGGGTCTTGGCCTTCATGACCCGCGTCAGCTCGTCGCGCATCTCGGGCCAGGCACCTCGGTCCATCTGATGGGCCTCGTGGTTCAGGCCGCTGAGCCGGACCAGCTCGGCGTAGAACTGGGGCTCGATCGAGCCGAGGGCCACGTACTCGCCGTCGGCGCACTCGTACACGTCGTAGAACGGCGCACCGGTGTCGAGCAGGTTCGTCCCCCGCGGCCCGTCCCACAGCCCCATGGCCTTGAGCCCGTGGACGAAGGTCATGAGCAGGGCGGAGCCGTCGACCATCGCGGCGTCGACCACCTGGCCCTCGCCGGAGGCCCTCGCCTCCACCAGCGCGCAGGCGATCCCGAAGGCCAGGAGCATCCCGCCGCCACCGAAGTCGCCGACCAGGTTCAGCGGGGCGACGGGCGACTCGCCCGCCCGGCCGATGGGGTGCAGGGCCCCGGCCAGAGCGATGTAGTTGATGTCGTGGCCCGCGGCCTGCGCGTAGGGGCCGTCCTGGCCCCAGCCGGTCATGCGGCCGAAGACCAGCTTCGGGTTGCGGGCGTGGCAGACCTCGGGGCCGAAGCCGAGGCGCTCGGCCACCCCGGGGCGGAAGCCCTCGATGAGGACGTCGGCCCCCTCGACCAGCCGCAGCAGGGTCTCGACGCCGGCGGGGTTCTTCAGGTCGAGGGCGACCGACCTCCGCCCCCGGGTGAGGACGTCCCGGGGCGGATCGGCGGGGTCACCGCCCTTGGCCGCCGCCGAACGGTCGACGCGGATCACGTCCGCGCCCATGTCCGACAGCGCCATCGCCGTGAACGGACCGGGGCCGATGCCCGCGATCTCGATGACCTTGACCCCCGAAAGTGGACCCATCACCGCATCGTACGGGCGAGACTCGGCCCTGATGATCCTCCACACCGCCCGGTTCACCGACCTGGATGCCGGCACGCTGTACGCCCTGCTCCGGCTGCGTGTCGACGTGTTCGTCGTGGAGCAGGCCTGCGCCTACCCCGAACTGGACGGCCGGGATCTCGAGAGCGGCACCGAGCACCGCTGGTTCGCCGACGGCGACGGCCCCACCGCCTATGTCCGACTGCTGACCGAGCCCGAGGGCGACACCCGTCTCGGACGAGTGGTCACCCGCCCCGACGCCCGCGGCTCGGGCCTGGCCCGGATGCTGGTCGAAGGCGTCCTCGCCGACCACGCCGGCCGGGTGCTGGCCGACGCGCAGGCCGACCTCGTCGGCTGGTACGAGGCCCTCGGCTTCGAGGTCACGGGCCCCGAGTACCTCGAAGACGGCATCGCCCACGTCCCCATGACCCACCCCTGACCGGCGGAGCGGCTCCCGGTCCGGCGGCCATGACGACCGGCGGGGGCGTCACGGGACTCAGTCGCCGTCGACCCCGAAGCGGACCGGCGTGTCGGTGCGCCCGGGCCAGGCGACGACGGCGTCGCCGGCCCAGACGGGGTTGACGCCGCTGGGCCCCGAGCCCTCGATGCCACGCCACGTGTCCGAGTCGGGGTCATAGGCCATGGTCGGCGAGCCGGGATCCAGGAAGAGGAACTCCTCCCCGGTCCACAGCCGGGAGGCGTGCACGTCGTCGCCCGGCTGCTCGACCGGCGTCCGCCAACCGCCACCCGGGCCGAGATCGAAGATCCGGAGGGCGCCGCCGCCATCGTCGACCAGCACCCGGGTCTCGCCACAGGTCATGCTCGCCTGGTCGCCCGTCGGCGCGACGCCTGCGGCCACGGTGGGGAACCAGGCCCGGGCGTCACCGTCGAGGGCCATCACCCGCAACCTCGCGCCGACGCCGTTCGCGTCACCGGTCGTCGCGGTCTCCCGCAGCAGCCCGGAACCGACGATCACCGCGTCTCCCGCCAGGCACACGCCCTCGATCAGGGCGCCAGGGTCGGGGAGTCGCTCCCACGCGTCGTCGGCCGGCGAGTAGGTCCAGATCTGCCGGTTGGCCAGCGCACCGAAACCGTCCCGGGCGCCGAGGACCAGCACGGCGCGACCGTCGGAGGTCGTGCCCACGGCCTCGGCCTGTCCGTTGCTGATCAACTTCACCTGGTCGGGCATCTCGACCGCCCGCCACTCGTCGTCGGGGATCGAGTAGACCGCGGCGCGGTAGCCACCCGGAGGACAGCCCAGATCCTCGGTGGCCTCACGACACAGTGCTCCGACCACGAGCACCTCGTCGCCGACCACTGCCGCCGCCGGCGCGACCTTCAGGGCCCGCTCGAAGGGCGCGGCGGGGAGCGGGTCGACCTCGCCACTGCCGGGAGCGATGAGGGCCGCGTTGGCCAACGGCGCCGATGACCGCACCGTCTCGGGATCCCGGGGCACCCGCGTGCCGCCGTAGACGAAGAGCCGGTCGCCGGTCCAGGCCAACGCAGGCGAACCGCGACGGGACCAGTCGTCACCTCCGTCGCCGCGGAGGACACCCAGGGAGACCCACAGCACGACCGCCGCGACGACGACCACCATCAGCCAGCCGTACCAGGTGCCGTCGGTGCCCCAGGACCTCGATCGGTAACTCAGTGCCCACCTCCGCGTCGTGCCGCCGAACGACCGAGGTTAGGCAGACCGGTCCCCGTCACTACCCCTCGGCGGCCAAGGCGGGATGGGGACCACCCTCCTCGCAGAACTACCTTCCACCGGGTGGGACTGATCTGGGGCGTGCACACGGGACTGCAGAACACCAGCGTCGACGAACTGCAGGACCTCTGGAACCGCATCGAGGACCACGGATTCGACTGGATATCGATCTGGGACCACTTCTATGCCGCCGACCTCGGCGGCACCGCCAGCCTCGAGGCCGTGGCCGCCCACACGGCGCTGGCGCTGTCCACCGAGCGGGTCCGGGTCGGGTCGCTGGTCTACTGCGCCGGCTACCGGCATCCGGCCGTCCTGGCCAACGCCGTCACCACGATCGATCACCTCTCCGGGGGTCGGGTGGAGGTGGGCCTGGGCGCCGGCTGGGCCGTCGGCGAGTACGAGGCCTACGGGATCCCGTTCCCGCGGGCCGGTGTGCGCCTCGACATCCTCGAGGAGGCGGTCCAGTGCATCCGAGGCCTGCTGCGTGAGGACCGCACGGACTTCGCGGGCGAGCACTTCACCCTGACCGACGCCGCCAACGACCCCAAGCCGGTCCAGGCCGAACTGCCGATCTGGATCGGCGGTGCGGGCGAGAAACGGACCCTGGCCATCGCCGCCCGGTGGGCCGACGGATGGAACATCCCCTTCGTCGCCCCGGAGGTGTTCGCCCACAAGCGGGAAGTGCTGACCGGCCACTGCGCGGATGTCGACCGTGACCCCTCAGGGATCCGCTGCGCGGTCAACCTCGGAGCCGCCGCCGACCTCGACGGCCTGCGGGCCCAGTTCGGGGGGATGACCGACTACGTCCGCCCGGGTTGCCTCGTCGGCTCGCCCGACGAGATGGTCGATCAGATCGGGGCCTTCGTCGAGGCCGGAGTCGACCAGCTCAACCTGGCCATCCGCGCCCCCTGGGACCCGACGGTCCTCGACACCCTGGCCGAGGCCCGGACCCGGTTCGGGTCGTGACCGGTCGTCGACGGAGCACCGGGCGTGGGTCGGTCAGGCCGAGCGTGGCCAACCCACGCCTCCTCCGATGACGGGGGCCGATCGGCGGATCGACCCGCTGACCGGCGCCCAGGTCCGGATGGTGGCCGCCCGGCAGGACCGACCGAACCAGCCCCGTACCGATCAGTGCCCCTTCTGCGTCGGCGGCATCGAGGCACCCGAGCCCTACGACGTGAAGGCCTTCGCCAACCGCTGGCCACCGATGCCCGACGACCGCTGCGAGATCGTCCTCTACACCTCCGAGCACGCGGCCACCTTCGCCTCGCTCGGTCGATCCGGCGTCCGCAAGGTCGTCGACCTCTGGGCGGAACGCACCGCCGCCCTGGGCGCCCGGCCGGACGTGGCCTACGTCCTGGTGTTCGAGAACCGAGGCCCGGAGGTGGGTGCCACCATCCCCCATCCCCACGGCCAGATCTACGCCTACGACGAGACCCCCCCGGTGCCGGCCGCCGAGTTGGCCACCGACTCCTGCCCGCTCTGTGAGCCACCGCCGGCCCAGTTGGTCGTGCACGCCTCCGGGGGCTGGCGGGTCGCTGTCCCTGAGGCCGCCGACTGGCCCTACGGCCTCCTCATCGCGCCGGACGACCACCTGCCGGACCTGCCCGCGCTCGACGGCGACGCCCGCGAGGGCCTCGCCGATGCCCTCGTCGACGCCTTCGGCCGCCTCGACCGCCTCTTTGACGAACCGATGCCCTACATGGCCTGGTTCCACCAGCGCCCCACCGATGGCGGGCCCTGGCCGAACGCCCACGTGCACCTGCACGTCGCCCCGTTCCACCGCTCCCCCGGCACACCCCGCTTCGTCGCGGCCGCCGAGGTCGGCGGCGGGATCTACTTCAACCCCGTCGCCCCCGAATCGGCCGCCCGAGCCCTCCGCGATGCCTGACCACCCCGCTCCGGGTGCGACATCGCGCTCCGAGGCGCGCCGACGCCCGCTCCGAACGGATCGATCGGGGTGAGACGGGCGTACGCGCCGGGGCGGGTGAACCTGATCGGCGACCACACGGACTACCTCGGCGGGCTGGTCCTGCCGATGGCCATCGACCTGGGTACCACGGTCGAGGGCGAAGCCGCCGGCGACCGCGTGACCCTCACCTCGGCCGACCAGGCGGGGCCTGCGGTCCTCCCCCTCGACATCGTGGACCCCAGCGCCGTCGAGCCGGGTTGGGCCCGCTACGTGGCGGGCGTGATCGCCGAAGTCGGCCCGACGGTCGGCTTCACCGGCACCGTCACCACCACGCTGCCCATCGGTGGGGGACTGTCCTCGAGCGCCGCCCTCGAGGTGGCCGTCGCCCTCGCCCTCGGCTTCTCGGGGACACCTCTGGAACTGGCTCAGGCCTGTCAGCGGGCCGAGCAGCGGGCCTCGGGGGTGCCTTCAGGGATCATGGACCAGCTCGCGTCGGCTGCCGGCGTCGAGGGTCACGCCCTGCTCATCGACTGTCGCTCGCTCGACCTGCGGCCCGTACGGGTACCCGACGACATCGAGGTCGTCGTGGTGGACTCGGGCGAGGCGCGGGCCCTCGTCGGCTCCCCCTATGCCGAACGGCGGGCCCAGGCCGAGCGGGCCGAGTCCCTGATCGGGCCCCTACGGGACGCCACCACGCTCGACCTGCGACGGATCGATGACCCGCTCATCGCCGCCCGGGCCCGCCACGTGATCAGCGAGAACGCCCGCGTCTGGGCGTTCGCCGAGGCCCTGGCGGAGGGCTGGCCCGGCGAAGCCGGCGCCCTGATGGCCGCCAGCCACGCCAGCCTGCGCGACGACTACGAGGTCTCGACCCCGACCCTGGACGCCCTCGTCGAGCGGTTGTCGGCGACGCCCGGCGTCCACGGTGCCCGCCTCACCGGGGCCGGCTTCGGCGGCTGCGTCGTCGCCCTCACCCGACCCGGCGCGCTGGCCGAGGGCTGGGCGGTCCGCCCCGCCGACGGCGCCGGGGTGATCGGCGACTAGCCCCCGAGGAGCTTGGCCTTCTGGGCCTCGTACTGCTCCTCGGTGATGGAACCGCGGGCGTGGAGCCCCTCGAGCTTCTCCAGCTGCTCGGCCACGCTGAGGCCGGCGCCGCCGCCGAGGTGCTCCAGGTTGTTCCCCACCCGGTCGAACTTGCGGTTCTCGTTGGCCTCGCTCTGCTTGTAGATCTCGGCCTGCACGACGGCGGGCTTGCGGATGTCGGTGAAGCGCGACGGGGTGTCGCCCGCCGACTCGATCTCGAGGTCCCCCGCGCCCAGGATGCGTTCGAAGGGACCCTGGTGGAACACGACGGTGTTGATCCGGTCGAGGGGGATCTCGATCCCCCGCTTGGACAGCACGCCGCTGCGGTAGATGACCCGGTCGCTGGTCACCACGAAGTTCGTCGTGGCCCACGTCGCGTAGCGGATCCCGAACCACACCAGCGCGACGAGCACCATGATCCCGATGGCGGCCTGGAGCCATTCCTGGTCGGTCGAGAGGGTCCAGAGGCCCACCAGGACCGCCAGGACGAGCAGGCTGGTCCGGGGCAGGAGGAACCACCAGTGCGGGCGGAGGTCGAGCTCGACGGTCTCGCCTTCGTTGAGGAGCTTCGTGGGGTACGGCACGCGGGCGAGCGTAGTACCCGGGCCTCAGGCCCAGCCGAGCTCGTCGAGGCGGTCGTCGTCGATGCCGAAGTGGTGGGCCACCTCGTGGATCACGGTGATCTGCACCTGTTCCACCACCTCGTCCTCATGGCGACACATCGCCAGCAGCGGACGGCGGTAGATCTCGATGCGGTCGGGCATCGGCAGGTTCCCGTACCCTCCGTAACCCTCGCTGCGCTCGGTCAGGGGGACGCCGTCGTAGCGTCCGAGGAGCCCGGGCTCCGGCGGGTCGTCGACGACGAGGACGACGACGTTCTCCATGAGCTCACCCAGGGCCAGGGGGATGCCGTCGAGGGCGTCGGCCACCAATTCCTCGAACCGCTCGGGGGCCACGTGCACGACGCCGGAACCTACCGCCGCCCCCCGGTCGTACGCTCCGGTCGTGGACGGGGACGCGACGCTCGGGGGCCTCGACGAGGCCCAGCGACTCGCGGTGACCAGCGCGGCCGGTCCGCTCTGTGTCCACGCCGGAGCCGGCTCGGGCAAGACCCGGGTGCTCACCCGCCGCATCGCCCACCGGGCCTCTTCCGGCGACCTCGATCCCCGCCACGCCCTGGCCCTGACCTTCACCCGCAAGGCCGCGGGCGAGCTTCGCTCCCGACTCCGTCGGCTGGGTCTCCGCGACGACGTGGCCGCCGGGACCTTCCATGCCATCGCCTACGCCCAGCTCCGGTCCCGCTGGGCCGAAAGGGGCCAGGAGGTGCCCCGGCTCATGGACCGCAAGCTGCGCTTCGTGGCCGACCTCCTGGGGCGCCGGCGGGACAAGGCACCGGACGTGGTCGCCGAGATCGAGTGGGCCTCGGCCCGACTGATCACGCCCTCGGAGTACCTGGACCGCGCCGCCCGGGCGGGTCGACGCCCCCCACTGTCCGGTGAGGACATGCCCCACCTCCTCGATCGTTACGCCGAGGCCAAGGTCGAGTCCCGCGTGATCGACTTCGACGACCTCCTCCGCCTGACCCTGCGGGTCATGGAACGGGACGCCCAGGCCGCGGCGGCCCAGCGCTGGCGCTTCCGGCACCTCTTCGTCGACGAGTTCCAGGACGTCAACCCCCTGCAGTACCGGCTGCTGCGGGCATGGCTGGGCGACGGCGTCGACCTGTTCGTCGTCGGTGACCCCCACCAGGCGATCTACGGCTGGAACGGGGCCGACGCCCGCTACCTCGACCGCTTCGAGGAGGCCTTTCCGGCGGACCGCTACCCCGGGGTCGCGGTCCTGGCCCTCCGGGACAACTACCGCTCCACCCCACAGGTCCTGGCCACGGCTGCCGCCGTCCTCGCCACGAGCCGCCTCGTGGCCCACCGCCCCGATGGTCCCCTGCCGACGGTGACGGCCCACGCCGACGAGGCCGCCGAGGCCAGGGCCATCGCCCGGGACCTCCGGGATCGCCACGGCCCCGGGCGGCCCTGGTCGACCCAGGCCGTGCTCGTGCGCAGCAACGCCCAGGCCGCGATCGTCACCGAGGCGCTGGGACGCGTGGGCATCCCCCACCGACTGCGCGGCGCCGACCAGCTCCTGACCCGACCCGCGGTCACCGCCGTGCTCTCCCGGCTGCGGCGGGAGAGCTACGAGGCCGTTCTGGCCGACCTCCGGTCACCGCCGGTCGCCCGCGAGACCGACGATGCCCCGTCCTCGGGACCCGTGGACGCCCGCGTGGCCGAGGACGCCGCTCGGGACGCGGAGGATCACGCCACCCTCGTGGTGCTGGCCCGCGAGTACGAGGCGCTCGACCCCTCGCCGACCGGACCGGCCTTCGCCAGTTGGCTGGTGGCCGCCGTGCGCGCCGGCGAAGGCCCCGACCGCGACGTCGTCGAGGTGTCCACGTTCCATGCCGCGAAGGGACTGGAATGGCCCGTGGTGCACCTGGCCGGGCTGGAGGACGGCCTCGTGCCCATCGCCTACGCCAAGACGCCTGCCGCCCGGGCCGAGGAGCAGCGACTGCTCTATGTCGCGATCACCCGGGCCGAGGAGGAGCTGCGCCTGCACTGGTCCCGTACCCGGATGCAGGGCGGTGAGGCCCGTGAGCGCAGCCCGTCGCCCTGGCTGGCACCGATCGAATCGACCCTCCTCGACCTCCAGGTCGCCGCTCGACCCGTCGACGGTCGCCGGTACCTCGCCACCCCGCGGGCCGACATCCATGCCCACCACCCCGAACTGGAGGCAACCCCTGACGACGCCGTGACCCGCCTCGAGGCCTGGCGGGCCCAGGCCGCCCGGGCCGCCCGGGTACCGGCGCAGGCCATCCTCGACGACCGCACGCTGCGCGCGATCGCCGCGACGGAGCCGACCTCGACCGAGGACCTGGTCGGGGTCCCCGGCCTCGGTCCGGTGAAGGCCGCCCGCTTCGGCGAGGCCCTGCTCGCCGCGCTCAGGCCGACGTCGGGCTGACCAGCACCGCGACGGTCGCGTCGCCCTCGCCGAGCACCGCTCGGCGGTGGGGCCCAGGAGGACCGGCTCGTCGACGCGGTGGACGCCGGGCGGCCATCACGACCTGATCGACCTCGACCCCGAGACCGGCAGATCACGGTGATCGAGTCGCGGGACCACCCCGGATCAGTCCGGGTCGCGGAGGGCGCGTAGCTCGTCGACGCGCTCGGGGCTGATGCTGATGAAGATGCCCTCGGCCTCGGCGGTCAGCAGATCGCCGGCGTGGCACTGACCGGCGGTGAAGATCTTGCGTCCCTCGACCCCGGTGACCCGGGCCTCGAAGCGCAGCGGCGTGTGCAACGGGGTGGGCGACCGGTACCGGACGGTCAGGGTGCCGGTCATCCCCGGCCGCCCCGCCAACGACTGGGCCGAACCGAGGACCTCGTCGAAGGCCGCCGCCAGGTAGCCGCCGTGCACGCAGCCCGGGGGGCCCTCGTAGGCCGCGCCGAAGGTGACCCGGCCCTCGATGCGGTCGCCGTCCGGCTCGATCACGACCGGCGGCGAGAGCGGGTTGGCCTGGCCGATCAGAGGGCTGTGGTCGAAGAAGGCACCCTGGTCCCCACCGGCGTTCGCCGCTTCGGCGAAACCCTCATAGGTGTTGCCCTGGGGGTACTGGTCGAACTCGGCGGCCAGGCGCTCGAGTGAATCCGCGGCGAAGCGCAGCGCCTCATCGGGGGCCGAGGTGGCCACCAGCCGGTCGATCACCGTCCGCATCTGCCCGGCCAGCCGACGCTGCTCGCGGCGGCGGGCGGTGAGGTGCTCCTCCCCGGGCTCCTGCCAGCGCTCGTGCAGGAGCTCCCGGATCTCGTCGGTCGGCTCTCCGGGACCATCGGCGGCGGTCATCACGTGAAGTCGACGACCACGGGGGCATGGTCCGAGGGCTTCTCGCCCTTGCGGGCGTTCCGGTCGATGAGGACGGCCCCGGCCCGCGCCGCCAGCGGCGGTGTGGCCAGGACGTGGTCGATGCGCATGCCCTTGCCCTTGTGGAAGTTGCCGGCACGGTAGTCCCACCAGGAATACAGGCCGCCCGAGTCGTAGCGCTGGCGGAAGACGTCCACCAGGCCCCAGTCCACCAAGGCGGCGAAGGCCGCCCGCTCCGGCCCACTGGTGTGGGTGGTGTCGAGATAGAGCGCGGGGTCATGGACGTCGCGGTCATCAGGGGCGATGTTCAGGTCCCCGCAGAGGACCACCTGGTCCACCACCGGGTCGAAGCGCTCGGCCAGGAGGTCCCCGAGGCGGGCCAGCCAGGCCAACTTCTGGTCGTACTGCGGCGCGTCCAGCGTTCGGCCGTTGGGGACGTAGGCACAGAGGACGTGGACCTCCCCGCAGCGGACGGTCAACAACCGCGCCTCGACGTCGAGGTCGGCGTCCCCGAGACCAGGGTGGATGTCCTCCACCCCGACGCGGCTGGCGATGGCCACGCCGTTCCAGCGGCCCTCGCCGTGCGGCACGACGTCGTAGCCCCAGGACGCGAAGTCCATGGCCGGGAAGGCGTCATCGGCGCACTTGGTCTCCTGCAGGCAGAGGACATCGGGCTGGAACTCCTCGACCCAGGCCGCGACGCGGGGAAGCCGGGCCCCGAGCGAGTTGACGTTCCACGTGGCCAGCCGCACGCCGCGCACCGTACCGTCGGCCCGTGCACGCGGTTCTCTGGCGGGACTACCTCTGTCCCTGGTGCTACCTCGGCCGCGACCGCACGGCGCTGCTGACCGACCTCGGGGTCACCGTCACCACCCGCGCCTATGAGTTGCACCCGGAGGTGCCCCCCGAGGGACGGGCCGTGCGGCCCGACGGACGGTTCGCCGCTGTCCTCGGCCCCATCGCCCAGGAGTGCGCCCAGGTCGGCCTCCCGTTCCGGGCGCCGACGCGCATCGCCAACACCCGCGCGGCATTGGCGACCATCGAGCTCGTCGGGTCGATGGCGCCCGAGGCCTTCGCCGCGGTCGACGCCGCGTTCTACGAGGCGCAGTGGGTGCAGGACCGGGACCTGGACGATCCCCGCGTGATCGACGGGATCCTCGGCGACCACGGCGTCGATGCGACCGCGGTGGCCGCGGCGCGGTCCGCCGGCGACGGGGCCCGGGCCGTGGAAGCGGCCATGGCCGAGGCCCGGGCCCACGACGTCACGGGCACCCCGGCCTGGTGGGTCGCGGACCGCCTGCTCATCCCGGGGGTCCAGGAGCGCGCCACCATCGAGCGATGGGTCCGGAGGTTGGCCGCCGCCTGATGAGCCTCGACCGCCCGGCTCGCCGTGGGCCGAGCGGGGGGCCGGTGCCCGGCCGCGATGGCCGGGTCGTGAACCGGCCTACTCTCCGCCCCGGTGAGCACCACCGGGCGAGTCCCCCCCCAGGACGTGACGATCATCGGCGGTGGGGTGGTGGGCTGCGCCATCGCCCACGAACTGGGGCGCTACCGGGTGAGGGTCACACTGCTCGAGGCCGCCACCGACGTCGGCTTCGGCACGAGCAAGGCCAACAGCGGGATCATCCACGGTGGCCATCACACCGCGTCCGACACCCTCAAGGGCCGCCTCGAGTGGGCCGGCAACCAGCTGTGGGACGACCTGTGCGCCGAGCTCGGCTTCGGGTTCACCCGGGTCGGTGAGCTGACGGTGGCCCTGTCCGAGGACGACCAGCCGGCCCTCGACCGCCTGCTCCGCCAGGCCGAGGAGAAGGGCGTGCCCCGGGTCGAGGCGTGGGGCCGGGACCAGGTGCTGGCCGCCGAGCCCGCCCTCAACCCGAACCTGGTCGGCGCCGTCCACGCCGCCACCACCGGGGTGATCAACCCCTACGAAGCCTGCTTCGGCCTGGCCGAGGGCGCGGTGGCCAACGGCGTGACGCTGCGCACGGACTGTCCGGCCCTGGGCCTGGCCGGCGACGGCGAGGGGTGGACGGTGACCACGCCCGACGGCCCCGTCACCAGTCGCTTCGTCGTCAACGCCGCGGGGATGGCCGCCGGTGCGGTCGCCGCCATGGCCGGCGTCGACGACGTCGTCATCCACCCGCGCAAAGGCGAGGAGTACCTGCTCGACAAGCGCCTGGCCGGGCTCGTACGGCGGGTCATCTACCCGTGTCCCTCCCCCACCAGCAAGGGCACCCTGGTCATCCCCACCTACGACGGCACGATCATGATCGGCCCCACGGCCGAGGCCGTCGAGGATCCCGAGGACCTCACCACCTCGGCCACGGGGGCCGCCCGGATCCTGGACGCGGCCCGGCGCCTCGTGCCGGGCATCAGCGAGCGCGACATCATCGCCCAGTTCGCCGGAGTGCGGGCGGTGCTCGACGGCGAGGACTTCCTCATCGGACCCACCGAGGCCCCGGGCTTCCTCAACGTGGCCGGAATCCAGTCTCCGGGCCTCACCGCCGCCCCCGCCATCGCCGTGCTGGTCGCCGACCTCCTCGGCGACGCAGGACTCGACCTCGGCGATCGCGGCGACCCGCCGGACATCGCCCCGCCCGTGCGCTTCGCCACCCTGTCCGCCGCCGGCCAGGAGGCCCTCGCGGCCGCCGACCCCGCCCATCGCCGGGTCCTGTGCCGGTGCGAGTTCGTGACCGAAGGCGAGATCCGCGAGGCGGTGCAGCGCGGTGCCCGCACCCTCGACGGCCTCAAGTTCCGCACCCGTGCAGGCATGGGTCGCTGCCAGGGCGGCTTCTGCACCGACCGGTGCATGAGCGTCCTGGCCGACGAGCTCGAGGTCCCCTTCACGTCGATCACCAAGCGGGGCGGTGGTTCCTGGCTGGTGCTCGATCGCGGCGACCTGGGCCGCGACCGGGGACCGTCGTGATCGACGCCCGTCCCCACATGCTCCACTCCCGCTACGACGTCGTCGTCGCCGGGGGCGGCCCGGCCGGGTTGGGAGCGGCGCTGGCCGCCCGCGCCGCCGGGGCCGAGCGGGTGCTGGTCGTCGACCGCGAGCCGGAGGCGGGCGGGATCCTGCTGCAGTGCATCCACTCCGGGTTCGGCCTGCACCGCTTCGGCGAGGAGCTGACCGGCCCGGAGTACGCCCACCGGGTGCTGCAGGAGGCGCTGGAGGACGGTGTGGACGTCCTCAACGACGCCCATCTGCTGGATGTCGGCCGAGACGGACGAGCCAAGTTCCTCTCGGTCCGACACGGGCTGGTCCCGGTCGAGGCGGGAGCCACCGTCCTGGCCATGGGTGCCCGGGAGCGGACCCGCAGCGCCATCCGCATCCCCGGCGATCGGCCCGCGGGCGTGTTCACCGCCGGCCTCGCCCAGCGCCTCGTCAACCTGTGGGGCGTCCTGCCCGGACGGCGGGCGGCCATCCTCGGCTCGGGGGACATCGGGCTGATCATGGCCCGACGCCTGGCCCTCGAGGGCGTCGAGGTGGTCGGGGTGTTCGAGCTCCAGGCCCACGCCAACGGCCTCGGGCGCAACATCGTCACCTGCCTCCACGACTTCGACATCCCCCTGCACCTGTCGACCACCGTGGTCGGCGTCCACGGCCGGGAACGGGTCGAACGGATCACCGTCGCCCCGGTCGACGCCGACCTCCGCCCCGTCCTCGACCGCAGCTGGGATGTGGACTGCGACACCCTGCTCGTGTCGGTCGGGCTGATCCCGGAGAACGAGCTGTCCCGTCGGCTCCGACTGCGTCTGGACCCCGTCACCCAGGGACCAGTGGTGAGCAGCGCCATGGAGACCTCCCGGGACGGGGTCTTCGCCTGCGGCAACGTCGTGCACATCCACGACCTCGTCGACTTCGTGAGCGCCGAGGCGGCCCTCGCGGGCGGGGCCGCCGGCCGGTATGCCACCGGGCACCTCCCGGCCCCCGACAACGTCCGGCTCCAGCCCGGTACCAACGTCGTGTACTGCGTGCCCCAGACCGTGTCGACCGAGCGGGAGCAGACGGTCTACCTCCGGGTGAGGGAACCGCTCGACAAGGCCCGCCTCCGGCTCAGCAGCCCCGACGGCACGGTCGTGCACGAACGCAGGCTCCGCTACGTGGTCCCGGCCGAGATGGTGAACCTGAAGCTGCGCCCGGCCCTGCTCGAGGGCTTCCACGGCGACGTCCTCCAGGTGGAGGCCGTGGCCCGATGAGCGCCACCCCTCCGCCGGCGGGGGCACTGGCCACCCGCAGCTACCTCTGCATCGGGTGTCCGCTGGGTTGCCGTCTCGAGGTCGACGAGTCACCCACCGGCGACATCCTGGAGGTGCGGGGGTTCTCCTGTCGCAAGGGCGAGCAGTACGCCATCCAGGAGCACACCGACCCGACCCGGCTGGTGACCACCACGGTGGCCATCGACGGGGCCCGCTGGCCCCGCCTGCCCGTGCGCACCCTGGACCCGGTGCCCAAGGGTCGGGTCGGCGACGTCTGCCGAGTGCTGGCCGAGGTCCGGCTGCAGGCTCCGGTGCACATCGGCCAGGTGATCGTGGCCGACGTGCTGGGCACCGGCACCGACGTCGTCGCCACCCGCGACCTGCCGCAGGCACCGTCCTGACGGTGCGGGAGCGCTCGGGGCTGACGTCGCGGCCCGCCCCCGAGCCCGGGTGAGACCGGTCTCGTCGGGTCGGGCCCTCGGGCCGGGGGAGGCCGGCGCGCCACGGTCTGACACCATGTGGTGCCATGTCCACCTGGGCCCGACGTCGGGTACTCGTCACGGGCGGCGCCTCGTTCATCGGCTCGCACCTCACCGAGCGACTCGTCGCCCTCGGTGCCCGGGTGCGGATCGCCGACGACCTCTCGACGGGGAGGCTGGCCCACGTGAGCGAGGTCCGCGATGACATCGAGGTCCTCGAGGTCGACCTCCGTGACCCCTCGGCCTCCCGCCGGGCGGTCACGGACCGGGAGGTCGTGTTCCACCTGGCCGCCGACCACGGGGGGCGGGGCTACATCGAGGGTCACGAAGCGGCCTGCTCGTCCAACTTCGCCCTCGACCAGACGGTCTTCGCCGCCGCCCTGGCCGCCGGCTGCGACCACATCACCTTCGCCTCCTCCGCCTGCGTCTACCCGGTCGGGCTCCAGTCGAGCCTCGACGCGCCCGTCGCCCTGCGCGAGGAGGAGGTGGGTCCACCGTACGAGCCCGACGGCGTCTACGGCATGGCCAAGCTGGCCGCCGAGTTGACCCTGGCGGCGATGGGCCGCGAGCACGGGATCGGGACGGCTTCCTGCCGCTACTTCACCGTGTACGGGCCCCGGAACCCCGAGAGCCACGCCCTCACCGCCCTCATCGCCCGGGCGTTCGTCGGCGCCGACCCGTTCGAGATCTGGGGCACCGGTGAGCAGCGCCGCAACTGGACCCACGTCGACGACATCGTCCGGGGGACGGTCGCCGCCGCCGAGCGCCTGACCTCCGGTGCGGTCAACCTCGGCGAGTCCAGGACCTGGTCCGTGCGGGAGGCCGCCGAGCTCGTCCTCGATCTGACCGGTCACGAGGCCACGATCGTCCCCTGCCCGGACAAGCCCGTCGGGCCGCTCAACCGGGCCGCCGACGGGACCCGGGCCGAGCGGCTCCTGGGCTTCGTGCCCGAGGTGGCCTTCGCCTCGGGGCTGGAGTCGACCGTGGGCTGGTATCACGCCACCCATGACCGGGAGCAGGTGCGGGCCCGCCTCGACCACCTGCTCTCGGAGCGGGCCGACGACGGCGACGACGTCTAAGGGGCGGGAACACCGTACGGCCCGGCCCGTCGGCACACCTCGGTGAGGGTGCGATCCCAGTCGGTGGGCCGGTAGTGCAGGAAGACCGAGGCGTAGTGGCGTCCTCGCAACGGTCGGGGCCGTCCGTGCGGGAGCTTGGCGCTCTCGTACAGGAGCATCTCCCCCGGCTCCAGGTACACGTCGTGGACCCGGCCCACGGCGTCCTCCACGGTCAGGGCCCAGGGCTCGTCGACGTCAGCAGCCACGTGGACGATCGAGCTGATGACGTGGGTCTCGACCCGGTCACAGTGCGGCCGTAGCGTCTGGCCCTCGCCGTACACCCGGATGCCGTAGGCCGCGCTCGGCTCCAGGCGGCACCCGGCCCACTCCTCGTGGAGGCCTTGGAGGGCGGCGAGGACCTCGGGGCCCGCCTCCTCGACCGGGATCAGGGCCGGATCACCGGTGGGCAGGAACGTCATGTCGGTCGGCTCGGCCGTGGCGGTGTCGCGGCGCTCGTCGAACAGGCGAAGGAGGCGGTCCTGCACCTCGGGAGGCGTCGGGACGATGCGGAACCCGTCCGGGGTCAGTGACGGGACCAGCTCGTGCTGGCGGGCGGTGACGGTGTCCGGATCGCCCTGGAAGACGGCCTGCACCGGAGGGACGCGCCGGGCCCAGAACACGAGGGTGAAGCGCTGGTCGGCGAAGTCGTCGGACTCGAGGTGGACGGGACGGACCTCGTGGTAGGCGTCGCTGCGGAAGAACACGACGCTGTTGTCGGCCGGATCGATGTCGGTGTGGGTGTCGGCGGGCTCGGCGACACCATCGCGCTCGACCGTGTCGAAGAGCCGCAGTGCGCCTCCGGTGAAGCGCCGGGGCTGGCGGTTGAAGTAGTAGACGGCGCTGACCTCGCGCCGGTCGGTGTCCGGCGTGGCGTTGTCCGCGTGGAGCGCGAAGTGGTCGCCGTCGCCGTGGGCGGTGAGGTGGTGCTCGATGTCCCCCAGCGGGAACCAGGCCACGCCCAGCTCGCGGCGGACGTGGGGCAGCAGCTCCACGATCGTCGCCTGGATCTCCTCCCAGATCGGCCCGAGGTCATAGATCGAGCGCGACCGGCGGACCTCGGGGTGCTGATCGCCCTCGCCGAGGGCGGCGGCATGCACGCCGCTGGCTTCGAAGTCCGCGGCGCGGGACACGGCGAGCTCCAGGAGGCGATCGTGCAGGTCGGGGTCGAGGAAGTCCTCGAAGCGCACGACGGGAGGCGACAGGGGCTCCGGGTCCGATCGCGGCTCGGCGGGTCCCTCGGGCTCGATCGGCTCCGGCACCTCGAGCAGTCGGACCCGGTCCAGGATGTCGGCGGCGACCGCGGCGGCGTCCGGACGCTGGCCTCGGAGCTCCACGACACGGGGCGCGAGCCGACGGCCCAGCGCGCGGACGACGGGTGAACTCGCCCCCGGCGCGAGCACGTGGCCCAGCAGGCCGAGCACCGCCCGGGCCCCGGTCACCTCGGTGGGCGCCCACTGGACACCCGGGACGTACTCGGTGGCGACGATCATCGAGACGGGGACGGGTGGCGGCGCGGCACGCCGGATGTCCGGATCATCCGTGGTGATCGTGGTCGGATGCGCGTCGCCGCTCGCATCGAGGACGGCGAGCCCCTCCGAGCACCGCTCGGCCCCGGCGGCGGCGAGGGCCGCCAGCAGTTCGGCGGTCTCCTTCCGGGGGGCGCCGAGCACGAGGACTCCCCGGCCATCGACCGCCACCACGCCGCCGTCGACCACGACCTGATCCGGATTCCGTCGGGCGACGGCGTGGGTGAGATCCCGGGTCAGCGACTGGGTCACGGCATCGGGACCGGCGTCGCGGCACAGGCCGCCGCCGTCACGTTCCAGCCCGTAACGACCCTCGCGCTCGGTGGTCACGGTGTACCGGACGGCGGGCGCCTCCGAGCTCGCACCGACCTCCGTCCCGCCGCGGAGCTCCACCAACCGTGGTGCCAGTTCGTCCGGGGCCTCGACGGCGACCCGCAGGCCGCCGACCGTGGCCATGATCTGCATCACCGAACGCGGACGACTGGCGCCGCTCGACGCGCGGTTGTCGGATTCAGCCGGTCGAGGACGGTCGACCGCTCACCGGCCCAGCACCGCCCCGGCTGACGTCGTCGGGAGCAACAGCAGGGGGCGTAGGTGTCGGCGTCGGCACGGGGGTGGGCGCCGGAACCGGTGTCGGAACCGGTGTCGGAACCGGTGTCGGAACCGGTGTCGGAACCGGAACCGGAGTCGGAACCGGAACCGGTGTCGGAACCGGAACCGGAACCGGAACCGGAACCGGAACCGGTGTCGGAACCGGAACCGGTGTCGGTGCGGTCGGCGGACCGGCGCCGGCCGGTGACGAGCGGGTGACGACGGACTCGACCAGGGGCAGGGCGGCCGCGGCCGCCGCGGTGAGGCCCAGCTTGGCGATCAGGGCTCGGCGACCCATGGGAGGGGCGCCGCTCGCGGCGATCTCCACGAGGCCCGCGTCGACCAGCTCCTCGAGGGCCAGCTCCACGACGAGCTCGTCCGCCGGGAGCCCGGACTGGTCGGCCACCCGGGGGGCCATGTCGGCCACCGTCGTCTCGCCGTCGCAGAGGTCGAAGACGACCGCCGCAGTCGAGTTGAGGGCGTGGACGTCGTCGCTGATGTCACTGAACACCAGGAGCTCGTGGGGGGTGCGCTCGACGAGGAGGCCCTCGACGCGCTGGGGTCGGCCGGCTTGATCCATGGCGGTCGATGCTAGCAGCCGTGGTCGTTCAGCGGGCCACCTCGGGCCACTCGCGGAACCACGAGAGCGTGTCGGGGTCGAGGGGGTAGCCGAGCCGGTTCCAGCTGTACGGGCCGTCGCGTACCGGCTGGTACTCGCCGGCCACGAACCGGCCGTCCATGCCGAGGAAGTCGGCGGTGAAGCAGAACGGTGCCGACGGGTCCCGGAGTCGGCGCTGGCGGTGGATGATCCCGGTGAAGGTGCTCCCCAAGGTGCCCGCGAAGCCCGTGGCCCGAGTCGCCACCTCCTGGCTGAGCAACGCCAGAGCCGAGTCGTCGTGGCGAGGGAGGGCGTCGAAGCGGTCGCGGCCGGCCCCGAGGACGTGGTCGTTGAGGAACACCACGTCGGGGAAGTGCGACCGGAGAGGGACGAAGACGTCCGAGTCGGGTTCGGCTTCCGTGCAGATCACGAGCGGCACGTCGGCCGGGAACATCTCCGCGAGGGTGTCCCGCAGCATCCAGGGCGTGACGCGCCGCGAATCACGAACGCCGACGAGGAGGTCCGTCCGGCGGATGTGGGCGGCGTTGAAGTCGCCCAACTCCCCCGCCAACACCCGCCCGAGGTCGCGATAGGGGGCCCGGGGCCGCACCTGTTCGAGCAGGTCGAACAGCGCTCGGCGGCGGCCGTCCTCCAGGAAGAAGAAGTACGAGTAGTGGGCCAGGGCCCTCGGCGTCTCGACCACGGCCTCGTCGGACCATCGCGGGTCGAGGGTGATCACCCGGCGGCCGTTGGCGAAGGCCCCGAAGTCGGCCCGGTCGACCTCCTCGGGCGGGTCGACGAGGACGGTGGCCGTCAGCTCGGGCCAGTCGAGTGGTCGAGGCGACCGCCCCGCGGTGGCTGCCGCGAGCTCCTCCTCGGTGAGGACCGGCAGCGGGAGCTCGTACAGGTCCCGGAGGCTCGACGGCGTTCCCGATTCGGCCGCGGGCCGGGCCGGACGCGGCCCCCAACCGATCGGCGCGTCGACCGGGAGGCTGAGGTCCCGGCCGCTCAGGTGGGCCAGCCCGATGGCGATCTCCAGCGCCATCCGCTTGTTGGACAGGTACCCGGGGTCGGCGGGTACCCGGAGGAACGAGCGCACCGGCGGAGCCTACGGGGGACCCGCAACGGCATCGCTAGCCTCGCGGGGGTGCCCGTTGGGGACCACGACCGGATCTTCGTCGCCCTCGCCTCGTACTGCGAGACGGACCTCGCCCTGACCATCGCCGACGCCCTGGCCCGGGCGGACCTTCCCGAGCGGCTGCGGTTCGGGGTCCTCCACCAGTTCGACGAGGCCGGTCGGCCCGAGATCCGCGAGGACGCCCTCGACCACCTCGACGACGACGACCGCTTCCAGATCGCGACCCGCGACCACCGCGAGGGCCGGGGCGGCTGCTGGGCCCGGCATCACGTCCAGGGGTTCTACCGCGGCGAGGAGTGGACGATCCAGGTCGACGCCCACACCCGGTTCGCCGGAGGCTGGGACAACGAGCTGATCGCGATGGCCGAGGCGCTCCCGTCGGACCTCCCGTTGATCACCGGCTCCCCACCGCCGTACTTCCGTTCCGATGGGGTCGACCAGCTCGACCGCACGGCCCGGCACCCGGTCCCGACCGTGCGGGTGACCCACTGGTCCGAGGAGGGCTGGATCGCCCACCCCACCGAGGTCGTCGACCACGGGGTCGAGGCGCCCGTACGCACCCGGGTGCTGTCCGGCGCGTTCGTCTTCGCGCCCGGCCGGTGGAACGAGGACGTGCGTCAGGACCCCGGCCATCTCTTCGCCGGCGAGGAGTTCGCCCTGACCCTGCGCTCCTTCACCCACGGCTACGACCTCTTCGAGCCGACCCGGGTGGTCGTGTGGCACCGGGCCAACGACGACGACGACCGCAAGTGGATCTTCGACTTCCCGGACGAGGCGGTCGCCGCCCGCCACGCCCGGGCCATGTCCCGGCTCCGCCTGCTGCTGGCCGGCGATCCCGACCGCCGGCTCGGGCACTACACCCTCGGCGGCCACCGGACCCTGGAGGACTTCCGCGTGTTCTCGGGCCTCGACTGCACCACCCGGCACATCCACCCGGATGCCGCCCGCGGCATCCCTCCCGACCCGGTCACCCTCCGCGGTTGACACCCGATCGGGACCCGAGGGCGCTCACGGCCTCCTGGAGGATCGCCAGCAGGTCCCGGCAGTAGTCGAGGCGGGCCGCACGGGGATCGACGTCGATCCGGTCCCAGGGCCGGTAGTGGTGCTTGGTCCAGAGGATGTTGCCGTCGGCGTCCTCCACCGGCTGGCAGTAGTGGATGATCGGGGCGCCGGCGACCTCCTCCTCGGACCAGTTCACGAAGGCGGCGATGGTGGCGGGCGTGAAGCGCAGGCCCATCTCCGCGGCCGCGCCGACGAAGGCGATCATGTCGCTCTCCCACAGCCCCGTCGCCTCTCGCACATCGGCGGTGAGCTCGATCCACCGGGGCAGCAGGACCTCGAGGTCGGCGGTGTGGATCAGGGCCGGCCAGGTGACGCCCTGCAGGTCACCGGCGGCCACGCCTGTCTCGCGGACGACCACGTCCTCGGCGACCGAGCCGGTCAGGTTGAAGCCGACCCAGCGCTGGGCCCGGGGTGCGCCGGGGGCGACCCCGCGGGTGACCGGCGCCCGGAAGACCACGTCGGGATCGACGAGCAGGACGGTGCCGACCGGCCGTTCCGTCCGGAGCCACTCGAGAGCCGAGAACAGCCGGTTGTAGGGCACGTAGCGGTCGCCGCTACGAGGATGGACGTTGCGGGCCCGGGTACGCACCACCCGGGCATGACGATGGGTGGGAAGGGGTCCGCCCAGGGGAGCCGCGACCAGGCGCACGAGCTCACCGGGCTGCCCGGCCGCATGCCAGGTGTGGGCCAGGACCTGGCACTGCCAGTTGGCGTACGGCGCCGTGTCGGTGCACACGAGGGTGTAGATGGGCTCGCCGTCGGTGGCCTCTGACGGGTCGTTCGCGGTCGACGCAACGGGGAGATCGCCAGCCGGTGCCACCGTGGCCGAGCATAGGGTCGGGTCCGTGGAGGTGAGCCACGCGGCGAGCGACGAGAGCGACTACCTGATCACCGACCACGGTGCCGATGTGTTGATGATCAGCTTCGGGGGCTTCCACGAGGGGTTCAACTTCGTCGGTCTCGGGGAGCGGCTCGGCGTCGACGGGCTCTTCCTCCGTGACCGCAACCTGGACTGGTACCTCGGCGGTGTCCGCGGGATCGGCACCGACCTGCCGGCAGTGAGCCGATTCCTCCGAGAGGTCATCGGGATCCGGCCGAGGCGGCGCGTGTTGTGCATCGGTCAGAGCTCGGGCGGCTACGCGGCGCTGCGGTTCGGGCTGGAGGTGGCACCCGATGCGGTGCTCGCCTTCTCGCCCCAGACCCGACCCGTGGCGCCCGGGCGGATCGGGACGGGGCCGCTCGAGGGCATCGAGGTGTCCCGACCCGACGACCGGATCGCCGACCTCGGCCGCCTCTACCGGGCCCGACAGCCGTCGTTCCGGATCCAGGTGCACCTGTGCGAGACCGAGCTGGACAACCCCACGGTCGCGTACTTCTGGGACGACTGGTACCACCTCGACGGCCTCGACGGGATCGGCGCGCTCGAGGTCGTCAGGCATCCGTGCACCTTCCATCCCGTGGCCCGGCACCTCGACGGGATCGGCGCGCTCGACGCCGTCGTGGGCCGGCTGCTCGCCTGACCGCCGAGGAGACCGCCGACCGGTGCCTTGCCCAAGGAGTGGTACATCGCAGCCGCTGACCGGCACACCGACCCGACGGGTGCACCGGAGGACGCCTCCGCCGCATCGGTGAACACCACGGGCGCCGCACCGGCCGGCGACCGGGGTGCTCGGTAGGCTCGACCCCGATGGCTGACGCGCCGCGTGACTTCGAGGATCTCGGGCCCAACGAGTGGCTGGTCGACGAGATGTACGAGCAGTTCCAGGCCGATCCCGCGTCGGTGAGCGAGAGCTGGCGGGACTTCTTCGCGGACTATCGGGCCAACGGAGACGGGCCGACGACGCCGACCCGGACCGAACCGGTGCGGGCGACGGTGGAGGAACCGCTACCCGCGGCCGCCCCGCTCGAGCCCGCGGCCGCCCCGGCCGACCCCGAGGGCGTGGCGATCAAGGGGGCGGCGGCCCGCATCGTCACCAACATGGAGGCCAGCCTCGCGGTCCCGACGGCCACCAGCTACCGGGAGATCCCCGCCAAGCTGCTCGAGGTCAACCGTCGGGTCATCAACGGGTACCTGGGTCGCACCCAGGGCGGCAAGGTCAGCTTCACCCACCTGATCGGCTACGCCGTCGTGCGGGCCATCGCCGATGAGGTCCCGGCCATGAACGCCAGCTTCGTCGAGGTCGAGGGCAAGCCCCGCCTCGTCCGCCACGAGCGCCTGGGCCTCGGCCTGGCGGTCGACCTCGCCAAGGACGACGGCTCCCGCTCCCTGCTCGTTCCCTGCATCCGCGACGCCGACACCTTGGACTTCCGGGGGTTCTGGCAGGCCTACGAAGACCTCATCCGCAAGGTGCGCAACAACAAGCTCTCCCCGGACGACTTCGCCGGGACCACGGTCAGCCTCACCAACCCCGGCACGATCGGCACCGAGCGGTCGGTCCCCCGCCTCATGCCCGGCCAGGGCCTCATCGTGGGCGTCGGCCGGATCGACTACCCGGCCGCCTACGAGGCCGCCGACCCCCGCGTCCTGGCCGACCTCGGCCTGTCCAAGGTCATCACGGTCAGCTCCACCTACGACCACCGCATCATCCAGGGCGCCGAGTCGGGCCTGTTCCTCAAGCGGGTCCACGACCTGCTGCTCGGCGAGGACGGGTTCTACGAGGACGCCTTCCGCTCCCTCGGGGTGCCCTACGAGGCCGTTCAGTGGCGGCCCGACATCCATCCCCTGGACCGCGACCAGGCGATGCTCGACAAGCAGATGCAGGTCAACGCGGTCATCAACGCCCACCGCGTCCGGGGCCACCTCATCGCCGATCTCGACCCGCTGGCGGCCAAGGAGCCGCACATGCACGCCGAGTTGGACCCGGCCAACTACGGCCTGACCATCTGGGACCTCGACCGGGAGTTCCTGACCGGCACCCTCGGCGGCGCCGGCGACCGCCTGCCCCTCGGGGAGATCCTCCACATCCTCCGTGACGCCTACTGCCGTCGCATCGGCATCGAGTACATGCACATCCAGGAGCCCGAGGAGAAGCGCTGGATCCAGGAACACGTCGAGGGCGTCGAGGCGGATCTCACCGCCGACGAGCACCGCCACATCCTCGAACGCCTCAATGCCGCCGAGGCCTTCGAGCAGTTCCTGGGCAAGCGCTTCGTCGGCCAGAAGCGCTTCGGCCTCGACGGCGCCGAGTCGGCCATCCCCCTGGTCGACGCCGTGCTCGAGGCCGCGGCCGAGCAGGGCCTCGACAGCGCGGTGCTCGGCATGGCCCACCGCGGCCGTCTGAACGTGCTCACCAACGTGGTCGGCAAGTCCTACGACCAGCTCTTCGCCGAGTTCGAGGGTTCCATCGACCCCGAGACCATCCAGGGCTCCGGCGACGTGAAGTACCACCTCGGCCAGTCGGGCAAGTACGTCAGTCGCACCGGCGCCGAGCTGCCCATCGAGCTGGCGGCCAACCCTTCCCACCTCGAGGCCGTCGACCCCGTCGTGGCCGGCATGGTCCGGGCCCGCCAGGACCTCATCGACGAACCGGGCACCTTCACGGTGCTGCCCCTGCTCATCCACGGTGACGCCGCTTTCGCCGGCCAGGGGGTCGTGGCCGAGACGCTGCAGAGCAGCCAGATCTCGGGCTACCGGGTCGGGGGCACCGTGCACCTCGTCATCAACAACCAGCTCGGGTTCACCACACCCCCCGAGTCGGCCCGGTCCTCGGAGTACCCGACCGACATCGCCAAGATGGTCGCCTCGCCGATCATCCACGTGAACGGCGACGACCCGGAGGCCTGTGTGCGGGCGGCCCGGCTGGCGTTCGCCTACCGGCAGCGGTTCCACAAGGACGTCGTGATCGACATGATCTGCTACCGACGCTTCGGTCACAACGAAGGTGACGACCCGAGCTACACGCAACCGCTGATGTACAAGAAGATCGAGGCCCGCCGCTCGGTCCGCAAGCAGTACACCGAGAGCCTGGTCAACCGAGGAGACCTCACCCTCGAGGAGGCCGAACAGGCCCTGGACGACTTCCAGCGGAGGCTGCAGGAAGCCCTGGACCAGACACGGGAGCACGCCCAGGAGTTGGGCGAGGTCCACGCGCCGCCCGCCCCACCCCCGATCGGTGTCCTCCCCCACGCCGCCACCGCCCTGAGCCTCGACACCGTCAAACGGCTCTTCACGGTGATCGACACCGTGCCCGACGGCTTCGCCATCCACCCCAAACTGGCCCGGCAGTTCGACACCCGGCGCGCCGCATTCGCCGACGGGACGGGCGATGTGGACTGGGGTCTCGCCGAGGCCCTGGCGTTCGGTTCCCTGCTGGAGCAGGGCACCACCGTGCGCCTCACGGGCCAGGACAGCCGGCGGGGGACGTTCTCCCACCGCCACTCGGTCCTGGTCGACTACGCGACCGGTGGCGAGTACCTGCCCCTCGCCCACCTGGGCGACGGGCAGGGCAAGTGGCTCGCGTACGACTCCCTGCTGTCGGAGTACGCCGCCCTGGGCTTCGAGTACGGCTACTCCGTGGTCGACAAGGACGCCCTGGTCTGCTGGGAGGCCCAGTTCGGCGACTTCGTCAACGGGGCCATGATCATCATCGACCAGTTCCTGGTGGCCGCCGAGGACAAGTGGGACCAGACCTCGGGCCTGGTCATGCTGCTCCCCCACGCCTACGAGGGCCAGGGCCCGGAGCACTCGTCGGCGCGCATCGAGCGCTTCCTGACGCTGTGTGCGGAGGACAACCTCCAGGTGACCTACCCGTCGACCGCCGGCCAGCTACTTCCACCTCGTGCGACGCCAGATGGTCCGGGAGATCCGCAAGCCGCTGATCGTCTTCACGCCGAAGTCCCTGCTGCGGGCCAAGCAGGCCCGGTCCCCGGTGGCCGAGTTGACCTCGGGCACCTTCGAGGAGATCCTGGACGACTCCGGCGTCACCGACCCCGCCGCCGTGAAGCGAGTCGTGTTGGCCTCGGCCAAGGTGGCCCACGAAGCGATCGCTCGCCGTGACGAGACCGGCGCCCCGGTGGCCGTGCTCCGCATGGAACAGCTCTACCCCTGGCCCGCCGACCGCCTGGCCGAGCTGGTGGACGAGTACCCCAACACCGAGTCGCTCGTCTGGCTCCAGGAGGAACCCCGCAACATGGGTGCCTGGCGCTTCGCCAAGCGCTACCTGTTCGAGGGCTACGCCAGCCGCCTCTTCGTCCGGGCCGCCACCCGCTCCGAGTCCGCCAGCCCCGCCACCGGCAGCGCCGCCATCCACAAGCAGGAACAGGAAGCCCTCCTCGAGGAGGCCTTCGCCGGCCTCTAGGACGATCTCGGCGGTCCGATCCGCCCGTCGCTTCCCCCGACACCAACCCCGTTCTGGCGCCGACCCAGCTAGGTGAGGAGGTCTTGGGCGACGGCTTGCCAGAGCTCGGTGGACAGGCGGAGGGAGTCCACATCGACACGTTCGTCGTCGCCGTGGAACATCACCGAGTAGTCCTCGTAGGTCATGTGACGGCTGAAGAGCCCGAAGCCGTAGGCGGTCATGCCCATCCAGCGGAAGAAGCGGGCGTCGGTGGCGCCGACGGTGAGCATGGGGACCACCGAGCTGCCCTCGTACCACCGGGGCACGATGCGCTGCAGGCTCTCGAAGAGCGGCGTGTCGACGGGTGACGCGCTGGGTGGCTCCGAGCTCTGGACGACGAGCTCCACCGAGTCCTCGAGGTCGCCGATCGCCTCCGCGAGCATCCGGCGGACGTCCTCCTCGGTCTCGGTCGGCACGATGCGGACGTCGAGGTCGATCTCGACGGCGTCGGGTACGACGTTGACCTTCGACCCGCCCCGGATGATCGTCGGGTTCACCGACGTGTGGGTGCAGGCATGGAACAACCGGGCCATCGCGTCCGGATAGTCGTCCAGCGCCTCCATGAACGTGTCCGGATCCAAGAGCGGAGCGGTCATCTCCTCGGGGAAGCCGACGCCTTCGAGGAAGCCCGTCCAGGTCTCGTGGATCCGGGTCTCGGGCCGGAAGCTCGACACCCGGCGGACGACCTCGGCCGCCTTCACCAGCGCGTTGTCGACCCGGAAGCTCTGCGAGCCGTGCCCCGGGGTCCCCGTCACCCGCAGGGTGCACCAGAAGGACCCCTTCTCGGCCACGATCAGGGGCAGCATGGTCCCTCCCGGGGTCTCGGTGGGCATGCCCCCGGACTCGGTCAGGACGTAATCGGCGCCGACGGCCTCGGGCACGTGCTCGGTGAGCCAGCCGGCGCCGTGGGAGCCCAGCGCCTCCTCGTCGGCCACGCCGAGGTAGATGAGCGTCCCCTCCGGCCGGAATCCCTCGTCGGCCAGCCTGCGGGTCGCCACGGCCATCGAGGCGGTCAGGTTCAGCATGTCGACCGCGCCGCGGCCCCACACCTCGCCGTCGATCAACTCGCCGCCGAAGGGGTCGTGGCGCCAGCGCTCCGGGCTGACCGGCACGACATCGGTGTGGCCCATGAGCAGGAGGGACGGCGCCTCGGGGTCCCGGCCCTCGATCCGGGCGACGATGCTGGCCCGTCCCGGTTCCGGCTCATAGCGGTGTAGGTCGATGCCGGGGCCCTCCAGCACCTGGGTGAGGACGTCGGCGCTGCGGATCTCGTGTCCGGATCCCACGCTGCCGTCGTTCACGCACTGGTTGCGGATCAGGGCCTGGAGGACCTCGGTGACCTCGCCGGTCAGCGCATCGGGCATGGCTCGGAGACTAGGGCGTCCCCGGTCCGCCACGAATGGCTCCGCGATCGGGTTCCGCGGAATCCGACCCGGCGGGTGGTCTACTGGACGGCACATGACCGACTCAGAAGCGTCAGGCGGGAGCCACGTCGTCGTCGACGGCTCCAACATCGCCACCGAAGGACGCTCCCAGCCCAGCCTCGAGCAGCTCGACGAAGCCGTCCGCTCGTTCCTCGAGGAGCACCCCCACGACACCCTGACGGTGGTGGTCGACGCCACGTTCGCCCACCGCATCGACCCCTCCGAGCGCGACGAGTACGAGCTCGCCGTCGCGGCCAACGAGCTGCTGACACCGCCGGCCGGGGCGATCGGCCGGGGCGACGCCTTCGTGCTCCAGATCGCCGACCGGGCCGGGGCCACCGTCCTGTCCAACGACTCCTTCCAGGAGTTCCACGGCGACTACGGGTGGCTCTTCGACGAGGGGCGCCTCATCGGGGGCAAGCCGGTGCCCGGCCTGGGGTGGGTCTTCGTGGCCCGTTCCCCGGTTCGCGGACCGGCCAGCCGACGCTCGATGCAGGACGCCAAGAAGCGGGAGGACCGCAAGGAGCCGCGCAGCCGGGATGCCACGCCCGCGGTGCGGGACCGCGAACGGCGCGAGCGGCGGCCCCGGACCCAGCCGGCCGACGCCGGCAGGCAGGCCGAGGCACCAGAGGCCGACGACCAGGACGACCAGGACTCTGGCGGCCCCGAGTCGGCGTCCAAGTCGTTCCAGCGCTTCGCCCAGGCCTACCCGGTCGGTTCCCAGGCCGCGGGCACCGTCGAGGGCTTCGCCTCCCACGGCGCGTACGTGATCGTCGGTGGGGTCCGCAGCTACATCCCGCTCAGCGCCATGGGTGACCCGGCGCCGAACGCCGCCCGCCAGGTGCTCGACCAGGGCGAGACCCGCGAGTTCGTCGTCGACGGCATCGACTGGGAGCGGGAGGGCCTCGACCTCGCCATCGCCGGCTTCGAGTCCGAGGAGGCGAAAGCCGCCCCGGCCCAGAAGGCCCCCCTGCCCGATGACTCGGCTGCAAGGCGCCGCCGTCGGTTCGGACGACGGCGCAAGGACGAATAGGCGGTCCACGCCACCGAAGGTCGACAGCGCTCCCTAGCCTGCGTCCCCGACATGGCTGCGCAATTCATCTACACGATGCACAAGGTCGGGCGTTTCCATCCGCCCGCCCGTCAGGTGCTCGAGAACATCAACCTGAGCTTCTACCCCGGCGCCAAGATCGGCGTGATCGGGACCAACGGCTCCGGCAAGTCCACCCTCCTGCGGATCATGGCAGGCCTGGACGACGACTACTCCGGCGAGGCCCGACTCACTCCGGGCTACAGCGTCGGCCTCCTCGAACAGGAGCCCCACCTGGACGAGGCCAAGGACGTCATGGGCAACGTCATGGACGGCGTCGGCGAGGTCTCGGCCCTCCTCCAGGCCTACGACGAGGTCCTGGCCGGCTGGTCCGACCCCGACGCCGACTTCGACAAGCTGGGCGCCAAGCAGGCCGACCTCGAGGCCAAGATCGAGGCCGCCGGCGCCTGGGACCTCCAGCGCATGATCGAGATCGCCATGGACGCCCTGCGCACGCCGCCGGGCGACGCCGCCGTCGACACCCTGTCCGGCGGGGAGAAGCGCCGGGTCGCCCTCTGCCGACTCCTGCTCTCCAAGCCCGACCTGCTGCTCCTCGACGAGCCCACCAACCACCTCGACGCCGAGTCGGTGGCCTGGCTGGAGCAGACCCTGGCCAAGTACGAGGGGACCGTCGTGGCCGTGACCCACGATCGGTACTTCCTCGACAACGTGGCCCAGTGGATCCTCGAGCTGGAGCGGGGCAAGGGCCTGCCCTTCGAGGGCAACTACAGCTCGTGGCTGGAGCAGAAGCAGATCCGCCTCGAGCAGGAGCAGCGCTCCGACGACGGCCGCCGCCGCACCCTGGCCCGCGAGCTGGAGTGGGTGCGCATGGCGCCCAAGGCCCGCCAGGCCAAGGGCAAGGCCCGCCTGAACGCCTACGAGAAGCTCCTCAAGGAGTCCCAGGAGGCGGACCGGCAGCAGAAGGAGCTGCAGATCGAGATCCCGTCGGGCCAGCGCCTCGGCGACCAGGTCATCGAGGTCACCAACCTGCGCAAGGCCTTCGGCGACAAGCTCCTCATCGAGGATCTCAGCTTCTCGCTGCCCCCCGCCGGCATCGTCGGGATCATCGGGCCGAACGGAGCGGGCAAGACGACCCTGGCCCGCATGCTGACCGGCCAGGAGGAGCCCGACGGGGGCGAGATCAAGATCGGCCAGACCGTCGACCTGGCCTACGTCGACCAGTCCCGGGACACCCTCGACCCCGAGAAGACGGTCTACGAGGAGATCACCGACGACCACGACCAGCTGACCATCGGCGATGTCGAGGTCAACAGCCGGGCCTATGTGGCCTCGTTCAACTTCAACGGCTCCGACCAGCAGAAGCAGGTCGGGACGCTCTCGGGTGGCGAGCGCAACCGGGTCCACCTGGCCAAGGTCCTGCGTCGCGGCGGCAACGTCCTCCTGCTCGACGAGCCCACCAACGACTTGGACGTGGACACGCTGCGGGCGCTGGAAGCCGGTCTGGAGAAGTACGCCGGCTGCGCCATCGTCATCAGCCACGACCGCTGGTTCCTGGACCGCATCGCCACCCACATGCTGGCCTTCGAGGGCGACAGCCAGGTGCGCTGGTTCGAGGGGAACTTCTCCGACTACGAGGAGTGGCGTCACAAGGAGCTGGGGGTCGCCGCCGACCAGCCCCACCGCATCAAGTACAAGCCCCTGGCCCGCAGCTAGGGCCGAGCGGTCGTGGCCTACCGGTTCACCGCTGTGCTCTGGGAACACGACGGCCCGGCGGCGTGGTACTTCATCACGCTCCCCCACGACGTCACCGACGAGATCGACGAGCTGACCGAGGGACGGCAGCGAGGGTTCGGCTCGGTCCGGGTCCGGGTGAAGGTCGGCGCGACCACGTGGGCCACCTCGATCTTCCCGGACACCAAGGCCGGCTCCTTCGTGCTCCCGGTGAAGAAGGCCGTCCGCACCGCCGAGCGGTTGGAGGACGGCGAACCCGTCGCGGTCGAACTGGACCTGATCGACCCCGTCTGAGTCCAACGCGCTTGCCCTGATCCACCCGGCCGAATCGCGGGACGGCGATACCGATCTGGCGTCAACCGGTCATCCCCAGCGTGACCAACTGACGCCGTTTCGGATGACCCGACCGAGCCCATCCCTGCTTCGGTGCGGACTCGGTCAGAGCTGCTCGAGCAGGACCACCACCGTCATGCCCACGGCGAGGGTGAGCAGCACGTTCTTGGTCCGGAAGGCGACGATGGTGGCCACCAGCCCGGCGACCAAACGGGGCTGGGTCAGGTCGAAGGTGCCGCCGGGCCGGACGAAGGAGGGCAGCACCAGCGCGGCCAGCGCCGCCGGGGGGATCATGCGCAGGATCCGCTGGACGTAGATCGGCGGGTCGGCCATGCGGTGGGCCACCCCGAGGAAGCTGATGCGGGCCAGGAAGGTCCCGGCTCCGACGAGCACGATCGTGGTCCAGAGCCGGGCGGTCTCGGTCATCGGCCGGCCACCTCGTCCGGCTCCTCGAAATCGCGTCGATCGGTCACGCTGGACGTGACCAACTGACGCGATTTCGGAAGGGTTCGGCTCCCGGTCACGGGTCCTCCGGGCTCAGGCGCCAGTCGGCGAGGGCGCCGGCGACGATGCCGGACACCGCGCCCAACACGATGGCGGCATCGGAGAGCGGGGTACCCGCCACCAGGACCGCACCCACGCCACCCACGACGGCGGCGACCGCCGTCGGACGGTCCGAGACGGCGGGAACGAGCAGGGCCAGGAAACAGAGCGGGATGGCGAACTCGAGGGGAACCGAGTCCGGGATGCGGTTGCCGGCCACGGCCCCGAGGAGGGTGGTCACCTGCCAGTTCACCCAGAGCAGGAGGGCGATGCCCAGGTAGTACCGGAGCCGATCGGCCTTCGGCGCCCCCTTGCTGTAGTGGATGATCGACAGGCCATAGGCCTGGTCGGTGAGGACGTAGGCCGCGCCGGCCCGATGCCGGAAGGGCTCGTGGCTCAGCCACGGGGCCAGCGACGCCGAGTACATCACCATCCGCAGGTTGATCAGCCAGGCGGTGGCCACGGCCACCGCGATGGCGGAGCCGCCCGAGAGCAGGTCGATGGCGGCCAACTGGGACGCTCCCGCGAAGACGACCACCGAGAACCCGAGCGCACCCGCCCACCCGTAGCCCGCCTCGACCGCCGAGGCCCCGGCCACGAACCCGAACGGGATCACCCCGATGGCGATGGGCAGGACGTCGCGTGCGCCCTGGACCTCCGGCCGGACCGCCTCGGTCACGAACGGGTCAACACCAGGGACGCCGCGAGGGGTCCTCCGCCCGCGGCGGCGACGGCCACTTCCGGCTCCCCGGCGACCTGCCGCTCCCCCGCCTCGCCCCACAACTGCGTGCAGGCCTCATGGAGGAACCCGTACCCGTGCAGCCGGCCGGCCGACAGCTGACCCCCGTGGGTGTTGAGGGGCAACTCGCCGTCACGGGCGATGCGCTGCCCGCCCTCGAGGAACGGCCCGCCCTCCCCGTGCGCACAGAAGCCCAGGGCCTCCAGCCAGCACAGGGTGATGAAGCTGAACCCGTCGTAGGCCTCGACGACGTCGACATCCGCCGGCGTCAGGTCCGAACGCTCCCACATCATCTTGCCGGCGTCGCGCGCGGCCATCGTGGTGAGGTCATCGAACTGGTCCCAGGAATTGCGGCCCCGCAGGGCCGAGCCCACCGCCTCGACCCGGACCGGCGGTCGGCGCAGGTCACCGGCCGTCTCCGCCGCGGACACGATGACCACCGTGCTGCCGTCGGCGGGCACGTCGCAGTCATAGAGGCAGAGCGGCTCGCTGACCATGCGGACGCCGAGGTAGTCGTCCATCGTCATGGGCTCGCGGTAGATCGCCTTCGGGTTGAGGGCCGCGTTCTTGCGGCCGTTGAGGGCGATCTGGGCCAGCTGCTCGCGGGTGGTGCCGAACTCGTAGAAGTGGCGCTGGGCCATCATCCCGATCCAGTTGGCTGCCGACGGGGCGCCGAAGGGCAGCGTCCACTGCATGAAGCCGTCGGCTCGGTAGCCGCCACCGCCACCGCCACTGCCGGCGGTGACCGACGCCCGGCCCTGGTCGCCCTGGGCCGATGCCTCCCACACCGTGCGGAAGCAGACCACGTGCCGGCACAGCCCGATGGCCACCGCGGCGATGGCGTTGATCACCGAGCCGAACTGGCCGGGCGACTCCACACCACCGGAGAACCACTCCAACTCCAGGTGGAGGGCCTCCTGCAACTCGGTGACCCCGACCCCCGAGAAGCCGGGCGGCACGCTCATGGCGCCCGGATAGGTCGAGATCCCGTCGATGTCCCCCACCGTGAGGCCGGCGTCGGTCAGAGCGTCGAAGGTGGCCTCGATGGTCAGGTCGAGCGGGTCCCGGTAGATGCGCCGGCCGACCTGGCTCTGGCCCACCCCGCTGATGACTGCGCCCCGCTCGCCCCGATTGCTCATGGTCTCGGTGTACCAGAACTCACAGCACGGCCCGCGCGGCCGACGGGTACTCCATGGCAGCGACCGCGACCGCGACTCGTCGGACCCGCCGGGCGAGTCGGGCCAAGAAGCCGACCTGGAAGAGCCGGGCTGTCTTCCGCCTGATCGAGGCGGGCAGCGCCGTGACCTGTGAGTCCTGCGGCGAACACATCAAGTTCAAGGCCAAGATCCGCGCCAGGCAGGTGATCTGCAACGTCTACACCAAGGGTGTCTGGCAGCGGGTCGAGCACTTCCATGACGAGTGCTACACGGGAGCCGGCGAGCCCTACGGCCCCGCCGGGGACTGAAGCTCCCGCAGTCGTTCGGCCGCGGCCTCGATGGCGGGCTCGATCACGTCGAACGACGAGCCGACAGGCCCCGAGATGCTGAGGCTGGACACGACCGGCCCCTGGGTCAACACGATGACCACGGTGTCGGTGCCGCCCCTCCGGTTGCCGGACCGCACGACTGCGCCCGAACCCTCCACGCCGAGGTCGGGAGGGAGGGGATAGGCGCCGGTGATCTCCCGGCGGACCGACCCGCCGCCCGTCGGCAGCGGTGGATCCACCCAGCGTCCCGGGCACTCCTGCACCACGGCCCGGAACCGATCGAGCAGGTCCGCGCTGTCACCGCCACTGGTCACGGTGTGGCTCACCTCGACCGTGCCGTCGCCGAAGCGGGACTGGCGACCGGTGGTCACCCCCAGCTCGGCTCGGAGATCCCGTTCACAGAGCCGCAGGCGAGTAGCCCGTTGCGCATCGAAACGACGGGCGGTGACCACCGACTCGAAGCCCGCGCCGGCGAGGTCGCCCTCGTCGACGAGCAGCCGGCGCAGACGGACCACAACCTCGCTCGGCAGCAGCGTGGTGGTGGTCGTCGCCGCCGCCGGCGCCCGGGCGGGGACGTCGCCGCCTCCGTCGGCCCCACCACAGGAAGCCAGCAACACCACCAGGCCCAGGACGCACGCCGCCCGGCGCTTCACCGGGGTGGGAGCACGCCCCGCTCGACGAGCAGGGCCAGGACCCGCTCGGCCTGAGCCGGAGGATCGCCATCGGCCGGAGTGAGCACCAGATCGGCCGCCGCGGGGGCCTCGTAGGGATCGTCGATGCCGGTGAAGCCCTTGATCTCCCCCGCCCGGGCCTTGGCGTAGAGGCCCTTGGCGTCCCGGCGCTCGCACTCCTCGATGGGGGTGCTCACGAAGACCTCGAGGAACAGGAGCCCGGCGGCCTCGTGAGCGGCCCGGGCCCGGGCCCGGTCCTCGCGGTAGGGGCTGATCAGCGGCACCAGCGACACCACGCCGGCGTCGGCGAACAGGCGGGCCACCTCACCCACCCGACGGACGTTCTCGTGACGGTCCTCGGCGCTGAAGCCCAGGTCGCCGTTCAGGCCGTGGCGCAGGTTGTCGCCGTCGAGCAGGTAGGTCGGGCGGCCGGCGTCGAGCAGTCGGTCCTCGACGGCGACGGCGATGGTCGACTTCCCGGAGCCCGACAGGCCCGTCAACCAGATCGTCACGCCTTGGAGACCGACGGCGGCCCATCGTTCCTCCCGGGGCCGTTCGCTCTCGTGCCACCGCACGTTCTCGCTGCGCGTCATGCGCCCGGGAGGGTACGGCCCCGGCGCCGTCGATCACCAGCGACCTCGACCCGGCCCTCGGGCCCGACCGCGCACTAGCGTCCCCGGCCGTGACCGCGGACCCCCGTGACCATGCCGAAGCCGCCCGGATCGCCGAAGCAGCCGGTGAGCTGCTCGTCGCCCTCCGGGCCCGACTGAGCGACGAGGGCGTGGACGCCCGCACCCTGAAGGACGAGGGCGACCGGCGGGCCAACGACCTGATCCTCGGGGAGTTGGCCGAGTCCTTCCCCGGCGACGCGGTCCTGTCCGAAGAGGCCAAGGACGACAAGGACCGCCTCGCCGCCGATCGGATCTGGATCGTGGACCCCCTCGACGGCACGCGGGAGTTCAGCGAGCCGCCCCGCGTGGACTGGGCGGTGCACGTGGCGCTGGTCGACCGGGCCGGCAGCCCGCTGGCCGGCGCCGTGGCCCTACCGGGACGGGCCTTGACCCTGCGCACGGATCCGCCGGTCGTGCCCGCGGAGCGTCAGGCGGGACCGCCGCGCGTCGTGGTCAGCCGCACCCGCCCCCCCGCCGAGGCGTTGACGGTGGCCGAACACCTCGACGGCGAGCTGGTCGAGATGGGTTCCGCCGGGGCAAAGGCCATGGCCGTCGTACTGGGCGAGGTCGACGTCTATGTCCACTCCGGCGGCCAGTACGAATGGGACTCGTGCGCGCCCGCCGCCGTGGCCCGCGCCGCCGGGCTGCACACCAGCCGCATCGACGGCTCGCCCCTGGTCTACAACCAGGACGACGTCTACCTGCCCGACCTGCTCATCTGCCGACCCGAGTACGCCCAGCCGGTCCTCGACCTCCTGAACTGAGTCGGCCGTGGAGCTCAAGGTCATCCGCTACGACCTGGCCGAACGGGTCGCCACGATCACCTTGGACCGGCCGGACCGGCTCAACACCTGGACCGGGCGGATGCACCAGGAGTACCGCTGGGCCATGGCCGAGGCCGACGCCGACCCGGAGGTGCGGGCCGTCGTGGTCACCGGCGCCGGCCGGGGCTTCTGTGCGGGAGCCGACGCCCGGGCGCTCGAAGGCCACGTCGAGAAGGGGGCCTATGAGAGCGGCGTGGTCGAATCCGAACTGCCCCGACCGGGCTACGGCGTGCGCCCCGAGTACGACCACGCCTTCGCCTACCACTTCGGCCTGACGGTCCCGGTCATCGCCGCGATCAACGGCCCCGCGGCCGGTGTCGGCCTGGTCCTCGCCTGCTTCGCCGATGTCCGCTTCGCCGCCGCCGGGGCCAAGCTCACGACCTCGGCACCCCGCTTGGGGCTGCCCGCCGAGTTCGGCCTGTCGTGGGTGCTGCCCCGACTGGTCGGCGCCGGCCACGCGGCCGACCTGCTCCTGTCCAGCCGGGTCGTCCTGGCCGAGGAGGCCGCCGGGATGGGGCTGGTGAACCGCGTCCTGCCGGCTGACGAGCTCCTCCCCACCACCTACGACTACGCCAGGATCTTCGCCGAGGAGGTCTCCCCGGCGGCCGTGGCGTCGGCGAAGCGCCAGCTCTACGCCGACCTCCACGGCGACATCGGCACCGCCGTCGCCGAGTCCGAGCGCCTGCTGGAGGAGATGGCTCAGGGCCCGGAGTTCGTGGAGGGCGTCACCGCCTACCGGGAGAAGCGCCCACCCCGGTTCTGACCCACCCGCCCCGACCGCCAAGACCGAGGCCGGTCGGGGGACTCTTCCGTCGGGCCTCCAGCCCTCGAGGGCGGACCCGTCGTCGAGCGGAGCGCCAGACCGCATTGGAGGCAATAAGGGGCGGATTCCGCCCCTTATTGCCTCCGACGGGCAACCCTGGTCAGCGCTCCGCGGGGCGGCCGTCGATGGTGGCGACGACGTAGTCGCTGCCGTTCGGAGCGGTGACGTAGATGCGGAAGAGGAAGCGGCTGCTGAAAGGCGCATCACTGGTGACGATCACGTGGGTCACCTCGCCCCGGGGGAGGCCGGCCCGCTCCGGGCCGCGGGCGACGAGGCGGGGCAGTGCGTCCCAGACGGGGCGACCGAGGGGGAACGTCTCCGCGTTCAGGTCGGTGCCCGGGAACGGAGTGGTGGCCTCCGGGCCGCTGAGTTCGCCCTCCCGCCACCCGTAGTCCAGGGTCCGCTGCGGGCGGTCGGGGTCCCGGACCTCCGCGAACGCGTAGGTCGGGTACAGCACGACCTCGACGGTCGAAGTGGCCCGGCCCGCGGCCGAGATGAAGGCGTCGATCGCCGGCCGAGGGTCGCCGCCCAGGAGATCGAGCGGCACCGGCGGCGCACTCGTGGTCGGCACGGAGCTGTCGGCCGGGTCGCCCCCGAAGTCGTCGGAGAAGTCGTCGGAGAAGTCATCGGAGAAGTCGGAGAACTCCTCCGCGTCGGGCTCCGGCTCGGCATCGGCCGCCTCCGACGCCGAGACCTGCTCGGTGTCCTCGCCGCCGTCGTCGCCCCCGCCGAGGGCCAGGAAGAGGCCGCCCGCCACGAGGACGAGCACCACCACCGCCCCCAGGAGGACGCCGAGGACCTTCAGTCCCGGCGATCCGGTGTCGGACACGACTGGGTCAGTCACCCCGCCATCTCACCACAGCCGGTGCGATCCGGCGCCGGTCCCGCCACCATTGCGGGGTGACCGGACCCTCCGACCTGACCTGGGGCGTGTTCAGCGACCACGCGCCGTGGGTCCTGGAGGACCGCCCGCAGGCCTGGCAGGCCCACCTGCCCGTGGTCCGGGAGGCGACGCGCCGCTCGGCCCCCGAGTTGGCCCGCCCCCGAAAGGTCCCGCCCCTCGGCCGCCTGGCCACCGTGACCCGCCACCTCGGCGTCGGCCTCGCGGGCTGGGCGGTGACCGACCGGCGCAACCCGGACCGGTCCACGGCGGGGCTCTCCCACCGCCTCCGCGTCGCCGCCGAGGCCCTGGGCCCGACCTACATCAAGCTGGGTCAGATCATCTCCTCGGGCGAGGGCATCTTCCCCGACGAGCTGGTCGAGGAGTTCAAGCAGTGCCGCGACCGGGTCCGGCCCGAGCCCTTCGACCACGTGCGCCGGGTCGTCGAGGAGGACCTGGGCCGGCCCCTCGAGGACGTGTTCACCGACTTCGAACGCGAACCGCTCGCGGCCGCGTCGATCGCCCAGGTCCACGCGGCCACGCTCTGCACCGGTGAGCCGGTCGTGGTGAAGGTCCAGCGTCCGCAGGTCGCCGGCCTGGTGCAGGAGGACCTCCGGGTCATGGCGTGGCTGGCGCCGCTGTTCGTGGGCCGCATCCCCGTCGCCGCGCTGGCCAACCCGCCGGCCCTCGTCGAGCTCTTCGCCGAGACCATCGTGGAGGAGCTGGACTTCCGCCTCGAGGCGGAGAACATGCTCGACATCTCCCGCTCCATGCGCCAGCTCGGCCAGGAGGCCTACGTCATCCCCCGGCCCCACCCGGAGCTGGTCACCCGTCGGCTCCTGGTCATGGAGCGCCTCAGCGGCTTCGCGCTCGACGAGGTCGATGCCATGAAGGCGGCGGGCGTGGACCTCATGGCCCTCATCCGCACCGGGATCATCGGCTTCCTCGAGGGGGCGATGTTCCACGGCGTCTTCCACGGTGACCTCCATGGGGGCAACCTCTTCATCCAGCCCGACGGCCGCACCGCGCTGTTGGACTTCGGCATCACCGGGCGACTCGACGAGCCCCGTCGGCTGGCCTTCCTCAAGCTGCTGGCCAGCGGCAGCACGAACGACGTCCGCGGTCAACTCCCGGCCCTGGCCGAACTGGGAGCACTCCCCCTCGACACCGACTTCGAAGCCCTCATCGCCGAACTCGGCCTGGACGAGCGCCCCGTCGACCCCACCCAGATGGACCCCGACGAGATGGTCGGCGAACTGCAGCGGGTGCTCAAGGCCCTTCTCGGCTACGGCGCCCGGATGCCCAAGGAGCTCATGCTCTTCGTCAAGAACATGGCCTTCAGCACCTCGATGGGCCAGACCCTCGCCCCCGACCTCGACATCCTGGACCTGATCCAGCAGGTCATCATGCACTTCGCACTCACCCACGGTGAGCGCATCGCCAACGACCTGCAGCAGGACTACGACCCCGACGGCTACCTCGCCGAGGTGGACATGGACGGGTACCGGGCCGCCCTGGGCATGCCCGACGCCGACGCCATCACCCTCGCCGAGCTCCAGGAGCGCCGTCGCGTCATCCGCGAGCGCCTGGCCCGGCGCAGCCGCCGGGGTGGCACCCATTACACACCAACTGGCCCGGAAAAGGACCACGTGGGAAGATGACACCCTCCATGACCGCCGACGACCTCATCGACGCGCCCCGGCGCACCCACCTCCAACAGCTCGAGGACGAATCGATCCACATCATCCGCGAGGTGGTGGCCCAGTTCGACCGCCCGGTGATGCTCTACAGCATCGGCAAGGACTCCGGGGTCATGCTCCGCCTGGCCGAGAAGGCCTTCTACCCGGGCAAGCTCCCCTTCCCGCTCCTGCACGTGGACACCACGTGGAAGTTCAAGGACATGATCGCCCATCGCGAGCGCATGGCCGAGGAGCTCGGCGTGGAGATCGTCGTCCACACGAACCAGGAGGGTGTGGCCCAGGGCATCAACCCCTTCGACCACGGCTCCAAGGTCCACACCGACATCATGAAGACCCAGGCGCTCAAGCAGGCCCTCGACGCCGGGGGCTATGACGCCGCGTTCGGCGGGGCCCGTCGCGACGAGGAGAAGTCGCGGGCCAAGGAGCGGGTCTTCTCCTTCCGGGACAAGCACCACCGCTGGGACCCCAAGAACCAGCGACCCGAGCTGTGGAACTTCTACAACGGTCGGGTCCACCCCGGCGAGAGCATCCGGGTCTTCCCGCTCTCGAACTGGACCGAGCTCGACATCTGGCAGTACATCTGGCTGCAGGACATCCCCCTGGTGCCGCTGTACTACTCCGCCCTGCGCCCCACGGTGGAGCGGGACGGCACGCTGATCATGGTCGATGACGAGCGCTTCCGCTTCGAGCCCGGCGAGGAGCCCGTCGACCGGATGATCCGCTTCCGGACCCTGGGCTGCTACCCGCTGTCCGGCGCCGTCGAGTCCACCGCCACCACCCTCCCCCAGATCATCCAGGAGATGCTGCTGGCCACCCGGTCCGAGCGGGAGGGCCGCACCATCGACCACGACCAGGCCGGGTCGATGGAGGAGAAGAAGAAGGAGGGGTACTTCTAGATGTCACACCAGAGCGAGCTGATCGCCACCGACATCGAGGCCTACCTCGCCGAGCACGAGCAGAAGGACCTGCTGCGCTTCCTCACCTGTGGCTCGGTCGACGACGGCAAGTCGACCCTCATCGGGCGCCTGCTGCACGACTCCCACCTGCTCTACGAGGACCAGTTGGCCGCGGTCGAGGCCGAGAGCACCACCATCGGCTCGGCCGGCGGCGAGCTCGACCTGGCCCTCCTCATGGACGGCCTCAAGGCCGAGCGCGAGCAGGGCATCACCATCGACGTGGCCTACCGCTACTTCTCGACGTCCCGGCGCAAGTTCATCATCGCCGACACCCCGGGCCACGAGCAGTACACCCGCAACATGGTCACCGGGGCCTCGACCTGCGACCTGGCCATCATCCTCGTCGACGCCCGCCACGGTGTGCAGTCCCAGACCAAGCGCCACAGCTACCTGACCTCGCTGCTGGGCATCCAGAACACCGTCGTGGCCATCAACAAGATGGACCTGGTCGAGCACTCCAAGGACCGTTTCGAGGAGATCCGGGACCACTACCTGGAGTTCGCCGAGCGCCTGGACCTGAAGAAGCCGCCGTGGTTCATCCCGATGTCGGCCCTCAAGGGCGACTGGGTGGTCGACCCCGGCACGAACATGACCTGGTTCGAGGGCCCCACCCTCATGGAGCACCTCGAGACCGTCGAGGTGGCGGTGCCCGAGGACGGGGACCTCCGCTTCCCGGTCCAGTTGGTGCGCCGGCCCGACCTGGCCTTCCGCGGCTTCGCGGGCACGGTTGCGGGCGGCGCCATCCGCCCCGGCGACGAGGTCGTCGTCCTGCCCTCCGGCGTGGTGTCCAAGGTCGACCGGCTCGTCACCTTCGACGGGGACCTGGAGCACGCCGGACCGGGCACCGCGGTCACCGTGACCCTGAACGACGAGGTCGACGTGTCCCGCGGTGACGTCCTGGTCCACCCCGACCAGCTGCCCCAGCGCAGCCACGAGGTCGAGGCCATGGTCGTCTGGATGAGCGAGACCGACATGGTCCCGGGCAAGGAGTACCTGGTCCACCAGGCCAACCGGGTCGTGCCCGGCCGGATCACCACCGTGACCCATCGGGTGGATGTCAACACCCTCGAGCCCGAGGCCGCCACCAGCCTGGCCGTCAACGAGATCGGCCGCTGCACGGTCAGCTGCGACCAGCAGCTGCTCTTCGACGCCTACGACCGCAACCGCATCACCGGGGCCTTCATCCTGGTCGACCGCCTGACCAACGCCACGGTGGCCGCGGGGATGATCGTGCCCCAGGACTCGGCCTGGGACGCCCTGCCCGACGAGCACCTCCAGCGCCACCTGAGCCAGATCACCGTCGACGAGCGGGTCGGCCGTTACGGGCAGAAGCCCTGCACGGTGCTGCTCACCGGCCTGACCGGAGCGGGGAAGTCGACGACCGCGGTGGCCCTCGAGCGACGGCTGTTCGACGCCGGGCGGACGACGCTGCGCATCGACGGCGAGGACCTCCGCCTCGGCATGAGCCGCGACCTGGGCTTCAGCGCGCAGGAGCGCTCGGAGAACCTGCGCCGCATGGCCGAGGTGGCCCGGCTGGCCAACGAGTCGGGGATCATCGTGATCGCGGCCTTCTCGGCGCCCAAGGCCGACGTGCGGGACCGGGCCCGAGAGCTCATCGGCCCGGAGCGCTTCCTGGAGATCCATCTCGACGCCCCGGTCGAGGTGGCCCGCCAGCGGGACCCCGAGGGCCTCTACGACGCCGCCGAGCGGGGCGAGATCCCGCAGTTCCCGGGGGTCTCGGCCACCTACGACGTCCCCGAGAACCCCGACCTGACCCTCGACACCGTCACCGCCGACCAGGCCGACAACCTCGAGCGCATCATCGACCTCCTCACCGAACGAGGCTTCCTCACACCGTGACCCGCCCGGCGAGCCAGGACGGCCGATGAGGCGGTCCTGGCCGGCGGCGCTGGGATTGAGCGGGCTCCTGCTGGCGGGCTGTGGCGATGACGGGACCGAGCGCGGTCCGACGGCCTCCGAGGCGAGCTCGACCGCCATCGTCGACGACAGGCATCCCTACGTCCTGCTGGACGATCCGGCGTGGACGTTCGTGGAGGCGGTCGACTACCTGCCCGACAGCCCCTTCGCCACGATCGACACTCCACACACCGATTGGTTCGTCGAGTACGACCATGACCCGGTCGATCTCGGTGGCGGCGCGGTCTCGGTCGACCACGTCAGCGTCGCCGCCCTGGAAGCACCGCTCGACGAGACCGCCTCCCATCTCGAGACGTTCGGCTACGCGACCGAGTCGGTGCCGGCCGGACCATGGACGGCCCGCGGCACCCTGACCACCGCCGGTTCGGAGTACGCCGCGGTCGTGCTCCTCGACGGCGACGACCGCACGATCCAGGTGCTGAGCTATGACCTCGACGTGCACGCGCTCGCGGCCGTCGCCGCGAGGCTCCAGCCGGTGGACGAGGCGGCATGGCGGTCCGCTGGCGGCGTTGTCCAGTAGCCCGGCACCAGTCCTGCCGACCTGGACGAGGTGCAGCGGGCCGGAACGGTCGAGCCTGGCCGGTGGGCCGACTTCTGTGGGGCCATGGCCCGGGTCATGGCCTGTTGACCAGATCGGTCAGTCGATGGTGATCTGGCCGGTGACCGGGAACTCCTTGCGGACGACCAGGCGGTCGCCGTCCTCGGCCACGGTCTCGTAGCCCAACTCGGCATAGCTGGCCTTGACCCCCTCGGCCTGGCTCTCGGGGATGTCCACGATGGTCAGGTACTCCCAGCGCTCTGCGATGTGCATGGGACGACAGTAGGTCGACCGCGCCTACCCTCGCCCGCCGTGAGGCTCGTCATCGCCCGGTGCCAGGTGGACTACGAGGGACGCCTGACCGCCCACCTCCCGATGGCCCCCCGCCTGATCATGGTGAAGGCCGACGGGTGCGTCGCCATCCACGCCGACGGCGGGGCCTACAAACCGCTCAACTGGATGAACGCCCCGAACACCCTGGTCGAGGGCGACGGGGTGTGGACCGTCACCAGCCCCAAGGGCGAGCAGCTGATCATCACCATGGAGGAGATCCTCTCGGACTCGGCCCACGAGCTGGGCGTGGACCCCGGCCTCACCAAGGACGGCGTCGAGGCCCACCTCCAGGAGCTCCTGGCCCTGGACTGCACCCGGATCGGCGAGGGCTTCAAGCTCGTCCGCCGGGAGTGGCCGACCGACATCGGCCCCGTCGACCTGCTGTGCCGCGACGCGGAGGGCAACGCCGTGGCCGTGGAGGTCAAGCGCCGGGGCGAGATCGACGGGGTCGAGCAGCTCACCCGCTACCTCGAGCGCATGGACCGGGACCCCTCGTTGCGCCCGGTACGTGGGGTGTTCGTGGCCCAGGTCATCAAGCCCCAGGCCAAGGTCCTGGCCGAGTCCCGGGGCATCGCCTGCGTGGAGGTCGATTACGACGAGCTCCGCGGCATCGAGCGCAACGAGCTGAAGCTGTTCTGACCGAGGACGGGCGCGACGGAGCAGAGCAGCCCTCAACCGTCAGGGACTAGACAGGGGCCGTGACCGGCGACGACTTCTTCGCCGTCGTGGCCCGGCAGCGGGCCTGCCGGGCCTTCGATCCGGAACGAGACGTCGGCGACGAGCTCGTCGAGCGCGTGCTCGACGCCGCCCGCTTCGCCCCGAGCAGCGAGAACACCCAGCCCTGGGTCTTCGTCGTCATCCGGGACGACGGACGTCGGCGACGGCTCACCGACCTGATGGCCCGGCTCTGGGCCCTGGCAACCGAGACGGCCCTTCCCGACGACCTCCACGACGACGTGAGCACCGGCTTCGCCGGCGGATTCGCCACGGCCCCCGTCTGGATCGTGGTCGGAGCCGATGTGGAGCGGGCCGAGAGCGGCGAGCAGGCATCGTCGATCTACCCCGCCGTCCAGAACCTCCTGCTGGCGGCCACGGCCCTGGGACTGGGCTCGGCCATGACCACCATCGCCACCTACGACCCGGCGGAGGTCCGGGCCATCGCCGGCCTCCCCGACTCGATCCGTCCCTACGCCCTGGTCCCGCTGGGCTGGCCCGGAAGGCCACTCGGCCCACCACGACGCCGCCCCGTCAGCGAGATCGCCCACCGCGACTCCTTCGGCAGCGCCTGGTGACCTCTTCGGTCAGCCGGAGGACAACGGGCTCCGGCCGCTGCTGGCGCGCTCGGCCGCCTCGAGGAGCTCGTCTCGGAAGTCGGGATGGGCGACGCCGGCGAGGGCCTGGCCCCGCTGGTGGACCGTCAGGCCCTGCAACTCGGCCGCTCCGTACTCGGTGATGACCACATCGACCTGGTGTCGGGGCGTGGTGATGACCGTGCCCGCCTCGAACCAGGGCCGGATGCGGGACTGGACGTGGTCGCCCTGTCGGAAGGTCGACGGCAGACAGAGCAGGGAGCGGTCCTCCAGCTCCAGTCCGGCGCCGGCGGCGAAGTCCTCCGCTCCGCCGATCCCGGAGTACTGACCCCCGCCGATCGTGTCGGCCACCGCCTGGCCGTGGATGTCGACCTCCAGGGCGGCGTTGATGTTCACGGCCTGACGGTTCCGGGCGATGACCTCGGGTGAGTTCACGATGTCCACCGGCAGGAAGACCACCTCCTGGTTGCCGTCCAACCACGAGTAGAGCTCGGTGGTACCGGCGGCGAAGGTGACCACGGAGTACCCGTCGAACTGGCCCTTTCGATTCGTCACCTTCCCGGCCTGGTGGAGCCGCATCAGGCCGGTCGTGAACATCTCGGAGTGGATGCCGTAGTCGCCACCGTCGCCCTCGGCCAGCAACGAGGCCACCGTCGAGGGCACCGCGCCGATGCCGGTCTGCAGGGTGGTCCCGTCGGACACGAACGATCGGACGTGGCCGGCGATGGCCGCGTCGATCTCGGTGGGCGGCGGGTCCTCGAGGATGTAGGGCGCCCGGTCCGACTCGACGAGGACATCGACTTCGTCGACGTGCAGGACATGACGGTGCTCGCCGAGGCCCGCCGTGCGCGGGAACCGGGGGCTGGCCTCGACGATCACGACCCGAGCGGGATCCGAACCGGCTCGGTGCAACTCCTCGACCGACGCTCCGGCATGGACCGACAGGCTGAGCCATCCATCGCCGTCGGGCGGCGCCGCCGCCGTCGCCATCACCCGCGGTGCGGTGGCCTCGAGGATCGGCGCGAACCGACGGAAGTCCGCCGGGGCGAAGCTCAGGTTGGCCCCGACGTCACGCAACATCCGCTCGAGAGGACCGAAGAAGCCGCTCAGGTAGTGCACGTTGGGGTGGTTGAACACCGCGCTGAACACCGTGAGCAGCGCGCCGTAGACACGGAGGTCCTCCCAGTCGTCCCGATTGCCCATGGCCTCGAGCAGTGCGGCCGGCTGGCCCGGTCCCAGAGGCATGCCGAAGGAGTCGGTGGGCCGTAGCTCGGCGGCGGCCTCGGCCGCGCTCAAGGTCCTCATGTCAGGTCGCTGCCACCAGGATCTCAGCCAACTCGGCCCGGCTGGAGATGCCGAGCTTCTCGTAGACCCGACCGAGGTGGTTGTCCACCGTGCGGACGGAGACGAACAGCCGGTCGGCGATGTCCTTGCTGGTGATGCCCCCCGCCGCCAGGACCGCCACCTCCCGCTCGCGCTTGGTGAGGGCCACGGGCTCTTCGGGCAGGGCCAGACCAGGGGTGCGCGCTCCCTGGCATCCGGCCGCCCAGGCGGTGGCCTTGCGGCTCCAGGCCGTGGCGTCGCGCGCCGCGCCCCGACGCCGGTGCTCGGCCGCCAGCCCGAACGCCGCCTCGGCCGCCAGGAGGTGGGCGCCCAAGGCATCGAAGGTGTCGGCCGCGGCCCCGAGCACCACCAGGTCGCCCGAGGCCAGGCCTCTGAGGTGGTGCACCCTCGCGGTGGCGAGCGGTCCCCAGTCACCGGCCGAGGCGTCAGGCAGCCGGGCCAGCGCGGCGTCGGCCCGGTCCAGTCGAGCGAGGTCGTGCAGCATCGTCACCATCATCGGCCACTCCCCGCGCTCCTCGGCCAAGCCCACGCCGGACGCGAGGTGGTCGCAGGCATCGGCCACCCGACCCTCGGCCACGGCCAACCAGGCCCGGGCCCGATGTCGGCTGACGCCGTGGAAGTCGGCCGGATGGCCGATCACGGCCTCCTCCGACAGCGCCGCGTCCGCCGGGCCGACCTCGCCCCTCATGGCGTGCGCGAGGGTCAGGCCGAGCAGGCTCCAGCCGAGCGGTCCGTGGTGGTTCACGGACCGGAAGAGACCAGCGGCCTCGGTGAACCAACGGATGGCGACGTCGAGTCGGCCCCGCTCGAGGGCCACCAGGCCGCGGGCCTCCGCGAAGAACGCCCATCCGGCGGCGTCGGCGCTCACCAGCGCCTCCTCGTAGCCCGTGGCCGCCAAGGCGTCGGCCTCCTCGAGGTGGCCGAGCGCGGCGACGGCCAGGGCCTCGGCGACGTGCAGCAGCGAGGGTTCATAGAGCGCGAGCTGGCCGCCGAGGCGGCTGTAGGCCAGGAGGCCGATCCGCACCGTCTCGGCCGCCTCGTCCGCCCGACCCAGCAGCGGGAGCCCCAGCGAGGTCGCCAGTGCCGCCTGCACCACCGCCCGGTCATGGGGGAGGTCGAGCAACGCCAGGCCCCCGGCCACCCCTCGCGCCGGATCGTGGGAGGTGACATCGAGCACCGCCTGCAGGGCATCCAACTCGGCCCGAGGGTCCGGGTCGGTGATGACGCGTCGACCCTGTTCGATCACCGCCAACGCGGCCTCCAGGTCGCCGTCGTGCCAGTAGCGGTTGTAGACGCGCACGTGGATGAGCAGGGCCCGCTGCCGGTCACCGGTGGCCCCGTCCTCCAAGCCGGCGAGCACGGCCTCGGTCTCGTCGGAGCGCCCGAGGGAGTAGAGCGAGTCGGCGATGACCTGGCCCGAGGCGAAGGTGGCCTCGATGTCGTGGGCGGCCCGGGCCAGGCGCAGTGCGGTCCGGAGGTCGTGGGCGAACCCGGCCTGTCGAGCCGCTTCGATCAGCAACTCCGGTGAGGTGTCGCCGCCTGCCTCGACCCTCCACAGGGCCACCTTCAGCACATCGGTTCGACGCCGGTTGCGGTGGGACTCCACCGTGTCGGCGAGGAGTCGCTGGACCTCCCGCGCCCGGGTGAGCGGGGTTCGCTCCCGGACCACCTCGCCGTGCACCGGGTGGGCCAGCGAGGCCTCGAAGCGACGGCCGTCCCGCGCCGTGTGGACCAGTCCCTTTCGTTCGAGCCGGATGAGAGCATCAGAGCCCACGAGACCGGCGAGCACGTCGACGCCGAGAGGCGCCCCGAAGGCCACCAGCTCGAGGGTGGCCACCTCGTCGTCGTCCAGACCGGCCAGGCGCTCGCCCACCAGGTCCTGGAGGCGGGCCGAGGGCGGCAGCCCCCCGACGGTGCGCCAGATCCCGGCGTCCTCGACCAGCGTCCCGGCGTCCACGCCCGCCAGCACCAGCTCACGCAGGTACTGGAGGTTGCCCTCGCTGGTCTCCCAGAGCTGCTGCAGTGCGGCCCCCTCGATCTGGCCCTCCAGCACCAGCTCCAGCAGCTCCTCGACCTCAGCGCGATCGAGCGGCCCGACCTCGAGCCGCTCACAGAGGCCGTTCTTCCACACCGACTGCACCGCATCGGGCGCGGGCTCGCCGGTGCGCACACCCGCCACGGCGAAGATCGTCCCGGCCCCGACGAGCTGCTGGAAGAGCAGGGCCGACGCGTCATCGAGCCACTGGGCGTCGTCGACGACCAACAACAGCCGCCGCCCGCCGCTGCGCTGCATGAGGGCCTCGGTGGCCTGGCCCAACATCGCGATCCCCCGCTCGGCGGCGTAGGTCGCCGGTGGGAGGATCGGGGCGAGGGCGCCGAAGGGGATCTCCCGGGCGGACTGGCTGGCCACCGCCCGTTCGACGTGGAAGCCGGCTGCCGCGCCGTGCTCGGCCACTTCGGCGGCGAGCCGCGTCTTGCCGACACCAGCCGGTCCGGCGAGGACGACGCCCGAGATGTCATCACGGCGCAGGTCCCGGCGGGCTTGATCGAGGAGGTCGGAACGGCCCACGAGAGGCCATGCGGCGCGCATAGGCGTGGGCAGTCTCGCAGAACCGATCCGGGAGGGGCCAGCCCCTGACCGGGCCGTCCGGACGGCGACGGCTGGCCCCCCGATCCCGGCCGACGCGACCCGCGACCCGGAGCCTCGGCCCGGCGAGGGCCCTCAGGCCTGCGCGTACAACACGCCGTAGCGGGTGCGGACCGCTTCGTTCTTCGACATCCGGTTGACCCAGCCGGCCTGGACCTGACCCCACGTACCGGGAGCGACGCCCTCGGACTCCAGCCACGCCTGCGTCCGGTCGGACCGGCCCAGGTCGTCGCGGGCCAGGGCCGCGGTGAGCTGGGCGTACCGGTCCAAGGTGATCCCTTCGATGGGCGCCCACACGGGATCGTCCAGGTCGACGGGTCGGAGGCGGACGGCCCTGGCCTCGCGCCCTGCCCCCGCTCCCTCGGCGGTCGGTGCCGTCGCGGGACCGGCGCCCTCGATCGGCTCCTCGGAGTCCTCGAACACGCCCACGGCCTGTCCCTTCATCGCCGGCGGGGCACGACCCCGTCGTCGTCGATGATGCAACCGGCCCCGACCAGGGGCATGAGTAGGGACTACTCAATTCGGCCGCGGCCGGCGCCCGGGTCAGGTCGTGAACTCGCACTTCCCGGCGTCGAGGACGACCCGGCCGTCGTCGCCGGTGGTCTGGAAGACCGCCTCGCCGCCGTCGACCCACATGTTCACCGTCAGCGACTCACCCGGGAAGACCGGGGAGGAGAACCGGCCGTCCATCGCGCGGAAGCGGGCGGGATCGCTGTCACAGAGGGTGTGCAGCAGCGCACGGCCGGTGAACCCGAAGGTGCAGAGGCCGTGCAGGATCGGGCGATCGAATCCGGCCAGTGCGGCGAACTGCGGGTCGGAGTGCAGCGGGTTGCGGTCCCCGGAGAGACGGTAGATCAGGGCCTGGTCGGGCCGGGTCCGGTAGGTCACCGAGTGGTCCGGCGGCCGCTCCGGCGGCACGTTCTGGGGACCCGACGGCCCCCGATCGCCGCCGAAGCCCCCTTCGCCCCGGATGAAGGCCGACATCATGGTGTCGAAGAGGGGTTCGCCGCTGGCGGCGTCCTTGGACCTGGTCTCCATCACGACCAGGGCGCCCTTGCCCTTGTCGAAGATCCCGGTGATCTCGGTCTGGCTGGACACCGATCCGGCGACCGGGAGGGGCCGGTGCAGGCGCACGCCCTGCTCGCCGTGCACGAGCATGGCGAAGTTGAACTCGCCGAGGGCGCTCAGCCCGGCGCCGATGGCACCGAGGACCACGGGCATCGTCGGCAGGGCCTTCTGGTCCACGTCGATGGAGTTCTCGGTGACGAAGGCCAACTCGTCGGTTCCCGCGCCCACACCGAGCGCGTAGAGGATCGCGTCCTTGGAGTCCCAGGAGCTCTCCGTCGGGTCGCTGACGGCGCCGACGGCGTCGAGGTTGAGGGGCATGGTTCGCTCTCCTACTTCTTGTCGTTGCCGAACATGTCGGCGTTGGGTCGGGCGCCGGCCATGAGCTCGGCCACCTTCGCGCCGATCTCGGCGGGATCGTCGGTGGGCTCCACCGACGGGCCCTTGTGCCAACCCTCCGCGACGGCCAGTTCGCGACCGGACACCTGGAACACGCGACCCGTCACCGCGGAGGACTCCGGGCCGGCCAGCCAGGTGACGATCGGGGCGATCCAGTGTGGGGCCATGGAGGCCTTCGTCTCCTCGTCGAGTTGGCCCATCCCGAGATCCTCGGTCATGCGGGTGATGGCCGCGGGAGCGATGGCGTTGCAGGTCACGCCGTAGCGCTCCAGCTCCATGGCGGAGATCACGGTGAAGGCGGCGATGCCGGCCTTGGCCGCGCCGTAGTTCGTCTGGCCGACGTTGCCGTAGATGCCCGACGGCGAGGTGGTGTTGATGATGCGGGCATCGACGGCCTCGCCGGCCTTGACCCGCTCGCGCCAATGGGCGGCGGCATGGCGGGTGGGCCCGAAGGTGCCCTTGAGGTGCACGGCGATGACCGCGTCCCACTCGGCCTCGGCCATGTTCACCAGCATCCGGTCGCGCAGGATCCCGGCGTTGTTCACCAGCACGTCGATGCGTCCGAAGTGGTCGACGGCCTGCTGGATCATCTTCCCGGAGGCCTCGAAGTCGGCCACATCGGCCCCGTTGGCGATCGCCTCACCGCCCATGGACTCGATCTCGGCCACGACCTGCTGGGCCGGCGTGGCGTCCTCGCCCTCACCGGTCATGTCCCCACCCAGGTCGTTGACCACGATCTTGGCGCCCTGGGCCGCCAGCATCAGGGCGTATTCCCGCCCGATGCCCCGTCCGGCGCCGGTGATCACACAGACCCGGCCTTCGCAGATCCCACTCATCTCTCGTCCCCGTTCAGATTCGACGTCTTGGTCACGATTGGGCCACCGAGTGTCCCACCACGGGGTCGGGACGGGCGAATCTGGGGGTGACATCGGATCTGCGGACGCGCGGGCCACAATGGTCCCGCCATGCGCCGCGTGTCCCCCCGCAAGGCCATCGCCGTGGTGATCCCCCTCGTGCTGGTGGCCGTCGTCGTCCTCCCCTGGGTGGCCGACGGACGGGTCCACACCGATCAGGTCCCCCGCAACGTGGTCCTCGACGGTCGGGCCATCGGTGGTTTCGGTGAGGCCGATCTCGCGGCCCGGGTCCAGAACCTCGCGGGGTACTACCCCGACACCCCCGTCGAGATCCGCTCCGGTGACCGCACCCTGGAGACCACGGTCGGCGAACTGGGGGCCGAGGTCGACCAGGAGGCGACCGTCGCCGCCGCGCTCGACATCGACCAGGGCCCGGTCGCCTGGGCCCAGCGGCTGTTCGAGGACGAGGTCGCTCCCGTGGCCCTCACCCTGCGACCCAACGAGGTCATCACCGCCCTCGGGGAGCTCGAGGGCTCGGCCCGCACCAGCCCCATCGAGCCCCTGATCCAGCACTCCGGGTTCGGCTTCGCCGTGGTCCCCGGAGCGGCCGGCCGAGGCATCCCCGCCCGCGAGGTCATCGACCAGGTCGTCCAGGGCGCCGCAACGGGCGACGAGCCGATCGTGGTGGAGGCCGAGTCCGCCGACATCCCGCCGCGCTTCGAGGACAGCGAGGCCGAGGCACTGGCGGAGGAGGCCAACACCCTCACCGAGAACGGCATCACCATCACTGCCGGCGGGGGGTCCGCCGAGGTCGCCCCCGAGACACTGGGCCCCTGGGTCACCTCCCGGGCCGGCCAGAACCGCCTGCGCCTGGTGCTGGACCGCGAGCAGGTCGGCGAGGACCTCCCATCGCTCCTGCCCGACGTCGGCCAGTCCCCGGCCGCGGCGAGCTTCCGGGTCGCGAACGGACGCCCCATGGTCGTGGCGGGACGCCCCGGAACCGGCTGCTGTGCCCCCGGCTCGGCCCAGCGCGTCATCACCGCGCTCCGGGAGGGCCGGGAGTCGGTGAACCTCGAGCTGACCCGGATCACCCCCGAACGCGACGTCGAGTGGGCCCGCAGCCTGGGGATCGTGGAGGAGATCAGCCTCCCCGACCAGGAACCCTGCACGTCCTACTCCGCCGAGGGCTGTCGGAGGACCACGCACCACGACTGCTGTGAGAGCCGGGTGACCAACATCCAGCGCATGGCCGACATCGTCCGCGGCTACATCATCCCCCCGGACGGCGGCCACTTCTCCATCAACGAGGTCGTCGGGCCCCGCACCGTCGCGAACGGCTTCGTGGAGGCCGGCGCCATCGAGAACGGCGAACACGTCACCTCCGTCGGCGGCGGAGTGTCCCAGTTCGCCACCACGAGCTTCAACGCCGCCTTCTTCGCCGGCCTCGACATCCCCAACTACCAGTTCCACACCGAGCACCTGAGCCGCTATCCGTTCGGTCGCGAGTCGACGGTGTCGTACCCGGCACCGGAGTTCCGCATCGTGAACAACACGCCCTACGGCGTGCTGATGTGGCCGACCTACACCGACACCAGCATCACCATGCACCTCTACTCGACCCGGTTCGCGACCGGAGCCCAGACGGCCCAGAGCACCGGCACGAACGGCAGTTGCACCACGGTCAACACGACCCGGACGCGGACCTACGTGGACGGTCACACCGAGACCGACACCTTCAGCGGCTACTACCGCAACGCGGGTCCGACCTGCTGAGGGTGACTCCGGTCCCCGTTCGGGGTGTACTAGGGGCGTGACCGACGAGCACCTGGACTTCCAGCCCCGCATGAGCGACGCCGACAAGCTCATGTGGACCATCGAGCGGGACCCGCTCCTGCGGAGCACGATCACCTCGGTGGTGGTGCTCGACGAGGCCCCGGATCATGCCCGCCTCCGGGACAAGCTGGACCGGGCCAGCCGTTCGGTGGTGCGCCTGCGCCAACGGGTGATCGGCAACGCCCTGTCGTTCTCCCCGCCCCGCTGGGAGGTCGACCCCAACTTCGACCTCGACTACCACCTGCGCTTCATCGGCGCCGCCAACGGTGGCACCCTGCGGGACCTCTTCGACGTCGCCGAGCCCATCGGCATGCAGGCCTTCGACCGGGCCCGGCCCCTCTGGGAGTTCACCATCGTCGAAGGCCTCGAGGACGGGCGGGCGGGCCTGATCATGAAGGTCCACCACGCCGTCACCGACGGCGTGGGCGGGGTCAAGCTCATGCTCGAGACCTTCGACGCCGAGAGCGATCCCGGCGACCCCGGCGACCTGCCCGAGGCCCCACCGGTCCACGTGATGAACCAGGTCGAACGGTTCTGGGACGCCCTGGCCCACGAGCAGCGGCGAGCGATGGGCATCGCCCGGCGCTCCCTCGGCCACCTCCCCCAGGCGGCGATGGGCGCAGCCGCCGATCCGGTGGGGGTCGGGGTCCGGGTGGGTGAGACGGTCAGCTCCGCCGCCCGCCTCCTCGCCCCCGCCAGCGCGCCCCTGTCACCGTTGATGACCGGGCGTTCCCTGTCGGTCCAGTTCCACACCCTGACCGTGCCCCTGGCCGAGATGAAGTCAGCGGGCCGACGAGCGGGGGGCAAGCTCAACGACGCCTTCGTCGCGGCCATCGCCGCGGGCTGGAGCCGCTACCACGACCGGCACGGCCAGCCGGCCGGCGCCCTGCGCATGTCGATGCCGATCAACGTCCGCACGGAGGCCACCGAGAACGTGGCCGGCAACCAGTTCGCCCCGGCCCGCTTCGCGGTTCCGCTGACGGTGGTCGACCCGGTGCACCGGATGAAGGTCGTACGGGACCTGGTCCTCCGGGCCCGGGCGGAGCCCGCACTGGCCCTCACCGAGCCGCTGGCCAACGTGCTCAACCGGCTCCACCCCGATGTGACCACCGGCATCTTCGGCTCGATGCTGCGAGGGGTGGACTTCGTGACCTCCAACATCCCCGGGCCCCCCTTCCCCCTCTACCTGGCGGGCGCCCGCGTCGACAGCCAGTTCGCGTTCGGCCCGTTGGCCGCGGCGGCGGCCAACGTCACCCTCATGAGCTACGTGGACGACCTCAACATCGGGTTCAACACCGATCCCGCCGCCGTCCCGGACCCCGAAGCCCTCCTGGAGAGCATGCAGGAGGGCTTCGACGAGATCCTCAAGTGCTCGTGACGGCTACATGTGACTGGCTTCGCTGCGCTCAGCAAGTCCGGCGCCGCCGACCGCCGAACGCCGTCACCGCGGCTCCGCTCCGACTCCGCAGCCTCACCACCCGCCGCGGCGACTGACCCCACCCTCGGCTCCGACTCCGCAGCCTCACCACCCGCCGGGGCGACTGACCCCACCCTCGGCTCCGCCTCCGCAGCCTCACCAACCGCCGGGGCGACTGACCCCACTTCCGGCGCCGCCGACCGGCGGAACGCCGTCACCGCGCTCGGTCAGCTGCTCCACTCCTTGAGCTTGTCGACGATGTCGGCGGCGTCGCCGACCGGGGTGATGTTCAGCATCGTGACACCGGACTCGCGGTAGGCGGCGAGGCGCTCCTTCACGTAGCCCTCGTCGCCGCAGATCGTGGTGGCCTCGAGCAGGTCCTCGGGGATCGCCGCGGCGGCCTCCTCCTTCTTCCCGTCGAGGTAGAGGTCCTGGATCTCCGCCGCCTCCTTCTCGAAGCCGTAACGACAGACCAGGTCGTTGTAGAAGTTCTTGCCCCGGGCGCCCATGCCCCCGACGTAGAGGGCCGCCATCGGGCGGGCGAAGTCCCGGATGCCGGCGACGTCCTCCTGCTTGCCGATGGCGACCAGGCCACCGGCGACGATCTCGAGCGGGTCGAGGTCGTCGGCCCGCTTGGCCGCACCGCGGGCCAGGTCGTCGCCCCAGACGTCGGCCGCCCTCTCCGGCAGGTAGAAGAGGGGCAGCCAGCCGTCCGCGATCTCCGCGGTGAGCTCGACGTTCTTGGGCCCCAGGGCCGCGACGTGGATCGGGATGCGGTTCCGCACGGGGTGGGTGATCAGCTTCAGCGGCTTGCCGAGGCCGGTTCCCTCACCCTCCGGGAGCGGGATGTCATAGGCCTGCCCCGCGTACTCGACCCGTTCCCGCCTCCAGACCTGGCGGCAGATCTCGATGATCTCCCGGGTCCGGGTCAGGGGCTTGTCGTAGGGCACGCCGTGGAACCCCTCGATGACCTGGGGGCCCGAGGCGCCGAGTCCGAGGACGCAGCGGCCGCCGGAGAGGGCGTCGACACCTGCCGCGGTCATGGCCAGCAGCGTCGGCGTCCGGGTGTAGAGCGGCAGGATCCCCGAGGCGATCTCGACCCGCTCGGTGACCGCGGCGAGGTACCCCATGATGCTGACCGCGTCGACGCCGTAGGCCTCGGCCACCCAGATGAGGTCGAGTCCCGCCGCCTCCAGGTCCACGGCCTGCTTGGCCACCTCGGCGGGCGGGACGTCGTAGCGGAGCTGGGTGCTGATCTTCATGGCGTCCGACCGTAGTTCCGCCCACCGGGTCGGCCGGATTCGAGACGGCTACGACCAGAGGGTCGACACCGCGCGGGGCCGGGTGGGCAGGACAGCCGACCGCGCGGCGGTGAGGGTCAGGTCTCGAGGCCGAGGATCGGGGAGGTCCCGACTCCGGGCCGCGGTGAGGCCGGTCGGGTCGAGGCCATGGGCGTCGGCGAGGAGAACACCGAGGGCGTGGCGGCTGAGGGCGTCGGGGCCCACGAGGTGCCATGGGCCGGACCGCTCGGGCCGGGGCAGGGCGATGAGGTCCCAGAGCATGAGGGCCAGGTCGTCGGCCCGCACCGGGCAGCGGATCTCGTCGGTGAACAGGGTGATCGGCTCACGGGCCCGCAGGACCTCGACCACCCAAGCCGATCGCGGATCGAGAGGTGCCGCCGTGCAGACCAGCGAGGTGCGGACCAGGGCGGCGTCGGGCACCGCCGTGATGACGTCGCCCTCGGCCTCGGCCTTGGCCCGGCCGTAGGCATGCACGGGGGCGGGCCGGGCGTCCTCGGCGTAGGGGGCGTGCTCGCCGTCGAAGACCACATCGCTGCTGAGGTGCACCAGTTCGACGCGGTGGATGGCACAGGCTGCGGCGATGGACCGCGTCGCGGCGATGACATCCCGCCCCAGGTCGTCGGTCCCGTAGGCGGTGTGGATCACGACATCGGGCCTGACCGCAGCCAGCAGGCCGACGGGCTCGTCGGGATCGGCCAGGTCGATCGTGTGCGCCTCGGCTCCCCGGACCGGCGTCGAGCGCTGCGTGGCGTGCACGTCGGCCCCCGACGGCGCCGTGGCGATCAGCGTGGAACCGACCAACCCCGCCCCACCCGTGACCAGGACCCGCGGCCACATCATCCGAAATTGCGTGAGTTGGTCACGCCTGGCGTGACCAATCGACGCGATTTCGTCATGGGGAGGGCTCGGCGGGGAGGCCGAGGACGCGTTCGCCGATGATGTTGCGCTGGACCTCGGCGGTGCCGCCCCCGATGGTGAGGGCGGGGCTGAAGAGGAACCCGTAGCGCCACATGTCCTGCTCACCGCCGAAGGGCCCGGGCTCCGACAGCATCCCGCCGGGTCCGACCAGGTCGAGGGCCAGCTCCATCAGCCGTCGGCCGTGCTCGTCGGCGAAGACCTTGCGGATCGACGCCTCGGGCCCCGGCTGGGTGCCCTTGATCGCCGCCGACACGGTGCGCAGCCGCAGCAACCGGAGCAACTCCCCCTCGATGTGCATCTGGACCAACCGTTGGCGCAGACCGGCATCGGCCACGCCGTGGTCCCGGGCGAGGGCCACGAGGTCCGGCGCCGAAGGGCCCCGACCCCACAGGGCCCCGCCGGTCGACAGCGAGACGCGCTCGTTGGCCAGGGTGACCTTGGCCAGGTCCCAGCCCCGGTCCGGCTCCCCCACCAGGTTCTCGGCCGGGATGCGGACCTCGTCCAGGAAGACCTCGTTGAAGAGGTGGACCCCGGTCATCTCCACGATCGGCCGGACCTCGATTCCCGGGGTGTCCATCGGGCAGATGAAGTAGGAGATGCCTCGCTGCTTGGGAGCGTCGGCGTCGGTTCGGGCAATGAGGATCCCGAACCGGGAGACGTGGGCGAGGGAGGTCCAGACCTTGCTGCCGTTGACGACGTAGGAGTCGCCGTCGCGCACCGCGGTGGTGCGCAGCGATGCCAGGTCGGAGCCGGCCCCGGGCTCGCTGAAGAGCTGGCACCAGAACTCCTCGCCCGACAGGATCGGGAACAGGTAGCGGTCCTTCTGTTCCTGGGTCCCCGCGGCCAACAGGGTGGGGCCGGCCCAGCCGATGCCGATCTGGTTCGGAGGCCGGTGCACGCCGGCCGCGGCCAGCTCCTCGTCGATGACGACCTGTTCGATCGGGTCGGCGTCGAGGCCCCAGGGACGGGGCCAGTGGGGGGCGACGTAGCCCGCCTCGGCCAGGTCCCGGCCGGAGGGCGACGGGTGCTCGCCCAGCCAACGGCGCACCGCCAGCCGACGGGGGTCGTCGTCGCCCGGGAGGTCGAAGTCCACCGGTCGAAGCTAACCCGAGACCGGCCTACAGTCGGCCGACCGGAACCGCGCCACCCAGGGGGGACCATGCCGGGCTGGAACTTCGCCGATGCCTTCGAGGTCGTGGCCGAGACACTGCCCGACGCCACCGCCGCGGTCCATGGCGAACGGCGGTACACCTGGCGGGAGTTCGACCGACGGTCCGACGGCATCGCTCTGACCCTGCTCGAGTCGGGTGCCGAGCGGCAGGACAAGGTCGCCCTCTACCTCCACAACGGACCGGAGTACATGGAGGCCTGCACCGGGGCCTGGAAGGCCGGCATGGTCCCCGTCAACACCAACTACCGCTACACCGCCGACGAGTTGGCGTACCTCTGGGACAACGCCGACGCCGTCGCCGTCGTGTTCCACGGCACCTTCGCCGAGACCGCCGATGCGGTGCGGGACCGGGTGCCGGTGCGGACCTGGCTGTGGGTGGACGACGGCTCCGGGCCCTGCCCCGACTGGGCCACGCCCTACGAGGAGGCGGCGGACCTGGCCCCGGCGCGCACCGTCGCCCGCTGGGGCCGCGACGGCGACGACCTCCTGATGCTCTACACCGGCGGCACCACCGGCATGCCGAAGGGGGTGATGTGGCGCCAGCACGACCTCTTCCTGGCCTACGCCCACGCGGTCGCCCCGCAATACGGCGAGGAGGCCGACCTCGACCTCATGCGGCAGTCGCTCACGTCGCCGGGCCCGGTCCATGTCCCCGCCTGCCCGCTGATGCACGGGACCGGCTGGTTCACCGCCCTCATGACCCTCATGACCGGCGGCTGCATCGTCACCCTGACCGGTCGCACCTTCGACGCCGTCGAGCTGCTCGACACCGTCGAACGCGAGGGGGTCAACATGATGGCCATCGTCGGCGACGCGTTCGCCAAGCCGATGCTGCGCGCCCTCGACGCCGAGCCCGACCGCTGGGACCTGTCCAGCCTGGTCGCCGTCGTCTCCTCGGGGGTGATGTGGAGCGAGGCCTCCAAGCAGGCCCTCCTCGCCCACCACCCGGGCATGCTCCTCCAGGATGCGTTCTCGTCCTCGGAGGCGCTCAACATGGGAGCGTCGATCTCCAGCGCCGGCAACGCCGCCGAGACCGCCAGGTTCACCCTCGGGCCCAACGCCCTCGTGGTGGGTGAGGACGGCCGTCCGCTCGAGCCCGGATCGGGCGAGGTCGGCCGCGTGGCCGTGGGTGGGTTCGTGCCGGTCGGGTACTACAAGGACCCCGAGAAGTCCGCCTCCACCTTCATCGAGATCGACGGTCGCCGCTACTCGATGCCCGGCGACTACGCGATGGTCGAGGCCGACGGTTCGCTCACGCTCCTCGGTCGGGGCTCGGTCTGCATCAACACCGGCGGCGAGAAGGTCTTTCCCGAGGAGGTCGAGGAGGCACTGAAGTCCCACCCGGCGATCCACGACGCCGTCGCCGTCGCCGTCGCCGACGAGAAGTTCGGCGAGGCCGTCACCGCCGTGGTGGAGCCCGACGGCGAGGCCCTCGTCGACGAGGCGGAGGTCATCGCCCACGTGAAGAAGACCCTGGCCGCCTACAAGGCCCCGAAGCGGGTCCTCACCATCGACACCATCGGCCGGGGGCCCAACGGCAAGGTCGACTACAAGGCCCTGCGGGCCTACGCCGAGGCCCACCTGCGCGTCTGAGCCGTGCGCCGGGCCGGACCCTCGGGCGCGCCCGTTCGGCCCCCCGCCTTCGTTAGCGTCTGGTGGTGCCCCCGAAGACGAGGAGAGGACGCCGAGCGGGCTCGCGCCTGGCGACCACGCTCAACGTGGCCCTCCTCATCGGGCTGATCACCGCCGTCGGCGGGCTCGGGGTGCTCCACCTCCGTGTCGCCGCCATCCCGACCGTCGCGGTGGGCGACAGCCTCGACGACGAGCCCGGAGGGAACTCGGCGCAGAACTTCCTCCTCGTCGGCACCGACAGCGCAGCCGGGCTCGACCCCGACGACCCGGTCACCACCGGCCGCGAGGACCTCGGCGTGCTCTCGGACACGATCATGGTGCTTCGGGTCGACCCGGACTCGCCCCAGGCCCACCTCCTGAGCCTGCCCCGCGACCTGTACCTGGCGATCCCCGGCGGCGGTGAGGAGAAGATCAACGCCGCCTTGGCCATCGGCGGCCAGGACGCCCTCATCGGCACCATCCAGGACGACCTCGGCCTCCCGATCCACCACTACCTCCAGGTCGACTTCCGCGGGTTCAAGCAGTTGGTGGCCGCCATCGACGGGGTGCCGTTCTTCTTCGACACCCCCGTGCGGGACACCGCGACGGGGCTGTTCGTCGGCCACCGCGGCTGTGTGACCCTCGGCCCCGACCAGGCCCTGGCCTATGCCCGGTCCCGCCAACTCGAGTACCGCGAGGGCGACGAGTGGATCTCGGACGGCACCGCCGACCTCGGCCGCATCTCGCGACAACAGGACTTCATCCGTCGGGCGCTGGCCCGCACGGTGGCCCAGGGCCTGGCCAACCCGCTGCTGCTCGGCGACGTCCTCGGGGTCGCGGCCGACGCCGCGCTGGTCGACGACTCGCTCGGCGTGGACGACTTCGTCCAACTCGGCCAGGAGTTCCGGGGGATCAACGACGACACCCTCCAGACCCTCACCCTCGACGTCAGCGACGACACGGTGGGCGGCTCGGCCATCCTGCGCCTGCAGGACACCGAGGCCAACGACCGCACGCTCGGCATCTTCCGGGGCCAGTCCGGTGCCGGCTCGCAGCAGGCACCGGAGATCGGCGTGATCGTGCTCAACGGCACCGGCACCGACGGTCAGGCGGGCGAGGTGGCCGAGGACCTCGACCGCCTCGGCTTCGACACCTCCCCCGGAACAGACGAGGCCGAGAACGCCGACTTCGGCCACACGGTGGTGCGCTTCACCTCCGGCAACGAGGCCCAGGCCCGCTTCGTCGCCGCCCAGATCCAGGGCGGCGCCGATGTCGAGGAGGTGGACAGCGTCCCGGGCGGCGCCGACGTGGCCGTCGTCACGGGCGGCGACATCGACGGCGTCAGCAGCGACCTCCAGCCCCCGCCCGTACCCCTCGGTGTGGGCGCCGGGGGCAGTGGCGGCGGCGGAGCCGGCGGCGGCAGCGCCCCCGTCGGCGAGGTCCCCGTCAGCGACCCCCCCGAGCAGGCGGACTGCTGACCGTCGGTCCGCGGGCGGTGACTACCCGTTCTGGCGCCCGATTCGGGTGCCCTGGCACCTCAATCGGGCGCCAGTACGAGGACCGCGGTCTGGCGATCGAGGGTCTTTGGGGATTTCTGACGGTCGGGCCGTCGTCACTACCCTCCCGCGCCATGGCTGACATCGGTTTCGACGGCAAGGTCGCGATCATCACCGGCGCGGGCGGGGGTCTCGGCTTCGAACACGCCAAGCTGCTGGCCTCTCGGGGCGCCCAGATCGTCATCAACGACCTCGGAGGCTCGGTCTCGGGTGAGGGTGGCGACGAGAGCGCGGCGGAGGCGGCCGCCCGCCAGATCGAGGAACTGGGTGGCGTGGCCGTGGCCAACCACGACAGCGTGGCCACGCCCGAAGGCGGCGAGTCCATCGTGACCACGGCCCTGGAGGCCTTCGGTCGGGTCGACATCGTCATCAACAACGCCGGCATCCTGCGGGACAAGGCGTTCCACAACATGACCCCGGACCTGGTCGACCCCGTGATCGACGTGCACCTGCGCGGGGCGTTCAACGTCACCCGACCGGCGTGGGTCAAGATGCGCGAGCAGGGCTACGGGCGGGTGGTCAACACCGCGTCCACCGCGGGCATCATCGGCAACTTCGGCCAAGCCAACTACGGCGCGGCGAAGATGGGCCTGGTCGGCTTCACCCGGGTGCTGGCCCAGGAGGGGGCCCGCAGCAACATCAAGGCGAACGCCATCGCGCCCATCGCCAAGACCCGCATGACCGAGGACCTCCTCGGCCCCATGGGCGACAGCCTGGCCCCCGAGCAGATCTCCCCCGTCGTCGCGTGGCTGGCCCACGAGGAATGCCCGGTCACCGGCGAGGTCTACTCGTGTGGCGGCGGCATGGTCGCTCGCTTCTTCATCGGCCTCACCACGGGCATCTACGACCCCGAGTTGACCCTCGAGGGCGTGCGGGACCGCTTCGACGAGATCCGGGACGAGGACGGCTACATGGTCCCCGCCGAGACCGCCGACGAGCTCCGCAAGCTCCTCGCCTACTTCAAGGACGACTGACCACCACCTCATGGCCCCGGCCTGCGGGCCGATGGAGGGTCGTGGAAGCCGCCGCCCTCGACCCCGACCGCCTCGACGCGGTCCTGGCCACCCTGCCCCCCGAGTGGGCGGTGGCCGAACTGGGCCGCGACCGCTTCGTCGCGGGGCCCGCCGGCGCCTTCGTGCTCCGGCCGTCGACCGGCGAGCACCACCGCGACGCCAAGCGGGTGACCCAGATCGCCCGAGCCACCCGGACCGGCCTGGGCGACCACCTGGCCTGGATCCCGGTCATCGACGCCCTGTTGGTCACCCCCGAGCGCATCCGGGAGCCCGTCGGCGCCACGGTCATCCCGGTGCGGATGGTGCCCTCGCTGCTCCTGGAGGGCATGCAGCCCCTCGACGACGAGACCCTCCGTCGCATCACCGGCCTGATGGTCGAGCGTCGACTGAGCCCGGAATGGGTCCCGACCTCGCCCACGCCACCCGTCACCGAGACCATCGTCCTGACCTCTGACCCGTAGGGGGTCCTCCGGGGCTGTCACCCCCCCTGCCTAGGGTTGGGTCATGGCACTGGAACCTCCCACCGGGCTGTCCCCCTCGAGGGTGTCGTCGTTCCAGGACTGCGCGCTGGCGTTCCGCTTCTCGGCCATCGACCACCTGCCCGAGCCGTCCTCGCTGCCCGCGGTCCGAGGGACCCTCGTCCACGCCGCCCTGGAGCGCCTCTTCGACCTGCCGGCCGACCAGCGCACCGCGGGGCGGGCGACGGCCTGCCTGGCCGAAGCCCACGCCGCCATGGCGCTCGACCCGGAGTACCTCGGGCTCGGACTCGACGAGGAGGCCGACGTCGCCCTCCGGGTCCGGGCCCAGGAACTGCTGGAGAACTACTTCCGGCTCGAGGACCCGGGCACCATCACCCCGATAGGCCTGGAGCTGCGGCTCGAGGCCCCGCTGGGCGACCTCAACCTCCGGGGCATCATCGACCGCCTGGAGCTCGACGCCGACGGCGGACTCGTGGTCACCGACTACAAGACCGGCGCCGCCCCCCGCCAGCAGTACGAGCAGGGCCGCCTCGGCGGCGTGCACTTCTACTCCTTCCTCTGCGAGGAGCTCTTCGGCGTGCGCCCGGCCAAGGTCCAGCTCCTCTACCTGGCCGATCCGGTGGCCATCATCGCCGAGCCCACCGAGCAGGCCAGCCGGGGGCTGCGCCGCAAGCTGACCGCGATCTGGGCCGCCATCGAGCGCTCCTGTGAGCGGGAGGACTTCCGGCCCCGACCCTCCAAGCTGTGTGACTGGTGCGCGTTCCAGACCCACTGCCCGGCCTTCGGCGGCGACCCCGACGCGGCTCGGGCCGCCGCCGACGCCCGGGTCGACGCGGATCCGATCGATCTCCGTCGGGTCCCCGTCCCGGGGTGACCCCGAGCGGCTCGATCGCCCCTGGGCTCACGCGGCAGATCGCGGCCCTCGACGACACGGTGGACCGGGCCTTCGACGGCCTGCGAGGAGACCCCCTCGCCGATCGGGTCTTCTACTCCGCCTCTGCCCTGGGTGACCACAGCATCCTGTGGATGCTGCTGGGCTCGGTCCGGGGCCTGCGTTCGGACAAGGATGCCGACGCGGCGATCCGCCTGCTGGTCTGCCTCGGCCTCGAGTCGGCCCTCGTGAACGGCCTGATCAAGTCGATGCTGCCCCGTCGACGGCCGGTCGACGACACGGACCACCCGTTCCCCCTCCGCACCCCGAAGACGACGAGCTTCCCCTCCGGACACGCCAGTGCCGGTTTCACCGCCGCCACCCTGCTGGCCGACGGCCAGAAGGGCCCCTGGCGCTACGGCTGGTACGGCCTGGCCGCCGTGGTGGCCTCCAGCCGGATCCACACGCGATCCCACCACGCCTCCGACGTCCTCGCGGGCGCGGCGCTGGGCCTGGTGCTGGGCCGCGTGGCCAAGCGGGCGTGGCCGCTGACGGAACAGAGCGAGCCCGACCCGGGTTGACAAGGCCATCACCTCCTTCGCGGTCTCCTGGGACTACCGCTGCCCGTTCGCTCGCATCGGCCACCAGCACGTACTCGGTGGCCTCCGAGCCGGCGCCGACTGGGACGTCCACTTCGTGCCCTTCAGCCTCAGTCAGATGCACGTCGAGGAGGGACAGCCCGACGTCTGGGAGGACCCCACCAAGGAGACGGGCCTGCTCGCCCTGCAGGTGGGCACGGTGGTCCGGGACCGGTTCCCTGACCGCTTCGGCGCCGTGCACCTCGGTCTCTTCGACGCCCGGCACGTCGAGTCCCTGGACCTGCGCGACCGCGAGGTCCTGACCCGGGTCCTCGTGGCCAACGGGGTACCCGACACGGAGGTCTTCGAGGAGATCGCGTCCGGTTCCGCCTTGGCCACGGTGCGCACGGAGCACGAGGCTGCGGTCGCCGAAGCCGGCGTCTGGGGGGTGCCCACCTTCGTGCAGGGGGACCGGGCGGTGTTCGTCCGGCTGATGGACGGTCCGACCACCGACGAAGACGGTCGGGCGACGGTGGAACGGGTCCTCGACCTGTTGGCCTGGACCGACCTCAACGAGTTCAAGCACACCTCGATCCCGCGCTGACCCGGTCCCCGACTTCCTCGGGACCTCTACCCACCTCGGGGACACTCGATCCGGCGCGGCGACGAGCACACCACTACCGTCGTCGGCGATGGCGGAACGGGAGGTACGGTCGGCGCCGCGCATGAGCGACCTCGAGGCGCTCATGTGGAACCTCGACAAGGACCCCCACCTGACCTCGGCGTTCGCCAACGTCAGCGTCCTCGACCGTGTCCCCGATCGGGACTACCTGCGCGCCAAGTTGGGCCAGGCGGTGGCCGACGTCCCCCGGCTCCGCCAGCGCGTCGTGCCCGCGTTCGGTCGGCTGGCCCCGCCGACCTGGGAGGAGGACACGGCCTTCGACCTCGACTACCACCTGCGGTGGACGGCGCTGCCCCGCCCGGGTGACGAACGGGCCCTGCTCCGGCTGACCACCCGCCTCCACCAACAGGGCTTCGAGCGGAGCCGGCCCCTGTGGGAGTTCGTCGTGGTCGAGGGCCTGTCCGGCGGACGGGCGGCCATGGTCCAGCGGCTACACCACACCGTGACCGACGGGGTCGGAGGGCTGCGACTGGCGGAGCGCTTCCTCGACCTGGAGCGCGACCCCGGCGGGTCCGACACCCGCCCGCATCCACCCGAGCCGACCGAGGACGGCGCCGGACCGACGTTCGTCGGGCGGGTGCTCGGCACCGCCGGCCACCTCGGTCGCCAGGTCGCCGAGACCACCGTGGGCGTCGCCCGGGGCGCCGCAACCGGCCTCGCCCACCCCGACCGATGGCCCGGGCAGGTGCTCGAGGTCGGGGAGACGACCCGATCGGTCATGCGCCAGGTCCTCACCACCAGCGACGCCCGGTCACCGCTCTGGACCGAGCGCTCCCTGGGCCGGGAGCTCGTCGTGCTCCGCGTGCCCTTCGACCCGGTGAAGGTCGCGGCCTCGGCACACGGCGTGACCATCAACGACATCTTCGTCACCGCGGCGAGCCGGGCCGCGGCCGTGGCGCACCGCCGAGCCGGCGAACCGGTCGACGAGTTGCGGATGGCGATGCCGATGAGCACACGGGACGACGCCTCGGCCGCCGGCAACGCCTTCTCCCTGACCCGCACTCTGGTGCCCATCGACATCGAGGACCCCATCGAGCACCTGCTCGCCGTCCACGAACGCCTGGCCGCGTCCCGAGGCGAGAAGGCGTTCCAGGTCCTGGACCAGTTGGCCGGGGTCATGAACGTGCTGCCCACCTCCGCGCTGGTCGCCGCGGCGCGCCATCAGGCCGAGACCGTCGACTTCACCACCTCGAACCTGCGGGGGGCGCCCTTCCCGCTGTACTTCGGCGGCGCGCGGATCGTCGAGAACTACCCGGTGGGCCCGCTGGCGGGGACGGCGTTCAACCTGACGATGCTCAGCTACGCCGGGGAGCTGCACCTCGGGCTGCTCGCCGACCTCGCGGCCGTGGGCGACCCCGGGCCGTTGAGGGAGGCGTTGGCGGAGGCCTTCGCGGAACTGACGGCCTGACCCGAGCTCAGTTGGGGGAGACGAGCTCCGAGGGCTTGGTCAGGAGCGTGCGGACATCGAGGAGCAGATCGGCCACTTCGTTGGTCGACACCAGCTGGCGGTCGAGCAGCGTGCCCAGACCCTGATCGATCAGGGCCAGCGCCTCGATGATCACTTCCGCATCGTTCTGTTCGGTGGTCTCCGTCATTACCGGACCATGGTACCCGGCCCCCGTGACAGGAGTGGGTCAGTAGCGTGAACTCGTGACCACCGCCACACCCGTCGGGGTGACCTTCGCCGGCTTCATGCCCCTCGGACCCCGGATCGCGCTGGATGTGGCCCGTGAGGCCGAGGCGCTCGGCTACACCTCCTACTGGACCGCGGAGACCACCGGCCCGGAGGCGTTCTCGCTGCTGGGCGGTGTCGCCGGGATGGCTCCGGGACTCGACCTCGGCACGGGCGTCCTCGCACTACAACTGCGAACACCCATGGTCACCGCCATGGCCGCAGCAACCCTCCAGGCGATGGCGCCGGACCGAGAGATCCTGTTGGGCATCGGCATCTCCTCGCCCGTGGTCACCCAGCAGTGGCACGGCGTGGCCTATGGCGACCGGCCCCTGGACCGGGTGCGGGAGTACGTGGCCCTGGTGCGGGAGTGCCTCAGCGGTGAGTCCGTCACCTTCGACGGCGACTTCTACGGTGTGAAGCGCTTCCGCCTCGGGATCCGCCCGGGCGAGCGGACGCCGAAGATCGTCATCGGCGCCCTCAACCCGGGGATGCTGGCGCTGGCCGGCGAGATCGCCGACGGCGTCCTGCTCAACTACCTGCCCGCCGGCCACGTCCCGTGGAGCATCGAGCAGGTGCGCAAGGGGGGTGACGCGACGGTCTACGCCTACGTGCACGTCGGCGTGGCCGACCGCGAGGCCGCCGCCGTGAACGCCCGCAAGGACCTCTTCTCCTACGCCGTGGTCGACGCCTACGCCCGCAACTTCACCCGCGCCGGCTTCGGCGACGAGGTGGCCGTGATCCGCGAGCGCCACGCGGCCAGGGACCGTGACGGCGCGCTGGCCGCCGTCTCGGACCGCATGGTCGACGCCATCGACGTCGTCGGTGACGCCGCGCACATCCGGGCGACCGTCGCGGACTACGTCGCCAACGGCGTCGACCGGCCCATCGTCATGCCTCTCCCCTGGGGTGACGACCGCCGCCAGGTCATCTCCGACACCCTGGCCGCCGCCGTCGGCTGACCGCCAGGACGACCGATCGTCAGAGATCGAGTCCGGGTACGTCGAGGCCGTCGCGTAGGGAGCCGCCGTCGGCGAGTCGCTCCCTGACGACCTGGGGACCCTCGTCGGGGTCGGCGCAGTCACGTCGTGGCGCCCGCACGGGCGCGCCGCCGTACGCTCTCGCGCCGTGGAGCTCAGGGGCAAGGTCGTGGTCATCACGGGGGGCGGCAACGGCATCGGGGAGGCCATGGCCCGGCGCTTCACCCACGAGGGTGCGGCCGCCGTCGTGGTGGCCGACCTCGACGGTGACGCCGCGCTCGCCGTGGCCGAGGAGATCGGCGGTCGCGCGGTCGAGGTGGACGTGGCCGACCCGGCCCAGGTCACCGAGCTCATCGACTCGACCAAGCGCGACCACGGGCGCATCGACCTGTTCTGCGCCAACGCCGGCGTCGGCACCTTCGGCGGGGTCGAGGTCGCCGACGACGACTGGCAGCGTTGCTGGGACGTCAACGTCATGGCCCACGTCTTCGCCGCCCGGGCCCTGCTGCCCGACTGGCGCGAGCAGGCCACGGGCTACCTGTTGCACACCGCATCGGCCGCGGGGTTGCTGACCAACATCGGCACGGCCCCGTACTCGGTGACCAAGCACGCCGTGGTCGGCTTGGCCGAGTGGCTGTCGATGACCCACGGCGACGCGGGCGTCCGCTTCTCCTGCCTCTGCCCGATGGGCGTGCGCACCAACCTGCTCCTGGCCGGCGAGGACGAGGCGGCGGGGGCCGTCGTGCTCAGCCAGGGCGTGATCGAGCCGGAGGACTGCGCAGAGGCCGTGGTGGCCGGCCTGGCCACGGAGGAGTTCCTGATCCTGCCCCACCCGGAAGTGGCCGAGTTCTTCCTGCGCAAGGCCTCCGACCACGACCGCTGGCTGGCCGGCATGCGCCGCCTCCAGGCCGTCATCGAGGAGGGCCTCAGCGCATGAGACGGGTCGGCAAGGTCCTCAGGGTCGTCTTCCCCCTGCTCCTCATCGGCGGGTTCGCCCTGATCGGTGCCGTCTTCGGCGAGACCGACGGCTCCGGCGGCGACAAGTCCTTCACGTTGGACGAGATCCGCGTCACCGCCCAGCTCCGGCCCAACGGCGTGCTGCTCGTGCGGGAGCGGGTGACCTATGACTTCGACGGCACCTTCACCGTCGGGACCCGGGACTTCGACGCCGGACCCTGGGAGGTCCGGGGGATCCGGGCCTACGAAGGCGATCGGCAGCTCACCACCCTGCTCGAGTCGCCCACGCTGTTCGAGTGGGACATCGCCCCCGCGTCCGGCATCCACACCTACGAGTTGCGCTATCGGGTGTTCAACGCCGTCCTGGCCTGGCCCGACGTCGTCGAGCTGAACTGGCAGTGGGTGGGTCAGAACGTGCCCGAAGCGGTCGGCCACCACACGGTGACCCTCCGGGTGCCGGGTGGCGGCGAGGGTGTCCGGGCCTGGGCCCACGGTCCGCTCAGTGGGACCATCGAGGTCGACGGGTCCACGATCCGCACCGCCATCGAGGACCTGCCCGCCCACACGTTCCTCGAGACCCGGGTCATCACGCCCCGGAACCGCTTCGCCGCCCAGGGTCTGCCCCAGGGCCGGGTGGGTCAGACCACGCCCCGGGACTACCTCTCGGATTGCGACTTCTTCCGCAACGCACTGCTCGAGCAGGTGAGCCAAGGAACGCTGACCCGCGCGGAGGTCGAGGGATTCCTCCGCGACGCCCCCCAGTGCCAGGACCTCGCCGAGGTGGAGACCCGGCCCCAGCAGCGACGGATCATCGCCGAGGAGACCGCCCTGGCCGTGGAGGCCAACCGGGCCCGCGCCCAGTACGAGAAGGAACAGCAGGAGAAGGAGGACCGACGCCGCAACCTCGCGCTGGCCGCACCGTTCTTCATCGGGGCTGCCCTGCTCGGGGCGTTCCTGGTCTGGCTGAAGTGGGGCCGGGAGCCGACGGTGGCCGAGATCGACTACTGGCGGGAGGTGCCCGATGACCCGCCCGCGGTGGCCATCGCGCTCATGGAATGGGGCTATGTGGACACCGACGCCTTCTCCGCCACGGTGGTCGACCTGGCCCAACGGGGTCACCTGACCATCGAGGAGACCGAGAAGGACCACACCTTCAACGCCACCGGCCAGGACCAGGCCGGCCTGGCCGACTTCGAGCGCAAGGTGCTCAAACGGCTCTTCGGCAGCGGGCCCGAGACCAGCCAGCAGCAGCTCACGGACTGGGCGAAGAGCCACCGCACGAACGCCGCCAGTTGGCTCGCGTCCTTCAAGAACCAGGTGGTCGAGGCCTACGAGGCCCGCGGGTACCAGGTGAAGGGCCAGGCGGCGGGCTGGGTCCTCTACCTGGTGCTCGTGGCCCTGCTCGGCGGCTACGCCGCGGTCGCCATCGCCAACGACGCCTTCGCCGCCGGTGGCGCGGCCATCGGCGCGGCGGTGGTGCTCCTGTCCTTCATGACCCTGCTGCGTCGTCGCACGCCGGCGGGGGCCCAGCGTCAGGCCGAGTGGGCCGGGCTCAAGCGCTTCCTGAAGGACTTCTCCCAACTCGAGGACGCCCCGTCGGGCCACCTGGCCCTCTACGAGCGCTACCTCGTGGCCGCCGTCGCCCTGGGTGTGGCCGATGACCTCATCGAGGCCCTCGAGGTCCGGATCCCCGAGGTCGCCGACGACCCGGCCTTCGCCCCCTGGTACGTCGGGAGCCGCCGAGGCGACCGCATCGGATCGTTCCACTCCATCGGCGACTTCAGCTCCGGGCTCTCCAGCGCGACGGCATCGTCGTTCCGGCCGCCCCCCTCCTCCAGCTCCTCGGGCGGCGGGGGCGGGGGCGGCTTCTCCGGTGGGGGCGGCGGCGGTGGGGGCGGCGGCGGCTTCGGCGCCCGTTGACCCCGTTCCGGGTACCGCGATGTGTTGCTGACAACGCTGGGAAGGGCCGGGACGGTGGGTGAGGCACGGGTGACGGATCCGACGCTGGCGGTGTATGAGGCACTGGCGGCGGACTTCGCGCGGGCGCGTTCGGCCGGACGGCCGGAGCGGGCCGCGGCCCTCGCCGGGACGGTCCGCGACGGGCCGGTCGCCGACCTCGGGTGCGGTCCGGGCTGGCACCTCCCCCACCTCGGCTCGGGGGCCATCGGGCTGGACGCGGCCCGGGCGATGCTCGACCTGGTCCCGACCAGCCACCCTCGGGTGCAGGCTCGGCTCGATGCCCTGCCGTTCCGGCAGGGCGGGCTGGGCGGCGGGTGGGCGTCCAAGTCCTACGTGCACCTCGCCCGCCAGGACCTCCCCCTCGCCCTGGCGGACCTCCACCGGGCCCTGGCCGTCGGGGGCCCCGTCGACCTGACCCTCTTCGGCGGCGACACCGACCACGAGACCTACGCCGACGACCCCTTCGCCGGCCGCCGCTTCTCCCTCTGGCCCGAACCGATGCTCCGCGACGTGCTCGTCGGCGCGGGCTTCGCCGTCGAGGACCTGACCGCCGACCCGAGGCCCGACGGCGTGGCTCACCTGCTGGTCCGCCTCCGTCGGGAACCCACGCTGCCGGACACGGTCGGCGCCGGGATGCGGCTGCTGGTGTGCGGGCTGAACCCGAGCGTCTACTCGGCCGACGTCGGCGTCGGCTTCGCCCGCCCGGGCAACCGGTTCTGGCCCGCCGCCCTCGCCGCGGGCCTGGTCGGCCGTGACCGGGACACCCGCCACGCCCTCCTGGGCCACGGAATCGGCATGACCGACCTGGTCAAGCGGGCCACGCCGCGGGCCGACGCCCTGACCGCCGCGGAGTACCGCGAGGGCGTGGGGCGCGTCGGCCGCCTGGCCGAGTGGCTGGCTCCCGGAGCGGTGGTCATGGTCGGCTTGGCCGGCTGGCGGGCGGCCGTCGACCGCAAGGCCATCGCGGGGGTGCAGCCCGAGCCGCTCGGGGGTCGGCCGGTGTACGTGATGCCCAGCACCAGTGGGTTGAACGCCCACAGCCGCCTGGAGGACCTCACCGACCACCTCCGCACGGCAGTCGCCCTCGCCGATCAGGCGTAGGTTCTGTCCCATGCCTCTGCGCCTCGAGCCTGCTGATGAGTACCTGCACGAACTGGGACCCGAGCCCACGTTCAACGAGTCGATGTACTTCAACGTGTACGACCCCACCGAGCAGGTCGGCGGCTTCGTCCGCCTGGGCAACCGGGCCAACGAGGGCTACGCGGAGATGACCACCTGCCTCTACCTGCCCGACGGCCGGGTCGCCTTCATGTACGACCGGCCCGAGATCACCGACAACGAGGCCTTCGCCGCCGGCGGCATGACCTTCGAGGTGGTCGAGCCCTTCGAGGAGCTCCGGGTGGGCTACGAGGGCAAGGTCGTCATGCTCGAGGACCCCTTGGAGATGGCCGACCCCCGTCAGGCCTTCACGAACAACCCCTACGAGCGGGCCCGGGTGGATCTGACCTACACCCGGGTGAGTGACCCCATCGGTGGCGAGCCCACCGAGAGCCACGAGCGGGAGGGCGAGGAGTTCGCCAAGGGCCACTACGAGCAGCTCAATGCCGCCGCCGGCACGGTCAGCGTCGGCGACCAGGAATGGGTGGTCAGCGGCTACGGCCTCCGCGACCACTCCTGGGGCCCCCGCACGTGGCAGGCCCCCTGGTACTACCGGTGGCTCACCGCCAACTTCGGCGACGACTTCGGCTTCATGGGCTCCCGCATCGCCCGGCCCGACCGCGACGGCATGCGCGGCGGCTTCATCTGGGACGGCGACAGGATCGTCGCCTGCCAGGGCTTCGACATCAGCACGGAGTGGACCGAGACCGGCACCTACCACCGGGCGATCGAGGCCGTGCTGCACCACGACGAGGGCTCGCTGAAGGTGACGGGGAAGGTGCTGAACCTGATCCCCCTGCGCAACCGGCGTGACGGGCGGGTCACCCGCATCTCCGAGGGCCTCACCGAGTGGACCCTCGAGGACGGTCGGGTGGGCTATGGCCTCTCGGAGTACCTGGACCAGATCATCGACGACCAGCCGGTGGGCATCGCCGAGTAGGAGCCAGGCGGCCGGTGCGACCGCGCTCGGGGGTACGGGCCGGCCCCGCCGCCTCTTCACCACCGAGGGGGGCCGCGCCGGGTACACCCGAGCCAGGGTTCAGGAGTGGGCGACCGGTGTGTGGCGGCCGACGGTGGTCCCGTCACCGACCTGGCCGGCGGAGTTGGCCCCCCAGCACCACAGGGTGTCGTCGTCGAGGATGGCGCAGCTGGTGCGACTGGTCGCGCTGCCGTTGAAGGTGGCGGCCACGGGGCCCAGCGTCCCCGCCCCCCCTGGGCCGGCCACGAGCACCGGCCAGTCGGAACCGGCCAGGGGCGGGCCGTTGCCCGCCTGGCCGGCGTCGTCCGTGCCCCAGCACAGCATCTCGCCGGTCACCCGGGCCGCGCAGGAGAAGTCGTCTCCGGTCGAGACGTCGGTCACGCCCGCCAGGAGCCCGACCCCGCCCGACCCCACGACGAAGGCCGGCGAGGCCTGGTTGCCCCCCGGGACCAGCGCGCCGACCTGGCCCTCACCGCTGGATCCCCAGCACATGGCCCGGCCGTCGACCAGGCGGACACAGGTGTGCCGCTGGGCGGCGCTGACCTCGGCGACCCCCGTGAGGACGCCCAGGCCGCCCGGCCCCACGACCTGGACGGGAACGGTCGAGCGCCCACCGGTGGAGCCGATCCCGAGGATGCCGCTGCCGTTCTGCCCCCAGCACCAGACGGTCGTGTCCCCCCGCACCGCACAGGCATGGGAGGACCCGACGCTGATGGCCGTGACGCCCGACAGCACGCCCGTGCCGCCCGGTCCCCTGACCTGGACGGGTGTGGTGGACGACCCGGAGAGACCGTCACCCAGCTCTCCCCGGTTGCCCCGGCCCCAGCAGTAGACGGTCCCGCCCGTGAGCAGGGCGCAGGTGTGGGTCGTGGAGGTGTCGATCGAGGCGACGTCGGCGAGGAAGCCGGAACCACCGGGACCGCTCACCCGCGTCGGCCGGTTCCGGTCGGCGGTGGACCCGTTGCCCAACTGACCTCTCCCCCCCGCCCCCCAGCAGTAGGCCGAGTCGTCGGTCAGGACCGCACAGGTGCTGTTGCCCCCGGCGCTCACCTCGGCCACGCCGCCGAGCGGCGCGGGGCCGGCGGGACCGAGGACAGGGACCGTGTTGGTGACCGACGTGAGGTTGCCCGTGCCCAGCTGACCGGACGTGTTGGACCCGGTGCAGCGAGCCGTGCCGTCCGCCACCGTGTGACAGGTGTGGGCAGTTCCGGTCGTGACCATCAGACCGGTCGCGGGCTCGGGGATCACCGAGACGGTCACGGTGATCGTCTGCCGGTCCCGGAGCAGGCTGGGGCTGTCGTCGGTCACCACGACGTCGAAGGTCCAGATCCCACCTTGCAGAGCCGTGGGCGTCCAGCTGAAGCCACCCGCCGGGGTGATCGTCGCTCCCGGTGGGACGGCACCGGCACCGCTCTCGAGGGTGAAGGTCAAGCCGTCGAGATCGGCGTCGCTCGCCGTGGCGGTGAAGGTGATGGGGACGAGGGCGATTCCCGACGGGGAACCGATCGGATCGAGCACCGGCGGGTCCGGGACCGGCCTCACCGTGATCGAGGCCACCTGGCCAGGGCTCCGGTCGATGCCGCCCCCGGCGCCCCCACCGTCGTCTTCGGCCACCACACGAAGGGTGGCGCTGCCGTGGGCGTGTCGGGCGGGTCGGAAGATCAGCGTGCCGTCCGCCGTGACCCTCGGCCCGGAAGCGAAGAGAGAGGGGGCCGAGGCCACCACGTCGAACTTGACGGACTGACCGGACTCGTCGGCCGGACCCGCCGAGATGCCGGTGACCCACCGTGGCACGGTCACGGTTCCGGCGTCCTCGTCCACCACCCGGTCCGGCCCGGCCGAGAACGACGGGGGGTCGTTCACCGGCGTCACCGTGAGCTCGACGTTGCCGTGACCACACCCGTCGGGGTCGCAGCGGTGATAGCCGAGACCGAACGTGCCGTTCCAGTCCGCGGGTGGACGGTAGGCGAAGCGGTTGTCACCGAGCCGGGAGAGGCTGCCGACCGGTGGTGCGTCGACCTCGGCCGAGGCCTCCGGCGGCGCGACGGTGAACGTGATCGTGGTGTCCTCCCGGCCACTGAACGTCAGCCGAGGGGCCGGGTGCTCGATCGGTGGCGGCGGCACGGTCACCGGGGGCTCCTCGGCCGGGGGCTCCTCGGCCGGGGGCTCCTCGAAGGGGGGATCGGTCACCGGAGAAACGTCGACCGACGGTTCCTCAGGCCGAGGCTCGTCACCACGAGGCTCGTCGGCGGGCGTGTCGTCCGAGGTGACGATCGTCCCGGCTGGGGCCTCGTACGCCGCCGGCGGCCGGTTCGCGGGCTCGTCGGCCAGAGCCCCGAGTCCCGCCACGGCGCCCACACCCACCACGACCGCTGAGCCCATGGCCCCCAACGCCGCCGTCACCGGCATCCGCGCCAGCACCGGGACGTTCGACAACCAGGTCAGCGGCCCCATCACCAGGCGGAGGCGGCCGATCGAGAGGTTCAGGAACGCCCGAACCACCGCCGGGTCGAACTGCGATCCCGCCGCCCGGGTCAGCTCGGCTCGGGCCTCCGCGGCCGAGCGCCGCTCCTGGTAGGTCTTCGGGCCGGTCATCGCGTCGAAGGCGTCGGCCACGGCGACGATGCGCCCGGCCAGCGAGATCTGCTCGCCGGCGAGGCGGTTCGGATAGCCGCTTCCGTCCCAGCGCTCGTGGTGTTCGCCGACCGCGCGGAGATCCTCTCCGAGCCAGCCGCGCAGGGAGGCGACCAGGGCGGCGCCCTCGGCGGCGTGGCGCTGGAGCGCCTGGCGCTCCGGACCGGTCGGCCGACGAGGGAGGTTGAGCAGGTCGGCCGACACCGACAGCTTCCCGATGTCGTGCAGCATCGCCGCCCACGACAGCCGCTGCCGATCGTCCTCCGCGAGCCCCAGCTCGTCGGTGATGAGGTCGGTGTAGGCCCGGACCCGGTCCGCGTGGCCCCGGCTCCGCCGGTCATGGGTGTTGAGCGCGACCAGCAGTTGGATCAGGTCTTCGATCGCGCGGGGGTCCTCGGATCCACCCTCGCTCCTGCGGACCCGTTCCAGCCGCGCCTGGAGCTCGGCTGTCGTGCCCGACCGCAGAGCCGACTCGAACCGCGGTGCCGCCTTGTCCGGGAAGGCCAGGGACAAGGTCAGCAGCGAGGCCAACGGGGCCAGCCGGCGCGCGACCCGCTCGACGCCCAGGGCCACCAGCGAGGCCACCGCCGAGAGCACGATCCACCAGAGGATCGTGGTCAGGAGGCTGGACGGACGGGTGATCCTCTGGCTGATGAGGATCGTGGCCACGACGGAGGCGACGAGGGGGATGAGGACGGCGACGACGCGGACCAGGAGCGCGAGTCGCGGCCGGGCCTCCCACCGACCCGTCGCGACGGGCGCGGCGATCTCCACGCTCGCCTCGCGATCCACGGTCGTCCCGTCGGCCGGCAGGGTCCGGGATGGAGCCGAATGCGTGAGATTGGGCCGAACGACCCACATCGGGTTCACAGCGGCCCGACGGGGGCCGACAGGTGAGGGGTGGACCCACTTCAGGCGGAGCGGTTGTGAACACCCGCGCCACGGCCCCGCCTGTCGGAGACGACCGGCGGTCGGTCGCACCCACCTCGGCGCGCCCGCCCACCCCTGAGCACGGTGTCCTCTTCTGCCGTCGCGACCTCGTGGTGTCGTGGATGAGCCCGCGACTCCTGGCTCGAGTCGGCCCGGTCCAACGTCTGGATGCCATCGCGTCGCCTGGCGACGTCGAGGGCCTCAACGACGCGGCCCATCGCGTGCTGGGGCGCCCCGGGGCGGTCGAGGCCGTGGAGATCACCCTCACCGGTCTCGGCGGTGCCGCCCCGCCGGTCCTGGTCATGCTCGAGTCCCTCATCGATCGAGCCGCCGGCCAAGACCTCCTCGTGAGTGTGCACGGCCGCGGCGCGGCGGCGCTGTCCACCCGACCCGATCCACCTTGGACCGGCCTCGACAAGCTGACCGGCCTCCAGGACCGCTGGCAGCTCGACGCCTGGGTCGCGGCCGCGGCCGAACGGTCATCGGCCGAGCAGACCTCAGTAGTCATGCTCCTCGATCTCGACCGGCTCAAGGTGGTGAACGACAGCCTCGGTCACGCGGCTGGTGACCGCGTCCTGTCCGAGGTGGGTCGCCGGCTCCGCAGCAGCGTCGGCGCCGACGGCAAGGTCGCCCGCTTCGGCGGCGACGAGTTCGTCATCGTGGCCGCCCACCTCCCGGGCGAGCACGACGGCGCGACCCTCGCTCGGCGAGTTCTCGCCGCCCTCCGGGCTCCGATCCTGGTCGGCGAGCAATCCCATGTCGTGACGGCCAGCATCGGTCTCGTCTACCTCGACGGGGGCGCGGTCGCCGCGGCCGAGGTCCTCCGCAACGCCGACACCGCGATGTACCAGGCCAAGGCCGCCGGCGGCGACCGCTTCGTTGCCTTCGACGAGGTCATGGCGACACGCGCGCTCCGACGGTTCGACACCGAGGGGGAGCTGCGGCGAGCCATCGAGGCCGAACAGTTCACCCTGCACTACCAGCCCCAGGTGTCGCTGCAGACCGGCCGCATCGCCGGAACCGAGGCTCTTCTCCGCTGGAACCATCCCGAGAGCGGCCTCGTCTTCCCGGGGGCCTTCGTCGGGATCGCCGAGGAGACGGGGCTGATCGTGGAGCTCGGCGACTGGGCCCTCGCTCAGGCTTTGGCGGATGCCCATGAGTTCCAGCGGCGATCACGCAACGGCGAGCCGATCACCGTGTCCGTGAACGTCTCGGCGGTCCAGCTCGGCGATCCCACCTTCCCGGACCGGGTCGAGATGGCCTTGGCCCGCTCGGGGGTCGATCCGGCCATCCTCATCCTGGAGGTGACCGAGAGTGCGCTGGTCGGTGACGATCCGCACGCGATCCGCAGCTTCGCCCGCCTCAAGGAAGTGGGCGTGGGCGTGGCCGTGGACGACTTCGGCACGGGGTACTCGTCGATCGCGTATCTGGGCCGGTTCCCGGTGGACGAGGTGAAGATCGATCGGGCGTTCATCCTCGAGATGACCCATGAGCGCGGCCGGGCCGTCATGGACGGGATCTGCCGGTTGGCCAAGTCCCTCGACCTCAAGATCGTGGTGGAGGGCATCGAGGAGACGAGCCCGCTCGAAGCCCTCCGGGCGGCCGGATGCGACCTCATCCAGGGGTACCTCGTCGCCAAGGCGATGCCGGCCCGGGACTTCGTGAAGGCCCTCGGCGCCGATCGGGGCCGCGCGCTGCGTTGAACCGGGCCGCGGGGAAGCCCCCGGTTCACCCGACGGGACGGCCCCGCACCACGATCTCGGAGACGGGGGTGAAGTCACGCGGACCACTGGTGGTCTCCATGATCGTCAGGGTGATCGAGTTGGTGGACACCGAGGCGATCTGGGTGAACTGCACGTTCCGGCCCTCCGAGAACGCCTGGCCCTGGGTGATCGCCCCGTCGAAGGCCCATTCCACCGAGCGGATGCGTCGGTTCTCCGTGAACCGGTCGGTGCCGTCGATCGGGTCGATCTTCGCGTACCCCGGGATGAGCCCGACCTCGGTGATGACCACGGGGCCCTCGGCGAACTGGAAGGTGATGGTCTCGCCGACGCCGTCGCCGGGGGTCCGCCACGCGGTGGTCGGATCGCCGTCGACGGTGTTCGACACGGCGTAGCTGACGATGTTGCCACCGGCGTCGGTGCCATCGGGCGCCGTGGAGGATGCTGCGAGCCCGACGGGCGTGAGCTGGGTCGGGGCCGGCGGAACCGTCGTGGTCGTCGTGGTCGTGGAGGTCGTGCTCGTGGTCGTCGGTGCCGACGTGGTGGTGGGGACCGCCGAGGTCTCCGTCGACGGGGGCGGCGCGAGGTCCTCGGGCGCCGGCCCGCCTTCGTCCCCGGGATCGAACAGCACGAAGGCCAGCACCCCGGCGAGCAGGAGCGCCAGGACCGCCAACAACCACTTCGTTGCGGCACCCGAGGAATCGGGCACCGGCGCCGGTGGGGGCGCGGACACGGCCGGCGCCGGGGTCGCGACATCCCTCGGCGTCGACACCAGCGGCGCGACGGGTGCGGCGACGACCACGGTCTCGCCCGGATCCGCCTCTGCGCCCTCCTCGAGGGCCACCGGCAGCGGGGTGGGCGACAGGCCGAGGACCTGCTGGGCGCCCCGGAGGGCCTGGCCGAACTCGGCGGCGGTCGGGTAGCGCTCGGTGGGGTCCTTGGCCATGCCCGCGTTGACGACGGCGGCGAGCGGCGGGGGCACGCCGGCGGAGGCGAGATCCGGTGGGGACTCCGACAGGACCCGGTTCATCACCGCCAGGGTGCTCTCGTCGGTCGGTTTGACGAAGGCCGGGGTGCCGGTGAGGAGCTGGTGCAGGGTCGAGGCCAGGCCGTAGACATCACTGGCGGTGGTGGCTGGCTGGCCCCGGAGGGCCTCGGGTGCCGCGTGGGCGGGGGTGCCGGTCACCATGCCGCTGGCCGTCAGGTTCGCGGCGCCCTCGAGGCGGGCGATCCCGAAGTCGGCCAGCACCGGCTCGCCGAACGAGGACACCAGGATGTTCTCGGGCTTGATGTCCCGGTGCAGGACGCCGGCGCGGTGGGCCGACTCCAGGGCCCCGGCCATCTTCACGCCGATGTCGGCCACCTCGGACCAGGGCAACGGGCCGCGGGTCGCCAGGCGATCGCCGAGCGACCCGGCGGGCTGGTAGCCCATGATCAGGTAGGGCAGGCCGGCGGCGGTCTCGCCCGCGCCGTGGACGGTGATGATGTTCGGGTGCTCGGAGAGGGCGCCGACCGCCTGGAGCTCCTGCTCGAAGCGGCTCCGGAGCCGCTCCTCGACGCCCCCGACGGTGACCACCTTCACCGCCACGTCCCGGGAGAACGTGGGCTGGCGGCCCTTGTAGACCACGGCCATGCCCCCGCGGCCGATCTCGGTGAGGTCGTCGACCCCGGGGATCTCCACCGCCACCCGTGGGCCCTTCGCTACCGGGGCGCCAGGGCCCGGAGCGCCTCACGCTCGGGCAGGGCCCCCGGGAAGGGCAGCAGGGCGATGGCTGGGGTGTCCACGCCGTTGGCCCGGTATCGCTCGAGGTGCTCACGGCAGGCCTCGGCCGGGCCGTGGATGATGAGTTGGTCCACGACCTCGTCAGGGATCGCCTCGAGAGCCGCCGATCGGTCCCCCGCCTTCCAGGCGTCCCACATGGGTGCCAAGGCCTCGGCCCGACCCAGCCACTCGTGGAAGGCGGCATAGACGGGCACGTTCAGGTAGGCGGCGATGGCGAAGCGCCCCGCGGCCCGCATGGCCTCGGCGTCGTCGGACACCGCGACGAAGATGCGGGCCACGACCTCCTTGTCCTCGCCGTAGGACTTCACGATGGGCGCCACGGTCGTGACGTCGTCGGCGGACAGCCAGTTGATGATGGCCCCGTCGCCCTCGCGGCCGGCCAGGCGCAGCATCTGCTCGCGGAGCGCAGCCACCAGGATGGGGACGGGCTCGGTGGGCCGGACACCCAGCTTGAAGCCGTTGACCGAGAACGTGTCGTACTCGTGGCGGATCTTCTCACCGGCAAGGGCCTCCCGCAGGAACGCCACGACGTCACGGGTCCGCTTGTAGGGCTCCTCGAACGGGATGCCGTTCCACCGCTCGACGATGACGTCGGACGAACTGCCGACCCCGAGCACGAAGCGACCGGGGGCAGCCTGGGCGACCGAGCCGATGGTCTGGGCGAGGCAGCCGGGCCCCCGGGTGTAGGCGGGGACGATGGCGGTGCCCAGTCGCAGCTCCGGCGCCCAGACCGACGCCAGGGTGAGGGGGGTGAAGGCGTCGGCCCCGTCGGCCTCGCTGGACCAGACATCGGTGTAGCCGAGGTCGACCAGCTCACGGAACCAGTCCCGCTGTTCACCGAGAGGGACGCCCGAGAAGGGGACCGTCATGCCGTAGCGCGGGGAGCTCACGAGCCGGGACCCGGGGGCGCCGAGGCGAGCCGACCGGTCGACAGGCCGGAACGGGATGGGTGGGCACGCATCTAGGAATCCTTCCAGAAGCGGACGACGGTCGACTGACTGGCGATGGCCAGGAGCCGGCCGGACTCGGACCAGAGGAGCACGTCGCCGTGCCCGAACCCCCCGTGCACCGCCTGGACCCGGACGTCCAGCAGGACCCAGTCGGTCGGCTCCAGCCGGGCCACCCGGATCGTGTTGTCCAGGCTGTTGCCACCCGCCAACAGGCCCAGGGCCTGGCCGATGCCGAACGGGACGAAGTCGCCCAGGACGGCGAGTGCCGCCCCCGACATGTCCAGCACCTCGGGCATGCGGGCCCAGAGGGCACAGCTCCCGTCGCTGGGCGTGCCGTCGAGGACCTCGAAGGGCCGGCCCACGGCGAGGCGCTGCTCCATGCGTGACGCCACCGACTCGTGCTCGAAGCGGTGCGTCCGGATCTCACACCCGTCGGGGCCGGGGACATCGGGCATCGTGGCCCACTCCCCCTCGGGCTCGAACGGACGGCTGCCGAGGGCGGCGTTGACCGTGAGGATCTCGGTCTCCTCGGTGCGGCCGACCGCCCGGGCCTGGGTCACGCTGCGCCCCTCGGCGCCGATGGTCACGTCGAACTCGACCACCGCGCCGGGTCGGGCGTAGGAGAGGTACTGCGCGGTGGCCCAGATCACGGGGCGGCCGGTGACCTCCTCGAGGGCGACGATCGCGGCTCCGAGTCCGCAGCCGCCGAAGAGGAACCCACCGCCGGCGGTGATGCCCGGGACCACGGGCAGCCGGAAGCCCGACGGGGTGCCGTCGGTCTCGAGGCCGAGGAAGGTCCGCGCGTCCATGGGTGCGGGACCCTACGAGAACCGGGCCGACATCTGACCCACCCTTCCGTCGACCTCGGCTCGGCCATCGCCACCGCTCTGTGGGAGCATCCGCCGATGTCCGATGCCCCGTGGCAGGGTGACGCCTGCTCGCTGGTCGACGCCTTCCGCTCCGGGGAGCGCTCCCCCGTGGAGGAGCTCGAGGCCTCTCTGGCCGCCATCACCGCCAGCAAGCTCAACGCCTTCACGTTCCTGGACGCCGACCAGGCGCGGGCCACGGCGAAGGACGCCGACGTGTCGCTGCCCTTCGGGGGCCTGCCGATGGGCATCAAGGAGCTCGAGCCGGTGAAGGGGTGGCCCTACACCGAGGCCTCCCTGGTCTTCGCGGACCGGATCGCCGACCACGAGACCACGATGATGGAGCGGGTCCGGGCCAGCGGCGCGGTCCCGGTGGGTCTGACCGCGGCCAGCGAGTTCGGCGGGCTGAACGTCAGCATCACCAAGCTCAACGGCATCACCCACAACCCCTGGGAGGAGGGCCGCACCGCCGGCGGCTCGTCGGGGGGCAGCTCGGCCGCGGTGGCCGGTGGACTGGTCACCCTGGCCACGGCGGGCGACGGCGGCGGCTCCATCCGCATCCCTGCCGCGTACAACGGCCTGGTGGGGATGAAGGGCACCTACGGGCGGATCCCCCGTGGCCATCGCACCCAGATCGCTCCCAACACCGTGGTCCTCGGGTGCGTGGCCCGGTCGGTCCGGGACGTGGCCCGCTACTACGACTGCTGCGCGGGCTATGACCCCCACGACCCGACCAGCCTCCCCGAGCACGACGGCTGGGAGCGGGACCTCGGCACCCAGGACCTGGCGGGCAGGTCGGTCATCGTGCTGCCCGGTCTCGGATCGGTTCCCCTCGCGCCCGGGGTCGAGGCGTCGATCGTCGAGGGGGCCGAGGCCCTCATCGCCGACCACGGCATGAAGCGCGTCGAGGTCGGGCCGGGGTTCGACGTCCCCCGGCTGGGCGTGCCCTGGATGATGGGCAACCTGTCCGGACTCCTCGTCGACCTCGGCGATCGCTGGCCGACGTGCGCGGACGACCTGACCGAAGAGGTGGCCTTCGGGTTGACCCTGGCCTGGAACACCTTCGACCTCGAACTGGCCGCCGACGGCGAACGCCGTCGGACCGACGCCAACGAGGCCATGGCCTCGCTCTTCGACCGGGCGGACTTCGTCATCTGCGCCACGAACCCCGATCCGGCGTTCCCCGCCGAGGACGGCCTGCAGTCGACGGGCCTGGGCGACAGGTTGATGCGCAGCATCGAGACGAACAGGGGGGCCAAGATCGCCTGGCGCACCCTGGCCCGCTTCATGCGCCTGGTCGGCGTGGCCCGACCGCGCACGAACCGCGAGCTGCTCAGCTGGGTCGAGACCCGGTTCGCCGACCTGCTCGACATGGCGGCCCTGACCATCCCGGCCAACATCTACGGCAACCCGTCGGTGTCCATTCCGGTGGAGCCGGTCGACGGCCTGCCGATCGGGATGCAGGTGATGGGCCGCCACCGCCAGGACCCTCTCCTGCTCGACCTGGCGCTCTCGGTCGAGCGCGAGCGCCCCTGGCCACTCACCGCACCCGGAACGCCTCTCTGAGTAGCTGAATCACCTACCTTCCGTGGTTCTCAGGTCACCCAAGGTGATGTGACGGACGACCGGACCTCGGACCCTGTTCTTGTCCCACCCCCCGGGGAGACTGGTCCCATGGAACGGCAGTTGCGACTCCTCGACCCCCTGGGTGACGAGTGGCGGATCGACGACGACACCCGTCGGGTCGGCCTCGCCGGCGTGGCCGCGGCCCGGGCGGCGCTCGCCTCGGTTCGCCCGCCGGCCCCGGTGGTCGAGCAGCCCGACCCCGCCCACGAAGCCGCCTGACCGACCTGTCGCGGTCATCTCGTAGGCTCTGGGCATGAGCTCGGGATCAGCACGCGACATCGTCATCTGTGAAGCCGTTCGTACGCCGGTCGGGCGACGGGGTGGCGGCCTGTCCACCATGCACTCCGCCGACCTGCTCGGGGTCGCCCTCAGGGAGCTGATCGACCGCTCCGGCATCGACCCCGCCGAGGTCGGCCAGCTCATCGGCGGCTGCGTCTCCCAGGTCGGCCAGCAGTCCTTCAACGTCACCCGCACCGCGTGGCTCACCGCGGGCCTGCCGATCTCGGTGGCCGCCACCACCGTCGACAGCCAGTGCGGCTCGTCCCAGCAGGCCACCAACTTCGCCACCAGCCTCGTGGGCTCCGGCGTGGTCGACGTGGCCGTGGCCTGCGGCGTCGAGGTCATGAGCCGGGTGCCGATGGGCTCCAGCCTCGGCGAGGGCATCGGCAAGGCGATCCCCAAGTCGTACTTCGAGAAGTACGAGTGGACGAGCCAGTTCGAAGGGGCCGAGCGCATCGCCAAGAAGTGGGGCCTCACCCGCCAGGACACCGACGCCTTCGGCCTGCTCTCCCAGCAGCGGGCCGCCCAGGCGTGGGCCGAGGACCGCTTCAGCACCCAGATCGTGGAGGTCGACGCCCCGGACCTCGGGGAGGACGGCAAGCCCACCGGCACCACCCACCACGTCGCCAAGGACGAGGGCCTGCGGGAGACCACGCTCGAGGGCCTGAGCCAGCTCAAGGCCGTCGCCGGCGAGGACGGCGTGCACACCGCGGGCACGTCCTCGCAGATCTCCGACGGCGCCGGCGCAGTGCTCATCGCCACCCGGGAGAAGGCCGAGGCCCTCGGCCTCACACCCCGGGCCCGCATCGTGGACACCTGCCTGGTGGGCAGCGACCCGGTCCTGATGCTCACCGGACCCATCGATGCCACCCACCACCTGCTCGAGCGCAACTCGATGGCGATGAGCGACATCGACCTCGTCGAGATCAACGAGGCCTTCGCCTCGGTGGTCCTGGCCTGGGAGAAGGAGCTCAACCCGAACATGGCCACGGTGAACCCCAACGGCGGGGCCATCGCCCTGGGCCATCCCCTCGGCGGGACCGGCGCCATCCTCACCACCAAGGCCGTGCACGAGTTGGAGCGCTCCGACAAGAGCACCGCCCTGGTGACCATGTGCTGTGGTGGCGGCCTCGCCACCGGCACCCTCCTCGAGCGCATCTGATCTCTCGAGGCTCCAGCTGTCGGATTCCGACCGCTGGAGCCTCGACTCTTCGTCGCTTCCCCCGGCTGACCACTCCACCGAGGGAGGCGCGCCGTGCGCCCCGTCCTGTTCCTGTCGTTCCTGTTCGTCCTCGGCTGCACCCGGACGGCCGCCGCGCCCACCGACCCCGGGGCAGCCACGGTCATCGAGGTGGTCGACGGCGACACCGTCGTGGTCGACATCGGCGGCCAGCAGGAGACCCTGCGCCTGATCGGTGTCGACACCCCCGAGACCGTCCATCCGGACCAGCCCCCCGAGTGCTGGGGTGCGGAGGCCAGCGCCCACACCGGAGAGCTGTTGCCGGAGGGCACCGCCGTTCGCCTCACCCGGGACGTCGAGGCCCGAGACCGCTACGACCGGCTGCTGGCCTACGTCGAACGGGCCGACGACGGCCTCTTCGTCAACCTCGACCTGGTCGCCGGCGGTTGGGCCGACGACTACCCGTATCCGCCGAACGTGGCCCACCAGCGCGACTTCGCGCTGGCCGTGAGCCGAGCCCGCGCCGACGGCCTCGGCCTGTGGGGGGCGTGCGGCGACGCCGACACCCCCGCCGGGTGAGCACCCGCCCCGCCCGCGCCCGCACCGACCGCCGCGCCCGCCCCGCCTGCGCCCGCACCGACCACCGCGCCCGCCCGCGCCCGCACCGACCACCGCACCCGCCCGGCCCGCGCCCGCGCCCGCGCCGACCAGGGGCGGTCCCCCGGAGCCCCCTGTTCCCACCTACGGGGGCCCAGGCGCGGTGTAGCCTTCGGCGATGCGTCGAATGCTGTGGTTGACCGCGGCCATGGCCATGGCCGGTGGAATGGTCCTCGTCGTGGGCGATGTCGGGTCGGCCCAGGTCGGGCCCGGCACGGGCCCCGCACCGGAGAACCACATCCTCTGCGGGACTCCTGATCCGCCGGGCTGCCAGGCCACGCTGTCCTTCACGGGAACGAACGAGTCGTTCACCGTCCCCGAGAACGTGTGTCGGGTCACCATCGAGGCGCTCGGCGGCCGCGGCGGGAACTCCGAGCGGGGAGCCCAAGGCGGTGCCGGTGGCGGTGCCACCGCGACAGTCGGCGTGACATCCGGCGACGAGTTGCTCGTCCAGGTCGGCGGTCCCGGAGGTGACGGTGGCACGACGGCGACCGGTCCCGGTGGCACCAGCGGCTCGGATCCGAGCGGCGGGGACGCCGGGTCCGGCATCGACGGGGTCCGCGGCGGCGGGGGTGGTGGCGGAGCGACCGGAGTCACCGGGCCATCAGGACCTCTCGTGGTGGCCGCGGGCGGTGGTGGCGCCGGCGAGGGCGAGACCGGTTACGGCGGCGACGGCGGCGGTTCGGAGGGCGGGCAGGGTTCGGGTGCCTTCCCGACGGCCGGCGGCGGTGGGGGAACACCGATCGCCGGCGGCCCCGGCGGGCTGGGTGACGACCCGGCCGGCGACGGCGCAGACGCATCGGGGGGCCTCGGCGGCGACGGCGGCGACGGCACCGTCTACGAGGAGTTGGGTCAGGGCGGTGGCGGTGGCGGTGGCGGCTGGTTCGGCGGCGGTGGCGGCGGCAGCCGGGAGGGTGGCTCGGCGGGCGGCGGGGGCGGCGGGTCGGCCTTCGCCGCAGAAGGCGCGACCGGCGTGACGTTCGTCGCGGGCGCCAACCTCGAGGCCAACGGCTCGGTCACGATCTCCTGGAGCCCGGGCGCAGGCTGTGACGCGCCACCGCCATCCGACACCGGTCCGTTGGCGGCCGAGCCAGCGTTCACCGGCTAGGACGGCCGTCGGCCCCGCCGGCGGATGCCAGGAGTATTGCGGTATGCGCAACCTTGCACAGACTGCATGATTATTCTACGCTGGTCTCGTGACCGAGACCACCGGACTGCGTGAACGCAAGAAGGCCCAGACCCGCCGGGCCCTGACCGCCGCGGCGATCCGCCTCTCGATCGAGAAGGGCACCCCCGACCGCGTCACCATCGACGAGATCAGCAATGCCGCCGAGGTCTCCTCGCGGACGTTCTTCAACTACTTCTGCTCCAAGGAGGAGGCCATCCTCGGGGTCGACCCGGACCGGCGGGTGGAGTTGCGCAACGAGCTGGAGCTCCGCCCGGTCGAGGAGTCCCCTGTCGCCGCTCTGCGGGCGTCCCTGCTCTCCACCGCCGAGGCCATCGACGAGAACGCCGAGCTCTGGGCCCAACGCCTGCAGCTCGTGCGCGAGCACCCCGCCCTCTCGCCCGGGTACGTCGCCAGCTTCGCCGACTTCGAGCGCGGCCTCGTGGAGGCCATGGCCGCCCGCCTGGGCCTGGACCCCGACGCCGACCTCTACCCGGCTGTCGTGGTGGCCTCGGCGCTGACGGTCATGCGCGTGACGGTCAGACACTGGCAGGCCAACGCCGTCGACCGCCCCCTGGCCGAGCTGCTCGATGTCGCCTTCGACCAGCTGGCCGGCGGCCTCGACCTCCCCCCCACCCCGTGAGCGGCCAGGGACCTCTGCTCACGCCCACCGCCCCTGAAGCGGTAGCCGACGCCGATCCACTCACCCACCGCCAGATCCTGGTGATCTTCAGCGGGTTGATGCTCGGCATGCTCCTGGCCGCACTGGACCAGACCATCGTCGCCACGGCGCTGCCCACCATCGTGGGCGACCTGGGCGGGCTGACCCACCTGTCCTGGGTGGTCACCGCCTACCTGTTGGCCGCGACGGTGTCGACGCCCGTGTGGGGCAAGCTCGGCGACCTGCTCGGCCGCAAGCGCATGTACCAGCTGGCGATCGTGGTGTTCCTGGTCGGCAGCATCCTCTCGGGGCTGTCCACGTCGATGGGCCAGCTGATCGCGTTCCGCTTCGTCCAGGGCGTCGGCGGCGGCGCGCTGATCGTGCTGGCCCAGGCGATCATCGCCGACGTCGTCAGCCCCCGGGAGCGGGGCCGTTACCAGGGTTACTTCGGGGCCCTGTTCGCCGCCTCCAGCGTGCTCGGCCCCCTCCTGGGCGGCTTCTTCGCGGACAACCTCTCCTGGCGCTGGATCTTCTACATCAACATCCCCCTCGGCATCCTCGCCCTCCTGGTGACCAGCGCCGTCCTGCCGGCCGCGGTCCGCCAGACGGCGGTCGTCATCGACTACCTGGGCGCCGCCTTGCTCACCGCCGCCATCTCCTGCCTCGTGCTGGTGACCACCTGGGGTGGCGGGGAGTACGCCTGGGCCTCGCCCATCATCCTCGGCCTGACCACCGCGGCCGTCGGCTTCACCGCGGCCTTCATCGCCGTCGAGCGGCGGGCGGCCGAACCCCTCCTGCCCCTGTCCCTGTTCCGCGGGCCGGTCTTCCGGGTGAGCACCGGCGTGTCCTTCGTCATCGGCGTGGCCATGTTCGGTGCCATCAGCTTCCTGCCCCTCTTCCTCCAGGTGGCGGGGGGCGCCTCGGCCACCGACTCCGGCCTCCTGCTCGTCCCCCTCACGGTGGGCATGCTCGGCGCCTCGGTCTTCTCGGGCCAGGTGATCACCCGGACCGGGCGCTACCGGGTCCTGCCCATCACCGGCACCGGAATCGCCGCGGTCGGCCTCTACCTGCTGTCGACCATGGATGCCGGTACGCCTCGGCTGGAGTCGGGCGTCTACATGACGGTCTTCGGGATCGGCCTCGGCCTGTGCATGCAGGTCCTGATCGTGGCGACGCAGAACTCGGTCCGGGTCAGCGAGCTCGGGGTGGCCACCTCCTCGGTGAACTTCTTCCGCTCGGTCGGTGGCTCGGTCGGGGTGGCGCTCTTCGGTGCGTTGTTCAACACCCGACTCGCGTCCGGCCTGGCCGGCGGCGGCGACCTGGGCGGATCGGTCACCCCACAGGCCATCGCCGCCCTCCCCGCGACCGAGAAGGCGGCCTTCGTCAACACGTTCGCGGCGGCCCTGACCGACGTGTTCCTGATCGCCGTGCCGGTGATGCTGGTGGCGTTTGCGTTCAGTTGGACCCTGCGGGAGCTCCCGCTGCGCACGGCCGCGGGATCAGCCGGGCTCCTGGCGGACGACGCCACCGCGGTCGAGGTCGACCCCGGCGCCGAGGTGGCCCTGGCCGGTTGATCAGCCCGGGGACTCGCCCTCGCCCTGGTCGAGGCGGAACGGCGGGTACTCGTCCCGCAGCAACATCACGTAGGCCAGGACCCGCACGACCCAGCGGTTGAGCCCCATGACGAAGTCGAACAGGCCTCGGGCGTATCGACCCGTGAAGAGCAGTCCGACACCGGCGATGATCACCAGCACCCCGATCAGGGCGGGCGATCCACCGCCACCGTCGTCCCACCCGGCGCCGGCGCCCCCGGCGAGGATCGCCACGATCACCAGGTGCGGGATGGCCAGCAGCCAGGACTTCACCCAGACCAGCCCCCGGGAGAGCCGCTCGGGATAGGCGATCTCGAGCGTCGCCGGGTAGTCGGGGTGGGCGTCGAGGCTGAACGGCGGGTACCGGTCGGTCCCCAACGCGGCATAGGAGTAGAAGGCCACCCGCCACGTCCACCGCAGCACCCCGACCGTGAACTCGAACAGGGCCTTCGGATAGCGACCGGTGAAGACGATGGCGAACCAGGCGATGACACTCACCACCCCCACGGCCACCCACAGGACGGCCAGCACGATGGCGTGAGGGATCAACAGCAGCCACTTGACCAGCCAGAGGCCACGGCTGAGCCCCTCCTCGAGGTGCCCGGTCAGGGCCACGGCCCCGCCGGCCGACGGCTCCGGGCCCGCCGGCGCAGCGGGGAGCGCCGCACTGTGGCGGGACAGACCGATCGCTCCGAAGACCAGCAGCAGGCTGCCGATCACCACGAAGACGAAGCCCCCGACGAGGAGGCCGAGGGCGAGGGGCAGCAGCCAATCGACCTTGGCGGCCACCGCCGCGTCCACGCTCACCCCCGCCGACCCGTCGGCGTTCATCACCACGACCACCCAGTCGCCGCCCTCCAGCTCCCATTCGAGCGGCTGGCCGTCGGTGCCCTGGGCGGCCCAGAAGCCCTGTTCGGTCGGTGGGTCGGCCTCGACCGCTCCGTCGCTGAAGTCGTACTCGACCCGGAACGGGTCGACCCGGATGTCCTCGATGCGGGCTTGGGCCACGCCGTCGAGGTAGCCGGCGACCTCGGTCGCGGGACCGATGCCCACGAAGGCGGTGGACTCCCCGGCCCCGTCGACCTCGATGCGCACCGTGGCGAGGTCGCCGACGTCGAACCAACGGGTGTCCGCGGGTGAAACGCCGAGGTCGAGCCGGTCCGAGGTGATCACCGGGGTGGCGGTGTCGAGGCGCTCGGCGGAGGTGGAGAAGAACCCGTCGGCGTCACGTTGGGTCGTGTGGGCCCAGGTCAGCCCGGCCCCGACGAGGGCGACGACCCCGGCGCCCAGCACGATCAGGATGCCGGCGACGATCATCAGGACCCGGCCGACAGGCGCGTGGGACGGCTGCGGCGGGGCCTCGGGGTCAGCGGACGATGACAGGGGTAGGTCGCTCATGACACCATGCTCGCGGCTGGCAACGAGACGTGCACGGGTCGAAAGGCCCGCCCTTCGTACCCGCCCACCGCCCCGGACCAGCGGAGACCGGTACCGTTCGGGAGGTGACCACGCTGGCAGAGCGCCTCGGCTACGCCACCGACGACCGGCTGCTCATCCTCAACTGCGACGACCTCGGGTCGGCCCACGCCGCCAACCTGGCGACCTACCAAGCCCTCCGGGACGGCGTGGCCACCAGCGCCTCGCTGATGGTCCCGTGCCCCTGGGCCCGGGACGCGGCCCATCGGTACCTGGGCGAGGACGTCGGCGTCCACCTCACCTTGAACAGCGAGTGGGACGTCTACCGCTGGGGCCCGATCACCCAGGCCCCGTCGCTGTTGGACGGCGACGGAGGCTTCCCCCGCACCCTCGAGGACCTGTGGGACCACGGCGACATCGACGAGGTCCGGCGCGAATGCCGGGCCCAGGTGGAGCGGGCCATCCTCTGGGGCTTCGACGTCAGCCACCTGGACAGCCACATGGGCGCGCTCCAGCTCAAGGCCGAGTTCTTCGACGTCTACCTCGAGCTGGCCGTCGACTTCGGCCTGCCGCTCCGGCTGTCGGGGGCGTCGACCCAGCATCTCATCGGCTTCCCGTTCCGGGACCTGGCCGCCGCCGAGGGCGTGATCTTCCCGGACCACTTCGTCTACGTGCCGAACGTCGGCAGCCGCAGCTCGTTGCAGCAGGCGCTCTTCGACCTGGCGCCCGGCGTGACCGAGGCCTATGTCCACCCCGCGCTCGACACCCCCGAACTGCGGGCGTCCTTCCCCGACTTCCCGAACCGGGTCGACGACCACGACCTGGTCACCCACGACACCGGCCTGAAGGCGATGGTCGAACGCTCGGGCGTCAAGCTCATCGGGTACCGCGAGCTGCGCGCCCTCCAGCGCTCGGTGGGCTGAGCGCGGCCGCAACCTCAACGAACTGGCGCCCGATTCGGGTGCTCCAGCACCTCGATCGGGCGCCAGAACGCTCTAGCGCAGGCCGGCGAAGAGGTCGCTCTCGGGTAGGTCGGTGTCGACCCGGCTGCGGGCCAGGACGTAGTCGTCGAAGGGGTGGACGGTGCGGGAGACGTCCCGGGGCAGGCCGAACCAGAACGATGAGTTCGGGTCGACCTGGGTGGCGTGGGCCAAGAGCGAGTCGAGGCGGACGTCGTACCAGTCGGCGATGTCGATGCTGGTGGTGATCTGGTCGTCCTGGCTGGGGCGTTTGAACCAGTCCTCGCTGAAGGGTGACTCCAGGCCGAGCTCCACGAACTTGTCGTGGGTGGCCTGGATCCGGGCCCGCGCCCACACGACGTAGTAGAGCTTCTGGGGCTCGAAGGGCTCACCGGCATCGGGATGGGCCAACGGGTCACCCGCCGCCTCGAAGGCCGGGAGGCTGATGTCGTGGACCCGCAGGTGGTCGGGGTGCGGATAGCCCCGCTGATCGTCGCCGTAGGTGATGATCACCTGGGGCCGCTCCCGCCGGATGACCTCGACCAGGCCCTCCACGGCCTCGTTCAGCGGCGCGTTGGCGAAGTTGCCGGGGTGGGCGTTGTGCTCGCTGTCGGGCATGCCCGAGTCGCGGTAGCCGAGGAGCACGACCTCGTCGTAGCCGATGATCTCCGCGGCCCGGGCCAACTCCTCGCGGCGGACCTCGTCGATGCGCTCGCGTACCTCCGGCCGGTCCATCGCCGGGTTCAGGATGTCACCCGCCTCCCCGCCGGTGCAGGTGACCAGGACGGTGCGGACGCCCTCGTCGTGGTAGCGCGCGACCGTGGGCGCGCCCTTCGACGCCTCGTCGTCGGGGTGGGCGTGCACGCACAGCAGGCAGAGATCAGCCACCGCCACGAACGTAGCGCTGGGCTAGCGTGACGCCACCGACAGAGGAGGACTGCGGATGGACGATCCGGAACAGTGGCGATGGGTCTGGATGGTTGCCGCGGTGGTCTTCCTGGTGGGCGAGATGGCCAGCCCCGGCTCCTTCTTCCTCCTGCCCTTCGCCGTGGGTGCCGGCATCGCGGCCATCCTGGCCTTCGCCGACGTCGACCTGGTCTGGCAGTGGCTGGCCTTCGTAGGCCTCTCGGCCGCGTTCTTCGCCGCGCTCCGCCCGATGGCCCGACGCCTGAGCAGCGGTGCCCCCGCCGACGGCATCGGCGCCCGGCGCCTCATCGGCGAGGTCGGCACCATCCTCGAGGCCCTCGACGGCGCCGGGGAACACGGCCAGGTCCGCATCAACGCCGAGGAGTGGCGGGCCGAGTCCGTCGACGGCTCGGCGGTGGCCAAGGGCACCCGGGTCCGTGTCGTCGAGGTGAAGGGCACCCGGGTCGTGGTCTGGCCGGTGGACCGTCCCGATCCCACCCTCCCGCCGAGCCCGCCCGCCCACTGATCACCCGACAGCACTGACCGTGCCCGTCCCGACCAACTGAGGAGGCCCTGTGGCCGCCGTTGCTGCACTGCTCATCATCGCCATCTTCATCTTCATCTACGCCGCCGCGGGGGTGCGGATCATCCGCCCCTACCAGCGGGGGATCATCGAACGCCTCGGCAAGTACAAGGCCACCGTCGACCCCGGCCTGCACATCATCATCCCGATCTTCGACAAGATGCGGACCGTCGACATGCGCGAGCAGGTCGTGGACGTGCCGCCCCAGGAGGTCATCACCTCCGACAACGTGGTCGTGTCGGTCGACGCCGTCGTCTACTACGAGCCCAGCGACCCTCAGCGCCTCGTCTACAACGTGGCCAACTTCCTGCTGGCGGTCACCAAGCTGGCCCAGACCAACCTGCGGAACCTCGTCGGGGACATGGACCTGGACAGTGCCCTGACCAGCCGCGACACGATCAACACCGACCTGCGGTTGATCCTCGACGACGCCACCGACAAGTGGGGTGTACGGGTGGTCCGGGTCGAGATCCAGCGCATCGACCCACCGCCGGACGTCATGTCCGCGATGCACGAGCAGATGAAGGCCGAGCGGACCCGCCGCGCCGTGGTCACCGAGGCCTCGGGCCAGAAGGAGTCCGCCATCGCCCGGGCCGAGGGTGAGAAGCAGGCCGCCATCCTGTCCGCCGAGGGCATCAAGGCCCGCCAGGTGCTCGTCGCCCAGGGTGAGGCCGACGCCATCCGGGCTGTGGCCGACGCCGAGAAGTACCGCCAGCAGGTCGTCGCCGAAGGTCAGGCCGACGCCACCCGCTCGGTCTACGCCGCCATCCACGAGGGCGACCCCACCAACGACCTGGTGGCCATCAAGTACCTCGAGGCGCTGCAGGGCATCGCCAACGGGCAGGCGACGAAGATCTACCTGCCGGCCGACTTCTCCGGCATCCTCGGCTCGATCGCCGGGATCGGCGAGCTCTTCCGTGACGACACGCCGCCCTCGGCCGGCGAGGACCCCACCGCAGAGACCGTCGGCTCCGAGATCGGTGCCCCGGTCGGTGCGGATGCGCCGTCCCAGGTCCCCCCCGCCTCGCCCCCGTCCGCGTAGGCGGCCGGCGGCGGGTCAGCCGACGGACTGCAGGGGGGCGAGGTCGTACTCGCCGGTCTCCTCGTCGAGGTTGAAGCGCCAACCGAGGCGGGCGGCCATGAGCGACCGGCCCTCGTCGGGCCCGCTGACGATCAACTCGTCGCCGGACTCGAGCTGGACGTAGCGCCGGGGCTGGTAGCGGTACCGGCCGTCGCGCTTGATCGCCAGGATCTGGAAACCCGGCTCGATGTGCAACTCCAGCTCGCTCAACTTGGCGCCGTCGGCGTCGGAGTCGGGGGCCACCGGGATCCGGAGCACGACCTCGTCGCTCTCCCCGAGGGCCAGACCCAGGATCGGGTGGATGTCCTCGTCGTGCTCGATGAGCCACACCATCTGCTGGGCCTGGTCACCGATGTCCTCGGCGGCCTGGGACAGGGCCAACAGGCCGCGCAGCGGTGACGGGTCGATGTCGGCCGCGCCCGCCCGCAGCACCCAGACCTCGAGACGGTCCTTCATCTCGTCGAGGCGGTCCTCCAGGTGGCGCACCTCGAGAGCCAGGCTGCGGTCGCCCAACACCAACGCCGAGTAGGCCAGGCCGACGGCGGCCTCGGAGATGTTCTTCATCTCCACCAGGGTGTCCACCGCCCGGTCGAGGTCGGTGAGGACCGCGCCGTCGGGGACCAGCGCCGGCGCCCAGACCGATGCCCCGGCCAGCTCCCGCAGTCGGGTGATGCCGGCCGGTGAGCCCTCACAGAAGAGGACGTCGCCGGGCTGGACGACCTGATCGCCCCGGATCTCGTCGATGATCCACTCCCGGCCCCGGCGGATGGCCAGGATCCGCATGCCCGTGGCCACAGGGAGCTCCAGGGCCGCCAGTGCCCGGTTGGCCATGTGCGAGCCGTCCCGGACCAGTACCCGGTGAGCCACCTCCTCGGCCTCCGACAGGTCGGCCACCAGCTCCCGGGGGATCCCCAACCGGTGGGTGACGATCCGGGCGATGCCCGCAGCGGCGTTGGCGATGCGCTCGATGGCACTGATGACCTGGAGCACCGAAGCCATCGAGTCGGCCTCCCGGGGCTTGCGCACGGCCAGGATGCACACCGCCCGCATGTCCTGCACGAGGTCGTTCATCTGCTCCTCGAGCGCGTCGACCTCCTCGGCCATGTCGGGGTCACCGAAGTACACCGAGGCGTAGGCGAGGTCGAGCATCAGCTCCGAGGCGTCCTTGGCCTCGGCGAGCATCGACCGGAGGTTCCGCGGTCGTTCGTCGGTCACGGATCGCCGTCCTCGGTCGGCCCGGCCGCGGGGATCGGCGCGGAGCCTCGGTCCTGCCCCGCGAAGCTGCGCCGCGTCATGGTTTCAGGGTAGGTGGTCATGCAACTCCCAACAGGACGACGGCGATGACGAACGAGAGCGAGCCGGCGAGGTCGATCGAGGAGGTCACCAGCGGGATGCCGACGTTGTCGGGGTCGATCCCCGCCCGGTAGGAGACGATGGCCCCGTAGTAGGCGACCAGGGCCGAACAGGTGGTGGCCATCAGCCCCCCGACCAGGGCCACCCCGACCATGGCCAACGGCCCGGGACTGGCCAGGTCGGCCAGGACGGAGATCAGGTCGGCGACGACCGAGGCCAGGGCGAAGATGGGGACGGCCAGCAGATAGACGTCGAGGATGTCCCGCCGGGCCGCACCCGTCGGGAAGCCCGTGGGCTCGATGGTCCCCAGGTGCAGGCGACTCGTCAGCCGGTTGGAGAGGATCCCGCCGAGCGACCCGGCGCTGGCCAGGAAGGCCGGAACGAGGGCGAGCAGGGCCGGCTTCTCCGCCAGGATGTCGAGGCGGCCCTCGAGGGTCAGTCCGGCCACCAGGCTGAGACCGCCCGCCGCGATCACCACGACGAGCGACTCCCTCAGCACCTGCTCGAGGATCGCGAGGCGGGAACGAAGGGCGAGGACGAGGCTCACGGCCGCGCTCGACACGGCCACCACCGAGGTGATGACGACCACGGCGCGCACATCGAGCAGGAGGGTGGCCAGGTAGAGGGTCGGCAGGGTGATGAGATCACCCGTAGCGGTCACCAACGGAGCCATGACGTTGTCCGGGTCCCACTGGTAGCGCGCCGACGCCGCGGCGAGGGCCACCGTGAACACCATCAGCACCACCGACGAGATGACGGCGGCGAGGAAGGAGATGACCAGCAGGTCCGCCACCGAGATGGTGTCGGGGATCCCGAACCCCACCGCGAGGACCTTGGCCATGACCGCGAGGACCACGGCGGTGATCAGGGTCAGGACCGCCGCGGCGAGCACGTTCTGGCCGAGCACGGTGTCGGACCGCAGGCGCACCGAGAAGGTCCCGGTGTGGATGGAGGTGCCCAAACGGCTGCCCATGGCCCCGAAGATCGTCCCCCGCAGACCGATGGCGGCGGGAACCAGGACCAGCAGGCCGGGCAGGCGCTCCAGGGTCGAGGAGATCGAGCCGAGGGTCAGACCGGCCACCAGGCTGGCGAGCAGGCCGAGCGAGAGCGCGCCGAGGCCCTGGACGACACCGGCCGGGTGTGGGCCCAGCAGCGCGCTCAGGCGCGCCCGGATGTTCTCGCGGGTGATGGCCATGACAGGACGGGCGCGGTCGGCCCCGACGACCAGTGTGGTGGACCGGCCCGCCCCTCCATGCGACCGTTGGCCCATCTCCACCCTGCCGGCGTCGGTCTTCGCACTCCGGAACACGGTTCGGCGCGCCAGGACGAGGCGCGGCCCTCGGGTCAGCGGGGGGCGTGGGGGCCGAGCTCGGTGCGCAGCTCGTCCTCGAAGGCCCGGACCGCCGGGCCGGCGTGGGTCTCGGTCAGCTCACGGAGGCGGGGATGGCCGGCGTCGCGTTCGGCGTCCCACTCGTCCGCGAAGCGACCCGACGTGATGTCCTCGACCAACTCCCGCATCGTGGCCGCCACGTCCAGGTGGTCATAACGTCCCCGCCTCGACAACTGGCCGTACTGGCTCGTCGGCGAGTGGTAGGCCATCTGGCGGGCGAAGCCCTCCTCCCGCAGGAGGCGGTAGGTCCGCTCGACCTCTCCGGAGAGGACCAGCTCGGTGACGATCGCCTCGATCGGGATGCCCTGGTCGACCATGGCCCCGACGAAGGCGTTGTTCACATGGGTGAGAGCGGGGGCGAGGACCTGTTCGACGGCCAGGTCCAGGACCGCCTCCTGCGACGCGGTCAGCTCGATGGCGCCTTGGCGCAGGCCCCCGATCGCCTTGGCCACGGCCAGGGTCCGTGCCCCCGCCGTGCCCGTGCGGTCGGCGTGGATCCCCACCGCGGTGATGAAGCCGACGCCCTCCTCGTAGCAGCGACGGACCTCCGGACCGAGCATCCGCGGCGCGACCATCCCCTGATCCCCGGGTGGGTCGAACCGATCGAAGGCCAAGGGGTAGCCACTGGCCACCACGGTCAACGCCTCGTCCTTCGGACTGAGGCCCAGGAGGGCGATGGCGTCGTCGGGCACGAGCACGCAGATCACGTCCGCGGCGTCGGCGGCGGCGATCCCGGCGGTGGCGAACCCGTCGGCCTCGGCCGTCTCCCGGGTGCTGTCGGCCCGCACGCAGACCTGTACCTCGAGGCCCGAGTCCCGCAGGTTCAACGCCCAGGACCGACCCTGGTTGCCATAGCCCACCACGGCGACCTGTTGGCCCTCGAGAGCCGCCTGGTCGCCGTCCTCCTCGTGGAAGAACGTCGTCATGCGCGCAGCGTAGGTCGGGGCTAGCGTGGCCTCGTGCGCCGCGCGCTCCTGGTGACCGCCTTGGTCCTGGGGCTCGCCGCCTGCTCGTCGGGCGACGACGGCGACACGGCCAGCGAGTCCGGGATCACGTCGACCAACGGGGTCGCCGACCCGCCGTCCCTCGCCAGCACCGCCTTCGCCGAGGGCGAGGCCATCCCCGTGGAGAACGGTGGCTGTCCGCCGGGCGACAACCAGTCACCACCGCTCGCATGGTCGGGCCTGCCGGCCGACGCCGACCAGTTGGCCATCACCTTCACCGACCCCGACGCGGCGGGCTTCGTGCACTGGGTCGTCGCCGGCATCGACCCCTCGAGCACCGCCGTCGATGCCGGCGAGGAGCCCCCAGGATCGGTCGCGGCGCTGAACGACACCGGTCAGGCGGGATACTTCGGGCCGTGCCCGCCCGAGACCCACACCTACGTGTTCACCGTCCACGCCCTGTCGGACGATCCCGGACTGACGCCGACGACGCCGGGACCCGAGGCGGTGGACGCGGTCGAAGCGGTCACCACCGCCAGCGCCGACCTCAGCGGCACCTTCACGCCTTCGGCGCCGTAGCCCTCCTCGTGGGCCTGATCGCGTGCGGGCCCGACGACGGCCGCCGTCTGGCTGAGCCCGATCCCTCCCTGACCGCCATACCGGTGCCCACGACGACCCCGACCCAGGTCATCGACACCGACCCGCCGCTCGAGGGCACCGGCCCGGGGGGCCTGAGCCTCCGGAGCCCGGACTTCAGTCCGGGCGCCACCCTCCCCGAAGCCTCCGGGTGCGGCGGGGACACCTCCCCCGCCCTCCGCTGGTCGGCCCCACCGAACCGGGTCACCGAGCTGGCACTGGTCGTGCAGGACGTCGACGCCCAGGGTGTGGCCCAGTGGGTGGTCACCGGTATCCCCGCCGACGCCGGACGGGTGGCGGCCGGTGCCGTCCCCCCCGGAGCCGATGTCCGGGTCAACAGCGCCGGTGAATCGGTCTGGGCCAGCCCGTGTCCGACCGATGGCTTCGCCCACCGCATCGTCTTCACCCTCTACGCGCTGGACCAGCCCCTGGCCGAGGGCGCCGGCGACCCGACCTCGGTGGTCACCGCCGTCCAGGCCGCCTCGGCGGGCTCCGCCAGCCTGCTCGGCCGGGCCGCCCCCGGCGCCACCGAACCGGGCTGACCGCGTGCCCCGCCGGGAGATCGGACCGACCCCGCGCCGGGCGAGCTCCCGATCGTCAACACCAACCGGCCGTGCACCCCTGACCCTGCGGCACCCCGGCTCGACGCCGCTCAGGCGACGATGAACCCGGTCTGACCGATCGGGTCGGCCGCTTCGACGGCGACGGTGTCGACCCGGGCACGCGGGGGGCCCGTGGCAGCCCAGACCAGGAAGGCATCCACCGCCGCGATCGGGCCCTCGACTTCGAGGAGCACCGTGCCATCGGCCTGGTTCACGGCCTGACCGGCCACGCCGAGCCGACCGGCCTCCTGGCGAGCCGAGTCCCGATACCAGACGCCCTGGACCCGACCCGACACCACAGCCCGGCGGCGGACGACCTGGCTCACGACCCGCACGGGCGCCGGACGGAGGCGGCCCGACGCGGCGATGAGGCACCGCGACGGCCCGACGGGTTCACAGGATGACGGCGAGTTGGCGGGAGTGGGCCAGGAGACGGCCGGACCGGTCCCAGATCTCGCCGTCCTCCTCCAGGTAGCCACCAGCGGCCAGACGGGTCCGGAAGCGCACCAGCAGCCAGCCCTCGTCGTCCGGGAGCACCTCCTGACGCAGGTGCACGGTCAGGTCCACCGTGGGCACGCCGATGCGCCTGTCGGCGACCCCGAACACCGCCGGCACCCAGGCATCGGCCACCTGCACGAGCACGTGGGGGTCGGTCCGCTCGTGGTCGCGCAGGCGCAACCATCCGCCGGTCACCGCTTCGTCGCCGCCGGCGAAGGGCTGGGGACCGATGGCGTGACGGATCTCGAACTGCTCCCGGAGTCGCACACGAAACGACGGCGGCGGCGCGAGCGGGCAGTCCTCGGGGGCGGGGACCTCCGGCGCCGGGGCCTCGTAGAGCGCGAACCCGTCGCGGGCCGCTCCGACCGCGACCAGACCCAACGCCACGACCTCGCCCCCCTGGCTGAGTCGGGCGGACACCGCACTCATGCTCCGGCCGGTGCGCTCGACGGCGACCGCCGCCTCGACCGGTCCGTCCTCGGGGGGACGCAGGTAGTGGACGGCCACCGAGCGCGGCGAACGCCTCGGGTCGCCGACCTCGGCGGTCACGGCCCTCAGGAGGATCGCGGCCACGTAGCCGCCGTTCGGGCGCTCGACGCGCCAGTCGGGACGGATGTCGGCCCGGTAGACGCCTTCGCCGAGCGGGTGCACTGCGGTGTCGCGGGCGAACTGGGAGGGCACACGGGGAACGTAGCGGCGGGACCAGCCGCTCCCGATCCCTCACCTCCCGGTGTCTCACCTCCCGATGCCTCACCTCCCGATCCCTCACCTCCCGATGCCCGCCGGTCGATGGGAACCCGTGATCGTGTGGCTCCTGCTCATCGCCTCAGTGGCCTTCGGCGCCATGAGCACGGTCGCGTTCAAGCGCAAGGCCGACCGCGATCGCGACCTCCGGCACCTCGCGGCGGCCAACGGCTTCACGTTCACCGAGACCGACCACTTCTCCTCCACCCGGGTGCCGTTCCAGATCTTCCGCCTCGGTAACCGGTCCTTGGCGGAGAACGTGCTGCTCGGCCGAGCCGGGGACGGTGCCCCCGTCCGGGTGTTCGACTTCACCTCCTGGGTCGAGAAGGAGACCGAGAACGGCGTGTCGCAATCGAGCTACCGCCACCTGACCTGTTGCCTGACCGAGACCGTCCACTCCTTTCCCCACCTGGTCATCCAGCCCGAGACGCTGGCGACGCGGCTGCTCCAGCGGGTGGGCCTGCCGACGATCGATCTCGAATCCGAGGCGTTCAACCGCCGCTTCGTCGTGACCTCCGAGGACGAGCGGTTCGCCCACCTGTTCCTCGATCCGCAGATGATGGAGCTCCTCCTGACGACCGAAGGCCAGTTCCAGTTCGAGGTCCGGGGCCGGTGGGTCCTGGTCGCCGCACCCCAGCTCCCGGCCAAGCTGGCCCTGTCCCTGGTCGGCCTGTCGACCCGTTTCCGGGAGCTGGTGCCGGAGGTCGTCAGCGAGTTCCACCCCGACCTGCCCGCCATCGTCGAACCCCGGGCCCGATGAACGTGCCGGTGATGGCCCTGATCGGCGCCGGGGCACTCTTGGTGGTCTGGGCATGGCTGTCCTACAACCGCTTCGCCCTCCAGCGAGAGCTGGTGGCCAACTCGTGGTCGACGGTCGACACCGAACTGCGCCGTCGCTACGACCTGGTGCCCAACCTGGTCATCACCGTGAAGGGTTACGCCGCCCATGAGCGGGCAACCCTCGATTCGGTCACCCAGGCCCGCACCCGGGCCGTGGCCGCCACGGGAAGGCCCGAGGAGCAGGCCGCCGCCGAGAACGTCCTCGTCGACGGCCTCAAGCAGCTCCTCGCCGTCGCCGAGGCCTACCCCGAGCTCCGGGCCGACCGGCACTTCCTCGAGCTGCAGCAGGAGCTGGCCAACACCGAGAACCGGATCCAGGCCGCCCGCCGCATCTTCAACGGCAACGTGCGAGACCTGAACCGCCGGGTGGAACAGGTGCCCTCGAACCTGATCGCCCAGCTGGGCGGCTTCGGGCGGGCCGAGTACTTCCAGATCGACGAAGCGGCCCAGGCCGTTCCGTCGGTGGCCTAGAACCGGTACCCCTCCCCGTCGCGGGAGAGCTTGAGGAGGCGGCGGGCGACGGTGTGGACGTGGACCTCGTCGGGACCGTCGTAGATCCGGGCGAAGCGGGCGGCGCGGTACATGTAGCTGAGCGGCGTGTCGTCGGTGAGGCCCTTGGCGCCGTGGGCCTGGATGGCCCGGTCGATGACGTTGTGGAGCATCCGGGCCCCGACCACCTTGATGGCGCCGATCTCGATGCGGGCCTGGTCCCCGGCGTCGATGCGCGCCGCCGCCTGGAGCGTGAGGAGGCGGCAGGCCTGGATCTCCGCATAGGACTCGAAGACGTGTTGCTGCATGAGCTGCTTGTGGGACAACGGCTCGCCGAAGGCCACCCGCTCGTTGAGTCGGTCACAGAGCATCTCGAACGCCCGCTGGGCCTGGCCCAGCCAACGCATGCAGTGGAAGATCCGACCCGGCCCGAGACGGTCCTGGGCGATCTGGAACCCGTGCCCGCGCGGACCGAGGAGGCTGCCCGCCGGCACCCGTACGTCGGTGTAGCGGACCTCACAGTGTCCGCCCCGGATGCCGAGCACCGGTGTCTCGCGCACGATCTCATAGCCCGGCGTGTCGGTCGGGACCACGATCATGGAGAACGCCCGGTGGTCGGGGGCATCGGGCTCGGTGCGGCACATGACGGTGGTGTAGGCGGCCCGGTTGGCGCCGGTCGTGAACCACTTGAGGCCGTTGATGACCCACTCCTCGCCGTCGAGGACCGCGGTGGTCTGCAGTTGGGTGGGGTCCGAGGACGCCACTTCCGGCTCGGTCATGGCGAAGCTGGGCGAGATCTCCGCCGCCACCAAGGGGGCCAGGTACCGCTCGCGCCATTCGGTGCTCGCGTGCTCGTGCAGCATCAGCGAGTCCTGCAGCGTGAAGGTGCCGAGCGCCAGCTGGCCGAACTCGCTGCGACCCTGCACCTCGTTGACATAGACGTAGTCGAGGAACGGCAGGCCGCCGCCGCCGAGCTCGGCGGGGTGGCCCAGGGCCCACAGCCCTTGGGCCTTGGCCTCGGCCTGCAAGCCGCGCAGGCGATCCCGGGCCGCGTCGTCGCCGACGTGGAGGTCGGGCTCGGCGGGTTCGACCCGCTCCCGCATGAAGGCCTCGACGGCCTCGCGCACCGGTCGGACGTGCTCGGGCACCTCGAAGCTCATGGGCTCTCCCCTTCAGGTTCTGGCCGTTCCCCGGCGATGCCCGCGGCCGTGGGACCGCTACTCGTCGACCGCGGGCAGGAGGGTGGCGGTCAGGGCGCCGGAGCGGAAGGCGACGACCACCGCGGCGACGCCCACGCCCAGGGCCAGGGCCGTCACCACCCGCTCGACACCGAAGGGCACCGTCGTGGGCAGCACAGGATGGGACAGGACGCCGATGCGGAAGACGGCCCAGGTGGCCAGGAAGACGCCGCCGGCGAGCAGTCCGACGGCGCGCACCCGCGCCAGGGCGACGGCCGCCACCGCCAGGAGGAAGGCGACGAGACCGATCACGACGGGAACGAAGGAGGCGCCCGTCCCCGATGGCTGACTGGACCAGCCGGCCCAGGCGACGCCCGTGGCCAGGGCGCCGACCAACGCGACCACGGCCGGCGGCACGATCTCGGGCAGGCGCGCGGCAGCCAGGACGAGGCCGACCCCTGCCACCAGGGCGAGGGCGACCCACGGCAGCGGGTTGAGATCGCTCTCGTAAGTGATCTGGCCCGTCACCTCGACCCGCTCGTCGCCGACCTCGAGCACGACGGGGGCGCTCCAGGAGTAGGACTCGCCGCGGGGTACCGGTGATTCGGGGCGCATCTCGTGGGTGCGATGGTCGTGCCAGGCGAAGGTGCCGTCGGCCGCGACCTCCTCCCAGTCGGGCTCGAGGGTCGTCACGTCGACCCCCTGCAGTTCCTCCGGCACCAGATCGTTGGCCCCGTAGCGGTCGTCGTTGATGTAGGTCGCAGGCGAGTGCAGGTTCTGCTCGACGGTGCCGTCGGCCGAGAACCGGAGGTAGGGCTCATCCTCGTAACCGAGGACCACCACCTCGGTGCCCTCCTCGACGGTGAGCACGATGAACGAGTCGCCGCCCGCGGTCTCGATGATGAAGCCACCCGGGTCCGGCTCGACGGAGGTCACCTGCGAGGCGAAGTCACCCGGCTCGGCGGCATCCGCAGCGGCCGGCCCGGCCCCGAGGAGCAAGCCGATCGCCGCCAGAGCCGCAACACGACGGGAGGCGGCCCAGGCGTCCATCCCCTCAGGATGCCCGACGGGTGACGGCGACCGCGTACGCGCAGCCACCGCGCGGAGCAGGCCCAGGATCAGAGCGAGAGACGAATGCGTCAAGGTGCCCGGGGTCGACGGGGACGGGCTCAGCCACCGACGGGGACCTCGACCTCGACGGCGGCCGATTCCGAGCGGGACACGGCTGCGCTCACCTCGACGGTCCATCGGCCGCCGGTGACCAGCTCGTCCCCGTCGAGCTGGAAGTGGGCGGGACCGGCCCGGAACGGCTCCCGGACGATGGGGCCGATGTCATCGGACGGCAGGGAGAACCTGAGCGTGACGTCGTCGGCGATCTCTGCCGCCCGCCCGTCCTCGTCGTAGAAGTAGAGGTGGATCGTGTTGCGACCCGCTCGGTTCGGGTCCACCACCAGGTTGACCGAACCGAGGTCACCGAGGAGCACGGTCTCGCTGAAGATCTCGCCGATGCCGGCTTCGGTGCGGGCCGGGGTGACGTTGACCAGGACCGCCGTGAAGGCGATGGCCACCACGAGGGCCGCCGCCTCGAAGCGGACGCTGCTGCGGAGGAGTGACCAGGCCCGGGACCCCGTCGGGGACCGGAGGATCGCGGGCACCACACGGAACCGGTTGTGGGCCCCGACGACGACGACGACGAGGACCACGGCGACCTTGGCCAGCAGAGTCCATCCGTAGGTCGTGGAGGTCAGGGCCGACAGCTCCCGGACCTCGGACCACGAGAGGACGGCCCCGGCCAGTCCCACCGCCAGGACGCTCCCGGTGGCCAGGCGGGAGAAGCGACCGACCATGTCGGCCGAGGACGAGTGATCCTCCTCGTCCCGACGGCCCCGGATCGTCGTCGTCAGCAGCACCAGCCCCCCGAACCAGGCCGCCGCGGCCACGGTGTGCACGATCCCGGCGCCGACCGCCACCAGTTCGTGGTCGCTGCTGCGGGTGTGGCCACTGAGGGCGAAGGCTCCGGCCGCCAGCGCGGCACCCGCCACGACCACCGCGCGGCCTCGATCGGCCGCGAGCAGGAGCCCCAGGCCGAGGAGGCCGAGGAGGGTGGCGGGGCCGACCCCGTCGCCGAGCACCTCGCCGATGACCCCGCCTTCGAGAACGGCGCCGAGGCCCTGGCCCGTCGCCAGGGTGGCCTGGAGTGGAAGCGCGGCGAGGATCCCCACGGCGCCGACCGATGCCCCCACCAGCACGAAACGGCGCAGGTGGGCCCGGTCGGGGCCACCGTCGTGCACGAAGGCCAGGAAGACCGCCCCACCCACCGCGAGCAAGGTCCCTCCGTAGGCCAGGAAGCGGAAGACCGCCGCGGCGATCTCCCAGACCCGATCGGCGCCGTCGTCGAAGAACCGGCCGAGGAGGCCGGGTTCGGCCTCGACATCGCCCACGCTGAACACCAGGCCGCCCTGGACCGGGTGGCCGTCGGCCGACACCACGCGGTAGGTGGCCACGTACGCCCCGTCCGCCAGATCTGGCTCGAGGTCGATCGACACCACGTCACCGTCGGTCCGGGTCTCCCCCACATCGACCCGGTCGCCGTCGGAGGCATAGATCCGGACGCCACCGAGGTCCGCCGACACCGGCTCGGTGAACTCCAGGGTGACCTGCTCCGGCGCATCGTCCAGCTGGGCACCGTCGCCCGGGTCCGACGTTTCCAGCACGGCGTGGGCGGCGGCCGGGGTGGCACCGACCAGGAGGAACACACCGCTCAGCGCGGCGATCGCGAGGAGTCGCCTCATGCCACGGTGACCGTCGACCGCCGAGGGACCGGGTTCAACCGGCCAGGACCGGCCGGGGCCGGGACTCCGCGTCACGACGGGCCAGCAGCCAGAGGAGGGCGACCCCCGCGATCTCGAGGAGGTGGACCCACTCGGCCGCGCCGACGGACGCGCCGGTTGCCAGGTCGATGACCGTGACGAGGGTCAGCCCACCCGCGAGCGCGATCGCGAGGGGCAGCATCCCCCGGGCCCGGCCGGGCTGCCAGGCAGCGATCAGGAGACCGACCGCCAGGGCGGCCGACCAGCTCCCGAGCTCGCGGGTCGTGTGCACCGCCGAGCCGTCGCGGCCCGTGAGCAGCTCGGGCAGTGCGACCAGCAGCTGGGCCACCACGACCACCACGAGGCTCCATCGGGCGGCCGCCCGTCGGGGGTCGCGAACGGCCGAAGGCGTCGACGCCATGATGGACGCCGTCAGGTCGGGGACGGGCTGGGCGGGCACGAGGCGGGTCGCCCGATCGAGGCCTCGGAGGGATGCCGCGACGTCGCGGCATGCCGCGCACCGGGCAAGATGGCGGTCCAGCACGGCCAGTTCGTCGGCCGTGGCCTCACCGTCCAGCCGGGCGGAGAGCAGATCTCGACTCTGATCGCAGGGCATGCCCTACCTGTCGCCCCAGCCCCCCACCTGGTTCCCGTGACCCCCCGATCCGACGACGGCCTCGACGAACTCGCCCGGCGGGCCACCACTGGCGACCGGGTCGCCCTGTCGGACCTCGTGCGCAGCACGCAGGCCGACGTCTGGCGACTCTGTGCCCACCTCGTCGACCGCCAGAGCGCGGATGACCTGACCCAGGACGTCTATGCCCGGGCCATCACCGCCCTCCCCCGGTTCCGGGGCGAGAGCTCGGTGCGCCTCTGGCTCCTGGGGATCGCCCGCCACGTCTGTGTCGACGAGATCCGACGACGGACCCGGCGCCGCCGCATCGGGGTCCGCCGGGACCAGGAGGTGGATCGGATCAGCCCCGACGAGTCCGGCCGGGTCGACCTCGACGACCTGCTGGGCGACCTGGGCCCCGACCAACGGGCCGCCTTCGTTCTCACCCAGGTCCTGGGCCTGCGCTACGCGGAAGCGGCCGAGACCCTTGGTTGTCCCGTCGGCACCATCCGCAGTCGCGTGGCCCGGGCGCGCGAACACCTGGCCACCGCCCTCGCCGACCCGACCGGGGAATTACACGAGGCCGTCGTCGGGAGTGATCTGGCGTGAGTCGGTCACGCCTGGCGTGACCAACTCACGCAGTTTGCCCATCACGGGTGCGGGGCGGGCGGCGGGCGGCGGCGCCATCGACGACAGCCATCGGCCCCGGCCACTAGGTTCACGGCCCGACCGACCGAACGGAGAACGATGCGCGTGGGTGGGGGCGAGACGTGGGTGAGCCGGATCCCGGTCCGGTCCAAGCCGGTGTTGAAGAAAGGACGCCCGGGCCGAGGCCTCGTCGCCTTCGTGCTCGAGGGCTCCTCGGACGAGAGCGTCCGCTGGAGTGAGCTCTTCGCCGAGATCGAGATCCACCTCGGCGACGGCACCGAGCCCTACCCGCTCCGGGGGATGTTCAACGGCGATGCTGGTGGGCTCATGGCCTGGCGGACCGTCGCCCCCTGGGTGACGCCCGGCACGAGCCTGCCCCTGCGCGTCCACCCCGAGCGCGACGACAAGGTCGTCATCGACTGGACGGCGTGGAAGGACGAGGGTGGGGACGAGGCGGCCAAGGCGGCGGTCGACGAGGAGGACGCCGCCCGCCAGAACCAGGCTGCGTACGAGAGTGGCCGGGAGCAGGTCGCGCCGGGGTCGGCGCCGGCGACCCCCGTGAGCGCCGGACCCGTCGACGATCCGATCGCGCCGTTCCGGGCCACGATCATCGCCGGCCTGGACGAGGCCCTCGCCCTCGGCAACATCAGCCAGGAGAAGTACGACCGGGAGATCGCCGAGCTCGGCTGACGCCGGGACCCCGTGTCCAGGGTTCACCACCGCACTGGTCGCCCGGGGATCGCACCACGACGGACCCTGCCCTCGGGGTCGCCGTCGGGCACTCGGAGCGATCAGCGGAAGTCCCGGCTCCGACCGACGGGGGCGACCGGGAGGGGCTCGAGCTTGTCGGCCACCACGTTGGTGACCCCTTCGACCTGCTCCAACCTCCCCCGCACGAGAAGGGCCGGAGCGCCCTGGGCCACCTTGCGGTACCGGGCCCAGCAACCTCGGGACACCACGACGTTGACCAGGCCGGTCTCGTCCTCCAGGTTGAGGAAGGTGATGCCCGAGGCCGTGGCCGGTCGCTGACGGTGGGTGACCACACCCCCGACCCGGACCCGCTCACCGTCGGGCATCGCCTTCAGCGCCACGGCGGTGACCACCCCCCGCCGGTCCAGTTCGGCCCGCACGAACCGGGTGGGATGGCCCTCGGGGCTGATGCCGGTGGCCCAGAGGTCGGCCAGGGCCTCCTCCCGGGGCTCCAGGCCGGGGAGATGGGGAGCCTCGACGCCGGTGACCACGCCCGCCAAGCGGTCGGCGCCGCCCTGGGCCACCGCCCCCGCCCCCCACAGGGCCGCCCGGCGGTCCAGGCCGAAGCATCCGAAGGCCCCCGCGGTGGCCAGTGCCTCGAGCTGGGGCAGGTTGGCCCCGGTCCGGCGGGCCAGGTCCTCGGGGTCCGTGTAGGGCCGCCCGGCGGCGACGGCCACCGCCAGGTCGGCCCCGATCCCCCGCACCGACCCCACCCCCAACCGCACCACCGGCCCCCCCGCCCCCCACTCATTGGAGGCAATAGGGGGCGGAATCCGCCCCCTATTGCCTCCGACGGAGTTCGGCTCGAGGGTGGCGGCGGCGGCGCTGGCGTTGACGTCGGGGGTGCGGATCTCCACACCGTGGCGGCGGGCGTCCTGGACCAGGGTGTGGGGGGAGTAGAAGCCCATGGGCTGGGCGTTGAGCAGGGCGGCGCAGAAGGCCGCGGGGTGATACCGCTTCAGCCAGGACGAGGCGTAGACCAGGTAGGCGAAGCTCACCGAGTGGCTCTCGGGGAAGCCGAAGTTGGCGAAGGCGGCCAGCTTCTCCCAGATCCTCTCCCCCACCTCCCCGGTGATCCCCCGCTCGGCCATACCCGCGAAGAACCGTCCCCGCAATCGCTCCATGCGGGCCACGCTGCGCTTGGAGCCCATGGCCTGGCGCAGCTCGTCGGCCTCCGAGGCGGTGAAGCCGGCCACGTCGATGGCCATCTGCATGAGCTGCTCCTGGAACAGCGGGATGCCGAGGGTCTTCGCCAGCGAGTTCTCGAGGAGGGGGTGCAGGTAGGTGACCGCCTCCTGGCCGTTGCGGCGCCGGATGTAGGGGTGCACCGAGCCCCCCTGGATGGGTCCGGGGCGGATGAGGGCCACCTCGACCACCAGGTCATAGAAGGTGCGGGGCTTCAGCCGGGGCAGGGTGGCCATCTGGGCCCGGCTCTCGACCTGGAAGACCCCGACCGAGTCGGCCGCGCACAACATGGCGTAGACCTCGGGGTCCTCGTGGGGGAGGGTGGCCAGGTCCAGTTCGACGCCCTCGTACTCGGCCACCAGGTCCAGGCAGTAGCGCAGGGCCGACAGCATCCCCAGGCCCAGCAGGTCGAACTTCACCAACCCGGCCGCGGCGCAGTCGTCCTTGTCCCACTGCAGGACGCTGCGGTTCTCCATGCGGCCCCACTCGACCGGGCAGACCTCGGCCACCGGCCGGTCGCACATGACCATGCCCCCGGAGTGGATGCCGAGGTGACGGGGGAAGTCCTCGACCTCGGCGGCGAGCGCGAGGACCTCAGCGGGGATGTCGTGGTCGACCCGGCCGTCGGGGCCCTTCTGGTGGGCGCTGTCGGCCACGTGGCTCCAGCGGTCGATCTGCTTGGACCAGGCGTCCTGCTGGCCCGGGGCGTGGCCCAGGGCCTTGGCCATGTCCCGCACCGCCGAGCGGGCCCGGTAGGTGATGACGTTGGCCACCTGGGCCGCGTTGGCCCGGCCGTGGCGTTCGTAGACGTACTGGATGGCCTCCTCCCGTCGGTCGCTCTCGATGTCGATGTCGATGTCCGGCGGGCCGTCGCGCTCAGGGGACAGGAAGCGCTCGAAGAGCAGGCCCAGCTTCACCGCGTCGGCGTTGGTGACCCCGAGGGCGTAACAGACCGCCGAGTTCGCCGCGCTGCCCCGCCCCTGGCAGAAGATGCCCTGCTCCCGACAGAAGCGCACGATGTCCCACACCACCAGGAAGTACCCCGGGAACCCCAGCTGTTCGATCATCCCCAACTCGTGGTCGATCTGCTGATACGCCGTTCCGGGGCGGGGGCCGTAGCGCTCCTTGGCGCCCTGTTCGGTGAGCTCACGGAGGAACGACATCTCGTCGTGGCCGGGGGGACAGGGGAACGGAGGCAGTTCCGGGGCCACCAGCTTCAGGTCGAAGGCGCACTCCCGGCCCAGGGCCGCGGCCCGGGCCACCGCCCCCGGGTAGCGGGCGAAGCGGCGGGCCTGCTCGTCGCCCGAGCGCAGGTGGGCACCGGCCGCGGCGGGCAGCCAGCCGTCGATCTCGTCCAGGCTGCGCCGGGCCCGGACCGCGGCCAGCGCGGTGGCCAGCCGGCGGCGGCCGGGCGTGGCGTAGTGGACGTTGTTGGTGGCCACCACGTCGACCCCCTGGCCCACGGCCACCTCGGCCAGGCCGTCGTTGCGGGCGCTGTCCAGCGGGTCACCGTGGTCCCACAACTCGACGGCCACGTTCTCCCGCCCGAAGGCGTCGACCAGACAGGCCAGTTCCCGCTGGGCGGCCGCCGGCCCCCGTTCGACCAGCGCCCGGGGCACCGCGCCCTTGCGACAGCCGGTCAGCACCAGCCAGTGATCCCGGGCCCGGTCGTCGGCTGCCAACTGGGCCAGGGACGCGCGCGGCGCGCCCTTCTCCCCCGCCATCTGGGCCCGGCTGATGGCCGTCCCCAGACGGGCGTAGCCCACGGGGTCCCGGGCCAGCACCACCAGGTGGTCGCCCTCGGGATCGGGCTCGCCCATCTGGGGGGCGGTCATGCCCAGGGTCAGCTCGGCCCCGAAGACGGTGGGCAGCCCGTAGGCCCGGGCCGCCTCGGCGAAGCGGACCACGCCGTAGAACCCGTCGTGATCGGTGAGGGCCAGGGCCTCCAGACCTCGGCGGACCGCCTCCTCGGCCAGTTCCTCGGCGTGGGAGGCCCCGTCCAGGAAGCTGAAGTTGGAGTGGCAGTGCAGCTCCGCGTACGGCGTGGCCCCCCGCCGGCGCGCCAACGGGCGGGCCTCGTAGCTCTCGCGCTTGCGGGACCAAGCGGGGCTGTCACCGCCGTCGGCACCGGGCCAGTGGCTCTGGTCCAGGGGTGTGGCCCACTGGTCCGAGAGCCGTCCTTCGAGCTCCGACCACGTGACCGGAGGGTTCCTCCACCCCATGGCCCGACCGTATCGAACGCCTGTTCGCTCCGCCAGTCGGCTCTTCCGGCGGATCTCGGTGCCCGGACACCAGGGTCAGGCCCGGGACGAAGGCTGGTTGGGTGGCGACCGCCTCAACCGGCCGCCGGGACGGGCTCGGCGACGGTACGGCCATCCGCAACGATGCCGAAGCGGCCTCGGACCTCGGCCAAGGGCTCGTCGAGCATGGTCTCCCACGGCTCGAGGGCGAGGTTCCCGGCCGCTCGGCCGAAGGTCCAACCGTCGGCCGGCGCGTCCATCGCCCCGTCCACCGAGTCCGGGGCCACGAAGGTCAGCGGGCCGTGGTGACCGCCATCCACCGTCGGGCCGCTCCGCGCGCCTACGGCTCGCGGAGCCAATCGGGCAGACGTCGGGGACGGCCGTCGTCGCCCACGGCGCCGTGGACGGTCACCGCGGTGGCCCGGAGGTCACCGTCCACAGTGAGCAGGTAGGCGATCTGGAACCACGCCCGGGCCGAACCGGCCAGCGCCACCCCGACGTCGACGACGTCGTCGAAGCGCAGGGGCACCCGGTAACCGACCCAGACCTCGACCACGCTCAGGTTGGTCCCGGACTCGTGCAGAGCGGCATAGGACCGCCCGAGGGAGGCCATGTAGGCCACGCGGGCCTCCTCGAGGTACGGGAGATAGGCGCTGTGGTGGACGATCCCCATGGCGTCGGTCTCCGCGAAGCGGGTCCGGATCGGGTGGGTGAACGGGTAGTCGGCCGGGTCCGGCGACGGTCGGGCGGTGGCGCGCATCCCCCCGGTGTAGCCCACGACGAACCAGCCCTCTCGACGACGGCGCTTCTGGCACCCGATTCCCGTGCCCTGGGGACGGAATCCGATGCCAGAAGGCGGTGAGTCAGCCCTCGGGGTCGAGGTCGGCGACGCGGTCGGCCATGGCCTGCTGGACGGGCTCGGCGATCTTGGGGTCATCGGCGATCAGGACCCGGAAGTCCTGGCCCTCGATGACCTCGATGCACATGTCGGTGAGGGCCTCGACCGAGGCGGTCCGGCGGCGGTCCGACAGCAGGGCCACCTCGCCGAAGTAGTCGCCCGGTCCGCAGGTCGCAACCTTCTCCTCGCCCCGCAAGACCTGGGCCTCGCCGTCGACGATGAGGATGAACTCCTTGCCCACCGCCCCCTCGGTGATGAGCCTTGTTCCCGCCGGCACCGAGAGCTGGGTGGTGAGCCCGGACACCTTGGCCAACTGCTTCTTGGACAGCTCGGCGAAGAGGGGCACTCGGCCGAGGTGCTGGTCGATGGACGGTCCCATGGAGTTCTCCTGTGTGGATCGAGGATCAGGACGCCCTGAGCTCGACGAGGAACGTAGCGGCCCGTCACCCTCGACGCCGCCACCGCTCTTCGCACTCGCGTTCTCGAGCGGCCCGCTCAGGGCCCCGGTGCCATGATCGTCGCGTGGACGACGAGACGCTGGCCCGGCTGGCCCACCTCAACTACCTGACCTTCGGGTGCGACAGCGCCCTGTGGTCCGACCGCGGACGGGTGGCCGAGGCCGACGGGGTGCTGTCGCACCTCAGCGGGACCGAGTTCCCCTTCGTGTTCAACGGCGCCTATCGCACCGACCCGGCCGTGGCGCCCGCGGCTGTGCTGGACCGGGCCGATGCCTTCTTCGGTGACGACCGGGGCTACACCCTGGTCACCGGGCCGGGCGAGGAGGACCTCGCCGCCCACCTCGAGGCCGAGGGGCTCTGGGCCTTCGGCACCAGTCCGGAGATGGTGTGTCGACAGCGCCTCGCCGACGTCGACGCCCCCGAGGGCATCGAGTTGCGTCGAGCCACCGACGAGGCCGGGATCGCGGACTTCGTGACGGTGGGCTCGGCGGCCTATCCCTCACTCGGCATGCCCGACACCGCCATGGGTGAGGCCATCGACCGCTTCGACCGGGTCCTCGACCCCCACGTCGCGGTCGTGGTGGCCTACGACGGCACCAGCCCGGTCGCCGCCGCCCAGACCCTTCTCAGCCACGGCGTCGCCGGCGTCTACTGGGTCGGCACGCTCGAAGCGGCCCGGGGCAGGGGACTGGGCGAGGCCGTGTGCCGTTGGGTCACCAACTGGGCCTTCGACCAGGGCGCGGCGGCCCAGACCCTGCAGGCCTCGACCATGGGCGAGTCCATCTACGCCCGCATGGGCTACGAGACGATCTACCGCTACACCAGTTGGTTCCGCTCGGGCGACCGCTGAGCGGCCGGGAGCGGCCCGGTCAGGTCCCGAATCCCCGGGGGATGCAGAAGTCCGGCACCGGGTGGCAGTAAGGGACCCGCACGTCCACGTTGCGCACGACCCGGGTACGGGGCCCCACCACCACGGTCCGGGCGAAGCGCAGGCGGGTCGCGCGGCGATGCCAACGCGACCAGTGGTAGTCGACCGAGGCGTTCACCCGATAGCGGCCGTAGGCGGGCACGCGGTAGGCCCAGATGCCGGTGCGGGAGTCGTTGCCCTCACCGTCGATGGACCGCCACCCCCGGGCGGTCAGCCGCCAGATGCCGACGCTGGCGCTGCGGGGGGCGCCCCGCATGTTGGTGACCCGTCCGGTCAACCAGCGGCCATTGGGGAGCAGGGACTCGTGCACGATCACCGGGCCCGGGGCCGCGACGACCACCGGGGTGGCGTTGGCCGCGTTGTACCGGTTGTGGAACCACTCGGGCCGATAGCTGTCGGCGAAGAAGTTGAAGTTGTAGGTCCCGGGGTCCAGGCAGGTCGACCACCGACTGGCCGGGTTCGTGTTCACGCCGTCGGCGGAACCGCCGACCTCGTACACCCCGACGCTGGTGATCTCCGTGAGCGGACGGCGCGTCAGCGCGTCGGTGACCTGCCCCCGCACCTGCACCTGGCCCTGGCCCTGGCAGGGACCGCCGCCGGCCACGGGCGGTGCGGTGGCGACGACCGCAATCGCGGCCAGGGCAACGAGAGCCGTGAGGACGGCAAGCCGACGGTGCATGCCGAGAACGCTACCGCAGCGCCGGATCCCCGGTCAGGGGTCCGGCGGCGCCGGGGCGACCTCGACCAGCGCCTCCAGGTAGACCGCTCGGGTGGCGAGGGCCTCGCGCATCTCGGCCAGCATCCCTTCGAAGAACTCCTCCCGGTAGGTCTGGTCGGTGAGGGCCGAGAAGGTGAGCTGCACCGCCGAGAGGGCGGCGATGAGGATGCAGACCCGGATCAGGTCCCAGGTCAACAGGACCTCGTGGCCGAAGAGCCGGAAGGCGCCGATGCGGTCGAGGCCGTCGCCCACCCACGCCGTCATCGTCGCCTCCCGCACCGCCAACAGGCCGAACAGCACGTAGAAGAACCCGATGGCGGAGGCCACCAGCACGATCTGGAGGCCCTGGCTGAAGACCATCACCGTCGCCATGTTGATCCGGGCCCGGCGGGACAGCGGTGGGGGGTCGGGGGCGCCGCCCAGTTCTGTCGCGGGGACCTCCCGGACCGGCGAAGCCGCCGCCGCCGTGCAGGCGTCGGCCCAGGAGGCGAAGGCCGACACCTGCGCCAGCTCCCGCCGCTGACGCAACACCAGGAACGACGTGCCCGCCAGGAAGAGCATGCCGAGGCTCAACAGGAAGAACGGGGCCTCGAAGTTGGATCCGACCTGCCAGATCTCGGCGTTGATGAACAGCACCGTCGCGAACAACAGCAGCAGGGGCAGCGACCGCATCATGAGGTCGGCCAGGTTGGCCAGCTGATCGATCGTGCGCGCCAGTGCCCACCGGGTCATGGGGACGAGGCCGTAGCTGGTGACCACGTAGCTGATCAGGAGGATCACCAGGTTGAGCCCGATCACGGCCAGTGTGTCGGTGAGGTGGTCCTTGGAGAACACGGCGGGGAGCAGGGCCGGGCCCAGGACGAACAACGCCAGTTCGGGGGTGCCCACCCGGTCGGGACGCTGGAACGGCCGGCGGCCCCGGAGTCGGTTCACGACCACGACGCCGGCGACGAGGATCAGCAGGCCGCCGAGGAACGGGAGCAGTTCCTCGAAGCCCTCCCGGTCCTCGTCGAGGCTGAACGCCAGCTCGGCCAGGAACACCACCGTCAGGAAGGGCGCAGCCCGGGTCCACACGTCGGTGGTGGCCCGGTAGCCCTCGATGAAGTGGGGCAGGCCCTGACGGATGAACCACCGGTCGGTCCGCCGGCAGAGTGCGGCCCGCTCGAGGTCATCCATCCCCCAGAGTCTGGCCCGTAGGTTGGGGTCCATGGGAGATGTGTTGGTGACCGGCGGCACAGGCGGCCTCGGACGGGAGCTGGTGCCGAAGCTGGTCGCCGCGGGGCACACCGTGAGGATCACCTCTCGGGATGCCGGTGCGGCCGCGGCCGAGGGGGTCGCGGTCCACGGCGTCGACCTGGCCTCGGGTCGGGGCCTGGCCGAGGCGGTGCACGGGGTGGACGCCGTCGTGCACGCCGCCACGGCCGTCCGGGGAGCCAAGAAGGTCGAGGTGGGCGGGGCCGGGCGGCTCCTGGAGGCCGTCGGCGACGCCCGGCCGCACCTGGTCTATGTGTCCATCGTCGGTGTCGACCGGCACCCGTTTCGGTACTACCGGGCCAAGTGGGCGGCCGAGCAGGTGCTCGAGGCCGGCGAGGTCCCCCTCACCATCCAGCGGGCCACCCAGTTCCACACCCTGCTCTACGGGCTGTTGAGCAAGCCGATCAGCGGTCTGCCCTTCGGCGCCAGCTTCCAGCCCATCGACGTCGGTGAGGTGGCCGACCGGTTGGTCGAGCTGGTCGCCGCCGGGCCGTCCGGGCGAGCCGAGGACGTCGGCGGCCCCGAGGTCCTGCACATCGACGACCTGCTCGAACAGTACGCCGAGGTCCTGGGCACCCGGCCCCGCTGCTTCACCCTTCCTGCCGCGGGCAAGACCCTGCAGGCGTTCGGCAAGGGCATCCAGACCTGCCCCGACCACAGGTACGGCACCGTCACCTGGCACCAGTTCCTGGAGGCCGTTGCCGCTTCTGGCGCCTGATCCTGGGCCCGACCCCGAAGTCGGGCAGCCAGGACGACGGGTCAGTCATAGGTGGCCTCCAGCCACCACTGGCCGTCCTCCACGCTGAGGAGAAGGCCCACGCCCTCGGCGGTCAGGACCTGGAAGCGGGCCCGGCGGCGGTGGGTGGCGGTGTCCCACCAGTGCTCGTCGACAGGCCACGGGCCGGCCCAACCCGTCACCGCCTGCGCCCGACCACCGCCGACCACGACCCGGGCCGGGGCGGCGGTGACCAGGCCCCGACCGCTGACCCCGACGGAGCGGTCGTCGCGGTCCACCACCTCGGCCCGCACCGGTACCGGCAGGACCCGCGCCGGGGCAGGGGTGGGCAGGCGGCCGGGCCAGGGGGCATCGACCTCGGCCCCCGCCAGGGAGCGCTCGGTGAGGTCGACGGCGTCGGCCGGGACCAGGGCGACGGCGTCGGCCGGGCCACGACCCCCCCGGCGCTCGGGGACGGATGCCGCTCCCGCCCCGAGCAGGCCGTCCACCCGAGCCAGGGCCCGGGCCGCCCGCTCCGCGGCCGCCGTCTCCCCGCCCCAGAAGCCGAGCTGACGACCCCGGGCCGCCCCCACCTCGGTGGGCTCGAGGCGGAGCAGCGCGATACCCGAGGTGGGACGGCTGGCCGCGCTGGAGCCGAGCCAGCCATCCAGCTGCCAGCGCACCCGCTCGGCCATCGCCGAGGCGGTGAGAGCGCCCTCATGACGCCAGCAGCGCTGGTGGACCTCGCCGTGCTCGGTCTCGGCGGTGACGAGGACCTGGGCACAGGACATCCCTCGGCCGGCCAGGCGCTCGTGGAGTTCGTCGGCCAGGCGCTTGGCGGCGAAGGACGCGACGTCGACCCGCTCGGCGGGAGGGTCGAGCTCGACGGTCGCCACCAGGTCCGGCGGGGGTGGCCGGGTGTCGGGCCGGCGGGCGTCGTCCCCCGACGCCAGGCGGTGGGCCCGCTCCCCCGGCCGACCGAAGCGGGCCAGCACGTCGGATCGGGGCAGGACGGCCAGGTCCGCCAGCGTGGTGACCCCCAGACGGGTCAGCACGTCGATCAGGGCGGCATCCTCCACCGGGCCGGCCCCCACCGCGCCGTCCGCCAACACCCGCACCGGGAACGGGGCGAGGAAGCCCGGGGTGGCACCCGGCGGGACGACCATGCCCTGGCGGGCGGCCAGGGTGGCGGCGAAGGGACCGTCGGCCACCCCGACCCGGCTCTCACCGGCGACGGCATCGGCCACCAGGGCCACCACCCGGCCGGCCAGCGCCTCGTCGCCCCCGAAGTAGCGGGAGGGGCCCCGGGTGGGGAACGAACAGACCCCCGGCCGGGTCAACTCGACCCGGGGGGTGACGGCCTCCACCGCCCCGGCCACCGCCTCGAAGGCCCGGGCGTCCCGAGCGGGGTCGTGGTCCAACAGCTCGAGCTGTGGGCAGCGGGCCTGGGCCTCCCGACGACGCAGGCCCTCCCGGACCCCCTCGGCCCGGGCCGCCGGGGTCGTGGCCACCACCCGGTTGGCGTGCAGGACCGCCGCGGGCACCGTCATCGCCACCCCTGCGGCCACCAACGGCCAGTCCGCGCACCACACCACCATCGTCCGCACCACCCCACTCCCTGTGGAGGTCCGGGTCACGAGGCAGCCCGGACGGCCGAACCCTCGATCCTGGCGCCCGATTGCGGCGCCATGGCGCCTCGATCGGGCGCCAGTACGAGGAGGTCGGGGAGGACCGGCTCGACAGGGGCGGTCCCCGCGGGCAGCCAGAGCTCGGTGGCGCGAGGGCGAGCGGCCTCGCGACGACCGGTGACCTCGAGGTGGACCCGGCGGCGCTGCAGGTGGCCGTGGCCCCGGCCCAGGCCCTCCCAGTCCGGGGTGGTCAGGGCCAGGCGCAGGTCGGTCCCTTCGGGCCAGGCGTCGACAGCGGCGCCCCCCGCCAGGACCAGGACGGTCCCCCGCTCCCGGGTCCGGGCGGTCAGCCGGCGGGCATCCGCAGGCCGGACCCGCCGATCCGGGGCGGCCACCACCAGGTCGAAGCCGTCGAGCAGGCCCCCCAGCACCGTGGCCCAGGCCCGGCCCGGAGGCGCGACCACCGCCAGGTGGTCCAGGGCCACCCCGGCCTCCTCGGCCGCCAGCAGACCGGCAGCAGGCAGGCCCACCAGGGCGGCCCAGGAACCGGACCCGGTCGGCGGAGCCAGCAGGGACCACAAGAGCGAGGTCGACCCCGGGCCCTCCAGGCCCACCACCGAGCCTCGGCGCACGCCCCCGCCGGGCAACACCGCCTCGAGGGCGGCGGCAGCAGGCAGACGCTGCTCGTCGGTCAGGGTCACGGGCCGCACCATGTCCCGTGTCGCCGCAAGCGCGGCTCCCCCGGCTACGCCGGAAACGGTGAACGTCTCTCGAGCTGCTGCGCTCCGCTCCGCAGCGGTGATCCTGTTCATGGCTCCCCAGCCTCGTCCTCGGACAGACCAAGTATCGAACATCTGTTCGTCAGGGGCAAGTGGGAACATCGGCTCACCACAGACGTTCACCGAGGTATGGACCTCGACCTCGACCGCCTCGCCCAACGCCGCCAGGAGCTACGGGACCAGTACCTCCGGGCCCGGGAGGCCCGTCCCGCCTCCAGCGCCCGCGGCGTCCACCACGTGGCGCTGTTGTCCACCGATGTCGAGACGACGATCCGCTTCTACCAGGACCTCCTGGAGTTCCCCCTGACCGAGCTGTTCGAGAACCGGGACTACGACGGCTCCACCCACTTCTTCTTCGACATCGGCCACGGCAACAGCCTCGCCTTCTTCGACTTCCCGGGCCTCGAGCTCGGCGACTACGCCGAAGTGCTCGGGGGCCTGCACCACCTGGCCATCTCCTTGCCGCCCGAGCGTTGGGCCGGCATCCGGGCCAAGCTCGACGCGGCCGGCGTCGAGTACCAGAACATCAGCGGCAGTTCGCTCTACTTCCGGGACCCCGACGGTGCCCGGCTGGAGCTCATCAGCGACCCCCTCGGCGAGATGTACGGGTCGATGGTCGGCTAGGGACCGGTGATCGATGTCAGCGGAAGTGCCACCCCTCGAAGAGGAGCAGGCGTTCGAGGTGCTCGGAGGAGACCCACAGTCCGAGCCAGAGCGGCAGGAACAGCACCGCGCACCCGATGACCGCCGCCGTGACCAGACCGGTCAGGAGGGGGCCGACCGACCACCGACGAGTCGCCTCGCGTAGGGCCCAGACCACACCCAGCGCCATGAAGGGCACCAGGGGCGTCAGGTAGTAGTAGAAGATCTGGGCCCGCAAGACCAGCACCCAGGGCAGGTAGAGGACCACCAGGGCAGCCAGGACCACTTCAACGGTTCGATTCCGTTCCCGCCACCACGAGACGACCAGCACCGGCAGCACCACGACGAACGACCACCACAGCGCGGGGTTCCCGACCGCCAGGATCTCGAAGCTGCGGCCGTCGCCGCTGGTCGCCAGAAAGTACGGCACGGGCCGGATCAGGAGCAGCCAGCCGATGGCCGGGCTGGCGAACGCATGGGGCTCGGCGAGGCTGCGATGGAACTCGAGGATGTCGAACTGACGGTGCACCCATTCGAGGGGGGTCGTGTCCGCGGACAACCAGGTCCCCGTGTACGAGACGACGTAGACCAGTGCCGGCACGAGCCCGAACGCCACCGCCAGCGGACGGATCAGCGCTCGCCGTTCGCTCGGGTCGACGTCCAGGAAGGTCAGGACGACCATTCCCGCGAGCGCCGGTGCCACGATCCACTTCGTCGAGACAGCGAGACCCATCACCGCGCCGCAGGCCAGGGTCCAGCCCGTCAGCCGCCCGGGTGATCCCCGAATCGCCTCGAGCTGACGGAGGAAGAGCAGGGTTGCCGCCAGGATGAAGAACGAGAGGAAGATCTCGAGGATCGCGGTGCGGGAGTTGACGATCTGCAACCCGTCCAACGCCACGAACAAGGCGACCAGTCCGGCCCACCAGACCGACCGCAGAAGTCGGCGGGCCAGGAAGTAGCTCAAGAGCACCACCAGGGTCCCGGCCAGCCACGGCATGATCCGCCGACCGAAGGCGTCCTCGCCGAACAGGGCCACACCCGCCCCGATGAGCTTGGTCCCGACGGGTGGATGCACGGCTCGCATCTCGACCTCGGCCGAGAAGGCGTCGGCCGCGTCGACGCCGTAGTACACCTCGTCCCACACCAGCCCATCCGGGTGGGCGAGGTGCCAGAGACGTAGGGCACCGCCGAGAGCCGTGACCACCGCCGGAACCACGAACGCGAGACGGCGGTCGGGCACTCGATGGCCCAGGCCGGTCGTTTCCGCCACCTCGTTCACACAAGTGCTCCCTCGAGTCGGGTCGGACGGACGGTCATCCACAGCGGGGAACCCGTCGACCTCCCCGAGCGCCTCGCAGACGCGGGAGCACGTTCGCGGGGTGCGCGGACCCTGCGCCCGCCCCACCGATCACCAAGAGCGCTCCCTCGCCTCACTTTACGTAGTCAACTGCGCGCGGGTACGGTTGTCTGCGTCGGAATCAGTAGGGCGGACAGGCGGGGCGACCGCCGCGATGACGTGAGAGGACTGGGAGTGGCGACGAAGACAGATCAGTCGATGCGTGAGTCGATCATGGTCAGACAACGCCGACGGGGATGGGGGGTCGCCGGCGTCGGAGCCGTTCTGCTCATCCTCGGTCTCCTGGCCGCGCCGGCGCTGGCCGACGAGGACGGCCCGGTCGACGCCGAAGTGCCGACCACCACCGTGGTCACCCCGACCACGGCCGCCGCGCCGGCCGCCCCGGAGACCACGGTCGCGCCCTCGACCACGGTCGCGCCCTCGACCACGATTGCCGCCAACGTCGAGGCGTCACCGGCACCGCCGGGCGGCTCCGTGAGCGCCGGTGCCGAGGCATCCGGGACGGCCAACCTCAAGGCCGCGCACGTGGGCGCCACGAACGCCACCTTTGGCACGGGCTCCTGCCCGGCCAACACGATCAACGGCAACACCTATGGGTGGCACTTCGTGTTCCAGGGCAGCAGCACCGACTTCGTCACGATCAGCGTCACCTTCCAGAACGCGGGCGTGATCACCCAGTTCATCTCCCACCCGGACGCGAAGCACGCCTACGTCTGGACGCCGGGCATCGACACCCTCCTCGGTGCCACGGCCACGACGACGTTCCCCGACGGCACCACGGGCGACACGGAGTTCAACCTCAGTCACGTCTGCCTGCCGAGCTCCTCCAGCTCTAGCTCCAGCTCCTAGCTCCAGCTCCAGCTCCAGCTCCAGCTCCAGCTCCAGCTCCAGCTCGGCTCCTCCAGCTCCAGCTCGGACTCCTCCAGCTCCAGCTCCAGCTCGGACTCCTCCAGCTCCAGCTCCAGCTCGGACTCCTCCAGCTCCAGCTCCAGCTCGGACTCGAGCTCCAGCTCGGACTCCTCCAGCTCCAGCTCGGGCACGGTGTCCTCCTCGGGCACCTCCACGTCGGTTGACCCGTCGGTGGATTCGGGCGGGCTCACCAACCCGAGCACAGGCAACGTCAGCGAGAGCAGCAGCGCCGCCGCCGCGACCTTGGCCAGAACCGGATTGGATGCGGGAACCGCGCTCCTCCTCGGTGGGGCGCTGATCCTTCTCGGCCTCCTGCTGGTCCGCTACAACCGAGACGAGCCCTCGACCGTCGCCTGATCGGGCCTCACCCGCCGCGGCCAACCCGGACCGAGACGTGGCCCGGTCAATCCCGCCGGGCGAGCAGGGTCTCAACCGGTGACAGGTCGAAGGGGTGGCCGACCATCACGATGAGGTGGGTCGCCCCCGCCTCGAGGTAGCCCTCGAGGGCGTCGACATCGTCGCCGTCGATGGCCACGGTGCGCTCGATCTCGGCCGGGTCCCGGCCGACCTTCGCGCACCACTCGTCGAGGATCGCGCTCTTGGCCGCGAAGTTGGCCGGCGGGCCGAAGGTGTTCCAGGCGTCGGCGTACTCGGCGACCAGGCGCAGGGTCACCTTCTCGCCGCCGCCCCCGATGAGGATCGGCAGGTCACCGATCGGGGCCGGGTTGAGCTCGGCCAGTCGGGCCCTGATGCGCCGCAGCGAGGCCTCGAGCTCCCGCAGGCGACTCCCCGGGGTGCCGAAGTCATAGCCGTACCGGTCGTAGTCCTTCTCGAACCACCCGGCGCCCAGACCGAGGTAGAAGCGACCGCCGCCGAGGTGGTCGACCGTGCGGGCCATGTCGGCCAGCAGGTCCGGGTTCCGGTAGGTGTTGCCCGTCACCAGCATCCCCAACCGGGCCTCGGCCGTGGTCACGGCCATCGCCGCGAGGATCGACCAGCCCTCGAAGTGGGTGCCGTTCCCGTCGCCGCGGAGGGGGTAGAAGTGGTCCCAGGTCCAGATGGAGTCGACCCCCATGGCGTCGGCCGTCTCCCATGCGGCCCGCAGGTCGGACATGGGCGTGTGCTGGGGCTGGAGCTGGACACCGACGCGGAACGAAGCCATCCGTCGAACCTACCGACGGCGCCGCCGTTCCGATTCCGCCCCGATCTTCCGTGTCAGGCGACGGGGGTCCGAGGCCAGAGGCGGGCGTGGGTCACCAGAGGTCGTCGCACTCCTCGGCGACGGCGTGGACCGAGGCGTGGAGCTCCTCGGGCAGCGCGCCCAGGGTGTCGGCGTTGACCTCGTCGGAGAAGCGGAGGCGCTCGGCGTCGGCCAGGCCGTGGAAGGCCGGCATCCACGCGGAGTGCAGCACCATGGGGATGGCCTCGCCGTTGGTCCCGGCGAGCGTGGCGACCGGACCGGCCCCCACGTCGGCGGCGTCGAAGAGGTCGACCCGGAAGCCCTCGTCGTTGCACACCGGTTGGACCACGTAGCCGTCGTGGCCCCCCGGCTCGCCACCGGAGTAGCTCCCCGCGGCGGCACCGCGGGGCGCGAACGCCGGCGACGTGATGTGGTCGGCCAGGTCGGCGTACTCCCAGCGCGCCTTCAGCTCCATGCTCGGGCGGTCGAACGAACACAGCGAGCCGGGGGACTCCTCCCGCGCCAGGTCGAGGTCGATGCGGTCGGCGTAGGCCTCGGCCGCCCGCCGGCTGATCGAGCCGGGACGACAGCCCTGATAGGTGACGTGGTGCAGGGTCGGGGCCGCCAGGCCCTCGGTGCTCCAGTCCATGGCCGAGAGCTGGAGGTTGAAGGACCAGTCCTGCTTGAAGGTGCCCACATGGGTGACCTCGGCGGCATCGGGGTCGAACACGACCTCGGTGATCGTCTCCGGCGCCATGGCCATGTTGTAGAGACCCACCGCCGCGGGGTCGATCGGGTTCCCGTTCACGTCGACGTCGTCGGGGCGCAGGTAGTACCCGAGATCCATGAGGTCCATGCCCTCCCACACCACCGACACGCCGTCGGTGTCGTCCCACCGGCCGTAGTAGTGACCGGCGGGGGGCGCCATGGTGAAGCAGGTCGGCTCGATGGAGGTCCCCGACGCGAGCCCTTCCACCTGCTCCTTGCGGATGAGCCACACCGGGACCTCGTCGTCGATGGTCACCGACCGCTCGCCGCCCATCATCTCGTCGGGATCGGCCTTGAAGTTCCCCGAGTCGCACAGGATCACCCAGTCACGCGTCTGGCTGACCGTGTGGATGGAGCCGGAGAACGACACGCCCTCGAGCGGCCAGTGCTTGACCTGGGTGCCGTCATGACGGTCATAGCGGACCAGTGACGGGCGCATGCCGAAGGTCGGCTCCATGACCGGCTCGAGCTTCACGGTCCAGAGGCAGTGGCGTTCGGGATCCGCCACCGGGTGGGCGGTGGAGAACAGGAACGGCAGCACGCCCCCGATGGGCATGGAGCTCCCGCCCCAACTGTCGACGTGGCCGACCTCGGCCACGAACTCGAGCGTCTCGGGGTTCAGCTCCACCGGCCGACCGGCATCCCACGTGGTGTAGAGGCGGTCGCCCCAGGGCAGGGGCGCGGTGTTCGACGCGTTGGGAGGCCCGAACGGGGACAGGTAGCCGATGGCCCCCGGGGAGAACTGCTCGGGGTGACGGTCGAACAGCCGCTTGCCCGGCGTCTCGATGCTGCGGCTCTGCCAGGCGAAACGGCCCGGGCTGGCGCCGCGGGCCCCCGGCTCGAGGGAGAGCCGGCAGATCGCGCCCCAGTCGAAGATGGCGTACGGGAGGGCGCCGCTGATCTGGGGGCTGGAGAAGACCACCTCGCCGCTCACGTCCTCCGGCCACGTCCCGGCGACGACCTCCAGGTCGAAGTCGCGGTGTGGGGCACGGGTCAGCGACGCGGGAACGGGCACGGGAACCTCCTGGGTCCACTGTGGTTTACAGTGTTCACCACCGTAGCCGACCCCGCCTCACCCCCGGCCCAGGAGCACCATGGACGCAGCGCTGGAACAGACCATTCGGGACCGCATCGAGGTGGAGAAGGCGCGCACCGCTCCGCCGGACGAGGCGGTGCGAATCCCCCTGATCCCGACGGGCCGCTACACCGACCCGGCCTTCCACGCGTTGGAGAGGGAGCGGGTCTTCGGCCGCACCTGGCTCTTCGCCGGCCACGAGTCCGAATGGCCCGAACCCGGCTCCTACCGGCTGACCACCCGGTCCGGGGCACCCGTCGTCGTGGTCCGGGGCGAGGACGGCGAGTTGCGGGCCTTCTACAACGCCTGCCGCCACCGCGGCGCCCCCGTCACCCGGGACGACTGCGGCACCGCCCGTCGCCTGACCTGCCAGTACCACTCGTGGTCCTACGGCACCGACGGCGAGCTCAAAGCCGTCCCCGATTCCCGGAGCTTCACCGATCTCGACACCGGGTCGCTCGGTCTGGTGCCCGTGGGTTGTTCGACCTGGGACGGTTGGGTCTTCGTCAACGAGGACCCCGATGCCGTGGCGTTGGTCGACTTCCTCGGACCCATCGCGGGCCAGATGGCCGAGATCGACGGGCCGGCGATGCGAGCGGTGGGCACCCAGGTCCATCGGTTGGACTGCAACTGGAAGCTCATGGTGGACGCCTTCCTCGAGGTGTACCACGTGCGCACCGTCCACCCCGACAACGCCGCCCTCCTCTACAACGACCAGTCGGTCACGGTCACGATGCTGCCCCACGGCCACAGTCGCCTGACCGTCGAGAAGCACGACGCCTTCCGGGACTTCGCCATGGTCTCCGAGGAGCACGACAACCCGGCGGTCCCCTTGCTGTGGCGCCAGACCTCGACCTCGTTCGGGATCTTCCCCAACCTCGTCGTGCCGATGGACACCGGCGCGTTCACCTTCCTGTGCATGTGGCCCACCAGTGACACCACCACGGACCTGGAGCTGCGGTGGTACGCGCCGGCGTGGGTCGGCGACGAGGTCCCCCAGGAGCACCTCGACCGCATGACCCTCTTCGAGACGGTGATGGCCCAGGACCAGGCCAACATGGCCCCGATCCAGGAGTCGGTCTCCTCCAAAGGGGCCCGCCCGTTCCAGCTCGGTTGGCACGAACGACTCATCCACCACTTCGAACGAGCCGTCGACCTGGCCATCGGGCCCGACGACCTACCTCCCGGCACCGCGGTGTCCGACGCCCTCGACGGCTTCGTCGAGCCCGCCTGATGGGCGCGGACCGTGGGCCCGCCACGACGGCGGTGAAGCGATGCGCGCTGGTCGCGGCATCGGGCGTCCTGCTCGCGCTGACCGGATGCGGCGACGACGGCGGTGGGTCCGGGGGACAGGCCGCCACGACCACCACCGTCCCCGCGCTGCCCGCGGGGGCCGAGGACCTCGTCGGGCGCTATGCCCACTTCGACGTCGTGGCCTACGAGGACGACGCCATGAAGACCCTGATCATCAGCACCGGGTTCGCGGACCTGGAGTTGCGGGACGGCCAGGTGTGGAACGTCCAGAGCTTCTGCCATGCCGACGCCGTGAGCGACCAGGGCATCGACGTCTCCATCTCCGACGCGGCCACCCAGGCGATCATCCCCGTCGACACCCCGGTCGAGGTGACCGAGGCGGACGGGGCCCTCCGCGTCGTGCGGCCCGCGACCCCCACCGGGATCGGCATCGAACTGGAGGATCCCGCCAACGACGTCCTGCCCAGCGATCCCGATGACCCCCGGATCGTCGACGCCGACGGCGACGGCAACCCGGGGATCACCTCCTCGGTGCGGGTCAGCGACGACCTCCAGGGCGAGATCTACCTGGCCCGTCGTGAGATCTTCGCCTACGACGTGACCCAGGTGAGCCCGGACCGCCTCGAGGGGACGATCACCGACAGCTCCGAGCAGCTGATCCTGGGGGCCAGCGACGACGTCTTCCTGGTCCCCGCCCAGTGGGAGCAGATCGACGACCCCGAGCGGAACCCCGTGATCTGGGAACGAGTCGACGACACCTGGGACTGCGAGCGCCTGGCGGCCGAACGCGACGACCTCTTCCCCCCCAACCCCGAGGCCGACTGGTGACGCCCGGCTCGCCGCCCACGGTCACAGGTCCCCGTTCTGGCGCCCGATCGAGGTGCCACGGCACCCCGATCGGGCGCCAGTTCCCCTAGAACAGGCCGCGGGAGGCGCCGCCGTCGACGACCAGGGCGGTGCCGGTGACGAAGTTGGCCTGCCGGCTGCAGAGGAACGCCGCGACCGCACCGAAGTCGGCCGGGTCACCCACGGCGCCGGCCGGGATCTCGGCCCGGAGCGCGTCCATCTGGTCACCCTGCAGGGAGCGCAGTCGGTCGGTCAGGTGGCTGCCGGGCTGGATCGAGTTGACCGTCACCCCGTCACCGGCCACCTCGGTGGCGAGCGTCTTGAGAAAGCCGGTCACCCCGGCCCGCGCCGTCACCGACGCGGCCAGGAACGGAATGGGCTGACGGACCCCGATCGAGGTGATGGCCAGTATCCGGCCCCACCGCTGGTCTCGCATCCCGGGCACCGCGGCGAGGCACATGGCCACGGTCGACAGCAGGTTGAGCTCGATCGCGTCCTGGTAGGCCTCGAGCGAGGTGGCGGTGGCGGAGCCTCCGGGTGGGCCGCCGGCGTTGGCCACCAGGATGTCGACACCGCCGAGGCGCTCGCCGGCCGCGGTCACGAAGTCCGTCGCCCCCGCCGCGCTCGCCACGTCGGCCTCGATGGCCTCGACCGAGGCACCCAGGCCGGCGGCCGCGTCCGCCAGGCGCTCGGGGTCCCGGCCGCAGATGGCCACCTTGGCCCCCTCGGCCACGAGGGCCTGGGCCGTCGCCAGGCCGAGCCCGGCGGTGGAGGCCGCCACGGCGGCGCGCTTGTCCCGGAGTCCGAGGTCCATCGCCTTGGTCTAGCGGATCCGGCGCGACCGGGGCCGACGTCGGCCCTTCTCGGTGAACAGTGTTAACTTGAGCCCGGCCACCCGGAGCCGTCCGGGCGATCGACAGGAGCAGACGATGAACGCACCCTCCGTGCTGACCGGTCACGTGACCGACACCGAGCACCAGCCCGACCTCGAGGGCAACATGTTCCCGGTCGGCACCGAGGTCGACGACCCGTCCCTCGCGGTCACCGGCCGGCTCCCCGAGGGGCTGCGGGGGTCGTTCATCCGCAACGGCCCGAACCCGCTCTTCACCCCGATCGGTCGCTACCACATGTTCGACGGCGACGGCATGCTCCACTCGGTCACCTTCGACGAAGGCCGGGTCGCCTACCGCAACCGGTGGATCCGGTCCCGGGGCCTCCAGGCCGAAGCCGCGCTCGGACGGGCCGTCTACCCCGGGCTCGGTGAGGTCATGAACTTCCCGGACCCGTCGCTGGTCGGCGACGCCGGCCCGGTGAAGAACCCGGCCAACACCCACATCATCCGCCACGCCGGCCGCTACCTCGCCCTCTGGGAGGGCGGCCTGCCGACCGAGGTGACCCCGTCACTGGAGACCGTCGGCGAGTACGACTTCGACGGGAAGCTCACCGGGGCGATGACCGCCCATCCCCGCCTCGATCCCCGGACCGGCGAGATGTTCTTCTTCGCCTACTCGGTGTTCGAGCCCGTCATCCGCTACTACGTGGTCGACGCCGCGGGCGAGCTCGTCCACGAGGCCGCCCTCGACGTGGTCGCCCCGGTGATGATGCACGACTTCATCATCACCGAGCACCACGCGGTGTTCCTCGACTCGCCGATCGTGTTCGACGTCGCCAACCTCGGCAAGGGACCGATGGTGCAGTGGCGCCCGGAGAACGGCACCCGCATCGGCGTCCTGCCGCGGCGCGGCACCGCCGACGAGGTCCGCTGGTTCGAGGTCGATCCCGGCCACGTCCAGCACTTCTGGAACGGCTGGGTCGAGGACGACCGCATCGAGCTCACCGGCACCCGGTTCGCCCACCCCGACTTCGGCATCGACGGCTCGGCCCCCATCGACGAACGGGCCGGCGACGACGACCCGCCCTACCCGGCCCGCTTCTGGGTCGATCTGGCCGCCGACACCGCCGGCTGGGAGCACACCGATGACCTCGGCGGCGACTTCTGTCGCTTCAACGACGACTTCGACGGCGTGCGCTCCCGCCACCACTACATGTCCGGGACCGTCGCCCCGGACCGTCGGCTGGGTGACTTCGACAGCATCGTGAAGTACGACGACGCCACCGGGGCCCGCCAGGTGTGGGACGCCGGGGCCCACGGCCACGTGGGCGAGAGCGTCTTCGCCGCCGATCCGCAGGGTTCGGCCGAGGACGACGGCTGGCTGCTCAACGCCGTCTACGACTCCTCCGCCGACCGCACCGACCTCTGTGTCCTCGACGCCCGAGATGTGGCCGCCGGCCCCATCGCCCGGGTGCACCTCCGGCACCGGGTCCCCTTCGGGTTCCACGCCAACTGGTTCGCCGCCCCCGCCTGATCCCTTCAGCCCGTCACCGAGCCGCCGGCGGCGCCCGGGCCGCCGAGGCGGAGGAGGCGCCGGGCGTTGCCGTCCATCGTGGCGGCCAGGGCGGCGTCGCCCCCGCTCGGGTCGGAGCCCTCGTCCCAGCCCGCCAGGTTGGTGCCGGCCACGAGGCGGTCCGGCCCGAAGGCGGACAGGAGGGCGGCCAGCGCCTCGGGCCCACCCACGTGGGCGTCCCACCAGAGCCGCGCCAGCCGGGCCTCGACCTCCCCCTCCTGCCGCAGCCCTTCGTCGGCCCAGGCCCGGGTCCGGGCGGCGTGGGCCATCCGCTCCGCCAGCCAACTCGTGGCCCCGCCCCCGTGGGAGATGCACACGTCGAGGTCCGGATGGCGAAAGAGGACGCCGCCGAGCACGAGGGCGGCGACGGCCAGGGCCTCCTCGTAGGCGAACCCCAGCCACAGGTCGGCGTCGAAGCGGTCCAGTCGGTCGTCGCGTCGGGGCCCGTCGATCCCCGACGGGGCCGGGTGCACGAACAACGGCACGTCGAGGTCGACGCAGGTGCCGTAGACCACGTCGAGGGTCGGGTCGTCGAGGGGGCGCCCGGGGTCGGTGCCGACGTAGGCGCCGAGCAGGCCGAGGTCGGTGACGGCGCGGCGCAGTTCGCGGGCGGCCCGCTCGGGATCCTGCAGCGGCAGTTGCGCCAGGCCCCGCAACCGACCCGGTGCCCCGTCCACCAGCGCGGCCATCGCGTCGTTGTGGCGCGCGCAGAAGGCCACCGCCCGGTCCGGGGCGACGTGATGGAAGTAGGTGAGCGGGTTGGGTGAGAGCACCTGCAGTTCGATGCCGAGCGCGTCCATCCGGGCCAGACGGACCTCGACGTCCATGAACGCCGTCCCTCGGTAGTCGACGCCCTCGAGCACGTAGGACCCGACCCGGAAGCAGGGCGGGCGGCCGGTGGCCTCGTCACCTTCGTCGAGCTCGGGTCCGTCCGGGCCGGCCGCGCCGAGCGCGTCCTCGAGCACCACGTGGGCGTGGAGGTCGATCACGGGAAGCGAACGGGGTAGCGGCCCCAGTAGCCACGGGTGTTGTCCGGGTCGATCGTGGGCGCATCCGCCGGATCCGGGGTCGCGCCGGCGTCGAGCACGGCGCGGACGGCCACGGGCACGAGCCCGTACAGGTGGTCCTCGGTGACCTCGGCGCCCAAGGGATCGACGCCGGCGGCCAGGTCCTGGCCGATGCAGGCGTGCATGCCCAGGCCGAAGCTCAGGCCCCAGGGCGCCACACCGCCCGGCAGGGCGCGCCGCGGGTCGAAGTCGTCGGCATCGGGGCCGAACACCGCAGGGTCCCGGTTCACCGCCATGAGGTCGATCACCAGGCGCGAACCCTTCGCCACGTGCACGCCGCCGGACAGGTCGATGTCGGACAGGGCCCAGCGCATGGCGATGGGGCTGGACGGCTGCAGCCGAACGGTCTCGTGGACGCAGCGTTGCAGGAAGGCCAGGTCGGTCCGGGCCGCCTCGAGATCGCCGGGCCGGTCGGCGCCCATGGCGAAGACGTTGTGCAGCGTGCGGACGAAGGCCGTGGCGCTGGTGTGGGCTCCGGCCAGCAGGAAGAAGGCGATCTCCCGGCGAACCACCTCCGGCGGCAGGTGGAGGTCGTCATCGTTGGCCAGGAGGGTGGTGAGGACGTCGCGGGGCAGGTCGGAGTCGTCCCGGTTCCCGGCCGCCACCGCGGCGAGCAGGTCCCGTCGCCGGGCGACCGACGGGGCCAGGAACTCGGCGTCGAAGGCCTCGAGGGCGGCGGCGACCTCGGCCCGCTTGGCCTCGCGATCCCCGGCGTAGTGAGCCAGGGTCGCGCCCTGGATGAACACCATCAGGTACCCGTAGAGATGGGCGGACTCTTCGGGGGTCGCGGCGGGCCGATCGACCCCGGCGGTCACCGCCGCGAGGTTCATCATCATCTCGTGGCTCAGGCTGACCAGCTCGGCCCGGCCCCGCTCCACGTGGGGGGCCAGGGTGGCCTCGACCACCGGCGGGAAGAACTCCCGCTCGTAGCGGGTGTGGGTGTCCCGGCGGAACAGGCGGTTCTCGAGGCGCCGGCGGGCCCGGTGCTCGTCGCCGTGGAGGTTGACGAGGACGTCGGCCATGACCACGTCGCCCTCGTCATAGAGGGCCTGACGGAGGTCCTTCTGGCGGTAGGCCTCCCGGGCCAGCTCGTAGGTGGTGACGGTGACGGTCTCCGGGTCGGTCATGACGGCTCCTCGGTGACGGTCTCCGGGTCGGTCATGACGGCTCCTCGGTGACGGTCTCCGGGTCGGTCATGACGGCTCCTCGGCGCCGGTCTCCGGGTCGGTCATGACGGCTCCTCGGCGCCGGTCTCCGGGTCGGTCATGACGGCTCCTCGGCGCCGGTCTCCGGGTCGGTCATGACGGCTCCTCGGCGCCGGTCCGGACGGCCCATCGGCTCGCGCGTCGGAGGATCTCGGCGTGGGTCGGGTGGCTGAAGGACGACTCGTCGTGGCCCAGCAGGTCGGTCACGACCCGGCCGGCACCGACCTCTCGGGCCCAGAGCAGCGGGTGGTCCCGGCCGCCGTGCGCGGCGGTGAGCAACGGCGTGATGTCGGGCTCCTCGTCGAGGAACCCGTAGGCCTCGTCGGGGATGGCGAACGACCCGATACCGGCGGTGAGCGGATGACGGTCACCGGCGTCGGTGACGGTCACGTCGACCTCGCCCAGGGGCGGGTGCGACGACCGATCCCAGTCCCAGGCGGCGCCCACCAGATCGCGCCACGCCGGCTGGGTGTCGAAGCAGATCACCGCCGTGTGCAACGCGAGGAGGCCGCCGCCGCGACGGACGTGGCCGACGAGCACCTCGGCCTCCGCGACGTCGAGGGTGCAGGCCCACTCCTCCCTCAGGGCGGCGTAGCGGTCCGCCCCCATGCTCCACCGGAGGGCGTTCACGGTGACCAGGTCCCAGGTGCGTCCCGGGTCGGCGAGCCGCTCGATCGCCTCGTGGGGGTCGTCGACCACCGTCGAGTCGACGCCCTCCGAGGAGAGCAACCCCACCACCGCAGCCGACGTGACGGCGAAGGCGTGGGTCGGGCCACCGGACAGGATCAGGTTGGCGATCACCCTGGGTCGGCGGCGGCGTCGGGGCCGACCGAGTCGACGGAGCGGGGCCGGGGCAGGGTGGCGATCACGCTGGCGCCGACCCCACCGTCGACGACGATCTCGGTGCCGTTGACGTAGGCCGCGGCGTCGGAGAGGAGGAAGAGGGCCACCCCCGCCACGTCGTCACCGGTGCCCAAGCGGCCCAGGGGCACCCGCCCGGACCGGCGACGCCGGATGTCGGCGTCGGCATAGATGGGCTCGGACATCCCGGCGTCGATGAGGCCGGGGGCCACCGCGTTGCTGCGGATGCCGTGGGGCCCCCACTCGAGGGCCATCTGGGTGGTGAGGAGCGCGACCCCGGCCTTGGTGGCGCCGTAGGCCCCGGCGTTCGGGCCGGCGGCCACGCCGTTCATCGAGGTCACGGTCACGATGGACCCGGGCGAGCGGGCCGCCAACATCCGGCGAGCCACCGCTCGGGCCGTGAGGAAGGTCCCGGTGAGGTTGACCTCCACCACGGCGCGCCAGTCGTCCAGGGCGAGGTCGACCAGCGGCCCGAACCGGACGATGCCGGCGTTGGCCACCAGCCCGTCGGGCGCATGGCGGCCCGTGACCTCGGCGAAAGCGCCGAGGGCTGATTCGAGGGCCGCCTCGTCGGTGATGTCGGCGGTGAGGGGAACGACCGAGGGGCCGAGGTCCGCGGCCACCCGCGCGACAGTCGACGCGTCCCGGTCGAGGGCGCCGACGGTCCAGCCGGCCTCGACCGCGGCCTGGGTGATCGAGGCACCGAGACCGCCTCCGGCTCCGCTGACGACCACGGTCGGGGTCACGGGTGGGCGAGGTCCCAGGTCAGTGGCCGCTCCGACCAGAGGCCGACCTTCTCGCCCGGCAGCGGGCGGCGCTCGGGCCAGGGACGGTCGAGGTCCACGGGGACACCCCGAGAGATGACGTGCCGGAGGTTGGCGCGATCGCCCAGCAGGCCGACGTCGGCGGCCGGGTCGCCGGCGACGACGATCAGGTCGGCGGCCGCCCCTTCGGCCACGACGCCGATCGTGCCCTCGTCCCAGCGCAGGGCGAAGGCGCCGTTGTGGGTCGCACAGGTGATGGCCTGGAGCGGCGTGAGGCCGACCTCGGTGACCAGGAGCTCGGCCTCGCGAGCGTGCCAGTGGCCATAGGGCGTGAGCGAGAACCCGCTCTCGGAGCCACAGAGCAGCCGGACCCCGGCGTCGTGGGCCCGGCGGAGCATGGCGGCGGTGGCGGCGATCTCCCCGCGGAACAGGTCGACCTGGGTGCTCATGGCCCCGACCTTGTCGCCGTGCCGGGCCAGGTTGTCGAGGAAGGTGAACGTGGGCGCCACCGCGGCGCCGGCCTCGACCACCGCCTCGAGCGCGGGATCGTCGAGGAAACTGGCGTGCAGGATCAGGTCGACACCGGCCTCGGCCGCGAGCCGCGTGGACTCGGCGCTACGGCAGTGGGCGACGGTGGGCGTCCCCAGGGAATGGGCCGTCTCGGTCACCGCCCGCAGTTCGTCCGGAGACCACGCGGTGAGCTCACCCGAACGGTTCGGCAGCGAGCCCGTGACGTGGATCTTCACCCAGTCAGCCCCGTGCTTGATCTGTTGGCGGGTCGTGCGGACCATCTCGTCACGATCGCCCACCACGTGGGCGTAGCCGGCCCGGCCCGCGTCGGGGATCAGGCGCCCCGCCGTGCCGCCGACGGTGGTGAGCAGCGCGTTCATGCCCGCCGACATCCGGGGCCCGGGCACGAGGCCGGCTTCGATCGCGTCGCGGAGCGCGGGACCGAGGTTCCAGAGGCAGTCGGCATCGAGGAAGCCGGTGACGCCGGCCAGCAGCAGCTTCTGCACGTTGAACGCCGCCACCAACGCGGCGGTGGACTGCTCGCGGTGGAAGAAGAGCTCGTCGTTGCCCGAGGGCTCCCCGAAGGTGATGTGGCAGTGGGCGTCGATCAGCCCGGGCATCACGGTGCACCCGGTGGCGTCGATCCGCTCGGCGGCGCCACCGTTCTCGGCCCCTTCCGCCGGCAGGGAGGCCGACGGACCGACCGCAAGGATCCGGTCGCCGTCGATCAGCACGTCGGTGTCGGGCATCGGCTCGGCACCGGTGCCGGTGATCACCGAGCCACCAGCGAGGAGGATGCGCCCGGGGCTGCTCACTGAACGATGTTAACCGGCGCCGTGGCCCGGGACCGGAGCGGGGTGGCAACCGGTACGCGGCCCGGCCGCCGCGGTCGCGACGACCGTCGAGATCCTGGACCGCGCCGCGGCCGCGGATCAGCCCTGGGAGGCCTCCGTCGCGCCGGGGACGACGACCTCGACACCCTCGCGGTAGTAGGTGAACAGGCTCTCGAGCTCCTCGAGGAGGCCTTCGGAGGGCACACCCGAGCCGAGGTCCACGGTGATCACGTTGGAGTAGACGTGCACGCCCTCGACGCCGGGCTTGGCCAGCAGGCGGCGGGCGGCCTCGTCCGGCGGGCTGTCGCCGTCGATCTCCTCACCGGCGACATACCGGTGCGGGTCCATGCCCGTGATGGATCGGTTGATCTCGAAACGGACGACGTCAGGTCGTGATGTCGTCTTCTGCACGACGGTTACCGGTTGTCCCATGACGGAGCGGCATCGTAGTGCTGCGGAGCGTCACCGCCGCCAGTGCGATCGACACGACGCCCAGCACGACGTGGACGGCGACGAACGCGGCGTCGTGGTCGCCGAGTGAGATCTGGACGCCGCGCACCAGCCAGATGCCGATGGTCCACCAGCAGGCGACCTCGACCAGCAGCGCCTCGACACGGCTCAGGACGCGGTCCCGGGCCCGCCAGGCGACGGCCAACAGGGCGACGCCGGCCCCGGTGAAGGACACGGCCAGAGCCAGGCGCGCCGCCCGGCCCGCGGCGGTGAGATCGTCCTGGGCCAGGACGTTGTCGATGCGCGTGGCCCACACGAACAGGGTCCAGATCCCGAGGGCCGCCAACCACCTGCGCATGGCCCGAACCTACCGGGACGACTAGCTTGACCGACCAGTCAAGTTACGGGAGCACACCTATGGCCGAGCCCACCCTCGACGAGTTCCGTGACGAGGTCACCGCGTTCCTCGACGCCAACACCGAGCGTCGGACCGAGACCCGAGCCGACCAGAAGTTCGTCTGGGGTGAGGGCGACGACGACGTCGCGGTCCTCGAGGAGAAGCCCCGCGACCTCGAGCTGGCCGAACTGGCCGAGGCCAAGGTCTGGAAGGCCAAGCGCTACGACGCCGGCCTCGGGTGGATCACCGGCCCGACCCGGTACGGCGGCCGGGAGCTACCCGTCGCCTACGACCGGGCCTACGCCTCCCTCGAGAGCAACTACCTGATCCCCAACCAGAGCCACTTCGGCATCGGCCTCGGCATGGTCGCACCGACGATCCTGGCCCACGCCACCGAGGAGGTGAAGGACCTCTACCTGGCCAAGATGTACCGGGGTGACCTCGTCGGGGCACAGCTGTTCAGCGAGCCGGGAGCGGGCTCGGACCTGGCCGGCCTGCAGACCAAGGCCGTCAAGGACGGCGACGAATGGATCGTCAACGGCCAGAAGGTCTGGACCTCGGGCGCGCACTACAGCGACATCGGCGAGATCATCTGTCGGACCGATCCCGACCAGCCCAAGCACCGGGGTCTCACCGGCTTCGTCGTGGACATGCGGGCCCCCGGGGTGGAGATCCGCCCGCTGCGCCAGATGACCGGCGGAGCGTCGTTCAACGAGGTCTTCTTCAGCGACGTCCGCATCCCCGACGACCACCGTCTGGGAGACGTCGGTCAGGGGTGGTCGGTCGCCCTGACGACCCTGATGAACGAGCGGGCCTCGATCGGCGCGGGCAGCGGATCGGGCATGGGGCTGGCCAACGGCACCCGGCTGATCGAGATGATCCGCCACTTCGGCCTGGACGAGGATCCACTGACCCGGGGCGAGTTGGCCCGCCTGTACGAGAACCTCCAGGTGGCCAAGTGGAACAACCAGCGGGCCATGGACAAGATCAAGTCCGGCCAGGCTCCCGGCCCGGAGATGTCCATCGCCAAGATGGCCCTGACCCGCAACATGCAGATGACCGGCGAGTTCGTCGCCAAGGTGCTGGGGCCCCGCATGGTCGCCGACTCCGGCGAGTGGGGGACCTACTCGTGGGGCAAGTTCGTCCTCGGCGTCCCCGGCATGCGGGTGGCGGGCGGTACCGACGAGGTCCTGCGCAACATCGTGAGCGAGCGGGTCCTCGGCCTCCCCAAGGAACCCGGCATCGACACCACCAGCCCCTTCAAGGACCTCGCCCAGAACTAGCTACACCTGACCGGGCAGGCCGCTGCTCCGGCTGGCGCCTTCGCAGCCTCACGGCCTGTTGGGGACGTCCATCCTGCGGGCGGCCGGATCGGGCTCGCTGAACAGCTCGCCCTGCATGCTCGCCGGGCGTTGGCGGGGGATGCCGGTCCAGCTGAGGTGGTCCATGAAGACCCAGGTGCGGCGGTGGATGGCGCTGGGGCCGAGCCACTGGAGGGCCGCCTTGTGCCGCGGGCACGGGTAGCCCTTGTTGAACTCGAAGTCGTAGCCCGGGAAGTGCTCGGCCTCGGCCCGCATCATGCGGTCTCGGGTGACCTTGGCCAGGATCGACGCCGAGGCGATGGACAGGCAGCGGGCGTCGCCCTTGACCAGCTTGTGGACCCGTCGACCGCCTCCCACGAAGTCCCAGTTGCCGTCGATGAGGACCTGGTCGGGCTCGACGCCGAGGCCCTCGATGGCCCGGGCTGCGGCCAGCTTCTGGGCCGCCGACATGCCCAGGGTGTCGCACTCGCTCTGGCTGGCGTGGCCGACCGCAAAGGTCACGCACCACTCGGCTATGCGGTCGAACATGGCCTCCCGCTCGGCCTCGGTCAACATCTTGGAGTCCCGGACCTTGTAGACCCTCCGGTCCTGGGGCAGGACGGCCGCCCCCACGCTGAGCGGCCCCGCCCAGGAGCCCCGGCCGACCTCGTCGACCCCGACGACGACCTCGTCGCCGGCCGCCCACAGCTCCCGCTCGACGGCGAGCGACGGCGAACGGCGCTTCAGGGCCGAACGCAGCTGCGGAGCCGTGACCGTCATCCCGTGACCGACCCTACCCCCCGCTGCCGGCGCCCTCGGGGTACCTTGCCGGGATGGCCGAGCCGGGAGAGATCCACTTCAACCCGGTCCTCTCCCCCGGCAGTCGCATGGTCGGCGGGCCCGCTGGGGGTGCCGTCCACTTCAACCCGGTCCTCTCCCCCGGCTCGCGGGTCGAGTCGTCTCCGCCCGCCACCGACGTCGCCGACACCGACCGGTCCGCTCCTGCGGCCGGCGCCATCGGCGCCATCGGCTCCATCGGATCGGTCGGCGCCATCGGCGCCATCGGCTCCATCGGGTCGGCGGGCTCGATCGGCTCCATCGGCAGCACCGGATCCGTCCTCTCGATCTTCAGCACCGGCTCCGTGCTCTCCATCGGCTCGGTCGGGTCGGTCCTCTCGATCGGCAGCGCCGGCTCCGTGCTCTCGATCGGCTCGATCGGGTCGGTTGCCTCCATCGGCTCCGGCTTCTCGATCGGCGCCATCGGCGGCTGGCGGCGACGCCGCGGCCAACTGGTCGAGACCGCCGCCGGCGTGCTGGCCGTGGCTGCGCTCACGGCCGCCACCCTCCGCCGCTGACGCCCGAGGGCGATCCCGTCTCCGGTCTCACCCGTCGGCGCCGGCGCTCCGATCTCGAGGCTGTGGCTGTCGGTTTCCGACAGCCACAGCCTCGAGAATTCGCGTCAGGCCGAGAGGGTCACCCCGGCCGGGCCGTCGGTGACCGCGCCGACCGGGACGAAGCCATCGCCCACCAGGTCATCCACGGCACCGGGATCCACCGCCGCCAACAGGCCGCCGGAGGTCTGGGGGTCATAGACCAGGGCCTCGACGACCTCGTCGGCGTCCCCGTCGACGTGGCCGTCGAGGTAGTCCCGGTTGCGGGGGTCGCCGCCAGTGCGGACACCGGCCGCGGCGGCGGCCCGAGCGCCCGGGTAGAGCGGCAGCGCCGATCCCTCGAAGGTGAGTCGGGCCTCGGAGCGGTCGGCCATCTCCCACCCGTGACCGGCCAGGCCGAAGCCCGTCACATCGGTGGCAGCGTGCACGGCACCACCGGCCGCGACCAGGGCCTCGGACGCCGAGCGGTTGAGGGTTCGCATCCCCTCCGTCGCCGCGTCCTTGTCGGCACCGGTGCCACCGGCCAGCACGAGGCCGGTCCCCAGGGGCTTGGACAGCACCAGGATGTCCCCGGGCCGGGCCCCCGCCTTGGTCAGGATGCGCTCCGGATGCACCACGCCCTGTACGGCGAGACCGAAGATGGGTTCCTCGGAGCGGATCGTGTGACCCCCCGCCGTGGTCCCGCCCGCGGCGGCCACCGTCTCGGCGGCCGCGCCCAGGACCGCGGCGATCGCCTCCTGGGGCAGGGCCTCGGGGAACGCCGACAGGTTGAGGGCGATCGTGACCCGGGCGCCCATGGCGAACACGTCCGAGCAGGCGTTCGCGGCGGCGATGGCGCCGAAGTCACCGGGGTCGTCGACCAGGGGTGGGAAGAAGTCGGCGGTGGAGACCATGGCCACGTCGTCGGCCACCCGGTAGACGGCGGCGTCATCGGAGGGAGCGAGGCCGACCAGCAGCTCGGCATCCACACTGGCCGGCAGCTGGCCGACCAGACCCCGCAGGGCCGTGGCCCCCCACTTGGCGGCGCAACCGCCGCAGTTGGTCCACTCGGTGAGTCGCACCTCTGCCCCCATGACCCGGAGGCTAAGACGTCGCGGACGCGCTCTCGCGACCACAAGAAGGTGAAGGCGGTGTAAACCCTGACCGATACGAAGGGTCCTGACCTTGACGTGGAGAGGACCTCGCCGACAATGACGGTCGTGACCGCCGTGGAACCAACCGTGGAACCAACCGTGGAACCAACCGAACGGGTGCTGACCGAGGGAGCCCGGGTCGAGGTGCGCAATCGCTTCGACCGACGCTGGAACCGCGGCTTTGCGGTCGCCGCGGTCCGACCCGACGGCTACCGCATCCGCCGGACCTCCGACGGCCAGCTCCTGCCGACGGTCTTCACCACCGAGGAGGTCCGCCGGGAACACCGCCGCGGCCAATGGTGGTACTGAGCGACGCGACCGCGCGGGACCTACAGTCCCGCCGCCGGGGTACCGATGCAGTGACGTGCGGCTGAAATCGACCCTGGGCGTCCTGGTCGCGGGCCTGATCGTGCTGACGGCGGCCGGGTCCCCGGTCCGCGCCGCCACCCCGCAGGAGCCGCGGCTCCGTCCGCCGGTCTACGGCTCAGGCGTCAACGGGGCCCAGCTCCGCAACTTCGCCGATCCGTCGATCCTCCGCCACGGCAACCGCTACTACGCCTACTCGACGAATCAGACCGGCAGATACGCCCGTCACCTCATGGTCATGTCGTCGGCCAACCTCTGGGACTGGGATGCGCCGGCCCTCGCCCCGCAGGACGCGATGCCCACCCGCCCGGCCTGGGCCCGGGCGCTCAACAACGGCGGCGCCTACTGGGCGCCGTCGGTGATCCGTACGGGCGGGCGGTTCGTCATGTACTTCGCGGCCAAGCACCGCAACATCGACCCCAACCGCGCGGGTTGGTGCATCGGCGTCGCCACCTCGGCCAACCCCAAGGGGCCGTTCCGCCCCCGGGCACGACCGTTCTTCTGCCGGGTGGCCTCGAGCGGGAACACCCCCGCGGGGTTCTCCGGCACGCCTGCGGTCAACAAGGGCGCCATCGATCCCCAGGTGTTCCGGGCCCCGAACGGGAGGCTCTACCTCTACTTCAAGGCCCTCGACAACCTCCGCCAGCTCTGGGGCGTGCAGCTGACGGCCAACGGTCTCGGCCGGGTGGGCCCGGGACGCGGGTTCGCCCCCATGGACAGCCAGGCCCGGACCTGGGAGTACAGCAACCGGTTGCGCTTCACCGTCCTCGAGAACCCGGCGATGGTCCACCATCCCGGCGTGAGTCGACCGTTCCTCCTGCTCTACGCCGGGGGCGAATGGCAGACACCGGGCAACTACGGCACCGGCTACCTCGCCTGCCGGACGCCGTTGAGTGGCTGTGTCCGCCTCACCCGCTCGCGCCCCTGGCTGAGGAGCCGAGGGGCCAACGCCGGTCCGGGTGGCGCCAGCACGTTCACCGGGCCCGACGGCAAGCCGTGGATCGCCTACCACACGTACCAGAAGGGCCATGTGATGGACGGCCGAGGTCGCCGCCTGCATGTCGAGCCCCTGCGCTTCGCCGGGGTCCACCCCCGGCTGCAGAACCGGCGGCCGACCGGAACCGTCACCGCCACCTCGCCCGGCGCCGGTGAGGTGCGGCTGTCGGGCACCGCCGACGATCCCGACACGGGGCGTCCCGTCCGGATCCGGATCCGCAAGAACAGCGCCACCGGGCCCGTGGCCGGCACGACGAGGACCTCGGCCACCGGCTCATGGGCCTACCCGAGGATCAACGGCCTGGCGACCGGAACCCACCGCTACTGCGCACTGGCCATCGACGACAACGGCCTGTCCGACCGGGTCCTGGGCTGCCGAAACGTCACCGTCGCCTGACCGTCCTTCCGGGACCGGAACAGCCGCGCCGCCGCACCACCCGGAACCCAGGACGATCAGGGGCTGAGTCCAGCGGCGACCTCCGCGGTGCTGATGAAGACCTCACCGGCCAGACCCGGAGCACCGTGCCCTCGACGCACCAGAGATGGAGGTCGGCGAGCCGGCCGGGCCAAGATCGTGCGGGGGATGCTCATGGCGGTTCCTTCCATCCGGCCAGCAGGCCGTCGACGACCAGGTCGACCAGCCAGAGCTCCTTGGCCAGATCAGGGCTCATCGACAACACGGTGGCCACCCCGTGGGAGGCGGCCCACAGGCCGATGGCCAACTCGAGCGGCGGTGCCCGGTTCAGCAGGCCGTCGGCGCTGGCCCGCTCGATGACGGCCAGGGCCTCTTCGAAGACGGCGGTGGCCGCGGGGTCCTCGATCTCCCCGGGGCCCTCGATGAAGGCCGGGCGATAACGGAACATGAGGGCGAAGAGGCCGGGGCGCTCGAGGGCGAAGGCCACATAGGCGTGACACGAGGCCCGGATCCGTGCCTCGTGGTCGGTGGGGTCCAGCGTCCTCCACCGCTCGGCCAGTTCGGCGTAGCCCTCGCCGGCCACCAGCCGCAGCAGGTCGTCCTTCGACTGGATGTGGTTGTACAGCGCCGGCGCCGACACCCCCAGGTCGCGGGCGAGCGACCGCAGCGACAGCGCGCCCGCTCCGCCCTCGTCGATGATCTCGACCGCGCGGGCCACGATGGCCTCGCGCGCCAGGAACTGCCTCTCGGCCGGCGCGCTCATGCCGACACCGCCTCCTCGCTCGGGGTCGAAGGGGGATCCGCCGAGGGCCGAGGACGGCGCCCGCGAGCCGACCCGATCAGCCCGGCCGGGAACCGCACGGCGATGACCATGAGCAGCAGGCCGTTGAGCGCGAACTGGTACTTCGAGGACCCCTCACTCAGCTGGTCGAGGACCACGGTGAGCAGTCCCCCCGCGGTCAGCACCCCCGCCAGGATGGCGGCGACGGGCGTGGCGATGCCCGCCAGGTAGGCCATGGCCACGGCCACCAGGGACTCGATGGCACCGAAGGAGCCGGCCGAGACGACCTGGGACTGGTAGGCCAGCAACACGCCGGCCAGCCCCGCCAGTGCCGCGGCCACCGCGGTCGCGCCGAGCTTCACCCGGGCCACGGGGATCCCGGCGGCCTCGGCCGCCCGCTCGTTCGCCCGCACGGCCAGCCACTGGCGGCCGGTCGCGCCTCGACGCAGGTTGACCACCAGCGCCATGGCGAGCGCCATCGCCCCCAGGGCGAGCAACCCGAAGGCCACACGGGGGTAGGCGTCGCCGGGCGCGGCGATGCCGAGGTCCATCCCGAACAGTGTCGGGGCGGGCACCCGGGCCCCTTCGGCCCCTCCGCTGAACCAACTCCACCGGAAGAGCAGCTCCTCGATGGCGATCGAGGCCGCGAGGGTGGTGACCGCCAGCGTGAGGCCTCGGACCCGGACCGCGGGCAGGCCGGCCAGGACCCCGAACCCGACGGCGACGGCGATCCCCAGCAATGGTGCCCAGGGGAACCCGAGGCCGAGGCTGTCGCCGGCGCGGACCATGGCGAAGCCTGCCGTACCGGCCAGGGCGAAGGTGGCGAGGGAGATCTGACCCACGAGCCCGGTCAGGACGACGACCGAGAGGGCGACGACGGTGGCGATCGCCGACACGATGATCCCGAGGCGGTAGCTGCTGTCCAGGGTCAACAGGGCGACCACCCCCGCGATCACGATCACCCCGGTGATCGCCATCGTGTACCGGGGCTCGGCGGCGACGGGCAGCCGGCTGGTGATGACGGTGCTGCGATCGGGCAGGCGGTTGCCCTGGAGCACCAGGGCCATCACCACGATGAGGAACGGCAGGCCCTGCTGCAGGCCGATGTCGGGCAACCAGGAACTGCTGGCCTGCACGTTGAGGATCTCGGACTGGAGCATCCCGATGCCGATGCCCGCCAGTCCGGCGATGGCGATCGACCGGAACCAGCCCAGCAGGGCGGCGCCGAGCGCGGGGACGATCAACAGGCTGGTCCCGGCCGGGTCGAGTCCCGACAGGGGTGCGGCGGCGATCACCGCCAAGCCGGCCAGCACACAGGCCAGGATCCAGTTGGCCAGGCCGATGGCGGTCGGGGACAGCCCCAGCACGAGGGCGCCGCGCTCGTTCTCCGCCGTCGCCCGGGTGGCCAGCCCGAATCGCGTGTAACGGTCGACGAGCCAGAGCGCGACCACCACCCCGAGGGTCAACACCGCCAGCGCATACCGGTCGGCGGGCACCCGAATCCCGAGGAGGTCGACGAGGCGGGTGGACAACGGCCCCTCGAGCTGCAGGGAGGTGGCCGCCGGCCCCTCGAAGCGGAGGTCCACGACGCCGATCAGGTACACCATCAGCCCGAGGCTGGCCACGACGCGGGCCAGGGCCGGGGCCGAACGCAGCGGGCGGAAGATCAACAAGAAGCAGGCGGCCCCCACCGCGGCCCCGAGCAGCACGACGATGATCAGCGCGCTGGCCACCGTCGGCCGGGCCACCAGCCCGACCCGCTCGGGCAGGCCCAGGACGGGCAACACCAGGTCGCCGCTGCGCCGGAGCTCGTAGTAGGCGAACGCCAGGTACATCCCGATCGCCGCGTGGGCGAAGTTGATGACGTTGCTGGCCCGGTGGGTGATGACCACCCCGACGGCCAACGCGCCGATGACGGCGCCACCCCCGAGGCCGAGGACCAGATAGGTGAGGTGGTCGGTCACAGCGAGGAGGTCGGTCGCCTACCCGGCCTGGGCGAAGAGGGCGACGGTGTCGTACCAGTCCTCGTTGACGACGATGTTGTTGCCCGGCTCCTCGACCCGGAAGAGTGACTGCTGCGGCGCGCACAGCGAGGGCAGACCCTCGATCTGGTCGGTGTCACAGGTGTAGGCGTGGCCCCAGAAGCTGGGCTCGTCAGCGGAGGCCTCCGCCGTCTCGAGCACGGCCTCCCGGCTCACCCCGTCGGCCCCGAGGCCGTCCATGAGGGCATAGAGGTTCATGAAGCCGCGCAACCCGACCGTGCCCGCGCCACCTGCCTCGTCGTTCGCGTAGAGCTCGTTGATCGACAGGAACATCTCGTCTTCGACGGTCTCCACGCTCAGTGGCGGGCCCTCGGTGTTGAACAGCACGCCTTCGTGGGCGCCGCCGGCGGCCTGGATGATCTCCCCGTCGGCACAGGCCCCCACCAGGTACAGCTGGGCGTCGATGCCCAGGTCCTCGTAGGTGGTCATGATCGGAGCACAGGCCGAGCCCGCGGCCGCCACGATGATCGCGTCCGGGTCGGACGCCGCGGCCCGCGTCAGGACGGGGAGGAAGTCAGTGGCGGTCAGGGGGTAGGAGATGAGCTCCAGGTCGATCCCGAGCGATCCCGCGAGCGGCGCGGCGTAGTCCTCGGCGGACACGGCGAAGCTCTCGAACTCGCCGTAGGCGAGCACCGCGGAGGTCGCGCCCTCCTCGGCGGCGTGGGCCACGAAGGCCGCGAGTCCGCCCGTCACCCCGCCGGAGAAGAAGAAGGTGACGTCACTCTGCTGCTCGACCAGGTTGGCCGGGATGCCCCCGAGCTGGGGGATGCCGTTGGCCTCCAACACCGGGATCGACCCGTTGCTGGTGACGTCGATGCCCCCGACCAGGGCGACGACGTCCTGGGCCACCATCTCCTGGGCACAGGCCGCCGACTGCTCGGGGTCGAAGCTGGTGACGCAGGTGTGCAACTCGAGCGGCCTTCCGTCCACCCCACCCAACTCGCGGTTGACGAAGTCGACGCCGGCCTCGACGCCCCGGCGGACCTCGGGGAAGGACCCCAGCGGGGTGTCCTCCTGGTTGATCATGCCGATGACGACCGGATCGGCGTCCGGGTCGGCCGCCTCGGTGGTGTCGGGCACCGTGCCCATGAACCACTCATCGCCCGCGAACCGCTCCACGATGGTGTCGCCGTCTCGCGCCTCGACACCGGGGGCAACCGTGTCGTCGGTGGTGTCCGCGCCCTCCTCGTCCGGCGCCGGTTCGCTGCAGGCGGCCACCAGCAACAGCCCGGCCAGCACTCCGATGCCCCATCTCCCTCGCATGGTCCCCCTCGGTCGGATTAACACCGTTCAGCGCTGGGTTAGCATGGCACATCGCCGGCCGTCGACCCGAGGGGACCCCATGACCGACACCGAGATCGCCGCCGAAGCCGACGTGACGGCCACGCCGTGGCACCTCCAGGGGAACTTCGCCCCCGTCCGCGACGAGTTGGACAGCGCGGAACTGGAGGTCATCGGCGCCCTGCCCGAGGGCCTCGCCGGGACCTACGTGCGCAACGGCTTCAACCCCCGCAGCGGCTTCAGCCCGCACTGGTTCTTCGGTCACGGGATGCTGCACTCCGTGGACCTCGGGGAGGGCGCCGCCCGCTACCGCAACCGCTATGTCGACACGCCGTTCAAGGACCACGACGGCACGGGCATCGACTGGGTCCTCGATCCCACGTGCTCACCGGCCAACACCCACGTCGTGCGCCACAACGGTCGGTGGTTGGCCCTCGAGGAACAGCACCAGCCCTATGCCCTCGACGACGACCTGAACACGCTCGGGGTCGAGGACTTCGGCGGCGCGGTGACCAGCGCCTTCACCGCTCATCCCAAGGTGTGCCCCCTCACCGGCGAACTGCTCGGGTTCGGCTACAGCGCCGTGACCGCGCCGTACCTCACGTACTTCCGGTTCAGCCCGACCGGTGAGGTGCTGGCCGTCGAGTCGATCGACATCCCGCACCCGGTGATGATGCACGACTGGAACGTCACCGAGAACCACGTCGTGTTCATGGACCTGCCCGTTCGCTTCGACCTCGACCGGGCGCTGACGGGTGGGGTTCCCTTCGGGTGGTCACCCGAGTCCGGTGCCCGCCTCGGCGTCATGCCCCGAACCGGCACGAACGCGGACGTCACCTGGCACGAGGTCGACCCCTGCTACGTGTTCCACCCCCTCAACGCCTACGAGGAGGGCGACCGGATCGAGTTGGTCGTGTGCCGCCAGAAGCAGGCCATGGCCGGCGGCTTCGACGACATCGAGAGCGCCCGCGCCCACCTGTGGCGCTGGAGCATCGACCGGACCACCGGCCAGGTCACCGAGACCCAGCTGGACGACCGCATCGCCGACTTCCCCCGGGTCGACGACCGCCGGGTCGGCCTCGAGAGCCGCTATGGCTACCTGACCCAGATCCGTGAGGAGCCCGGGATCGGCGCGGCCATCGGCGCCGAGCTCTACAAGTACGACCTGCACACCGGGAGCACCGAGACCCACACCACCAACGCCACCACCCGGCTGGCCGAGCCGGTGTTCGCCCCGGCCGGCCCGCAGGCCGGCGAGGACGAGGGCTGGGTCCTGGTGTACGCCCACGACGAGGCCGAGGGCGTGAGCGAGCTGCGGGTCATCGAGGCCCGTGACTTCACCGCGGCGCCCGTGGCCCGGGTAGTGCTGCCCCAACGGGTGCCCTATGGCGCCCACGGGAGTTGGCTCGCCGCCGACTGACCGGTCACCATCGCCGGCACGGGCCACCACGGTCCTGAGGGAGAAGTGATGCCGAAACTGCTCGACGGGTTCGTGGCCGAGAAGGGCGACGAGCTCGCCGTCGCCGACGACCGGGGCGACTGCACCTGGGCCGAGTTGGCCGAGCGCGTCGCCCGGTTGACCAACGTGCTGCGGGACACCGGTCTGGCGCCGGGCGACACCTTCGCCCTCATGATGGGCAACCGACGGGAGGCCTTCGAGGCCTTCTGGGCCGCGGCCCACACCGGCCTCACCTACGTGCCGGTCAACTGGCACTGGACCGCCGACGAGCTCGCCTACGTCATCGACGACGCCGGGTGCCGGGCCCTCATCGTCGACGAGCGGTTCGCTCCGGTGGCGGACGAGGCCCTGGCCGACCCCCGAGCCTCGGACATCGTCCTCGCCCTGATCACCGGCGACGACGACCACGAGCGGCTGCACGGCTACGAGGCGGCGTTGGCGGACGCGTCGATCGATGAGCCCGGCGAGGCCGTCATGGGCGGGCCGATGTTCTACACCTCGGGCACCACGGGCCACCCCAAGGGCGTGCGGGGGATGCTCTCCGGGGGCACCGACGTCACCAGCGACCTGCTCCCGTTGATCGCCGGTGCGGTCGGCGCGTACGTGCCCACCCCAGGGCGGACGCTGCTGGCCGGACCGATCTACCACTCGGCCCAGTGGGCCTTCGCCTTCCTGCCGATGGTCACCGGGTCCGCCGTGGTGACCCGCCACCGCTTCGACCCGGCCGAGACCGTGCGCCTCATCGACGAGGCGGCGATCACCAACATCCACCTCGTCCCCGTGCAGTTCAAGCGCCTGCTCGACCTTCCCGCGTCGATCCGCGACCAGCTCGACGGCTCCAGCCTGGAGGCCGTCTGGCACGGTGCCGCGCCCTGCCCGGCGCCGTGGAAGCGGGCCATGCTCGACTGGCTCGGGCCCAAGGTCCACGAGTACTACGGCTCCACCGAGGGCTCGTTCATCTCGACCATCACCGGCGAGGAGTGGCTGACCAAGGGCGGATCGGTCGGCCGGCCCCTGGCGACCATGGAGGTCATGGTCATCGGCGACGACGACGAGCCCGTCGCCGCCGGCGAGTCCGGGACCCTGTGGTTCCGCAGCGCTCTCGGAATGGACTTCGAGTACCACAACGACCCGGAGAAGACCGCCGCCGCCCACCGTGAGCCCGGGGTCTTCACCACCGGCGACATCGGCTACATCGACGAGGACGGCTACCTCTGGCTGTCGGACCGCAAGATCGACATGATCATCTCGGGGGGCGTGAACATCTACCCGGCGGAGATCGAGACGGTGCTGGCCGGACACCCCGCAGTGGCCGACGTCGCCGTGATCGGCGTTCCCGACGAGGAGTTCGGCGAGCAGGTCAAAGCGGTGGTCCAGGTGGTCGAGGGCATCGAGCCCTCCGAGGACCTGGCCGAGGAACTGGTCGCTCTGTGCCGCGAGAAGTTGGCCGGCTACAAGCGCCCCCGGACCATCGACTGGGCCGATGCCCTCCCGCGCTCCGAGGCGGGCAAGCTCCTCAAGCGCCGACTCCGCGACCCCTACTGGGAGGGCACCGGACGCCACATCTGACTGCACTGTTCTGGCGCCCGATCGAGGCGTCATGGCGCCTCGATCGGGCGCCAGTTCGCTGGGGTCAGCTGGGGCCGAGGTGGATCTCGAGGGCGTCGAGGATGAGATCGAGGCCGAAGGCGAACTCGTCGCCGTAGTCGTAGCCGGGCTGGAGGACGTGCTCGACGGTCAACTCCCGTAGATGGGGGTACTCGTCCTCCGGCAGGCCACCCAGGATCGACTCGACGACGGCCTCCATGTCGTCGGACGCGTCGAAGGGCAGGGCCGTCTCCTGCAGGCAGAAGCCGTAGAGGTAGCTGTCCAGCAGCGAGAAGGCATGGGCCGCCAGCGCCACCGGGAAACCACCCTGGCGGAGGCAGCCGATCACCGCGTCGTGGTGGCGGAGGGTGACCGGACCCGGCTCGGCCGGGGAGTCCATCAGCGCGGTCGCCCACGGGTGACGGGTGAGGGCCTCACGGGCCGACACGGTGCGCTCCCGCATGGCCACCCGCCAGTCCGTGCCCGTCACCGGCAGGTCGATCTCGGCGAAGACCCGGTCGATCATGCCGTCGACCAGATCGACCTTGCTGGCGACGTGGTTGTAGAGCGACATGGCCTCGACCCCGAGGTCCTCGCCCAACTTGCGCATGGTGAGGGCGCCGAGCCCGTGCTCGTCGGCCAGGGCCATGGCGGCGGCCAGCACCCGCTCACGGTTCAGCGCCATCCGTGCCTCGGGCGGTCGGGTTGAGGACATCGGCGGGATCCTGTTCGTCGGTTGACCGAGCTTACATCGTAAGCTACGGTGACTTACAACGTAAGTGCCAGGAGCGGAGGAACACGATGCCAACCACCCAGCAGGACACCATGACGGCCGTGGTGCAGGAGGAGTACGGCACCGACCCCGAGGACGTGCTCGGCGTCGCCCAGGTGCCCGTACCCACCGTCGGCAAGGGCGAGGTGCTCGTGCGCACGCGGGCGGCCGCCGTGGACCGGGGGACCTGGCACGTGATGACCGGCATCCCCCTCGTCGCCCGGCCGGCGTTCGGCATCCGGCGTCCCCGGGTCCGGGTTCCGGGCCGGGACATCGCCGGCACGGTCGAGGCCGTCGGCACCGGCGTCACCGCCTTCGCCATCGGCGACGAGGTCTACGGCAGTTGCGGGGCGACGAGCAGTGGCTCGTTCGCCGATTTCGGCCTCGCCCGGGCCGATCGGCTGGCCCACAAGCCGGCCGATCTCACCTTCGAGGAGGCCGCCGCCGTTCCCATCTCGGGCCTCACCGCCCTCCAGGCCGTGCGCAAGGCCAAGGTCGAGGCCGGCCAGTCGGTGGCGATCCTCGGCGCGTCCGGCGGCGTCGGCAGCTACGCCGTGCAGATCGCCAAGGCCGCCGGGGCCGAGGTCACCGGGGTCGCCGGCACGGCCAAGGCCGACCTGGTGCGGGACCTCGGGGCCGACCACGTCGTGGACTACGCCCAACGCGACTACGCGGAGGACGGGCCCTACGACGTCGTCGTCGACATCGCGGGCAACCGCACCCTCGGCGAGCTCCGTCGGGCCCTCACGCCGAAGGGCCGTCTGGTCATCGTCGGCGGCGAGACCGACGGTCGCTGGTTGGGCGGGATCGACCGCCAACTCCGGGCCGGCCTGCTCTCCCCGTTCGTGAGCCAGACCCTCGGCCAGGTCATCTCGTCGGAGAACGCCGAGGACCTCGGCGCCCTCCGCGACCTCATCGAGTCCGGACAGGTCACCCCGTCGGTCGGCGGCACCTATCCGCTGACCGACGCGGCGACCGCGATGCGCCACCTGATCGACGGCGACGCGCGGGGCAAGCTCGTCCTCACCGTCTGAAGGGACGGTCACATTCGAGTGGCTTCGCTGCGCTCAGCAACTCCGGCGCCGCCGAAACCGCCGACCCTCACCGCTGCTCCACTCCGTTCCGCAGCCTCAGACCGTCACATCCGAGTGGCTTCGCTGCGCTCAGCAACTCCGGCGCCGCCGAAACCGCCGACCCTCACCGCTGCTCCACTCCGTTCCGCAGCCTCAGACCGTCACATCCGAGTGGCTTCGCTGCGCTCAGCAACTCCGGCGCCGCCGAAACCGCCGACCCTCACCGCTGCTCCACTCCGTTCCGCAGCCTCACGGCCGGGTCAGCCGAGGTAGGTCTCGGCGAGGAGGTCGCGCTCGCGGAGGTCTGCGGCGGGGCCGTGGGCGGCGACCTCACCGTGGACGAGGATGCAGACGGTGTCCGCCACCTCCAGCGCCATGGACAGGTGTTGTTCGACCAGGACGACGCCGGCCCCGGTGTCGTCGGCGATGTCCCGGACCATGGGCAGGAGGCGCTGGACGATGATCGGCGCCAGCCCGAGGCTCATCTCGTCCACCAGCAGCAGGCGGGGCTCGGCCACCAGGGCCCGGGCCAGGGCCAGCATCTGCTGCTGGCCGCCCGACAGCAGGCCGGCCTTGCGATCCAGCAGGGGCTCCAACTCCGGGAACAGGCCGAGCACCCGGTCGAGTGCCGCCCGCTGCCGACGGCGGCCGTTGACCCCCAGACGGAGGTTCTGGCGGGCGGTCAGGTCGAAGAAGAGCGAGCGGTCCTCGGTGACGTGGCCGACACCGCGACGGGCCACCCGGTGGGGCGAACGAGCCGACGGCGGCCCGCCCAGCACCCGGATCGAGCCGCCGATCACCGGCAGCAGCCCCGAGACGGTCTGCAGGGTGGTCGTCTTGCCCGCCCCGTTGGGACCAAGCAGGGCCACCACCTCCCCCCGGGCCACGGTCAGGTCCAGGCCGCGCACGACGGGGACGCCCTCGTAGCCCGCCACCAACCCCTCGATCTCGAGCACGGTGCTCACCGGGTCACCGCCCGGCCTTTGTGCGGCGACCCGTTCCGACGACCGCCGCGCACCGACGCGGCTTCCGTGACGGTCTCACGACGGCGCCGCGCCCAGATAGGCGTCGACGACCTGCTCGTCGCCCCGGATCTCCTCTGGCGGGCCGTCAGCGATGACCGACCCGACGTCGAGCACGACGACCCGATCACAGATGCCGAGGACGAGACCCATGTCGTGGTCGACCAGCAGGACGCTCACGCCGTGGTCGGGCAGGGTCCGCAGGTGGTCGCCCAGAGCGAGGGTCTCGTCGGTGTCCAGCCCGGCGGCGGGCTCGTCGAGCAACACCAGGCGGGGCCGACCGGCGAGGGCCCGCGCCACCGCCACCAGCTTGCGCTGACCGTGGCTCAGGTCCCCGGGCTTGGCCGAGCCCGCGTCGCTCAGGCCGACGACCTCGAGCGCCCAGGCCACCTGCGCGGACCGGTCGCTGCCCCGACGGGGCCGCACCGCGTCGGCCAGTGGGTCCCACCACCGGGCCGGCGTGGCCGCCACCCGTAGGTTGTCGACCACGGACAGATCCTCGAAGAGCTCCAGGCTCTGGAACGTGCGAACCAGGCCCCGGCGCGCGCGTTCCGCGGGTGGGAGGGCGGTGACCTCGTCGCCGGAGAAGTGCACCGAGCCGGCCGACGGGGCGACGAACCCGGTGATGGCCTCGATGAGGGTCGTCTTGCCCGCACCGTTGGGGCCGATGAGGCCCACGAACTCGCCCTCGGCGACCTCGAGGTCGACGTCGTGGACCGCGTGCACGCCGCCGAAGGTGACGGTCAACCCCCTCGTCGCCAGCATCCCCGTCCCCTCGAACCGACGCCCTAGAGGGGGTCGGGGTCCTCGGCCAGAGCGCCGATGTACTCGTCGACGTCGATGGCCTTGATGGTGGTCGTCTTCATCGTCCCCCGAGCGGCCAGGCGGGTCGCCAGCTTGGCCACGGTCACGTCGTCGGGGGCGTCGATGATGTTCAGGAAGTCGTACTGACCGAGCAGGGCGTACTGGTGCAGGATCGTCACGCCCAGCGCCTCGACCTCGTCGTTCACCGCGCGCAGCCGATCGGGCTGGGTGTTGAGCTTGTGGAAGCCGTCGGGCCCGATCGTGGAGAGCATCACGAAGATCGGCATGACGCGACCGTAGCCACCGGCGGCCATCGAGCGAAGAGCAGCTGTCGGCCCTGGCGCAGGACCATCTCCGCCGAGGCGAGGGGGCGTGATTCGTCGCGAGGGCGACGGCCCCTCGGTGCTCTCGTCGTTCCCGTCGGACCAGGCGCCGTCGCGGCAGGGCTACTCGAGCAGGCTGCGCAGCATCCAGGCAGTCTTCTCGTGGACCTGGAGGCGCTGGGTGAGCAGGTCGGCGGTGGCCTCGTCGTGGGCCTCCTCGACGGCCGGGAACACCGAGCGGGCGGTGCGGACCACAGCTTCCTGGCCGGCGACCAGCCGGACGACCATCTCGGTGGCGTCGGGGCGGCCGCCCTCCTCGGCGATGGACGAGAGCTCGGCGAACTCCTGATAGCTCGCGGGGGCGGGGGCGCCGAGGGCGCGGATGCGCTCGGCGATCAGGTCCACGGCGAGGGCCAACTCGTCGTACTGCGTCTCGAACATGAGGTGCAGCGTCTGGAACATCGGTCCGGTGACGTTCCAGTGGTAGTTGTGCGTCTTCAGGTAGAGGGTGTAGCTGTCGGCCAACAGGCGGGAAAGGCCGTCGGCGATCGCTTGGCGGTCACCTTGGCTGATGCCGATGTCGATGGTCGGGGAGTCGGTCGGGGTGGGTGGCATGTCGGCTCCTGTTCTTTACTGCTAAACCACCCGCTAGTGTACCCGTATGGCATCGAGTGCCCCTCCGGTCCGCGGGGCCGGACCCGAGACCCTCGCGAGCGGGGACCACGGCGACCCGATGGCGGGGACGACGGTGTGATCAGCGCCCTGAAGGACCGGGTGGTCGCCTCCACGTCCGACCTGTTCTCCCACGGCCCCCAGCCGCTCGAACACACGCTCGACCACCGGGACGACCCCGGCCTGCTCGGGCCCGACTCGGTGTCCTGGCCGGTGTTGGGCGACGTCGCCGCGTTCGTCGGAGGCATCCGGGCCCTGCTGGTCCAGAGCGCCCACCCGGAGGTGGTCGCGGGCGTCGAACAGCACTCCCGCTACCAGGCCGATCCCCTCGGTCGGCTCTCCCGCACCTCGGCCTACGTGACCGAGACCACCTACGGTGCCCGACCCGAGGTCGACGCCGCCGTCGCCGCCGTGCGGGCGGCGCACCGGCCCGTCCGCGGCCGGTCCGAGCGCGGCGCGGCCTACAGCGCCGGCAACCCCGAGCTGGCTGCGTGGGTCCACAACGTCCTGACCGACTCCTTCCTCGCCGCCTATCAGGCCTACGGGCCCCGGCTCCTGACCGACGAGGAGGCCGACGGCTTCGTCGCCGAACAGACTCGCATCGGCACCTTGCTGGGAGCCGCTCCCCTGCCCGACACCGCCGCGTCGCTCGGCCGCTGGGTCACCGAGCACCCGGCTCTCGAAGGGTCCTCGGCCCAACGCGCCGCCGTCGGCTTCCTCCGCTCACCCCCGCTCCCCCTGGCCGTGCGCCCCGGCTATCGAATGCTGTTCGCGGCCGCCACCGCCACGCTGCCTCCCGCGCTTTCGGAGCTCGTCGGCGTTCGACCGCTCCCGGCCGGCCGGGCCGTGGGGCGGTTGAGCGTCGGCAGCCTGCGCTGGATGCTCGGTTCGTCCCCGTCGTGGCACCTCGCCCTGGTGCGCTGTGCCGCCCCCGTGCCCGACGGGCTCTTCCGCCAGCCGCTCCTGTCGGCGACGGACCGGACCCCGTCGTAGTCGATCGCCCGCGCTCAGGTCCGGATCGGTTCGAGACGGCCGATGCGCACCGGCACCCCGTCGGCGTGGTGCACCAAGGGATCGCCGGCGGGGGCAGGCAGGCCGGACGCGACCAACAGGTCGTCCTCGAGGCTCAGCAGGCGTCCCCGTCGCAGCGGCCACGGCGGATGCTCGACGGCGCCGTGGTACAGACCCCGGCGCCGCTGGGTGACCAGCCCGAACCGGGCCGTCAGGAAGTGCTCGAGGTCGGTGACCTCGGCCCGTTCGAGCGGCTCGCCCGCCTCCACGGTGATCGAGGTGGACGCCGGGCCGTGTGGCCACCGCCGCCTCGACCAGTAGTGGATCTGGTCACCCGACCGCTCGATGCCGGACCCGGCCCAGTAGTAGGGAAGCCCGAAGGCGAGTCGGGCCGTGGCCACGGCCAGGCCTCGGGAGGCATCGAGGGACCAGAACCAGACTGCCCGACGGCCGTCGGGGGCGATGACGTAGGTCCGGACGTTGATCTCCGGAAACGTCGTCATCCAGGGGACCGGAGGCAGGAACGGCGGCCGCAGCCTGGTCATGCGGAACGGCACCAGGCCGACCCAGGCCGCTCCCCCGAAGGTGTCCACGCGCAGGCTCGCCGGGAGCAGCGACTGGACGACGGTCGGAGGGTAGGCCCAGTGCAGCCAGGTGATGTCGTTCCAGTGCTGGAGCATGACGGCGCGCTCGACCGGCCGCAACGGCGAGCGGGTGATGGGCTCGCTGGCCTGCTGGGCCATCAGCTGCGGGTCCTCATCAGCCCGGCTGCCGTCGGGCCGGACGGCGAGAGGGCGCTCATCCCTGTGGGTCGCCGATGAATGCGGAGGCCGGAAGTTCGCGGGTCCCGTCGAGGATCGCGACCACGATGCGCTCGGCGACGTCGACGGGGTCGAGGCCGGCCGCCAGCGCCGGAGCGACGCCGGCGATCGGGTGCCCGGCCAGCCCGGTCTCGGTGTGCGGTGGGCGCACGTCGATGACGTCGATGCGTTGACGGCGTAGCTCCCGCCGAAGCGCCGTGCCCGCGGCCGTGAGCCCGGCCTTGGTGGCGGCGTAGGCCGCCATGTTCGCCGGAGGTTGCTCGGCGACGACAGCGGAGAGCTGGACGACGAATCCCCCGTCGAGGTGGGGCAGGGCCGCCCGCAGCAGGCGCAGCGGACCGACCAGGTTGCTGGCCACGAGGCGGTCGAGGGTGGCGTCATCGGTCTCGGCCAGGGAGCCGAAGGCCACTTCCCCGGCGGCGTTGACGATCCCGTCGAGGCCCCCGTTTCCTTCGAGGGCCGCCTGGACGGCGCGCTCGCCGGTCGAGGGGTCGGCCAGGTCCCCGGCCACCCGTGGTCCGGGCAGGCGCGTCGCCGCGAGGCGCTGCCCGTCGCGGGCCACCAAGACGAGCCGGGCCCCTCGGCGGTCGAGGGCCCGGCCGATGGCCGAGCCGAGACCACCGGACGCCCCGGCGAGGATGACTGACGATCCGTCGAGATCCCGGGCCACGCCGCCAGGGTACCTCTTTTATCAGTAAATCTGCGCGGCGCCGGTCAACGGCGGGCGAGCACGGCCTCGGCGGCGGCGAGACCGGCGAGGAACGCACCGTCGACACGGGCACCGGCGAAGACCTCGCCCATCAGGCCCGCTCGGCCAGGACGGCGGCGGCGGCGCGGCCGCCCGAGAAGAGTGCCCCCTGGATCGAGGCCGTGTCCCGGTGGTCCCCGGCGACGAAGCGGCCGTCGCCCAGCGTCACCGGCTGCTTGGGGTGCAGGGGCGGGCGCTGGTCGGGCTGGCCGTGGGCGATGCGGTCGACGCGGACGGTCTCCCACTCGTCGACGGCCGGGCCGAACCAGGTCCGGAGCTGGGACCGGGCCGGGCCCTCGACGTCGTCGGGCAGATCGCCTCGTCCGACGGGTAGGGCGGCGACGACGAGGTGGCGACCCGGAGCGTACGACGGCGCGACGTTGGACATGACCGCCACGTTCTTGACCGGGCCGCTCCGACAGCCGTCCAGGGCGATGGCCGCCCCGGCCAACGGTGGCTCCGGGGCCAGGGCCCACCACGCCACCGCGGCTCGCGACCCCGGATCCGCGACGCCGGTGAGCGTGGCCGCTCCCGGGCCTTCGACGGCGACCACGACCTGCTCGGCCCGGACCGCGCTCCCGTCGGCCACGGCCACCGTGGTGCCTTCGACCCCGGTCACCCGGGCACCCAACCGCAGCGAGCCCGGAGCCAGGCGCTGCGCCAGTTGGTCGGCCAGGGCCTGCATCCCGCCGGCCGGCACCGCGCTGTCACCCCGGGCGAGGCAGCGGAGGATGACCTCGAAGCGCCGGCTGGAGACGGAGAGATGGGGGTCGAGTTGGATCCCGGCGAACAACGGCTCCCAGAGCCGCTCGACCATCCGGGCCGAGAACCCCCGGTCGGCCAGCGCCTCGGCCGTGGTCCGGTCGGGGCGTCCCAACAGCTCTGGGACCGGGGTGCGGAGCACGTCGCGCACCAGCCCCAGCAGGCGGACCTGATCGACGGGGCTGCCGACTCGGCTCAACGCCGTCGACGCCAAGGCGCCCGGTCGCCGCCTCGGGTCGGCCACCGTCCGCAGGCGATCGCCGTCCCACACCCGAGCGCCCGGCTCGAAGATCTGGAGATCCAGGGCGTCGAGGTCGACCCGGCGGGCCAACTCGGGATAGTCGGTGAGCAGGATCTGAAAGCCCCGGTCCACGGTCAGGTCTCCGTCGACCGGCGGCCCACCGACGCGACCACCGGGCCGCGCTTCGGCTTCCAGCAGCCTGACGTCGAGCCCGGCGGACTGCAGGTCCCGAGCACACGCCAGCCCGGCCATGCCGGCGCCGATGACGCAGACCTCGGTGTCAAGACCTCCTGGCACGCGCCCACCATGGGCCACCAACGCGGCTTTCGCCAACGCGGGCGGCTCAGCCGGAGCTGAGCGGGAGGGCCCGGGCGCCGCGGACCGGTCATCGCGACACGAGGGCTCTCGACGCGGTCCTCGATCTGGGAGGCGCGGTAGGCGAGGAGCGCGCGTCAGTCCCGGAGCCGGACGATGTCGGTCGGAGGGGACAGGGCCGGATCCGACCGTGGGCCGGAGACGGCGTGGAAGGCCAACTCGTGGTCGCCGGGTGTGAGCAGACGCTCGGACAACAAGGCCCAGAACGTCGCCTGGTCTCCCTGGCGGTAGGTCTTGGCGACTCCCGCCACCGTCCCGTCGACGGAAACCGCGATCCAGGGCTCGGGCTCCTCGGCCCAGATGCCCTCGACATAGGCCGGCAGGTCGGTGGCGTCCGCGCGCACGGCGAACCGCGGCCGGGAGCGGGTGGTCACGGCGAACCCGGCGGGCGGCCCCTCGGCCGCGTCGGCCGCGTCGGTGCCGACCAGGCCGCCATAGGGCCCGAGGCGCACGAGCGCGTCCAGGTCATCGGCCCGCCCCGCCAGGGGGGTCGACCCCTCCAGCACTTGGGCGAAGCCCTCGGGCCGGTCCAGCACGACGAAACCGTCGGCGCCGGGCTCGAGGTCGTTGAAGCGCCAGTCGAATATCCGGGCGGGACGGTCGGCGGGAGCATCCTCGAACACCGAGGTGCCGTCGACCTCCCAGGGGATGTCGATGTCGAGGACGTCGGCGATCGTGGGGACGACGTCGATGCTCTCGGTCGGCCGGTCACTCACGTCGCCCTCGGTCTGGCCCGGCAACTTCACCAAGAACGGGGTCCACATGACCTGCGGGTAGTTCCCCTCGGAGACCCCCCGCAACGGGTCGCCCCCGAGAAAGGCCGCGCCGTGGTCGGCGGTGACGATGATCAGCGCGTCGTCGTAGCGCCCGGAGGCCCGGAGCTCGTCGAGGGCATCGCCGAGCAGGGCATCGGTGTACTGGAGCTGGGCCAGGTGGCGCTGGCGGCCGGCCGCCGCGGTGGTGTCGTCGTGCCAGTCACCGAACTCCGCCGACCGGGGAGGGTCCGGGGCCTCGTAGGTCCGCCCCGAGGCCAGGAAGTCCCAGGGCTGATGGGGCAGGAGGAAGTGGCCGACGTCGAGGGTGGCCCCCTCGCTCGTGGCGACGTCGTCGATGAAGTCCCCGAACCGCCGTGGGGCCAGCGGGTCCGACGGGTTGCGCTCGATGACGAACTCGAAGCTCTCCGCGGCCGTCGTCGGCCGGGCCACGCCCTCGAACACGGTGCGGCTGAGGCTGAACAGCGACCGCACGGTGGTGCTGGTCGAGGGCGCGACGTCGGCCTCACAGATGGTCGTCGGGCAGAGACGGGTCAGCGTCTCCACGGTGTCGACGTCGTAGGTGCCCCCGAGCAACGTGTAGATCGTCTCGTGGAAGTTGGTGGCCACCGGGGCGGGGAAGGTCTCCTCGGGCAGCTGACCGGTGAGGATGGCGGGCAGGGCCGAGGGCGTGACCGGCGAGACCCCGGTGGTGTTCCGATACCAGTTCGATCCATCAGCCAGTTCGGCGAAGGCCGGGAAGGCGCCGGCGTCGATGCTGCCCTCGCCGTCGAGCAGGGAGATCAGCGGCAGCTCGTCGAAGGCGATGAGCACGATCGGGACCGGGTCCTCGATGGCCACCTCTGCGGGGTCGACCGTGCCGGCGAGCACCAGGTCAGCCACGGGCGAGGCGACGAGGAACAGCCCGAGGAAGACCGGAGCGGCCAGGGCCAGGTAACCGAGGACGGAACGCAGGAGGGTCGACCGCCAGAGCAGCAGGGTCGCGCCCACGGCCACGACGAGGCCGAGAAACCAGAGCCAACGCCGAGGATCGGCGCCCAGTGCGCTCTTGACGATCTCCACCGCGAAGACCCCGACGAAGACCCCCAGGAAGCCGGCGTGCACCCACCGGCGGGCGGCGGCCGAGACGAATCGCACGGGTTGTTCCACCAGCCAGAGCAGGACCGGAGGCCCGAGGACGAGGAGGAAGGCGAAGAGGGTGATCTCGCCGGCCCCGGCCTGACGGTTGACCAGCTCCTCCGGCGCGTTCTGGATGACGTCGAAGACCGGCTGGGCCACGGTCACGGCGGTGACGCCGACCAGCTCGAGCAGGAATCTGCCCTCGCGACGCCACCCGGCGTCGTCCTCCTGCCCCATCGGTCCAGACGGTAGCCGTCACCTTTGTCCGCCTCCGCTCCGCCGACTCGGGTGGCCGTAGCCTCGGGGCATGGCGCGCACGGTGTCGGTCGTCCCGCACACGCACTGGGACCGGGAGTGGTACGACCCGTTCCAGCGCTTCCGGCTCCGGCTCGTCGACCTGCTCGACGACCTCCTCGACCACCTCGAGGCCGATCCCTCCTTCCGCCACTTCCTCCTCGACGGCCAGATGGCCGTGGTCGACGACTACCTCGAGATCCGGCCCGAGGCCGAGCCCCGGTTGCGAGCGCTCGCCACTTCCGGGCGCCTGGCCATGGGTCCCTGGTACGCCCTGCCCGACGAGTTCCTGGTGTCCGGCGAGACCCTCGTCCGCAACCTGCAACTCGGCCTCCGGCGGGCGGCGGCCTTCGGTGGCGCGATGGACGTCGGCTACCTGCCCGACATGTTCGGCCACGTCGCGCAGATGCCCCAGCTGCTCGACCAGTTCGGCTTCGCCCACACCGTGGTCTGGCGGGGCGTGCCCTCGGCGGTGGACCGCAGCGGGTTCTGGTGGACCGCCCCGGACGGCACGACGATCCGGGCCGAGTACCTGCCCGAGGGCTACGGCAACGGGGCCCGGGTGCCCGACGACGCCAAGGCCCTGCTCCACCTGATCGACGGCTTCGTCGTCACCCACGGTGACCTCCTGGACGGGCCGGTCCTGTGGATGGTCGGCACCGACCACCAGACCCCGCGCCCGTGGCTGGGACGGACGGTGTTGGAGGCCAACGAGCTGTCCGAGGACTACGAACTGGTCATCCGCTCCCTGGCCGACCACGTCGCCGCCGCGCCGACAGAGGGCCTGCCGTCCTGGGCCGGCGAGCTGCGGTCCGGGGCGAGGGCCAACCTCCTGATGGGCGTGGCGTCCAACCGTACGGATGTGAAGGCGGCCGCCGCGGTGACCGAACGGACGCTGGAACAGCTGGCCGAGCCGCTGGCGGCCCTGTTCACCCCGGCCGGTGATTGGCCCCGACGGCTGCTGGACCTGGCCTGGCTCGAGGTCATCCGCAACTCCGCCCACGACTCGATCTGTGCCTGCTCCCATGACGACGTGGTGTCGGCGGTGCTCCACCGCTTCGCCGAGGCCCGCCACATCGGCGAGGGTGTGGTCGACCGCACCCTGGCCCGTTTCGGCGATTCGCTCTCCGTCGTCGGCGCCGTGGTGGTCAACCCGTCCGCCCGTACCCGAGGCGGCGTCGTCGAGCTGGACCTGCCCGGGTCCGGCGCGGCTGACGGCCTGCAGTTGCTGGCGGAGTCGCCGGCCGAAGAGGTGCTGCACGACCTCGTGGCGGCCGACGCCGTGCTGGTGGTCGAGCGCGAGATCTTCCTGCATCCGGCGTTGGTCGAGCTGGAGTTGAACCTGCAGGGCGATCGGGCCGAGGTCCTCCTGCGAGAGGGCGAGCGGCTCATGGACGCCCCGCCGGAGAACACCTCCGCCGTCCTCGCGACGCTCTGCGAGCACGCGCTCCTGCACCCGACGGGGGTGGTGCGGGTGCAGCGCCAGGGGCCGCCTCGCCGCCGCGTGCTCACCCGGGTCGACACCGTCCCCGGCCATGGCTGGCAACAGTGGGATCCCAGCCGCTCCGCCGGTTCGGCCGCGGTGACGGTGGACGGTACGACGCTGGCCAACGGGCTGATCACCGTGGTCGTCGACGGCGAGGACGGGACCTTCGCCATCGACGGCCATCGCGGTCTCGGCCACATCGTCGACGACGGCGATGCGGGTGACACCTACAACTGGTCACCGCCGGACGACGACGTGTTCGTCGGCGGTCCGGCGTCGGTGTCCACATCGGTGGTCGAGACCGGACCGGTGCGGGCCGTGGCCGCGGTCGACGCCGTCTACCGGCTCCCCCGCCACGTCGAGGGCCAGGCCCGGGTGGACGAGGTCGACGTCGCCATCCGGACCGAGGTCGAACTGCGGGCGGGCGAGGACTTCGTGCGGGTGACCACCACGGTCGACAACCAGGCCCGGGACCACCGGATGCGGGTCGGCTTCCCCCTGCCGTCACCCACCGACCACTCCGAGGCCGAGTGCGCCTTCACCGTGGTGCGCCGCGGTCTCGACGCCGAGGGCGGACCCACCGAGCGGGCCATGAGCACGTTCCCGTCCCGCCGTTTCGTGCGGGCCGGCGGCCTGACCGTCGCCCACGAGGGCCTGCTGGAGTACGAACTGTGCGACATCGCGGACGGGCGCTCCCACCTGCTGGGCCTGACCCTGCTGCGCAGTACCGGGATGCTGAGCCAGGGGCCCATGACGACCCGACCCCTGCCCGCCGGGCCGGAGAACCCCTTGGAGGGCTCCCAACAGCAGGGTCGCCAGGCCTTCCGCTACGTGGTGCAGGTCGGCGACGGCGACCCCTACGAACTGGCCGAAGCCGCGTTCGTCCCCTTGCAGGTGGCCACCGGCACCGGACGGGGCACGGTCCCCGGACACGGTCGGCACCTGTCGGTGACCGGTGCCGAGGTGTCCTCGGTGCACCGCGACGGTGGGACCCTGGTCGTCAGGGTCTTCAACCCGACCGACGAGGCGACCACGGTCACCGTCGACGGCCGCCACGGCTGGCAGGTCGACCTCCGGGGCCGCCCCGTCGCCCCCTTCGAACACAAGGTCGTCCTCGCCCCCCACCGGATCACCACCCTGCACCTGGCCGAGTGACCCGCTCACGGGTACTGGACGCGCCGCCCGCGACCAGATCCAGGACCGGAACGATCAGGCGGGGATGTCCGGCGGGTCGCCGACGGCCGTGGGCGGGTCACCGAGGTCGAAGACGGTGCCGAAGCGCTCCTCGATCCACGCCCGGCCGATCTCCCGACGCAGCCGCGCCTTGTCGAGCAGCGACATCTCCTCCTCCCTGCGACGCAGGAGCCACAGGGGGACCCTGCCGATGTCGCGGAGCGTGTGCGCCCGGATGCTGTGCAGGGAGAAGCGCTCGTCATCGGCCAGCGCGGCCTCGACGGGCGCGGGGACGACGACCGCTCCCGGGTAGGCGATGCCCACGATGCGGTGGGCCAAGTTGACGGTCGGGCCGTAGAGGTCGCCCTCGTACTGGAGGACGCGGCCGTGGGCGAGTCCGGTCCGGACATCGGACACGACCTCCTCGGCCCGGAACTCCTCGGAGAGACTGAGGGCGATCTCCGCGCCGCTGACCACGTCGCCCGCGCTGAACATGACCTCGTCGCCGATGGTCTTCACCAGGCGACCGCCGTGGCTGCTGACGACATCGGCGGCGACCGCTTCGAAGCGGCCCACCACCTGGGCCAACTCGCCCTCGGGGATCTGCTGGGACAGCGCGGTGAACCCGACCAGGTCGGCAAAGCCCACGCACAGGGTCGCGCTCTCGGCCTCGCTGTCGGCGCCCTCGAGCTGAGCGAGCCGACGCCGGGCCTCCACCTCGAGATGCCGGCGCCACACGTACTCGAGGACGGCGGGCATCACCCGGAAGAGGAGCTCGGCCCGCTCCGCATAGGGGGTTACGGCCACGTCGGCGCTCGGCTGATCGGCCTGCCGGTCCACCATGGCGGCGACCTGGGCGGCCGCCACCCGGGAGAGGGACTGGCCGATGACCCGGGCCATCTGCTGGGTGAGGTCGGCGTCGGTCAGGCCCCGGTCCAGCAGGGAGCCGACCATCGCGGTCATGTCGGCATCGGCCCGGGTGTAGACGGGCTCGTCGGGCTCGACATGGGGGAAGCCCAGCGCCCGCCACACCCGGGACACCTCGTCGACCTCGATGCCGCTGTCGGCGGCGATGTCCCGCTGACTCAACGTCCGGGGTGCATCCTCCAGTAGCCGGTCGATGGCCAGGAGCTCCAGGCCGCCGACGGCGGCGGCCTGCTCGATGTCCTCCTGAGGCACCCCGCCCGCGCGCAGTGCGTCCTCCACCGAGGTCCGCCCCCGGACCCGGTCCCAGAAGCTGCTCACGCGCCCGTTCCCCACCTGTTCCGGGCACGGACGATGCGCGCAGAGCGACATATCTCGTCACCAGAACCAGCACCCCACCCGTTCCGGGCACGGACGATGCCCACAGAGCGACACATCTCGTCACCAGAACGGGGCTGTGGCCGTCGGGCGGGACTGGGCGGGCACGGTCGGTGGCGGCGGCCGGCGCTGGGCCCATCCCTGCCTCGGTGTCGGTCCGGGTAGGAGGTGGTCACGAGAAGTCGACCTCGACCTGGACGTCGGTGGCACCGGGGGCCTTCCAGGGGGCGAGGAGGGCTTCGCCCGTGGTGGCCGTGCTGGACCAGGCGGGGTCGAGGGCGGGGGCCTCGAGTCGGAAGGGCGGCGCCGTCGGGGCGGGCGCCAGCTCCCAGAGCAGCGCGGGGCGGGCGCCGTGCCAGCGGACGGCAAAGCCGAAATCGCCGAAGGAGGTCGGCGTGTCGTGGAGCTCGAGGCCCTGGCCGTACCACTCGGGGGCCATGACGGGCAGGACGACCAGGCGATCCGGCGGCTGGAGGTGCCGGCCCCGCTCGACCAGCAGCAGCGAGCGCACCGCCAGGAGGAAGGCGGCCGTCGCCGGCCCGTGGTGATGGGCCAGATCGCCGGGAATGGCGGGCTCGCCGCCGACCAGCTCCGGCCAGGAACCCCTGCCGGCGGCCGCGGCCGCCAGCGCCCGCAGGCGGTCCAGGCCCCGGGGGTCACCCCGGCCGATCTCGGTCTTGGCCAGGAGAGCCGTCAGCCAGGGCGACCAGCCGTCGGACTGCACCCCGGCGATCACCCCCCCGGTCGTCGTGGCCAGCTCGTCCCGGATCAGGTCCAGCGTGGCGGCCGCGGCCGGCGCCTCCGGGTCGACGGCGCCCAACCCCGTCGCCACCAGGATCCCCACGATCCCCGCGTCAACCGCCCGCTCCGGTCCCACCGGCACCACCCGAGACCCGGCTGCGGCCAGGACCGCCTCGATCGAGCGATCGACGGTGGCGGCGAGGTCTCGGGCGAAACGGCGGGCGTCGACGGCGGCCTCGAGCTGACCCTCGCCTTCGAGCAGCCGGGCGGCACGGACCAAGCCCGCAACGGACCACCAATCGTCGAGGTAGGTCTGGCCCGCGGGTCCGAGGACCGGGGGCTGGGGACCGGACGGCAGCAGGCCGGCCCGCCGGGGGTGCTTGCGGTGACGGCGGACCCGGCGCCGACGCTCGATGGCGTGAGCAGCCTTGGCCACGGGGCCGACCAGGTCCGGGGCGGGCTCGGGGCCGAGGGCGACGAGGGCCTGGCCGGTGGACGCCTCGGAGCCGGTGGCGTCGGGGATCCCGCCGGACAGGCGCTGGGCACCGACGATCGTGGGCCGACTGCCCTCTTCGTCGCGCAGGCCGAGCTCGTGGCGGGCCTCGCCCAGCCAGGCGGTGGTGGCCAGGTCGGGCCCGTCGTGCACCAGCAGGAAGCCGCGAGCGGCATCGGCGGTCGCCGTGATGGTGGGCTCAGGCAGTGACCAGCGGGATCCGGCATCACCCTGGGCCCGCCAGCCGGCGGCGACCTGTTCGGCGTCGGGGAGGGTGGCGGCATCCGGAGCGACGCCTCGGGCCAGCACGACCCGCAGCGTCGCCTTGTGGGCCAGGGGCAGGAAGGCGACCGGCGCCACCCACGCACTCGGAGCCCGGGGCAGTCGGACCTGCAGGTCACCGACGGACAAGACAGCGCCGTCAACGGCGATCGGGCCTGCCCCGTCGAGCACCAGGCCGACGGCGACCGGGACCGGCGTCTCGTTCGTGATCTCGGCGACCAGAACGGGGACCCCGCCCGGTCCGGCGGCGCCGAAGGCGTGGTGGACGACGTCGCCACCGGTCACCCGCACCCGGGTCTCGACCACCGGCGTGTCGCCGACGAGGGACTGACGCACCGCGGCCTCCACGGGCGGCACGTGCCAGCGGTCCTCGGCCCCGATCCACCAGCCCAGCGACCAGTCGACCCCGACGGGCTGCAGGCCACCGCTGGGGTCGACTGCGCCCAGCCGGCCCGCGCCCAGCACCCCCAGATCGGTCACCTCAGCCCCGTTCGGAGGCGACGCTGCGCTTGAGCAGACCGCGGTAGGCGCTCTCGGCCGGCGCCGCTCCGGCGCAGACACCGGCCACCTCGGCCGTGATCGGCATGTCGATGCCGTAGTGCTCGGCCAGCTCGAGGACGACCTTGGCCGACTTGACGCCCTCGGCCACCTGGTCCATCTCCTCGATGATCTGCTCGATGGTCTTGCCCTTGCCCAGTTCCTCGCCGACGTGACGGTTGCGGCTCTGGGTGGAGATGCAGGTGGCCAGCAGGTCGCCCATGCCGGCGAGCCCGGAGAAGGTCTCCGCCTGGCCCCCCATGGCCACGCCCAGGCGCGTCAGCTCGTTGAGGCCCCGGGTGATGACCGCGGCCCGGGTGTTGTCCCCCGCGCCCAGCCCGTCCGCCATCCCCGAGGCGAGGGCGATGACGTTCTTGAGCGCACCGCCGAGCTCGGAGCCGACGACGTCCTCGTTGGTGTAGACGCGGAAGAGGTCGGTGGCGAACAGCCCCTGGAGGCGAGTGGCTACGGCGCTGTCGGACATGGCGATGACCGCCGCCGCGGCATGGCCGGCCAGGATCTCCTTGGCCAGGTTCGGTCCGGTGAGCACACCCGAGGGGTGGCCAGGGACCATCTCGTTGATGACCTGGGTCATGCGCAGCTTGGTGCCCTGCTCGAGGCCCTTGGCCAGGCTGACCACCGGTACCCAAGGGCGCAGGTGGTCGTTGACCTCCTCGAGGGTCTCGCGGAAGGCCGAGCTGGGGACCCCCATGACCAGCACGTCGGCTTGGGCCACGGCGGCAGGCAGGTCGGCGGTGCCCTCGAGGTCCTCGTGGAGGACGAAGTCGGGCAGGTAGCGGCTGTTGGCGTGCCGGACGTTGATCTCCTCGGCCACCTCCGCCCGCCGGGCCCACAACGTGGTCGGTGTGTTGTGCGCGGCGAGGTGGGCGACCGTCGTCCCCCATGACCCCGCGCCGAGAACCACCACCCGGACGTCCATGGTCGCCCACACTACGGGCGGGTGGCCGCTCATGCCGTACGGGGACCGGGCCTCGGCCCATCCACGCGGCCACCACCAGGACGGGCGGGGCGGGGGGGACTCCTACACTCGCCGGGTGCTCGTCCTCGTGCCGGTCAAGGCCTTCGACCGGGCGAAGCTGCGTCTGGCCGAGGTGCTGGACGGCCCCGCCCGGGCGGCGTTGGCCCGGGAGATGGCCGATCGGGTGCTGACCGCCGCCGCTCCCCTGCCCATGGCCGTGGTCTGCGACGACGACGACGTGGCGGCGTGGGCCGAGTCCCGAGGCGCCCGGGTGCTGTGGCGGCCGGACCACGGCCTGAACGGCGCCGTGAACGACGCCGTGGCCACCGTCGCCGGCGAAGGCGTGGACCGGGTGCTGGTCACCCACGCCGACCTGCCGTTGGCCACCGGCTTCGACGAGGTGCTGTCGGTCGACGGTGACGGGGTCGTCCTGGTCCCCGACCGCCACGAGGACGGGACCAACGTGGCCGTCGTGCCGGCCGCCTCGGGGTTCACGTTCGCCTACGGGCCGGGCTCCTTCGACGCCCACAGCAAGGAGGCCGAGCGCCTCGGCCTGCCGCTCACCGTCGAGCGTCCGCCCCGCCTGACCTGGGACGTCGACGTGCCCGCCGACCTGGACCTGCCCGCCGACGTGCCCACCACGCCCCTGCTGGCCGCGGGATGACGGAGTTCACGGCCGACCTCGAGGTCCCCGCCCGAGCCCTGGCCATCGCCGCCCATCCCGACGACGTCGAGTTCAACTGTGGCGCCACCTTCGCCAAGTGGTCCGCCGGCGGATGCGTGGTGAACCACCTGATCCTCACCGACGGCTCCAAGGGCTCGTGGGACCCGGCGAAGGACACCGACGAGCTCGTCGCCCTCCGTCAGGAGGAGCAGCGAGCGGCCGCCCGGGCCCTCGGCTCCACCGGCGAGGTCGGCTTCGGCGGCTGGGCCGACGGGGAGCTGGAGGTCACCCTCGAGCGCCGCGGCGTCGTCGCCTGGTGGATCCGCCACTTCCGCCCCGACGTCGTCCTGGCCCACGACCCCTGGAAGCGCTACCGCATCCATCCCGACCACCGCGCCGCCGGCTTCCTCGCCTGCGATGCCGTGGTCGCCGCCCGGGACCCCCACTTCTTCCCTGAGCACGACGTCGAGCCCTGGCGCCCCTCCACCCTGCTCCTGTTCGAAGCCGACGAGCCCGATCACGTCGAGGACGTCACCGACTGGGTCGAACCCAAGCTCGCCGCCCTCGAGTGCCACGAGTCCCAGTTCGAGACCACCATGTTCAAGGACCTCGGCGAGGTCGAGTCCGAGCGGGAGGCCTTCCGGGCCCGGGAGCGAGAGAAGACGGCGGCGATGGGCGCGCTCTCGGGGCTGACCCACGGCGAGTTGTTCAGGCGGATCAGCGAGATCTAGATCCCGCCCGTGATCCTCACCACCGCGCCGAGGGAGTGCTTCGCGTCCGACGCCGACGACCCGCGTCCCGGCGGCCCATCGGCCCCCATCAGCGGATCAGCGGGTCCCGGGGTAGGCCGAGGATGCGCTCGCCGATCTGGTTGCGCTTGATCTCACTGGTGCCGCCGGCGATGGACATGGCGCGGTGCAGGAGCACCAGCATCCCGCTCATGGCGCCGCCGCCGTCGAGGAAGGCGCTGTCGGGGCCGGCCATGGCCGCGAGCATGGCGGCGGCCTCGTGGCCCTGCTCGGACAGGACCAGCTTGGTGACGTTGCCGGTCGGCGTGGGACCTCCCCCGCCGAGGGCCTGGTGGATGCTGCGAAGGTTCATGATCCCCATGGCCTCATGGGTGGCGATGTAACGGCCGATGCGGGCGGCGCCGCCAGGCAGCCGGTCGGGGGCGGCGTCGAACGGCGGGATCAGGCCATCGCCGGGGAAGGACATGCCGCCGTCGCCGCCGCCGATGGACACGCTCTCGTTGCCGAGCGTGGCCCGGGCCACCGTCCAGCCGCCGTCGACGGGGCCGATGACGTCGTCGTCGGGCACGAACGCGTCGTTGAAGAAGACCTCGTTGAACTCGGCCTGACCGGTGGTCATGCGCAGCGGCCGCACCTCGACGCCCTCGCCGTGCATGTCGATCACCATGGTGGTGATGCCATCGTGCTTGGGGACATCGGGGTTGGTGCGCACGGTGGCCAGGCCCCAGGAGGCCAGGTGGGCCCCGCTGGTCCAGACCTTCTGGCCGTTGACCAGCCAACCACCGTCGACCCTCGTCGCCTTGGTCTTCACCCCGGCCGCGTCAGAGCCGGCGTCGGGCTCGCTGAAGAGCTGGCACCAGATCACCTCCTGGTTCAGCGTGGGCCGCACCCAGCGAGCGACCTGGTCCTCGGTTCCGTGCTGGATCATGGTGAGGATGACCCAGCCGGTGATCCCGTAGGCCGGGCGCTTGATGCCGGCGGCGGCGAACTCCTGCTCGACCACCAGCTGCTCGACGGGCCCCGCCTCCCGGCCCCAGGGCTTGGGCCAGTGGGGCTGCACGTAACCGGTCTCGATCATCTCGGTGCGCTGGTCCTCCAGCGACAGGCCCTTGATGCGCTCGGCGAAGGCTCGCACCTCGTCCCGGATGGACTCGGCCTCGGGTGGCAGCTCGACGTCGCGGGTGACCTTCACACCCCCGCGGGTCAGGTCGACGACCTCCCCGGCCGCCACCTCGGCGTCGAGGACGGCGGCGATGGCCGTGGCCCGGCGGAGGTAGAGGTGGGCGTCGTGCTCCCACGTGAAGCCGATGCCGCCGTGGACCTGGATGTTCAGGTTGGCGCACTCATCGGCCGCCGGGAGGGCGACCGTGGCGGCCATGGCGGCGGCGGCGGAGAACTCGTCGCCGCCGCCGGCTGCGGCCCGGGCGGCGTCCCAGACCAGGCCGGTGGCCAGCTCGGTGGCGACCAGCATGTTGGCGCAGTGGTGCTTGACGGCCTGGAACATGGCGATCGGGCGACCGAACTGCTCCCGCTCCCTGGCGTAGGCCGCGGCCTGCTCGGTGCACTCCCGGGCCACGCCGACGCACTCCGCCGACAGCAGCAGGCGGGCGTGGTCGACCAGTGACCGGGCGGCGCCGGGCAGGATCTCGGCCGGCGCGTCGTCCAGGGTCACCCGGGCCGACCGGCGGGCAGGGTCCAGGTTGGCGGGGACCTCGACGGTCACGCCGCCGGCCGCGCACTCGACGACGGCGACGTCGTCACCCACGGCGACGAGGAGGAGGTCGGCCAGTCCCCCACCGAGGACCACCCCGGCCGAGCCCGAAGCCTGGCCGTCGGTGACGGTCACGTCCCCGCCCGAGGCCACCGCCCCGACGACCGAGCCGTCGGCCAGCCCCGGCAGGAGTCGCTTCCGGACGTCATCGGGAGCCGCCGCCGCGATCACGGCGGAGGCGATCACCGTGGGCACGAACGGGCCCGGGGCGATGGCCCGACCCAGCTCCTCGACCACGACCACCAGCTCGGGCAGGCCGAAGCCCGACCCGCCGTGGCTCTCGGGCACGTGCAGGCCCAGCCACCCCAGCTCGGCGACCTCGTCCCAGAACTCGGGCCTGGGCTCGTCGGCCGCCTCGAGCAGCGCGCGGGCGGCGCCGCGGGTGTCCCGCTTGGCCAGCAGCTCCGAGGCGGTGTCGGCCAGAGCCTTGTGATCGTCGGTGAGCGCGATGGGCATGTCGGCATTCTCGCCGCTGGACGGCGCTGAGCCGAATTGCGCACGGCTCCCGGCGCCTTCGCCTCCCCTACCGTGGCGAGGATGCGGTTCGGGATCCTGGCGCCGATGCCCTCCGAGCTGCGGCCCGTGGTCAAAGCGTTCGGGCTCCACACGGGGCGCACCGGGGACCTCGAGGGCCACGTCGGCATCGCCGGGGGCGCCGACGTCGTCGCCACCACCACCGGGATCGGGACCGAGCTGGCGGCCCGGGCCGCTCGGCGCCTGCTCGACCGGGCCGAGGTCGACCACGTCGTGGTCGTGGGCATCGCCGGGGGGATCGGGCCGTCGGTCACGATCGGGGACCTGGTGATCCCGAGCCTCGTCAGCGATTACCCCGAGCGCCGGGCCTTCACCCCCGCGCCGCTCGGTGGCCTGGTCCCCGCGGGCGAGATCGTGTCCTCCGACGAGTCCGGCTACCCGCCCGTCACCGTGGCGGCCTTCGTCGACTCGGGGGTCGTCGCGGTCGACATGGAGACCGTCGCCGTCGCGGCCGTCTGCGAGGAACGGGGCGTGCGCTGGTCGGTCGTGCGGGCCGTCAGCGACCGGGCCGACGACGACACGGTCGACCGGGGGACCCTGTCCATGGTGGATGCCGACGGCAACCCGAAGGTGGGGGCCGCGCTCCGCTACGTCCTCCGCCGCCCCGGCCGGATCCCAGGCCTCGCCCGACTGGCCCGCGACGCCACCGCGGCAGCCACCACCGCCGCCCGCGCCGCGGCCCAGGCCTGTGCACTCCACACCTGACTCGACCCGGGTCCGATGGCCACTCGGCCCGTGTCGGTCCGCCGGGCGAGGTCATCCTCACCCGGTGTGCTCCGCCCCTGGCTTCGACTCCGACCCGTCGCCGCCCGATCACGGCCGAACTGGCGCCTGATTGCGGCATCCCGACGCCTCGATCAGGCGCCAGAACGATCGGCCGCGTCGTCGGCGGGGTCGCGGCGGGCGGCCATGCGGGTCTGGACCTCGGTGAAGTCGACCCGGATGAACAGGGCCTCGGCCTCCGCGGTCAGCAGGTCGCCGGCGTGGCAGGTGGCCTTGGCCACGATCCGGCGGCCGACGTCCTCGGTGACCCAGGCCCGCAGGGTCAGTTTCTCCTCGATGGGGGTGATGTGGCGGTAGTGGACGGTCAGGCGTCCGGTCACCCCCGGCTTCTCCATCATCCGCTGGGTGGCGCCCAGGATGTCGTCGAACATGCCGGCCACGTACCCACCGTGGACCCCGTGGGGCGGGCCCTCGTAGGCCAGGCCGAGGGTGACCGTCGACTCGATCCGCCGCCCGTCGTCGTCCTCCACGATCCCCATCGCCATCGGTGGCGCCAGGGGATTGTGGGCGCCCCGGAACAGGCTCTGCTTCTGGAAGGCCGCGCCGCTGTTCTCGTCGAGCACGCCGGCCACCTCGCTCGCCTCGTACCAGCGGGGCGCCCGGGGGCCGTCGAGGAAGGTCCGCAGCTCGGCCGCCATCTCGATGGCCCACGCCACCCGGTCGGGGTCATGGGCGACCGAGCTCAGCTCCTCGATGGCCCCCCGTAGCTCGTCGGCCAGCCGGGTGGCGGGATCGTCAGGATCGAGCACGACATCGGCCATGGTGTCCATGACCGCATCATGCCCGGCCCGGCGGTCAGCCCCGGGCGGCTCGCGCCGTACGGGCGGTGCCCAGGAGCTGGAGCTCGTCGATGGCCAGCGTTGCGCCGGCCAACGCGGTGATGCCGCTGTGGTCATAGGGCGGGGCCACCTCGACGAGGTCGGCGCCGAGGATGTCCAGGCCGACGAGGCCCAGCAGGATCCGCCGGGCCTCCCAGGTGGTGGGGCCACCGACCACCGGCGTCCCCGTACCCGGGGCGTAAGCCGGGTCGAGGAAGTCGATGTCGACGGTGAGATAGACGGGGCGACCGCCGACGATGTCGTGACAACGCTCGACGGCGGCGTCGACGCCGAGGGCGAAGAGCTCGTCGGCGTGGATCACGTTGAAGCCGTAGGTCTCGTTCGGCGTCCGCATCCCGATCTGGACCGAGTGGGCCGGGTCGACCAGCCCCTCGTCGGCGGCCCGCCGGAACATCGACCCGTGGTTGACGTTCCCGTCGTCGGGCCAGGTGTCGGAGTGGGCGTCGAGGTGGACCAGCGAGAGCGGGCCGTGGTGCTCGGCGTGAGCCCGCAGGAGCGGGTAGGCCACGAGGTGGTCCCCACCGAGCCCGAGCACCGAGATCCCCGCCGCGATCAGGGCCGAGACCCGGGCGGTGACCTGGCCGACCATCGAGTCGACCGACGGGATCGAGAACCCGATGTCGCCCAGGTCCACGACCCGGAAGCGCTCCCGCACGTCGTGGTCCCAGGGCCAGAGACCCGCGGGGTACTCCCCTGCCAGACTCGACTCCTCCCGGATCGCCCGGGGCCCCAGTCGGGTCCCCGAGCGGTTGGTCGTGCCCAGGTCGAAGGGGATGCCCACCACGGCGATCTCCGCGTCCTCCGGCTCGGTGCGGCTGGGCAGGCGGGCGAAGGACAGGGGCCCGGCGAAGGTCAGGCCGAAGTCGAGGGGGTCGAAGCCCTTCGGCGGCGTGTCGCTCATCGCCGCACGCTAGGCGCCCGACCGCGGGCGCGTGTCCGGGATCCACCCGCGCTGCGCGAGGCTGGGGCCATGGCCCTCCCGCCCCATCTGCAGGACCTCGCCGCCCGGGTCTCCAACTGGGGCCGGTGGGGTGACGACGACCAGCGGGGGACCCTGAACCTCATCGACTCGGCCAGCGTGTTGCGGGGCGTGGCCGCGGCCCGGCAGGGCAAGGTCTTCGGCCTGGCCATCCCCTTCGACGAGGACGGGCCCCAGATGGGCCTCATCCCCGGCCGGGACAACCCCGAGCGCACGATGATCGCCGTCAACCAGTCCTACACCGGCGACACGGCGGAGTTCTGTGCCACCGACGACCGCGTGAGCATGGGCATCCAGGCCGCCACCCACTGGGACGCTCTCGCCCATGCCGGCTACGAGGAGCGGTACTACAACGGCGTCCCGTTCACCGAGATCGACGAGGCCGGCTGCCACAAGCTCGGCATCGAGAACGTCGGGCCTCTGGTCACCCGCGGGGTGCTGTTGGACGTGGCCCGAGCCCTGGGCGTCGACTACTTCGAGGTCGGCCACCCGATCACCGGCGACGACCTCGAGGCAGCTGCGGCCCTCGGGTCGATCGACGTGGCGCCCGGCGACGTCCTCATGGTCCGGACCGGCCAGATGGCCCATCTGGCCCGGGGCGACAAGATGCGCTTCGCCGACCCCAGCCCCGGGCTGTCGACCCGGTCGGTCGAATGGCTCCGGGACCACGACGTGGCCGCCGTGGCCACCGACACCCTCGTCTTCGAGTGCTGGCCGGGCGAGGACCCCGCCGTCCTCCTGCCGGTGCACCTCCTGCACCTGCGGGACATGGGGATGCTGCAGGGCCAGCTCTGGTACCTCGACGAGCTGGCCGAGGACTGCGCCGCCGACGGCCAGTACGACGGCCTCCTCACGGCGACCCCACTTCCCTTCACCCGCGCCGCCGGCAGCCCGGTCGCCCCCACCATGGTCAAGTGATGGCCGTCCGAATCGTTCTGGCGTCGATCGGTCACGCCTGGCGTGACCGATCGACGCAATTTCGGAGGGTGGGGGGGCGGTGAGCGCGCCGGTGCTGGGGGTCGACATCGGGGGCAGCGGGGTCAAAGGGGCGCCGGTCGACCTGGCCACGGCGGAGTTCAGCGCGGAACGGCGGCGCATCCCGACCCCCCAGCCGGCGACACCGGAGGCCGTGGCCGAGACCGTCGCGTCCGTCGTGGCCGGGTTCGACACCGAGGGCCCGATCGGCTGCACGTTCCCGGGCATCGTCCAGCACGGCGTGATCCGCTTGGCCGCCAACGTGGACAAGGCCTGGGTGGGCACCGACGCCGAAGCCCTGTTCAGCGACGCGGTCGGTCGACCGGTGCTCGTGCTCAACGACGCCGATGCCGCCGGCCTGGCCGAGGCCCGGTTCGGTGCGGCCCAGGACTGCGACGGCGTGGTCCTGGTCCTCACCTTCGGCACCGGCATCGGCTCGGCCCTGCTCAACGACGGCCAGCTGGTGCCCAACACCGAGTTCGGCCACCTCGAGCTCGACGGCCAGGAGGCCGAGCACCGGGCCGCGGCCGCGGTACGTGAGGACGAGGACCTCGCCTGGAAGGAGTGGGGCGGTCGGGTCAACCACTACCTGAAGCACCTGGAGCTGCTGTTCACCCCCGACCGGTTCGTCATCGGCGGTGGCGTGAGTCGGAAGTTCGCCAAGTTCGCCGACTTCCTCGACGTCCGCGCCGAGGTCGTCCCCGCCGAGCTCCGCAACCAGGCCGGCATCGTCGGCGCCGCGTTGGTGGCCGCCGGGGCCCACGGGGAACCCCCGGGCTGACCGTCGCCCGTCGGATCCGACCTGGCCCTCGGCCCTGTTGCCCTCAGCCGCCGGCCAGACCGGCACCGACTTCCTCGACGGCCCCCAACGCGACACCTGCCTCGGCGGCGCCCCCCCAACGCGACACCTGCATCGGCGGCCCCCAACGCGACACCTGCATCGGCGGCCCCCAACGCGACACCTGCGCCGGCGGCGCCCCCCCAACGCGACACCTGCCTCGGCGGCCCCCCCAACGCGACATTCACCGCAGCTGCGAGACCCGACGGAGCATCCCGTGAGGCGTCGGGAACCGGCTGAGTAGGGTCGACCGTCGTGACTCCGACCGACGAACTCGACGGCAAGACGTTCCTGGTGACCGGGGCGAACACCGGGATCGGGCGGGCGACCACCGAGGACCTGGCCCGGCGGGGAGGGCGGGTGATCCTGGCCTGCCGGTCGGCCGAGAAGACGCTGCCGGTCATCGACGCCATCGGGGCCGAGACCGGCAACGACCGGCTGGAGCACCTGCCCCTCGACCTGGCCGACCTGGACTCGGTGCGCTCGGCGGCGGGCACGCTGGTCGACCGGGGCGAGCCGATCGACGTGCTCATCGCCAACGCCGGAATCGCCGGCCAGCGGGGCGAGACGACGCAGGGCTTCGAGCTGGCCTTCGGGACCAACCACCTCGGCCACTTCCTCTTCGTCACCAGCCTGCTCGACCTCCTGCGGGTCGGCGCCCCGGCCCGGGTCGTGGTCGTCGCTTCCGACGCTCACTACGACGCCGAGGACCTCGATGTCGACAAGCTCCGGGGCCGCACCCGGACCATCGTCGGCATGAAGGAGTACTCCCGCTCCAAGCTGGCCAACGTCCTGTTCGCCCAGGAGCTGGCCCGCCGGGTCGATCCCGCCGAGATCAGCGCGTACGCCCTGCATCCCGGGGTCATCGCCTCGGACATCTGGCGGCGGGTCCCCTGGCCGATCCGGCCGATCATGACCCGGTCCATGGCGACCAACGAGGAGGGCGCGCGGACCTCGCTCTGGTGCGCCACCACCGACGACCCGGCCCTGGTCAGCGGCGCGTACTACGACAGCTGCGCCCCCGAGGACCCCAGCGAGCTGGCCACTCCCGAGCTCGCCGCCTGGCTCTGGGACCGCAGCGAGGCCTGGACCGCCGCCTGACCCTCCACCGATCCGTTCTGGTGTGAGTCGGTCACGCCGTGGGTGACCAACTCACGCGATTTCGGGGCGACGGTCAGAAGTTGACGTCGTTGTAGCGGGCGATGGCGGCGTTGATGTCGTCGTCGGCCCGGGCGATGGTGTCCGCGGGGCTCATGCCGTCGAACATCATCCGGTCGAGGGCATCGCCCACGGCGTCACGGGCCTCCCGATAGGGGCCGATGAGCGGACCGGGGAAGTCCGGGTCCAGGCCCTCCGCCAGCGTGAAGGCCTCCCGCAGCCACTGTCCCGGACGGGTGTCGGTCCAGAACGTCTGGATCTCCGGGTCCTCGGCGACATCACCCCGGGCGGGCAGGTAGGAACCCTGGGTGTGCCAGAGCGCCTGCTGCTCGGGCTCGTTGACGAACTTCATGAAGTCCCACGCCGCCGCCTGGCGCTCGGAGCCGACGGTCGAGGCGATGTACCAGACCCCGCCACCCATCTGGCCCTGGCCGGGAGCATCGAGGCCGGGGAACTCCGCCGCGTCCAGGTTCACGTCGATCTCGGGGAGCGCGAGGTCGCCGAGACCGAGGTCCTCGCCCGATGCCGTGCCCTCGAGCACGGCGTTGATGGTGGTGACCGCGGTCGACGTCTCGACGGTCATCGAGGCGTCCTCGAGGCCCATGGCGAAGTAGTGGTCGAACTGGGCGTCGGTGCCGGGAAGGGCGTTGATCAGGCCCTCCTCCTGCATCTGATCCATGAACTCGAACAGCCGGTGGGTGGTGGGGTTGTCGAAGGCCGAGGCCTCGGCCCCGCCCAGGTCGCGGCCGTTGTTGTTGTCGACCAGCGGCGCGCCCGCCCCGGTCAACCAGAACTCGACCATCCAGGGCTGCATGTTCCAGACGAAGGGCCGGTCGGTGACCCCCGCCTGCTGGATGGCCCGGGCTGCCGCCGCCAGCTCCTCGAGGGTCCGGGGCGGGTCATCGGGGTCCAACCCGGCCGCCTCGAAGTGGTCCCGGTTGTAGTAGAGGAGCGCGGTGGCCAGGTTGACCGAGCCGGGCAGCAGGACATCGGTCTCCTCCCCGTTCACGGTCCCCGGCACCGAGTAGTAGTCGGTGGTGATGGGCAGGAACTCGTCCCCGAAGTCCGTGTAGTCGTCGGCTGCCGCGCACTGGGCGGCGGGCAGCACCGTGCCCAGGTCCGCGAGGCTCTGGGTGTAGGTGTCCTCGAGGATGGCGATGTCGGGCAGGTCGTCGGCCGGGATGGCCCGCTCATAGGCCCGCTGGAGCTCCCCGTAGCCCACGCCCTGGCTCTGCACGTCCACCCGCACCCGGTCCTGCGCGGCGTTGTAGGAGTCGGCGATGTCGTTGAGCGTCTGTTCGGTCAGGCCGACGTAGCTGTGCCAGACGGTGATGTCGACGGTGCCGTCGGCGGTCTCGAGCGCATCCACCGGGCACTCGGTGGCGTAGGTGAGCGCGCCGCCGCCGGCGGGACCACAGGCGGAGGCCACCAGAGCGGCCGCGCCGAGCAGGACGACGCCGGTCAGGGTCCGGCGCCTGGGCCTCTTGCTCCCGCCTGCGGCCCGAGCGGACCTCACCCCTTCACCGCGCCGGCGGTCAGGCCCCGCACGATGTGCTTCTGGAAGGCCAGCAGCAGGATCAGGATGGGCACGGCGGCGAGGATGGCGGCGGCGAACCCGATGTTGAGCTGGTCGATGTTGCGGGCAGCCAGGCCCTTGAGCGCGATCTGGACCGTCTCCCAGTCCTGATCGGTCACCACCACCCGAGGCCACGTGTACTGGTTCCAGGCAGCGAGGAAGGCGACCAGGGTGAAGCTGGCGATGATGGGCCGGGTCACCGGTATGGCCACCTTGCGCAGGAACCCGAGATGACCGAGGCCGTCGAGCTCCGCCGCGTCCCGCAGGTCCATCGGTATCCCCAGGAAGCCCTGCCGTAGCAGGAAGGTGCCGAAGGCCGCGGCCAGGAACGGCGCCGTCAGGCCCGGGAAGCTGTCCAGCCAGCCGAGGTTGCGGATGGTCACCGCGTTGACCAGCAGCGTGACCTCGATGGGCAGCATCAGCGTGGCCATGAACAGGGCGAAGATGGGGCCCCTCAGGGGGAAGCGCAGGAAGACGAACGCGTAGGCGGCCAGCAGCGAGGTGCCGACCTGGGCCGCGGTGATGATCAGCGTCACGACGGTGGTGATCAGGAACTTCTGACCGAGGTCGCCCTCGGTGAAGGCCCGCTGGAACACGTCCCACTGGGGCTCGACGAGGGTGACGGGCTGACCGGCGTCGATGTACGCGATCGGCGTGGACAGGGCCCGGACCAACGTCATCCAGATGGGGAAGAGCACGACGAGGGAGATGCCGCCGAGCAGCAGGTACCAACCCGCCAACTTGAGCCCCCGGGTCCGGCGTCCAGGCCGGTCGGTGCCGACGACCGTGCGGCCGCCGAGGACGACCGAGTCGACCTCCAGCTCCAGGTCCGGAGTCGTCGCGTCAGCGGCCATAGTGCACCCGCCGCTCCAGGATGAGGAACTGGCCCAGGGCCACGATGAAGGTGATCCCGAACAGTCCCACCGCCATGACCGAGCCGACACCGAGGTCACTCGGCGCCTGGCGCTGGAAGATCTTGTAGACCAGGGTCTCGGTGGACCCGGCGGGGCCGCCCGAGGTGAGGATGTCGATCTGGGCGAAGGCCTGGAAGGCGAAGACGGTCAGCACCACCACCAGGAAGAGCAGCGTCGGCGCCAGCAGCGGCAGGGTGACGGTGAAGAAGCGGCGGGTGGCGCTCATGCCGTCGATGGTGGCGGCCTCCATCAGCTCGTCGGGGACGGCCTGCAGGCCGGCCAGCACGATGATGAAGGTCAGTCCGAGGTTCTGCCAGACCGACGAGAGCGACACGCCGAAGAGCGCTCCGCCCGGCCCGCGGCTGGGGTCCGAGAGCCAGTCGACCGGGAAGTAGCCCTGGGTCGGGTTGATCAGCACCAGCCAGATGACCGAGGCCACCGCCACCGAGGTGGCCACCGTCGAGCTGAAGATGGTGTGGAAGACCTTGATGCCCTTGAGCCGGCGGTGGGCGGCCATGGCCAGCGCGACGCCCAGGACCAGGCCCGCGGGCACCGTGTAGACGACGTAGAGCAGCGTCGTCTCGAGGCCGTCGAGGAACTCGTTGCCCGTGAGGACGTCCTGGTACTGGCTCCAGCCCACCCAGCGCATCTCGGTGCCCAACCGGTTCTGCTGGAAGAAGCCCCAGTAGACGATGCGGATGATCGGGTAGAAGAAGAAGGCTCCGAAGATGACCAGTGAGGGAGCGAGGAAGGCCGCGGCCAGGCCCGACTCCTTGAGGCGGCCCGACCGCATCAGTTGACCCGCTCGGTGCTCTCGAGGTCGAAGAGGTGCACGTGCTCGGGCTTGACCAGCAGCTCGACCCGGTCGCCCGCCGCGGGGGGCGACGCCTCAGAGGACTGGCGGCAGATGATGTTGTTGCCGCCGAGATCCACGAAGAGGTGACGCTCGTGGCCGAGGGACTCGACCACCCTCACCACACCCCGGAGGCCGCCGGTGCCGAGGACCAGGTGCTCGGGTCGGATGCCGACGGTGAGCCGTCGACCTTCGGACAACGGCCGGCCGCTGCTGACCGCCGCCGGGATCGAGCCGGACTCACCGAGGTCGATCGTCGCCTCGGTGCTGGAGGCGGCGCTGACCGTGCCCTCGACCACGTCCATCGGCGGGCTGCCGATGAAGCGGGCCACGAACAGGTTCTGGGGCCGGTCATAGACGCTCTGGGGTGGGCCGACCTGCTGGAGGCGACCGTCGGCTATGACCGCGATCCGGTCGGCCATGGTCATCGCCTCGATCTGGTCGTGGGTGACGTAGATGAACGTGGTGGCCAACTGCTGGTGGAGCTGCACCAGCTCGACCCGGGTCTGGGCCCGGAGCTTGGCGTCGAGGTTCGACAGCGGCTCGTCCATGAGGAAGGCCTCCGGCCGCCGGACAATGGCCCGAGCCAGGGCCACCCGCTGACGCTGGCCGCCGGACAGGGCGCCGGGCTTGCGGTCGAGGTAGTCGCCGAGACCGAGGATGCGGGCGGCCTCCTCGACCCGCTCGACCCGCTCGGCGCCGGTGAGCTTGCGGGGCTCGCCGCCGTCCACGGAGTACTTGCGGGCCTTGAGCGGGACCTCGATGTTCGCCCGCACGGTCATGTGCGGGTAGAGGGCGTAGCTCTGGAAGACCATGGCGATGTCGCGGTCCTTGGCCTCGATGTCGTTGACCACCTGGTCGCCGATGCGCAGCGTCCCGTCGGTCACCGTCTCGAGACCGGCGATCATGCGCAGGGCGGTGGTCTTGCCACACCCCGAGGGCCCGAGCAGGACCATGAACTCCTGGTCGGCGATGTCCAGGGTCAGCGAGTCGACCGCGGTCACCTCACCGAAGCGCTTGCTCACCGCCTCGAAGACGACCTCACTCATGTGGTCTTCTCCTTGCGATCGCCATCCACGAGCACCGTAGGCGGCGCGGATGGCGCACGGGGAACGCATCGGTGAACCAGAGCCGTCGCCGGTGGGGCGAGGGTTCGTCGACGGATCGTGGCCGGTACGGTCGGTCGATGGCTCCGGCGGTGCCCTCGGTCCGGACGTTGGTCGCAGTGGCGACCGTCGCGGTGGCCGCTCTCCTGGCCCGCGGCAGCCTCCTGTCGGCGGACTTCGACCTCCAGGACCTCGTCCCCGAGCCACCTGCGGTCCGGGACCTCTCCGCCTATGAGGGCCTCGGCACCTGGATCGACGCCTTCGACTACGGGCCGGCCTACTCCGGAGGTGAACCCGCGGTGACCCCTGACGACGTCGACGCCATGGCCGATTCCGGCGTGCGCACCCTCTACATCCAGGCCAACCGGGACGACGAGCGGTCCCCCGACGGCTTCGTCGACCGGGACCTGCTCGACGAGTTCGTGATCCGGGCCCACGAGCGGGACATGGCGGTCGTCGGCTGGTACCTGCCCACCTTCGCGGACGTGGCCACCGACCTCGGCCACCTGGAGGACCTGCTCGACTACGAGATCGACGGCCACCGCCTGGATGGGATCGGCGTGGACATCGAGTACACCGAGGCCGTCCCTGACACCCGCCGCCGCAACGCCCGGCTGCTGACCCTGTCCCGGAGGCTGGATCGGGCCGCAGGCCCGACCCCGATCAGCGCCATCGTCCTGCCCCCCGTGCTCACCGAGGTGGTGAGTCCGGACTTCTGGCCCGAGTTCCCCTGGGCGGAGCTGGAGCCGCACTACGACATCTGGCTGCCGATGAGCTACTGGACCCAGCGGACCGAGGCCTCGGGCTACAACGACGGCGCGCGGTACCAGGCCGAGAGCCAGCGGCGCCTGCTGGCCAACCTCGGCAACCCCGACGCGGTCGTCCACGGCATCGGCGGGATCGGCGACGCCACCCGGGCCGAGGACCTGGTGGCCTTCACCGCGACGCTGGCCGCCAGTGGCGCCGTGGGCGGCTCGGTCTATGACTGGGCCACCCTCAGCGACAGCAACATCGCGCTGCTCAATCGCCTCTTTGCCGACTGGCCCGAGGTCGAGTGAACCCCCCTTTCCGGGCCAACACCGTGGTGTCCCCGACACGGCAGTCGACCGGCAACGGTCATTCGGCGAGGAGCTCCCACCGCGCGAGGACGTCGCGCACGCCGGCCACGACGGGGTCCGACAACAGGACGTCGAGCTCGGCCAGGTAGTCGTCCAGCAGCGGGAAGCCCGCGGTGACCCACCGGGCGAACATGCCGTCGTCCATCCACGCCGCAGCCTCGGGGTCCAGGCCCTCCAGGGCCCACTCCCCGGCCGCCGCAGCCCGGCGCAGGTGGGGCCAGTCCCGGGCTTGGCCGAAGACCCGCCCGAGGCGGACCAGGCGATGCGCGGCCTCCTCGACCAGATCCGGTTCGCGCTCGACCACCATCTCGATCGCCGGGTGGGCCCGCGCGGCGGCAACCAGGTCGGTCAGCCGCTCGCCCCGGGCCGCCCGGGCCAACAGCCCGTCGAGCCACAGCAGGGCCCAGAGCCCGGTGGACCCCTCAGGAGGCGGGGCGGTGGCCAGGCCGAGGGCCCGCCGGCAGACATCGACCAGCCGACCCTGGCCGTCGGCGCCGCCGACGACCGGCTCCTCACCCGCGTGGCGCAGGACCGAGGCCGCTGCGCCGTGACGGTCGACCACGTGGGTCAGGCGGATGGGCCGGGCGTCCGACGAGCGGTCATCGAGGGCCCACGAGCGACCGCGCACGACAACGGCCATGGCCTCCCAGGTCGCCGGGGCGTCGAAGCCGACGAGGGAGGCCACGAGGTCGGCGGGGTCCGTGCCCGAGGACCCCGGGACGGTGGCGGGCGGATTGACATCGTCCACCCCCTGGTCGGTGAGGCCGATCAGGAGCGGCGGGGTGCCCCAGCCGGCCTCTTCGGCCATGGCGTCGAGGCGAAGGGCAATGCCCTCCAGATCGGGGGTCGGACGGGTACGGGTACGGCAGGTGCGGGCCACGGTGGCCTCCGGTGCACGGTGGCCCCCCTGCGGGAGGCCCTTCGATGGCGCCCGTCAGGCCGGAGCGCGAGCCAGACCCGATTCTGCCGGAAGACTGGGACAGCGTCGACGCAATCCGGTTGACGGCGGTGACGGCTTGGCATTGACCTGTGCGCCGTGGTCATCCCCCGCATGCACGACGAGGAGGTCGAGGTCGACGACTCGGTCGTGGCCCGCCTCCTCGGCGCTCAGGCCCCGCGTCTGGCCCACCTCCCTCTTCGGCGGATCGACACCTGGGGCACCGACCACGTCGTCTTCCGGCTGGGTGGGGAACTGTCGGTCCGAGTACCGAAGATCATGTGGGCGGCTCGCCAGGGCGAGAAGGAGCAGCGGTGGTTGGGGGTGCTCGCGCCGCACCTGACGGTCGAGGTGCCGGTACCGGTCGTCGTCGGCGAGCCCGGCTTCGGCTACCCGTACCGCTGGTACGTGTCGCCATGGCTGGACGGGGTGAACCCGGCGCCGGACGGCCCGACCGACCAGTCCCGACTCGCCCGGGACCTCGCGGCGTTCGTCAACGCCCTCCAGGCCGTCGACACCACGGGAGCACCGGAGCCCAGCGGCGGTCGCCGGGGCGGGCCGTTGGCGGCGGCCGACCCGATCACCCGGGAACGGGCCGAGGACCTGCGGGGCGAGGCCGACGTCGACGCGATGATCGCGGTCTGGGACGCCGGGCTCGCCGCCTCGGCCTGGGACGGCCCGTCCCGCTGGGTCCACGGCGACCTGTCCGACGGCAACCTGCTGGTGCGCGACGGGCGGCTGAGCGGGGTCATCGACTGGGGTGGCCTCGTCGCCGGCGACCCGGCGGTGGAACTGATGGCGGCCTGGAACCTGTTCGAGGCCCCCGCCCGGGACGCCTACCGCGAGGCCCTGGGGTTCGTGGACGACGCCATGTGGCTGCGAGGCCGGGCCTGGGCCGTCTCCGCCGCCCTGTTGGCCCTCCCCTACTACCGGCACACCAACCCCGACATCTGCACCCGGTCCTGGCGGGCCATCCGGTCGGCCCTGGGCGACGTCGCTCGGGACTGAGCCGGCAGCGACAACGTCACCAGAGTGCGGGGGCTGGTCACGCTCACGGCGACCAGGTCGGGCCAGATCAGGAGCCGGGACGGAGCAGGCTGGCACACTGCTCAGATGCCGGCGCTGAAGACCGAGGTCACCGAGATCGTGACCGGGCTGGCGATGTGCGGGCGAGCCGATCTGGACATCGCCCTCCAGCACCGACCGCCGGAACTGCGCAACGTCGACGACGCCACGTGGGGACGCATCACCACGGCGTGGGAACAGCGCGAGCTCGGCCAGGAGTTCTTCGCCGCCTGGGCCAACGGGTTCGCGTTCCTCAAGGCCCGCAGTGGCCTTCGGGGCAAGGCACCGCTGCGGGTCGAGTGGAAGGGGCCGCACAAGCCGCCCGGGGACGAGAGGGTGCCGGCCGACCTGCGCATCGACCACGTCTACCTGGTCAGCTGCAAGTACCTGTCGTCGATCCTGCACAACGCCTCGCCGTCGGCGCTGTTCGACCACCGCCTCGGCGCAACCGAGGCGCGGGTCGCCAACTGGTACGCCGAGGTGGCGCCGGCCGAGTTCCAGGCGCTCTACGAGGCCGTGCGCAACGATGCCCTCCCGGCCCGGGCCACCGAGATGACCCGTGACGAACGTCGGGCACTGAGCGAGGGCCTCAAGGCCGGCTGGCCGGCCGGCGCCCTGGCGCGGTACGCGGAACTGACGACGGTCGTCGCCGAGGCGTCGGCCAAGCGCTGGCGGCACCAGCTCGGCCGGGCCCTGGCCCGGGAGGAGATGGCCTGGCGGCTCCTGCGCCTGCAGGCGGCGCCGTACTTCGTCCTGGGCACGACCGAGGGAGCGACGCTGCGGGTCCGGGTGGGGACACCCTGGGACTGGCGCCAGCGCTTCGACCTGAAGGCCTTCGACGTCGCCGCCGAGCCGGGCGGCCAGCCCCGGGTGTCGTGGAGGCTCGAGGTCCACGACCGCGAGACAGGCGAGGATCGGGCCGCCGCCGGCCACGTCGAGGTCCGCTGGAGCCACGGTCGCTTCGGCCAACCCCCCGAGGCCAAGGTCTACCTCGACACCCCCCACCGCGACGTCCCCGGCTACTTCCCGCTCGACTGACCGTTCTGGTCACGAGCCATGCCTCCCGGCGCGCACATCTCGTCACGAGAACCAACACCCCACCATTCCGGTCACGAGACATGCCACCCCACGCGCACATCCCGTCACCAGAACGAGGGGTCAGACGGCGGGGCGGCGGCCCTGTTCGATGCCATCGAGCCTCGCCCGGAGGCGGTCGGGGGCGCCGAGGTCCAGCGGCTCGTCAAAATCCTCGAGGGCGACGGTGAGGGCCAGACGGCCGGGGCCGTGCTCGATCTCGATGAGCTGGGCCTCGATGGGGAGCCGCGGCAGCGGCAGGCTGCCCGTGAGGGCCTCACCGAGGCCGGCCGGCAGGGTGCGGCCGATGGCCCTGATCGGTCGCAACCGCATCGCGCCGTCCTCCCGGACGGCCACCTCGGTGAGCACCTTGCCCATGCGCAGCGGGCCGACGCCGGCGCTGGACACGATGCCCTCGTCGGTCAGCTCCAGACGGAACGGGAGGCTGGCCCGACCGGTCCACTCGTCGACCCGCTCCTGTTCGACGGTCAGCTTCGCCGTCACCGGACCGCCCACCAGCCGGGGCTCCAGCGAGGGGTCGACGCGGGCGTTCTCGATGCGGACGATGCCCTTGTTGATCGTGAGTCCCGCCACCCGCAGGTCCTCGACGCCGATGGTGAGCAGGCGAACCCGGCCCCGCAGCAGGTCGAGAGGGGCGCCGTCCCAGCGCACGCTCGCCGACCGACCGGTCACCCGGGCCGCCACCTGGTCGATTGCCCAGTGCAGCGGCGCCAGCAGTGGCGAGGTCGGTGCAGCCATCAGACCGAGGCTACGACCGGCTCGCCCGACGACCGTTCAGCGCGACGCCACAAGGAGGATGTGGACGTGGCGGGGTCCGTGGACGCCGAGGGTGAGGATCTGCTCGACGTCGCCCGTGCGGCTCGGGCCGCCGACGAGGACGAGCGACGACGGCGCCCCGGACGCGAGGGGGCCGAAGACGTCGCAGGGAGTGGCCACCAGTTGGTCCTCGCCGAGGACACCGACGTGGACCGGCGGGAGCAGGCCGGCCGCCCGGGACCCGGCGACGGAGGCGTCCAGCACCAGCGAGCCGGTGGCCGCGATCCCCGCCACCGCCCCGGTGAGACCGAGCTCAGCCGCGGCCGCGACCTCCGGTGAGTAGGGGGCGACGACCAGCCCGGCCCCGGTGAGGGCGGACGCCAGGGGCTCGAGCTGGGGTTCGGCGCTGCGGACCACGGTCGTGACCTCGTGCCCCCGGGCCAGGTCGACGACGCGGCGGCCGACGTCGGCCGGCCCGACCCGGTGAACGACGGCGTCCACTGCAGTGGCCATGGCGACGAAGCTGCCGACCAGGTCGTCGGGGTCCAGCGCCGCGAAGCGCACCCTCGGCGGCACCGCCGTCGGCGTCGGGGGAGCGTGCACCGGGTTGGCGTGCACGCCACCCGCCAGCCGGCGGCGAGCGCCGGCCAGGAAGGCCTGCCGATCGCCCGTTTCAGCCATGCCCACCGCCACCGCCACCGCCACCGAATCGAAATTGCGTTGATTGGTCACGCCTGGCGTGACCAATCAACGCAGTTTCAGATGGGAAACGAGGGCGGTGAACCCCGCGCGGGCTCGACAGGGTCACACCTCACCCGCCTTCCAGCGGGTGTGGAACGGGCGGCGGACGGGCGTCAACGGGCTCCGGGCCGCCGACCAGCGGCGGGCCAGGGGAGACAGGCCGGCACCCCACTTGGCCGCCCTGGCCGACGCCCGGTAGCCCCGAGCCGACGACCACGCCGTCGCCCACGCGGCCCACGCCGCCCGTTCTCCCGCGCCGGCGTCCTCGGCTTGATCGCGCCGGAGGGACAGCAGGAGGTCCTGCAGGGGGATCTGCACCGGGCACGCGTCCATGCAGGCGCCGCACAGGGTCGAGGCACCGCTCAGGTCGTCGGCTCCGTCGGTCATCAGCGGGCTCAGCACCGCACCCATCGGCCCGCTGTAGACCCAGCCGTAGGCGTGGCCGCCGGTCTGGCGGAACACCGGACAGACGTTCAGGCAGGCGCCGCAGCGGATGCAGCCGAGCATCTCGTGGTACTCACCGGCCAGCAGATCGCTGCGCCCGTTGTCGAGGATGACCACGTGCAGCTCATCGGGGCCGTCGGCCTCACCGTCCTGTCGGGGCCCGGTCGTGATGCTGGTGTAGGAGCTCAGCGGCTGACCGCTGGCCGAGCGGGCCAGCAGGTTGACCATCAGGTCGAGCTGGGCCCAGTCGGCCACCAGCCGCTCCATGCCGAGGACGACGACCTGGACCCGGGGCAGCGAGGTGGCCAGGCGCCCGTTGCCCTCGTTGGTCACCAGGACGATCGAACCGGTCTCGGCCACGGCGAAGTTGGCTCCGGTGATGCCGACGTCGGCGGCGATGAAGCGGGGCCGCAGCGCCGCCCGGGCGAAGGCGGCGATGGCCTCGGGGTCGGCGGCGAGCTCCCCGGGATCGGCGCGGGCCCGGTCGACGAGGACGTCACGGATCGTGTGCCGGTCCCGGTGCAGGGCCGGGATGATGATGTGGCTCGGCGTCTCCCCGGCCAGTTGGATGACCCACTCCCCCAGGTCCGTCTCGACCACCTCGCAGCCGGCGTCGGCCAGGGCCACATTGAGGCCGATCTCCTCGGTGGCCATCGACTTCGACTTCACGACCTTGCCGCCCGCCTGAACGGCGACGTCAGTGACGTAGCGGCTGGCGTCGGCGGCGGTCGGGGCCCAACACACGTGGCCGCCGTCGGCCAGGACCCGGTCGGCGAACTGCTCCAACAGGTCGGGGAGCCGCGCCAGCACGTCGGCCTTCACGGCCCGCGCCGCCCGACGCAGCCCGTCGGCGTCCTCCAGGCCGGCCAGGCCCTCGGTCCGCTTGTCGCCGAACCGGTCCACCGCCGCGGTCACCCGCCCGTGGAGCGCCCGGTCGCCGACCGCGGCCGATGCCCGCTCCCGGAACGTCCCCTCGACCGCGTGCCCGCTCACACCCGTCCCCCACCCGCTCCGGTTCTGGGCCGTCCCCTCTGTCCCCCACAACAGAGGGGAAGGCCCAGAACGGATCGGGGGTGGGTCATGTCGGGAGGGCCTCGTCCAGGAGTTGGGCGAGGTGACGGGTGCGGAGCGGCACCCCGACGGCCTCGCTCCGGGTCCGGAGCTGGGCCAGGCAGGAGGCGTCGCAGCCGACGAGGACCTCCACGCCGGCCTCGGCGAGGGCCTCGAGCTTCTCGTCGGCCATCGCCACCGACAGCTCGGGGAGCTTCACCGAGAACAGCCCGCCGAAGCCACAGCAGCGGTCGTCACCGTCCCAGACAACCCGCTCGGTGCCGTCGACGCGATCGACCGCGGCCTCCGGTGCGTCCCGGAGACCCAGCTCCCGGAGCATGTGGCAGGAGTGGTGGTAGGCGACCTCCTGCGCTGGCCCGGCGAGCTCCGGCAGAGACCGGTCGGCCAGGAACTCCGAGAGCTCGAAGGTGTGGGCGCCCACCCTGCGCGCCCGCTCGGCCGCCTCGGCGTCTCCGACCAGCTCGAACAGCTCCGGCCAGAACACCCGCACCATCGACGCACACGACCCGCTGGGGACCACCACGGCCTCCGCGCCGTCGTCCAACTCGGCCTGCATCGCGGCGAGCGTGGCGCGGGCCACCTTCGCGGCCTCGGGCACGTGGCCCGCGTTCCACGCGGGCTGGCCACAGCAGGTCTGGTCGGCCGACGCGGTGACCTCGCACCCGGCCGCGCGCAGCACCCGCACCGTCGCCTCGCCCACCTCGGGCTCCACGAGGTCCACCACACACGTGACCAGCAACGTGACCCTCACCCCGTCAACCGTAGGCACCGAGGACCGACGACCCGTCCTAGCGTGACGGGCCATGGGTGGATGCGTGTTCTGTCAGATCGTGGCGGAGGTGCTGCCGGCCCGCATGGTCGCCGAGGACGAGCACACGACGGCGTTCCTGGACCGGACGCCGCTGTTCCCGGGCCACGTGCTCCTCGTGCCCAAGGCCCATGTCGAGACCCTCGCCGACCTTCCCGACGACCTGGTCGACCCGCTGTTCCGCCAGGCCCGGCGACTGTCGGCGGCGATGGAATCCGGCCTCGGGGCCGCGGGGTCGTTCGTGGCCATGAACAACAAGGTGAGCCAGAGCGTCCCCCACCTGCACGTCCATGTCGTGCCCCGCAACCGCAAGGACGGCCTCAAGGGCTTCTTCTGGCCCCGCCACCGGTACCGAGACGACGCCCACGCCGACGACATCGCGGCCACGCTGCGGTCGGCGCTGGCCTGAGCGGACCCCGGCGGACCATCCACCGGGAGGAGTCACCCGACCGGAATGGCGTCACCTTCGGCCATCCCGCGACCAGGCCGACGCAATGTCCGGGCAACGGTCAAGCGGACTCGCTGAAGTCGGCCGCCTTGCGGAGCTGGTCGAGCGCGGCGGTGATGGCGGCGGCATCGGCCCGATCGGCCTGAGCGCGGCCGAGGGCCTCGTGGGCGCGGGCGATCAGCTCCTCGGTGTCGTCGATCTCGGCGAGGTCCTCGCCGACCGGCCCCGCCACCGCGGCGGGCGCCGCCCCCGAAGCAGCACCGAACGGTTGCACCACCAGCGGCTCGCCCTCGAGGTCGGGCACCGTGGCGGCGAGCTCGGCCAACGCCTCCTCGAGGTGGCCGGCCAGGGCCCAAGGATCACCCAGCAACCCGGGGTCACCCTGCAGACCGAAGTCGAGCTGCTCCTGGTAGCTCATCACGGTCATGTTCAGCCCGGCGCCGTCGTAGATCGGGCCAATGGGGTAGTTGGCCACGAGTCGGGCCCCGGCCGAGTACAGCGGGAAGGGTGGGCCGGGGACGTTGGAGATCGTCACGTTGAACACGGGCCGGTGCATGTTGGCCAGGTGCATCCGGGAGTAGAGCCGAGCGGCCCGACCCAGCAGAGCCGGGGCGGCGAACTCGGCCCAGTCGGTCAGGGCATCGGCCCCGATGGCGTGGCGCTCCTTGGCCTCCCGGGTGGCGTCGCCGATGACCTGGAGGCGCACCGCCGGATCCGTCACCTCGGTGGCCAGGCTGACCAGCATCGAGGACACCCGGTTGCCCATGGCGCCCTTCTCGCCCTCGGTCCGCACCGACACCGGCACCATGGCGACCAGCGGGGCGGACAGGTCCTCACTGCGCTCGTCGAACCACCGCCGCAGCGCGCCGGCGCACAGGGCGAGCACGACGTCGTTGACCTTGACGTCATGGTGGGCCTTGATCGCCTTGACCGCGGGCAGCGACAGCGAGGTCGTGGCGAAGACCCGCTGGCGGGTCAGCGGGCCGTTGATCGAGGTCTTGGGCGCGGCGAACGGTGACGGTGGGGAGCTCGATCTGGACAGGCCCCGCCGGCCCAGCGCGGCGTCGATCGTGCGGCGCGTGGCCTTCACCATGCGGATCGGCGAGGACAGCAGCGAGACCGTGGCGTGGGCCAGCATCTCGGCGTCGGACGGAACCGTGTCCGGTGCCCACGCCTCCTCTGGCGGCGGCACCTCCGAGCCCTCGGGGGTCAGGTCGAGGGTCGCCACGGTGATCTCGTTGCCCGACGCACCGTCGATGGCGGCGTGGTGGACCTTGCTCAGCACGGCCACGTGACCGCCGGCCACGCCGTCGATCAACCACATCTCCCACAGCGGTCGACCGCGGTCCAGGGGGATGGCGTTCAGGTGGGCGGCCAGTTCGGCCAGCTCCCGGGGACCACCAGGGGCCGGCACGGCGACCCGCCGCAGGTGCCAATCGAGGTCGAAGTCGGGGTCCTCGATCCACAGCGGGTGGTGCAGGCCGAAAGGCACCTCCCGCAGCCGACGGCGGAAGGGCGGAGCCATGTGCAGCCTGGGCTCGTAGACCTCGCGCAGGTGGTCGAGATCGAAGTCCCCACTCACCTCCGAGGGGTCGAAGACCGCCAGGCCCGCGACGTGCATGGGGGCCGTCGGCGTCTCCATCGACAGGAATCCGGCGTCGAGCCCGGTCAACCGCTGCATTGCGCCACCCCCTGGTCGTCTCGGTCCGATGCTAGGGCCACCCATCGGTCCCCGCCCCTCGAGCTGTACCGCCGGGTGACGGCCGCACCCCTCGATTCGCGTCGCTTTCCGGCGCCTGATTGCCGCGCCCCAGCACCCCAATCGGGCGCCAGAACGGCACTTCGTCGTACTGGCGCCTGATTGCCGCGCGCCGACGCCTCAATCGGGCGCCAGAACGAGGGGGGTCAGGGCGACAGGCCGGGTTCGGGGGTGACGATCTCCATGACGAGGCCCCTGGCGTCGTGGCGACGCTCGCCGAGGCGCCGGACCCGACCCGCGAGCAGGGCCTTGGCCGTGACGGCGACGACGGCGGCGTCGAGGACGTCGTCGGCCGCCGCGCCCGAGGGTGGGCGGGCCACCAGCGCGTCGATCCCCGGGACGTGGGGACCGAGGACCGCCAGGCGCTCGTCCCGGCCAGGACGCCCCTTCTTGGGATGGGCCATGGGCACGCCGTGCAGGCTGGCGAAGGCCACCTCGGGATGGCACTCGAACACCCGTCCCTGGCGGGTCGGATCCAGGAGGCGGTCGACCTCGGCGACCTTCGGCGCCAGGTTCCAGGCCTGCCTCGAGAGGCCGACGCCGCTGGCCGCCCGGGCGCGGGCCAGCGCCGTGTCGTAGTCGCGGGCGCCGAGCACGGGGCGCACCGGTGCCGGGAAGACCGACGAGCGCCGGTCGCCCAACTGCGCCCGGGCCTCGATGTCGCACTTGCGGGGTGGGCCGTCGGACAGGCCGATGGGGATGTCGACGCCGATCGCACCGACCCGGCCCTTCGCCTGGCGGGCCGCGACCTTGGCGAACCGGTCGACGACCTCGACGGTGGCGTCGCCCTCGACCGGCAGGGTGACCACGCACCAGCCGCCCCGGCAGGCGTCCGCACCGGCCACGGCCTGCGGGAGGCCGAACATGTCGAGACAGCGATCGAGACCCGCGATCCGGATGTCGCGCCGTCGCTGCTGCTCCCAGGTCTCCCTGGTCATCCGGAAGCGCCGCAGCGCGGCGCCCTCGCCCCGGCGGAGATCCATCTCCACGCCGTTGGGCTCGTAGCCGAGACGCTCGGTCACCCCGAGCGAGGAGGCGTTGTCCTCCCACGCGAAGGTCTCGCACCACCGGGCGCCGAGGCCGGCGAAGGCGAGGTGCAGGATCGCGGCCCGCATCTCCTTGCCGATGCCCAGGCCCTGGTGCTCCCGACCCAGCCACGACCCGCTCTCGGCCACCCGGGTCCGCCAGAAGTTCTTGGCGAAGAGGTCCTGGATGCCCACGACGGTGGGCTCGGGGTCCCGGAGCACGACGGCGAGACCCAGGCCCCAGTCGTCCTTGGACCACTCCGCCCTCTGCCGCCAGTTCCACTGCAGCGCGCCCCGCTCGAGGTCGGGCGACGGTGCATCGGTCCAGGGGGTGGAGAACGGCATCACCTCCGGGTCATGGACGCCGTGGCGAACGAGGTCGACGACGGCCAGGAGGTCCTCGTCGGTCGGCGGGCGCAACTCGAGGCGGGGCGTGCGCACCCGGAGGTCGAACAACGGCCAGTACGGGTGCCCCACCACACCAGTCTCGCCCACGGCGCCGCAAGGGGCGGTCGTTATAGGGTCCCGAAGGTGCCCCGACTCATGGCTGCCTGGTACGACCGCTCGATGGCCAAGACGGAGGCCGCCGGGTTGCGGTCCTGGCGGGCCGACCTGCTCGGCGGGCTCTCCGGCGAGGTGCTGGAGATCGGGGCCGGGACCGGCCTGAACCTGGCGCACTACCCGGACACGGTCACCCGCCTCGTCCTGACCGAGCCCGACCCTCACATGCGGGATCGCCTCGCGCCGAGGGTCGCCGGACACACGACGGCGTTCCCGATCGAGGTGACCGACTCCGGCGTGGACTCGCTGCCCCACGAGGACGAGGCCTTCGACGTGGTGGTCTCGACCCTCGTGCTCTGCTCGGTGCCCGACCACGAGGCGGCCCTGACCGAGATCCACCGGGTGCTACGACCGGGTGGACGCCTGGTGTACCTCGAGCACGTGGCCGCCTACGAGAACCCGAAGCGGCACAAGTGGCAGCGGCGGATCGAGCCGATCTGGAAGCGCCTGGCCGGCAATTGCCACCTCACCCGGCACACCGACCAGGCCATCACCGACGCCGGTTTCGAGCTGGAGGAGGCTCGCCGGGAGTCCATGCGCCAGTCCCCGCCCTTCGTCCGGGTCACGGTCCGCGGCGTGGCCCTCAAGCGGGCCTGACCCCCGTTTCCGGGTACACCCTGCGTCGTGGCGAACACCCGAGCCCTCCCAGAAGCGCCTCCTCAGGGCTCGAGCCGGAGGTTCGGGACTCCGTCGGTGACCGTCAGGGTGCCGGGCGTGCCCAGGAGCATCGCCGGCTCGCCGGCCAGGTTCGGGGACGCCAGCTCGACCACCTCGCTCTTGTGCTCGCCGGCCAGGATCGTCAGCTCGAGGTGGATGACGCCCTCCTCCTCGGCTGCATCGACCACGAACACGTCGTAGACCCCGTCCGGCAGCACGGAACACTTCTACTCTCCGGACATGACCGTGCGCTACGAGACCGCGGGAGCGGTGGCGATCGTCACCATCGACCGGCCGGAGGTGCGCAACGCCGTCGACGGGCCGACCGCCGGGCACCTGGCCGAGGCGTTCCGGCGCTTCGAGGCCGACGACGACCTCGCCGCCGCCGTCCTCACGGGTGCCGGTGACACCTTCTGCGCGGGGGCCGACCTGAAGGCGGTGTCCGACCGTCGGGGCAACCGGGTGACCATCGACGGTGACGGGCCGATGGGCCCGACCCGGATGCTGCTGGACAAGCCGGTGATCGCCGCCGTCGAGGGTCACGCCGTGGCCGGCGGCCTGGAGCTGGCGATCTGGTGTGACCTGCGGGTAGCGGCCACCGACGCGGTGTTCGGCGTGTACTGCCGGCGCTGGGGTGTCCCCCTGGTCGACGGCGGGACGATCCGGCTCCCCCGCCTGATCGGCCACAGCCACGCCCTCGACCTGATCCTGACGGGCCGGGGCGTGTCCGGCGAGGAGGCCCTGCGCATGGGCCTGGCCAACCGGCTGGTCGAGCCCGGGGAGGCGTTGACGGCCGCCGTCGCCCTGGCCGAGGACCTGGCCCGCTTCCCGCAGCACTGCTTGCGCTCGGACCGCGAGTCGTCCTATGAGCAGTGGTCACTCGACCTCGACGCCGCCCTCCTCCGGGAGACCGAGCTCGGCCTCACGGTCATCGCCCGCGGCGAGACCCAGGCGGGCGCCGCCCGCTTCGCCTCCGGCGAGGGCCGCCACGGCACCTTCGACTGACCCACCCGCGCTCCGGGGGCCGTGGGCTCGAGCCGGGGCGCACGCAGAGCGCCGAGGCCGTGACTCCGGGCTCCGGCCGGTCACCGCCGCGACGACCCGTTCCACCGCCCACGGACCGGGCGGTGCTGCTACACAGGGCCGATGACGGCCAGCGCGGCCGACCGGCCCGACGGCCGGGCGGTCGACGGTTGCCCCGAACCCGTCCCCGGGTCGCGTAACCGGGAGTCGAACCCGGGCATGGACCGGTCGTGAAGGACCGCACGGGCATCGCCTGGCACGTGCCCTCGGACGAGGACGTCCGGTTCACGGGGCTCTACGAGCGCCACTACCGCTTGATCAGGGACTTCTGTCGCCGGCGGGTGGCCGCGGACCTGGTCGACGACGTCGTGGCCGAGACCTTCCTCACGGCCTGGCGACGGGTCGAGGACGTCCCCGATGGTGAGGAGGCGCTGCTCTGGCTCTACCGGGTCGCCTACCGGGTGGTCGGCCACCAGTGGCGGACCGTGACGCGCCGACGCCGGCTCGAGGACCGGCTGCGCTCGGTTCCGTTGCCCCCGGCCACCGCCGCCGACGATGACGTGACCGACGGCGACGACCACCGCCGTGTCCTCGCCGCGGCAGCCCGTCTCGGCGACACCGATGCCGAGGTACTCCGCCTCACGGCGTGGGAACAGCTGGCCGTGGTCGAGGTCGCCGCGGTCCTCGACATCGCCCCCAACGCGGTGAAGCAACGGCTGCACCGCGCCCGGCGCAACCTCGCCCGTGAGTACCGGCGCCTCGAGGCCGGACCCGTGGGGGCGCCTGATCCTGTGAAAGGCGAACCCTTGTGATCACCGACGACGAGGTCCTGGACCTGTTCGAACGAGCCGACCCGGCCCGGGCGGGGGACCCGGCGCCCACCCTTGGCGCCGCCGCCTTCCTCGAAGGTCTGCGGTCGACGCCGAGCTACGTGGCGGAGCCCGAGGCCACGCGGGTGGAGCTCGGTCCCTCGCCGAACCGACGCTGGCGGGTCATCGCCGCCGTGGCGGCAGCCGGTGTGTTGATCGTGGGCGCGCTGGTACTCGCAGCGGACCGCGAGCCGAGCGGGCCCACCGATGATCAGGCGCCGGCCACCACAGAACCCACGCGCCGCCCGACGAACCCTGCGGCGGTGCGAATCGCCACGGGCTTCGTGGCGGCCATCGGCGCCTTCGACGTCGACGCCGCCATGGCGGACCTGGCCGAAGACGCCGACATCTCGCTGGTGACCGCACCCGGCGGCGTTGGCGACGCGGGGCCGGCGACGACTCGGCAGGACCTGCCGCGACTGCTGGCCCTGCTCGAGGCCCAGGGCTACGAGCAGTCGGCCGATCTCTGTGCCGTGAACAGCCAGGCGGAGGACGAGACCATCGTTCGTTGTGCCCTGACCTTCTCCTCCTTGCGCTCGGGCCAGTTCGCTTGGGCTCCCTTCGGACCGAGCCACATCGACGTCGTCGTCCGGCGAGGAAGGATCACCGGGGCGACGACCCGCTGGGCATCCGAGCGCTTCGAGGCCGAGGTGTGGGAGCCCTTCACCACCTGGGTGGCGGCCAACCATCGGGCTGACGCCGAGGTCATGTACCCCGACGGGAGTCGGTCCTCGGCCCGGCTCAGCGAGTCGTCGATCCGCCTCTGGGGTCAGCGCACGAGGGAGTACGCGGCCCTGCAGGGCGCAGCCATGGTCGAGGTGGCCGCCGAGTTCATGGCGGCCCGCAACGCCCACGACGCGGACGCCGCTCGAGCACTCGTGGCCGACGACGGCGTCCTCGCCCAGCTCTGCAACCAGGGGTTGACGCCCCGTTACGCCTGCGTGGTCGACGACCCCGAGGAGCCGATCATGGGACGGGTCCCCCTCGACCGGGCGGGCATCACCTTCGCCCTGGACGCCGAGGCGCTGTACGACCTCCGCTTCGAGGACGTGGCCTGCGAGAAGGTGTCCGGCCCCCTCGTCACCTGCTCCTACCGAATGGACAACCGGCTGCGGGAGATCGCCGGCGACGCGCCGGTCGAGGCCGCCTCCAGCCTCGGCGTGGTCGACGGACGCGTCCGCCTCGTCGCCTTCCCGTGGCTGAACATCGGGTTCAACCCGGCCGGCCTCAACCCGGTGGAGGCCGAGCCGTTCGTCCACTGGCTGGAACAGGAGTACCCCTGGGCCGTGGGCAGCGGCGACCTGACGAGCACCAACGGCCCGGTGTTCCGGGCCGAGGGCCAGGAGCTGCTCCTCATCCTGACCCGTCCCTCGCTGGCCCGACTGGGCGGCTTCCTGGACGACTACGAGGCCGCCGGTGGGCCGCTGTCGGTGGAAGCGGATGCGAGCAGGCTGCATCGCCGAGTGGCCGGACTGTCGTTCTCGCTCGATACGCCGGCGCCCTGGGCCCCCGGTCCCATCGAGCCTTTGACCGACGCCGACGGGTTCCGGAGCCGGTCGCTCTAGTCAGTCAGAGCCGGGTCGGGCCCCAGGGGGCCGAGGCCGTCGTCTACTGGACCAGCGTCCCCGCTGCCGCCGGCGGCTTGGCGGAACCCTGTGCCCGACTTCTCGGCGGGGTCGAGGACCCTTCGGCGTCGGAGTTGGCGGGTCTGCTCGCGGCCGCGCCCGGCACCCGGGTGATCGAGCCGCCCACCGACGTCACCGTGGGAGAACGGGAGGCGGTGCACGTCCGGCTCGCCGTGCTGGACCACCAGGGCTGCGATCCCGGCTACTTCTTCCGCTGGCCGTCCACGGGCATGGGCCCGGCCTGGTACGGGACCGAGGCCGGGGACATCATCGAGGTCTGGGTCATCCAGGGGGTCGGCCGGCTCCTGGTCGTCGTCGGCGAGACGACCCCGCAGGCCGGCAACGACCTCGTCAATGACGTCCAGCAGGTGGTCCACTCGATCCGCTTCGACCCGTGAAAACGGCGGAAGCCCGTCCCACATCGTTGGGGGACGGGCTTCCGACGACCTTCAGCTGAGGGTGAGGTCAGCCGTAGTAGGCACCGCAATGGGGCCAGTGGTGCAGCCCCGAACGGGTGCGGACCCGCTCGGCGATTCTCGCCTGGTACCAGGCCGGCCTCTGGTTCGGCATGCCCGAACCGCCGTAGGCGGCCCAGGTGCCGAGGTTGAACTGGAGTCCGCCGTAGTACCCGTTGCCGGTGGCGATCGACCAGTTCCCACCCGACTCGCAGTTGGCCACGCCGGACCAACGGCGCACCAGGGCCCGTCGTTGACGGGCGACGGCGACGGCTCGCAGGTACCGGCGCATCAGTCGGGCCTCGCGCTGGAACGCGGGCCAGGTCTCGCCGCGGTGGCCGCGGACCCAGGTCGTGCCCCAGCGGAACCAGTGGCCACCACGCCACTGGAAGCGACCCCGCGCCTGGTGGCGCTTGGCCACGTGGCAGGCGGTGTAACCGCGGCCGCAGTTGCCGTAGTCGACCCAGCGAGGATCCGGGCCCCAGCGTCGCCTGGGCACCTCCTCGTTGGTGGCCGTGGTCTCGCCGGTCTCGACGGCGGCGGCCGCCGTGGTCGGCGGGGCCACCTCCTCGACCGGCGAGGGTACGGGTGCCGCCGTGGTCGGCGGGACCTCGCTCGTCGTCGGGGCCTCGGCGAGGGGGGGAACCGTCGACGGGGTGGTGCCCGGGTCACCGTCGGCGGACGCCGAGCCGGCATCGAGGGCACCGATCAGGCTCAGAACGAGCGTCAGGCTCACCGCCGTCAGTCCGATCTTCTTCTTCTTCATGTCTCGCACAGGGGGGATGTGCTCCTTGGGGGGGACTACCCCCACCGGTCAGGGGCGCGCGACGATGCTCGGAGGTGAGGGGATCACCGGCCGGCCCGGAGGGCAGCGGCTCGAGCGGCCGTTCACCGGCGAACCCCGAGAACGGGGCCGGCCAGAAGGCGCTTCTCTTGGTGGGGTGACGACAGGATCACCGCTTCCGTAACTGAATCGCAACATTCAGCCGTGTGATTACTGTCACATGCCTTCTTCTTGGGGTTTTCCTCACATCGGCGAGTGACGATCCGATGACACCGTCTCCCTCACCGGCCCGTCCCTATCCTGGGAGGCCGTGAGCAGCGCCTTCACCCTGACCGCCAAGGCCCGCAAGCGGGTCCTCACCCTCCGGGCCGACGAGCCCGAGCCCGACGGCTTGGCGCTGTGGGTCGAGGTGGTCGGAGCCAATGCCACCGAGTTCGTCTACGACCTCTACTTCCAGGCGCCCGAGCACGCCGATCCCGACGACCTGGTCGTCACCGCCGAGGACCTCACGGTGATCGTCCCCGACGGCAGTCGGGAGTTCCTCGACGGCGCGACCCTCGATGTCAGCCGGGACCTGCTCAAGCCGGGCATGGTCCTCGACAACCCGAACCGACCGCCCTCCGGCGCGGTGAGCCCCGAGATGGCCCAGGACCTGGGCGAGCTGACGGGGACGGTCGCCGAACGGGTGCGTACGGTGCTCGAGCGCCAGATCAACCCGGCGGTGGCCAGCCACGGCGGCAAGGCCGAGCTGGTCGAGGTGACCGACGACGGCGTGGTCTCCCTCCGCCTCAGCGGCGGCTGCCAGGGATGTGGCATGGCCGCTCAGACCCTGCGCAACGGGATCGAGGTGGCGTTGCGGGACAACATCCCCGAGATCACCGAGATCGTCGACGTCACCGACCACGCCGCCGGCGAGTCCCCGTACGCCTGAACGCCTCGAAACGACAACAGCCAACCACGGCGCGGCGACCGCCGGCCGGTGTCCGCGCTGCCCGCCCGCTCTGGGCCACCACGGATCTGCGTTGCTTCCGGTCGCCCGGCGACCACGACCAGCGCCAGAACCCCGGCGCCTCCAGGCCCGGCCCCGCCGGCCCGGTCGCCGGCTGGGGTCGCGCTGCTCGCGGCCTGCTCAGACCAGGCGCTCGAAGATCATCGCCATCCCCTGGCCACCGCCGACACACATCGTCTCGAGGCCGAAGGTCTTGTCGTGCTCGCGGAGGTTGTGGATCAGGGTGGCGGTGATGCGGGCCCCGGTCATGCCGAAGGGGTGACCCAGGGCGATGGCGCCTCCGGCCACGTTGAGCTTGTCCCACTCGATGCCGAGCTCGTCGGCGGACGGGATGACCTGAGCGGCGAAGGCCTCGTTGATCTCCACCAGGTCGATGTCGCCCATCGACAGCCCGGCCCGGGCCATCGCCTGCTTCGATGCCTCGATCGGGCCGAGGCCCATGATCTCGGGGTTCAGGCCGGAGACACCCGAGGCCACGATGCGGGCCAGGGGCGTGAGGCCCAGGGCCTTGGCCTTGGTGTCGCTCATGACCAGGACGGCCGCGGCGCCGTCGTTGAGCGGGCACGCGTTGCCGGCGGTGATGCTGCCGTCGGGGCGGAAGACCGGCTTCAGCTCGGCCAACTTCTCCTTGGTGGTCCCGTCGCGGGGACCGTCGTCCTTGCTGACCACGTTGCCGTCGGGGAGGGTGATCGGGGTGATCTCCCAGTCGAACCAGCCCTCCTGCTGGGACTTGACCGCCCGCTGCTGGGAGAGGGCGGCGAACTCGTCCATGCGGGACCGCTCGACCTGCTTGTACTCGGCGACGTTCTCGGCCGTCTCGCCCATGGCGATGTAGATGTCGGGCAGGCCCTCGGGCGGGGCCCACGCACCCCGACCACCCTCGCTGCGCTCGGCCGTGCGGGCCCGGGCGGCGTCGAACTGCGGGTTCGTGGTGCCGGGCATTCCGTCGGACATCCCGCTCATGAAACGGCTGACGGTCTCGACACCGGCAGAGATGAAGCAGTCGCCCTCCCCCGCCTTGATGGCGTGGGCGGCCATGCGGGTGGTCTGCAGCGACGAGGAGCAGTAGCGGTTCACCGTGACGCCGGGGACGTCGGCCATGCCCGCCTCGACGGCGACCACGCGGCCGATGTTGTAGCCGGACTCACCGGCGGGCTGGCCACAGCCCATGATCAGGTCCTCGACCTCGGTGCCGTCCACGCCGGCCCGATCCATGAGGGAGCTCACGACCTGGGTGGCCAGGTCGTCGGGGCGCATGTCGACCAGGGACCCCTTGTTGGCCCGGCCGATGGGGCTCCGGGTGGCGGCGACGACGACGGCTTCGGGCATGAGAGGTTCCTTCGATCGGGCTGATTGCGAGCGCAACGACGGTAGCGCCCAGCCGCCGATCCACCCCAAGGCGGGTCACGACCCGTCGAACTGACGGGCCCCGGTCCGGGGCATAGGCTCCGCGGCAGTGCGGTTGCAGATCGGGCCGGTCTCGGCCACGAGCGTCAGGGCCTGGGTGGGCTATGCCCGCGAGGCGCTCGCCGAGGTCCTGGGCGATCCCGGCACCGACGACATCTGGATCCCGCAGGACACGGTCACGACCTTCGAGCACTACCTCGACGAGTGGGAGGCGGCAGCCACAGGCGTCGAGGAGATGCAGTGGGAGCACGAGATCCCCGCGGACGAGGCCGAGTACCTGTCCCACGCCTTCTTCCGCATCGCCAGCAACCTCGCCGCCCGGGCGGAGCAGCGGGGGCACGCGGCTGCGCCCCCCGCCGCTGAGGAGTTCTACCGCTGCCTGGTCACCGGGTTCCTGGGGGCGCTGGAGGCCGAGGGCCGCGGCAGTCAGGAGTTCTCCGAGCACCTACGCTCGTTCTGGCCCGGAATGGAGGACGACAAATGACCCTGCTCGACGGGATCCATCACGTCTCCCTCAACGTCGACGACGCCGAAGCCGGCCGGGCCTTCTACGAAGACGTCCTCGGCCTGAGCCGCCTCGACCGCCCGGACTTCGGGATCCCCGGCTTCTGGCTGGACGCCGGGGACTTCCAGATCCACCTGATCGAGATCCCCGACCATCAGGCGCCGGCGGGCCAGCACTTCGCCTTCCGCGTCGAGGATCTGGACCGCGCCCGGTCCCGCCTCGTCGAGCAAGGGGTCGAGGTCAGCGACCCGTCGCCGGTCGGGCCCGGTCGCCAGTGCTTCCTGCACGATCCGGCGGGCAACCTGATCGAGCTCAACCAGCCCGACGACGTTCCGTGAGCTTCGGGTCCACGCCGACCCGAGGCCGCCTCCTGGTGGCCGGGCCACCCCTCGAGGACCCCAACTTCCGTCGCACCGTGGTGTTCATGATCGAGCACAACGAGGAGGGCGCCCTCGGCGTCGTGCTCAACCGCCCTTCCCCCATCGACCTGGCCGACGCCCTTCCGCAGTGGGCCGACCTCGCCGCGTCGCCACCCACCGTCTTCATCGGCGGGCCGGTCGAGCAGGGCTCGGTGCTCGGCCTCGGCCGACTGGTCGAGGACGCCGCCCCCGACGGTCTCACCCTCGTCCACGCCGGCATCGGCGTGCTCGACCTCGAAGCCGACCCGGTGCGTCTGCTCGGTGAAGTCGGTGGGGTCCGCCTCTTCACCGGCTACGCGGGCTGGGGCGCAGGTCAGCTCGAGGGCGAACTGGCGATGGGCGGTTGGTACGTCGTCGACGCCGAGCCCGAGGACGTCACGACCACCGCCCCCGACGACCTCTGGCGGGCCGTCCTCCGCCGCCAGCCCGACCGGGACCTCGCCCTCCTGGCCCTCTTCCCCGACGACGTCAGCGCCAACTGACGCGATGCCGAGAGCGCGGCTGGACGGCGTCGAACTGACCTATGAGCTCGGGGGGACCACAGGCGCGCCTCGGCTGCTGTGCATCCCGGGGTCGGGGTCGGACCTCCGGCGTGAACCCCGGACCCACGACCACCCGGCGTTGGCCGAGCGCTTCGAGGTGCTGGCCTACGACCACCGGGGCCTGGGTTCTTCTGTTCCCGACGATCCCCACCGGGTGCCCACCATGGCCGAATACGCGGCCGACGCGGTCGGCCTGCTGGGCCACGTGGGCTGGGACTCGTGTGTCGTGCTGGGCATCTCCTTCGGCGGGATGGTCGCCCAGGAGATGGCGGTCACGGCCCCGGAGCGCATCGAGCGACTGGGCCTGGCCTGCACCTCGCCGGGCGGAGCGGGAGGGTCGTCGGCCCCGCTCCACACCCTCGCCGACCTGTCACCCGACCAGCGCCTGGCCCAGCAGGTGGCGTGGCTCGACACCCGCACCGTCGACGACGCCGAACTGCGGGCCTTCTGGACCCAGGCCATGGGTGCCCTGGCCGGCCATGAGCCCACCGAGGGCGAGCGGCTGCAGCTGCAGGCCCGGTCCCACCACGATGTGTGGGACCGGCTCCCTCAGCTGGACCTACCGGTCCTCATCGCCGCCGGGCGCTACGACGGCATCGCCGCTCCCGCCAACCAGGAGGCGCTCCTCGGCCAGATCGAGGGGGCCGAGCTCCGCTGGTTCGACGGGGGCCACGGCTTCTTCCTCCAGGACCCCAGCGCCCTGCCCGCCATCGCCGACTGGCTGGCGGCCGGCTGAGTCCGAGCCCCGGGCGAGGTCGAAGGCGTCGGGCGGGGCCTCGTGCAGGCCGAAGCGCGCCTGGAGCCGTGTCATCGGCGCCGGCGCCCACCAGTTGGCGTCACCGGCCAGCTTCATGAACGCCGGCACCAGCGTCGCCCGCACGATCGTGGCGTCCATCAGCACGGCCATGGCCAGGCCGAGGCCGAACAGCTTGATGAAGGTGATCCCCGAGGTGGCGAAGGCCAGGAAGGTCACGGCCAGCAGGAGAGCCGCGGCGGTCACGATCCGCCCGGTGTGCTCGAGGCCGGCCGCCACCGAGGCCTCGTTGTCGCCGCTCTGGTCGTACTCCTCCTTGATCCGGGAGAGCAGGAACACCTCGTAGTCCATCGACAGGCCGAAGGCGATGCAGAACATGAGGATCGGCGTCGTGGTGTCGGTCAGGCCGGTGGCGGTGAAGCCGAGGAGGTCCGCGCCGTGGCCCTGCTGGAAGACCCACACCATGGCCCCGAAGGTGGCGGTCAGGCTCAGGGTGTTGAGCACCAGGGCCTTCACCGGGACCAGGATCGATCCGAACATGGCGAAGAGCAGCACGAAGGTGGCGATGACGATCCAGAGGGCGGCCCACGGCGCGAGGGCGAAGATGGCCGCCTTCACGTCGACCTGTTGCGCCGCCATGCCGCCGACCAGGACCTCGTCGAAGGAGGTGTCGAGGCCCCGGATGTCCTCGACCAGGGCCTCGCCTTCGCTGGAGACCGGCTCGACGTCGGAGACCACGCTGAACCACGTGGCGTCGTCGCCGGCGAACCGGGCTGCGGTGGCGTCCGGGCCGATCAGCAGGTCACCCCCGGCGTAGCGGCCGCTGCGGGCATCCACCCGGGTCACTCCCGGTAGCGCCGACAGCTCGGCGGCGAAGGCCTCGACCCGGCCGTCACCGACCTGGCCGATGACCACGACCGGGAAGGCATCGGCCTCGTCGGAGGCGAAGTCCTCGCGCAGCGACTCCGAGACCTCGCGGGCGGGGCTGCCCTCGGGCAGGACCCGGTGGTCCGGCGAGCCGAACCGGGCGTCGAGGAACGGCAGGCCCAACGCGATGAGGAAGGCCACGACCGCCACCGTGACCACCAGCGGGCGAGCCATGACGACCGTCGCCAGCCGATGCCAGAACCCCTCGCCCACCTCAGGGGTCGGCCGGTGGCGGAACACCCGCCACTTGTCGACCCGCGTGCCGAGTACCGCCAGCAGGGCGGGGAGGCTGACCAGCGAGGCCAGCATCGCCACGAGGATGACACCGATGCCCGCGTAGGCGAAGGAGCGCAGGAAGAACAGCGGGAAGATGAGCAGCGCCGACAACGAAGCCGCCACGGTCAAGGCGCTGAAGGCCACCGTGCGACCGGCGGTCTCGACCGTGCGCACGACCGCGTCGTCCACACTGCGGCCCGCGTGGAGCTCCTCGCGGAACCGGGAGACCACGAACAGGCTGTAGTCGATGGCCAGCCCGAGGCCCAGGGCGGTGACCAGGTTGATCGAGAAGACCGAGACGTCGGTCACTGCGGTCACCACCCAGAGCACGAAGAAGGCGCCGAGTACCGCGAGCATCCCGACCCCGACGGGGAGCAGGGCGGCGACCACACCACCGAACACGATGATCAGAAGCACCAGCGTGATGGGGATGGCCACGCTCTCGGCACGGGCCAGATCGCCTTCGATCGTCTCGCCGACCTGGTTGAAGATCTCCACGGGGCCACCGACCTCGACGGTGACCTCACCCCGCTCACCGGCGAAGGTCTCGTCGAGTCCCTCCCCCGCGACCTGCCACTCGTCCTGCTCACCGGCCAGTCGGCCGACCACGAGCGCGGCCGAGCCGTCCTCGCTCCGCAGCGGAGCCGGCGAACCGAGGGACCAGTAGGACACGACGTCGTCGGCCTCGGGGTAGGCCGCCAGTTCCTCGGTCAGCGCCAGTCCGACCTCCGCCACAGCCGGGGCGTCGACATCCCCACCCTCGGCGGTGACCAGCAGGACCACATTGGGGGCGCCGGCCCCGAACTGCTCGTCGAGGAGGTCGGCGGCCCGGGCCGACTCGGAATCGGGGTCCTCGAAGCCACCCGTCGCCAAGCGGTCGAAGACGGCCCCGCCCAGGACCCCGGCCACGACGACCACCACGACGGTGAGGGCGAGCAGGAGACGGCGGCGACGAACGGTGAGCTGACCGAGGCGGGTGAACACGGTTGCATGTTTACGCCCGTACATCTACACTCGTCAACGTGAAAGGCGTCACACGGGAGCGCAATCCGCGAGGCCAGGGCGAGCGGCTACGGGCCGATCTGCTCGACGCCACGGTCGACCTGATCGCGGCGACCGGGTCCGTCGAGGGAGTCAGCCTGCGGGCCGCAGCCAAGCGGGCCGGCGTCTCCCCGATGGCGGTCTACAACCACTTCGAGGACAAGGACGCCCTGCTCGAGGCCGCGGTCGAGAACTGCTGGGGGGAGTTCCAGGCCGCCATCGCCGCCACGATGGACGAACCCGACCCCTCGGCCCGGCTCCGGGCCGCCGGGGACGCCTACGTCCGCTTCGCCCTCGAACGACCGGGTCAGTACGCCGTCATGTTCTCGGGCACCACGAAGCTGCCCGAGCGGCCCGAGGCCATCGGCATGAGCGCCTTCGACGACCTGGTGGCGATGGTGGCCGACATCCTGGACGCCAACGGTGACCGGCGGGACCCCACCTTCGTCGCGTTCCAGGTCCACACCTGGATCCACGGGATCGTCACCCTGGCCGCGTGCGCCCCTGACCTGGCCTGGCCGTCGATGGAGACCCTCCTTGACGACCTCCTCGTCCGCCTCGGCCTCACCTCCACACCGACCTGAACCGCCCGACCGAGGGCGCGACGATCACCAGCCGGAGCGCCGCCGGCCCAGCCGGCCTTCGGCCACCACCGGGTCGAAGTGCTTGTCGACGGTGGCCACGATCCCGGGGGCGTCGGACCGGCCCGAGGGTGATCAGCCGGTGAAGGGCGGGGTGGCGTCGATCGGCGCCGTGTCCGGGGGCGGCTCGTCGATCTGGGCCTGGACCTCGACGGCGCCGATGTCACAGCCGTCGACGCCGTCCAGGTCGCCGTCGGAGGGACGGGGCAGGTCCCGCTGGTCCACAACGATGGTGGGCGAGCAGTCGGCCACCGGGATGGCGTCGATGAGGGGCGAACCGGGGAGGGACGGCGGTCGCGTCCGCGTCGGCCCACCGAAGTCGGCCAGCGGGACCACCTGCGGGTCCGGGCCGTTCTCGACGTCGCCGGGGCCGGAGTTCAGCCCACAGCTGTCGTCGTCGGCGTGGTTGTAGCCCTCGGAGACGATCGTCGCGAAGTCGCCGATCTCACAGGTGTTGGGCGTGTTGCCCCCGTAAGCGCCGGCGAAGGAGGTAAAGGTGGTGCCATCGCCATCGCTGTCGATGCCGCCGTCGTCGGGGTCGTTCTGTTCGGTGACGTTGTCGACGAAGGTCACGTGCCGGAAGGTCACGTCACCCTCCTCGGCGTTGGCGACATCCTCGGTGCCCTCGTTGCCGGTGAAGGTGCTGTTGGTGGCGACGAGGTCGCGCTCGGCCTCGACGGCCCCGCCGTCACCGTCGGCGTTCTGGTTCTCGACGAAGGTCGACCCGTCGATGATGAGATCGGTGTCCTCGTCGCTGGTGTCGACCGCCCCCCCGTCGCTCTCGGCGCGGTTGCGGTCGAACGTGCTGTCGGTGATCTCGGCGCCGCTTGCGGCGTCGATCGCCCCGCCATCGCTTCCGGTGCTCTCGTTCGCCGTGAAGGTCGAGGTGCGCACCGTCAGCAGCCCGTCGGCGGTCTCGATGGCCCCGCCCTCCTCGTCGGCGGTGTTGTCGGTGAACGTGGACCCGGTCACGGTGAGGGAAGCCGGACCGTTGATCTCGATGGCGCCGCCACCCCCGCCATAGGCCTCGTTGTCGGTGAAGGTGCTGTCGGTGACGGTCGCCGTCCCGGCGCTCTTCTTGCGGAGAGCGCCGGCTTCGTCATCGGCGGCGTTACCGCCGAAGGCACAGCGGGTCACGGTGAGGCTGCCCGGATCGACGGCCACCGCCCCGCCGTCATCGTCGCTGTAGTTGTCCTCGAAGGTGCAGTCGGTGAGGGTCAGGTCGCCCTCGCTGAAGACGGCACCGCCGTCGCCGTCGGAGTCACCGTCGAGAACCGTGAGGTCATGAATCGTGAGCGGCTGGCTGCTGTTGTTGTACAGGACGCGGCTGTTGTCGTTCCCGCGGATCGTGAAGCCGTTGCCGTTGATGATCAGGGCCTCGGTCGCCAAGTTCGAGTAGGTGGGGTCGGCGGCACCCGAGATGGTGAACGACCCGGTGATGTTGATCGTGTGAGGGCCGCCGCCGATGCCGCCGAGGTTGGTCAGCGCGGCGATGAAGTCGGTCTCGTTGTCGACGGAGGCCGACGCCTCGACGGGCCCGGCCGTGGGGGTGCCCCCGGGGACCGTGGCCCCACCACCTGCGGGCTCGTTGACGGCCTCGATCGACTCGGGCGGGTCGGCCACCTCATCGCCCGACGCGCTGGTCGTGCCGGTCACGGTGGCGAGCGCGGCGGCTCCGATGGCGGCGGCGATCAACACCACCCGGTAGGTCTGCCTCGGCGGCATGCGGCTGCTACTCCTTGACGGCGTCCAACCGTCGTCGATTCCCTGGCGCTTCCCGGGAGCCGAACCTAGCAGAGCGGTCCCGCCGGATCGAGAACGGTCACGAACCGTCCGGCCGCTCGGGTCAGCCCATGTAGAGGACGAGCATCTGGTAGATCAGGCTGGGCTTCTCGGCGCCGACGACGTGGACGGCGGTCTCGGCCTTGATCAGGGTGCCGGCGCCCTTGGCTTCGGCGCCGACGACCCTGCTGCGGGCGTGGACCTTGGAGCCGGCGGGCACCGGGGCCAGGAAGCGCAGGCCGTCGGCGCCGTAGTTCACGGCGTTCTGCACGCCCTCGAGCGCCAGGGTGTTGCCGGCGGTGAGCGCGGGGAGGAGCGACAGGGTCAGGAAGCCGTGGGCGATGGGGCCGCCGAAGGGACCGGCGTTGGCCCGCTCGATGTCCACGTGGATCCACTGGTGGTCCCCGGTGAGATCGGCGAACTGGTTGATCATCTCCTGGGTGATCTCGATCTCGGGACCCCAGTCCCCGTAGTCGCCGCCCGCAGCCGCGTTGATCCCGTCGATGTCGTCGAAGCGAAGGTCAGTCACGACCCAGACGGTAGATCAGCCGAGGTGGCCGAGCCGCACGCGAGCCCTCGACCTCGGGACAGGGCGAACCGACGGGGCCGGGGACGACCTCCGGTCGAGCCGCGGAACGTGCTCGCCGCACCACATGACGGCAGTGGCCCGATGACGACCTCGGCCGCGGAACCGCGATCTCAGGTGTCCTGGAGGCGGGCCAGGCTGTCCTCCCGGCCGCCCGGGCGGCTGCGGGCGTTCCAGCAGGCGGCCTGCTCCTCGCGCAAGGCGGCGAGCTCACCGGCCAGGCCGGCCTCGTCGGGCGCCGACAGGCCGTGGGTGTGGGCCAGGCGCCGGGCACCGTGGCGGGCCAGGGCGACGGCCTGATGGAGCTCCCGCTCGACGATGGCGGCATCCGCGTCGAGGAAACGGGCCGCCGCCAGGGCTGTGTCGGCATCGGCCAGAGTGGCCTCGACCCCGGCGAGGGCCGCGGCCGTCGGCTCCCCGAAGCCTCCCATGCCTCCGCCGGCCACGGCGTCGTGGAGCGCGGAGCCGTTGGGCTGGATGACCCCGGTGCGGGCGTAGACCTCACCGGCCTCGAGCAGCGCCGCCCCGGCCCGCGATGCGGCATCGGGGAGGACCCAGGCGTCGAGCGCGGCCGCGGTGTCCTGGTCCTCGTTCGTCGCCCGGGCCCAGCCAACGGAGGCGGCGAAGGTCAGGGCCGGCAGCATCACCGTCGGCGGCTGGAGGTGACCGTTGTCCCCCCATTCGGTCACCAACATCCCGGATCCCCCGTGGTCGGCCGCGGCCGCCACCGCGTCGAGGGCGTTGGCCCGGGCGTTGGACCAGCGCCCGACCAGCGAGTTCCACCCGCTGGTGCCGGGGCAGACCCACCAGTCGATGCCGGACCCGCCGAAGTGCTCGGCCCGGGGGCCGAAGCCCAGATGGGCTCCGCTGTCGAGCCAGTCCTGGATGACGGCGTCGAACGGCGGCGGGAGGTCGAGGTGCCGCATCAGGCCCTCGGTGCTCTCGGGCATGGGCGCTTCGTAGTGCCAGAGCAGAGCGGTGGCGTCACCGACGACGTCGCGGGCAGCGGCGGGGTCGCCGTGGATCATGTCGGCCCAGAACCGGGGGTGGAGGCCGAGGGCCCGGCTCCCGTCGAGGAGCCGGCCGAGGTGCTCGATGAAGGCCGCCTTCTGCCCGTGGAGCTCGAACACCTCGTCGCAACCGATGTTCACCTGCCGGCTCGTGTGGTGGCCGGTGAGCTCGGCCACCAGGTCGAGGGCGAAGCGGGCGTTGGCCTCGGTCGGTGCCAACGAGCGGGGTCCGGCCACCGACGGGGCGGCGGCCCGGCCCCGGTATCCGGGGAGGCGGAGCCAGCGCTCGAAGTGGCCGAAGGTGTTCTGGTTGGCCACCAACTCGATGCCCCGGGCCGCCGCCTCGGCGTCGAGCCAGGCCACGTCCTCCCCGGTCATCGGCGACGCCTCACGCCACACGACCTCGTGGTCGGCGTAGGCGAAGGTGTGCTCGGTGTAGAGCTCGAGGTGGTTGATCCGCAGCCGGTCCAGCCGGTCGAGCAGGACCGCCAGGCACGCTCGATCCGGCACCCGGTCCCGACTGATGTCGAGCATGAACCCCCGGTGGTCGAGGTCCGGCCAGTCGCGGATCCGCCCCGCCACCTGACCCTGGGCGCGGAGCTGGGCGAGGGTGGAGCGGCCGTAGCGGAGGCCCGCGCCGTCGGCATGGGCCAGCGTGACGCCCCCGTCGGTGAGGGTCAGCTCGTAGCCCTGGGCGGGAAGGCGCGGATCCGGTCGTTCGGCGACGGCCAGGTCGCCAGGCAGGTACCGATCGGTGAGGTCGACCTGCTGGGGCGCGGGAACGATCAGCGGGGCCATGGCCATGGGCTACCACGCCCCACCGCGGACCGGGCTCGGCCGATCTCTTCGAAATTGCGTCGATCGGTCACGCCAGGCGTGACCGATCGACGCCAGAACGGGCGGGCACCCCGGCCTGGAGGGATCAGCCCTACGCTCGCCGCCGTGCGCATGCGGTCGCTGCTGTTCGCCCCCGGGAACCGGGCCGAGGTCCTGGCCAAGCTGCCCCGATCCGGGCCGGACGGGGTCGTGCTGGACCTCGAGGACGCCGTTCCGGCGCGGGCGAAGGTCGAGGCCCGGGACATCGTGGCCCGCGCTGCGTCCGAGTTGCGGGACCGACACCCGCGCCTCGCCGTGCACGTCCGGGTCAACGCGGTGCCCAGCGAGTGGTTCGCCGATGACGTGGCCGACGCCCTGGTACCGGGGATCGACGGGATCGTGGTGCCCAAGCTGGAGTCCGCCGATCAGGTCGGCGCCGTCACCGCCGCCCTCGACACGCACGGCCTCGAGGACCTCACCATCGTGGCCGGACTGGAGACGGCGGCCGGGGTGGCCCGGGCCGAGGAGGTGCTGGCCGACCCGCGGGTCCTGGTCGGCTACTTCGGCGCCGAGGACTACGTGGCCGACCTCGGCGGCGTGCGCACGCCCGAGGGCACCGAAGTGCTCTACGCGCGTTCCCGGGTGGCCCTCGTCGCCCGTCTGACCGGCACCCTCGCCCTCGATCAGGTCGTGACCGACCTCACCGACGAGGACCGGTTCCGGGCCGATGCCGCCGTGGGCCGCGCCCTCGGCTACCGGGGCAAGCTCTGCATCCACCCCGCCCAGGTGACCTGGTCCCACGAGGCCTTCACCCCGTCCGATGAGGAGCTGGACCGCGCCCGACGACTGCTGGCCGCCTACGACGAGGCCGCGGCCGCCGGTTCGGCTGCGATCGCCTTCGAGGGCCAGATGGTCGACGAACCCCTCGCCCGCCAGGCCCGCACCCTGCTCGACAGCGCCGCCGACTGATGCTTCTGGCGCCTGATCGAGGTGCCAGGGCGCCGCAATCGGGCGCCAGAACGGTCCTCAGGTGGGGCGGCGGTGCATCAAGGCGGTGCGGGTGGCACGACAGACCAGGGTGTCCTCCTGGTTGAACGCCCGGTGCTCGAAGGTGACGATGCCGGCATCGGGGCGGCTGCCCGAGTCCCGCACGGCCATCACCTCGGTCTCGGCGTGGAGGGTGTCGCCGGGGAAGACCGGAGCCGGGAAGTCCACCCGCGCGAAACCGAGGTTGGCCACCGTCGTGCCGTGGGTCGTCTCGTGCACCGAGATCCCCACCAGCAACGCCAGCGTGAACATGGAGTTGACCAGGGGCCGCCCGAACTCGGTCTCCGCCGCGTAGTGGGCGTCGAGGTGCAGCGGCGCCGGGTTCAGCGTCGTGAGGCTGAAGTTGATGTTGTCGGATTCGGTGATCGTCCGGGTCAGGGCGTGGGCCACGACCAGGCCGACCTCGAGGTCCTCGAACCAACATCCCCGAATCGGTCGTTCCCACGCCATGGCCTCACCCTATTGTCGCCGGGACATGGGCGATCTCGAGGTCGAGACCAGGGTCCTCGGAGGCGACGGGCACTACCGCGCCGAGCTCAGCCCGGCGTGGGAGATCTGGGGGCCCTGCGGGGGCTATGTCGCCGCCGTGCTCCTGCGGGCGGCGGGGGCGCACTCGGACTTCCCGCGCCCGGTGTCCCTGGCCGTCCAGTTCCTCGGCGTCGCCCGCTTCGCCCCCGTCGACCTCGAGATCGAGACCCTGCAGTCGGGTCGCCGCAGCCAGTGCCTGCGCGTGGCGATGACCCAGGAGGGGCGACCGATCAGCCACGCCGTCGTGTGGACGACGGTCGAGGCCGACGGCCCCGCGGGCATCGAGTACGACTGGACGACCCCGCCCGACCGGCCCGGGCCCGAGGGGTTGCCCACGACCGAAGACCTCTTCGCCGAGCAACGCACGACGTTCGCCTTCTGGGACAACCTCGAGTGCCGGCCCTTCGACTGGCTGTCCGAGCAGGACTGGATGGTCCGTCGTCCGCTGCCCCCGACGCTCACCAACTGGTATCGGTTCCGGCCCACGCCGGTCTTCGACGACCCGTTCGTCGAGGCGGCCCGAGTCGCCCTGATCTGTGACCTCATGGGCTGGCCATCGGTCGTCCGGGCCCTGGTGCCCGGGGTCGAGGAGACCTGGATGGCGCCCAACCTGGACGTGACCGTCACCTTCCACCAACCGCCGTCGGGCAGCCCGTTCCTGCTCCTCGACGCCGAGTCCCCCATCGCCACCGGTGGCACGATCGGGGCCTCGGGACGGGTGTGGTCCGAGGACGGCCGTCTACTGGCGACCTCGAGCCAACAGATGCTCGCCCGCCCCGTCCCCCGCGCCACCTGACCCGCCACCACGACGGAGTCGACCACCCGAGACCGTCAGGTCAGCACCGCGATGGCGGTACCGGTGGCCACGACGGCCAGCAGGACCAGGCCGACCACCACGAAGCGCCGGTCCCCCGCCCGCCACCACGCGACGATGAGCCACAGGACGCGGAGCAGCGGCGACGCCACCACCACCACCACGGCTGCCGTGGCGACGTCCAGACCCACGCGACCAGGAACGGCCAGGCCGAGGCCGGCCAGCGCGGCCGCGATCACCACGACCCACCAGAGCGCGGCGACGAGGTGGTCCATCGGCTCGCGGGCCAGGTCGCCGGTGGTCACGCGGTCACCACCAGCAGAAGGGCCACCCCGACGAGGAGGACGGCGACCACCCGGCGCACGGCCGGTCCTCGCAGCCGCTTCTGCAATCGCGCCCCGGCCAGCCCGCCCCCGACGCTGCCGATGATCACCGCGGCCCCGGCGTGGGCGTCGATGCGCCCCTGGGCGGCGAACACCAGCAGGCCCACCGATGCCGTGATCCCGACGGTGAACGTGCTCGTCGCCGCCGCCACCTTGATCGGGACGTGCATGACCTCGCTCATCACGGGGGTCTTGATGAACCCGCCACCGACGCCCGCGATCCCCGAGACCAGGCCGGCGACGCCCATGGCCCCGAGGCCGAGGGGCAGACGGCGGGGCTGGTAGGGAGCGACGCCCCCGGCCCGGGCGACGGCGCCGCCCAGCCCACCGACCCGTTCGCCGACGTGCTCGGGCCCGAGCGCCGGATCGGGCAGGTTGCGGACGCCCTTGCGGCCACCCCCGGCGCCGGCCGCGACCACGGCCACCACCGCGAGGGCGTAGACGAGGGCCCGCTCGCTGACCACCCCGGAGAGGAGCGCCCCGGTCACGGCGCCGGCGCTGGCCGCCACTTCGATCGTCACCCCGAGACGATGGTTGACCGCCCGGTCCTCCAGGTGCCGGGAGCCACCGGCGAGCGACCCGGCGGCGACCAGGAGGAGCCCGAGCGGGGCCGCCTCGCCCGCCGGGGTCCCCGTGGCCACCAGGAGGGGCACCAGCACCACCGCGCCACCCAATCCGCCGACCGAACCGACGCCTGCGGCGAGGCCGGCGACGATGATCAGCAGCGGAGTGGCCACGCCCGGAGTGTCCCACGTCCCACCCAGTCCGAAATTGCGTCAGTTGGTCACGCTGGGCGTGACCAACTGACGCCGGAACGGGGAGGTGGACCTCGCTCGGGCGCGAGACTCCGGTCATGGCCGAACTCGTCCTCACCGAACGGCCCGCTGACGGCGTGGTCCTCCTCACCCTGAACCGACCGGAGCGGCGCAACGCCCTGTCGACCGCACTGCGCCAGGAAGCCAACGCCCGCCTCGCCGAACTGGCCGAGGACGAGGGCCTCCGGGCGCTCGTCGTGACCGGTGCCGGTTCGGTGTTCTGCGCCGGGTTCGATCTCGGGGAGTTCGAGTCCGCGATGACCGACCCCGCCCTCATGGAGGCGTTGTGGGCGAGTAGCGACGAGTGGCACCGCCGCTGGCACTCGTTCCCCGTGCCCACCATCGCGGCCGTGAACGGCCCGGCCGTCGCGGGCGGGTTCGACCTCGCGGTGCTCTGTGACCTCCGGGTGGCCGGACCGTCGGCGACCTTCGCCCACCCGGAGATCCGCTTCGGCGACGTCGTCTACGGCCCATTGCGGGACCTGGTCGGTGGCGCGGTGGCCCGCGATCTCTGCCTCACGACCCGGACGATCGACGCGTCGGAGGCGTACCGGGTCGGTCTGGTACGAGAGGTCGCCGATGACCCGTTGACGGCCGCCCTCGCCCTGGCCGACGACGTGGCGGCGAGCCCTCGGGACATTCTCGTGCGCACCAAGGCCAAGATCGTCCGCATGGCGGGACTGAGCGACGGAGGGACCCTGGACCTGTAGCCCGTTCCCGGGCCGAGGGCACCACCTGGGTACCCTCGACCCATGCGCCGGATCAGAGCCCTCGCCACGGCGCTGGTCTCGGTCCTGGTGCTGACGGCCTTCCACCACCCGGACCCCACGACCGGCACCCCGCCGGGCCCCAACCAGGCCGTGCTGGTGTTCCGGGCCCCGGCCCGTCCCGTGACCCGGGCCGACCTCGGGTCCTCCTGGCGCCCGGGCTGCCCCGTGCACTTCTCGAGGCTGCGTGACCTCGCCGTTCCCTACTGGAGCTATGCCGGCACCCGCCGGATGGGCCACCTGATCGTGCACCGGAACGTGGTGCCCGAGGTCCGGGCGGCGTTCCGCCGGCTGTACGATCGGCGGTTTCGCATCCGCCAGGTCATCCCGGTCGACCACTTCGGTTCCAGTGACCGCCGTTCGATGCGGGCCAACAACACCAGCGCATTCAACTGCCGGTATGTCGCCGGCACCACCCGGTGGTCCCAGCACTCCTACGGCCGCGCCATCGACATCAACCCCGTGCAGAACCCCTACGTGCGCAACGGCATGGCCGACCCGCCGTCGGGGCGACCGTGGGTCGACCGTCGCCACGGCGGGCCGGGCATGGTCCTCCCCCACAACATCGCGCGCCAGGCCTTCCGGGCCCAGGGCTGGGGCTGGGGCGGCACCTGGCGATCCGCCAAGGACTACCAGCACTTCTCCGCCAACGGGCGTTGACCTCAGGGTGGCTTCGCTCTGCGGCTCTCGCGCCTGACCGCCGGTTGTCGGCGGTCCCGTGACGGCGCGTCCTCGACGCGACCTGCCGGCGGCCCGGGCGGGCCGGGTTGAGGACGACTCGAACGGACAGAACGGGGCGAGGACCCGCACCACTGACGGGCGGAGCACGGGAACCGGTTCTGTGCGAGGCTTGGTCCAGGCGACGGTGGGAGGGACCATGCGGGCCTACGTGAAGAAGCTCGTTGCGGCGGCCTCCCTGGTGGTCGCGCTGTTCGTCATGACGGTGACGGAGGGGGCCACGACAGCCCAGGCCCAGACCGCCGGATCCGGGGCGGCCCAGACCGCCGGATCCGGGGCGGCCGAGGCGGGGAGCTCGGACTGGCGGCAGGTGAGCGCCGGTGGCGTCCACACCTGCGGGATCCGCAGGTCGGGCCGTCTCTACTGCTGGGGCTACGACGCCGTAGGCCAGTTGGGCAACGGCGGCGCCAACAGCGACGCGTCGACACCGGTCCAGGTCGCCGGCGGCGGCACCAACTGGGCCTCGGTCAGCGCCGGTAGCGTCCACACCTGTGCCCGCAAGACCGACGGGCGCCTGTACTGCTGGGGCTACGACGGCAACGGCCGGTTGGGCAACGGCGGCGCCAACAGCGACGCTTCGACACCGGTCCAGGTCGCCGGCGGCGCCAGCAACTGGGCGACGGTGAGCGCCGGCGACGAGCACACGTGTGCCCGCAAGACCAACGGGCGCCTCTTCTGCTGGGGCAAGGACGTCTACGGTCAGTTGGGCAACGGCGGCGCCAACGCCGACCGGACGACACCGGCCCAGGTGGCCGGCGGCGCCACCAACTGGGCCTCGGTCAGCGCCGGCTTCAACCACACCTGTGCCCGCAAGACCAACGGGCGCCTCTTCTGCTGGGGCTACGACAACAACGGTCAGTTGGGCAACGGCGGCGCCAACGCCGACCGGACGACACCGGCCCAGGTGGCCGGCGGCGCCACCAACTGGGCCTCGGTCAGCGCCGGCGGGGCCCACACGTGCGCCCGCAAGACGAACCGCCGACTGTTTCGCTGGGGCTGGGACGGCAACGGCCAGCTGGGCGACAACGCCACGCTCGGCGACAGGACGACCCCGGCCCAGGTGGCCGGCGGCGCCACCAACTGGCGGACCGTGGACGGCGGCGGCGCCCACACGTGTGGCCGCAAGACCAACGGCCGTCTGTACTGCTGGGGTTCTGACCTCTTCGGTCAGTTGGGCGACAACGCCGCCATCGGCGACAGAGCGACCCCGGTGCAGGTGGCCGGGGGCGCCACCGACTGGCGGATCGTGGACGCCGGCGGCGGTCACACGTGTGCCCGGACCAGCACCGGACGGCTGTTCTGCTGGGGCGGCGACGTCAACGGCCAGGTGGGCGACAACCCCACCTTCGCCAGCCAGCCGACCCCGGTCGAGGTCTACGTTCCCTGACCGAGGAACCACGACCACCACATCAGCGCCGAAGTCCAGGCGGCGGTCACCGAACACAGATGACGCAGTTGCCCGGAGACGCGCGGCCCCGCGGGAGGAGTCAGGACCTTCGCCTCCAGCGGTGACCCTCGGCGTCGTCCGAGACTGCGGGGGTGACCGACACCGATGTCCCGACAGGTCCCGGCGACGGCGACGGCGACGGCGATTCCGCCGTCGGATCCCCGCCTCGCTGGTGGGCCTGGGCCGCGGCTGCCGCTCTCGTTCTGGTCGTTGCGGTGACCATCTGGGCGATCCAGGACGACGACGAGCCTGAGGAACCCACACCGTCCTCCACCACGACCACGACGACGACCACCACGACAGAACCGACCACGACCACCACCAGGACCACCACCCCGACCACCACGCCATCGCCGGCGCTCACCCTGGAAGCGCTCAGCGACCAGATGGCGACGGTCGCCCCAGCCAGCATCAGCGCCCCGCCCTGGCAGTGCCGAGCATCGACCGCCGGGCCGCTTGCGGCGGGATCGATCGCGACCTGCATCCCTTCGCCCCCGCCGACCGACGGCGAGATCCCCAATGTGACCGTGCTCGTCCTCGACAACGCCGGCACCTACGCCGCTGCGCACAGCGGAAACGATCATCTCCTCCTGAACCCGGGCGAACGCGATCGTCCGTTCCCTTCCGAGCCACCCGTCCCGCCGGGGCTGAACTGCACCAACCTCCTCGCCCCCGACTCGGCCTTCACCCAACTGGCACAAGCGGACCAGCTGACAGCCGAACAGACCTACTTCGCCGTGGTCCTCTACTACTTCACGCACGGTCGGTCCCCGCTCATGGACATCGACGACAACGGCATCCCCTGCGAGACCCTCATCGACCCTTCGGTCGTGGACACCGTGTGGGCCGGAGGATGGATCGCCTGCCGCAACCCAGGAAGTCCCGGAAGCTGCTGACTCCGGCCCCCGGGCTTTCACGGTTCCCCGATGGCGAAGACAGGCCCGACGCGGACGGACCCTGTGGTTGCGGGTGCACTGGTCGCTGGAACCCGATCGGACGGACGAGGTGCTTCTCGCCCGGCTCACCGCGCGCAGACCAGATCAGTACGAGGGGCAAGGCGGTCCCTTCGGTGTGACCGGGACCTCTGCCTCTGCGACGACCATCCGCGTCGTCGGATACTGCTGGGGTGACCGACACCGAGAAACCCGTGGGTCCCGGCGAAGACGGCAACGGGGATGGCGCCACCGCGCCTCCTTGGTGGCGTCGCTGGTGGGTGTGGGCCGCCGCTGCCGTTGTGGTCCTGGTCGGCGTCGGGGTGACGATCTGGGCGGTCCAGGACGACGACAACGGCGAGGACACCACCCCGTCCACCACCACCACGACCGTGCCGACCACCACAACCACCAGCACCACCACGACGACCACCATGCCGACCACCACCACCGAGCCGACCACGACCACCGTCGAGGCCGTGGCCGCCTGGATCCAACAGCACTTCAACGACCGCTACGCCCAGTCCACACCCCCACCCGGGGTGGCTGGCCCGGAACAGATCGTCTGCTCCGACACGGGGCCGATCGCCGTGGGCGGCGTACTCGCTTGTGAAGCAATCTCCACGACCGAGCCGGGATTCCCGCTGGAAGACGCCGGGCTGGTCATCTACGTGCTCGATTCCTCCGGACGGTCCGCCTGGACGGGAGGAACCGACCAGCCCCACTCGACCGAGGGCCTCATCGAGAGCTACCAGGCCGCCCCCCATGGCCTGTACTGCCGTGACCTCCTCGATCCCGGAAGGCCCGACCTGGGCACCGTCTTCCATGCGGGCACCACAACACCTGCATCCGGGTACCTCTCGTCGCTGGTGTACTGGTCCCTGGAGGGCGAACCCGACCGGATGGACGCCGACCTCAACGGGATCCCCTGCGAGACCCTGTATGCCCCCGAGGTCGTCGCCCAGGTCCTCGCCGGCGGCCCGGTCTGACTGACGCCACAGAGATCGGAGCCGTGCCGGCCCGTGGGTACATCACGACAGGTTCGCCGGACGACATGCGCCTCGCAGTGGCTCCGCGGCGCTGGGTCACCCCTCGCGGCGGACCCCCTGAGCGCTCACTCCCCGGTCAGCATGCGGTTGACGATCATGTCGATGTCGTAGCGGTCATCGGCGCCGGGGAGCTCCTCGCGGTCGAAGGCCCCCAGCACCTCCTCGCAGCGCTCGGCGGCGAACTTGCGGGAGTGGGCGTGGGTGACGATGACGAAGTCGCCCCGCTGGACACCGGCCACGGCCCGGGCGGCGAGATCTTCGGCGGGCATGCCCTGGTCGAAGAGCTGCTTGGCCATGTCGTGGCCCATGGCGTTGGTCCCGACATCGTCGGGCCGGTTGCGGTCCGCTTCCCACAGCCGGGTGCTCACCAGGCCGGGGCACAGGACGCTGACCCCGATGAAGTCCGGGACCTCACGGCGCAGGACGTCGGAGAAGGCGAGCACGGCGTGCTTGCTCGCGGTGTAGGGCGCGCTCATGGCGTTGGGGACCCCGAGGCTGTGCTCAGAGCCGGTGGTCACGATCCGACACGGGGTGCCCTGCTCGAGGAAGCGACGGCCGAACTCGACCATGCCGATGAAGGGCCCGAGGGCGTTGACCTCGAGCACCCAGCGCATCTCCTCCAGCGGGGTCTCCAGGAGCAGGTTGGTGCCGACGACACCGGCGTTGTTCCACATCAGGTCGACGCCGTCCAGTGCCTCCCAGGCCCGGTCGGCGAGAGCCCGCACGTCGTCGGGGTCGGTCACGTCACAGCGGGTGGCCGCACCCCGGGTGCCCTTGGCCTCGACGGCCCGCGCCGTCTCCTCCGCCGCCTCGAGGTCGACGTCGGCGGCCATCACGTCCATCCCGGCCTCCGCGAGGGCGAGACAGAGCGCCCGACCGATGCCGCTGCCCCCGCCGGTCACCACCCCGGCCTTCCCGGTCAGGTCACCCTGCAGTCCCGCCATGTCACTCCCCCTCTGGTCGCCCCCTCGGGGCTCGGGCGGCCAAGGTACTGGTCTGCCACGATGGTCGGGTGACCAGGACCGCGCCGTACACCCGGGGTCTGCACGAGGTCGGTGACGGGGTCTTCGTCTGGCTCCAACCCGACGGCGGCTGGGGCTGGAGCAACGCCGGGCTCCTACGCGGCGAGGGGGGCTCGTTGCTGGTCGACACCCTCTTCGACCTGGGCCTGACCCGGGCCATGCTCGACGCCATGGCACCCATCACGGCCACGGCCCCGATCGCCACCCTCGTCAACACCCATGCCAACGGCGACCACTGCTACGGCAACCAGTTGGTCACCGGCGCCGAAGTCATCGCCTCGGCCGCCTCGGCGGCGGAGATGGAGCAGCTTCCGCCTTCCACCCTCGGGGCGATGACGAGCCTGGATCTCGGCGAGGTGACCAACCGGTACATCGCCATGGCCTTCGGCCCCTTCACCTTCGACGACATCGAGCCACCGCACCCGGACCGGACCTTCTCGGGCGCCCTGAGCATCGAGGTGGCCGGGCGACCGGTCGAACTGATCGAGGTCGGTCCCGCCCACACCGCCGGCGACGTCATCGTCCACCTGCCCGATGCGGCCACGGTCTGCACCGGCGACATCCTCTTCCACGACGGCACGCCCATCATCTGGGACGGACCCGTCCAGAACTGGCTGGACGCCTGTGACCGGATCCTCGACCTCGACGCCGAGGTGATCGTCCCCGGCCATGGCCCGCTGGCCGACGCCGAGGCCGTCGAGGACACCGCCGCCTACCTGCGCTTCGTGCGGGACGAGGCCATGGCCCGCCACGCCGCGGGCCTGTCGGCCACTGACGCGGCCTGGGACATCGACCTCGGGGACTACGCCGAGTGGGGCGAGTCCGAGCGCGTGGCCCTCAACGTCGACGCCGTCTACCGGGAGATCGACCCCGCCTACGACTCCCCCGGGGTCCTCCCCCTCTTCACCCTCATGGCCGAGATCGCCGCCGCCCGCCCCTGAGGATCCGTTCTGGGCCCTCCCACCCGCGGCCCACAACGGGTCGTGGGGCCCAGAACGAGTGGATCAGGGAATCGGGGCGTACCGCCGGAAGCTCCACCGGCCGTTCGCGCTACGACCGGGGAGGTCGTTGGCCAGTCCGACCCAACGACCCGCGACGGGCGGCACGGCCTGGCCGTAGCGGATCATCTGCTGGGGGGTCCCGCTGGTGAGGCTGCGCCGGAAGCGCCAGCGGGAACCCCGGACCATGCCCGGGTCCGTGCGGCCGTTGCCGTCCCAGTCCCCGGCGACCGGGATGTCGTTGCGGTGCCCGAAGGTGAACGTGGCGAACGGGGGTCCGGTCGAGTTCCGGTTGCGGACCCGCCAGATGTTGCCGTCGACCATCCCCGGCGTGTCGACGCCGTCCCCGTTCCAGTCCCCCACCACCGGTCGCTGGCCCGGGGCGCCGAAACGAAACACCCGGACCGGGGCGCCAGGGGTGTTGCTGTTGCGCAGCAGCCACCGGTTGCCCCGTACGACCCCGGCGGTCTCGGTGCCGTTGCCGTCCCAGTCCCCGCAGACCGGACGGTCACCGGGGTTGCCGTAGAAGAACACCTTGGTGGGCCCACCCGAGTTCAGGTTGTTGCGCAGGCGCCACTGGTTTCCCCGGACCACGCCCGGCGTCTCGACGCCGTCGCCGTTCCAGTCACAGGACAGGACCTTGTCCCCCGGCTGACCGAAGGTGGCCCGCTTGACCGGTGGCCCCACGCGGCGGGCCCGCACGCCGTGCCGCCCGGCCGCAGAGGAGCGCTCACCCGACACCGGCCAGGTGTTGTGCCGACACCCGTTGAGGCCCTTGGACTGCTGCTGCATCACCGGCGCGGGTTGACCGCCGCCGGGACAGCCCGCGTGGCCGAAGCCCATCCAGTGCCCCACCTCGTGGTTGACGACGTAGTGCCGGTAACCGTCGAGGGACCCGCCACCGCCCCGCCAGGAGTCGGTGGCCTGCTGCCAGCGGGTCTGGTTGATGATCACACTGCGTCCCACGCGACAGGACCACGCGCTGCTGCAGGGTGAGCCGAAGGACGGCACCGTCGCCGCCTCGGCCAGGTAGACGGTGAAGGCGCCACCGCGGTCCACCTGCCGGAACTCGATGGCCCCGCCCAGCGACCAACCGCGGGGGTCGTTCAGGGTCTGGTTCACGTGCAGGGCGAAGTACTGGGTGTTGGCCCGGATGCGTCCGCGGGTGGACAGGGAGTAGGTGTAGGTCCGACTCTGGGGCGCCAACTCCGTCCCGCCGCTCTCGGTGCCGCCCCGCGGGCGGGGGTCCTCGGGCCGGGGACCGACGGTGACGACCACCGGGTCACTACGGGCGCTCTCCCCCGCTTCCGTCATGGCGCTGACCTCGTAGCGGTGACGGTCGCCGTCGTTCAGTCCGGTGTCGGTGTGGACGGCGGCCGACAGGTCGGTGACCGCCGCGACACGCCGGCCGTCGCGGTAGATCCGGTAGGCGGACACGCTCCCGGCGGCCGGTGCGGACCAGGTCAGGGTCACCGCGCCCTGACCGGGGACGGCCTCGACGTGCCGCGGTGGGGTTGGGCCCGGGGATGACGCCGCCGCCGGTCCGCCGGCAACGACCAGGGAGGCAACCCCCGCCAAGGCCCCGACCACCGCCAGGATCCGCTGCATCGACGCCGACGGTAGTCGCGGCGCCCGTTGCGGCGACCCACCCGCTCCGGCACCGGATTCCAGGCTCAGAGCACGGGAATCCGCTGCCGTTGCGCCTCAGGGCGCCGGTGCCACCTCGACCCGGTCGCGACCGAGCGCCTTGGCCTGCTGCTCGGCCGAGAAGGCCCGCTCGAACAGGTCCTGTGACCGCTCACCCTGGAGATGGGTGGCCACGCCGAAGGACGCCCTGACGCCAGTGGGCACCTGCGGGACGACGAGCTGGGCCACCGCCGCCCGAGCCTGCTCGGCCCGAGCGGCGGCCACCCCGGCATCGCCGCCGAGCAGCACCAGGAGGAAGCCATCGCTGCCCGTCGTCATCACCACGTCGAGCGGTCGGACCACGTCCGGGAGGGCGTGACCCACCGCGCTCAGCACCTCGTCGCCGGCGTCGTAGCCGTGGTTCGCGTTGACGACGTGCATCCCGTCCAGGTCGGCGAGCACGATCGAGAGGGGGACAGCGGCGGGCGTGAACTCGGCCACCACGACGTCGAGCGCCTCGGCGAACCGGTCCCCGCTGAACTGCAGGAGCCCTGTCCGTGGATCACGCTGCAGCCCTCGCCGCAACCGCTCGGCCGCCCGCAGGATCACGTCGTCCTGCGCGGCCGACGGCGACTCGCTCTGATTACCAGCCATCCTGACACCCGAGTGTGCCACGGCATCGTCCTGGGCGACGCCATGGCGGCGGACGCGGCGGTCGAGGGCACGACCACCGGTCAGCAGGCGCATCTGCAGTGACGCCTGAGCCATTGGCCAGATCGACGCCGCCCGCCGGACGCGAAACGACCCCCGCAGATCGCGGAGGTCGATGGCAGCCCCAACGGGGTTCGAACCCGTGTCTCCACCCATGGGCACGGTGTGGTGTCCTCGGCGACACCGTCGCCGCCCGCCGGACGCGAAACGACCCCCGCAGATCGCGGAGGTCGATGGCAGCCCCAACGGGGTTCGAACCCGTGTCTCCACCTTGAGAGGGTGATTTGGGCCGACACGGGTGGATCTAGGTGGACGCTAGCGGACAGAAATCCCTGCGGAATCGGGCGTCTTCCGACTCGTCGGGCCTCGACGGACGCCCTCGGACATCAGCGGATGTGGGATCAGTGTGGGATGGGGTCACCCCGTGGGAACCTGTCCCCATGGGCACCAGCGACCCCAGCGACGAGACCTTCATGGCCGAGGGTGTGCCGTCCGCATGCCGAATCCCACCATGACCACCAGGGGGGGTGACCCCCCGGTAGCCCGGCTGGGGTGGGACTCGACGGCGGTCCGAGCTTCAGCAGGTGACGGTGACGGTGAAGGTGCTGTTCGGGTCCCCGAGGAGGTACGGCACTTCACCGCTGATCGGGTCGATGTGCTGGAGCCGCACTCGCAGTGCATCGGCTGGCCCCGGTCCGGTACCGTCTGGGGGAAGGGGGCCGCCGTCATTCTCCGCAAGGATCGTTCCCCAGCCATTGGTTGGGCCGAAGTAGTTGTTGGCGTTGATCGTCGCCGTCCACCCGCAGTTGGCAATGGACCGGTTGAAGGTCACCAGATAGTCGTTCACGGGTTCGCCCCTCTTGACGACCGACGTGACCCCACGACCGGCGACCAACACCGGGTTGTTGTCGGCGTCGTTTCCGACTCGGGCGAAGAGCGGCAGGGCGGTCGGGGCGAGGTCGGCGACGCCCACGGACCCGTTGGCGATGTCGATGCCCTGGATGGTGCCGTTCTTGATGTCGATGCCCTGGATGGTGCCGTTGACGATCTTGGCGCTGTTCACCGAGTTGTTCGGCACCGAGGCCACAGCGATGCCTCCGGCGACCACCACCGTGGTCACGATCACCGATGTGATCGCCACCGCCAACCGTGAACCGAACACCCCAGTAGATGATCTGGTCATGATGACCTCCGTGCCCGAACAGGCGAACCCTTCGGACCGGGACCTTCCCAGCGCCGCACGGGCAGGTCGATCTTCCCCAAGGAGATGATCCGGCACCAGAGGCTTTGGACCCCCCGGGGCAACCGGGGAACTGCCGTAACCGAGGCCACCACTCAGTGTTCACCGGTGGGAGAGTGCGGTATGGGCACCACCAACCCCAGCTACGAGACCTTCCTGGCCCTGATCGAGGATGCCTTCCGGCGTCTGCTGGAGGAGCCGGAGGCCCGGGACCATGTGGCCGGGTTCGCCTCCGGGGACGTGGCCTTCGTGGTCACCCGGGATGGGCTGGAGGTCCGGGCGACCGGGACGTACGGGAGCCGAAACTAGACCAAGGCCGGGCGTCAACACGTATGTGTGTAAGAGCCGGTCAACGGCTGGGGAGAACTTCGCTTACCGCCAGCCCGCTCTTCTCCGACGGCGGCCAGCCCTAGGACACAGCGCCTCCGGCGAGGACCTGGGCGACCACTTCGGGATCGTAGAGGGTCTCGCAGGGGATCCCGTTGAGGTCGGCGTCCATCCGGTCGGGTTCACCCTCCAGGGACCAGTACACCAGCGACCAGAAGTACCCGCTCTCGTCGGGCACGGGTCCCTGCGAGAACGGGTACGGATCGAAGTCGGGGTTGAGGAGGTCACGGCAGTACAGGCCGTGGGGGACTTCCTGGTAGCGCTCCATGAGGCTCTCGGTCGAGCCGGGGATGTCGGTGCCGCCGTTGTAGGCGGCCCGTCCGGTCGTGTCGAGCACGTACACGATCACATTCCCGTCTTCCACTTCCATGCCCGGCTCGGTCGGGGTGCGGGCAACGCAGCCGAAGACGCCGCCCACGGCGACCGGGCCACTGTCTGTGCAGATGAGCTGGGTGGGTCCGGTGACCCCGTGGTCGGGCGAGGGTGGCGACTGGGTGTAACGGTCGTTGTACTGCTGTTGGATCCAGGCGGCCACGGCCTCGACGGTGGTGGTGGTCGCCTCGGTCGTGGTGGTCGGGGTCGTGGTGGTCGTCGTCGTGCTTGTCGTGGTGGTGGTCGTCGTGGTGGGGGTGCTGGTGGTGGTCGGTGCGGCGTCGTCGGCCTCGTCGTCGTCCTGGATCGCCCAGATCGTCACTCCGACCGCGACCAGGACCACAACGGCAGCGGCGGCCCACACCCACCAGCGACGCCACCAGGGATTCGGCGGGGACACGCCTTCGTCGCCTTCGCCCGGACCCGCCGGGACATCGGTGTCGGTCACCTCCACAGTGTCCGACCACAGGCACCGCTACCGCAGAGGCGAAGGTCCCGGCCCGTCGGCTGATCCACCACCTCCCATCAGCCGACCGTCACCAACCTGATGGGTCGAGTACACCGGCCCCGGTGCCCACGTCTCCTGAGAGGCCGGTGGAGGTCGCCCCGGCAGCCGCAGAGGGTCCCGGAGGCACCTGACCCCATCCCGGGCCGGGTAGCGGCTCTGTCCCGCCAGAGCCGGGAGGTCTGGTGGCCCGCCACCCGGGCGATGGCCCTGGGCATGACACCCCACCACGCCCCCGCCAGTGGCGTCTCGGACGAGTTCCCGGCGATGATGGACCTGACCACCTTGGTTACCGGCAGCGGCGCTCTGCGTGCCGTGGCGGGGCTGTGAGGGACCGGCACCCGGGAGACCCGGTCGCCCCTCCCCGTTCCCCACACCGCAACTAGCTGGTTTGTCATGGCCCGGGTCAAACGGGGCCGCTGTTGTCACCCACCCCGGCTGCGCAGCCAGGTCTCGATCTCCTCGCCGGTCACCCCCGTGGCCCGCATCGCCTTCACGACCGCCATGGTGTCGTCGTTGATGAAGACCATCCCCTCCGCCAGCAGCTCCTGGGCCGGGAGTTCCTGGTCCAGGCCGTGCAGGTCACGCAGGTCTTTGATGAGGGACCGTGCCTGCTTGACGTAGGCCAGGTGCTGGCTCGGGGTCTGGATCTCTCCCGGCCGGTCGGGCCGGTCGGCCTCGGGGTCCACAGCGTTGCGCCACACGCTGGCGAGCAGGTCCTGGAGGCGGTGTACCTGGAGGAGCCGCAACTCCCTGACGCCGTCGTTGACCATGTCCCGCAGCAGCCGCTGCACCACGGCGTGGGCCGCCTGCTTGCTGTTGTAGCCGACCTTGTCGGCGATCTCCTGGAAGGTGGCCCCAGACATCCGCCGCTCGGCCTGGCGCTCCCGCTCGGCCCGGTCCGAAGCAGTCCGTGAGGTGGTAGCTAGCACATCGCCCATTGCATCGATCTTCCCATCGGATGGATGGCGTGCTGCACATAGGACCGCCGCCCCGCACCGGATGGCGTCTCCCCGTCATGCAGTGTGCTGGTCATCGGTGAGGCCCGCATCGAGTGCGGAATCGGCCTGGAGTTGGGCGGCCCGGCGGGGTAGCAGGTCCGAGTTGAACGTGGGCCAGTGCTTGCAGAGGTCTTCGGAAGGGAACTGGGCTGACCGGTCTGTTAGCGGGTGGCTGGTCAGGTCCCGCAGATCAGCCAGCCACTCGGCGGCATCGGGGATGGCCTTGTCGAGCAGTTGCCCGACGCCGAACTGGACCGTGCCCCACTTGGGGGTCATCTGGGCGAGGACCCGGCCGTCCTTTTCGATCTGTCGGGACACTCTGGTGACCCGAGCGTTCCAGCCATTGTCCTCGGCCCACTCGACCAGGTACAGGTCGGCCTGTCGGACCGCATCGGGGGCAGCAGCCAGGTCATCGTCGAAGCTGGTGGCTGGCTTGGCTCGCCGTTGACGTTGGGTGGCAGAGACTCCGACGAGGCGGGGCACGAACACCTTCGTGTCACCGTGGACGTAGTGACCCACCTCCACCCCGGCCACTTCGGTGTCGGGCATCTGGTCGTTGAGGTACTCGATGATCCGCACCAGCTCGTCGGGCAACCGGTCCGCCACGATCATGAGCCGGAGATGACCGGCTTCTAGGTTCGACGCCACGGTGTCCCAGAACGCATCGGGGTCCCCGTCCTCGCCGAGGAAGTCAGCCACGGTGCCCGGGTCCCGCTCCTCCACGGTCCGGCGGAGCCGCTCCACGGGCCAGAACCGAACGGCGTTGGCGGCGTAGTCGAGAAGCTGGCCGACCACCTCACGGCGGATCTGGGTGTTGGTCGAACGCTTCACCTCGACCAGGGTGGGAACGGCGTCCTGGTCGATGAACAGATGGTCCACCGCCCACCGGTCCGCACCTCCCACTTCACCGGGCACCCCCAGCTCCCGGTCGACGAGCAGCCACCGACGAGGCTCCTCGGGGTTGACCTGCGAACCGGCCAACAGGTCCGGGTAGTCAGCCAGGAAGCCCTGGAGGACGGCCTCACTGTTGTAGCACGCCGCTGAGGACCGGGACCGGGAGCTTGTCGACCGCCTCGATGCCGTGATTGACCGGGCAGGGCGTCCCCTGGCACCGGTCGAGGCCCTACCCGGGGATCGTGCCGCCTGAGAGGAAGACCCGGTCCTGCCGGTTTCGGGTGTGGGACCAGTGTGGGATTAGGCCCACTACGGCAACGATGGCCTGCGGTCCGAATGGCCGAAACCCCCTGCTGAGCAGGGGATATGTGTGGCAGCCCCAACGGGGTTCGAACCCGTGTCTCCACCTTGAGAGGGTGGTGTCCTTGGCCACTAGACGATGGGGCCATGTGGCGACAGCCCGGAGAGGCTATCGCCGGCGCTCGGGGGGAAGGACTCGAACCCTCAACGACTGGACCAGAACCAGCTGTGTTGCCAATTACACCACCCCCGATCGGTGGGACCGTCGAGGGTAGCGGCTCCGTCCGGCGGGCCGTCAGGGGTTGGGGTTGTTGACCGTGTCGTCCAGGTTCATCAGGCGGCGATAGCCGATCAGCCGGCCCACCGAGACCGCGGCGGTCTCCCGCACCATCGCCCGCAACTCGGCTGCACCGGTGACGGGGCTGTCCTGGGTCGGCGAGACGAAGGCCTCGAGGCCCACCTCGCTGGCGATCTCCTCGAGCCGCTTGGAATGGAACGGGTCCGAGACGATCATGACGTCGTCGATGCCGTCGTCCTCGAGGAAGCGGGCGCTGGCGGCCAGCGACTCCCAGGAGTTGCGGCCCTGGACCTCCAGGCGGAGCGCTTCCTCGGGCACGCCTCTGCCCCGCAGCCAGCGGGCTCCGGCCTGCGCCTCGCTGAACTCGTCACCCTCCTGACGGCCGCCGGTCACCACGACGACGTCGGAGAGGCCCTGCTCGTAGAGCGCCCGGCCGTGCTCGAGGCGGGCCTCGAAGACCGGGGACGGCTCGCCGTTGTACTGGGCCGCGCCCATCACCACGATGGCCCCGGCCTCCTGGGCCTGATCGTCGCGGGAGGCCTGCCACACCTGGATGAACGTGCCCCCGACATAGAGGGCGAGGAACACGACGACGCCGAGCGCGATCTTCCAGCCGAGTCGGAACCAACGGGGTCCGAGGCCGAGCACCTCAGAGCCTCGCTCGCGCCGCCCGCAGTCGCCGCAGCGTTTCGTCGCGGCCCAACAGGACCAGCCCCTCGAACAGGGGTGGGCCGACCGTCCGGCCGGTGACCGCCACCCGAACCGGGGCCTGGGCCTTGCCCAGCTTCAGCTCGAACGGGTCCTCGCCGAGGAGCCGCAGGGTCTCCTTGAGGGTCTCGGCGTCCCAGTCGGCGGCCTCGTAGGCGTCGATGACTGCGTCGAGCAGGTCGGCGGCCGGGACCTGGCCCGCCATCGCCTTCGCCCAGGAATCGGGGTCGACGGGCGGGTCGGCCAGGAACAGCCAGTCGACCTGGTCAGGGATGTCGGCGAGGAGCTTGAGCCGCTCCTGCACCAACGGGGCGATCGCTCGCCACGCGTCGGGATCGAAGCGGTCGGCGGGCCAGGGCACGTCCTCACCGGTGACCCACGGCTCGGCCGCGACGAGGAACTCGTCGGTGGACAGGCGGCGGATCCACTCGCCGTTGACGTGCTCCAGCTTCTTCAGGTCGAAGAAGGCGGCGCCCTTGACCACGTCCTCGATGCGGAACAGGTCGACGATCTCGGCCATCGGCCGGACCTCGATGCCGTCGGGCGGACCCCAGCCGAGCAGGGCGAGGTAGTTCGCCATGGCCTGGGGCAGGTAGCCCTTCGCCGGGTAGTCGCCGACGGACACGTCGTCCTTGCGCTTGGAGAGCTTCTGTCGCGCCTCGTTCACCAGCAGCGGCAGGTGGGCGTAGAGCGGGTCGTAGTCCATCCCCAGGAGGCGGCGGATGAGGATGACCCGGGGCGTCGAGCTGAGGAGGTCCTCTCCCCGCACGATGTGGGTGATGCCCAGGTCGGGGTCGTCCACGGCGTTCGCCAGCAGGAAGCCCGGGGTGTCGTTGCGTCCCCGCCAGATGACGAAGTCCTCGATGTCGGCATAGTCGAAGGTGACCTCGCCCCGGATGAGGTCCCGGATCTCCGCCGTCCCCTCCGGCACCCTGACCGCCACGCCGAGTCCCGGCTGCAGGCTCGAGCCGGGCATCTCGTTCTTGTCGTCGTCGATCAGGTACGCGCTGCCGTCGGCCAGGAGCTTCTCGCACGCCGTGCGGTAGAGGTCGCGCCGGTCGGACTGGAAGATCGGGCCCTCGTCCCAGTCGATGCCGAGCCACTCGAGGGACTCGAGGATGGCCGAGATCAGCTCGGGTCGGCTGCGCTCCTGGTCGGTGTCCTCGATGCGCAGGACCAGGGTGCCGCCCTGCTGGCGGGCGACGAGCCAGTTGAACAGCGCCGACCGGGCCCCGCCGACGTGCAGGTACCCCGTCGGGGCGGGCGCGAAGCGGACGCGGGGGCCTGATGTCACCCCACCGAGGGTACCGGCGCCCTTCCCGCCGCTCCCCTCAGACCCGGGGCGTCGAACCCCGCTACCAGGGCATGGCCACGCCGCCGTTGGGGCGGAGGATCTGGCCGGTCATGAACTTGCTGGCGGCGGAGGCGAGGTACAGCACCGCGTACGCGATGTCGTCGGGCTCGCCGACCGTGCGCAAGGGGGTCCCCCGCGCCATGCGGGCGGTGACCGCGGCCTTCGCCTCGTCGTCCTCGGTGCCGTCGTCGGCGACCCAGGCCCGGTTCGTCATGCCGGTCACGATGTAGCCGGGGGCGACGGCGTTGACCCGCACGCCGCTCGGGCCGATCTCGGTGGCCAGGACCTTGGTGAGCTGGACGAGGGCCGCCTTCGCCATGCCGTAGCTGACCAGGCCCGGAGCCGGTCGGTCGATGGCGGCGGAGGCCATGTTCACGATGCTGCCCGAGCCCTGCTCGACCATCACCCGGCCGGCGGACTGGCAGCCGAAGAACACGCCCTTGAGGTTGACGTCGAGCACCCGGTCCAGGTCGGCCTCGTCGGTCTCGAGGACCGGGGAGGTGTGGATGATCCCGGCCACGTTGGCCATGACGTCGAGGCGGCCGTAGCGGTCGACGGCCACGTGGACGAGGGCCTCGACCTGCTCGCGATCGGTCACGTCGAGGCCGATGACATCAGCCCGACCACCGGCCCCGCTGATGTGCTCGGCGGTGATGGCGGCGCCGTCCTCGTCACGGTCGGCGCAGACGACGGTGGCGCCGGCCTCCGCCATGCGTTCGGCGGAGGCCCGGCCGATGCCACTGGCCGCTCCCGTGACGATGGCGACCCGGTCGGTGAGATCGAAGGCGTTCACACCGGCGGACCGTAGTCACCTCCGCCGAGCCACCGCTTCGGGCCACGGAAGATGCCGCCCCACGCGCATCAACCGTCACCAGAACCGGGGGTCAGCCGGTCAGGCGGGAGAGGGCGGTGAGGCCGTCGTGGACGTCGGTGAAGCGCGTGGTGAGCGGGGCACAGCCGAGGCGGACGAGGTCGGGTTCGCGGAAGTCGGTGATCACGTTCTCGGCCATCAGGGCGTCGACCAGCCGGCGGGCCTCGGGGTGACGGACCGAGAGGTGCCCGCCCCGCCGGACCGCGTCCCGCGGCGTCGGCGAACCCAGGCCGTACTGGTCGCACAGGTCGAGACCCAGTCCGGTGAGAGCCGACGCCTTGGCCCGGATGGCACCGATGCCGGCCTCGGCGACGACCTCGGCGGCGGCCTTGGCCGCCGCGCTGCCGGCGATGCCGGGAGTGCCGATGAGGAGGCGACCGATGTCGGGACGGGGCCGGTAGGTCCCGGGCATGACGAACTGGTCGTCCCGACCGAACCAGCCCCAGATGGGCTGATCGATGCGGGGTTGCAGTTCCCGGGCCACGTAGGAGAACCCGGGTCCGCCGGGACCCGAGCCCAGGAACTTGTACGTGCACCCGACGGCCAGTTCGACGCCGTCACCGTGCAGATCCAGGTCGAGGACCCCCACCGCGTGGGAGAGGTCCCAGATCACCAAGGCTCCGGCCGCGGCCGCCCGAGCGGTCTCGGCCGCCACGTCGACGAGCTCCGCCGTCCGATAGTCGACGACCGAGCGCACGACCACCGCCACATCGGTGAGGCGGTCGAACCCGGCCCACACCTCGAGACCCATCCGGTCGGCGATGCCGGCGACCACATAGACGTCGGTCGGGAAGTCCGCCGGGTCCACCGCGATCACCCGACGGTCGGGCCGCAGGGCGAGGGCGGCGTGGACGAGCTGGTACAGGTTGACCGAGGTCGAGTCGTGGACGACCACCTCGTCGTCGCCGACCCCGAGCAGCGGGGCCAGCGCCGCCCCGGCCTCGAAGGGCAGGGCGACCCAGTGGTCCCACGAACGGATCAGCCCGACCGCCCAGTCGTCGGCTAACACGGCGTGGACCGCCTCGACGGCTCGCCGGGCGGGGCGACCCAGGGAGTTGCCGTCGAGATAGACCAGCGCCGGGTCCGGGATGACGAACTCCTCCCGCCAGGCCGCCAGAGGATCGGCGCCGTCGAGCGCGGCGGCGTCCTCGCGGGAGATCACCGCGGGAGGCCGGGGACAGCCGCGAGCCGGACAGATCCGCGCGCTCGACGGCTCATCGGCCCAGTCTGACCTAACGTCGCCCCGGGCGGCGACCAACGCCCACGCGCTGGCTGAGGAGGCCCCCGATGAAGGCATCCGATCTGCTCATCCGCTGCCTCGAGGCCGAGGGCATCCGCTACGTCTTCGGCGTCCCCGGCGAGGAGAACGCGGACGTGATGATGTCGCTCGAAGGCGCCGACATCGACTTCGTCCTGTGCCGCCACGAGCAGGGGGCGGCGTTCATGGCCGAGGTCCACGGCCGCCTGACCGGCGAGCCCGCCGGCGCCCTGGGCACGCTCGGGCCCGGCGCCACGAACCTGCTCACCGGAGTGGCCGACGCCAACATGGACCGTTCGCCGATGATCGTCCTGACCGGTCAGGGGGCCACGACCCGGCTCCACAAGGAGTCCCACCAGGTCATGGACGTGGTCGCCATGTACGAGCCCATCACCAAGTGGGCCCACTCGGTGCGCCACGCCCGCAACCTCCCCGAGATCGTGCGCAAGGCCGTGCGCATCGCCAAGACCGAGAAGCCCGGGGCCTGCCTGATCGAGCTGCCCGAGGACATCGCCGAACACGACGTCGACGCCGAGCCGATCGCGCCCCACCGGTTCCGTCGCCCGGTCGCCGACGACAAGATCGTCGACCAGGCGTGGGCCGCGATCCAGGCCGCCGAGCGCCCGATCATCCTCGCCGGCAACGGGACCATTCGCCGTCGGGCCTCGACCCAACTCCGCCTGTTCGTCGAACGCACGGGCATCGGCGTGGTCAGCACGTTCATGGCCAAGGGCTGTGTGGACATGGACGACGAACGCTGTCTGTTCACGATCGGCCTGCAGGCCCGCGATCACCCGGTACGGGCGATCGAGCAGTCCGACCTCGTGATCACCCTGGGCTACGACATGGTCGAGTACCACCCGCGGCTGTGGAACCCCGAGGGCGACAAGACGATCGTCCACATGGACTTCCTGCCCGCCGAGGTCGACGAGCGCTACGGCGTCGACGTCGAGGTGGTGGGCGACCTGGCCCACACCCTCTGGATGCTCAACGAGCGGTGCTGGCGGGGCAGTGCCGAGGAGACCCACTGGGACCACAGCCACACGCGGGCGGCCCGGGCGGCGATGCTGGCCGACTTCGCCTCCTACGCCGAGGACGACACCGAGGGCGTCATCAAGCCCCAGAAGGCGCTGTGGGATGCCCGCCAGGTGCTCGGGCCCGACGACGTCCTGCTCTCCGACGTCGGCGCCCACAAGATGTGGGTGGCCCGGTACTACCAGTGCCACGAGCCCAACACCTGCCTGATCCCCAACGGGTTCTGCTCGATGGGCTTCGCCCTGCCGGGGGCCATCGCCGCGTCGATGCTCTACCCGGACCGGCGCATCCTGGCCGTCTGTGGCGACGGGGGCTTCCTGATGAACGTGCAGGAGATGGAGACCTGCACCCGCGTCGGGGCCCACCCCGTGGTGATGGTGTGGGAGGACGGCGCCTACGGGCTGATCGCCTGGAAGCAGGAGAACGAGTTCGGCAAGCACACCGACCTGGCGTTCGGCAACCCCGACTGGATTCGGCTGGCCGAGGCCTTCGGCTGGCGGGGCGTTCGGGTCGAACGCTCGGCCGACCTGGCCGGCGCCCTCGAGGAGGGCTTCGCGTCCGGCCGACCCACCCTGGTCGCGGTTCCCGTCGACTACCGGGAGAACCTCCTGCTGACCGAACGCCTCGGCAAGATCGACGAGACCATCTGACCGACTCGGAATTGCGTGAGTTGGTCACGTTGGGCGTGACCAACTCACGCCAGAACGAAACAGGACCCGGTCGCCGAGCCGGGGACGGCCACAGGCTCGCCGGGCAACTGGTGGACGGTGTTCGCCCAGTGCCCGGACGCCTTCGACCACGCGTGTGGCGGCTTCGCCTTCTACCGGTCACCGGCCCGGGAGCTGGACCCGAGGCTGCGGGAGCTCGGCCAGATCCGCGCCGGGTGGGCGTGTGGGTCCCGGTTCGTCTTCAGCCAGCACTGCAAGGCGGCCCGGGATGCCGGGCTCACCGACGAACAGGTCGACGCCATCCCGCACTGGCAGGTGGCCGACTGCTTCTCCCCCCTGGAGCGGGCGGTGCTGGCCTACACCGACGCCCTCGCCCTCCAGCACGGCCGGGTCCCCGACGGCGTCCTCGACCTCCTGAAGGAGGAGCTGAGCGAGGTGGCCGTCCTCGAGCTGACCTACGTCACCGGCACCTACGTCATGCACACGATCACGACCCGGGCCCTCCGCCTCGAGTTCGACGACGTCGACGACCCGTGCGTCGAGGTCCCCGACCCCGAGGGCAACACCGCCGGCTTCGACGTCATGGCCGTCACCGACGTCGACCCCGACTGACCCGACCGACCCGAGAACGGCGTGAGTTCCGGTCGCTCTACGACCTCGAGCGACGCCAGAAGGCCCTGGCGACCGGCACCCGTCGACTTTGCGTGAGTTCGGGTCGCTCTACGACCACAACTCACGCCAGTTCATCGGCGAATCAGAAGTCCATGGGGTAGGGGAACTTGACGCTGACGCCGCCGTCGACGACCAGGGTCTGGCCGTTCACGTAGCCGGAGAGATCACTGACCATGAAGAGGAGGGCGGCGGCGATGTCCTCGGGGAGGGCGACGCGACGGAGGGGGGTGTTGAGCTCGTTGTTCTTGCGGCCCTCCTCGCCGACGTAGGCCGACACGCGGGGGGTCCAGACCATGCCGGGAGCGACGGCGTTGACCCGCACGCCCATCGGGCCGAGCTCGACGGCGGCGGTGCGCACGAGCGACATCAGGCCGGCCTTGAACACGCCGTAGGCGCCGTGGAGGGGCGCCGAGCTGATGCCGGAGACCGAGGCCACGAAGGCCATCACGCCGCCACCGCTGTCGGCCATGGCCCTGCCCCCGAGGGTCACGGCGAGATGGGCGTGACGCAGGACGATGTCGTGGTGCCACTGCCAGTTCTCGTCGTCGACCTCGAGCAGGCCCTGGTACTGGGCCATGCCGACGATGTCGACGATGCCGTCCAGGCCGCCGAGGTCCTCGTGGGCGGCGTCGAACATGGCCGTCGCTCCGGCCCGATCGGTGGCGTCGCCGGCCCAACCCACGCCGTCGACCTCGGTCGCGATGTCATCGGCCCGCTCCTGCTCCACGTCGACGCAGAGAACCCGAGCCCCCTGCTGGGCGAGGGCGTGGGTGGCCTGTCGACCGATGCCCTGGCCGGCTCCGATGACCACGAAGCGCTTGCCGTCCAGACGCAATCGGTCGGCGTAGTTCGGAACAGCGGAGTCGTCGGCACGCGTCATGGCCAGAGTCTGGCCCAGGCCGCGGACGCGACCGAATCGGCCGGCGCCGCCGCGCCCTCAGGCCCAGGAGTCGACGGCGGACCACGCCGAGGCCTCGGCCTGGACCCACCGGATCCATCCTGAACGGCCAGACTGGCGGCCGACCAGGGAGGAACCGCGTGCGACTGGCCGACAAGGTGGCGCTCATCACGGGCGGCGGGACCGGCATCGGCGCCGCCACGGCTCGGCGCTTCGCCATGGAGGGAGCGAGGGTCGTCCTCACCGGCCGGCGGCGGGAGCCCATCGAGGCCGTGGCCCAGGAGACCCTCGGCGTGGCCGTCGCCGGCGACACGACCGACCCGGCGCACGCCGCGGCGGCCGTCGCCACCGCCATCGACACCTTCGGCGGGCTGGATGTGGTCGTGGCCGGGGCCGGCATCGACCTCGGGGGTCCGGCCGGGGACGTCGACGACGACGCCTGGCGACGGACCCTCGAGGTCAACCTCACCGGTCCGCTGGTGGTCGTCCGAGCCGCGCTACCCGCACTGCTCGAGCGGGGCGGCGGCTCGATCATCCTCGTCTCGAGTGTCAACGGCCTGGCATCGGCCCCCCGCTCGGCGGCCTACGACGCGTCGAAGGCCGGCCTCATCGGCCTGACCCGCTCGCTGGCCGTCGACTACGGCCCCCGGGGCATCCGGGCCAACGCCGTCTGCCCCGGCTGGGTGGTCACTCCGATGGCCGACGAGGACATGGACGGCCTGGCCGCTGCGGCCAGGATCACCCGCGATGACGCGTACGCCCGAGCCACGGCCCAGGTCCCCCTGCGCCGAGCGGCGACGGCGGAGGAGATCGCGGCCTGCTGTCTCTTCCTGGCCTCCGATGACGCCGCCATCGTCACCGGAACGGCGCTCGTGGCCGACGGCGGCGGCCTGGCCGTCGAACCCGCCAGCACCGCCTTCGACCCGTGACCCACGACATCCTCCCGTCAGGGGTCGGGCCGTGGAGCTCCGGGCCGGCATGACCGTCGAGTCGGACCGGCGGCTGGCGGTGCTGGCGGTCGCCCTCGAGGCCCGCGCCGACGCCGAGCGGGCACCGGCGATGGCCGCGTACATGAAGGGGCAGTTCGCGTTCCTGGGGATCCGGGCCCCCGATCGCCGTGAGGCTCAACGGGAGGCACTCGGCGACTGGAGAGCACCGTCACCCGATGACCTGGACGCGTTCGCCCGATCCTGTTGGGCCCGTGACGAACGGGAGTTCCAGTACGCCGCGTGCGACACCCTGGTCCGGCACGTGAAGCACCTCGGGCCCGACGTGCTCGACCTCTGCGAGGTGCTGATCACGACCAAGTCATGGTGGGACACCGTCGACATCCTGGCCAGCCGGGTCGTCGGGCCCCACGCCGAACGGTCGCAGATCGAGCAGTGGCTGGTGTCCGGTGACCTGTGGTTGGAACGAACGGCGATCCTGCACCAGCTCGCCTACCAGGACCGCACCGACGCCGACTTCCTGTTCCGGGCCTGCCTGACCCACGCGGGATCGACCGAGTTCTTCCACCGCAAGGCCATCGGATGGGCCCTGCGCCAGTACGCCCGGGTGGACCCCGACGGGGTGCGGGCCTTCGTGGCCGACCACGCCGGGGAGTTGTCCGGCCTCTCGAGGCGCGAGGCCCTCAAGAACCTGAGCTGAGGGGCTCCTCCTCCTCGGTCACCTTCGTGAGGGCCACGCCGGCGGCCATGACCGTGCCGTAGACGGTGATCGCGAACACCACCGTTCCGATGATGAACAGGGTGAGCTCACTCATCGGGTCACCGCCTCACGGCGGGCCGCGGCGGGCGCCAGCATCAGGGCACCGAGCGAGTGGATCGAGGGGACCCAGAGTCCCACGAAGATGCCCATCTCCTGGTTCTCGGCGATGAAGTAGAGCCAGACCGAGAGCAGGAACGAGGCGAAGGCGGCGAAGAGGAACGGCGCCTTCAACCGCAGGTTGTTGTCGTGGCGCACGGGCCACCTCCTTGATCGGGATTGCTCGTGCCAACGAACTTAGCACTAATTACATTCCCTCGTCCCGGTCAGCCTCCGGGAACGCCACCTCGCCGTCGCGCAGGACGGCGGTCCAGAGGTAGTAACCATCGGTCTCGGCGGACTCGATGCGCTCGACCGCGCCCTCGGGGACGTCGCCCAGGGCGTCGCCGGCGACCGCCAGGACCTCACCGGTGTGGTCGATCGTCCCGGTGACGCCGTAGTGGTACACCATCGCCGCCCGCAGGTTGTCCGAGACGTTGTCCTTGGACCGGTGCATGAGGTGGCTGTCGAAGACCAGGACGTCGCCCGGCTCCATGAGCACGCAGACCTCGTCATCCATGTCGTGGTCGACGATCTCGACATAGCCGAAGTTGGCCGACTCCCGCGTGTCGGGCACGTGGTCGTGGACCGCTTCCCGGTGCGAGCCGGGCAGGACCCAGAGCGGCCCGTTGTCCGGGGTCGCCGCCGTCACGGCGATCCACACGCCGACCTGGTGATCGGGCTCGAAGGGGAAGTAGAAGCTGTCCTGGTGCCAGGGTTGGCCGATGGCCCCCGGGTTCTTGAAGATGAACTGGCTGAGGAAGCAGTCGAGGTCGGGGCCAAGCAGGTCGGTCACCGCCGCCAGGATGCGGGGGTCGCGGCTGACCGGGCCGAAGACGGGATCCCAGTGATGCAGCAGGAAGACCTTGGAGACCTCGTCCTCGGGCCGGGTCGCGCCGGGCCAGGAGTTCTTCTCGGGCGCGACGAAGGCGCCCCGGGGCAGGCGCTCCCCCGCGGCCTCCAGGCGGCACAGCTCGATCGCCCGGTCCAGCTGGGCCTTCACCAGCGGCGGGTCGAGCAGATGGCGCAGGATGACGAATCCGTCCCGCTCCCACTGCTCTCGTTGTTCGGCGGTCAGCACCGCGGGGACAGTAGTGAGACAGTTGGGGGGTGAGCGCAGCGGAGGCACAGCGGCGGTCCGCGTCCAGTGCTCGAGGGGCCGGGAAGGGCGGGGCCGGTCGGTGAGCTGGTTCATGCGGCCCGACAAGTGGCCGATCACACCGGGCGACTGGCTCAAGGTGGTCGACGAACTGGCCCGCGCCCCCACCCGGGTCCTGCTCGAGACCTTCGCCTCCGTGGCCGACGCCATGGTGGGCAAGGAGGTCGAGCTGCGCTCGGCGACCGGCGCGATCACTCTGGACGTCGATGCCATCGTGGGAACGCACTCGGCCCCGCCGGTCGCCCTGGGGGCGCTACGTCCCGGACTCGACCTGGAAGGCCTCGAGGAGGTCGACATCACCGTTCACGACGTGCGCTGGGACGGCGGCCGCATCGACCGGCTCTGGGTGCAGGCCAGCAACGTGCACCTCGAGGGAGGCGTGGTGGCCAAGGTCGTGGCCGGCCCCGTCAGCCTGGCCGGCGAGGTGGATCAGGCCACCCTCGACGAGTGGCTGGAGCGCCAGGGCGCCCCGCTCCGGGTCGTGCTCGACGGGATCGACCGGGCAACGGTGCACCAGCGAGGACTGTCCGCCGAGGTCTCCGCCGAGTTGGACGGCGAGGAGGTGCGGTTCCGTGCCCACCGCGTCCGATGGCTCGGCGTCCCCCTTCCCCTCGCTCACCGGTTCGTGGCCGAGCGGCGGGCCACGGTCCCACCCCTGCCCCGGGGTCTGCGCCTGACGGGACTGTCGGCCGACCCCGGCGTGCTGCGGGCGACCGCTGTGGTCGACGACTTCCGGGAGCCGCTGCTCGTCGAATCCGTCCTCCGGGCGGCCTCGACCGTCGGCCAGCACGTCGTGCTCAACCGGGCCACGCAGGGTCGCTGACCCTGGGGGACGCCGTTCCGGCTCCAGCGCCGGGTTCCTGGCCACACCGGGCTGGACCCGGAAGCGAGGCCTCAGGATGCGGCGGCGAGGCGGGCCGCGTGGGTCGAGTGGAGCCAGGCCAGCCAACGGGCCACGCCGTTGACGACGTGGGTGGCCCGCACCGAGTGGAACGTGTCGAAGGCGTGCTGGGCGGCCGGCAGCTCGGCGTAGGTGACCGGCTGGCGGCCCGACGCCCGGAGCGCGTCGACGAAGACCCGGGCCTCGGTGACGAGGGCCATCGAGTCGAAGGTCCCGTGCAGGACGAAGAACGGCGGGGCGTGGGGTCCGACCTGGGCGATGGGTGACGCCGCGTCCCATGCGTCCGGGCAGGCCGAGGGTGGGCACTTCATCACCACCCGGCGCAGGAAGCCCTCCAGGCGGTGGCGACCCCGGGCCCGATGCCGGTCGAGGAAGTCGTAGATGCCGTAGTGCGGGACACAGCCCTGCACGTCGGTCTCGGGGTCGAGGGCGGCCAGCGCCGCCAGGTGGCCTCCGGCCGAGCCGCCGGTCAGCACGATGAAGTCCGGGTCGGCACCGAGGTCCTCGGCGTGGGCCCGGACCCAGGCGACGGCGGCCTTCACGTCGTCGAGGTGGTCGGGGAAGGTGGCCGCGGGGCTGAGTCGGTAGTTGATCGACACCACCGCCCACCCCTGCCGGGCCAGGTGCCAGGTCAGCGGCTTGGCCTGGCGCTCCTTGCGCCCGTGCATCCACGAGCCCCCGTGGATCTGGATCACGGTCGGCGCCCGGCCGATGGGGCCACGGCGGCGGTGGACGTCGAGGGTGTTGCGCTCCCCGTGCGGCCCGTAGGACAGGTCTCGGACGGTCTCGACCTCGCCCGACTCGTGGCGGAAGGGTCGCCGCAGCAGACCTCGGGGGACGCCATCGCGCAGCGCCCCCGACCACGCCGGGGCGATGACGTCCCGGTAGTCGGCACCCAGACCGTCGACGAGGGCGGCCTCCAGCACCGGTTCGGCCTGCCGCGCCCGGTGATGCGCCAGGAGGAGCCCCGCCGCGCTCAGCGCCATGAGGCCGAGCCCCAGCTGGCCCCGCGGCGGGGCCGTGGCGCCGCTCGCCCCGGCGACCGCCACCACGACTGCCTGCCAGGCGAGGTGGACGAGCGCGAGCTCCCCGGTCAACCAGCCGGCGAGGAACCACACCATGGCGAAGGGAGGCCGCCCCCGGAAGGTGGCCAGGAACGCGTGGCCCGCGCAGAGGACGCCGATGAGGAAGAAGGCCTCGGGGCTCACCCTGGGATCATCGGACGCCCGGCCGGGCAGTTCAGGGCCCGAGGGTCGACCCTGACGATCGCGGCCCCGCCGGCATCGATGCTCAGGCCGAGGTCTGCCGTCGGAGACGGTCGGCCATCGACCGCATGATCCGCACGGCGAAGTCCGGTTGTTCGGCGATCAGGTGCTCGAAGCGGGCCCGTGAGATCTCCGCGACCCGGCTCTCGGTCACCGCGGTGACGGTGGCCGACCGCGGGGCCGACTCGATGAGGGCCATCTCACCGAACGAGTCGCCTTCGGTGACGGTCTCCAGGACGACACCGCGCTTGGTGATCGAGAGCTCACCTTCGATGACGACGTACATCTGCTCCGCGGCGTCGCCCTCGCAGAACACCGTCTCGCCGGGCAGGCAGACGACCGCCCCCTGGTCACGACGGGTGATTCCGGATCCGGGCATGGGTCCCTTTCTCGACCGAGGGCCCGAAAGTAGCCCCCGACAGGCCGGCTCCCCCCCGACGGCCTGCCGATCGCGGTCACCGGTCCCCAACCGCGATGACCGTCGGCCGCCGCGGCCCTGCTCGTCACCGGGCCGAGCGCCCGCCGCCTGCGTCCCGGCCAGCCCGCCCCGCGCGCCGGTGTCCGCTCAGGCGTCGATGACGGCGGCCGCGACCCGGCGGCGGTGCCACCGGGCGTCGCCCCACGCGGGGCTGAGCGCCCACACCTTCTTCATCCAGAGGTGGAGGTCCGACTCGAACGTGTAGCCGATGGCGCCGTGGACCTGGAGGGCGACCCGGGCGGCCTGCTCGGCGGCGTCGCCGGCCATCGCCTTGGCCATCGACACGTCGCGTGGGGTGGTCGGTTGACCGGTGGCGAGCGACCAGGCCGCCCGGTACACCGCGGGGGCGGCGAACTCGACGGCGAGGAGCGTCGACGCCAGGTGGTGCTTGACGGCCTGGAAGCCGCCGATGGGCTGGCCGAACTGCCGGCGCTCCTTGGCGTACTCGACGGTCACCTCGACCAGGTGTCGGGCGATGCCGACCAGAGCGGCCGCGGTGCCGAACACCATCCGGTCGAACGGGTCGGTCGTCACCTGGGCCACAGGCTCGGGGGACGGCCGATCCGGCACCGCCGCGGACGGCGACGGATCGGGCGGGCCACCGCCGGTGACGTCGCCCACCCGCACGAGCCGCCGCGCCCGGTCGACCGAAGGCTGGGCGTGCAGCCGCGCCGGGCCGGGCCAGACCTCACTCCCGATGACCACCAGCTCCGCCGAGGCGGCCCCGGCCACGTGCCCGGCGTCGGCCGGCGCCGCCGTGACCCGCGCCTCACCCGCGGCGACCCGCGACGCGAGGTGGCCGGGCAGCAGTGGGGCGAGCAGGGCCGACTCCATGAGGGGCTCGGGCAGCGCGGCCCGACCGGCCTCCTCCAGGAGCAGCACGAGGTCGACCTCGGTCAGGCCCAGACCTCCGTCGGCCTCCGGAACCAGCAGGCCGACGACGCCCATGTCGGCCAGGGCCGACCAGCGGTCACGGTCCCAGGGGTCCTCGGCCTCCCACGCGGCCCGCACGGCTCCCGGTGGGCAGATGCCGGCCAGCAGGTCCCGAACGGCGTCCCGGAACGCCTCCTGGTCCTCGGAGAACGCGAACTCCATCAGCCCCACCCCCGTCCACCGAATTGCGTCGATCGGTCGCCCCTGAGCGGACCAACCGACGCAGTTTCGGGGCATGGGCGCATGGTCAGACCCTCGGGAGGCCGAGGACGCGTTCGGCCACGACGTTGCGCTGGATCTCGTTGGTGCCGGCGTAGATGGGACCGGCCAGAGAGAAGAGCCACCCGTCGAGCCAACGACCGTCGTCGGGGGCGTCGTCGCTGTCGAGGCCCAGTTCGGCCTCCGGGCCGACCAGGCGCTGGGCGGTCTCGTTGAGGTGGACGTCCAACTCGGACCACCAGAGCTTCATGAGACTGGCCTCGGCCCCCATGGGCCGGCCGGTCTGCAGCATCCGGCTGATGGCCTGGAAGGTCAGCAGCCGGTAGGCCTCGGCGTCCATCCAGGCCTGGGCGACCTCGTCCCGCAGGTACCCGTCGGGGTACCGCCGGTAGAGGTCGATGAGGCGGTCGACGGCGGCCATGAACCGCCCGGGGCTGCGGAGGGTCAGGCCCCGCTCGGAGGAGGCCGTGGCCATGGCGACCCGCCACCCCTCGTCGACCCCGCCCAACACGTTGGCCGACGGCACCCGGACGTCCTCCAGGAAGACCTCGGCGAAGGCCACGTCGTCGTGCAGCCCGCTGATGGGGCGGACGGTCACGCCCTCGGCGTCGAGCGGGACGAGGAAGTAGGTCAGCCCCTTGTGCTTGGCCGCATCGGGGTCGGACCGGAAGAGCCCGAAGAGCCAGTCACAGAACACGCCGCGGGTCGACCAGGTCTTCTGACCCGTCAACACCCAGTCGTCGCCGTCCGGGACGGCCCGGCTGCGCAGCCCGGCCAGGTCGGAGCCGGCATCGGGCTCGGACCAACCCTGGGCCCAGAGCTCCTCCCCCGCCGCCATCCCGGGCAGGTAGCGGTCCTGCTGCTCCTTGGTCCCGTGCGCGAAGATCGTCGGCGCCAGCAGGAAGATGCCGTTCTGGGTGACCCGCCCGGGGCCACCCGCCGCCCAGTACTCCTCCTCGAAGACGAGCCACTCGATGAGGTCGGCGCCACGGCCGCCGTACTCCTCGGGCCAGGACACGACCGCCCACCGGGCGTCGAAGAGCTTCCGCTCCCACTCCTTGTGCGCGGCGAAGCCCTCGGCGGTGTTCATCGACCCGAGGCCGGTCGGCACGTTGGCCCGCAACCACTCCCGCGCCTCGCTCCGGAAGGCCTCGTGCTGCGCGGAGAAGGTCAGGTCCATTCCGACGAGAGCCTGACGCCCCGCCGGATCCACACGCAAGACGGGGGCGGAGCCGACCGGTGAGCCGAGTCGGCGCGGAGCGACGAGCGTCAGCCACGAGCATCGACGCTCCGTCGGCCCGTCCCCACGAAAGGGACCTCTCCTCATGGCCGACCGGCTGTTGACCACCCCGGAGGCCCGGGCGACTGCTCGGCGTGGAGCCCGAGGACACCGACCGGCTGATCTCCACCGGCGAGATCGACGGCGAGCCCGACCGCACCGGCCAGGGCAGGATCACCGCCTCCGGGGTCGGGCGCCACCGCCTGGCCCACGCCGGGCCTGAGGGGTCGACCGGAGGGTCAGCGGAACTGGTCGATGAGGATGGCGTTGCCGTCGGGGTCGGTCAGCGTGATGTGGGCTGCTCCCTCGGTTGACTCGTCGACCGTCTCGCCCAACTCGATGCCGGCCTCCCGCAGGGCGGTCTGGATCTGACGGACGTCGGTGAAGGACTCCGGCTGGCTCATGTCCTGGCCGAGCCCGGGGTTGAAGGTGAGGATGTTCGACTCGAACATGCCGTGGAACAGGCCGATCGTGGTGTCGCCGTTGCGCAGGATCAGCCAGCCCTCATCGGCCTCCCCGCCGGCGACCTCGAACCCCAACACCTCGTAGAACGCCCTCGACCGATCCAGGTCGGCGACGCTCAGGCTGACAGAGAACGCTCCCAGGTCCATGCCCGATTCTCGCGTCCGAACACCGACCAGGCTTGCCCACTGACCTGACGACCCGTCAGATCGGGCGAGTAGCCTGAGGTCGTGACCTCCACGGAAGCAGCGGCGAAGCCGCGCGTGGCGGCGATCGAGGGGTGGTTCACCCTCGACGATCCGCCCCACCTGCTCGGCACGAAGTGCCGCGCCTGCGGCACCTACTTCTTCCCGAGGGAGACCGGGTGGTGCCGGCGCCCGGGCTGCGGCAGCACCGATCTGGTCGAGGTGGAGCTGAGCCGGACCGGGAAGATCTGGTCCTACACCGACGCCCAGTACCAGCCTCCCGCCCCCTACGTCAGCCCCCACGAGGAGTTCCGCCCCTTCACCCAGGCCGCCGTCGAGCTGGCCGAGGAGCAGCTGATCGTCATGGGCCAGGTCGTCGAGGGCGTCGGTGTGGACGACCTCACCACCGGCCAGGAGGTCGAGCTGGTGCTCGAGCCGCTGTTCGAGGACGACGCCGCCGTGCACCTGGTCTGGAAGTGGAAGCCGGTGGAGGCTCGGTCATGAGCCGGGACGTGGTCGTCGCCGGCGTCGGCATGCACCCCTGGGGCAAGTGGGGCCGCAACTTCGTCGAGTACGGCCGGGTCGCGGTGGTCGACGCCTTGGCCGACAGCGACCTCGACTGGCAGGACGTCGAGTTCGTCTCCGGCGCCGACACCATCCGCAACGGCTACCCGGGCTTCATCGCCGGGGCCACCTTCGCCCAGGCCATGGGCTGGACCGGTGTGCCCGTGGCCAGTTCCTACGCCGCCTGCGCGTCCGGCGCGACGGCCATGAGCGTGGCCCGGGATCGGATCCGGGCCGGCGCCTGCGAGATCGCCCTCGTCGTCGGCGCCGACACCACCCCCAAGGGCTTCTTCAAGCCGGTGGAGGGTGCTGACCGCTTCACCGACCCCGACTGGCTGCGCTTCCGCCTGCTCGGCGCCACCAACCCGACCTACTTCGCCCTCTACGCCCGGCGCCGCATGGACCTCTACGGCGCCACCGACGAGGACTTCGCCCTGGTCAAGGTCAAGAACGCCAAACACGGCCTGGCCAACCCGATGGCCCGCTACCGCAAGGAGGTCACCGTCGAGGAGGTCCTGGCCTCACCGATGGTCGCCGACCCCCTGCGACTGCTCGAGATCTGCGCCACCTCCGACGGCGGCGCCGCGGTCATCCTCATGAGCCAGGACGAGGCCGCACGCCGGGGCGTGGCCGACACACCGAAGGTCGCCGCCATCTCCACGGTCACTCCGACGTACCCGAACACGGTGCTCGACCTGCCGGAGTTCGCCACGGACTCCGCCGCGGTGTCCGCCGCGCCCGACCTGACCTACCGGGCGGCCATCAGCGCCGCGGCCTACGAGGAGGCGGGCCTCGGGCCCGACGACATCGACCTGGCCGAGGTGTACGACCTCTCCACCGCCCTCGAGTTGGACTGGGTCGAGAGCCTCGGTCTGGGCAAGGAGGGCGAGGCCGAACACCTCGTCCGGGCCGGTGAGACCAGCATCGGCGGCCGCACACCGGTCAACACCTCGGGCGGCCTGTCCAGCTTCGGCGAGGCCATCCCCGCCCAGGCCCTGGCCCAGGTCTGCGAGTTGACCTGGCAACTCCGGGGCCAGGCCGGCGACCGCCAGGTCGAGGGCGCTCAGGTCGGCATCACCGCCAACCAGGGCCTCTTCGGCCACGGCTCGTCGGTCATCCTGACCCGCTGATTCCATTGGAGGCAATAGGGGGCGGGTTCCGCCCCCTATTGCCTCCGACGAGAGAGGAACACCACGCTCATGGCTGAGGCATTCATCGTCGATGCGGTTCGGGCGCCGGTGGGGCGCCGGGGCGGGGGACTCGCCCACCTCCACCCCGCCGACCTGGGGGCGCACTCGCTCAACGCGCTCATGGACCGCACCGGAGTCGACCCGAGCGCGGTCGAGGACGTCGTCTTCGGCTGTGTCGACACCATCGGTCCCCAGGCCGGTGACATCGCTCGCACCGCCTGGCTGGCCGCCGGCCTGCCCGAGGAGGTCCCCGGCACGACCGTCGACCGCCAGTGCGGATCGTCCCAGCAGGCCGTGCACTTCGCGGCGCAGGCCGTGATGAGCGGCACCAGCGACCTGGTCGTGGCCGGCGGGGTCCAGAACATGAGCCTCATCCCGATCAGTTCGGCGATGCTCGTGGCCGAGCACGTCGGCGTGACCGACCCCGATCCCTTCCGGGGCTCCAAGGGCTGGCAGGCCCGTTACGGGGACCAGGAGGTCAGCCAGTTCCGGTCGGCGGAGATGATCGCCGAGAAGTGGGACCTGTCCCGGGAGGACATGGAGGCCTTCGCCTACGAGAGCCACCAGCGGGCCATCCGAGCCATCGACGAGGGTCGTTTCCAGGCCGAGATCGAACCGCTCGAGGGCGTCGAGCACGACGAGGGACCCCGACGGGAGTCCACCCTGGAGAAGATGGCGGCCCTGCGCACCCTGGTCGAGGGCGGGCGCCTGACCGCGGCGGTGTCCTCGCAGATCTCGGACAACTCCGCCGCCCTGCTCATCGCCTCCGAGCAGGCGGTCGAGGACCACGACCTGAACCCCCGGGCCCGCATCCACCACCTGTCGGTGCGAGGGGCCGACCCGGTCTGGATGCTCACCGCCCCGATCCCCGCCACCGCCCACGCCCTGGCGAAGACGGGCATGACCCTCGACGACATCGACCTGGTGGAGATCAACGAGGCCTTCGCGTCGGTCGTGCTGGCCTGGCAGAAGGAGACCGGCGCCGACCTCGACAAGGTGAACGTCAACGGCGGGGCCATCGCCCTCGGCCACCCTCTCGGCGCGACCGGCGCCCGCCTGATGACCACCCTCCTCCACGAACTGGAGCGCACCGGCGGCCGCTACGGCCTCCAGACCATGTGCGAGGGCGGCGGCCAGGCCAACGTCACCATCATCGAACGCCTGTAGGGCCCGCTTCACGGCTCCGGGTGACGGATCGCACCACCGCGACACCCCGACACGCCGCGCGACACCGCGACATCCCGCGCGACACCGCGACATCCCCGACACCGCGACATCCCGCGCGACACCGCGACATCCCCGACACCGCGACATCCCCGCGACACCCCGAGCGGATCAGCAGCCGGACGCCCTGTCAGGGCGACGGGGGGTGACGATGGCGGACCAGGAGGAGGCGGGCGCCGCCGATGAGGGCCCCGGCCACCACCGACCAGGTGCCCGCCATGATCCAGGCCCCGCCGTAGCCCCCCTCCGCCACGACGCCGAACACCAGTGGTCCGAGCACCGCCCCGACGTAGACGCCCGTCTGGGTGATCCCGGTCGCCGCCGCGGGCGCCTCCGGATGGTGGCGGACCATCGCCAGGTTGAACAACCCCGGCCACGCCCACGACAGGGCGAAGGCCAGTGGCGCCCCGAGGACGAACAGGCCCACGCGACCCGACGCGAGCAGGAGAAAGGCCAACGAGCCCATCATCAGCATCGTGGCCACGGTGACCAGGTGCCGGCCACCCGTCCGGTCGGCCCGCACGCCCAGCGCCAGTCGCACGCCGATGCTGGCGGCCGCGGCGAGCGAGGACAGCAGGCCGGCCGCGCTCTCGGCCAAGCCCGCCTCCACCCCTGAGCTCACGAGGAACGCGCCGAGCACCCCGGCCGCCGCCGCCGCGAACGCCCCGCCGACCGCGAACGCCACGGTGATGGCCCGCGGGGCGTCGGTCGTGGGAGCCAGCGGGTCGGGGACGGCCAACGGCGCCGCCAACGGCTGGGCCGAGGGCAGGGCCACCGCGGCCGTCACGGCGAACCCGGCGGCCAGGACGAAGGCCCAGCGCCAGCCCACGGTGAGTCCGATGGTGGGCACGGCCAGCCCACCCAGCAGGAGCCCCGCCGGAATGGCCGACTGCTTGACGCCGAAGGCGACGCCGAGTCGGGCCGCCGGTATGGCCCGGGCCAGGTAGAGGTTGGCCGCGGGCTGGATGAGCGCGTTGGAGACGCCCGCCAGTGTCAGGAGCACGAGGAGGACGCCGTAGCTGCGACCGACGGTCGCCACCGCGAGGAGGACGGCGGCGGTCGCCAGCGCCCCGATCCGGAGGGCCGTGACCGCACCCACGCGCTCCGACGCCCGCCCGAGTCCGATCGAGGAGACCGAGGCACCCACGAAGAACCCGGCGCTCAGCAGCCCGAGCCCGGACTCGGCGAAGTGGAGGTCGCCCCGGATCTGCACGGCCAGCGCCCCGACGAGGAACGTCGGCAGCACCCCGGATGCGACCGGCAGGAGGGCACCCCGGAGGGCCTTGCCCATCGGCTCGCGGGATTGCACCCGCTGATCCTCGCCCACCGTCGGCCCGCCACCCGAACCGGCAGCCCGGCGGCCCGCCACGAGTCGGGCCCGGCGCCACGACACGGGGGCCACTAGAACACCGTTGACCTAGTACGCACTAGGTACTAGTTTCTCGGCCGTGGTGGGGGGCAGGGGGTTCCCGGGCAAGAGGCGCACGGTCAACGGGCGGCGGTTCCGCCTGGTGTTCGAGGACCAGCCCTCCGACCGACGCTTCGTCGTCCGCCGGCGAGCTCAGTCCGGCCGTCGGACGACGAGCTCGGCGAAGTCCCCGACCCGGAGTGACTGACCCCGCTCGACGGCCTGGGCCTCGCCCCCGTCCACCGCCACGGTCCAGGTTCCGCCGTGGACGACGACGAGGAGGCCCGAGTCGTCGACCTCGTAGGCCTCGGGGTCTCGGTCACGCGTCCGTCGCACCACCCACACCGAGTCGTCGCCCCGCACCTCGAAGCGGTCCCAGCGAGACGGTCCGTCACCGTCGCCGGCGTCCCGATACCAGGCGGCGGGTTCCCGCTCACCCGCCGGGCCCGAGTCGGGTGGGTAGAGGTGGAGGACGTCGGCCCCGTCGTCGTCGACCGGAAGCACCGATCCGGCCCGGACGAACACGGGGATGCGCGCCATCGTGACCGGCACGGTCAGCGACCCGTCTCGGCGCTCGTCGCCGTGGAGGTCGAACCAGGTCCCGGGCGGAAGCCGGACCTCCCGCTCGGTGGCACCCGCGACGAAGACGGGCGCGACGAGGACGTCGGGGCCGCACAGGAACTCGTCCTCGACCGCCAACAGGTCGGCATCGGTGACCGATCCACCGTCGACGGGCCACCACACGGGCAGGATCACGCCCTCCACGCCGGCGCTGACCCTGGCGGCCTGGGTGTAGAGGTACGGCAGCAGGCGGTAGCGCCGGGCCATGGCCTCGCGGACGGCATCGATGTGGGGGCCGGCGGCCTTCCAGGGCTCCCGGGAGGGCTGGGTGTCGATGGAGTGGGAGCGGAAGAACGGCAGCCACGCCGACATCTGGAACCAGCGGGTGTAGAGCTCCGGTGACGGGTCGCCAGAGAAGCCGCCGATGTCCGAGCCGGTGTAGGGGACGCCCGACATCGTCAGGTTCAGCGTCGTGGCGAGCGTCCGATGCAGCATCGTCCAGGAGGTGGCGACGTCGCCGGTCCAGGTCCACGCGTAGCGCTGGATGCCGGCCCACCCCGAGCGGGTGAGCAGCCAGGGCCGCCGGTCGGGCCGATGCCGCCGCATCGCCTCGGCGCCGGACTGGGCCATGCCCTGGCCGTACAGGTTGCGGCCCTCGACGTGGTCACCACCCCGTCCTTCCAGATCATGGCGGGTCTCCAGCGGCAAGGAGGCGTCCACCCCGGCGGCGAAGACGGCGGGCTCACACATGTCGTGCCAGATGCCGGCCACGCCCTGGTCCAGCAGCTTCGGGTACTGGTCACCCCACCACCGGCGTACGGCCGGATCGCTGAAGTCGGGGAAGCCGACCATCCCCGGCCACACCATCGCGTTGGCCTCCGAGCCATCGGCCAGGGTCAGGAAGCAGCCCTTGTCGTGGCCCTCCCGGTAGAGCGGGAAGTCGTCGGCCTTGGCCACTCCCGGATCGATGATCATGACGCCCTTGACGCCCTCGGCCTCGAGGTCGGCCAGCAGGCCGGTCAGGTCGGGAAAGGACTCCTCGTCGACCGTGAACACGCGGTAGCGGTCCATGTAGTCGATGTCGAAGTGGATGACCGACAGGGGCAGGTCGTGCTCTCTGAACCCGGCCAGCACCTCACGGATGTCGGCATCGTTCCTGTAGCCCCAGCGGCACTGGTGGTACCCGAGCGCCCACCGGGGCGGCAGGTCGGGCCGTCCCGTGAGGTGCGTGTACCGCGCGAGAGCCGCGGCGGGAGACCCGGCCGAGACATAGGTGCGAAGGGCCCCGCCCTCGAAGGTCGCCGTCAGCGCCTCACCCACGACCACCTCGCCCCGGTGCGTGTTCTCCCAGAACCCCAGGTGGGACCGACCGGGGCCCACGACCAGGTGGACCGGGATCGTGATGTAGAGGGGGTCCGCCTCCGGGCCGTAGCTCCCTGACTGCTCGGTGTTCCACAGCCCGTAGGTACCGGGCCGGAGGTTCAGCGGGGTGGCCCGCTCCCCCAGTCCGTGGACCTGGTCGTCGGGCTCCAGGTCGACCGTCGCCGTCCACCGTTCCCCCGCCCGCATCGGAGGTCGCTCCCGTCGCACGGTGCGCCAGGCCTCCGAGCCGGGCACCGCCCCGTTCGGGTGGGCGCGCTGGGCGACCTCGATCGACCCGTCGGCGGCCACGGCGACCCGCAGCGCTGGACTGCTGAAGACGAGCCCGCCATCCACCTCGTGGGCCGGAACACCGTCGAGCGGAAGGCCGGCGGCGGGGGTCGGCGCGAGCGCGGCGGCTACCGGCAGTGACCCGGGCGTCCACGTCAGGCGGACGACTTCGTCCTCGACGAAGACGACCTCCAACGTGAGGTCGCCGAAGGGGATCGTCGCCACCCCGTTCTCGGTCTGTACCTCACCCCGGGGCCCCGGCCGCACCTCGGGTCCCGTCGGCCGGTCCCGGAGGTAACGCTTGTCGAGCCGGGCCTTCCGCAGGCCGTAGGTGGCGGTGCGCAGGGCGCCCCGCCAGCCCACCAGGTGGATTCCCTGCCGGGCCAACGCGATCAGCCCCGGCTCCCGGTCGCTCTCCTCGGCCACGGCCGACGACCCTAGCCACCCCGTTCCGGGCCCTCTCCTCCGCGCCCCACCGCGGGTGGTGGGGCCCAGAACCAGGTCTACCCGGGGGAGGTCAGGCGGGTCAGCACGGCGTCGGCCTCGGCCATGATCCGCTCGAGGAGCTCCTCGACGGTGGGCAGGTCGTCGATCACGCCCACGACCTGGCCACCCGACATCACGCCGAGGTCGGGGCGCCCGTCGACCATGGCCGCCTTCAGCAGCATGGGCGTGTTGGCCGCCATGACCACCTGGCTCCAGGTCAGCTCCTGGCGCCGGCGCATGGCCCGACCCTCCTTCAGGAGATCGCCGAAGGTGATCCCGGAGATCTTCTTGAAGGCCAGACCGTTGCGGATGGCGCGGGGAAGGCTCGTCACGGGGTGGCCGGCGTCGAGGGCCTCGGTCAGCTCGGTGCGCAACACCCGGTGGGGCACGCCGTCGACCTGGGTGGTGCGGATCGTTCCGTCGACGCCCTTGCTCAGGTAGACGTCCTTGACGGCGTCGGGCACGGGTGCGTCCGCGGTCATCAGGAAACGGGTGCCCATGGCGATCCCTGCCGCGCCGAAGGCCAGGGCGGCGACGAGGCCCCGTCCGTCGAAGTAGCCGCCGGCGGCGATCACCGGGATGTCCACCGCGTCGACCACCTGGGGCAGCAGCAGGCTGGTGGGCACGGCGCCGGTGTGCCCACCGCCCTCGCCGCCCTGCACGAGCACGGCATCCACCCCCCACGCCGCCACCTTCTCGGCGTGGCGCCTGGCCCCGATGGACGGGACCACGACCACCCCGGCATCCTTCAGCTTGGCGATCAGGTCCTGGTTCGGGGCGAGCGCGAAGGACCCGACCTTCACGCCCTTGTCGATCAGCAGATCGATGCGGCGCGCGGCGTCGGGGGCGTCGGCCCGCAGGTTGACCCCGAACGGCGCATCGGTGGTCGCCTTGACCTCGTCGATGGCGGAGGACAGCTGGTCGAAGTCCATCGTGGCCGCGGCGAGGATGCCGAGACCGCCGGCCTCGGCCGTGGCCGACACCAGCCGCGGACCTGCGACCCAGCCCATGCCCGTCTGGACGATCGGGAACCGGACGCCGACCAGGTCACAGAGAGCCGTGTGGAGAGCGGGGTGGGGGGTCAGGACCGGACCTCGGCCTCCCGCAGGCCCTGGGGGTCGAGCACGTCGCGGATCAGCACCGACTCGTCGTCGGTGGGGGCCCGGGACTCCTCCAGATCGTCGTCGACGACCAGCTCGAAGCCGGTCGCCTCCTGGACCTCCTCGACGGTGACCCCGGGGTGGACCGAACGCAGGCGCATGCGGTGGTCCTCGGTGGCGAAGTCGAACACCCCCAGGTTGGACACCACACGGCGGATCTCCAGGCAGCCCCGGTCCCAACCGACGCCCGTGACGATGTCGACGTTCTCGACGAAGACCTTGGGCGAGTGGTTCGGGACGAAGTAACTCGTCGGATTGCAGACCGTGTTGCCCGGCGCCCCGCGGAAACCCAGCAGCTGGACCTTGGGCTTGGCCGGGTCACCCAGCGCGGCGATGTTCTGGTTGCCGTAGCGGTCGACCTGGGTGGCGCCCATCATCACGTGGCGCTTGCCCCCCCACACGACGTCGAACATGGTCCGGTACGGGTTCCAACCCTCGACCTCCAGTTGAGGGTCACCCTCGGTGCCCACGGGGTGGACACCGGCGGCGAGCATGGCGTACCCGTCGGTCATGACCAGGTCGGGCTCGAAGGTGGCGCGGGCAAGGCGTCCGCCGATGAGCGGGACCGTGCCGATGGGGTTGGCCAGGATCTCACCGTCGCCCCGGAAGCACTCGGCCACCGCCACACAGCAGATCTCGGCCCGGGTGGCGTCACTCATCGTCTCCGCTCCTGGCGACGTCGTCGCCGGGCCGCTCGGGCCCTCGCTCCGCTCATGACTGCGTCCACTCGTCCAGCCAGGCGGTCCAGGCGTCGGGGTCCCGGGAGGTGACGGCGTAGGCCTTCTGGGCCTCCTCGTCCCGCTCGTAGTCGGGCTGGCAGGAGGTGAAACCGGCGCCGCCCGGCGCCTCGACCACGCCGTCGACCTGCAGGCGGTTGATCCGCAGGGTGTGGAACGGCGTCAGCTCGGCGGTGGGCACGATCTTCTCGCAGGAGACATAGGTCTGGGCCGCGGCGGAGGCGAACAGGTCGTCCATGTAGAGGTCCGGGCCGAGGAACTGGGCGTTGCCCCGCTCGTCGGCCCGGTTCAGGTGCAGCAGGGAGACATCGAGGGCAAGGGCGGGCATCGCCACCAGCTCCTCGAGCTCGCCGTCGGCCGCCGGGTAGGGCGAGCGCACCGTCGTCAGGCGGGGGTTCACCCGGAACAGGTCCGAGCCGAGACCCACCCGGGTGGGAAGGTACGGGAGGTTCCAGGCCGCGGCCTGCAGGCCCAGCAGGAACATGCCTTCGTCGTACTCCTCCACCTCGACGGCGCCCGACTCCCGGGCGGCCCGGAAGTGGGGCTCGAGGGGGATCGAATCGAGGGAGACGAAGGCGAAGACGACCTTCCGGACCCGGCCGGCGGCACACAGGATCCCGACATCAGGACCCCCGTAGCTGACCACCGTGAGGTCGTCGACATCGGTGCGCAACAGCGCCTTGAGCAGGCTCATCGGCTTGCGGCGGGAGCCCCAGCCCCCGATGCCGACGGTCATTCCGCTCTCGATGCCGACGACCGCGTCGTCGGCCGTCATGGTCTTGACCAGGGCCATCAGCCGTCCGCCCGGTCACCGAAATCGGCCTTCTCGCCCGTGGCCACGAAGGCCTCCCGGGCCTCGTCGGCCACCCCGGCCAGGTTCAGCTCGAAGGTGAAGCCCTGCTCGAAGCGGTACGAGCGCTTCACGTCGACGGGATCGATGCCGTTGAGCGACTCCTTCGCCGCCCGGATGACCGTGGGGCTCTTCGCCGCGATCTCCCCTGCCACCTCGCCGGCTGCGGCCAGGAGCTCGTCCCGGGGCACGACCCGGAGCACCGAGCCGTAGTGGTGCAGCTCGGCTGCGGTGGCCACCGCCGAGGTGTAGACCATCGCCCGCATCTTGTGCTGGGGGACCAGGCGGGCCAGGTGGGTGGCGGCACCCAGGGCACCGCGGTCGACCTCGGGCAGGCCGAAGGTGGCGTCGTCGGAGGCGATGATCACGTCCGCATTGCCGACCAGGCCGATGCCACCGCCGAGGCAGAAGCCGTGGACGGCGGCGATCACGGGCACGGCGCACTCATAGACGGCGGCAAAGGCGGCGTAGCAGCCCCTGTTGGCGCCGATCAGGGCCTCGTAGCCCTCGGTGGCCTGCATCTCCTTGATGTCGACGCCCGCGTTGTAGCCCCGGCCCTCGGCGGCCAGGATCACCACCCGCACCGTCGGGTCCTCACCGAGTGAGCGGACCACGTCCGCCAGCTCGAACCAGGCCGCGACGGTCAGGGCGTTGACCGGTGGGTTGTCCATGATCACGGTCGCGATGCCGTGCTCGTCGATGTCGGACCGGATGGGCATGGGCGCGGCGAACCTAAACGATCCGGCTGCCGTGGGGCCAACGACGTCGACCTCGGTTCACGGCGGGCGAGCCGTCGCCCTACGCTCGCCGAGGTCATGGACCCCAGACCGGATCTCGGCGGAAAGGTCGCCCTCGTCGCCGGCGGGACCCGCGGCATCGGCCTCGGCATCACCGAGGGGCTGGTCGCCGCCGGGGTCGAGGTGGCGGCCTGTGCCCGCAACCAGCCCGACGACCTGCCCGCCGGCGCCCGCTTCTTCGGGGCCGACATCGCTGACCCCGAGCAGGTCGACGACCTCGTCGCCGCCGTCGTCGACCGGTACGGCCGCCTCGACATCCTCGTCAACAACGCCGGCGGCTCACCCGGCGCCGAAGCGGCCACGGCCGCACCCTCCTTCTCCAAAGCCATCGTCACCCTCAACCTGATGGCCCCGTTCTTCGTGAGCCAGGCGGCCAATCGGGTCATGCAGGGCCAGGCCGACGGCGGGGCCATCGTCAACCTCGGCGCCCTCGACGGCCCGGCGTCGTCGGCCGGCGCCGCCGTCTACGGCGCCGCCAAGGCCGGGCTGGTCGAGCTCACCCGCGGCCTGGCCGTGGAGTGGGCGCCGAAGGTCCGGGTCAACTGCGTGTCGGCCGGCCACCTCGCCGCGACCCCGGTGGGTCCCCCTGATGACGCCACCGCCCTCGACCCGGCCGCGACCCGGGTCCCGCTCGGTCGCCTGGGCACCGCGGCCGACGTGGCCGGAGCGGTGTGCTTCCTGGCCTCCCCGGCATCGGGTTATGTCACCGGCAGCAACCTGCTGGTGCACGGCGGCGACGACCGCCCCGCCTTCCTCGCGGCCATCGCCGCGGAGTGACCCGAGGGGCCCCGGGGCCCCTCCCCCGCTGACCGGGCTGGGCGGTCCGGTTTGCCTCGTCGCGCCTCCTGCCCTAGTTTCGTAACCAATCCGCAAAGATTCCGTAATACATGCCCACGCGCCGTGGCTCAGAGAAGCCCGCTGAAGGGGGACCGCAATGCGGAGAGTGTTAAGAACCGACGCTCAACATCCGATCCGGTGATGGTGCGCCGAGCCCTCACCACGCTGACCGCCCTCCTCGTGGGCGCCGCCGTCCTGGCCGTGGTGCCGGTCGGCCTGCGCCCCGCCGAGGGCGAGGGCGAGCCGACGCTGGCCGTCTCGGCCACCGAGGGCCTCACCGGCGCCAGCGTGGAGGTCACCGGTACCGGCTGCTTCCTGCCCGACGGCATCACCGGCGCGGACGGCCTCCTGCTCCAACTCATCGCCCCCGACGGCAGCGCCGCCGCATCAGCCACGCTCCCCGTGGAGCGGGACGGGACCTGGGACGCGCCCTTCGTCATCCCCGGTGGCACCCCGGCCGGGACCTACAGCGTCAAGGGCACCTGCATCGCCCCGATGTACGAGGACCTCGGCGTCCTCACCGCGGGCACCTTCACCGTCACCGGTGAGGGACCCGGCGCGGGGATCGAACGGGAGCCCGTGACCCCACGCTTCCCCAGCGAGATCGAGCGCTACCCCACCTACGACGGACAGAGCACCTGCAGCCCGACCGCCAAGCGCGGGATGGTCGCCTTCCGCGACATGGTGATGGCGGCCTACCCGGGGACCACCAGCTACGGCATCAGCCGCGACTGCGGCATCGGCGGCACGAGCGAGCACAAGGAGGGCCGGGCCTGGGACTGGGCCAACGACGCCACCACTGCCGCCGGCCGCCAGCGGGTGGCCAACTTCGTCAACTGGCTGTTGCGCACCGACGAGTACGGCCACCGTCATGCCATGGCCCGCCGCCTCGGGGTCATGTACGTCATCTGGAACCGCCGGATCTTCCGGCTGTACCGGGCCAACGAGGGCTGGACGCCCTACTCCGGATCCAGCCCCCACACCGATCACGTCCACATCAGCCTCACCCGCCGGGGCGGCGCCAAGCTGACCAGCTTCTGGACCCTGCAGATGCCCGGACCGAACCCGCCGCCCCCCGCGGACCCCCCGCCGGCGACCAGGCGGGGCCCCCGCGCCCGCTTCGACCAGACCGAGCACAACATCCGCCAGTCGTTCCAGCACGGTGAGGTCGGCGACTTCGACGGCGACGACCGCAACGACATCCTCTGGTACGGCGAGGGCTCGGACCCCGAACGCATCTGGTGGGGCCGGTCCGGCCGCCGCTTCACCGCCGGAAGGATCAACGCCAAAGGCCGGTTCCGTCCCCAGGTCGGCGACTTCGACGGCGACGGCCACCATGACATCCTCTGGTACACGCCCGGACCCGGGCCCGATCACCTCTGGGCGGGCCGTGCGGACCGGAGGTGGGACACCCGCCGGATCACCATCAACACCCGTTTCGCCCACTCGGTCGTCGGCGACTTCAACGGCGACGGGCGCGACGACATCTTCTTCTCCGGCCCCGGCGCGGCACCGGACAAGGTGTGGTTCGGCAAGGCCGACGGCACCTTCGGGATCCGAGTGGTCACCGTTGACGGCGCCCAGCGACCCGTGGCCGGGGACTTCGACGGCGACGGGCGCGACGACGTCCTGCTCTTCGGCCGGGGCACCGCGGCCGACGAGCTCTGGTTCGGTCGGTTCAACCGCACCTTCACCGAGACCGACCGCACCATCGACCGGGACCAGGACCCCATCGTCGGCGACTTCAACGGCAACGGCCGGGACGACATCTTCTGGTACGCCCCCGGGCCCGCCCGGGACCGGGTCTGGTGGGGACGCGCCGGCCGGAGCTTCGTCGCGGGCGCGGTGGAGAACGTGTCCGGGACCTACGCCCCGGCGTTCGCCGGTGAGCTCGACGAGGACCGCACCGACGAGGTCGTCTGGTTCCGGTCCGGCGACCCCCGCGACTTCATCTGGTGGTTCCAGTAGGCCGCCGAGGACTCAGGAGCGGGCGACGCGAGGTCCGACTCGCCTCGGGCCGGCGGCTCCGGAACCCCCAGGACATGAGGGTTCAGGAAGCAGAACCACGCAGCCACCGGCAGCGGCAGGTGGTGGCGCCGCCTAGGGTCGATTCATGGCCGACCGCTTCGTAAAGCACCTCAAGACCGTTCCCCTCTTCGCCCAGTGCTCGCGAGGCGACCTCGCCAAGGTCGCTCGCCTCACCGACGAGATCGACGTCGAGGAGGGCCGGACGCTGATCACCGAGGGCGACTTCGGCCACGAGGCCTTCGTCATCGTCGACGGCTCGGCCTCGGTCAGCCAGGGCGGGGTGGAGGTGGCCACCATCGGGCCCGGGGCGGTCTTCGGCGAGATGGCTCTCATCGACCGGGTGCCGCGCAACGCAACGGTCACCATCGCCTCGCCCACGCGCGTGCTGGTGATCGGCAAGCGGGAGTTCTCCGGCCTGCTCGACGAGGCGCCCAGCTTCCGCGAGAGCGTCATGTCGGCCCTCGCCGACCGGGTCCGCGAGATGGACCGGGAGCTCTACGGCTGACCTGCTCGCCCCGGGCACCGACCGTCGCCCGGATCCGTGACCGCAGGGGACACCTCAGCTCCGGCTCGGCTACCGGTCGTCACCGAACCATTTCGGGGGCGCCTGCCCCGCCCGAGTCGGGCGCTCAGGCAGTGAGGCCGTCGAGGGCGCGGAGCGCGGCCTGGGCGGTGGCGACACCACCGGACTCCGGGCTCAGGGCCGAGCCCAGGGCGACGGCGTGGTCGCCCCCCTCGACCAACACGACGGCGGCATGCTCGCCCTCGTGGGCCACCTCGCTGGCGTAGCGGAAGGTGACGGGGCGACCGGCGGCCACCAGCACCGCCCGGGTGATGGCCTCCACCTGGGTGGCGGCCCGACCGTGACCGGGGCGGATCTGATCCCCGAGACGGACCTGGACCTCGGCCAGCACCGAGTCCCGGGCCCGATGGACCTCGACCCGCAACGGCCGGGCGCTGGTGCTGGCGGACGCCGCGGCGCCGTCCAACTGGTGCACCGCGCGACCGAAGGAGCGACAGAAACGAGCGGCCACCTCCCGCTCGGCACCCGTGACGTCACCGGCCCGGGCCACGGCCCACAGACCCCGGGATCCCTCGCCGAGGGTGGCCACGGCCACGCCGCGGAACCCCGCGACGGCGAACTCGGGCTCTGATCGGCCGGCTCTCAGGCCGGCGTGCAGGGCGGCGAAGAGGCCGAAGGTGCGGTCGGCGCCGATGGTGTCCATCGACGGCGACTGCAGGAAGAGGTGGGGCTCCTCGCCGGGCCCTTCGTGGAGGTAGGCACACAGGTCGAGGGCCATCGTGTTGGCCAGTCCGTCGAGGAGGGCCCCCACGAGGTCATCCCGCAGCTTGCGCACCGCGGACGGCGCCGGAACGTGCACCGTGTCGGGCGCCGCGTCACCGGACTCCCCGCCGACGACCGGAACGTGCACCGTGTCGGGCGCCGCGTCACCGGACTCCCCGCCGACGACCGGAACGGGCACCGTGTCGGGCGCCGCGTCACCGGACTCCCCGCCGACGACCGGAACGGGCACGTCGGGCGCCGCGTCACCGGACTCCCCGCCGACGACCGGAACGGGCACGTCGGGCGCCGCGTCACCGGACTCCCCGCCGACGACCGGAACGGGCACGTCGGGCGCCGCCACCGCCTTGGTGGGACCCGCGGGAGGCGGCCGGACCTCCTCGACGGACCGGACCGCGGCGTCGGGGGCACCGACCGGGTCCGCGGGCGGCACGGTGCCCGGGGCGAAGGCCCGGGGCGGGGAGACGGGCGCCGCGGGGGCATCCTCCTCGTCGGCGGAGGTGTCCTCGGTCGGTGGGCCGAGAAGAGCAGCCACGCCCCCCCGACGCCGTCGTCGACGCGCAGGCGGCGCGGGGGCGTCGAGATCGGCCAGGGTGGGGATGATGGCCGCCAAGCCGCGTCCGAGGCCGCTCTGGGCCTCCGACTCCTCGCCACCGTGCAGGTCGTCGTCGACCTCCGCCTCCTCGTCGTCGGGCTCGGCGCCGAGGCCGGGCAGGGTGTCCGCCATAGGCCTACGGTACGGACCGGCCGCGGCGAGCGGGGGGACCCGATGGGAAGCGAACCAGACGACGACGACGAGTTGGTGGTCGTGGTGCCGCCGGCCCACCAGGCGGGGGTCTGGGCCAATGACGCCGTCGTCAACACCAGTGACCACGAGGTCACCGTCGACCTCCTGCGGGTCGACCACTCCGTCGAGCCGCCCGTGGGAACCGTCGTGGCCCGGGTCGCCATGTCGCCCAAGCTGTTGCGGCAGCTCATCGACGACCTCACCGAGGCCTGGGACGACTACGCGGGCGAGGTGACCCGACGCCTCATCGACGACGGGGGCGACGACGACGGCGGCCGGCACGAGCCGCCCGAGATTGAGTAGCCGCTACTCACCAACGCTTGGTGACCAAGGCCTAACTTGCCCGGATGGAACGGCCGGACCTCTTCGCCCGACGCAATCGACTGCGCATCCTCGGCCTGCTCGTCATGGCCACCGTCGTCTACTGGATGGCCGTCTGTGCGGCCGCAGTGGCCACGGCCATCATCGGCCTCCTCTGGCTCTTCAGCGAGGCCGGCCTGCCCGACAGCATCGAGCTGCTGAAGTGGACCGGGGTCTTCGTCCTCGTCGTGTTCGGTTTCTCCCTCGTCATCGGCACCTTCCTCTCCTTGTTCCGCCTGCCCACTCTTCGACGCAAGCTGGAGGCCCAGGTGCTGGCCGAGACCGGCGCGCACCTCGCCGCGCCCGACGAGTACCCCGAGGTGCGCAACATCCTCGAGGGCCTGGCCCTGTCCGCCGACATACCGGTGCCCCGGTTCGCGGTCATCGACGACCCGGTGCCGAACTCCTTCGGCGTCGGCACCCGGCCCCGGAAGACCATCATCGGGATCACCTCCGGCCTCCCCGACGCGCTCGGCCGCGACGAGCTGGAGGCGGCCCTCTCCTATGAGGTCAGCCGCATCGGGAGCTGGGACATCGCCCTGTCGAGTTGGGCGGTGGCCCTCACGTCCGGCGCCATCGCCACCGCCGAGGCCGACGACCTGAAGGCCCTCGTCGGTTGGATCCCCGCCCGCATGGCCGAGTGGCTGCAGGCCTGGGCCCTACGGGACCAGGGCGAGCACCGCGACCGCATCGCCGTCCAGTTCACCCGGCACCCCGAGGCCCTCATCACCGCTCTCGAGGCCCTCGACGCCGACCAGAGCGAGGTCCGCCGGGTGAGCCGGGCGACCGCCCCGCTCTGGCTCGAAGTGCCTGTCGCCGTCTACGGCGGGGCGATGTCGAGTCGCGCCAAGCGCCTGGGGACCTCGATGCTGCTCCAGGAGCGCATCGGCCGTCTGACCGCCCTGGCCGGCCTCCCGCCCCGGCCGAAGGTGGCGCCCGAGCCGGGCACCGGTCCGTTCCCGGCGGCGGACCCCACGGCGGGCCCGATACCTCCGCCGCCGGGAGCGCGACCGGACCTGCCCCCTCCCCCCGGCGCCCCGGCCGGGCCGATCACACCGGTCACCGCCCCACCAGGGATGCCCGCCACCGGCGGACGGGGCGATGGGGGATTCCGGGTGGGCTGAGCCCGGCTACGGGTGCTGGCTGCTGACCGCGACGACTTCGCCGGTCATGTAGCTGGAGTAGTCGCTGGCCAGGAAGACGATCACGTTGGCCACCTCCCAGGGAGTGGCACCCCGGCCGAAGGCCTCCCCTGCCTCGAGCTCCTCCAGCAGCCCGTCGGCCATGACCTTGGTCAGGAAGGGATGGGTGGCCAGGCTGGGGGCGACGGCGTTGACCCGGACCCCGACGTCGGCTGCTTCGATCGCGGCACAACGGGTGAGCGCCATGACCCCGGCCTTGGCGGCGGCGTAGTGGGCCTGGCCCCGTTGCGCCCGCCACCCGAGCACCGACGCGTTGTTGACGATGACCCCGTGACCTCGGGGCAGCATGTGGCGCAGGGCGGCGCGCGTGGTGCGGAAGGTCCCGTTCAGGGTGACGTCGAGCACGATCGACCACTGCTCGTCGGTCATGTCCACCAGGTCGACCTCGCCCCCGAGCCCGGCGTTGTTGACCATGACGTCGATGCCGTCGAGATGGATCGCCGCGCCGTCGACCAGGACCTGGACGGCGTCGTCGTCGGTCACGTCGCACACGATCGGGTGGGGCCGCTCCCCCACCTCGGCGGCGATGGCGTCCGCGGCCTCGCCCAGCCGGCGCTCGTGGTGGTCGGAGATGACGACCCGGGCCCCCTCCTCGGCGCAGCGCTTGGCCGTGGCGAAGCCGATGCCGGTACCGGCGGCGGCGGTCACCACCACGCCCTTGCCGGCCAGCAGCTCATGGCCCTCGGGATAGGGCGGGATCTCGCGGCTCATGGTCGGCTGGCCTCCGTGGTCACGGGTTCGGTCTCTCGGCTGGTCACGGTCGGGGCTCGCGGGGCAGGCCGAGGACCTGCTCGCCGAGCACGTTGCGCTGGATCTGGTTCGAGCCGCCGTAGATGGTGTCGGCCCGACTGAAGAGGAACAGCCCCTGCAACTCGGACAGGGCGTAGGCCTCACCTCCGCGCCTGGCGGTCTCCGAGGTGAGGACCGTGCCCTCGGCCCCGAGCACGTCCATCGCCAGCTCACCGAGGCCCCGGTGGAACGTGGCCCAGTAGAGCTTGTTGACCGACGTCTCCGGCCCGGGTTCGCCCGAGATGGTGCGCAGGGCCGTCAGGCGCATGAGCTCCAGGCCGATCCAGGCCGCGGTCAGGCGCTGCCGGAACTCGGGTTCGTCGGCCTTGCCGTTGCGGCGGGCGGTCGCCAACAGCAGTTCGAACTCCTGGCTGAAAGCCATCTGCTGGCCCAGGGTGAGCACGCCGCGCTCGAAGCCGAGGGTGCCCATGGCCACCCGCCAACCACCGTTGACCTCGCCCACGACCAGGTCGGCCGCGGTGCGGGCCCCGTCGAGGAAGACCTCATTGAACTCCGACGTGCCGGTGACCTGCACGATGGGCCGGAGCTCGATGCCCGGCTGGTCCATGGGGCAGAGCAGGTAGGAGAGACCCCGGTGCTTCGTCTCGGCGTCGGGGTCGGTCCGACAGACCACGAACATCCACTGGGCCCAGGCGGCCAGCGAGGTCCACACCTTCTGGCCGCTGATGACCCATTCGTCGCCGTCGAGGTGGGCCCGGGTCTGGACGTTGGCCAGGTCCGAGCCGGCGTTGGGCTCGGAGTAGCCCTGGCACCAGAGCGTCTCACCCGACACGATGCCCGGCAGGAAGCGGGCCTTCTGCTCCTGGCTCCCGAAGGCGATGAGGGTCGGTCCGAGCAGCCCCTCCCCCACGAGCCCCACCCGGCCGGGCGCCCGGGCCCGGGCGTACTCCTGGTGCCAGATGACCTGCTGGGTCACGGGCAGGCCCTTGCCTCCGTGCTCTTTCGGCCAGCCCACGACGCTCCAGCCCTCGCGGCCGAGGCACTTCTCCCACTCGAGTCGACCCGCGAAGTCCTGGTGTTCCTTGCCCGGGCCGCCACGACCCCGGAGCGCGGCGAAGTCGGCAGCCAGATGGGTCTCGAGGAAGTCCCGGGCCTCGACCCGGAACGCCTCGTCCTCGTCGCTGAACCGGAGGTCCACCGCCCTTCATTACCATCGCCCCCCGTGCCCCGGACGAATCGCTGACGAACGGGCACCGGATCCCGGGGCCAGAACGAGGACGGGAGGGTCCCATGAGGGGCGTGCGGAACACCGAGGACGGGATCCGGGTGCTGGACGTGCCCGCGCCGGAGCCAACGGGTGACCAGGTGCGGGTGCGGGTGGCCGCCGCGGGGATCTGCGGGTCCGACCTCCACCTCCTCGACTGGGGACCGATGGCGGTCACGCTGGGCCACGAGGTCGCCGGGTGGCTGGACGACGACACGCCGGTGGCCATCGAGCCCGTGCACCGCTGCGGGACCTGCGACCGCTGCCTCCGCGGGGACACCCACCTCTGCCGGACGGCCCAGACCATCGGCATCGGCCTCGACGGGGGCATGGCCGACGAGGTCGTGGTGCCGCCGTACTGCCTCGTCGCCCTGCCGGACGGGCTGGCCGTGCGCGACGCCGGCCTGGTCGAGCCCGTGGCCTGTGCGGTGAGGGCGATGCACCGGGCCCGGATCGAGCCCGGCCAGCGGGTGGCCGTGATCGGGGGTGGCACCCTCGGCATCGCCTCGGTGGCCGCGGCCGTGCACCTCGGTTGCGCGGTCGGCGTCGCCGCCCGCCACCCCCACCAGGTCGCCGCCGCCGAGGCCGTCGGGGGACGGCCGGTCGAGGGCCACTACGACGTGGTGGTCGAGGCGGCCGGGACCGCCTCGGCCTTCAACCAGGCCATCGAGTTGACCCGGATCCGGGGGACCATCGCCCTGCTCGGCACCTACTGGGAGCAGGTGGCCCTGGCCGCCGCGCCGATCGGCCTGAAGGAGCTCGACGTCGTCGGCTGCCTCGCCTACGGCCACCAGCACGAGGGGCGAGAGGTCGACGCCGCCGCCGACCTGCTCGCCGCCGTCCCGGAACTGGCCCCCGCCATGATCACCCACCGGTTCGGCCTGGACGACGCCGCCGAGGCCTTCCGCGTCGCCGCCGACCGCCGCGCCGGTGCCATCAAGGTCACCCTCGAGCCGTAGCCGAGGTGAGGTCGTCCAGTTCGGACTGGAGGTCGTCGCGTAGCCGTCCGAGGTCCGGGCAGGCCTCGGGGTCGGCGACGAGGGTGACGGTCAGGGTGCCGGCGTAGGAGAGGACGGCGAAGGCGACGGTGACGTTGCCGGAGATGGCCGACACCGGGATCACCTCGTCGACCTCGGCCCCGAGGAAGGTCAGGCGGTCGGTCGGGCCGCGGAGGTTGGTCACGAAGGTGTGGACCATCCGCTGGCGGTCGGTGAACCACGAGAAGAGCCGGAGCCGGCCGGCGAACCGGAACAGGGCGTCGAGCAGCCGGGTGACGGCGGCCGACGGAGGCTGGACACGGGAACGACGGCGCGCCGTCTCGACCAGGCGGTTCAACGCGTCGCCTCCCGCGGGCACGACCACCGGCTTGACCCCGATCTCGTTGCCGAGCACGTCGACATCGGCGGCGCGGCGAGCCGCGACGAGGACCGTCATCACGAACTCCGGCACCGGCGCCTCGCCGCGCCGACGGAGCGTCCGCGGCAATGCCCCGGCCACCGCGGTGAGCACGACGTCGTTCACCGTCGCACCGTGAGCGTGGGCGACTTGGAGGACCGGCGCCAACCCGACCCGGGCCACCGCCAGCGCCCGGCCGGGACCCGTCGGCTGGTTCAGCGAGGTGCGCCGGGCGTGGGGTCGTTCCTCGCCCCGGAGCTCGCTCACGGCCGCGCGGAGGTCGCGGACCCCCGCGGGGAGCTGGGCCAGAGCGTGGCCGCGCGCCGACCAGGCCTCGACGAACAGCGCCCGCGATCTCGGTCGAGGTCGGGGGAACCCGGTCGGCACCTCCACCCCGGGCGCACCGTCGACGAGGCCGGCGAGCACCGCGAGGCCCCCGAGGCCATCGGCCAGGACGTGGTGGAACACGGCCACGAGCGCCGAGCCACCCGATGCCAGACCGGTCACGAAGGTCACGGCCCAGGGCGAGTGCTCCTCGGACGGCCGCTCGGTGACCAGATCGGCCGCCTGGTCCAGCAGCGCCGCCTCGTCACCGGGGGCCGGGCACCGCCGGGTGTTCACGTGGTGGCCGATGGCGAACCGGTCGTCATCGACCCAGACGGGGCGACCGCACCCGATGGGTGTGTCGACCAGCCGCTGGCGCAGCCTCGGGACCGCCCGGGTCCGTGCTTCGAGGGCATCGCGCACCTCGGCCTCGTCCACCCCCGCCGACGGCGCCAGCACCAGCACGGCGCCGACCTGCATGGGTACGGCCCCGACGTCGATCGCCCGCGGCACGAGGTCACTCGGACTGGCCCGCTCGATGGACGCCTTCGACCTCCTCACGCCAGTGAACTCTGCCCTCCCTCGATGCGGTCGGCCAGGGTCGAACGGCCCAGTCCGCTCACCCCGTTCTGGCGCCCGACCGAGGGGCCATGACACCACAATCGGGCGCCAGAAGGCGGGGCTACAGAGGCAGGTTGTCGTGGCGGCGGGGAGCGATGCGCTCGCGCTTGGTGCTGAGCACCTCGAGCGCGGCCGCCAACTCGCGCCGCGTGTCGGCGGGGTCGATGACGGCGTCGATGTAGCCCCGCTCGGCGGCGATCCAGGGGTTGAGGTACTGCTCCTCGTAGTCATCGACCAGCGCCGACCGCTCGGCCGCGTCGGCCCGGCGGTGCAGGATGCTCACGGCCCCCTCGGCCCCCATCACCGCGATCTCCGCCGTCGGCCAGGCGAGGTGCAGGTCACAGCCCATCGTCTTGGAGTCCATGACGATGTAGGCACCGCCGTAGGACTTGCGCAGGGTCAGCCCGACCCGGGGCACGGTCGCGCGCGCGTAGGCGAAGGCCAACTGGGCGCCGTGGCGGATCATCCCCCGCCATTCCATGTCCTTGCCCGGGTAGAAGCCGGAGGTGTCGACCAGGGTGACGAGCGGCAGGTTGAAGGCGTCGCAGAACTGCACGAAGCGGGCGCCCTTGTGCGAGCAGTTGATGTCCAGGGTGCCCGCCAGCTGCTGGGGCTGGTTGGCCACCACCCCCACCGGCCGGCCGTCGACGGTGGCGAAGCCGGTCACCAGGTTGGGCGCCCAGTGCTCCCGGACCTCGAGGAACTCGCCGTCGTCCATCACCGAGCGCACCACGTCCCGCACGTCGTAACCGGCTGCGGTCCCCGCGGGCAGGATGGCACCCGCCTCCGGGGTCGGACGGTCGACGGGGTCCTCGCAGGGCCAACGGGGCGGCTCCCGGTCGACGCTGTCGGGCAGGTGGACGAGCAGATCGGCGAGGGCGGCGTCGACGTCCGCGGCGGTCGCGACCACCCGGGCGGCAACGCCGGTGGAGCGCTGCTGGGCGGCGACGCCGCCCAGGGACTCGGAGGTGATGTGGGCGCCGGTCATCTGGCGGACCATCCGAGGCCCGGACACATACGCATAGGACGGGGCCGTCATCACCACGAGATCGGCCAGGCCGAGCAGCAGGGCCGGGCCGGAGACGGCCGGGCCGGTCAAGGCGGCGAGGATCGGGACGACCCCCGAGCAGGCCACCAACTCCCTGGCCGCCCGCCCCCAACCCACGAGGGCTTCGACACCTTCGTGGACATCGGCGCCGCTCGAGGCGAGGACCATCACGATCGGCATCCCCGCCTGGCGGGCGGTGCGGGCGGCCAGGGCGATGGTGTCGCCGTCGGCCGAGCCCAACGCGCCGGCCCGACGGTCACTGACCGACCGCACCACCATCGCCGGGCGGCCGTAGCGGTCATCCACCCCGGACTCGAGCGTCCCGTCCACCGCCGCACGAAGGGCGACGGTGGGAGCAGGCATCACCCATTCGACCACGTCGGCCGCAGCAGCGTTACCGCGAGCCGGACCCACCGCAGCGTCCGCGGCGACATCGCCCGACCATGGAACGCCGGCCGCCCTGCTTCTGGGCGCTCTCCTGTGCGGTGGACGACACCGGGCTGTTCCCGGGACAAACGGCCGACCCCGGTCGCGGATCAGCCGTTCGCGGCCGCCCGTTAGCGTGCGCTCATGGGACTCCCCGACGATGCCCGAGAGCTCTGGCTCCTCAACACCTCCACCGCCAGAGGCGCCCGGGCCCAGAAGCACATGCTGGTCGAGGAGGCCAAGAAGGTCGTGGAGCGGGTGGCCCTCCTCGACACCGAGCGGGTGGGGGAGGACGCCTTCGCCGATCTCATCGAGGCCACGGCCCACCTGGCCGAAGTCCTGGACCGCCCGCCGTCCGTCCGAGAGCGGGGCGGCATGTCGGCCGCGGGCGGCGACGACGCCATCCTCACCGAGCGCTCGGGCATCAGCGGACGGTCCAATCCGCTGGCCCCGCCGATGGAGTTCGTGCTCGACGGCGAGGTGACCCGGGGCCACGCCACGTGGGGCGCGGCCTACGAGGGCCCCCAGGACTGCCTGCACGGTGGGTTCGTGGCCGCCGCCTTCGACGACCTGCTGGGCTGCGCGCAGATGGCCTCCGGCGTCGCGGGCTTCACCGGCACGCTGACCGTGAAGATGATCAAGCCCACGCCGCTCTACCGCCGCATCGACTATGCCGCCGGGGTCGACCGCACCGAGGGCCGCAAGATCTACTGCTGGGGCACCGCCCACGACGGCGACAAGCTCCTCGCCGAAGCCGAGTGCCTCTTCATCGCCCCCGCGGCCGGCATGGCCATGCGCCCCGAGGCCTGAGCCGACTCAAACGGGCTTCCAGAGGGGGATGTGGGCTCGGTCGCCGGCGTCGGCGAACCAGACCTGGACCCGGTCCCCGATGCGGACGGACTCGGGGTCGACGTCGGTGACGTTTCCCATCATCTTCGGGCCCTCGTCCAGCTCGATCATGGCGACGACGTAGGGCAGCTCGTCCTTGAAGCCGCGGCCGCCGTACTGGCGGATCACGGTGAAGGTGTGGACGGTGCCGGTACCGACGGCGTCGACCAGTGCGGGGGTCTGGCCGCAGGCCGTGCAGGCGGCCCGGGGGTAGAACTGACGGTGGCCGCACGCCGGGCACTGCTGGTAGGTCAGCCGGCCCTCGACGGTGGCGTCCCAGAAGGGCTCGGTCACCGCGTCGACGTAGGGGATGGGCTTGACCCACTCGCCGGTGTCGGTCATGCCGGTCGCTCCTTGCCCAACAGGACCATGCCGATGCAGGACAGCCAGCCGCCGGAGCCCGCCGCCAGGGCTACTTCGGCATCGGGCACCTGGGCCTCACCGCCCTGGCCCCGGAGCTGGCGCACGGCCTCGACCAGCAGGAAGATCCCCCGCATGCCGGGGTGGTTGGAGGACAGTCCACCGCCGTCGGTGTTCAGCGGGAGCTTCCCGCCCCGGCGCAGGTGGCCCTCCTGGACGAAGGCCCCGGCTTCACCCTTGGCGCAGAAACCCATGTCCTCCAACAGCACGGCCACGGTGATCGTGAAGCTGTCGTAGAACTGGATGGTGTCGACATCGGCCGGGGTCAGCCCGGCCTCCGCGTACACGCCCGCACTGATCCGGGCGCCGGCGGAGGTCGTGAAGTCCGGGCACTGTGAGATGTTCCAGTGCGACTGCGCCCCACCCGCCCCGAGCACGTAGACCGGCGACTGCTTCAGGTCCCGGGCCCGCTCCTCAGTGGTGATGAGCACGGCCCCACCGCCGTCGGTGATGACACAGCAGTCGAGCTTGTGCAGTGGGTCGGCCACCATGCGGGAGCCGACGACGTCGTCGACGGTGATCGGGTCCCGGTAGCGGGCCAGCGGGTTGAGTCCGGCGTACTCCCGCACACCCACGGCGATCTCGGCCAGTTGCGCGGACGTCGTGCCGAACTCGTGCATGTGACGCTGGGCGACCATGGCGTAGGCGCCGACCAGCGAGTTGCCGAACGGCGCCTCGAACTGCGACGGCCCGGGGACCGCCCGGCTCGCGCCCTGCCGCAACTGGCCCGTGCCCAGGGTCCGACCCATGCGGGTCAGCTGGTCGGACCCGTAGGTGACCAGGATGGTGTGGGCCCGCCCGTCCCGGATGGCCGCAGCCGCGTGCTGGACGTGGAACTCGAAGCTGGAGCCGCCCGTCATCGTCCCGTCGATCCAGCGGTGGTCGATGCCGAGGTACTCCGACATGGTCACCGCGTCGTCGACCATCATCCCGCCACCGCCCGCCGACATGTACCCGTCGATGTCGGCTTTGGCCACACCGCTGTCCTCGAGGACCCGCTGCATGGCGAGGACATGGTGCTGGACCCCGTCCAACTCCGGCGCCACGGGGTAGTCCGACAGCGCGACCCCGGCGATCACCGGCGTCCTCTCAGGTCCCACCCCCACGGCGGGCGAACCTAGTCGGGGCCATCGGCCATGCTGGACCGATGCGGGAGACGGCGGTGGTGGGCCTCGTCCCGGCCTCGGTGGTCGGTGGTGACGACGAGGGCGAGCGGACCGTCACCGACGCTCTCGCCTTCTGGAGGTGCGAGCCGTGACCGAATCACCGGGCCGGCTCTACCCGGGCACATGGGCGGAACGGACCCCGGACCACCCTGCGCTGATCATGGGCGGCACGGGTGAGGTCATGACCTACGCCGAGCTCCACGAAACGGCCTGCCGGCTGGCCAACCTGTTCGGATCGCTCGGGCTCGGGCCCGGCGACCACGTCGCCCTCTGCCTGGAGAACCGAGTCGACTACCTCGCCCTCACCTGGGGCGCCCGGTATGCCGGGCTCTACTACACCGCGATCAGCTCCCGGCTGACCGCCGAGGAGCTCGACTACATCGTGGTGGACTCCGGGAGTCGGGTCCTCATCACGTCTCCCGCGAAGGCCGACCAGGTGGCGGAGCTGATGGACCGGCTCGGCGGCCTCGACCTGCTGGCGTCGGTCGGTGGCCCGGTCGAGGGCTGCGAACGGCTGGAGACCCTCCTCGCCACCCAGTCCCCCGAGGAGCCGGCCGGCGCCGTCGAAGGCCAACCGATGCTGTACTCCTCGGGCACGACGGGACGCCCCAAGGGGGTGAAGGCCCCGTTGCTGGCCCCTCCACTGGGCACCGCCGAAGCCATGACCTCGCTCGTGACCCTCGTGTTCGGGGCCTCGGAGTCCTCGACCTACCTCTCCCCCGCCCCGCTCTACCACGCCGCCCCGTTGGCGTTCTGCATGAGCTTCCTGCGCCTCGGGACGACGATCGTGGTCATGGAGCACTTCGACGCGACCGAAGCACTCGCCCTCATCGACCGCTACCGGGTGACCCACAGCCAGTGGGTCCCGACCATGTTCGTCCGCATGCTCAAGCTGCCCGAGGACGTGCGCCGCCGCCATGACATCAGCTCCATGCAGGTCGCGGTCCACGCCGCGGCTCCCTGCCCGATCCCGGTCAAGGAGCACATGATCGAGTGGTGGGGCCCGGTGATCCACGAGTACTACGCGGGCACCGAGGGCAACGGCTTCTGCTACTGCAACAGCGAGGAGTGGCTGGCCCACAAGGGGACCGTCGGCCGGGCCCTGACCGCTCCCGTGCTGATCATCGACGAGGAAGGCAACGAGGTTCCCGTCGGCGAGGAGGGCACGATCTACTTCGGGGCGACGGCGGCAGGGCGGGTCTTCGAGTACCACAACGACCCGGACAAGACCGCCGGCAGCTACCGGGACGACGGGGCCAGCACGCTCGGCGACATCGGCCGGGTGGACGAGGACGGCTTCCTCTACCTGACCGATCGCAAGGCCAACATGATCATCACCGGCGGGGTCAACGTCTATCCCCAGGAGACCGAGAACGTCCTGGTGGTGCACCCCGCGGTGGCCGACGCCGCCGTCATCGGTGTCCCCAACGAGGACTTCGGTGAGGAGGTGAAGGCCGTCGTGGCGCTCGCGGACCCGTCGTCGGCCGGACCGGAGATCGAGCGGGCGCTCATCGCCCACTGTCGGGAGCACCTGGCGGACGTGAAGTGCCCCCGGTCGATCGACTTCCGCGACGAGCTGCCCCGCCACCCCACCGGCAAGCTCTACAAGCGCCTCCTGAAGGACGAGTACTGGGCCGGCCACGAGAGCCGAATCCTCTGACGGGGAAACGGGGCCGACGCCCGACGCCGTCTCACGACCATGCGCCGCCCGCCCGAATCCAATGGAGGCAATGAGGGGCGGAAACCGCCCCCTATTGCCTCCGACGGACCAGTGACAGCCGACGGTAGGTTCGGTCTGCGCTTCCCCGCGATCCATCTGACGCGGAGACGAGGCGATGATCGATCACGCGGTGACCGAGCTGGCCGCCACCCAGTACGGCGTCGTGGCCCGGTTCCAGCTGCTGGCCCTGGGCATCGAGCCGACGCTGGTCAAGCGGAGGCTGCGGGCCGGGCGATGGCTACGGCTCGCACCCGGCGTCTACGGGCTGCCGGGACACCGGGACACAGGGGAACAGCGGCTGTGGGTCGTCTACCTCGCCGCTGGAGAGCGCGCCGTCGTCTCCCACGAGTCCGCCGTCGCCCCGCATCGACTGGCGGGCCTCGCCCGCGACGTGCTCGCCGTGACCGTGCCCCATCCCCAGCACCTCCGCGTGGCCGGTGCCACCGTCCACCAGACCCGGTACCTGCCCGACCACCACTGGGTGAACCTCCACGGTCGGCGCACGACGACCCTGGCCCGGACGCTGGTCGACCTGGCGGCAACGACGTCGCGAGTCCGGCTCGACCGGGCCTACGAGGATGCGCTCCTCACGAGCCATCTCACCTACTCGAAGATGAGCCGGACCTTCGGCGAGCTCCTGACGCCGGGCAGGAAGGGCATGACCAAGCTCGCATCGATCCTCGACGAGCGTGGGCCGGGATTCATCCCCGCCGCGAGCGAGCTCGAGCACCGGCTGTTCGAGACCTGCGCGCTGGTCGGCCTCGCCCCGGTGCGCCAGTTCCCCCTCCCCGGACGCGGCGACATCACCGGCTTCGTCGACGCCGCGTTCATCGAAGCCCAGCTGATCCTCGAGGCCGACGGCCGCCGGTGGCACGATCGAGTCGCCAGCCAGCGCAAGGACCGGGCCCGGGTGAACGCCGCCGCCCGAGTCGGGTGGCAGACACTCCGCTTCGGCCACGAGGAGCTGACCGCCGACCCCGACGGCGAGGCCGAGACCATCCGCGAGACCCACGACCAGCGCCTCCGGCTCCTCGCGGTGCATCCGTGACTCGTCGGAGGCAATAAGGGGCGGATTCCGCCCCTTATTGCCTCCAATGGTTCTGACGCTGGAACGTGTTCTAGTTTGAGGTCGTGAGCGACGTGGGGGAACGGACCTTCAACCTGGCGGACCTGTTCGAGCAGGTGGTCGACGCCTACCCCGATCGGGAGTACCTGGTGGCCGGGGACCAGCGCCGGACCTATGCCCAGGTCGAGGAGCGGGCCAACCGGCTGGCCCACCACCTCGACGCGCACGGCGTCGGTCCTGGGGACCACGTCGGGATCTACGCCCACAACTCCGCCGAGTGGGTCGAGACGCTCTGGGCGGTGTTCAAGATCCGGGCCGTCTGGATCAACATCAACTACCGCTACGTCGAAGGCGAGCTCTCCTACCTCTTCGGCAACAGCGACCTCAAAGCGCTCGTCTACGAGCAGGGCTTCGGCCCGCGCGTGAAGCACTGCCTCGACTCGCTGCCCGACCTGACCCTCGCCGTGGTCATCGACGACGGCTCCGGGGCCGACCCGGGCATCCCCGACGCCGTGGCCTACGAGGACGTGCTGGCCTCCGGCTCTCCTGATCGGGACTTCGGCCCGCGGTCGCCCGACGACCTCTACATCCTCTACACCGGCGGCACGACCGGCATGCCCAAGGGGGTGATCTGGCGCCACGAGGACGTCTTCATGGCCCTGGGTGGCGGGATCGACCCCATGACCAAGGTGAAGGCGACCAAGCCCGAGCAGATGCTGGAACGGGTCGGTGAGGGCCAGATCACCTTCTTCCCGATCGCGCCGCTCATGCACGGCGCCACCCAGTGGGGCCTGATGGGCCAGGCCTTCACCGGCAACCGGGTCGTGCTGGTCAGCGGCTTCGACCCCGAGGAGTGCTGGGACCTGATCCAACGCGAGGGCATCAACTCCATGATGATCACCGGTGACGCCATGGCCCGGCCGCTCATCGAGACCCTCAAGGCGCACCCCGACCGGTGGGACACCTCCTCGCTGTTCTCACTGTCCAGCAGCGCCGCGGTCTTCTCCCCTTCTCTGAAGGACGAGTTCTTCGAGGTCTTCCCCGACCTGATCCTGACCGACGCCATCGGCGCGTCGGAGTCCGGCAACAACGGGATGGTGGTGGTCGGCAAGGGCAACACCGCCATGAAGGGCGGACCCACGGTCACCGCCATGCCCGACTCGGTGGTCATCGACGAGAACTTCGACGTCGTCGCTCCTGGCTCGGGCGTGGTGGGCAAGGTCGCCCGCAAGGGCAACATCCCCCTCGGCTACTACAAGGACGAGGAGAAGACGGCCGAGACCTTCCCCACCGGACCCGACGGCACCCGCTACGCCGTGCCCGGCGACTTCGCCACGGTCGAGGAGGACGGCTCCATCACCCTGCTCGGGCGGGGCTCGGTGTCCATCAACTCCGGCGGCGAGAAGATCTACCCCGAGGAGGTCGAGGCCGCGGTGAAGTCCCACCCCGCCGTCTACGACGCCACGGTCATCGGAGTGAAGGACGAGCGGTGGGGCCAGCGGGTCGCCGCTGTCGTGCAGCTCCGGGACGACGCGGCCCTCACCGACATCAAGGACCTGCAGGAGCACTGCCGGAGCGAGATCGCCGGCTACAAGGTCCCCCGCCAGGTCCACTTCGTCACCGCCGTGACACGTGCCCCCAGCGGCAAGCCCGACTACCGCTGGGCCGCCGAGACGGCCGCCCTGGACCCCGACCTGATCGACGAGGCCTTCGCCTGAACGGGGCAGGTCGACGGTGACCACCGTCCTCTGCCAGTTGGGTGACCGGATCACCGGGGAGATCGCGGCCGCCTTCCCCGACGTGACGGTGCTGAGCGTCGGCTCCGGTGACGCGCTCGCCGCTGACGACGCCGCCGGCGAGGTCCTCCTGACCTCCCACTTCTTCGCCGCCGACCTGCCCGTCCTGCTGGCGCGTGGTGTTCGCTGGGTCCACAACTTCGGGACCGGCGTCGACCAGTTCCCGTTCGACGACCTCGGCACCGACCAGGTCCTGACCTGCTCGCGGGGCGCGGGAGCCGGACCCATCTCCGAGTGGGTGATCACCCAGATGCTGGCGTTCGCCAAGCGGCTGCCGCAGTCCTGGATAACCGAACCCCCGGAGCGCTGGAACGTCGCCGATCTCGGCACCTTGGCCGGCAGCCACGTCGGGATCGTCGGCTACGGCGGCATCGGCGAGGCGGTGGCCCGGCGCGCCCTGCCCTTCGGCAGCGAGGTCAAGGCCTTCCGCCGACGGCCGATCCCCGCGGCCGACCCCGACGTCGAGATCGTCACCGACCTCCTCGGGCTCGCGGCCTGGTGCGACCACCTGGTCGTGACCGCGCCGTCGACCCCGGCGACCCGTCACCTCGTCGGTGAGGAGGTGCTCGGGGCGATCAAACCCGGCGCCCACCTCGTGAACATCGCCCGAGGAGCACTGGTCGACCACGAGGCGCTCCGCTCGGCCCTCGACGACGGGCGGATCGCCCTCGCCTCACTCGACACCGTCGAGCCGGAGCCGCTGCCCGAGGGCCATTGGCTCTACGAGCACCCCCGCGTCCACCTCAGCCCTCACATCTCATGGAGCTCACCCGAGCGTTACGACCGCATCCTGGGCGTCTTCCTGGAGGAGCTCGCCCGCTGGACGGCCGACGAGCCCCTGGAGAACGTCGTCGACCGCGAAGCGGGGTACTGAGCCCGCACTGCTGGACCGGGGTCACCGAGGCCAAGTCGTTCGTCGAGATGGTCAGTCTGTCCGTCGGCGAGGTCTGACCAGCCGGTAACCGGCGCCGTCACGCTCGACGGCTCCGGCGCCCCCGGAGGGTCCGCCGACGAGCGGGAGGTGCAGCACGCCGCCGCGCTCGGCGAGGTCGCTGAGCAACGCCAGACGGCTGGACTCGGCAATCGCTCCATCCGCCTCGCCGTCGACCCGACTCGGATCGGCGACCGCGTGCGGGGTGACGAACAGGTGGCCCGACAGCACGGCAACCTCGCCACCGCTCTCGACCCGCACGGCGAGGTGGCCGAAGTTGTGACCGGGCGCGGCCTCCAGGCTGACGGCGCTGGTGAGGGCGAGCGGGGGGTCGACCGGCTCGGGCGCGACCTCTTCGACCAGCGCGGCCGCGTGACCCGACTCGAAGAGGGTCTCGCCCCGTCGGATGGCCGCGAGCTCGTCGCGGGCGATGAGGTGACGGGCGGCGGGGAATGTCGGGCGCCAACCGCCTTCGTCATCGGGCCGGGTGAGCCAGCCGTAGCCGTCGAAGTGGGACAGGACGACGACGTCGATGTCGTCCGCCGGGAACCCCGCCGATGCGAGCTCGTCGAGCAGACGAGTCGAGCGGGCGACCGAATCAGGCCGCGTCCGCGGATGGTCGTTGGCGATCCACGGGTCGATCACGATCCGGGTGCCGCCCGAGCGGATCCCGTAGGCGGTGAAGGCCAACGACGTCGCGGCCGCATCCGGGGCCATGCCCGCCTCGACCACCCACCCGGGCACGGGCGTCTCGGAGGGCAGAGCGAAGTCCTCGTCCTCGACCCGGACGATCTCGGTCTCCCCCACGGTCCACCGGTGCATGGACCGCTGAGCCTAAGCCAGTGGGATCAGCCGTCGGAGTCCGACGGGCCTGGGGGCGAAGGCGTCCGGTCAGGTCGGCCGTGGGACCAGATCAGCCGGAACCGCGGGCCCCGGACTCACTCCATGACCCGCAAGGTGGAGGGGATGTCCATCCGGCGGAGGCGGCGGAGGGTCAACACGGGGGCGACGGCCACGGCCACCACCCCGAAGGCCACCGCGGTCGCGAGGGTCGAGGCCGAGAGCGCGATCACCATCCCGATGTCGGGGAAGGTCGAGGGCAGCAGGACCGTCAGGAGCCACTCCAGCAGCAGCCGGCCGACGAAGAGCCCCACGATCGTCCCCAGCACACCGATGAGCAGGCTCTCCACGACGCTGACCATCGAGCACGCGACCGGTGGGGAGCCCGTAGGCGAACATCGTGGCGTTCTCCCGGGCCCGCTCGTCCATGTTGATGGCCGTCGAGTTGAACGCGATGAGCAGCGCCAACAGGAGCACCGCCCCCTCGATGACGTCGAAGATGCTGACGAACTCCTCGATCTGCTCCCGGATGGCGTCGCCCGCCGCGGTCACCGGCTCGACCGACACCACCCCTGGCTGGGCGAACAACCCCCGCTGCACGTCCTCGGGCGTCACGCCGGACGCCGGGCTGACCCGCACCGTGTTGGTGATGCCCTCCAGGTCGAACAGGTCGGCGTGGTCGAGGTCGACGTAGGCCAAGAACCGGTAGGGGTTCGGATGGATCGCCAGCACGGGCAGCTCGGTCTCGACCAACTGGTAGCCGACCAGTCCCTCCCGACGCGGGTGGCGGAGGACGACCGGGTCACCGACCCCGAGACCGAGGTCGTCCGCCGCCTTCCGGGCAAGCACGAGCCCGGGTCGGTCGGTGCTCAGCTCCCCGGCGGACGCCGTCGGCCGCCAGAGGTCGCTGTCGAAGTCGATCGCCGCGATCAACACGTCGATCTCGTCCTCGCCGGGGTCGAGGGTCCCCCCGAGGGCCAGGCCGGGCTCGGCGGCCGCCACCAGCGGCGACCCGGTGACCCCCTCGACCGCGTCACCGTCGACCGGGGCGAAGTCCACCCCGACGGTCAGCTGCTCGGGATCATCGCCCACGGACTCCTCCTGGCCCAGGTCGATGGTGGCGACGAACGAGTCGACCATCCCGATGACACCGACCAGCACGGCCACGGCGGCGCCGATCCCCAGCGCCGTGAGCAGCGTGCGACGAGGGCCGCGCACGACGTTGCGCACCGGCAGCATCGCGACCGTCGAGCCCGGCAGGGGCAGGCGACGCACCAGCGGCGCCAGGCCTCCCGAGACCGCCCGGTGGGCGGTCTGGATCGCCTCGACCGGGGCCACGCGGACCGCCCGGCGCACGGGCAGGGCCGTCGCCGCGATCGGCAGCACCAGGCCGAGAGCGGCACCACGGAGGAAGACACCGGGCTGGAAGTCGAAGGTCCACACGGGCAGGGGGAAGAAGCCCCGGAGCAGGTCGGCCATCAGCGCGTCGATCAGCAGGCCGACCCCGACCCCGAACACGACACCGAGCACGGCCACCTGGAGCCCGACGAGCAAGGGACGCAGGGCGATGCGGGCGGGCGGGACGCCCAGGGCCATGCCGATGCCGATCTCCCGGCGCTGGGCCTCGACGACACGCACCATGAGGTTGAACGCGGCAAAGGCCGCCCCCGACAGGATGAGCAACGCGAACACGTCATAGAAGCGCTGGTCGCCCTCGATGTCGTCGTACAGGAGGCGGAGCACGCGGTCGTCCTGCTGTCGGGTCAGGGTGATGCCGACGTCGGGAAAGGCCTCGGCCATGGCGGCCGTCACCCGCTCCTCCACGGTGCCGAGCGCGGTCCCCTCCAGGAGGGTGACGGCGCCCTGGTCCGCGGCCCCGGGCTGGTCCGTCAGCGCCTGCACCGTCTCGATCGGGGCGTACAGGACGGCGTAGTCGGCGAAGAGCCCACCGCGGTCGTCGACCAGGAAGAACCGCTCCGGCGAGACCGCGCTGCCCACCACCTGCAGCTCGCGCTCGCCGCTGATGCGGACCGTCCCGGTGGGAGGGAGGTCGTGTCGCTGGGTGAAGTGCTCGTCGAGGAGGACCACGTCGCCCGCCTCGGCGTCGGCCGGGGTGAGCAGGCGGCCACCGATCGCGTGCAGCCCGGCCACGTGGGGTCCGCCGTCGGCGACATCGACCCCCACCAGCGTTCCCGGCACCAGGATCGTCTCCTCGGCCGTGGAGGCATCCACCTGGACCGGGGCGTTGAGGCGCACCTCGACCTCGTCGAGGTCGTCCCCGACGGCATCGGCCAGCACGGTCCCGAGCGCTTCGGCCGGGACAGTGGAGCCCTGGGCGAGATCGACCCGGAGGTCGTACATGTCGAGCGCCGCGTAGCTGGCGTCATAGGAGTCGTAACGCCAGGCCGAGACACTCGTGAGGCCGGAGTAGGTGCCCGAGCCGATGGCGATGATCAGGGCGATCGCCGCCACCTGGAGCCATCGAGCCCGCAGGTCCCGCCAGGTCCAGCGCAGGAGGAGCACTGCGCTACCAGCGCAGCTCGTCGATGGCCACCTGGCCGCCTGCTGGAGGACCGTCGCTCACGATCCGCCCGCTGCTGAGCTCGATGACCCGGTCGGCCACCCGGCTGATCTCCCGGTTGTGGGTGACGATCACCACGGTGACCCCGGTGTGGGCCTGCTCGTGCAGCAGGCCGAGGATGGCCACCCCGGTGCGGAAGTCCAGCTCACCGGTCGGCTCGTCGGCGAGGAGGACCGGGTTGGCGGTGGCCAGGGCCCGGGCGATGGCCACCCGCTGCTGCTCGCCACCCGAGAGCTGATGGGGGAAGTGGTCGAGCCGGTCCCCGAGTCCGACCCGCTCCAGCACCTCCTCCGCACTCGGGGCCTCCGGGCCGGGGTGGGCCACATCGACCGCGAACTGCACGTTCTCCCGTGCGGTCAGAGCGGGGAAGAGGTTGAAGCTCTGGAAGACGAAGCTCACCGAGCCGCGCCGCACCCGGAAGAGCTCCTTGCGGCGGGCACCGGTGATCGTGGCCCCCGCCACGGTGACGTCGCCCTCCGTCGGCACGTCGAGGGCGCCGATCATGTTCAGCAGCGTCGTCTTGCCGCTCCCCGACGGCCCCAGGACGACGACGAACTCACCGGCCTCGACCGCGAGGTCCACGTCCCGGAGCGCCGTGACCACCGTGTCGCCAACGTCGTACCGGCGGGCCACACCCTGCATCTCGATGACCGCGATGGCCCGACCTCCTCCTGCGTGTCGGACAGGATCGCCGTCCGGCCGCGTCAGGACCAGGGTCCAACGACCCTCATCGCACCGCCGCGCCGGCGCCCAGCGGCGCGGGGCTCAGATCCGCTCGATGATCGTGCCCGTGGCGAGGGCGCCGCCACAGCACATGGACACGAGACCGAACTGCCCGTCGGTGCGCTCGAGCTCGTGCAGGATCGTGGTGATCAGACGAGCACCGGTGGAGCCCACGGGGTGGCCGATGGCGATGGCCCCGCCGTTGACGTTGACCTTGTCCCAGTCCGGCTCATGGAGCTGGGCCCAGGACATCGCCACCGAGGCGAAGGCCTCGTTGACCTCGAACAGGTCGATGTCGGGGATGGCCATCCCGGCCTGCTCCAGCACGCGGGTGGTCGCGACCCGCGGACCGTCCAGGTGGTAGTAGGGGTCGTCCCCGACCAGCGCCTGGGCCACGATCCGGGCCCGGGGCTTCAGGCCCAGCTCCTTGGCCTTGTCCTCGTCCATCCACAGCACGGCGGCGGCGCCATCGGAGATCTGGGAGCTGTTGCCGGCGGTGTGGATGCCGTCCGGCATGACCGGCTTGAGCTTGCCCAGTCCCTCCTGGGTGGTCTCCCGCAGACCCTGGTCCTTGCTGATGACCTGCTTCTCTCCGGTCGGCTGGCCGTCCTCGCCCAGCACCGGCACCTCGATGGGGGCGACCTCACGGTCGAAGCGTCCCTCGGCCCACGCCCGGGCGGCCTTGGCCTGGGACTCGGCGCCGAGCCAGTCGACGTCGTCCCGGGTGATGCCCCGGTTCTGGGCGATGCGTTCGGCGGCCCCGAACTGGTCGGGCATGTCCCACGGGAAGTCGTCGGGCTTGGAGGACCCGGGGCCGTTGTAGACGTTGGCCCCGAGCCCGACGCGGCTCATGGCCTCCACGCCACAGGAGATGCCGATGTCGATGGCGTCGGCCGAGATGAGGTTGGACACGAAGTGGCTGGCCTGCTGAGCCGAGCCGCACTGGCAGTCGACGGTGGTGGCCGCCGTCTCGTACGGAAGGCCCGCGCTCAACCACGCATTGCGGGTGACGTTGGAGGCCTGCTCGCCGGCCTGGGTCACGCACCCACCCACGACCTGCTCGACGACACCCGGCTCGATTCCAGCCCGCTTGACCACTTCGACCTGGGCGGCGGCCAGCAGTTCGGCCGCGTGCAGGCCCGAGAGCCAACCGTTGCGCTTGCCGATCGGTGTACGGACGGCTTCGACGATGACAGGCTGGCCCACGTGCTTCTCCCGGGTCGGACGACGGCGAGTCATCCTAGAACTCGTTCTAGTGTGGGAGCCACGTGAAGGACCACGGACGGGCCGGCATGCCCTCGCCCTACCCCGCGGCCCTCCCCCGCCGGGTCATCACCATCACCGTGGCCTGGTCGCTGTTCCTCCTCGCGCTGGTCCTCGCCCCCCTCTTCGGACCACTCGCGTTCGGGACCGACGTGGTGCTGCGCCGGAGAGGTCGGCCGACGGTCCGCATGGTCGCCTTCTTCGTGGTCGCCCTCTGGATCGAGGTCACCGGCGAGTTGCGCATCCTCTGGAGCTGGATGAGCCAACCCTTCGCCCGCCGGACGTGGACCGAGCGCAACCACGAGCTCATGCAGTGGTGGACCGGTCGCCTCACCCGAGGCGCCGAGCGGGTCGTGGGTGTCCGCTGGGAGTTCGACATACCCGACCCGCTCGGACCCGGTCCGCTGGTCGCGTTCGCGCAACACGTGTCGGTCGTCGACGCCATCGCCCCGGTGGTCGTCCTGGGGAACCACGAGGGCCGGTACCTGCGCTACACCCTCGCCCGGGGCCTGCGCTTCGACCCCTGCCTCGACATCGTCGGCCACCGCGTGGCCAACCACTTCGTGGAGCGGGGCGGTGGGGACACCCCTCGCGAGCTGGCCCACCTGCGCACGCTCGTGACCGGGATGGAGGGCGACGAGTGCGCGGCGATCTTCCCGGGGGGCAGGTTGTTCACCCCGGCGGGGCTGAATCGCGCCGTCGAGAAGCTGCGGGAGCGGAGCTCTCCCCAGGCGTCGACGGCCGCGACCTATCGTCACGTGATGCCACCTCGACCCGGTGGGGTCAACGCCTTCTTCGACGGCGCCCCCGACGCCGACGTCCTCGTGATCGGCCACGTCGGCTTCGAACCGCTCGCGTCGATCCGACGGCTCTGGCGGGTCCTACCCGTGACCGAGCCGGTCGAGGTCAAGATCTGGCGGTACCCCCGCACCGATGTGCCCCACGACCAGGAGGCTCGTATGGCTTGGCTCTACGAGAAGTGGCGGGTGATGGACGACTGGATCCACGAGCGCCTGGAGGCCAGGGCATCGATCGGGACGGCCCGGGCATGAACTACCTCGAGGTGTTCGCGTCCAGTGCGGTCGCCATCGCGGTGCTGATGATCGGCACCTGGATGGTGTCGCTGTGGCGCGAGGACGTGTCCATCGTGGACATCGTCTGGGGCGCCGGCTTCGTGTTGGTCTCCTGGGTGTCCTTCGCGGTGGGCGACGGCACCGAGAGCCGCAAGATGCTGCTGGCCTGGATGGTGACCCTGTGGGGCGGGCGCCTGGCCATCTACCTCTTCGTCCGGAACCGCGGCCGAGGCGAGGATCCCCGCTATGTGGCCATGCGCCGGCGTCGGGGCGCCAGGTTCAGCCTCCAGAGCCTCTGGCTGGTGTTCGGGCTGCAGGGGGTCCTCATGTGGATCGTCAGCCTGCCCGTCCAGGTCGGTTCGGTGCCGGACCAACCGACTGCCATCGGGCCCGTCGAGATCGTCGGGGTCATCGTCTACACCGTCGGCATCTACTTCGAGTCGACCGGGGACTTCCAGCTCTCGCAGTTCAGGGCCGACCCGGCCAACGCCGGCCAGGTCATGGACCAGGGCCTCTGGCGGTACACCCGCCACCCCAACTACTTCGGCGACTTCTGTGTGTGGTGGGGCATCTGGATCGTGGCCGCGGCGACCGGGGTCGGGATCTACGCCGTCGTCGGCCCGATGGTCATGACCTTCCTCCTCCTCCGGGTCTCGGGCGTGGCCATGCTCGAGCGCTCCATCGGCAACCGCCGTCCGGGCTACGAGGAGTACACCCGCAGCACCAACGCCTTCTTCCCCGGCCCGCCGCGACGTGACCGTTGAGTTCGCTCGGTCGCGGTCCGGAGCGGCCGGCCCTCGGATGAGACCCGACCGTCGCCCGCCACGGACCCGGTCGCTCACTGGCTCCGTTGCGCAGCCTCACCCCTTGCGATGGCGTCGACCTGAGCGGACCGCATCCGGCCGTCGCCGGCCCACGGTTCTCGTCGGGTGACGGTCACTCACCCGGGATGTCGGTGAAGTCCGGTCGGCGCTTCTCGAGGAAGGCGGTGAGGGCTTCGAGGTTGGCGGGGCTGCCGGTCATGGCGGCGAACTCCTGATCCTCCCTGCGGCGGGCCGCCGCGACGGCCTCGGCATGGGCCGCCCGTAGGACCCGTTTGGTCCCCACCAGGGAGGAGATCGGCCAGACGGCGATCTCGGCGGCGAGGGCGAGGGCCTCGGTCACGAGCTCGTCGTCGGCCACCTTGCGCAGGGCGAGCCCGCGGGCGACGGCCTCGTCGGCGCTGATCCAGGCACTGGTGAGCAGCGCGTGGGAGGCGGCCTGCCATCCCATCATCGCGGGCAGCGTGTAGCTGGCCGCCGCCTCGGGAACCACGCCGAGCGCGGTGAACGGCGGGCGGAAGCGGGCCGACTCGGCCACGAGGGTCAGGTCGCAGTGGCCCACGACGGTGAGGCCGAGGCCGACCCCGAGGCCGTTGACCGCCGCGATCAGCGGCTTGGGGAACCCGATGAGGGCGTCCAGGAAACGCGGGAAGCCGTGGCCGGCCCCCCCGCCGTCGCCCATCGACCCGGCCAGTTCGGCCATCTCCCCCAGGTCCTGGCCGGCGGAGAAGGCCCGTCCCTCGCCGGTGAGCACGACCACGGCGATGTCGCGGTCGCCCGCCGCGTCCTCGAACGCCGCGGCCACGGTGTCATAGAGCTCGGTGTTGAAGGCGTTGAGTGCCTCGGGCCGGTCGAGGGTCAGCAGCCGGACCCGGCCGTGGTCGTCGGTGCGGAGCATCCCGCCGTCTTACCATCCGGCCGTGGTCGTCGGTGCGGAGCATCCCGCCGTCTTACCATCCGGCCGTGGTCGTCGGTGCGGAGCATCCCGCCGTCTTACCATCCGGCCGTGGTCGTCGGTGCGGAGCATCCCGCCGTCTTACCATCCGGCCATGGCCGCCCCGGACCCCGCGGACCTGCCCGGGATCGACCGGGCCGCGGTGGACCGATGGCTGGCCGCCGCCCTGCCCGACAGCCGGCCGCCCCACACCTTCGCCCTGGTGGCCGCCGGCGGCTCGAACCTGACCTATGAGGTGACCGACGCCGACGGACGCCGACGGGCCCTCCGTCGCCCCCCGGTCGGGCAGGCACTGGCCACGGCCCACGACGTGGTCCGGGAGTGGACCGTGCTCACGGCGCTGCACGCCCACGACACCGGCGTACCCGTGCCCGAGCCGCTGGCCCTGTGCGAGGACGAGGCCGTCACCGGAGCGCCGTTCTACGTGATGGCCTTCGCCGAGGGAACGATCCTGCGCACCGCCGAAGACGCCGGCCACGTGGACCCCGAGGTCCTGCGGACCGCCGCCGATTCGCTGTTGAGGACCCAGATCGCCCTGCACGCCGTCGACGTGGACGCGATCGGCCTCGGCGACCTCGGTCCCCGGACCGGCTACGTCGAGCGGCAGCTCGACCGGTGGCGGCGTCAGTACGACGACGGCCGGGTCCGCCAGGTCCACCTGATCGAGGGGCTCCACCGTCGCCTGGTCCGCACCGTGCCGACGGCCTCGGACCGTCCTGGGACCCTCCACGGCGACTACCGGTTCGACAACGTCGTCATCGACGCCGGCGGCCGGGTCGTGGCCGTCCTCGACTGGGAACTGGCCACGCTGGGTGACCCGGTGGCCGATGCCTGCTGGTCGCTGCAGTACTGGGCCGACGCCGAGGACGAGGACAGCTTCCTGTCCTCGTCGCCGACCCTCCAGCCGGCCCTGCCCGGACGCAACGAGATGATCCGGCGCTACGCCGCCCTCAGCGGGCGGCCTCTGGACCAGTGGCCCTGGTTCGAGGTCTTCGGCTGGTGGAAGATGGGCTGCATCGTGGAGGGCGTCCACGCCCGGCGGAGTCGAGGCCAGCGGGCCGGCGCCCGATCCGGCCCCCTGACCGCGATCGCCACCCGCGCCGACGCCTTCCTGCGGATCGCCGAGCAGAAGGCTGGGATCCTCGGCCTCTGACCGGGGACGCCTGGCGGCCACCGAGCCGCCCACGGCATCGTCGGGCGGTTCGGACCTCAGTCCTGCGGATTGCGAGGCACGCCCCGCCGCTCGAGCGCGGCGGCGAGGCCCTCGCAGTCGCCCACGGTGACGGTGCACCCCGGGTGCTTCATGAGGTTGCCCGGCACCAGCGCCGTCACCGGCTCGGCGAAGAGCACACAGACCCCGCGGTCGGTCGAGGTGCCGAAGGTGACGCCCTTGTCCTTGAAGGATCCCCGGGCCCCGATGGCCTTGAACCACCGGTAGTCCTCGGTCAGGCAGGTCCCGGTGCAGTTGGCGATCGGGGTGGACAGCGTCCAGCCGCCGAAACGCACCCGGAACTCGTCGTCGGTCACCGTGACCAGCGTCGTCTCCGGGGTGATCCCGATCAGGCGCAGGAGACCGGTGAACCGGGGGGCGAAGGCGAACTCGAAGGTGTCGATGGCGTCGCCCATGACCGGAACCTATTCCCCCGCGTCCGGGAAGGCGACGACGAACCGGTTGAGCCGGGGTCGGACGCCCTCGCTCACCGTGACATAGCCCTCTGCGGTGAAGGCGATCGTCTCGCCCTGCCCCTCGAGACGCGACGGAGCCTCACACGGCCGGCCGTCCACGATGGCTTCGGCCACGGACTGGTCGTCGTCACGGGGGAAGACCAGGATCCCGGCATAGGTCCGCAGGGCCACGACCCGGCCGTCGGCCCCGACGTCACCGGCCGTGGCCGCATCCAGAGGCGAGTCCCCGATCTCCACGATGCCGACGCGCTCGAGGGTGGCATCGCCGTCGGACCAGTCCTCCTCGGTGGCCTGGTACACCTCCGCGGCCCCGCCGAAGCGCTTGTGGACGATGACCAGGTCCCGGGTCGACGGATCGATCAGGAGCGTCTCGGCGTCGCGGGCCCCATCCGGGTAGTGCAACGTGATCGTCTGGATCTCGGTGGCGGGGACGGTCACCTCGCCGACCGGCGGCGGCTCGGGCACGGGGAAGCGCAGCACGGTGACCACCGGCCGGTCCCCCGCGTTGTCGCCGATGTCGCCGACGAACAGCTCGGCGGCCGTCGGTCCGGCGCCGGTCATGTCCTCCCAGTCGGTGGCGGTGACCCCCTCGAGGTGGACCACGGCCTGGGTCCGCCCCGCCGCGTCGAGCCGGAACACCCGGGCTTCGTCCCCGCTGTCGTTGTGCGCCCACAGCCCGGAGTCCAGCGAGACCAGGCCGGACAGCTCGGTCAGCGCGGGATCAGCCACCCGGGCCGGGCGGGAAACGGCTCCCGCCGCGCACACGGCCCGGGCCAGTTCCTCGGCCGAAGGCGGCGGCAGGGTCGTGGTCGTCACCGCCGACGTCGAGGTGTCGACGGGAGCCCCGCCCTCGCCCGAACAGGCGATGAGAGCGAGACCCACGGTGATCAGTGACGCGGCACCGCGGCGCGGGGCAGCACGGCGACCCCACGACAGCGACGCCGGAGTTGCCGAGCGCGGCGAAGCCAATCGAAACAGCGCCGCCACCCGAAACGACATCACCCCATCCTGGCCGGTGCGATACTCAGGCGTGGACTTCGCCCTCACCGAAGAGCAGCAGGACCTCCGGACCGAGCTGCGCCAGTACTTCCGGGACCTGCTCACCCCCGAGCTCCAGGCCCAGCTCGCCGAGGACGAGATGGGCGGACCCGTCTGGAAGCAGGTGGTCAAGCAGGTCGCCGCCGACGGCTGGCTGGGGATCGGATGGCCCGAGGAGTACGGGGGCCAGGACCGCTCACCCATCGAGCAGCTCATCTTCTTCGACGAGGCCCAGCGGGCCGAGGCGCCGGTGCCCATGCTGTCGATCAACACGGTCGGCCCGACGATCATGCGGTTCGGCACCCAGGACCAGAAGGACCGGTTCCTGCCCGGGATCCTGTCCGGGGACCTGAACTTCGCCATCGGCTACACCGAGCCGGGCTCCGGTACCGACCTCGCCTCGCTGAAGACCAAGGCGGTGCGCGACGGGGACGAGTACGTCGTGAACGGCCAGAAGATCTACACGTCGCTGGCCCTGGCGGCCGACTACGTCTGGCTGGCCGCCCGCACCGATCCCGACGCCCCGCGCCACAAGGGCATCTCGATCTTCCTGATGCCGACCGACACCCCGGGCTTCAGCGTGCAGCCGCTCGACATCATGGGTGGAGCCGACACGACGGCGACGTTCTACGAGGACGTCCGCATCCCGGCCGCCAACCTCGTCGGCGAGGAGAACGGCGGCTGGGGCCTCATCACCAGCCAGCTCAACTACGAGCGGGTGGCGATCTGCAACGCCGGGTTGATCTGGCGGTACCTGGAGGAGGTCACCGAATGGGCGAGGGCGACCCCGACCGCGGATGCCGACCGGGTGATCGACGAGCAGTGGGTCCAGCTCGGCCTGGCTCGGGTGCGGGCCGCCGCCGAGGTCCTCCAGCTCATGAACTGGAAGGTGGCCTACGGCCTCACCGTGGGCGACCTCAGCCCGGCGGATGCCTCGGCGACCAAGGTCTTCGGCACCCACCGCTACATCGAGTGCCTCGGCATCCTCATGGAGATCATGGGGCCGATCTCGTTCCTCCGGGCCGGCTCGCCGGACGCGCTCCTACGGGGCCGCATCGAGCGCAGCTACCAGGGCATCCTCGTGCTGACCTTCGGAGGCGGGACCAACGAGATCCAGCGCGACATCATCGCCATGCTCGGCCTCGGCCTGCCCCGGGCGCCCCGCTGATGGCTCTGGCGCTTCCCGCGGCGCTGGACTTCGGCGGGAAGCGGGTCGTGGTCACCGGCGCGGCCTCGGGCATAGGCGCGGCGACCGCCGAGCTCTTCGGGGGGCTGGGAGCCGACGTGGTCGGCCTCGACGTCGCCGACGGATCGCTCGACCTGCGGGACCCCGAGGCGATCGACGCCTCGGTGGCGTCCCTCCGCGGCGACCCTCTGTATGCCCTGGTGAACTGCGCCGGCGTGCCCCAGACCGCGGGTGGGCTCGACGTGCTGCGGGTCAACTTCCTGGGCACCCGCCACCTGACCGAGGCGCTGCTCCCCCAGATCATGGACGGCGGTGCGGTCGCCAGCGTGGCCAGCCTCGCCGGTCAGGGCTGGCCGGCCCACCTCGACCTCCTGGCCGAGCTCCTGGCCACGCCGACCTTCGCCGACGGCCTCACTTGGGCCGAGGCCCACCTCGACGGACTGGATGACCCCTATTTCTTCTCCAAGGAAGCGGTCATCGTCTGGACGAGGCGTCGGGCCCGGGCGCTGATCCGGGACCACGGGGTGCGGATGAGCACCATCAGCCCGGGCCCGGTGGACTCGCCGATGATGCCGGCGTTCCGGGAGGCCATGGACGAGGACGTCCTGGAGTGGACGGCGCGCGAAGCCATCGGGCGGATGGCCCGCCCCGACGAGATGGCCCTTCCGCTCGTGTTCCTGTGTGCGCCGGGTGCCTCCTATCTGTCGGGTCTCGACGTCGTCGCCGACGCCGGGTTCAGCACGGCCATGGCCGAGGGCCAGGTCGACTTCGAGGGCATCGGCGGTTGAGCCGACCGGTCGCCCTGGTCACCGGGGCCAGTCGGGGCATCGGGAAGGCCTGCGCCGTGGCGCTGGCCGAGAAGGGCTTCGACGTGGCCCTGGGGGCGAGGACGCTGCACCCCGGCGAGGGTCGGGACGATGCCCGGCCCGATGCCACCCCGCTGCCCGGCTCGTTGGAGGAGACCGCATCCGAGGTCGAGGCCCACGGCGCCCGGGCCTTGGCCGTGCGGATGGACCTGCACGATTGCGACTCCCTGACCGACGCGGTGGACATCGTGCTCGACACCTGGGGCCGCATCGACGTGCTGGTCAACAACGCAGTGGACACCGGGCCGGGGTCGATGACCACGGTGGCCGAGACCACCCTCGAGGACTACCGACGCAAGCTCGAGGGCAACTTCCTCGCCCAGCTCGTGCTCATCCACGCCGTGCTCCCCCACTTCCTCGAATCGGGGTCGGGCACCATCGTGGACATGACCTCGGCGGCCGGGATCACCGACCCGCCCGCACCCGCCGGCGAGGGCGGTTGGGGGCTGGCGTACGCCGCCTCCAAGGCCGCCTTCCACCGGGTGGCCGCCCACCTCGCGGTCGAGTTCGGTCCCCGGGGCCTGCGGGCCTACAACGTCGAGCCGGGCATGGTCATGACCGAGAAGATGGCCGTGAACCAGAAGGCCATGGGCCTGGAGAACAGGTTCCCGGTGGCACCGCCGTCGGTCCCTGCCGCCGTCGTGGCCTGGCTCGTGACCGCCCCCGATGCGGCCGAGCACAACGGTGAGACCTTCACGGCCCAGCGGTTCGCGAAGGAACGCGACCTGCACGAGCCGTGGTGGTGACCTGACCGGGACGGACCCGAGACCGTCCTCCACCGACCGAACTGGCGCCTGATCGAGGGGTTGGGGCGCCTCAATCGGGCGCCAGAACGCCGGACCGGTCAGCCCGGACGGGCGCCCGTCCGACCGTGGTCACCGGGATGTCCAGGTTCGGGCCGAGGCGTCGAGGTAGCCGGCGGAGGAACCGCCGAAGTGGGTGCCGAGGATCAGCGTCTCGCCGTCGCCGTAGCGGTCGACGAAGGCCCGACGGGAGGCAACGGCACCGGCCGGGTCGACATCGGCGATCATGGTCCACTCCGGGGCCAGGAACTCGACGGGATGGTGGGCCACGTCGCCGGTGACGACCGCCTGGCGACCACCGGAGGTGACCTGCACGCTCGAATGACCCGGCGTGTGGCCCGGCGTCGCCACGAGGCGCACCTCGTCGGTCAGGGCGTGATCGGGGTCCACCAGGTCCATCAACCCGCGATCCACGAGCGGCGCAACGCTCTGGGAGACCGAGGCGTAGGTGTCGTCGGACTCGGCGGTCGACCAGTACGCCCACTCCTCGCCGGCGGTCACATAGCGGGCCGACGGGAAGGCGGGTTCGTCGCCCGCGAGGTTGCCTCCCACGTGGTCGAAGTGCAGGTGGGTGCAGACGACGGTGTCGATGTCCTCGGCCACCCAGCCCGCGGCCACGACGGCGTCCCGGACCGTGGCGTGGTGGTCCCGGATCGACCCGAAGTGGCGCACCGCATCGAGGATCCCCGCCGAAATCGGGTCGTGACCGGCGCAGGTGTCGACCAGGATCGTCCGGCCCCTGCTCTCGACCACGAGGCCGTGCACCGAGAGGTCGGCCATCCCGTCGTCGGCCAGGATCCCGGGGGCCACCTCGGCACAGGCTGCGGCCGTGGCCTCGGGCACGAAGCCGACCAAGGGGATCGTCCAGGTCATCTGTGGGACCTGGGTGATGCGGACATCGCCCACCGTCCAGGTGCTCACACCGGGGTGATCCAGGTGTGGCGCAGGTGGTGGCCGAAGAAGCCCCCCTTGGGCCGGGCATGGGCGTGGTAGTGGTCCGGGATGTTGCGCATGTTGTCGTCGACGTAGAACTCGCCGATCGTGTCGAGGGCGACGCGGCCCAACTCGTCGTGCATGTGGCCCTTGGCGTCGGGCGGCGGGGAGATGCCGTGGTCCTTCCAGACCACCATCGGGGTCGAGCAGAGCTCGCACTCGGCGATCCAACACACGTCGTCCTCGTGGAACCAGTGGGTGATCTTGGCCGCCTCGCAGAGGTCGCAGTCCGGGTCCTTGGCCATATCGGCCAGACCCTACGCTGCCGCCCATGACCGACTGGGCCCGTGACCGCATCGAGATCGACGACCTGCTCGTGGCCTACTCGACTGCGATCGACACGATGGACTTCGACCGCCTCGACGACGTCTTCACGCCCGACGCCGACTGCGACTACCAGGCGGTCGGCGGCTTCCGGGGCGACCGGGCGGCATTCAAGGCCTGGCTCGCCGAGGTCATGGGGTTCTTCGAGTTCCACATGCACTACGTGACCAACCGCACCGTCCACCTGGACGGGGACGAGGCCACCGCGGTCAGCTACCTCTACAACCCGTGTGTGCTCGAGGGTGGCGACGGCACGGTGCTGGACGAGGGCGGGCGGTACCACGATCGCATCGTGCGCACACCCGACGGTTGGCGCATCGCGGCGCGCCGGGAGGAACCCGTCTGGAACCGCTGGCCCCCCGGACTCAGGCCGTGACGCCGCTCGGTCGGTGCCGACCAGGGGCGGCACCGGCGAGCCCGTCGCCGAACTGAAACGTGTTCTAGTCAGCTGGTAGCTTCGCCGCCCATGGAGTTCGGCATCTTCAACAGCCTCTACTGCCCGAACTCGGCTGTCGCCGCCGGGCCGGATCCCGCGCTGGTCGAGCACACCCGCCTGCTCGACGAGGTGACCTGGACCCGGGCCGCGGACCGCGCCGGCTTCAAGTACACGTGGGCCACCGAGCACCACTTCCTCGAGGAGTACTCCCACCTCTCGGCCAACGAGTCCTTCCTGGCCTACCTCGCCGGGGTGACCGAGAACATCCACCTCGGCAGCGGGATCATCAACATCACGCCGCCCGTGAACCACCCCGCCCGCGTCGCCGAACGGGTGGCGATGATCGACCACCTCTCCGGCGGCCGCTTCGAGTTCGGCACCGGCCGAGGATCGTCCACCACCGAACAGGCCGGCTTCGGCATCGAGGACCCCGAGCTGACCAAGGCGATGTTCGACGAGGCCCTCCCCCAGATCGTGCGCATGTGGCAGGAGGAGGACTACAGCTACGAGGGCCGCTTCTTCTCGATGCCGCCCCGCAACGTCCTGCCCAAGCCCCTCACCCGGCCCCATCCGCCCCTCTGGGTCGCGGCCGGCAATCCGTCCACCTTCGAGAAGGCCGGCCGGATGGGCCTCGGCGTCCTCTGCTTCGGCATCTCTGACCCCGAGGCCCTCAAGCCGCTGATCGAGATGTACAAGACCGCCGTCCAGGACGCCGATCCTGTCGGGGGCTACGTCAACGACAACGTCATGGTGACCACCCAGATGCTCTGCCTCGAGGACGGGGACCGGGCCAAGCAGATCGCCACCGAGATGACCACCGGCTACCACACCTCGAACCTGTTCCGGTACCTGGACACCTTCCCCCGACCGGAGGGCATCCCGGAGTGGCCGAACCTGATCCCGGAGCCGACGCTCGAGCAGATCGCGCAATCGGTCGAGCGGGGGCTCATGGCCATCGGCACCCCCGAGGAGGTCGAGCGGTGCGTAGCCAGGTACGAGGCCACCGGGGCCGACCAGCTCGTGTTCGGGATGCTGTCCACCACCATGCCCGTCGAGGTGGCGATCGAGGCCGTCGAGACCTTCGGTCGCCACCTCATCCCGACCTTCGACAAGGACCCCGTGCACAGCACCACCCGCCAACGCGACATGCAGGCCAGCGGTCAGCCGGCCTGAGGCCGGGTTGACGAAGCCGTCTCGACCGCGGGGACATGATCAGGTTGTGACCGGCGACGACATACTTGGCCCCGATGGCGAACTTCGCTGACCTGCTCGCGGCGCGAGCCGACGACACCCATGACGCCCTCCGCTTCCGCGAGTCCCGTGACCAGCCCACCCGGACGTGGTCCTGGGCCGAGTACGTGGTCGAGTGCCGCGCCCGGGCCGCACTGATGGAGGACCTGCGGGTCGACGGTGCCCCGTTCCACGTCGGGGTCCTGTTGGACAACGTGCCCGAGTTCCCGATGTGGCTCGGTGGTGCCGCCCTCGCGGGTGCGACCCTGGTCGGCATCAACCCGACCCGACGGGGCGCCGAGTTGGCCCGCGACATCCGCCACACCGACTGCCAGCTCATCGTCACCGAGCCCGGGGGGCTCCCGCTGCTCGACGGGCTCGACCTGGCACTCGGCCCGAACCGGTTGCTCGATGTCGAGTCGGACGGCTACGCCATGGTCGTGGCCGAACACCGGGGCGCACCGTCGGTCGGCATCGAGGTCGACGACACCACCCAGTTCCTGTTGCTCTTCACCTCCGGGACCACCGGGGCCCCCAAGGCCTGCATCTGTTCCCAAGGCCGGCTGGCCCGAGCGGGCATCGGTCTGTCCTCCGGGTTCGGCCTCGGTCCGCAGGACTGCGCGTACCTGGCCATGCCGTTGTTCCACTCCAACGCCCTCTTCGCCGGCTGGGCCCCGGCCGTGGTCGGGGGCATGACGATGGCCCTGCGCCGGAAGTTCTCCGCGTCGGGCCTCATGGAGGACGTGCGGGACTTCGGGGTCACCTACTTCAACTACGTGGGCAAGCCGCTGGCCTACGTCCTGGCCACCCCGGAGCGTCCCGACGACGACGACAACCCACTGAAGATCGTGTTCGGCAACGAGGCCGCCGAGGGCGACGTCGAGCGCTTCGCGGCCCGGTTCGGTGCCCTCGTCGTGGACAACTACGGCTCCACCGAAGGCGGCGCGGTCATCACCCGCGACCCCGCCCAACCGCCGGGGTCCCTCGGGCGAGCCGGCGACGGCATCGAGGTGTGGGACCCCGAGACCGGTGACCCGTGCCCACCGGCCCGCTTCGATGCCGACGGCGTCCTCCTCAATCCCGAGGAAGCCATCGGCGAGATGGTCAGCACGACCGGCGCGTCGGACTTCGAGGGCTACTACGACAACGACGAGGCCGACCGACAGCGCGTTCGGGGCGGGGTGTACTGGACGGGGGATCTCGCCTACCTCGACGGGGACGGCTTCGTGTACTTCGCCGGCCGCGGCTTCGAGTGGCTACGGGTCGACGGGGAGAACTTCGCCGCGGCCCCGGTCGAACGGATCCTGGCCCGTCACCCCGGTGTCGGTGAAGTGGCGGTCTACGCGGTGCCCGACGAGGTGGTCGGCGACCAGGTCATGGCCGCGGTCGTGGCCGGTCCCGACGGCTTCGACGGCACAGGATTCGCCACCTTCCTGGCCGGGCAGGCCGACCTGGGGACCAAGTGGGCGCCCCGCTATGTCCGGGTCGTCGGGGCGCTGCCCGCGACCCCCACCAACAAGGTGCTCAAGCGCCAGTTGCGCGCCGAAGGCTGGAACGTCACCGACCCGGTCTGGTGGCGGCCCGAGCGCGAGTGCCAGTACTCGCTGATGACCACCGGTGACCTCGAGGCCCTGCGCACGCGGTTCGCCGCCCGCTGATTGATCGTGCCCACCGATGCCCTCGACCTCGCGGCCAGCCTGGCCGACGCCCTGGAGGCGCCGCTGCCCAGCATCGGCCTGCCTGCCCACCTCTGGCTGCTGGGTACCGGGAGCCACCACGACGCCGCGGAGTTGGTCACCCACCTGTTCGCGGGCTCCGGTCGTTCCTGCCGGGCCATCGGCAGCGACGGCCACGCGCAGCTCTCGGGCCTCATCGGCCCGGCCGACACGGTCGTGCTGGTCGGTCCCGACGACGAGTTCCTCGAGTTCGGCCAGCGGGTGGCGGCCGGCGCCGGTGCCTTGGTGGTCGCCCTTCCGGAGATGGAGATCGAGGACGCGGACGACAGCACGACCCGGCACCTGACCGCGGCGATGCGGCTGGCCCGCATCGCCATCGCCGGTGGCGCGGTGGGCGCCACGCAAGCCGACCTGAACCGGATCCCCGGGGCCGTGGCCGCCGTCGCCCTCGACCCTCGGCTCCCCGACATCCTGCCGCCCACGCGGGCACTGCTGGTCACCGGCGGAGGCCCGGCGTCGGTCACCGCCCGCCACGCGGCGGTGGCGCTTCGCGCCGCGGGGCTGCCTGCGGAGGGCGTGGACGCGGCCGACCTGTTGGGAGGCCTGGTGACCGACCTCGGCGCCGAGGACACCCTCATCGTCCTGGACGCCAGCCGCGACGTCGAGAGCCCGGCGGCCTCGCTGAGCCGTCTGGCGGGGGCGCTGGGCACGACGGTCCACAAGCTCGACGGCCCCCTCGATCTCCCCTCCGTCTGCGCCCAGTTCCCGCTGACCGCCCGCCTCAGACTGCTCGCCCGTTGACCTACCGTCTGACCCGAACCTCACAGGAGCACTGAGCACCCATGGCCCAGAACGTCCCGCCGTTCGAGTTCACCGAGGACGCCAAACGAGTCCGTGAGTTCGTCTTCCGGTTCTGGAGCGAGGAGGCCCGGCCCCCGAGCCTGCGCGACGTGAGCCAGGCGCTGGACCTGGACCGACGCCAGATCATCGACGCGTACAAGGCCATGGACCTCGGGATCATCTTCACCGTCGACCTCGACACCCAGAACGCCAACCTGCTGAAGGCGCCGCCCTTCAGCGCCTACCCCAGCCAGGTGGCGGTGTTCATCGACGACCGCTTCCACAGCTACGCGGGCTGTGCCAGCGAGGCCACGGCCATGTCCAACATGCCGGCGTTCGCCGGCAAGGAGCTCCGACTCGAGGGCTGGTGCGCGTGCTGCATGGAGCCGATCACCATCACCTCGAAGGACTTCGAGATCACCGCGACCTCCCACGACGGGATCCTCATGCACATCTCGGCCAGCCCGCACGACTGGAACAACGTGAGCATGGTCACCATGTGTGACGCCATGAACTTCGTCCTCGGGCCGGACCACGCCGAGCGCTACGAGCGCCAGGTCTCGCGCCGAGGCGTGCTGCTCGACCTCGACCAGATCAAGAAGTTCGTCACCTACACCGCCACCCAGCGGGCCCACGACTACCACTGGCCACCGCAGACGATGATGCCCGAGATCGTGATCCAGCTCTTCGAGGGCTACGGCGTCGACTGCGCCAACTGGCGGGGCTGAGATGGCCAGCCGGTCGGGGAACTGGATCGAAGTCGTCGTCGAGATCCCCAAGGGGTCCCGGAACAAGTACGAGATCGACCACGACTCCGGGGCGGTCTGGCTGGACCGGAACCTCTTCACCGCCACCCAGTACCCGGCGGACTACGGCTTCATCCCCAACACCCTCGCCGGCGACGGCGACCCGCTGGACGTGCTGGTCCTCCTCGACGAGTCCACGTTCCCGGGTTGCCACATCCGGGCCCGGCCGATCGGCGTCTTCTGGATGAAGGACGAAGCCGGTCCCGACGCCAAGGTGCTCTGCGTCCCCGCCGACGATCCCCGTTGGGACGCCTACAACGACCTGCCGGACGTACCCGATCACCTGCTCCAGGAGATCCACCACTTCTTCGAGGTGTACAAGGCACTGGAACCCCACAAGGACGCCGACGTCCGCGGCTGGGACGGCCGCGACGCCGCGCTCAGCACCATCGACGAGTCCCGCCGGCTGTACGCCGAGACCCACGGAGCGGCACAGTAGGGTCCGCGGTGGTGACCTCGACCGAGCCGAGCACGCACCAGGGCCTCCTCTCCCGCTGGAAGGAGGTGCTGACCACCACCAACCCGCCCGCCTCGGGCGAGATGGATGTCGTCAGCAAGTGGCTGTTCCTGACCCGGGCGGCCGTGTTGCCCATGACCGTGACCGCGGGGCTGGTCGCCGGCCTGCTGGCGGTGCACGCGGACGACTTCCATGCCGGTTGGTTCGCCTTGGCCTTCCTGGGGATCGTCCTGGCCCACACCGCGAACAACCTGATGAACGACCTCTTCGACAGCACGACCGGGCTGGACAAGGCCGACTACCCGCGGGCCATGTACTCGCCGCACCCCGTGCTCGAGGGCTACATCACCAAGCGGGGACTGGCTACCGCGGCGGTGGTCGTGAACCTCGTCGACGCCGGGGTGGGCGTCGTGCTCTTCATGGCCCGCGGCTGGCCGGTGATCGTGTTCGCGCTGGCCGGCTTCCTGCTGTCCGCGGCCTACACCGCCCCGCCCCTGCGGCTGAAGAAGCGCGGCCTCGGCGAACCCGACGTCTTCGTGGTCTGGGGCCCGCTCATGGTCGGCGGCGTCTACTACTCCGCGGTCGGGTCCATCCCGTGGGAGGTCTACGCGGCGTCGGTCCCCTACGGCCTGCTGTGCACCACCGTCCTCATGGGCAAGCACGTCGACAAGGCCCCCTGGGACGAGCGCGAGGGCATTCGCACCCTTCCGGTGATCCTCGGCGACATCCGGGCGCTGGCGGCGACCCGGGCGATGATGGTCGGCTTCTACCTGACGGCCGCGACCGGGGTGGCCATCGGCGCCCTGCCGTGGCCCGTCGCCGTTGTCGCCGTGGGGATCCCGACCCTGGTGAAGACCTGGGGGCCGATGTCGGAGCCCAAGCCGGCCGCGCCCCCAGGGGGTTTCCGATCTGGCCGCTGTGGTACGCGGCGATCACGTTCCTGCACACCCGCCGGGCGGGCCTGTTGCTGGTCGTCGGCATGGCCATCGCCGCGGTTGCCGGCATCGAGCCGGACTTCCTCGCCTGACCTTCGGCCCGGCCTCGATCTGACGCCCCGTCAGGTCCCGCCGTAAGCTCATCGGCCGCTCAGCACGTAGACCACACCAGCACAACAGGAGTACCGACGCCATGGGAACGCTCGACGGGAAGGTCGCCATCATCACCGGCGCCGGACAGGGCCTGGGGGCTGCTCACGCCAAGCTCTTCGCCGCCGAGGGCGCCCGCCTCGTGCTCAACGACCTGGGTGACGGTGTCGAGGACGTCGTGTCCGAGATCAACGCGGCCGGCGGCGAGGCCGTGGCCAACCGCACGAGCGTGGCGGACTGGAACGCCTCCAAGGAGATGGTCGACCAGGCCGTCGACACCTATGGCGATCTCCACATCCTGGTCAACAACGCCGGGATCCTCCGGGACAAGATGTCCTTCAACATGGAGGAGGACGAGTGGGACGCCGTCGTCAACGTCCACCTCAAGGGCCACTTCTGTCCGTCCCGGCACGCCGGCACCTACTGGCGCTCGCAGTCCAAGGCGGGCCACGACGGCCCGCGGCGGATCATCAACACCTCGAGCGAGGCCGGGCTCTTCGGCAACGCCGGTCAGGCCAACTACGCCGCAGCCAAGTCCGGCATCGCCACGCTGGCCATCGTCTTCGGCCGGGAGTTGGCCGCCTACGGCGTGACCGGCAACGCCATCGCGCCCCGGGCCCGGACGGCCATGACCGACAACGATCGACTTCTTCAAGGCTCCCGAGGGCGAGGCCGAGTTCGACCGCTTCCTGCCCGAGAACATCTCCCCGCTCGTGGCCTGGTTGGCCTCCGACGACGCCGGCGACGTCAACGGCCAGGTCTTCGTCGTCATCGGCGGCGACGTGTGGGTCATGGAGGGCTGGAGCATCGCCGGCCACCTGCACAAGGACGGTCCCTGGACGCCCGAGGAGCTGGCGGCCAAGAAGGACGAGCTCTTCGGCGACCACGACCGCACCCTGCCCCAGATGGCCGTCCCCAGCTGGTAGACCCGTTCCGGGAACCGCCCGGTGTCGCGGACGACACGGGAGCGATCACATGGGCATGGACTCGTAGACGTCGACGCTGCCCCCGCTGGTCAGCACGGGGCACCCGCCGGCCAGCTCGGTGGCCTCCGCCAGGCTGCCGGCGCTCAGGATCGAGTACCCGCTGAGTCCGGAGGGCGCGCCGTCGGACGGGCTCCCGTCGGCGCTGCGGGTCATCGAGGGGCCGAAGGGGGCTCCGCCGTCGACCACGGCGTCGCCGAGGCGGCCGAACCAGCCCATCCAGGCCTCCATCACCGCCTGCTGCTCGGCTTCGGTCTCGGGCACACTCCCGCCCCGGTAGGCCAGCACGAAGTTCGCCATGACTGCTCTCCTTGGCTCATGTTTCGGTGGACACCAAATTAGAGCACAGCCGAAATAGATCGTCCAGTCGGCTAGGGTGACGTGGTGAGCGAGGAGCCCCAGCGACTGCTGGACGCACTGTCGTCGCCCGTGCGGCGCGAGATCCTCTGGATGGTCTGGGATCGTGAGATGGCCGCCGGCGACATCGCCGCGGCGTTCGCCGTCACCGCCCCCACCATCTCCCAGCACCTCTCCGTGCTGCGGGGAGCGGGCCTGGTGACGGTGAGGGCCGAGGGGAACTTCCGCCGCTACCGGGCCCGCCAGGACGCGTTCCGGGGCTTCGAGGCCCTCCTCAGCCACACCGGTCGGTGGGCGCCGCCGGATCGCCCTGGCCGGGACCGGCTGGTCACCGCCGAGACCGGCGTGGTCGCCCTCGGCGTCGACGTCGACCATCCCCCGGAGGAGGCGTTCGCGGGGTTCGTCGACCCCGATCTCTACTCCCGATGGCTCGGGGTGCCCGTCAGCATCATCGACGGACGGTTCGCCTGTGAGACCGACCGCGGGATACGGGTGCGGGGCATCTACGACGTCGTGGCCCCGCCGACCCTGCTGGCCATGCGCTGGGACTTCGACGCCCAAGAGGTCCCGGTGCCCGCCGACCTCCGCACCGCGTACCTCCGCGTCCTGCCCACCGCCACTGGCAGCCGGGTCGACGTCCACCAGTTCGTGGTCGACGACGACGAGTCCCGGGACGCCCTCGATGCCTGGTCCTCGGTCCTCGGCCGCTACCGCGACCGCCTCACCGGGGCCCTCACCGACCGCTGACCAGCCGTTCTGGTGACGAGAGGCGGGTCCTCACGCGCCCACCTCGGCGCCGGAACCGTCGGGTGGGGCCGGTCGGCCATGCTGTCGGGGTGCTGGACGGCCTACGGGTGCTCGACGCGTCGACCGAGGTGGCGGGGCCGTACGCCACGAAGCTGCTGGCCGACGCCGGGGCCGACGTGGTCAAGGTCGAGACCCCCGCAGGCGATCCGTTGCGCCGGTGGACCGCCGCCGAGGTCGATCTGCCCGAAGGCGAGGACTCGGCGCTCTTCCGGTTCCTGAACACGTCCAAGCGATCGGTGGTCGGCCCGGTGGAGCACCTCGCTGCCGGCGCCGACGTCGTGGTCGGTGGGCACGACCTCGACGTCGGTGGCCTCCGGCGGGACCACCCCCACCTCGTCGTGGTCTCGATCACGCCTTTCGGCCTCAGCGGACCGTCGGCCAACCGGCCGGCGACCGAGTTCACCCTCCAAGCGGCCTGTGGCTCCACGGGCTCCCGGGGGCGACGGGACCGTCCGCCGCTCGCCGTCGGGGGCCGCTTCGGCGAGTACCTGGCCGGGGTGCATGCCGCGATCGCCGCCGTCGCCGCCTGGCGGGGAGGCCGCTCGACGGGAGCCGGCGAGCTCGTCGACCTGTCGGTGCTGGAGGCCATGACCCTCGGCATGAACACCTACGGGCCGCTCTTTGCCGAGCTCTACGGCGTGGAGGCGCCCGTGGAACCTTCGTTCCGCCACATCGACCACCCGTCGGTCGAGCCGACGGCCGACGGCTGGGTGGGATTCGCCACCATCGCCAACCAGCAGTTCAAGGACTTCCTCGTCCTCATCGAACGGGGCGACCTCCTCGCCGATGAGGCGCTCGTGGACATCAACGTCCGCACCCGACGGGCCGAGGAGTTCGAAGCCGCGGTGCGGGCCTGGACCACCCGGCACCCGACCGAGGAGATCATCCGGCGGGCCTCCGAGCTCCGGGTGCCCGTCGCCCCCATCGGTGACGGGGCCACCGTGGTCGACCACGAGCAGTTCACGGCCCGTGGGGTGTTCGTCGAGGGCCCCCACGGCCGCCAGCCTCGCGTCCCCTACCGGCTCGGGGACCGCCCCGGCCCGTCGTTCCGCCCGGCGCCGGCCCGGGGCGAACACACGGGCACCGTCGACTGGGAGCCCCGACCGGCCCCGACCGGCGGGGCATCGGGCCTCCCCCTCGCCGGTGTGCGGGTCATCGACCTCACCTGCTTCTGGGCCGGGCCCTCGGCGAGCGTGACCCTCGCCGCGCTGGGGGCGGACGTGGTCAAGGTCGAGGCGGTCCAGCGGCCCGACGGCATGCGGTTCACCAGCACGCGCCCACCGGAAGACGACCAGTGGTGGGAATGGGCGCCGGTGTTCTGCGGCACCAACGCCGGCAAGCGCGGCGTCACGCTCGACCTCGGTGCATCCGAGGGCCGGGACCTCCTTCTGGCGCTCGTGGCCGACGCCGACGCCGTGCTGGAGAACTTCTCGCCTCGGGTCATGGAGCAGTTCGACCTCGGCTGGCCCGTCATCCAGGAGGCCAACCCGGCGGCCGTGATGGTGCGCATGCCCGGGTTCGGCCTCGACGGGCCGTGGCGGGACCGCACCGGGTACGCCCCGACGATGGAGCAGCTCACCGGCCTGGCCTGGATCACCGGCTGGGAGGACCTGCCCCCGATCGTCCCCCGAGGCCCCTGTGACCCCCTGGCCGGCCAGCACGCCGCCTTCGCCCTGCTCGTCGCGCTCGAGGAGCGGGACCACACCGGCGTGGGAGCCCTCCTGGAGGTACCGATGGTCGAAGCCGCGCTGGCCACGGCGACGGGGCCGATCGTCGAGGCCCAGGCCTACGGGGTGGTCCAGGGCCGGGAAGGCAACCGCGGGCCGGTCGCGGCGCCCCAGGGCGTCTACCCCTGCGTCGAAGCCGAGCGTTGGCTGGCCGTCGCCGTGACCACCGGCGACCAGTGGGTCTCGCTGTGCGGGGTGCTGAACCGGGCCGACCTCGCCGAGGACCCCCATCTGGCCGACCACCGCGGCCGCCGAGCGGCCGCGGACCGACTGGACGAGGTCCTGGTCGGGTGGGCCGCCGGGCAGCGGGTCGAGGATGCCGTCGCCACCCTCGCCGAGGCCGGTGTGCCGGCCGCGGAGGTGGTCTCCCCCGGTGCGGTCGATCGGAATCCCCAGCTCGTCGCTCGGGGCTTCTTCGAGTCGATCGACCGTGCCGTCATCGGCCGTCACCGCGTGCCGTCGCTCCCCTACCGTTTCGCCTCCCGGGGAACCAGGCCCTGGCACCGTCGGCCCGCCCCGCTGATCGGCGAGCACAACGACGAGGTCCTCGGCGGCGAACTGGGGTTGGATCCCGAGGACCTCACGCGACTACGAAACGGCGACGTGATCGGCGAACGGCCCCTGCACACGTGAGCGCATCCGACGACTGGGGAACCAACGTCCCCCTCGAGGACGTCGCCGGCCAGGTGGCCATCGTCGGCGTCGGCGAGTCCGAGCACAGTCGGGCCTCCGGTCGCACGCCCACCGAGATCGCGGCCGCCGCGGTCGAGGCCGCGCTCGACGACGCGGGCCTCGGACCCGAGGACGTCGACGGCGTGATGCTCGGACCGGGCGTCCCCGATCAGCTCGACGCCGCTGGGTTCCACGCCCACTTCGGCACCAGCCATGACCTGTGGCAGTCCGACGCCGGCGGAGGCATGCGCTGGGCCGCGACGGCACCGGTTGCCGCCGCCGACGCCCTGGGCCGGGGCGAGGCCTCGGTGATCGTGAACTCGTTCGCCGTGGCCTGGGCCACCCAGCGGGGCTCGATGACGGGCGGTCCGGGCCAGGTGCACGCCGAGGAGCGGTTCAAGGGGAACCTCGAGGTCCCCTTCGGCTGGTTCCCCCAGCCCGTCTACTTCGCCACCATCGCCCGGCGGCACATGCACCGCTACGGGACGACCGAGGCCCAGCTGGGGGCGATCGCCGTGACCTGCCGGGAACACGCCAACGCCACACCCGGTGCCGTCATGCACGGCCGGCCCCTCAGCCTCCAGGACTACCTGGCGTCGCCCTACCTGGCCGAGCCGTTCCGCAAGGAGGACTGCTGCCTCATCTCCGACGGCGGCGCCGCCTACCTGATGACCACCGTGGAACGGGCCCGGGACCTGGACCGCCCTGCGGTGGAGGTGGCCGGGGTCGGCCTCGGGCGGTCCCACACCGGGACCCACTGGGCCCAGCAGGGGGACTTCACCGCCACGCCGCAGGTGTTCGCCGGTCCCGCGGCCTTCGCCATGGCCGGCATCGGGCCCGGCGATGTCGACGTGGCCACGGCCTATGACCCGTTCACGATCGTGAGCCTGATGCAGATCGAGGACCTGGGTTTCTGCCCCAAGGGCGACGGGGGCGCCTTCGCCGAAGCCGGCGAGCTCCGGGTCGACGGGGGTGCCCTGCCCTACAACCCCCACGGCGGGATGCTCTCCCATGCCTACGTGCTCGGCATCGCCCACGTCGTCGAGGTGGTGCGCCAGCTCCGGGGCGAGGCGGCCAACCAGGTCGACGGCGCCGAGATCGGGATCTACGGCGGGTACACCGGACCAGAGGCCGCCACCCTCGTCCTGGCCCGGAGCCGCTCGTGACCGCTCCGTCGTTCCCTCTTCCGGACACGACGTGGGCACCCGTGGCGCCCTTCTGGGCCGCCGCGACCGACGGCCGACTGGTCCTGCCCCGCTGCGATGCCTGCGGCCGTCTCGTCTGGTATCCGGCGGACACCTGCCGCCGCTGTGGCGGCGAGGCGCAGACCTGGGTCGATCTGTCCGGTCGGGGGACGCTGTTCTCCTGGGCCGTGGTCCACCAGCAGTTCCTGCCCCAGTACGACCCGCCGTACGTCACCGCACTCGTCGCCGTCGACGAGGACCCCGCCGTCCGTCTGGCCACTCGCCTGCTCGATGTCGACCCGACGGCGCCCGATCTGAGGATGAACCAGGCCGTGGAGGTCGTCTTCGGCCCGCTGCGCTTCCCCGGCGTGGAGGGCGAGGTCACGGCCCCGTTCTGGCGCCCGGTCTCGGGGCCATGAGCCCGAAACAGGGCGCCAGAAGGCAGGCTGGAGGGATGCGGTGGCTGCGACGTCTGGGACTGCTGGTCGCCTTCGTGCTCGTCGTCGGCCTCGTCGCCTCCTGGGACGGACTGACCGGAGACACCGAGGACCCCGTCCCGGTCACGACCACCGCACCCCCGGGCCGGGTCGCCGCGCCCGTCGCGGGTGGGGCGGAGGATCCCCGCATCGCCTGCGCCCGGGCCCTGCCCCCTCGCCAACAACTGGGGCAACTGCTCGCCGTGTCCGTCAACGGCCAGGCCGCCGACCTCGAGGCCGCCCGCATAGCGGAGCTCGGCATCGGGACCGTCCTGCTCCAGAGCTTCGGCGGCGAACGACCGGCCGAGCGCATCCAGGCCCTCAAGGACGCCTCGGCCATACCCCCGCTCGTGGCCGTGGACGAGGAGGGCGGTGCCGTCCAGGACCTGCGGAACGTGTTGGGCCCGTTCCCCTCCGCTGAGCGCATGGTCGCCACGACCGACCCCGCCGGGGCCCGGGCGCAGGTCCTGACCCACGCGCGGTCGATGGCCACCCTCGGCATCGACGTGGTCTTCGCCCCGGTCGTGGACGTCCTCGCCGCCGACGGCACCGATCCGCTGGGTGACGACCGGACCTTCAGCGCCGACCCGGCCGTGGTGACCCGGTACGGCCAGGCGTATGTGGATGCCTTCGTCGCCGCGGGGATCCTGCCGACGCTGAAGCACTTCCCGGGTCACGGGTCGGCGACGGGCGACAGCCACGACGGCGTGGTCAACGTCCCCCCGTTGCCGCGGCTGCGGGAGCGGGACCTGATCCCCTACGACACCCTCCTGGAGGACGACGTAGCGGTGATGGTGGGCCACATGGTCGTGCCCGACGTGACGTTCTTCGGCCCCTCCAGCCTGTCCAGCGGGATCATCGGCGACCTGCTCCGCGTGGAGTACGGCTTCGACGGGCTCATCGTCACCGACTCGCTGTCGATGGGCGGTGTCACCGGCCAGGGCCCACCCGAGGCGGTGGCATTCGAGGCCCTCCGGGCCGGCGCCGACGTGGCCCTGTTCGCCAGCCTGCCGGACCCGGACGCAGTGCTCAGGCGACTGGAGCGGGGCCTCGCGGCGGGCAACCTGGACGCCGACCAGATCGCCACGTCTGTCGTGCGGGTGCTGGACGTGAAGGGCATCGACCCCTGTTCTCTCGGATGATCCGGCCCCCGCGAGCCCATTGGAGGCAATAGGGGGTGGCTTCCGCCCCTTATTGCCTCCAATGATCTGAGGGCAGCCGCGGGAGGTGGGGACCCGGATCGTGCGGGCAACCGTGATCAGCTCCGACGGGGGCCTGAGGTGATCTCGTCGACCAGACCCCACTCCAGCGCGGTCTCGGCGTCGATCGGCCGGCCGGCCAGCGCGAGCCACGCGGTGCGTCGGGCGCCGATGCGCCGCGGGAGGCTGACGGTGCCACCCTGGCCGGGGACCAACCCCATCGCCACCTCGGGGAGCCGGAAGGTCGTGTCCATCGCCGCGACGACCCGAGAGCAGAAGGCCGCCAGCTCGACACCGGCACCGATGCAGTGGCCATGGACCCGGGCGGTGACCCGGTCGGCCACCAGAGCCAGTGAGCGGGCCGGGAGCCGCTCGAGACGGATGGCGTGGGCCGTCGCCGGGTCGGGGAAGGTGCCGAACTCCCGGAGATCGCCGCCGCTGCAGAACGAGGACCCGTCGCCCTCGAGCGTGACCGTCAGAGCGAGATCGGCGGCGACGAGCGCGAAGGCGTCCACCAGAGCGTCCCGCATCGACACATCGACGGCGTTGTGGCACTCGGGACGTTGCAGCGTGATCGTGAGATGGTCACCCGACCGTTCGAGTCGGACCGGTTCGGCCGAGGGCGCCGGTACCGCCGGGCCCCGCTCGGTGATCCAGGCGGTGAACTCGGACCCGGCCTGGAGCACGGCGTACGACTCGGACTCGGCGACCAGGCCGTCCTCGGTCGAAGCGGAGGCATCGGTCAGCAGCTCGATCAGGGAGGCCGACGCCTCCGGGTGCTGCTCGACCGCCCCGGCCACATCGTCGTCCCACAGATCGCCCAGCAGCCCCCGGACCGTTGCCTCGAGCTCGACCCGAGACCGGTCGCCGCTCCTGCCCGCCGCGGACGACCGGATCATCCGAGGGACTCGCCGATGACCCTCTCGGCGCGGAGCGCGGCGAGCTCGTCGGCGGAGAGACCGAGGCGGCCGCCGAGGACCTCGTCGTTGTCACGGCCGAGGGTGGGAGCGGCCCACCGGTGGTGCTCGGGGACGCCGGCGGAGAACGACATCGGCCAACCGGGGTAGGACACCTCGCCCACCAGGGAGTGGGTGAGCGTCTGGTAGTAGCCGCGGCTCACCAGCTGCGGCTCGGTGGGCATCCCGGCCACCGTGAGCACGACCGAGGCCGGGACGCCCGCGGCCAGCACGGCGTCGGCGGCCTCGACCGCCGACCGCGCCGCGATCCAGGCCGCGAGCATCGCCCCGTCGGCGGATCCGGCGAGGCGACCGAGTGCGGCCTGGTCCACGGCGTCGCGCGCCGAGATCGCGACCCAGCCGTCCTCGGCCGCGTAGACGCCCTCGAACACCACCTCGTCGGACTGGTTGCCCGTCCGTCCCGGGGGTGAGCCGGTAGCGGTGGCGAGGATGACCTGCTCCGCGGTGACGGCGGCCATGACCTCCACCTGGGCCACCTCGACCAGCTGCCCTTCCCCCGTCCGGCCCCGATGGTCGAGCGCGGCCTGCAGCGCGACGGCCGCGTGCATCCCCACCACAGGGTCGGCGAAGCCGCCGGGGTTCAGCGGCGGCCCGTCAGCGGGCCCGGTGACCTGAGCCAGGCCACAGGCCTGCTCGTAGACCATCGCCCAGCCCACGTGGTCCCGCCAGGGGCCCTCGAGGCCGAAGCCGGGCATCCGGAGGTAGATCAGACCGGGGTGACGCCCGAGGACGGCGGCCTCGCTGAGGCCGAAGGACTCCACGACCCTCGGCGAGAAGTTCTCGATGAGCACATCGGCCCCGGCGAGGAGCTTCCAGAGGAGCGCCTGACCCTCGGGCCGGGTCAGGTCGAGGGTCACGTCCTTCTTCGAGAGGTTGGTCGCCTGCCAGACCAGCGACCGCTCGTACCAGTCGGCACCCAGCTCGGGGAAGCTGGCCGAGTAGCGGAAGCCGTCGGGGCGTTGCACGGATTCGACCTTCACCACGTCCGCCCCCAGCGAGCCCAGGTACATCGAGAGGTAGGGCGCCGACCAGAAGATGCTCAGGTCGACGACCTTCAGCCCGGCGAAGGGCCTCTCGACCGGTCCCCGAGCCGTCGACGACGGCGCCGGGAGCGCACCGGGGGTGGGGGGTGGGCCGGGCCGGGCCGGGGTGGCCGACAGGCGGTACGGGGCGACAGGGGCCAGGACCTCCGTCCCGGGCAGGCGGGCATAGAAGTCGCGTTCGGCGAACTGGGAGAGCGTGGGCAGGTTCGCCCCGTCACCGATGGGGGCGGCGGGGATGCGCAGGGCCTGGCAGACGGTGACGATCTCCTCGGCCGCCCGGTCCCGCAGCCACCCCCGGGCCGCGGCCAGGAACTCGGCGTAGGCGACGTCCTCCACGACCTCCCGCTGGCGGCCCTCCCACTGGGGCAGGCCGAGCAGGGCGCACAGGTCGACCCAGTGCTGGCCGGTGAGGCAGTTGATCCCCACATGACCGTCGGCGCAGGCGACGATGCCCGGGACGACGAAGCGCCGCTCGCCGAGGGTCTGGCCCATCTGGTCCAGCGTGCGCTGGAAGAGCATCGGGTACGGCAGGGTCCCCACCAGGCAGGCCTGGACCGAGAGGTCGACCACCACCGACTCCCCCATGGCCCGCGCCGTGCGGTGCGCGGTCAGCGCGGCCGCCGCGGCGAAGCCCCCCGCCACGTAGGCGGGTGCCCGGCCGCCGACCCGCACCGGATCGAGCCCGGGGATCCCGTGGTTGGACACCCATCCGCCGGCGGCCTGCACGGTGAGGTCCGTGGCCGGCTGGTCGGCGCGTGGGCCGGTCTGTCCGAACGGGGAGATGCGCACGACCGCACCGGTCGGTTGCACCCCCGACGCCTCCAGACCGCCGGGACCGAGGTCCTCGATCAGGACCGCCGCATCGACCGGGGCATCGAGGAGCACCTTGCCCGCGTCGAGGTAGGCGCCGAGCCCGTCGCCTCGTCCCGGGGCCGCCTTGCCGACGCTCGCGCCGAGGTCGGCCAGCAGCTTGGCGGCGTAGGCCGCCGGGATCCCGCCTCCCATCTCGACGACGGTCAACCCGGTCAATGCCCCCACGACGACGAGAGTACGTGGGCGCATCGCGACCGCGGACGCCGACCGGATCACCGAGCCGGCTGGAGCCGCCCAGCCGCGTCACGCCGTCGCCCGACCGTCGCGACGGCATTCCGATTCGAGGGCGTCGAGCTCGCCCCACCCGACACGGAGCCCGCGACCCGCGCCCACGGCGTTCGTGGCGCCCGCCGGTCCAGCCGGTAGAAACGCGGCGCCGGGCGCGCGGAACAGCGCCGAGCGGAGCGAAGGAACGCGCATGTCACTGCAGTTGATCTTCCTGTGCACGGGGAACGCGGCGCGGTCGGTCATGGGCGGGGCGATGTTCGCCGCCCGGCGGCCCGAGGCCACGGTCATCACCGCCGGGACCCACGTGGTCGACGGCCACCCGGTCAGCCGTCGCACCCGGGAGGCGCTGGACTCCCTGGGCTACGACGCCCGCAGCCACCGCAGCGCCCAGCTCCGGCCCCACGACCTGCGGGAGACCGACATCGTGGTGGCCATGGCCCACGAGCACGTCGAATGGGTCCGGCGCACGCACCCCGAGGCGGCCGACCGCACGATCACACTGCACCGTCTCGTCCGGGACCTGGCCCCTCCCGGCGAGCCCCTCCCCTCGCGACTGAAGCTCCTGGCGCCCGCCACCGTCGACCTCGAACCGTGGGAGGAGGTCGCCGACCCCGCCGGAGGTGAGCTGGCGGACTACCTGGCCTGCGCCGAGGAGGTCGACGGCCTGATCGCTCGTTTCGCCGACCTGGCCTGAGGGCGGGGACCGACCGCAGGCCGCCGGCGGTGGACCTAGTCTTCGCTGAGCATGGGGGACGAGACGTCGTTGGCGGGAACCACCGCCCTGGTGACCGGTGCCTCGGCCGGCATCGGGGCCGCGCTGGCCGAGGGGCTGGCCGAGGCGGGAGCGGTCGTGGGTCTCTGTGCCCGACGGGAGGACCGCCTGGCCGAGGTCCTGGCCCGCTGCCAGGCCCACCAGCCCGACTGCCGATCGTGGGTCGTCGACCTGGCCGACCTCGACGGCGTGGCGGCCTTCGCCACCCGGGCCGACGACGAGTTGGGTGGCATCGACCTGCTGGTCAACAACGCGGGCATGCCCAAGCGGCGAACGGTGGCCGATCTGACCATCACCGAGATCGACGAGGTGATGGCCCTCAACTACTCGTCACCGGTGCGGCTGATCATGGCGCTGCTCCCCCGCATGCAGGCTCGCGGCACCGAAGCCCACATCGTCAACATCTCCTCGGTCGCCGCCCGCCTCAGCCCGGCTGGTGAGGCCGCCTATGCCGCGTCGAAGGCGGCGGTCACCGCGTTCAGCGAGTGCCTGGCGGTCGAGTCGTGGGACAGCCCGGTTTCGGTCCACGTCGTCAACCCCGGGGTCATCGACACGGAATTGTTCACCCTGCCGGGCAACGACCCGCTCACCGCCGACATCGCCCCCGAGGACCCCAGCATCGTGGTCGACGCCGTGCTCGCGCAGCTGGGGTCGGGGACCTTCGAGGTCTACGTTCCCGCCTACTTCGAGGACTTCGCCACCGGGAAGGCCACGAACCTCCAGGAGTTCCTGGGCGGTTCGGCCGAGTACTGGACGAGTCGGCACGAGGCCCGGTGATGGACCTCGACGGGGCCTCGGTCCTGCTCACGGGCGCCTCGTCGGGCATCGGGGCCGCGCTGGCGCCGCAGTTGGCCGAGGCGGGAGCGAGGGTGGCCCTCGTGGCCCGGCGGGAGGACCGGCTGCTGAGGGTCCTCGAGCTGTGCCAGCCGTGGTCGCCGGCGTCACAGATCTGGGTGTGTGACCTCGATGACCCGGCCGCGGCCGAGGAGTGCGCGCTGGAGGTCGAGGGGGCCTTCGGCGCCGTCGACGTGCTGATCAACAACGCCGCCATCCCGAAGCGCCGGAAGGTCACCTACCTCTCGGTGGCGGAGTTCCAGGAGACGATGCGCGTGAACCTCGAGTCGCCCGTGCGCATGACCCTGGCCCTGTTGCCCGGGATGCTGGAGCGGCAGCGGGGCTCGATCGTCAACGTCTCGTCGATGGGCGGGCGCCTCGGCATCACCCACGAGACGGCTTACTGCGCCTCGAAGTTCGGGCTCTGTGGATGGAGCGAGGCACTGGCGCTCGACCTCTGGGACACCCCGATCGAGGTCCGACTCATCCAGCCCGGGCCGATCGACACCGAGATCTGGGACCAGCCCGACAACGAGCCGGCCCTCTACGACGGACCGTTGGAGCCGCCGTCGGTGGTGGCCGAGGGCATCGTGGCCGCCATCGAGGGGGAGGGCTTCGAGCACTACCTCCCGGACCTCAAGGCCGTCGTCGAGTTCAAGACCGGTGACATCGACGCGTTCCTGTCCGGGTCGGCCGAGGCGACGCGCGACGCCGCCGCCGACCCCGGACCGTGAAGGCCCTGGTCTTCGGCGTCACGCCCGAGGCCGTCGATCCGCCACCCCCGGATGCCCCTCGGCTCCTGCAGCACCTGGCCACGACCCCCATGGCCCTCCAGGAGGTCGACCCGCCCCCGCTGTTCGGACCCGACTGGACGGTGCTGCGAACCAGGATGACCGGCATCTGCGGATCCGACGCCAAGCAGGCGTTGCTGGACTTCGACGGTGACGCGGGCGACAACCCGATGAGCGCCTTCATCTCGTTCCCCCAGGTGATGGGCCACGAGGTCGTGGCCACCGTCGACCAGGCCGGCCCCGAAGCCGGCCTCGAGCCGGGCCAACGGGTGGTGCTCAACCCGTGGCTGTCGTGTGCGCCGCGGGGCATCGACCCGGTCTGCCCGGCCTGTGCGGACGGGGACTACAACCTCTGCTGGAGCTTCAACGACGGGCGCCTCACCCCCGGTATCCACACGGGGAACTCCTCGGACGCCTCCGGAGGCTTCGCCGAGTTCCTCCCGGCCCATCGCCTGATGGCCATCCCCGTCCCCGACGAGGTGAGTGACGAGGTCGCCGTGCTGGCCGACCCCTTCGCCGTGTCCCTTCACGCCGTCACCCGCAACCCACCCCCCGAAGGCGGCCGGGCCCTCGTCTACGGCGCCGGGGCGCTGGGGACGACCGCGGGGGCGATCCTGGCCGCGCTCCACCCGTCGGTCGAGGTGGGCGTCGTGGCCCGGTTCCCCCAGCAGGTGGCCCTGGCCGAGCAGCGAGGTCTCACCGTGTTCGCCCCCGAGCCGCGACCCGACCTGGTGCAGGCGTTGGCCGATTGGTCCGGCGGCGTGCTCCGGGAACCATGGGACGGGCTGGCGACCTGCCATCCGGGCGGGATCGACGTGGTCTACGACACGGTCGGCGCACCGGAGACCGTCGAGGTCGCGATCCGGGTCCTGCGGGAGCGGGGCACGCTGGTGCAGATGGGCGTCTGCTCCCCCGGCCGCTTCGAATGGACCCCGTGGTACTTCAAGGAACTGCGCCTGGTCGGCTCCAACGCCTTCGGCGTGGAGGAGGTCGACGGAGTACGCCAGCACGGCATCGCCCACTACCTGGACCTGGTGAAGGCCGGCCGCATCGACCTGACCGGGATGCTGACCCACACGTTCCGCCTCGAGCAGTGGCGCGACGCCCTGGCAGCCTGCGCCGACCAGGGGTCCTCGGGCGCCCTCAAGGTCGCGTTCGACTTCCGCTGACCGTGAGGATCAGCCCATGAGCCCCAGCATCGCCACCGACACCGAGGTCCACCGGGACGGACGGGGCCCGGTGGCCACGGGCGGCTTCCCGCCCGACCGCGTCCCCTGAGCCCGGGCCTAACGTCGGCAGCGTGTCCACGTGCCCCGTCTGCGGTTTCCCCGAGCTGATCGAACCACCCTGGTCCGAGGCCGGTGGATCCGAGGAGACCTGCCCCTCGTGCGGGACGCGGTTCGGGGTCGACGACCGGGCCGACGGCACGGCCGAGGCCCGGGAGGTCCTGCACGAGGCCCTGCGCCTGGCGTGGATCACGGGCGGCATGGCCTGGCAGTCGACCCGACCACAGCCGGAGGGCTGGGACCCGGTCCGGCAGGTCGACGCCCTCCGCGACGAGCGACCCGACGGGATGGCCCTGGTGGACCTGGGGCGTTCCGGCCTCCGGGTGACCCCCATCGGGCTGGGCACCGCGGCGATCGGGCGACCCGCCTACATCAACCTCGGCCACGGCGAGGACCTCGGCGCCGACCGCTCGGTGGCGGCCGTGCAGGCCCAGGCCGTCGACGTGCTCGACACCGCCTGGGAACACGGCGTGCGCCACGTGGACACCGCCCGGTCCTACGGCCGGGCCGAGGAGTTCGTGGCCCGTTGGATGGAAGCCCGCGAGCTGGGGCGCGAGGACCTGGCCGTCAGCTCGAAGTGGGGCTACGAGTACACCGCCGACTGGCAGGTCGACCCGCCCGGACCCCACGAGACCAAGGAGCACTCCGTCGGCCACCTGCGCCACCAGTGGGAACAGAGTCGGCGCCTGCTCGGCGACCGCCTGGCGCTCTACCAGATCCACTCCGCGACCTGGGACAGCGGGGTGCTCGACGACCGTCAGGTCCACGATGCGCTGGCCGCCATCCGCGAGGAGGGTGTGGTCATCGGGATCACCTTCAGCGGTACGGCCCAGCGGGACCTGATCCGGCGGTCGATGGAGGTCGAGTACGACGGCCGGTTCCTCTTCGAGACCGTGCAGGCCACCTGGAACCTGCTGGAGACCTCGGCCGCGGATGCCCTGGCCGAAGCCGACCACGAGGGCATCGGCGTGATCGTGAAGGAGGCCCTGGCCAACGGCCGTCTGACCGAGCGCAACCGGCTCCAGGGCGACGAGGAGCTGGTCGAGGCCCTCGGCGATGCCGCCGACATGCTGGGCGTGGGCCTCGACGCCGCCGCGTTGTCGGCCGCCTCGGCCCAGCCCTGGAGCCACACCGTGCTCAGCGGGGCGGCGACTCCCGATCAGCTCAAGTCCAACCTGCGGTCGGTGGGGGTCACCGACGGCTGGACCGGTCGCATGACCAAGGTCTTCGAGAACTTCGTCGAGGACCCCAAGGACTACTGGCGTACGCGATCCTTCCTCCCGTGGACATGACCGGCCCTCGTTCCGGCACCGGATCCGGTGGCGCTGACAACCGAGTCCGGGGCCAGGACCGCGGCCCACGCGGCGCGGGACCGGAGACATGACGCTGCGGCCGACCCTGGTCCACCCGGACACCGAGCAGTGGACCCAGCCCGGGGGGCCCTGGGACCAACCACCGCTGGACGACGTGCTCGGACCCGCCGCAGGCGTCGCCGCGCTGGCCGGGGGCCTGCACGGCACGGGCGTGCGCCGCGGCGACGTCGTGTCCTGGCAGCGCCCCAACGGGCCGGACGTGGTCACGCTCTACCGGGCCTGCTGGCGGCTGGGCGCGGTGGCCGCCCCGATCCACCACCAGGCCGGCGACGCCGAGGTGGCCCGCCTGCTGGCCCGGCTCGAGCCGAACGTGTTCTTCGCCCCCGGCGACGACCTGCCCGAGGGCCCACCCGCGGCGGCGACGGGCCGAGCAGGCGACGTGGCCTGCGTGCTCTGGACCGCGGGCTCGTCGGGGAAGCCGAAAGGCGTGCTGCACGCCCAGCGGGCCCTCGCCTACAAGGCCCGGACGATGGTCGAGGTCCACGGCCTGACCTCGCAGGACGTCGTGCTCATGCCCGCCCCCCTGGCCCACATCAGCGGCCTGCTCAACGCCGTCCTCGTCGCTCCGGTCGCCGGCATGCGATCGGTGCTCATGGCCAGGTGGGACCCGGAGCGGGCCCTGGACCTGATCGAGGCGGAGGGCGTCACCTACATGGTCGGACCGCCGACGTTCTTCATCGGCCTCATGGCCGCGGCCGGGTTCGCTCCCGAGCGGGTGGCGTCACTGCGGCTGATCTCGTCCGGCGGCGCGGGGGTGACGCCCGCCTTCATCGACGAGGCCACCGAACGCCTGGGCGCGGTGGTGAAGCGGGCCTATGGCTCGACCGAGGCGCCGACGGTCGCCACCACCCACCAGGGAGACCCACCCCAGCGGGCCCGGGACACCGACGGCCGGCCCGCCGGGGTCGTCCGGGTCCGCCTCGGCGACGACGACGAGTTGCTGGTCAGCGGCCCCGAGCTCTTCGTCGGCTACGACGACCGCGAGGCCACGGCGGAAGCCGTCACCGACGGCTGGTTCCACACCGGCGACCGGGCCACCATCGACGCCGACGGCTGGATCACGATCACCGGCCGGCTCAAGGACCTCATCATCCGCGGCGGCGAGAACGTGTCCGTCGCGGCCGTCGAGTCGATCCTCGAGGCCCACCCTTCGGTCCGTCACGCCGTCGTCGTCGGCGAGCCCGACGATCGCCTCGGCGAACGGGTGGTGGCCGTCGTCGAGGGCTCCGAGACCTTCGACCTGGCCGAGTGCCGACGCTGGTTCGCCGAACAGGGCGCCACCAGGTTCACCTGGCCCGAACGCGTGGTCGTCGTCGACGCCATCCCCACCCTCCCCGCCGGCAAACCCGACCGCGAGGCCGTCCGCGCCTCCGTCACCTGACGGGTCGTCGAGCCCGACTCACCGGCCGGGCCCGGCTCACAGGAGCGGCTGGCCGGCTTCGATCTTCGTGCGGAGGAGCCCGCCGAGGCGGTCGCAGTGCCAGGTGGCGTCGCCGAAGCTGATGCCGTCGAGTTGGGCCCGCTTGACGAAGAGGTGCAGATCGTGCTCCCAGGTGAAGCCGATGCCGCCGTGGACCTGGAGGCCGGAGGCCATCACCCGGCGGGAGGCGTCCGAACACCAGGTCTTGGCCGTCGACGCGGCGACCGAGCGGTCGGGGTCACCCGCGCCCAGGGCCCAGGCGGCGTGGTAGAGGGCCGAGCGCATCCCCTCGACGTCGACCAACATGTCGGCGCAGCGGTGCTTGACCGCCTGGAACGAGCCGATGGGGCGGCCGAACTGCACCCGCTCCTTGGCGTACTCGACCGACAGGTCCAGGACCCGGGCCGAGGCCCCGAGCAGCTCGGCCGAGTGGCCCACGGCGCCGAGGTCGATGAAGCGCTCGACGGCTTCGGGTCCGCCGAGGCGGACGGCGGGCGCACCGTCCAGGTCGACCCAACCCAGCGCCCGGGTCCGGTCCATCGCCGGCTCGGGCGACGACTCGATGCCGTCGACGACGAAGAGCTCGTCCTCGGTCCGCACGATCAGCATGCGGGCCGCGGGTGCGTGGATCACCGGCTCGGGACGGCCGGTCACCGTGGTCCCCTCGACCGTCACGGGCTTGAACGCGACCGTGCCGACGGCCTCGCCCGTCGTCAGAGCGTCGATCAGCTCGGTCGGCCCGTCGCCCATCACGAGCGCGTCCAGAGCCAGGGCCTGCTGGAGGACCGGGGCGGGGGCGACGTGGCCGCCGACCGCCTCCAACAGCAGCGCCAACTCGACGATGCCCAGGCCCAGACCGCCTCGGTCCTCGGGCACCGCGAGGGCCGTCCAGCCCTGCTCGACCATGGCCGACCAGAGCCCGTCGTCGATCCCCCCGCCGGCGTCGACCACCGCCCGGACCTGCGTCGGCGACGATCGCCCGTCGAGCAAGGAGCGGGCGCCATCCCGCAGCGCGACCTGATCGTCCGAGAGCTCGAAATCCACGTGCGTACCATTGCAGCTTCGTGGACCTGACACCGACCAGCGAGCAGGAGGCCTTTCGCGCCGAACTGCGCGCGTGGCTGGCCGAGCACCCACCGGATGCCGGGCTCCGGGCCCACTCCGAGGACCTGGCCGCCGAGGTCGTCGCCCTCCGCCGCTGGCAGGCCGAGCTGGCCGGAGGCCGCTGGATCGGGGTCACCTGGCCCGAGGAGTACGGCGGACGGGGGGCCGGGGCCCTGCACCACTTCATCGTCCAGGAGGAGCTGGCCCGGGCCCGGGCCCCCGAGCTCGTGGGCCGGATCGGCGTCAACCTGGTCGGGCCCACCCTGCTGGCCCATGGCACACCCGAACAGAAGGCCCGCTGGCTGCCGCGGATCCTGGCCGCCGACGAGCTCTGGTGCCAGCTCTTCTCCGAGCCCGGCGCCGGGTCCGACCTGGCCGCGGTGGCCACCCGGGCCGAGCGGGGGGACGGAGGCTGGACCCTCACCGGCCAGAAGGTCTGGACCAGCTACGCCCAGTTCGCCGACTGGGGCCTCTGCCTGGCCCGCACCGACCCCGATGCGCCCAAGAACCGAGGGATCTCCGCCTTCGCCGTCGACATGCGCGCCGCGGGCGTGGAGGTCCGTCCCCTGGTGCAGATCACCGGCGAGGCCGAGTTCAACGAGGTCTTCTTCGACGGTGCCTTCGTCCCGGAGGACCAGCTGATCGGCCCCGAGAACCAGGGCTGGCAGGTCTCCAGCTCGACCCTCACCCACGAGCGGGGCACCAACCCCCGCCAGTTCGTCATCCACGCCCAGTTGCTCGAGGAGCTGTTCCGGCTCGCCATCGACTCCGGCCGCTACGACGACCCGCGCCTACGGCGCCGGCTGGCCGAGGCCTTCGTCGAGGTCCGCCTCTTCCAACTCCACAACTGGCGCTCGCTGTCCCGCCTCGCCGCGGGCAAGGAACTGGGACCGGAGGGCAGCACGCTCAAGCTCTACTGGAGCGAGATGAGCAAGCGCCTGCACGAGACGGTCATGGCGGTGCTGGGCGACGCCGCCCCCCTGTGGCGGGGGGCCACGGACAACCCGGGCGACGGCGAGTGGCAGCGGTCGTGGCTCTACTACCACGCCGCCTCGGTCTTCGCCGGGACGAACGAGATCCAGCACAACATCATCGGGGAGCGGGTCCTGGGCCTGCCCCGGGAGCCTCGAGCCACGTGACCCGCGGACCCCTGGACGGCCTGCGCGTCCTCGACCTCGGCACCCGAATCGCCGCGCCCTTCTGTGCCGGCGTGCTCGGCGAGCAGGGGGCGGAGGTGATCAAGGTCGAACAGCCGGGCTCCGGGGACTTCATGCGGGGAATCGGGCCCTTCATCCCCTCTTCGAGCGACTTCGAGGGTCCGGCGGACTACTCGCTCTTCTGGGCGGTCGAGGGTCGAGGGCGCAAGAGCATCACCCTCGACCTGCGCCAGGCCGAGGGCCAGGCCCTCCTGCGCCGTCTGTCCGACACCGCGGACGTGCTGGTCGAGAACTTCCGGCCCGGGACCCTCGAGAAGTGGAACATCGCGCCCCAGGCCCTGCCCGATCGCCTGGTCACCGTGCGCATCAGCAGCTTCGGCCAGGACGGGCCCAACGCCTCACGGCCCGGTCTGGACCGGGTGGGCATCGGCTTCGGCGGCCTCATGCACCTCACCGGCTACCCCGACCGCCCGCCGGTGCGGGTGGGGGTGACCATCTCGGATTACCTCACGGGGGTCTTCGCGGCACAGGCGGCCACCGCCGCCCTCTACCAGCGCGACGCCGGTGGCACCGGGAAGGGGGCGGTCATCGATGCCGCCCTCTACGGAGCCAGCCTCCGCATCCTGGAGTGGACCCTCGCCGCCTACGACCGCCTCGGCGTCGTCCGTTCCCGGGAGGGCAACCGCCTCGCCAACTCCGCGCCGCTGGACAACTACCCGACCCGCGACGGCAGGTACGTGTGCGTCGTGGCGGGCAGCGACGCCAACTTCGCCCGGCTCTGCTCGGTGATGGATCGCCCCGACCTGCCGACCGATCCCCACTACGACACGCTGGCCAAACGGGCCGCGGCCAGCGACGAGATCAACGGCGTCGTGGCCGAGTGGACCATGACCCTGGCCGCCGACGAGGTCGTCGAGCGCTGCGTCGCCGCCGACGTCCCGGTGGCCACCGCCTTCACCGCCGCCGACCTCTTCGCCGACCCCCACGTCGCCGCCCGGGGCGACCTGGTCACCGTCGAGGACCCCGTCGCCGGCCCGCTCCGCCAGCAGGCCCCCTACCCTCGGCTCGTGGGCGAGACCCCGGCACCCCCCTCAGGAGCACCCCGCCTGGGGGAGCACACCGACGAGGTGCTCGCCGGGCTGGGTCTGGACGACGCGGCGCTGGCCCGCCTCCGGGACGAGGGTGTCATCTGATGCCGACGAACGTTCCGAACTTGTGCACCCACCCGCCGGAGATGGCGGGCCGGTGCTCGAGGTTCGGAGGGGTCTGATGCAGCCCGTCGCCGAGGGGCTGTTCGAACTGGACGGGGACGGGTCGATCACGCTGGTCGGCGGGTTCTCCCACGTCTCGGGGCACCACCACTTCCCCGTCGGGCCGGTCTGTCCCTACACCGGGGCCGACGACGTCGAGGCGGTGCTGCTGCCCCGGGACGGGCGCCTGTGGGCGTGGACGGCGGTGACCCACCCGCCGCCGGGCTACGACGGCCCGGTCCCCTACGGCTTCGGCGTGGTCGAGCTGGACGGCATCGGCCTGCGGGTCGTGACCCGGCTGACCGAGGCCGACCCGTCCCGCCTCCACCCGGGCCAGCGCATGACGCTGGTGACCGACGACCTCGGCGACCAGGTCGCCACGTGGGCCTTCGCCCCGGTCCCCGGATGAACCAGGTCGTCGTTCCCGGAGGGCTCGGCCGATGAGCATCGAGGTGGAGATCGCCGGGGTGGGGATGCACCCGTTCGGTCGCTTCGACGAGCTCGGGCTGGTCGACCTCGGGGTCACCGCCGTGGGCCAGGCGATGACCGGGGCGGGCATCGGGCCCGGTGGGTTCCAGGCGGCGTACTGCGGGACCGCCTACGGCGGCGTGGCCACGGGTCACCGGGTGCTGGGGGCGCTGGCCCTGACCGGCACGCCGATCGTCGACGTCGAGGCGGGCTGTGCCAGCGGCGGGGCCGCCCTGCAACTCGGCGCGCAAGCGATCGCCAACGGCCAGTACGACACCGTCCTGGTCCTCGGCGTCGAGAAGATGCCCAAGGGGATCATCCGCTCGTCCTTCTTCGCCCCCTGGCAGGAGCAGGCCGGGTTCTCCCCCGCTCCTGCCTACTTCGCCCTGCGGGCCCAGCGTCTCATGGCCGACACCGGCCTGACCAAGGCCGACCTGGCGACCGTCTGTGTGAAGAACCGGGTCCACGGCGCGGCGAACCCGATGGCCATGTGGCAGGAGCCGGTGACCGCCGAGGCCGTCCTGGGCAGCCGGGTCGTGTGTGACCCGCTGCACCTCTGGATGCTCTGCTCGCCCAACGAGGGGGCGGCGGCCGTGGTCCTGCGCCGGGCCACGGGTGACGGAGTCCGCGTGCGGGCCGTCAGCCTGCGCTCCCACCTTCCCGGCAGCGTGCTGTCCGAGGCGACGCCGATGGCGGGCCTGGCCGACGACGACATCCCGTCGGCCACCACGCTCGCCGCCGACGACGCCTACGCGGCGGCCGGCCTCGGCCCCGAGGACATCGACGTGGTCGAGTGCCAGGACACCGACGCCGCCCGGGAGCTGCTGTCGTGGCAGGAGCTGGCCCTGTGCGCCCCCGGTGACCAGGCCCGGATCCTGGCCGACGGCGCCGCCACCCTCGGCGGCGCCCGCCCCATCAACCCCTCCGGCGGCCTCCTCAGCAAGGGCGAGCCCCTGGGGGCCTCCGCCCTCGGCCAGGTCGTGGAGCTGGTCCACCAGCTCCGGGGCAGCGCCGGCCCCCGCCAGGTCGAGGGAGCGAAGGTCGGTCTCGCCCACGTCGTCGGCCGCGGCGCCAACGCCTGCGTCACCATCCTCGGCCGCTGACCACCGCATCTCGTTGGCTCGACCGGCCTCGGGCAGGCAGGCTGCTCGGTCCATGACCGTCACCGACCCGACCGCGCCGGTCGCCCAACGGCCGTTGGCCGGGGTCCTCGCCGCGGCGACGGGCGTCGTGCTGTGGGGGTGCCTGGTGCCCCTGGCGAAGTCGGCCGAGGACGTCAACGGGATCGTGCTCGGGTTCCACCGCCTCTGGATCGGAGCGCTCGCCGTACTCGTCGTGTTCTACGCCACGGGGGGTCGGCTCAGCCGCCGGACCCTGCGCACCTCGCTCTGGGGCGGGATCCTCTTCGGCCTCGACATCATCTTCTTCTTCTCGGCCATCAAGCTGACCACCGTCGCCAACGCCACGATCGTGGGGGCGCTGCAGCCGGCGTTGCTGATCTACGTCGGTGCCCGCTGGTTCGGCGAGCAGGTCGGCGCCGCGCTGGTCGGCCTCACCGTCGTGGCCATCGCGGGAGCGGGCATCGTCGCGGTCGGATCGGCATCGGGCAGCAGCCAGGACTGGAGCCTCACGGGTGACCTGTGCGCGCTGGCCGCCCTGGCGTCCTGGTCGGGCTACTTCATCGCCTCCAAGCGGGCCCGGGAGACCCTCAGCTCCCTCGAGTACCTCACCGCCCTCCTCGTCGTGGCGACCGTCGTGGTCGCCCCCTTCGCCGCCGTGGCCCCCGGCCCCTTCGATCCCGGGGCCGAGGGCTGGGTCATCGTCTTCGTCGTGGCCGTGATCTCCGGAGGCGTCGGCCACTTCCTCATGAACTTCGCCCACCCCCACATCCCCCTGTACCTGGCCAGCCTCCTGACGCTGGCCGTGCCGGTGATGTCGACAACCGTCGCCATCGTGGTGCTCGACGAGCCCCTGAACGCCGTCCAGGTCCTCGGCATGGCCGTGGTCCTCGTGGCCGTCGGACTCGTGGTCCTGCGCACGGAGCAGGGCAGGGCAGCGGACGCGATCCCCCTGCTGGAGGCCGAGCCCCCCGCCTGAGTGCGGCTCAGTCGATCGCGACCACCAGGCGGTAGCCGAGGTCGAGGGTGTCGGCGTCCAGGACGGAGCCGTAGCGGCGGTGCCAGGCTCCGGAGCGGAGGTCGGCCCGGAGGCGGTCGAGGCCGTCCCGGTAGTGCTCGACCTCGGCCAGGGCGAAGGCCGAGATGGCGCTGCGCGCCCGCTGGTCGAGGTAGAGCGAAGGACGTCGCCAGTAGGCGCCGAAGAACCCGTCGGAGCAGTCGTGGGGCACCGGCACCGGCACCACGATGTCGGCGCCGATGAGCTCGGCGATGTGGTCGACCGGCACCGCCGAGGTCCGCAGTCGCCGACCCAGCTCGGGTAGGTAGTCCCGGAGCAGCCAGAACTCCGACTCGATCACCCGCTCGTCCCAGGTGAGCACGACCCGGCGCTCGAACGCGACCCGGTTCAGCTCGGCCAGGCCCGCGCCCACCCGCTCCCAGTGGTGCACGGTGAGGATCGCCATGGCCGCGTCGAAGCTGTCGTCGGGGAAGGGCAGGGCCTCGGCCTCGGCCCGCACACACGGCGCCATGGCCTCGGGCCGCTGGGCGATCATGGCCGCCGAGGGCTCGACGGCGACGACGTCACGATCCGCGGGCTCATAGGACCCGGCGCCGGCGCCGACGTTGAGCACCTTGCGGCAGGGACCGAGCGCCTCCTTCAGCCCGGAGGAGATGCGCCGGTCCGGCCGTCGCCACTCCGAGTAGCCCGCGCCGATGACGTCATAGGCCACCGACCCCCGCCCCCCGTCTGCCGAAAGCATGCACACAGAGCGTACGTTCTCACCACCCTCCGTGCTGAACCGACGCCCTCTCTCTGTTCAAGTGGCGAGGACGAGGTCGGCGAGCTTCTGGCGATGCCAGCCGCCGCTGCCCAGGAGCAGGTCGTCCTGCTTGGCCCGCCGGTAGAAGAGGTGGGCGTCGCAATCCCAGGTGAACCCGACCCCGCCGTGGATCTGGATGGACTCCCCGCAGACGGCGTTGGCCGACTCGGAGGCGAACCCCATGGCCATGGCCACGGCTTCGGCGCGGTCCGGCTCCTCGGTGTCGGAGGTCCAGGCCGCGTAGTGGGTGCCGACCCGGGTCAGCTCGATGGCGTGGAGCATGTCCACCGCCTTGTGCTTGATGACCTGGAAGGTGGCGATCGGCCGGTCGAACTGGACGCGGACCTTGGCGTACTCCACCGCCAGGTGGTGGGCCTGCTCCATGACCCCGAGCAGATCACCGCACAGCGCGACGTTGGCGTCCTCGACGATGCGGCGCCAGTGCGCCGTGTGATCGCCGTCGGGCCCGACCCGCTCGACGGCGCGGCCGTCGAGCTCGAGGCGGGCGACCCGGCGGGTGTGGTCCCAGGTGGGCACGGCCTCGCCCTGGGGTGCCTCGACGAGGAAGCTACCGATGCCCTCCTGGGTGCGGGCCGGGACCAGGGCCCAGTCGGCGGTGGCCCCGTCGAGGACAACCGGCTTCAGGCCGTACAGGCGCCACTGACCGCCCTTGCGCTTGGCCCGGGTGCGCAACCGGTCGACCGGATCGCCGTGGCCCAGCTCGTCGACGGCGATGGTGCCGCGGGTGGCGCCCGCCGCCAGGGACCGGAGCTGGTCGTCCAGGCCCAATCGGCGGGCGGCGAGGGTGGCGAACACCGCGGAGGACAGGAACGGACCGGGGAAGGGGACCTGGCCCATCTCCTCCAGGACGACGATCAGATCGACCAGGCCGAGCCCCAGCCCGCCCTGGGCCTCGGGCACGAGCAGACCGGTCCACCCCAGCTCGACCAGCTGGTTCCAGACGTGGTCCGAGATCCCCACCTCGTCCTCCAGCATCGCCCGGACGTACTCCGGCGGGCTCTCCTTGGCGAGGAAGGCCCGGACCGTGGCCCGCAGAGCGTCCTGGTCGTCGCTGAACGTGAACTCCATGCTTCCCCCGACTCTGCTGGTCGACCATGCGGCGGCGACCGCGTCCGGCTGACACCGGCGTCAGGTACGGACAGTAGTGTTCCGATTCGTGGACTTCGCCTACACGCCCGAGGACGAGGCCTTCCGCACCGACCTCCGGGGCTGGTTGGACGAGCACCTGTCCAAGTTCCTGGCCGAGTGGAGCGACGAGGACCACCAGAGCGAGGACACCTCCGGGAGCCACGACTACGGCGGCCTCCTGCGCTCCATGGAGCGACGGAAGGCCTGGCAGCGGACCCTGAACGAAGGGCGGTGGGCGGCCATCAACTGGCCGACCGAGTGGGGTGGACGCGACGCCACCGTCATGCAGAGCGTCATCTACTCCGAGGAGATGGCCAAGGCCCGGACCCCCGGCATCTTCAACGCCAACGGCCTCTGGCAGATCGGGCCCATGATCATCCGGTGGGGCACCGACGAGCAGAAGCAGCGGTGGATCCCCAACATCCTCAACGCCGACGACCACTGGTGCCAAGGCTTCTCCGAGCCCGAAGCGGGCAGCGATCTGGCCAACCTGCGCACCACCGCCGTGCTCGACGGCGACGACTACGTGCTCAACGGCCAGAAGATCTGGATCTCCACGGCCCACATCGCCAAGTGGGGCCTCTTCCTGGTCCGTACCGATCCCGACGCGATCACCGAGGGGCGCAAGCACGAGGGCATCACCGCGCTGATCGTGGACATGGAGGCCGAAGGCATCGAGTGCCGGCCGCTGCGGGACATCACCGGCGAGGAGATGTTCAACGAGGTCTGGTTCACCGACGCCCACGTCCCCGCGGCGTACCGCCTCGGCGGCGAGGGCGAGGGCTGGCAGGTGGCCATGGGCACCCTCGGCCACGAGCGGGTGGGCACGGCGGGCCTCGCCATCACCATGAAGGCCGACCTGGAGGCCATGGTCAACCTGACCCGGGCCGAGAACCCCGACGCCCTCGAGGACCCCGAGTTGCGGGAGCGCATCGCCCGGGCGCACACCCAGATCGAGTTCACCCGCCTGCTCAACTACCGGGCGTTGTCCAAGATCCTCAAGGGCGAGAAGACCTGGCCCGAGGTCCCACTGGCCAAGCTCCAGTGGAGCCACCTGGCCCAGACCCTGGCCGAGCTCGCCGTGGACCTCCTCGGGCCGGCGGGGATGCTCGAGAAGGGTGGGCCCGACGCCGCGGACAACGGCTCCTGGAACCGCCTGTACGTGTTCCAGCGCTACACGTCGATCGGCGCCGGCACGACCGAGGTCCAGAAGAACATCCTGGCCGACCGCTCCATCCGGATGCCCAAGAAGTAGCCCCCGGCATGCCCGACCCGCCAGCGCATACCGTCGGCGGAGTGGCTCACCACGGTCGGATCACCCGCATCGACCGCGGTCGCGCCCTGGTCGCCGTCGGCGAGGAGACCCATTCGGTCATCGACACGGGTGTCCATGACCTCACCGTCGGCGACCACGTCCGGTTCGAAGGCGACGTCGTGGTGGAGCTCCTCCCGCGGACCTCGCTGCTGACCCGGCTCGGCCACGACGGCAACGAACAGGCCATCGCCGCCAACGTCGACCTCGTGGTGCTCGTGGCGGGCCTGGATCGGCCGGTGAAACCGGGCCGCCTGCTGCGGGCCACCACCCAGGCCTGGGAAGCCGGCGCCACCCCCCTGATCGTGCTGACCAAGTGTGACCTTACGGATGCGGGGGCGACCGTCGCCGACCTGGCCACCCAGGTGGTCGGCGTCGACGTGGCCGTCGTCAGCTCGGTCACCCACGAAGGGATCCACGACCTGCTCGACCGCTTGTCCGGCCGCACCGCGGTCATGCTGGGGGAGTCGGGGGCCGGCAAGTCCAGCCTGGTCAACGCCCTCGTCGAGGGCGAGGAGTTGGTGGGCGAGGTCCGCGAGGGCGACGCCAAGGGCCGGCACACCACGACCTGGCGCCAGCTCGTGGACCTCCCCGGCGGGGGCGCGCTGATCGACACCCCTGGGGTCCGCTCGCTCGGGCTCTGGACCGATCCCGAGACCGTCGAGGCCGCCTTCACCGACATCGCCGAACTGGCCGAGCACTGCCGCTTCCGGGACTGCGGCCACGATGCCGAACCGGGATGCGCCGTACGAGCCGCCGTTGACGACGGCTCGCTGCCCGAGGAGCGTTTCGAGCAGTACCACTCCCTGCACCGGGAGGCGGCCGCGCTGGACCGGCGCAACGACCCGGTGGCCCAGAAGCGCTCCGGGAGGCAGCTCTCCAGGATGGTCAAGGAGGCGAAGGCGACCCGCCGGGACAAGGGCGACACCCGTTGACCCGATCGGGGATGGTCACCACCCGTGTGCACCAGTTGCGGGACCCGGCCGTCCTCGACGCCGACGGCCACGTGTGGTCGGCCTACGCCGTCGCCGGGGAGTCCGGCATCGCCGTCGCGGAGATCCACGGCCTCTGATCCGCCGCCACCCCGACCGGTCGGGCGTCGCGCCGGAGACCCGGCCGGGTAGACACGATCCATGCCGATCGAGGGAACCTACGAACCCAGTCCGTGGCCACCCGTGGCCGACCAGGTGAAGCAGTACGAGGAGTCCGGAGGCACCGCGGGGATCTTGCTGGAGGGCAAGCCCTGCGTGATCCTCTGGACCCGGGGCCGGCACTCGGGCGCGGTGCGCAAGACGCCCCTCATGCGGGTGACCGACGGCGCGCGCTACGCCGTCGTCGCCTCGCTGGGCGGCGCGCCTCACCACCCGGTCTGGTTCCACAACCTCCGGGCCGACCCTGCCGTCAGCCTCCAGGACGGGCCCGACCTGGGGGATTACACGGCCCAGGTCGCCACCCCGGAGGAGAAGGCCGAGTGGTGGCCCCGGGCCACCGAGGTCTGGCCCGCCTACGACGACTACCAGGCCGCCACGGACCGAGACATCCCGGTCGTGATCCTCACCCCGCGCTCGAGGTCCCGGCCGCCGACCGTCCCGCTCAGTCCGCCCGTAGGGCATGGGACGGCGAGCGGCGGGTCGCCACGGCGCCGAACGCGGCACCGGCGACGACGGCCAGCGCCACCGTGACCGGGACCAGGACCAGCGTCGTGGGTGGAGTGATCGGATCGGTGGCCACCCCGAGGGCTCCGGCGAGCAAGGACCACATCCACCGGCCGACGACGACCCCGACGGGAAGCCCGATCACCAAGCCGATCACCGCCAGGGCGAAGGCCTGCCAGGACATCGCGGCCACGACCTGGCCCCGATCGAAGCCCATGGCCCGGAGCACGGCCAGGTCCCGACGACGACGCCGCACGGTCTGCCACAGGGCGTTGCCGACGGCGATCACCGCCAGGCCGGCCAGCAGTCCGGCCAGCACCCGGGGAAGGCCGCTCACCTGATCGAGGCGACTGATCTCGGCCGGCGCCGTCGGGAAGACCGGCCGGGCGCCCTCGAGGCCCAAACGGGTCAGGGCCCGCTCGGGATCGATCCCCTCCTGGAAGTCGATGACCGTCGCCGCGGAACCCCGAACTGTCCTCGACCGGGGCGGCGAGGCCGAGTTGATCGAGACCGGCGAGGGAGAAGACCGCGCCTTCGGCGATCGGGATCGGATCGTCGATGGTCGGCATGATGGCGGTGCCCACGACGCGGAACTCCTGGCCGTCGCCCTCGGAGCCGAGGGCGGTCACGACCTCCGGGTCACCGAGCTCCCACCGGGTGTCGGCACCGAGCGCGACCTCGTCGGGGGCGAGAGGCGCCCGACCCTCGACCGGGGCCGGGGAGGCGTCGCCGGTCAGCGGCGCCAAGGCCATGGCGTTGTAGGGACGGCCGTCTATCTGCACGGTCTGGTTGAAGACGCCGAGCGCCACCGCCTCCACGTCGCTCGATGCGGCGATGTCCTCGGCGGTCGCTTCACCGCGAAGGCGCACGGCGACATCCCAACTCCATCCGTAGCGTTCCGGTGTGTCGAGCAGCCTGGCCATGCTCGACCCGAAGACCGCCACGGCAGCGAGGCCGGCCACGGCCACGGCGATGCCGAGCATCGAGGCCCGGACGGCGCCTGCCTCAGGACGACGGCCGGAGACCGCCGCCATGCTCAGACCCACCGCGACCGCGGGTGGCCCGCGGCGGGCCAGGACGGCCACTGGCCGCTGAGGGTCCCCGGACCGGTCGATCGACGGCACAGCCAACGGGCGGGCAGCCAGCCGCCACGCGGCTCCTGCGCCGATGCCGCCGATCACGACCACGACCGACAGCCCCGCGACCGGCAGGACCAGACCGTCGAAGGACGTTCCCAGGGCCGGGTCGACCCGATGGGCCAGCCCGATCGGCATGGCCGACGAGGCGACGACGGCCACCACGACCGCTCCTACGCCACCGACCACGGCGGCGGCCCCGATCGGTAGCCACGCGTCGAGCAGCCGACCGCGCCGGGTCAGCCCGAGCCCGGCAAGGATGCGCTGCTCAGCATCTCCCCTGGCCACCGACCGGGTCGCGACCTGGGCGATGGCGCCGAGCCCGAACAGGCCCGCCACCGCCGCGAAGATGTAGAGGCCGCCGGCCAGGACGTTCAAGGAGTCCTCCAGCGAGAGCACGGTGACACCGGCCGGATCGATCCGGGGTACCGGGCCGTCGGGATAGACCTGGCGCATCTCCTCGGCCAGGACGTCGAGGGCGCCGTCGCCGCCCCGGAGGTCCGCCAGGAACAACCCGTCGGCAACCCCGATCTCCTCCCGGTATCGGTCATGGACACCCGGGCCGAGGAACGTCAGGATCACATCGTCGGGCCGACTGAGGACGTCCTGGGTCGAGCGCGTCAGCCCGACCACCCGGAGGTCGATCGCCGGCCCGTCGGGCTCGATCGGGTCGCCGACCGCCACCTGCAGGGCGCCCTCGGGTGACCAAGAGGCCAGATGCAGGAGGTCCCCGACGCCCACGTCCAGGCGGTCGGCGATCGGCTCGGCCAACACGACCTCGTCGGCCGCCCCGGGCCGCACCCGTCGCCCGGCGACCAGATGGCCCTGACCCAGGCTGTCATCGAGGCCATCGGTCCTGGTGAAGACCGGGTAGTACCCGTCGGGGTCCTGTGCGGGAGCCACGAACGTGTAGGCGAACCGTCCCGAACGGACCACCGACGGGAGCTGGGCGATCCGGGCCCAGGTGGCCGGGTCGACCTCGGTGGCGTCGATGAGCGCGTCCGGCTCCCCGGCGGCCTGTTGCAGACGATCCGCGGCAGAGCTGGTCCGTCGGGCACCGGCGACCGCCGTGGCGCACACCCCGCCGATGATCGCTCCGAGGAGACCGACCAGCACCACGGTGGTCCACCACGACCGCCGCCGGCAGCGATACGCGACAGGTCCCATCTCGCCATCAGACCAGCCGCGCTCTCGGGGCTCAAGGGGGGAAGCACCCACCACCGTGTGGTGCTGTCACCCGAGGAGCCTCGCTCACTGCCGGCGGGTGAGATCGACGCCGGGTCTCCGGCCGGCGATCGTCATCTCGCTCAGGCCGGCTCGCGGCTCGTTGCCCACCGTGGCCCGCAGGAAGCCCCGGATCGTCGCGCGGACGGCCCGGGCGGTGCGGTCGGCGCCGTCGAGATAGCCACCGTGGTCACCGCCCTCGACGGTGAGGAGGAAGGACGAGGTCCCGAGTTGAGCGAGGGCCCGACGGCTCCCCGCATAGGCGACGGTGTCGTCCGCGGTCCCGTGCACCAGCAGCAGCGGGACCTGGCCGCGCTGGAACCCGCCGCCCGGGAAGGTCGCCTGCTGGCCGGCGACGGAGACCACGGCGTCGATCCGGCGGTCCACACAACAGGTGTGGTACGCCGTGGCCAGAGCCGTCATCGCCCCCAGGCTGTGGCCGACCACTGCGATCTCCTCGGGGTCGATGACGGGAATGGCCTCACGACCCGCGGTGACCGCATCGATCACCTGGCGGACGCGACCGGGCTGGAAGGGAAGGGACAGGAGCGCCGCGGCACTGGCGTCGTCCACGCTGCCGGGCATCTCCGGGGCCACGACCACATGGCCCGCGCCGGCCAGGTCACCGAGGAGGTCCCCGTAGAAGTCCGGGGGTGCCCCGGCGCCGTGCACGAAGACCAGGAGCGGGTACGGGCCACCACCCCGGGGGAGGACCACCAGGGACCGAAGACCGGCGATGGTGCGCTCGTCGGACCGGGTCGGGAGCCCGGCTGCTTCGCCCGGGACGGTGGGGTCGACCGGCCGGGGCGGGCGGCTCTCGGTCGTCGCGTCCCCACCGCAGCCCACAGCGGTGAGCGCGCCGACCAGCAGCGACGCCGTCGTCGTCCGCCACCGCATGGTCCTAAGCCACACGCTCGATCACCGTCGCGTTCGCCTGCCCGTCGTCGTCCGCCACCGCATGGTCCTAAGCCACACGCTCGATCACCGTCGCGTTCGCCTGCCCGCCGCCTTCACACATGGTCTGGAAGCCGTAGCGGCCCCCGGTGGCCTCGAGGTCGTTCAGCAGGGTCGTCATCAGGCGCACCCCGCTGGCGCCCAGGGGATGGCCGATGGCGATCGCTCCACCCCGGGGGTTGTAGCGCGCCATGTCGGGCTGGAACTCCCGGGCCCACATCAAGGCGATGGCCGCGAACGCCTCATTGCACTCCACCGAGTCGAACTGGTCGACGGTCATGCCCGATCGCTCCAGCAACTTCTTCGTCGCCGGGACGGGCGCCGACAGGACCAGCCAGGGATCCTCCGCCGCCACGGCGAAGTGGCGGATGGCCGCCCGGTACCGAAGGCCGAGCGCGTCGGCCGTGGATCGTTCCGCGATGAGCATCGCCGCCGCGCCGTCGGAGGTCTGGGAGGCGTTGCCCGCGGTGATGTCGGGGGCGATCGAAGGGTCCCAGGACGCGGCGCTGGGGAGCTTCCCGAGCGACTCGACCGTGCTCTCGGGCCGGATGCCCTGGTCCCGGTCGAACACCTCGCCGGTCTCGGCCCCCTCGTCGTCACGAACCGGGACCGCGACCGTCTCGTGGGTGAAGTGCCCGTTCTCCCAGTTCTCCTGGGCTCGGCGGTGGGACTCGGCCGCGTAGGCGTCCATGTCCTCTCGGGTGATGCCGTAGCGCTCGGCCAGGATCTGGCTGACCTCGAACTGCGTGGGGTGGAAGCGCCCCCCGACGGCTTCGATCCACTGCCCGGAGAAGGGCCCGGTACCGCCCGCGGCGTTGGAGCCCATCGGGGTGCGGGTCATGGACTCGACCCCGCAGGCGATGCCGAGGTCGTACGCCCCGGCAATGATCCCCTGGGCGACGAAGTGCACGGCCTGCTGGGAGGAGCCGCACTGGCGGTCCACCGAGGTGGCGGGCACGTGCCACGGCAGGCCGCCGGCGATCCAGGCGTTGCGAGCCACGTTGTTGGACTGCTCCCCCACCTGGCTGACACAGCCGCCGACGACGTCGTCGACCCGGGCCGGATCCACCCCGGTGCGTTCGATCAGGGCCCCGAGCGTGAACCCCAGGAGGTCGGTCGGGTGCCAGGTCGACAGCGCCCCCTTGCGCTTGCCGATCGGGGTACGGACGGTGTCGACGATGACGGCTTCACGGGGGGCCACACGTCGACGCTAGCCAGCGGCCGGATCCGAGGTGGTGGAGGCCTCGGGTAGGGTCGGCCGCCATGGCTGCGGCGGAGCCGGTGGACGTGACGGGGCGGCCGACCGAGCTACGGGAACTGGACCTGACCGGGTTCTTCTCCCCCCGGACCATGGCCCTGATCGGGGCATCGGACAACCCGCAGCGGCCCAATGCCGCCATGACCAGCAGGCTGCTGGCCTGGGCCGAGGAGCACGGGGCCGAGGCCTTCCTCGTGAACCCGAACCGCGACACCATCGCCGGACGACCGTGCCTGCGGTCGATCGACGACCTGCCCGACGGCGTCGACCTGGCGGTGATCCTCGTGGGCGACGCGGTCGACGCCTACGAGGCCGTCCTGGTCAAGCGCCCCCGGTTCGCGGTGATCTTCTCGGCCGGGTTCGCCGAGACCGGCGCGACCGGGGCCCGGCTCCAGGAGAAGCTGGAGCGCCTCGTGGTCACCGGCGAGACCCGCCTGCTCGGGCCCAACACCAACCTCAACGCCTTCGAGTCCTTCACCGAGGGCAATCCCGGGCGGGCGGTGGCCCTCATCACCCAGAGCGGCCACCAGGGGCGGCCCATCTTCCAGGCCCAGGAGCTCGGCCTTCGGGTGTCGGCCTGGGCGCCGACCGGCAACGAGGTCGACCTCGAGTTCGCCGACTTCGCCCGCTGGTTCGCCGACCAACCGGACACGGGCGTGCTCGCGGCCTACGTCGAGGGCTTCAAGGACGGCCGCACGTTGATGCTGGCCGCCGACCATGCCGCCCGGCGGCGGGTACCCCTCGTCGTGGTCAAGGTGGGCCGGACCGACGAGGGGGCCTCGATGGCCCGGTCCCACACGGGCCACCTGACCGGCTCGGATGCGGTGACCTCGGCGGTGTTCCGCCAGTTCGGCGTCATCCGGGTCGACGGCCTCGACGAACTGCAGGACACCGCCGCGCTGCTGTCGCGGGCCGCGCCCCCGATCGTCGACGGGGTCTGCATCTACGCCATCTCGGGCGGGACCGGTGCCCATCTGGCCGATCTCGCCGCGACCGAGGGATTGCGGATCCCCAACCTCTCCCAGGCCACCCAGGAGGCGCTCCGCGGGTGGATCCCCGACTACCTGCGCGTGTCCAACCCGGTCGACAACGGGGGTGCCCCGTCGGCGGACTGGCGCGGCCGCAAGATCCTCGACGCCCTCGTGGCCGACCCCAAGGTCGGCGTGTTGATCTGCCCCATCACCGGCGCGCTGCCCACGATGAGCCGCCCGCTGGCCGAGGATCTCGTTGCGGTGGCCGAGACCACCGACAAGCCGATCGTGGTCATCTGGGGATCTCCCCTGACCGACGACCCGGCCTTCACCGACGTGTTGATCCCGTCCGGGCTGCCGGTGTTCCGCACCTTCGGCAACGCCGTCCGGGCGACCAAGGCCTACCTGGACCACCACACCTTCATCTCCCGGTACCGGAGCCCCTTCGCCCAGCCCCTCCGCCGCCGCTCGAGGGCCGCTCCCCTCGTCGAGGAGCTCCTCTCCGCCGGTTCCGGGCCCCGCGCCCTGTCCGAGTTCGAGGCCAAGGGGGTGATCGCGGCCTACGGCATCCCGGTGACCGACGACCGGCTGTGCCACTCGCCGACCGAAGCGGTGAGAGCCGCAGCCGCCGCCGGATACCCGGTGGTGATGAAGGCGTGCTCGCCCGAACTGCTGCACAAGAGCGACCTGGGCCTGGTACGGGTCGGTGTCGGCTCGGCGGCCGAGGCCCGGCGGACCTACGCCGAGCTCGTCGATCGCTCCCCCAGCGCCCTCGACGGCGTCCTCGTGGGCCCGACGGCCGGCGCGGGGGTCGAGTGCGTCGTCGGCGTGTCCCCGGACCCCCTGTTCGGGCCGGTGGTGATGTTCGGCCTCGGCGGGGTCCTCGTCGAGGTGCTGGGCGACGTGACGTTCCGGGTGCCGCCCTTCGACCGGGCCGAGGCGGGGCGCATGATCCGGGAGGTCCGGGGCTTCCCGCTCCTGACCGGGGTCCGGGGCCGACCCCAGGCGGACCTGAGGGCCCTGGTGGATGTGATCATGAAGGTCCAGCGCCTGGCGGTCGACCACGCCGACGCCATCTCCGAGCTCGACATCAACCCCCTCGTCGTCCACCCCGTCGGGGCCACCGCCCTCGACGCGCTGGTCGTGACCCGCTGACCTCGGGACCGCTTCTGGCGCCTGATCGAGGCGCCCGGGCGCCGCAATCGGGCGCCAGAACGAGTCAGTCCTGGCTGACGTGGGCGCCGGCGGCGTTGATGATGTCGATGATGGTGATCGGGCCCTCGCTGGGGTCCCGGGGGGCCTTGCCCGAGCCCTGGATGGAGACGTCGACGTCCGCGGCCTCGGCCCGAAGGGCACCGACGGTGGCCTTCTCCTTCGGCCGGTGGGCAAAGGGGTCGTAGCCGAAGAAGCGCATCGCGTTCTCATGGGTCATCTGGTTGACCTCGGCGTCGGGGATGCCGTGCAACGTCTTGCTCAACAGCTCCGGGGAGTTGGGCCAGGTCGAGTCCGAGTGGGGGTAGTCGCACTCCCAGCAGATCCGCTCCACCCCGATGTGGTGGCGGTTCTCCAGACCGAAAGCGTCATCGATGAAGCAGAAGATGGTCTTGTCGAGGAACACCTGGCTGGGGAGTTGGTCGCCGAAGTCCACCCCGGTCCAGTCACGGTGGTGCTGGTACACGTAGTCGGCCCGCTCCAGGAAGTAGGGGATCCAGCCGATGCCGCCCTCGGAAAGGGCGAAGCGCACGTCGGGGAACTGGCGGAACACCCGGGACCAGAGCAGGTCCGAACTGGCCTGCACGAGGTTGATCGGCTGCAGCGTGATCATCACGTTGATCGGGGCGTCGGCCGCGGTCATGACCATCTGCGAGGACGACCCGATGTGGAGGCAGACGACCGTGCCGGTGTCCGAGCAGGCCGCCCAGAACGGGTCCCAGTGGTCGCTGTGGAAGGAAGGCCAGCCCAACTTCTCGGGGTTCTCGGAGAAGGTGACGGCGTGGCATCCCTTGGCCGCGACCCGGCGCACCTCGTCGGCCATCACCTCGGGGTCCCAGATGGCGGGGATGGCCAGGGGGATGAACCGGCCGGGCTCGTGGCCACACCACTCGTCGATGTGCCAGTCGTTGTAGGCCCGGACCATGGCCAGGGCCACGTCCTTGTCCTCCGTACGGCTGAAGAGCTGGCCACAGAACTGGGGGAACGACGGGAAGCACATCGAACCGAGCACGCCGTTGGCGTTCATGTCCGCGATCCGACGTTCGATGTCGTAGCAGCCGTCCCGCATCTCGGCGTAGGAGGTCGGGTCGATGCCGTACTCCGCGGGCGGGCGACCGGCCACGGCGTTCAGCCCGATGTTGGGCAGCTCCTGGTCCTCGTAGAACCAGACGTCGTTGCCTGCCGCGTTCTGGATGGCCCGGGGGGCCAGGTCCTTGTAGCGGTCGGGCAGGTGTCGGTCGAACATGCCGGGGGGCTCGACCACGTGATCGTCCACGCTGACCAGGATCAGGTCTTCGACGTCCATCTCGTCCCCCTGCGGATCGGCCCGCAGCGTAGCTGACGCCGCGGTCACGTTTCCCGGGAGCCCGACCCGGTGTCACGATGAGCGCGTGCTGGAGGGGATCCGGGTCGTCGACCTGACCGGGGAGTCGGGGGCTCTCGCCGCGCGGGTGTTGGCCGACCTGGGTGCCACCGTGACCCGTCCCGAGCCACCCGACGGCGGTCACCTCAGTCGCCAGCCCCACCGCCACGCCGCCTGGACCGCCCGGACCGAGGTCCGCCGCCTCGCCGCGGAGGACCCCGCACTCGACGCCCTGCTGGCCGAGACCGACGTGGTGCTGGCGACCCGGGGCCACGGCATCGAGGTCAGCCGGGCTCCCCGGGCGGTGTGGGTCCACCTCTCGCCGTTCGGCCTGACCGGCCCCCGGGCCGGCTGGCGCGCCGGCGACCTCGGCATCCTCGCCGCGACCGGGAACCTCTTCGCCACGGGGGACCCGGATCGGCCACCGGTGCGCTGTGCCGAGCCGGTGGCCTTCGCCCACGCCGGGCCCGAGGCCGCCTTCGCCGCCCTGACGGCCCTGCACACCGGCCGACCCCAACAGGTCGACGTGTCCGTCCAGGAGGTGGTGATGATCGCCTCGATGGGGGCGGCAGGCCGCTTCGCCCGGGACCCGGACCGAGGTCGGCGGCGGGGCGCCGGCTTCGGTCGGACCCGTGAGATCTGGTCCTGCGCGGACGGCTGGGTGAGCTTCGGCCTGCGGGGCGAGGCTCGCCGGCCCAGCCTCCAGACCCTCAGCGCGCGGGTCGGCAACCCGGTCCTCACCGACAGGGACTGGTCCACGTTCAGCCCGGACACCGCCACGGCCGAGGACCTGGACGCGATCGAGGAGGCCATCGGGGGGTGGTTCGCCACCCAGACCATGGACGACCTGTACGCCCTGGCCGCCGAGACGAACCTGATGCTGGCGCCCGTCAACTCGCCCCGCGAGCTGCTGGCCTCCGAGCAGCTGGCCGTCCGCGGCCTGTTCGGTCCCCTGGCCGGCGTCGACCAGGCCCCGCTCGACTTCGTGCACGTCCATGACGGACCCGAGCCGCCCGGGCCGCCACTGGCGCCGCCGGCTCCCGCGACCAGGGAGACGTTCGGGGGCTCGGTCGGGGCCTGGACCGGCACCCGCATCCTCGAGTTCGGTGCCGGTGCCGCCGGTCCCATCGCGACGCGGTACTTCGCCGAGCACGGTGCGGATGTCATCCGGATCGAGAGCCGGACCCGCCCCGACCTCCTGCGGGGGTGGTGCGGGGCCGACCCCGATGATCCCGACCGGCTCGAACGCTCACCCCTCTTCGACGCCCTGAACCCCGACAAGCGCAGCATCACCATCGACCTCGAGCACCCCGAGGGCCGGATGCTCGCCATCGAGCTGGTCAAGGCCGCCGACGCCGTCGCCGAGAACCTCCCGCCGAAGGCCATGCCCGCCCTCGGTCTCGCCTACGCCGACCTGGTCGGGCACAAGGCCGACCTGATCTTGATCTCGACCTCCCTGAACGGCCGGACCGGCCTCCAGCGCGACGACCCCGGCTTCGCCGGGCAGGGCGCCGCGCTCACGGGATTCACCCACTTGACCGGCTGGCCCGACCGCGAACCGGTCGACCCCTTCGGGTCCATCACCGATTCACTCGCCCCCCGCTTCTCGGCCGCGGCCCTGGCCGCCGCCCTCCTCCGCCGTCGGCGTACCGGCCAGGGCGCGTACCTCGACCTGAGCCAGGTGGAAGCCGGGGTCTACGCGCTGTCGCCGTGGCTGGTCGAGTTCCAGGTCACCGGTGAGGCCCGCGGCCGGATGGGCAACCGCTCCGACCGCTACGCCCCCCACGGCGTGTTCCCGTGTGCCGGCGAGGACCGCTGGATCACCATCGCGGTCTACACCGAGCCGGAATGGGCGGTGTTCGCCGGCGAGTCGGGGCTGGCCCGGCCCGCCTGGGCCGATGTGCATGGCCGACTGGCCGACCTCGACGCCCTCGAGGCCGCCGTGTCCGGCTGGACCGCGGCCCTGGACGCGACCGAGCTGGCCGGACGTCTCCAGGACCGGGGGGTCGAGGCCGTTCCGGTCGCGGACTTCGGCGACGCCAACCAGGACCCCCAGTTGCGGGCCCGCGGCCACTACGTCGCCCTCGACCACCCGGTCCTCGGGCCCGGTGAGTACGAGCGCAACGGCATCCGGGTCAGCGGCGCCCCGTGCGGCTACCTCGCCCCGAGCCCCACGCTCGGCCAGCACACCGACGAGGTCCTGACCGAAGTCCTCGGCCTCGACACCGCCGCGATCGCCCGCCTCCGCGACGCCGGCGCCATCCAGTAGCCCGCTGCCCCACAGCCGTTCTGGGACCCAGATCTGGCGCTCCAGTGCACGATCCAGGACCCGGAACCCTCAGCCCCGAGACGCCGCGGGTCGGGTGGTGATCAGTCGGACAGGAGGGTGGCGAGGCGGTTCTGGGCGTCGCGGCAGGTGTCGTCGTCGTCCTGGGCCTCGTCGACGGCTGGGGGCACGGCGTCGCCGAAGTCGAGGTCGGCGGCGGCGAAGGCCTCGGGGAAGTCGCCGAAGGCCTGCGCTCCGCCGAAGAGCTGCTCGACGGTCGTGTCCCCGTCGATGGCCCCGGCGGCCTCGGCCGCGTCACCGAAGGTCTCGGTCGCGGCATCCAGGTCGGCCAGCAGTTCGTGTCGGAAGGCCGCCCCGTCCGCGGTGGCAGGGGGCGGCGTGTCCTCGACCACAGCTCGGAAGCGACCGACGTAGGCGGGCAGGGCCAGGAAGGCCCCCCGCAGGTCATCGGCGTGGTCGCCGAGTGGGGCGTCGGCGGCGACCTCGTCGGGTAGCTCGTCGATGACGGCCAGCGCCGCCTCAAGATCGACCGCGGCTCGGGCCACCTCGCCGCACACGGCGGCCACCCACGCGTCGGGGGCCAGCGACTCCTCGGCCGCTCCGTCGTCACCACCACAGGCCGGGACCGCGACCAGTGTCGCCAACACCGCCATCCACGCCCGAGACACGGCGCCGGACGGTACCGGCCCGCCACTCCCCCGACGCAGCCGACCCGGCACGGAACCCGAACCGGGCCTCAGACGAGGGCGGACTCGAACCGGGGCCGGGCCGCGGACCACCAGCGGCGGCGGCGGTCATAGCGCTCCATGCCCCCCATCTGGTCCCACATGGCGATGAAGTTGGGGTCGCCGGCCTCGACCCGACGCCGGACGAACTGACCGCCCCGGGCGAAGCTCTGCTCGAGCGTGGCCAGCAGGTCGTGGCGGCCGGCGGCGTCGAGGCCGTAGGTGTCCGCCACCAGGCGGAGGCGGGCGGGCTGGTCCACAGGCCCCCAGCCGAGTCGGGCCGAGCTGAGGTCGTCGTCCACGGGCCCGCACATCCGGACCATGGAGGCCAGGTCGTGCACGGGCCGGCCCGGGGCGGCGAAGTCGAAGTCCAACAACCCGACCGCCACCCCGTCGCGGAAGACGACGTTCTCCGGGCACACGTCGTTGTGCACCACGATCGAACCACCCGCGTCATCGGCCATCTCGTGACTCCAAGACTCGCCGACCGGGTCGAAGGCCTGCGACGCCCGGTGGAACCGACGCAGAAGGTCGGCGATGGACACCAGGACCTCGTCGGCCTGGAACCAGGCCGGGAAGGGCGTCACGGCCACTTCACCGGGGATGAAGACCAGACGCTCGCGGCCGTCGGGATCGACTCCGACCGGCTCCGACGCCCCGTGGAACCCCGACCGCCGTAGGCCGCGCAGGAACCGGTGGATCGACGGAGTGTGGGGATTCGAAGGTCGCAGCACGTGCCCACCCCGCCGCACCACCGCTCCCGCGTTGGCCACCCCACCGGCCAGCGGCTCGTCACCGTCCACCCGGTCAGTCTGGCCCGACCCGGCAGACGCTCAGGGCCGGGCGAGGAATCCCCGCTCGATCAGGGTCGCCAGCGACGTGAGGGCCTCCCGGTCCGCGGTGAGGTCACGGGAGACCGCGAAGTAGGTGAAGCGTTCGAGCATGGCCAGGAGAGCGATCGGGCCGAGCGGGCCCAGGGCCTCGGTGTCGACCGTGCGCCCCAGGTCCTCGACGACGCGGGCGAAGGCGTCATCGGCCAGGCGGCGCAGCCCCGGGTCACGAGCGTGATCCTCCATCCAGGCCCGGATGACGACACCGTGGTGGCGGTAGCCGTCGACGAAGCCCACCAGCCAGTCGACCAGCGCCTCGCCCGACGGCACCTCGCCATCCGCGAGTTCGGCGACGCGCGCCAGCATGTCCTCCGCCGCCTCGGCGGCCAGGATGCGGAACAGGTCCTCCTTGTCGTCGAAGTAGAGGTAGAAGGCCCCGTGAGAGACCCCGGCCTGGCGCACGATGTCGTCGACCCGGGTGGCGTGGAAGCCCCGGTCGTCCATCGCGGCCAAGGCGCCCTCGAGCAGGTTGCGTCGGGTACGAGCCGAACGACTCGCGTTGTCGCCGTCAGGTGCGGAGGCGTCGGATGCGGTCATGGTGGTGGTGGTGGTGGTTGTGGTGGCGCGGGTCTCCGGGCTCGACCGAACCCTACGGGGCACCGCCGAGCGCTGAGGACCGACGCCGGCCTCAGGTGCCCCTGGCCGCGAAGATGGCTTCACGCCGTGCACCTGGCGTTCACCGAGGAGCAGGACGAGCTGCGGTCGGCCATCCGGTCGGTCCTGGTCAAGGAGTGCCCGGCCTCGCTGCCCCGCTCGATCGTCGAGGGCACGATGGCCAAGGCGGCCACCGGCGACTGCCAGCGCTTCGTCGCGGCCGAGGGGATCCAACTCCTGGGGGGCATCGCCTACACCTGGGAACAGGACCAGCACCTCTGGATCAAGCGGGCCATGACCGGTGACCTCCTGTTCGGCCGAGTGCGCGAACAGCGCGCCCGGTCGGCCGCGTTGCTCGCCCCCGACGGGTGACCGCGCCCGGGCGCAGCTGACCGACGACCGCGCGATCGACCGCACGCGGGGTCAGACCTCCGGACCGCTCGGGTCGGTCGAGGATCCGTCGGGCAGCAGCGGGGCTCGGCGAAGGACGAGCATGGAGCTGAAGTCGCCGGCCGCGATGATCCTGTCGGACTCGTCGAGGACCCTCGTCTCGACCACGATCAGCATCCGACCGGCCCGCACCACCCTCGCCTCGGCCCGCACCGAGTCGCCGCCGCCGGGGCGGCCCAGGTAGCGGATGTGGAGGTCGGCGGTCACGAGACTGTGGGTCTCGAAGTCGAAGGGGTTGGCCCGGCTGGCGGCCAGCGCCGAGGTGACATCGATGAGCGTCGCCAGGGCCCCACCGTGGAGGTTTCCGGTGCCGCCGAAGGCGTCCGGGGCGATGGGCATCTCGAGGATGGCGACCTCGGCGTCGAGGCGCACGGCGCGGAAGCCGAGGAATCGGTGGAGCGGTGAGAGCTGGAGGCGCTCGGTGACCTCGGCGGCGTCGAAGGAACCAGGCTGCGGGTCGTTCACCCGCCCAGCCTGCCCGATCGCCGGGTCAGCCGAAGACGACAGGCAGGGCGGGCGGGGCCCGGAAGATCATGCCGGTGATGTAGGGGGGCTCGGCGTCGGGGTCGACACGGAGGTCGGGCAAGCGGTCGAGGACGGCGTTCATGACGACCATCGTCTCCATGCGGGCCAGGTGGATCCCGAGGCACATGTGCACCCCGCTGGCGAAGGCGATGTGAGGGGTCTGGGGCCGGAAGATGTCGAAGGACTCGGGGTCCTCCCAGCGGGACTCGTCGTGGTTGGCCGCCCCGATGTTGACCACCACCGTGTCGCCGACGCGCAGGGTCTTTTCGGCCAGCTCCACGTCCTGGGCCGCGGTGCGCATGATCGTCAGCAGCGGTGGCTCCCAGCGAAGCGCCTCCTCGATGGCCTGGGGCAGCAGCGACCGGTCGTCTCGGACGGCGGCCAACTGGTCCGGGTGGGTGAGCAGGCCGAACAGCAGGTTGCTCGAGGACCGGTAGGTGGTCTCGGCCCCGGCCGAGAGCAGGAGGCGGAGGAAGGCGATGATCTCGTCGTCGGTGAGCTGCTGGCCCTCGAGCTCGGCGCCGGCCAACACGCTGATCAGGTCCTGGGCCGGGGCGGCCCGGCGCTCGGCGATGATCATCGAGAAGTACTCGTGCAGGGCCGCGGACGCGGCCAGCGCCCGGTCCATGTCGACATGCACGCTGATGAGCTCGGTGGCCAGGCGGTGGAAGCGGGCCCGGTCGTCCTCGGGCAGCACCAGCTGGTCGGCGATCACGTCGAAGGGAAACGGAAAGGTCAGCTGACGCACCAGGTCGGCGCGTCCGTCCTCGACGAAGTCGTCGATCAGGGCGTTCACCGCCGGGCCGATGACGTCGGACTCCCAGCGCTCCATCGCCTTGCGGGTGAAGGCCTGCTGGATCAGGCCCCGGTAGGTGTGGTGCTCGGGCTCGTCCATCTCCAGGATCGAGTGGCCGAAGACCGCCCCCATGACGTCCTCGTAGCCCTTGGAGGAGAACCCCTCGCCGTCCCTCAGGACCGCCTGCACCGTCTCGAAGGTGTTCACCGTCCAGACCGAGTTCTCGGGTTCCTCGCCCTCGGCCAGGCCGAACATCTCCCGCAGATCCATCTGGGCGACCGGTGTGTCGCGACGCAGGGCGACGAAGTCGGGATACGGGTTCTCGACCACCCCGGCACCGGCTGCCCGGTTGAACGCCTCGAACGGGTCGTACTCGTCGTCGGCCGTGGTGTCGAGATCGGTTGCGGTCATGGCCTTCTCCCGGTCGGTCAACCTGACACGCGTGTCAGGTAGACGAGGCTAACCATGCGAGCTCTGACACCCATGGGCCCGTGGGTCAGATCTGCATGAACACGCGCGGGGCATCCGGGTCGCGGTCGCCGGCGACACAGACGAAGGCCACCCGCTCGTCGACGGAACGGTCCCCTCGCTTGCGGGACCAGAACTCGAACAGGCTGCTGTCCCCGGCGCGGGCCACGACGATGTCCTCGACGGGCTGGAACACCAGACGCACGTCCTCGGACAGCGGCGAGGCCTTCACCAGGTCCTGGCAGGCCTCGTAGACGGCGTCGACATCGACCTCGTCGATCACCTCGGTCGTTTCCGGTGCGAGGGCCGTCGTCGGCGACGCCACCTCGGGGCTCACCGTCGTCGGGGTCACTTCGGGCCGGGCAGGCTCGTCACCCGGGCCCGCCACGGTGACGGCGACCATGCCTCCGAGGGCGACGAGGAGAGCGAGGGCGAGGACGACGGTTCGGCGGCGACGATGCGGCGGCGCGGGCTCCTCCTCCTCGGCGACGACCGGGTCCTCCACGGCGGCAACCGGGTCCTGCTCGACGACGACCTGGTCCTCCACGGCGGTCGCGATCGCGGCGGTGTCAGCGGCGACCGCCCCCTCCGTGACGGAGGGGGCGAGCGCCTCGGGCCCGCCCGTGACCAGCAGCGACTCCGGCCGGGCCCGCCTCGGAACCCCAGCCACGGGCGTCCGAGCATCGGGGGCGCCAGGCGACGGCGTCGACGACGATGGTCCCGGCTCGACGACGATCGGTGAGGCCGAGGAGGTGGTGCGGGTCAGGACCCGGTTCGTCCACGTTTCGCCGTCCCAGTACCGACGGCGGGTGTCGTCGGCCGGGTCCGAATACCACCCGGCCGGGGGGTGTTGGGTTGACGGCGCCACGACCGCCTCGGGCGGTCCGCTGCCTTCGCCGCTCGCGACGAGAGCGGTCCACTCGTCGCCGTCCCAGAAGCGGCGGACCCGCGGGTCCTCCGGATCGTCATACCAACCTGCGGGTTGGTCGGTGCTCACCCTGCTCTCCTTGCATCGCCCTGCAGTCCCTTGCCTGTCGGCCCGAAATCGGTCGCCGTGAGCCATGGGGCACCGAGGGGGCGAGCGTCGACCGCCGCTGGGACCTCCGCATGACGGGTGCGGGCCAGAAGCCCGGTCCGTCCCGCCTCTTCAGAGTGGTCCCGGGGTCACGTTCACCGGTCGCTCTTCCCGGAGATCGGTTCGCCCATCAGGACGGGCACGACGAAGGACTCGACCATGGCTCGCTCCTCCTGCTCATTCGCCCCCGGCATGGCCAGCAGGGACACGATCGAGCGCAGGAGCCACGCGCCCCGCCGAGCCACCTCGGTCGGGGAATGCCGGCCGGGGTCGACTTCGCCGATCAACGCCGAAGCCATGGAGGCGAGGATGTCGGAGTCCTGGCTCAGGGCCAGTGGCACCGCGATGTTCTCCGGTTCGAACCAGATCGCGAGCAGCGGGTCGGCGCGCACCGCTCCCACACCGGCCAGGATCCGGTCGGCCACGACGTCCTCGGAGCGAGCATCGCCCCGCTCGCGGAGAGCCGCCAACCCGGCCGCGATCCTCGAGGTCGCCCGGTGCACGAACGCCAGGTGGAGGGCGTGCTGGTTCGGGAAGTAGCGGTAGAGCGTCGCCCGCGAGCAGCCCGCGGCCCGGCTGATCTCGACCATGGTCGCCCGCGCCACGCCCACCTCGGCGAAGATCTGCCCGGCGGCGTCGAGAAGGTCGTCCACCGCCACGGCCTCGCTCCGGTGCCGCTGCCATCCCTTACTGGACACATTGGCTAGTATGTCTTGTTCTATGACGGACGCCTCGGGCCTGGTGCTGGTCGACAAGCCGCGACCGCACACCGCGGTCATCACGCTCAACCGACCGGAGCGCATGAACTCGATGGCCTTCGAGCTCATGGTCCCGCTGCACGAGGCCTTCCTCCGGGTGGCCGAGGACAACGACACGACGTGTGTCGTGCTCACCGGCACCGGTCGGGGCTTCTGTTCCGGCGCGGACACCCAGGACTCCGAGCCGCCGCCGAACATCGAAGGCCTCGGACTCAGCCAGATCGCCACGCGGGCGATGTCGGTCCTCGCGGACCTGGTCCCGGCCATGCAGCGCATGCCCCAGCCGGTGATCTGCGCGATCAACGGTGCGGCCATCGGCGGTGGCCTGTGCCTCACCCTCGGCGCCGACATCCGCATCGCCGGCGAGTCCGCCTACTTCCGCGCGGCCGGCATCAACAACGGCCTGACCGCGACCGAGCTCGGTCTCAGCTTCCTGCTGCCCCGGGCCATCGGCTCGTCGCGGGCGTTCGAGATCATGCTCTCCGGCCGCGACGTCGACGCCCACGAGGCCGCGTCGATGGGACTCGTGTCCCGGGTGGTGGCCGACGGCGACCTCCTCGATGACGCGCTCGACCTCGCCGACCAGATCAACGGCTGGAGCACCCAGGGCGTCGCCCTGACCAAGCGCACCATGTGGGCCGGGCTCGAGACCTCCAGCCTGCGGGCGGCCATCGAGATGGAGACCCACACCCAGCTCTTCGTGCGGCTGACCACGAAGAACTTCGAGGAGGCCGTGCGGGCGAGACGAGAAGGCCGCCCACCGAACTTCGAGGACTGAGACCGAGACAGACGGCGACCGCGCGGGGTGTCATGATCTCCGCGCCCCGACGGAAGGATCCCGATGAGCACCTACGTCCTCGTGCACGGCGTCGCCCACGGAGCCTGGTGCTGGGAGCGCACACGGACGGACCTGACCGCGGCGGGCCACCGGGTGCTCGCCCTCGACCTGCCCCTGACCAGCCTCGAGGACGACGCCGCCGTCGTCGTCCGGGCCCTCGACGACATCGATGGACCGGTGATCCTCGTGGGGCACTCCTACGGCGGTCTCGTGATCTCCAGGGCCGCCGATGGACGGGACGACGTCGACCACCTGGTCTATGTCGCCGCCATCCTCCTGGCGGCGGACGAGGTGGCCACCGACGTCATGACCCACTACCCGCCGATGCGCCTGCACGCCGCCATACGGATCGCGGATGACGGCACCTTCACCGTGGCGCCCGAGGACGCCGTCGCCGCCTTCTACGCCGAGTGCGACGCGACGGCGGCCGCCGAGGCCGTCTCCCGCCTGCGACCGACCGCCCTGGCCGGCATGATGACCCCACCCGGTGGCGAACCGTGGCAGGAGATCCCGACCACCTATGTCGTCTGCGAGCGGGACGAGGCCGTGCACCCCGACTCGCAACGGGACATGGCGGCCCGGGCCGACCACACCGTGACCCTCGACACCGACCACTCCCCCTTCCTGTCGAGGCCCGAGCCCTTCCTCGCCAGCCTCCTCGCGGTCGCGGACTGATCGCCGGCCTACCCGGCGGAGCGTCTCCGGACGCGGGTGACCAATTCGGGAACGACGTCCTCCCACCTCGCGACCAGACCGATGTCCACCCAGTCGAAGACCGGGGCGTCGCGGTCCGGGTTGACCGCGACGATGGTGCCGCTCGCCCGCACGCCGACGGTGTGGTTGAACTTCCCCCCCAGGCCGAGGCCGATGTAGAGCCGGGGCGAGATGCTGTGACCGGTGATGCCGATCTGGCGGGCGCGCGGGAGCCACCCCTGGTCGGTGACCTTGCGGGTCGCTCCCAGCTCGGCCCCGAGCAGGTCCAACAGCGCCTGAAGGTCGTCGTAACGGTCGGGGGCCACGCCCTGGCCGACGCCCACCACGGCATCGGCATTGGCCATGAGGTCGCTGTCGTCGTCCCGGGTCCGATCGTGGACGACGACCCGACCACGGCAGTCGACCAGCACCTGCTCCCCGCGGACCTCGACGATCCCCCGGGGCGAAGGCATCGGGAGCATGCCGGCGCGGACGGTGGCCATCTGGACCGGCGAGTCGGCGGTGATCACCGCGGCCAGGCGTCCTCCGAAGGCCGGCTTGAGGGCCTCGAGGCGACCGTCCTCGATCGTGAGGGCGACCGCGTCGCCGGTCAGGCCCGCGCCGAGGGTGGCCGCCACCCGCGAGGCCACCTCCCGGCCCCAGGCCGTGCCCGGGGCGAGGATGGCCCACGGGGACACGCCGGCGGCCCACCGGGCGATCCCGGCCGCCACGTCCTCCTCGGCCAGGGGGCGTCGGGCCCCGACGGTCCAGGGGCCGGCCCCGGTGGAGTCCTCGGTCGGCTCCGCGTGAGCCACCAGCACGGCCCGATCGGCGCCCCAGGTCCCCAGGGTCTCGGCCGGCGGCAGATCGGCTCCGACGGCGGCGACGCTGCCGGGCAGACGGGCGGCCAGGCGGGCGGCTGTGCCCAGCAGCTCCCGGGTCAGGCGCTCCCTGTCGGGCTCGACGACCACGGCGATGACCGGGTCCTCGGCCCCGGACGAGGCCTCGACCGGCGCCACCTCGTCCACCGGCGGTGCGGGGGCGAGGACGCCGCGGTCCTCCAACACGGCCACGAGGCGTTCGACCTGACGCTCCACCGGGCCGTCCAGGATCTCACCCATCCGTTCCACCTCCAGCAGGCGCACGTCGCCGACGGAGGTGGGGCTGGCCTCCGCACCCCACGGCCCCGGCCCCAGGTCGGGGGCGGAAAGGGTCCGCAGCCGATCGGCGGGAACGGCGGCCCGGGCGTCGGGGGGCTGCTTGCAGGGCTCGATGAGCCGTTCCGCGCAGGAGAGGACGGCGGGCAGGCTGACGGTGGCTGCGACCCACTCGTCGTCGTGCTCGAGGCGGACCTGCACCGCGCCCTCGCCCAGGTCGAGGTCCCGGACGCCCGTGGCGAAGGCCAGGTCGAGCAGCTGAGCCACCTGCGGGCCGACCTGGCCAGTGTCGGCGTCCACGGAGTTCCGGCCCACGAGGACGAGGTCGAACCGGCCCTCGTGGGTCAGCGCGGCGGCGAGGGCCTGCGCCGTGGCCAGCGTGTCGGAGCCCGCGAAGGCGGGGTCGGTGACCAGGACACCGTCGACCGTCAGGCCGTTGGCGGACCCCCAGGCGATGGCCTCCCGCAGCACGTCCTCGGCCCCCGGCGGCCCGAGGGTGAACACGGTCATCGACCCACTGGTGGAGCCGGCCAGCTCGCAGCCCAAGGCAACGGCCCGGCGGCAGTACGCGTTCATCTCCAGCGCCAGCCCCTCGCGGACCAACCGACCGTCGGGACCCAACTCCATGGCCTCGAAGGCCGGGATCTGCTTCACCAGCACCGCAATCCGCAACGGCATCGTCACGAGCGGCACCCTAGAAGCACCGCCACGACGCGTAAGGTCCCCCGCCGTGGGTCGACCCAAGGCGCTGGTGACCGCTCCGTTCCGGGGCGAGGGCATGGCCACCCTCCGAAGCGTGGCCGACGTGGTCCATGACCCCTGGATCGACCACACCCCGCTGCACCTCATGGACGCGGAGGCGCTGGCCGCCCGCATCGCCGAGGAGGGAGCCGACATCGTGGTGTGCGAGGCCGACTCGTGCTCGGGCGCGGTCCTCGACGCCGGTCTGCGCGTCATCGGCTCGACCCGGGGCGACCCCACCAACGTCGACGTCGCCGGGGCCACCCACCGAGGCATCCCCGTCCTGCACGCCCCCGGCCGCAACGCCGACGGCGTGGCCGAATTGGCCGTCGGCCTGCTCCTGGCCGCCACCCGGGGCATCGTGCCGGCCGACAAGGACGTGCGCACCGGGACCGTCTACGCCGGCGGGACCATCCCCTACCAGCGCTATCGCGCCTGGCAGGTCGCCGGTCAGACCGTCGGCCTCATCGGCCTGGGCTCGGTCGGTCGGGCGGCGGCCTGGCGCTTCGAGGGACTGGGCATGACGGTCATCAGCCACGACCCGTTCAACGACGCCGCCACCCACGGCCTCGACGACCTGTTGACCGAGGCCGACGTGGTCTCGGTGCACGCTGTGGTGACCCCCGACAACATCGGGCTCATGGGGACCGACCAGTTCGCCCGCATGAAGCCCGGCTCGGTGTACCTCAACACCGCCCGGGCCGCCCTGCACGACATCGACGCCCTCACCGGGGCGCTGGCCTCGGGCCACCTCGGCGCCGCCGGCCTCGACCACTTCGAGGGCGAGGACCTGCCCGTCGACCACCCGCTCCAGGCCATGGCCAACGTGGTCCTCACCCCCCACATCGGCGGGGCGACCTACGACACCGAAGCCAACCACTCCCGACTGGTGGCCGACGACATCGCTCGCCTCCTCGCGGGCGAACGCCCCGTCCACTGCGCCAACCCCGAGGTGCTCCCGTGAACGACATTGCGTTCGATCCGGTCGTCAGGCGACCACAGCCAACGCGATCTCGAGGGGGGGCGGGGTGAGCTCGCCGACCCACGAGGCCGTGTTGACCGCCACCCACGACATGGTCGCCCAAGGCCTCGTGTCGGGCACCGCCGGCAACGTCTCGGGCCGGATGCCCGACGGCAACGTCGTCATGACACCGTCCTCGGTGGCCTACGAGACCATGACCGTCGAGGACCTGGTGGTGGTCGACCTCGACGGCGAGGTCATCGACGGCGAGCGGGCCCCGACCAGCGAGAAGGCGCTCCACCTCGCCTGCTACCGGTCCCACGACGAGGTGGGCGGGGTGCTGCACTGCCACGCCACCTACGCCTCGATGTTCGCCCTCGTGCGCCAGCCGATACCGGCGGTCATCGAGGAGTTCGTCGTCTACGTCGGCGGTGATGTCCCCATCGCCGCCTACCGGCCGACCGGCAGCGACGAACTGGCCGACGAGATCGTCACCCACCTCCAGGACCGCTCCGCGGCCCTCATGGCCAACCACGGGATCCTCTGCATCGGCAAGGACCCGGTGGACGCCCTTCACACCGGGCTCTGCGTCGAGCACAACGCCCGCATCATCTGGGGGTCGAGGGCACTCGGTGAGCCGGTGCCGATCCCCGAGAAGAACACCGCCGACTTCACCGGTGTCTACGAGTTCGTACGCGGCAACCTCTGGGGCACCTGGAAGGCCTGAGCCGACCCCTCAGCAGTAGGGGTGGGCGAGGGTGAGGAGGAAGTCGCCGTCGGGGTCGGTCCAGGCCGCCTCGACGACGAAGCCGGCCTGCCAGAGCTCCTCCCGGAGGCCGTCAGGGGTGAACTTGGACGAGATCTCCGTGAAGAGCTCCTCCCCTGCGGCGATGTCCACCGTCAGGTCCAGGGCCTCCACCCGGACGTGCTGGGGCCGGCGGGCGCGGAGCCGCATCTCGATCCAGGACGCCTCGGCGTTCCAGCGTGCGACATGGTCGAAGCCGTCGGCGTCGAAGTCGGCGTCGAGCTCCCGGTTGAGGACCCGCAGCGCATTGCGGTTGAACTCCGCGGTCACCCCTGAGGCATCGTCGTAGGCCGCCACCAACCGAGCGGGATCCTTCACCAGGTCCGTGCCCAGCAGGAGCCATTCGTCGTGGTCCATCGACGCATCGAGATCCATGAGGAACCGGCGGCGCTCGATCGGGTCGAGATTGCCGATGGTGCCGCCGAGGAAGGCGATCATCCGGCGACCCTCACGAGGGATGCGACCGAGGTGGCGGTGGAAGTCCCCGACCACCGCCCGGACATCGAGGCCGTACTCGGCCGCGATCGTGTCGGCCGCAGACCGCAGGGTCTCCTCGCTCACGTCGAAGGGGATGAAGCAGTCCAGCGACGAGTGCTCGATCATCGCCTCGATGAGCAGTCGGGTCTTGTCGGAGGTCCCGGAGCCGAGCTCGACCAACACCGAGGCATCTGCCGTCCGGGCGATGTCGCCGGCGTGGGCCGCCAGGATCGCCCGCTCGGCTCGGGTCGGGTAGTACTCCTCGAGGCGGGTGATCTCGTCGAAGAGCTCGCTGCCCCGTTCGTCGTAGAACCACACCGGCGAAAGGGCTTTCGGCGTCGCGGCGAGACCGCGCCGGACCTCTTCGGCCAGCACCTCGGACCAGTCGGGAGCCGCCAGGTGCACGTCGACCGCGACCATGGCGCTCATCGGCCGGGCTCCGAACCATCGTCCCGGGCCAGCCTCACCCCGGAGAACGCCCACTGGGCGGAGGGAGGGAAGAAGTTCCGGTACGTCGCCCGGACGTGGCCGGCCGGGGTGGCACACGACCCGCCCCGGAGGACCTGCTGGCCCACCATGAACTTCCCGTTGTACTCACCTACGGCGCCCGGGGCAGGGCAGAACCCCGGGTAGGGCAGGTACGCGCTGGAGGTCCACTCCCACACGTCACCGAAGAGGCCGGTGTCACCGGATGGACCCGTCTCGGGCCGGAGCCGGTCGCGGTCCAGGACACGGCCATCACCGGGGGACGCGGCGGCCACGACCTCCCACTCGGCCTCGGTGGGCAACCGGCCACCCGCCCAGCGGGCGTAGGCCTCGGCCTCGTAGTAGCTCACGTGCACGACAGGGCGGGCCGGGTCCAACGCCTCGAGGCCCGCCAGGGTGAACTCGGCCCGGTCCCCCTCGCTCCCGCGCCAGTAGAACGGCGCCGTGGCCTCCGCGGCCTGGACCGCCGCCCAGCCGTCGGACAGCCAGAGCTCGGGGCGCCGGTACCCGTCGTCGTCGATGAAGCCCAACCAGTCCGCATTGGTCACGGACCGGTCGGCCAAGGCAAACGGCTCGAGCCATTCGGTGTGACGGGGCCCCTCGTTGTCGAAGCCGAACCCCGCCCCGTCGTGGCCGACCTCGACCAGTCCACCAGGGTGCTCGATCCAACCCGCCGGCCGCGCCTCGCCGGTGGGCCCGGTCGGCAGGTCCCGGTAGGCCGGGGCCAGGGGACTCACCGACAGAACGTGCTTGATGTCCATCAGCAGCAGTTCCTGGTGTTGCTGCTCGTGGTGGAGGCCGAGCTCGACCAACGCCAGGACCTCCTCGGGTGCACCCTGGGCGAGGTACCCGAGCATCGCCTCGTCGACGTGGCGCCGGTAGGCCCCGACCTCCTCGGCCCCCGGCCGGGTGAGCAGGCCGCGTTCAGGGCGAGGATGCCGCTCGCCGACCGCCTCGTAGTAGGAGTTGAAGAGGTAGCCGAAGGCCGGATGGAAGGGCTCGTACCCAGGCGCGTTCGGCATCAGGACGAAGGTCTCGAAGAACCAGGTGACGTGCGCCCGGTGCCACTTGGTGGGGCTGACGTCCGCCATGGACTGCACCGTCTGGTCCTCCGGGGACAGCGGGGCGGCGAGGGCCTCGGTGAGGTCGCGGACCCCTCGGTAGTCCTCGACGGTGGGCTCGAGGGCGGACGGGGCAACAGCAGTCGTGGCCATCGTCGGCCGCTACTCGAGGCCGAAGCGCGAAGCGACCCAGTCGTCGTTGCGCCACGAAGCGAGCCAGCAGCAGATGGCGCTGGCCGGTCGGGGATTCTCAGAACCGTGCATCGTTCCTCCGTCTCACCGTCTCAGGGGCAGGGTAGGCAGCAACCGGGTCACTCGCCATGTCAGCGGGTCCCAGCCGTCAGTGACGGCAGGCCGGCCCGTGGGCGTGCACGGTGTCCATCCCCAGCTTCAGGCCCAGGAGCCCGCGGCGCGTGTAGAGGTGCACCTCGGTGCAGTACTGGTCGAACCGCGGGGCGACCAACACCCGGATCCCGTCGAGCAGGATCACCTGGTAGGGCTCGAGGTTCTTGTGCTTCGTGTTGGTGTCGACCGACACCTCGAGGTCCTTTCCTCAGCCGACCGGGGCGATGAAGTCGAGGGCGACCACACCGCCCTTCGACTGGACCAGGGCCCGGGCGTCGTCATCGATGCGGATCTCCATGGTTCGGAGAACCCCCGAGACCCCCCAGGGCTTCCCGGGGAGCCCGACGGATCCCCACCGCATCCTGGTCGCGCCGGGAATGCCCACCGATGCCCATCGGGTTCCCAGCTCGTGCGTGCCCGATCGAGAACCCGTCTACGAGCCGGTACCGCCGCCGCCGCCTTCGGGCTGACGGCAACCGCCTGTGCCACGGCTGACGTTGCCGGTTCCGGTCGAGCCGCACCGGGGGACACGGCGTCGGAGGTGATCACCCACTCCACCGCGGTCCCGGTGGCCGTCCCCCAGATCGAGCCCTCACCGCACGAGGACGTCCCCTCGGCCGTCGACTGGGCGGGGGACGACCAGCACCCCCCGCCACTGATCGACCCCGACGACCTTCGGTCCGGAGGGCCACCCCCCGACGGGATCCCCGCCATCGACGAACCCACCTTCCTGCCGAGCGACGCGGTCGACTTCCTCTCCGAGGAGGAGCCGGTGCTCAGCCTCGAGGTGGACGGCGAGAGCCGGGCCTACCCCGTCCAGGTGATGATCTGGCACGAGATCGCCAACGACACCATCGGCGACGTGCCCGTGGCGGTGACCTATTGCCCGCTCTGCAACTCCGCCATCGCCTACGACCGGCGCCTCGGCGACCGCGTCCTCGACTTCGGCACCTCGGGCCTGCTCTACAACTCGTCCCTGGTCATGTACGACCGCCAGACCGAGTCGCTCTGGAGCCACTTCACCGGCGGGGCCGTGGTCGGGTTCCTGACGGGGTCCCGGCTCGAGGTCCTCCCGGTGTCGACCGTCTCCTGGGCCGACTGGCGCGACGCCCACCCCGGAGGCCTGGTGCTCAGCCGGGACACCGGCCACGACCGCGACTACGGCGCGAACCCGTACCCCGGCTACGACGAGATCGGCAACAGCCCGTTCCTCTTCGACGGCGAGGTCGACGGTCGCCTGGCCGCCATGGAGCGGGTCATCGGCCTCGAGACCGATGGCGACGCGGTCGCCGTGCGCCTCGCCGAAGCGACCGACGCCGGTGTCGTCGACCTCGATCTGGGCGGTCGCCCCGTCGTGGTCTGGCTCGAGCCGGGAACCAGCTCCGCTCTCGAAGGGGGTGCGGTGGACACCGGACGTGACGTGGGCGCCTCCGGGGTGTTCCGACCCCGGTCGGGTGGCCAGGACCTGACGTTCCGCCCGACCGGCGAGGGCTTCGTCGACGACCAGACCGGCTCGACCTGGGACATCTTCGGCGAGGCCGTCGACGGGCCACTCGAGGGCCGGCGGCTCCAGGCCGTCCCCCACGTCGATACGTTCTGGTTCGCCTGGGCGGCGTTCCAGCCCGAGACCCGGGTCATCCCGGACGAGGAGTGACCATGGAGATCGGCGATCACATCGGCGAAATCACCCTGGAGACCGCCGCGGGCGACCGCACGGCGCTCTCGGACCACCTGGACTCGATCCTCGTGGTCCAGCTCCTGCGGTACTACGGCTGAGTCCCCTGCCTCGCCTTCCTCTCGCAGTTGCGGGAGGCGGAACCCGAGCTCGCCGCCAACGGGGCCAAGATCCTGGCGGTCGGCACCGGCGCGGCCTTCCAGGCCGAGCACCTCATGGCCACCCGGTACGACTTCGAGTGCCTGGTCGACCCCGAGCGCAACCTCTACCAGGCTCTGGGGATCGGCCACATCGCCCTGAACCAGTGGCTCCGGATCTCGACCTGGCGGAAGTACCTGCGCTCCCGGGGTCAGGCCGAGCAGGGACGCATCACCGGCGACCCCCTCCAGGCCCCGGGGGTGGCGGTCTTCGACACCGATGGCGTTCTGCGCTTCCTGCACCGCGGCGTGACCCTGGCCGACTACCCCACGGTCGACGAGGTGACGGCCGCCGTCCGCCGGATCATCTGAGCCCGTCCCGCCCTCAGTGCACGGCCCGCAGGGCGAACCACGCGAACGTCAGGCTGGCCGAGCCGGCGACGAACCAGAGCAGGTCCCGGTTGCGCCGCGCCGCGATCAGCGCGGCCGAGAACAGCACGGCCACGGCGATCGCCTGCCACAGCGCGCCGGCATCGGTCCGCGGGAGAACGAGGTCCTTCACCCCCGCAGGCCAGTCACCGGTCGGGGGCGTCGCCCGCCGCGATGCGGTCCCCGAACTGGCGCAGACGGCGCACCGCCACAGCCGGCAGCGGCGCCCGCCGTCGGGCCAGCGCCGCCTTGATGTCCCGGTAGACGTCGGCCTCCACCCCGCACCGCTCACAGTCGTCGAGGTGGGCCGCGACCCGGCCGGCCGTCACGTCGTCGCTCTCGTCGTCGAGGTACTGCTGCATGAGCTCGGCCACCTCGGCGCACGACAGCGGGCCGGCGGCCACCCTCCGGCTCCGACGCCACCAGCTCATCGGTGCACCCTCGGCACCAGGCCCTCGCCCGCCAACTGCTCGCGCATCCGCCGGCGAGCGCGGTGGAGGCGACTCATGACCGTCCCGATCGGTATCCCCAACACATCGGCCGTCTCCTGGTAGCTGAGCCCGTCGAGGTCGACGAGCTCGACGATCTGGCGGAAGCGCGGTGCGAGCCCCTCCAGCGCGTCGGCGACGGCGTCGTCGAACAGGTCGACGGTCGCCTCCTCCTCCGCGCTGGGCTCCGGGTCGGCGGCCTCGAGCCTCCGGTGGCCCTCGGCCGGGTCGGCGAAGAGGCTCGGCCGCCGACGGCGGGTCCGATTGACATTGGCGTTGCGCAGGATCGTGAGGAGCCACGCCCGGGGATGGCGCCCGTCGAAGCGCTCGATCGAGCGGTAGGCCCTGATCAAGGTCTCCTGCACGACATCCTCGGCGTCGGCGGCATTGCGGGTGAGGGACAGCGCCACACGGTGGAGAACGTCGATCTCCGGGAGAACGTGTTGCGCAAACGCCGCGTCGGCCGAGCTCGACTCACGCTTCCGGACGGGCACCACGACGGGGGAAACCCACCGGCCACCGGGGCCATTCCCCCTCGATTCCCCCTCGACCCGGCCGCTCAGGCGCCCGTCTCGTCGAGGATGTCACCCAGGGCGAGGAGGTCGGCGGCGGTGACCACGCCCACGAAGGTCGACGCGGCCTCGTCCGACGGGTCGCCCTCGACCACCGCCACGATGTCGACGTCGGCGTCCTCCATCGTGGCCAAGGCCTCGCGCAGGGTCCAGGACGCGTAGGCCGCAGGAGCATCTCGGCGGGCGACCTCGGACACGGTCGTGGTGGTCCACTGGGCGCGGTCGATCTCGACCACGTCCGCCAGGACGCACATGCCGATGTAGCGATGGCCGTCGACCACCGGCACCGCCCGTTGCCGGCGCCCCAGCGCATGACCCCACACGAACTCCTCGATCGTGGCGTCGGAGGGCACGGTGAGCACGTCGGTGACCAGCCCGGCGGTGACCGTGAGGTCGAGCCGTTCCTCGAGATGACCCCGCCCCCGGTCGCGCTGGTACATCGAGACCGACGCCGGACCGGTCACCAACTGGGACATCGCGGCGGCGAGGAGCGCAGGGACCACGAAGGCAGAACCACCCGTGGACTCCGCCACGAACATCACCGCGGCGAGGGGGACCCGGTAGCCCGCGCCGAGGAACGCAGCGAGGCCGATGGTCGGGTACAGGCTGGACTCGGCCTGACCGAGCGCGTCGCCGACCACCCGCCCGAGCAGCACCCCCTGCACCGCCAACGGGATGAACAGGCCGCCCGATCCGCCAGCGCCGAGGGTGGTCACCGTGGCCACCACCCGCAGACCGAGCAGCAGGAGGATCAACCCGATCGAATGGTCGGGGTCGGCGGCCCACGCCACGGCGGCGTAGCCCGGTCCCAGGGTGAGGGTCCGGTCGAACACCGCCTGGGAGAGGACCACGAGGGCGGCGAGGACCACCGCGCCCAGGGGGAGCCGCCAGCGCAGGCGCACGTTCTCCGCCGTCACCTTGGCCTGCCGGATCAGCCAGGCGAAGCCCCGAGCCGCCAGACCGGCGAGGACCCCGATGGCCAGCGCGCCCAGCAGACCCGACCACTCGAGGACCGGCCGGGTCCCGAAAGAGGCGAAGACCGGGTCGGTCCCGGTCAGGGTGACGAAGACGAGGTAGCTGACGACCGCCGACACCAACGCCGGCAGCAACGCCCGGCGGGCGAGATCGCTCCGATAGGGCACCTCCAAGGCGAACACCACGCCGGTCGCCGGTGTCTTGAAGATGGCCGCCACCCCGGCGGCCGCTCCGGCCACGAGCAGCAACCGTCGCTCCTCACGACCGAAGTACCGGCTCAGCCAGTGCTGGATGGAGTCGCCGATGCCGGCCCCGGCGTAGACCGCCGGACCCTCCAGCCCGAGGGCACCACCCGTGCCGACAGTGGCGATGCCGGCGGCCAACCGGACCGGGACGAGGCGCAGGGAGAGACGGGCCGAGCGGTCATGGAACGCCCGGATGTACTCGTCGGCGGTCGCGGGTGACGCCTTGCGCCCCGGATACCTCAGGATGAGGGTGGTGGCCAGCAGGCCGAGGCCCGGCAGCACCGCCTGCTCCCAGGTGGGCAACTCGTAGGTGACCTCGAAGAGGATCTCGGTGACGACCCAGTCGAACCCGGCGACCACCAGCCCCACCAGACCACCGGTCAGCGCGGCCAGCGCCAACTGACGTGACGCCCGCCCGCTGACGAGGAGGGGAGGGCGACGCACGTCCGAACGGTCTATCGGGTCCCGCGGAAGGACACCAGTTCCCCGGGCTGACGAGCCCGTGGCCGATGGCCGAGCGCAGCCGATCGGCCTGTGCGCTCCGCCCCCGCACCGGCAAGGGCCGAGCCCGGCGCCTAAGGTCGCGCAGGCGTCGGGTCCGTCGGGGGGCGGACAGGCGCTCGGGGGGAACAATGGCTGCTCGTCCACGCCGTACCGCCGGAATCGGCCTCATCCTGCTCCTCGTCGGCCTCGCCGCGGGGTGCGGCGGGGGCGGTTCGAGCGGCGGATCCGGCGCCGCGGTGCGCTACGGGTTCGACTTCGAGCTCAACCTGTCCGACACCTTCGACCCCCAGCAGAGCCTGTCGACCTGCGACCGCCTCGCCCTCGAATGGATCTACGGGACGCTGACCACCCTCGACGACGCCGGGCGACCCCAGCCCGGTCTGGCCGAGAGCTGGGTGCTCGACGACGAGGCCGGCACCCTGACCCTGACCCTGCGGGAGGGGCTCGAGTTCTCCGACGGCCAGCCCTTCGACGCCGACGCCGTCGCCCAGGGCCTCAACTACCTCAAGACCGGCGAGCAGACCGGCGAGGGGCTCACCTCGATGGTCGACGCCGAGGCCGCCGACGACGTGACGGTCCAGATCAACCTCGACGGGCCCGGCTTCAGCATCCCGTACAACCTGGCCAACCGCGAGGGGATGATCCCCGCGCCGGGCACCTATGACATCGAGGACCCCGGCTCCGGGACCGCAGGCACCGACCCCGTCGGGGCCGGGCCCTTCGCCTTCGTCGAGTTCTCCCCGGGTGAGCGCATCGTGCTCGAGCGCAACGAGGCCTACGACGGGCCGGAGACCTACGGGTTCGACGACCTCGAACTGGACCAGGTCGGCGTCGGCAACCCGGCCGTGACCGCCCTGGCGGCCGGTGAACTGGACGTCATCAGCTACGAGGCCGAGTCCCAGCCGGTGATCGACGGGAACGACGCACTCAGCTCCGACCAGCGGGTCGGCGAGGTCTACGCCCAGATCCAGCTCCGACTCGACGAGCCCTTCGACGACGTCCGGATCCGACAGGCCCTCAACTACGCGATCGACCGTCAGGAGTACATCGACGTCGTCCAGAACGGGACCGGCGAGGTGGCGTGGATGCCCTACCCGGAATCCTCGCCGAACCACAACCCCGACGTCGCCGGCGTGTACGAACGGGACCTCGACCGGGCCCGGCAGCTCCTGGCCGAGGCCGGCGTGCCCGACGGCTTCGAGTTCGACATGGCCATTCCGGGCGGGGTGACCAGCCAGGAACGTCAGGGCGAGCTGTTCCAGGCCCAGCTGGCCGAGGTCGGCATCACCGCGAACATCGTGCCGCTGGGTACCGACATCGCCACCGAGTACTACCTGCAGCGAGGAGCGGACGCCTTCTCCGCGGCCCGGCCCGCGGCCGCCGACCCGGTCGGCCAGGTCCAGACCCAGTGGGGCGAGTTCCAGTTCGTGGCCATCCACAACGACGCCGAGCGGACCGACATCACCGACCTGGTGGAGCGGGCCCAGCTGGCGGCAACCGACGAGGAGCGAGCCGCACTCATGCAGCAGGCCATGGTCATCATCGTCGACGAGGCCCTCGAGGTGCCGATCGCCTTCACGCCGCGCAACGTGGCCTGGAGCAACGAGCGCATCGACGGCGAGATCGGGGCGCCGGCCGAGATATGCGATCCGGTCGACCTCCAAGGCGTGAGCCTCCGCTAGGGCCCCGGGCGACTCGACCGGGACCATGGGCGCCTACATCGCCCGCCGCCTGCTCGGGCTGATCCCGCTGCTGCTGCTGATCAGCTTCGCCGTGTTCGCCCTCGTCCTCGCCGTCCCCGGCGATCCGGCCCGAACCATCGCCGGCGGGCTGGACGCCTCCGAGCCTCGGGTCGCAGAGGTCCGTGAGGAGTTGGGCCTCGACGACTCCCTGGTGGAGCAGTACGTGCGGTGGCTCCGCGACGTGGTGTCGGGTGACCTGGGCACCTCGTTGTTCAACGGCCGCACCGTGGCCGGCGAACTGGTCGCCCGGTTCCCGGTGACGCTCAGCCTCGCGCTCGGCGCCGTGGCCTTCGCGGCCGCTGTCGGCATCCCCCTCGGCCTCCTGGCGGGCACGCGGCCCGGATCCCTGCTCGACCGGGCGCTGGGCGTCGGGACCAGCCTCGGGATCGCGCTGCCGGACTTCTTCCTGGCCACCGCCATGGTCGTGCTCTTCGCGGTCAACCGGGACTGGTTGCCGGCGATCGGGTACGTGGACCTGGCCGAGGACCCCTTCGAGTGGGCCCGGCACCTGGTCATGCCGTGGATCGCCCTGGGCGTGGCGTCGGCGGCGTCACTGGCCCGCCAGGTGCGGGGGTCGATGATCGAGGTGCTCGACGCCGACTACATCCGCACCGCTCGGGCCAAGGGGCTCGGCGAGCGTCGGGTCCTGGGGCGTCACGCCCTGAAGAACGCCCTCACCCCGGCGATGACGGTGCTCGGCCTCCAGTTCGCCTATCTGCTCGGCGGGACGTTCATCATCGAGTCCATCTTCGCCCTCCCCGGCATCGGGACCTACATGCTGGCGGCCATCACCAGCCGGGACCTGCCGGTGATCCAGGGCGTCGTGCTCCTCGTCGCCGTCATCTTCGTGTTCACGAACCTCCTGGTCGACATCCTCTACGGCGTCCTCAACCCGAAGGTCAGGATGACGTGACGGCCATCCTGAACGAGGCCGAGCGCGTCGGCGAGGTCAACGCCTCGGCCGCCGCCACCAGCTCCTGGCGGCTGCTCGCCCGCCGGTTCCGCCGCCACCGGCCGGGGATGGCCGGGGTGGCCATCCTCCTCCTGGTCATCGCCCTCGCCGTGTTCGCTCCCCTCAGCGCGCCCTACCCACCCGACGAACAGTCGGCGCTGATCAACACCTCCCCGTCGAGCGAGCACTGGCTGGGCACCGACGACCTCGGTCGGGACCTCCTCAGCCGGGTGATCTACGGCGCCCGCAACTCCCTGGTCGCCTCGGCGGGGATCGTGGGCTTCGCCGTCGCCGTGGCCCTGCCGCTCGCCCTCCTGGCCGGTTACCGGGGCGGGCGCACCGACACGGTGATCATGCGCCTCACCGACGCCGCCTTCGCCTTCCCACCCCTGGTCCTGGCCCTGGCCATCGTGTCGCTGCGAGGCAACAGCCTGTTCAACGTGATCCTCGCCGTGGGGCTCGTGTTCATCCCCAGCCTCATCCGGCTGATCCGAGGCCAGGTGCTGGCCGTGCGCGAGGAGACCTACATCGAGGCCGCCCGCTCGGTGGGCACGCCTTCGGCCCGCATCGCGGTGCGTCACGTCCTGCCCAACGTCGCCTCGCCCCTCATCATCCAGATCGCGGTGAGCCTCGGCTTCGCTCTTCTGGCCGAAGCGGGCCTGAGCTTCCTCGGCGCCGGCGCGCCGCCGCCGACCCCCACCTGGGGGGGGATGCTCAAGCGCTCCTTCGACTTCGTCCTCGAGGTCCCCGGGCAGATCTTCGTCGCGGGCGGGGCCATCACCGTCACGGTGCTCGCCTACAACCTGATCGGCGACGGGCTGCGGGATGCCCTCGGTCGCTCCGGCACGGTGCCCCGCACCGCCCGGGCCCGACCCACCCCCGGGCCGGGGCGCGAGGACGACGGCCTGGTCGAGGTCGAGGGCCTGAGCATCGAGTTCGCCCGGGACGGCCGATGGGTCCGGGTCGTCGAGGGCGTCGACCTGACCCTGCCCGCCGGTCGGACACTGGCCCTGGTCGGCGAGAGCGGCTGCGGCAAGACGGTGACGGCTCTGGCCCTGATGGGTCTGCTGCCCCGTCGCACCGGGCGCATCGCGACGGGATCGATCCGCTTCGACGGCCACGAGCTGGTCGACCTGCCCCCCGGGGCCATCCGGGCGATCCGAGGCCGGGAGATGGCCATGATCTTCCAGGAGCCCGACACCAGCCTCAACCCGGCGTTCACCGTGGGTGACCAGATCGCGGAGATGGTACGGGTCCACGAGGGCGTCGGGCGACGGGCCGCGATGTCGGCGGCCGTCGAGGCCCTGGAGCGGGTGGACATCCCGGATCCGGCGGCCCGGGCCCGGAGCTACCCCCACGAGCTGTCCGGTGGCATGCGTCAGCGGGCGATGATCGCGATGGCGCTGGCCTGCCGGCCTCGGGTCCTGCTCGCCGACGAGCCCACCACGGCGCTGGACGTCACCATCCAGGCCCAGCTCCTGGACCTGCTCGTCTCCCTGCGCGACGAACTGGGCATGGCCATGGTGTTCGTCACCCACGACCTCGGTGTGGTGGCCGAGATCGCCGACGAGGTGGCGGTCATGTACGCCGGGCAGATCGTCGAACAGGCGCCCGTGGACGAGCTCTTCGCCACGCCCCGCCATCCCTACACCGCGGCGCTGATCCGGGCGCTGCCCCAGTCGGCGACCCCCGGCCGGCGGCTGGCCACCATCCCCGGCCAGGTCCCGGACCCCTCCGCATGGCCGCGGGGCTGTCACTTCGCCGACCGGTGCGCCCACGCCGACGACCGCTGCCGCGCCGGTCCGGTCGAGCTCGTCGAGGGCGTCCGTTGCCTTCGGGCCGCCGAGCTGCACCTGGCAGGGACGTCGTGAGCCGCGACCCGCTGCTGTCGGTGCACGGGCTCGAGAAGCACTTCCCGGCGCGCCGCGGCGTGCTCCGTCGGGTCGTCGGCCACGTGCGCGCCGTCGACGGCGTCGACCTCGAGATCCACGCCGGTCAGACCGTGGGCCTCGTCGGCGAGAGCGGTTCGGGGAAGTCGACCACGGCCCGGCTCGTCACCCGGCTCATCGAGCCGACCGGTGGCCAGGTGGTCTTCGCCGGTGAGGACCTCGCCGCGCTCTCCGGGCCCGGGCTGCGGGCGGCCCGCCGCCGCGTGCAGATGATCTTCCAGGACCCCTACGCCTCGCTGAACCCCCGCCTCACCGTGGCCCAGATCGTGGCCGAGCCACTCCAGGTCCACGATGGGGGTTCCGAGGAGGCCCTCACTCCCCGGCTGGTGGGGTTGCTCGACCAGGTCGGCCTCGACGACCGTGCCCTGGACCGGTACCCACACGAGTTCTCCGGCGGCCAGCGCCAGCGCGTCGCCATCGCCCGCGCCCTCGCCCTGAGCCCCGACCTGGTGGTCTGCGACGAGCCGGTCAGCGCGCTCGACGTCTCGGTGCAGTCCCAGGTCATCAACCTCCTGGCCGACCTCCAGACGGAGAAGGGGCTGGCGTACCTGTTCATCTCCCACGACCTCTCCGTGGTGCGCCACGTGAGCGACCGGATCGCGGTGATGTACCTCGGTCGGGTGGTCGAGGAGGGACCGGCCGCCGCCGTCCACGACGCGCCGCGCCACCCCTACACCGAGGCGCTGGTGTCGGCGGTGCCCGTTCCCGATCCGGCCCGCCAACGGGTCAGACGCAGGATCGTCCTCGCCGGTGACGTCCCCAGCCCCCTCGACCCACCGGCGGGGTGCCACTTCCACCCCCGCTGCCCCCACGCGATGGATGTCTGCGGCTCCGTCGACCCACCCGCCCACGGCCTGCCGGACGGCGGCCGGGTCCACTGCCATCTGCACACCGAGGGCCCCCGCCTCGCGGGCGCCCCGATCCGGGATCTCGAAGCACAACCACAACGGGAGGTAGCGCAGTGAGAGCACAGGCACAGCAACGACGATGGGGGCGATGGCTGCTGGGATTGGCCGTCGTGGCCGTCCTGGCCGCAGGCTGCGGTGACGACGGGGGCGGTGACTCCGCATCGGAGGAGAGCTCGGCCCCCGACGAGACGACCACCACGGAGGCCGAGGCGACCACCACGACCGTCGCGGGCCTCGTACCCGGAGAGCCCGAGTGCGGGTCGACCGTGCCCGACTGCACGGGGTCGGCCACGCCGGCCGAGGGGCTGACCGACGGCCAGGAGATCTCCATCGAGGCCACGGGATTCGACCCGAACCTGGACCTGGGCATCACCCAGTGCGCAGCCGAGGGCGACCCGGACAACGAGATGGACTCCACAGGAGCCGAGCACTGCAACCTGCGGGCGGTCGGCACGGTGACCTCCGACGCCGACGGCACGGTGTCGACCACCTACGCGGTGTCCGGCGGTCAGACCATGATCGACAACACCGAAGCCGGGGTCACCTGCGACGCCACCCACGACTGCGTCGTGTCGGTCGGCGAGCTCGTCCCCGATCCCGACGCCCAACGGGTCGTGTTCCTGGTGACCTTCGCTTAGACGCCGGGCGAGCCCGGCGCCGGCGGGGGCACCGGGCTCCCGGGTTAGCCTCCGCCGGGTGATTCGGCGGCTGGCGTGGTGGTGTCTGGCCGCGGGCCTCCTCGCATCGTGTACCGGCGCGGGCCGCCCCACGTTGAGCGACGACACCCTGCCCGAGCCCCGTTGCTCCGCCGACGGCATGCCGATCGGGCCCCTGGACAGCGACGGTCTCCCCTCCCCGGTCGCGGCTCGTCGCCAGGAGCTCGTCGATGCCGCCGTGGCGTGTGACTACCGAGCCCTCGGCCGCCTCGCCTTCGAGAACGGCGTGGATCTGCGCTACGAGGGCGAGCCGATGCCCGTCGCCCAGTGGCGGGAACGCGAGCACGACGGTCAGCCCATACTGCGCCCTCTGGCCGGACTGCTGAGCCTGGCCCACACCCGCGACGAAGAGGACGGAGCCCGGCGCTTCACGTGGCCCACGGCGGTCGACTGGCCCTCCGCCGACGTCGCCCCGAGCCCGGAGCGCTCGGCGTTGCGCGAGCTCGTCGGCGAGGCCGGCATCTTCGGGTGGGCCGAGGCCGGCGGCTATGGGGGCTGGCGCACCTCCATCACCGCCAACGGCGACTGGACCCGGTTCTGGTACGGCCCCGTCGACGGCGAGTACGAAGATCCCTGAGGCCGAGCGGCCCGGCCGGCGGGCGGTGCCCGCTCCCCTCCTCGTTCGGGGCGAGGTCGGCTCAGACCGAGCCCCGTGGTGCCGATGGGAACGGCGATGTCGCCGAAGCCCCGAATCAGCCCCTGGGTGGGGGCGCTGACCCTCGTCGCCCTGTTGGCCCTGAGCGGGATCACGTTCTGGCCGACCTCCGACCCGGAGCCGACGCCACCTGTACCGACCCTGGTCAACGACGATCCCGCGCCCACAATCGCCGCACCCGACATCGGCCTCCGGCACTGCGGCGTGGTGACCTACACGCCCCCGACCGCGTCCGAGGCCCACCGCGGTGACCTGTGCCGGCCACGGGCCCGCCCGCCCCGGGGAGCGGTCGTCCTCGTCCACGGTGGCGGGGGCTACAGCGGTGACCGGTCGACCATGGTCGAGTGGTCGGACTGGTACCGGGACCAGGGGTTCGTGACGCTCTCGATCGACTACACCCTGCTGGGTGAGGGCTCGCCCGCGTCGGTCTACCCCCGTCCCGAACAGGACATGAAGGCGGCCGTGCAGTGGCTCCGACTCCAGGCGGGTGCCCTGGGTCATGACCCTCAGCGGATCCTGGTGCACGGCGCCTCGGCCGGGGCCCGCCTCGCGGCGCAGGCCTACGTCACCCCGGGGGACCCCTGGTTCGCCGGCCCGGACCTGTGGCCCGACGTGACCGACGACGTGGCCGGCTTCATCGGCTTCTACGGCTACTACGACGGCGACACGCTCCAAGCCGAGCACTACTACGGCGGCTCCGCCGATTCCTCCGACCCCAGGGTGGCCGAGCGCTGGGCCCACGCCGACTCCGTCGCCCAAGCGGCCGGCGCGCCGGGTCCGGCCCTGCTGTTCCACGGTGACGTGGACGGCCTCATCACCGTCGCCCAGACCCTGCGCTTCGGCGCCGCCCTCGCCGAGGTCGGCGCCGACGTGACCGCCTACATCGTGACCGACGGGGACCACGCCTTCGACGGGCGCTTCGGCGACCTCACCACTGACACCGGTCGGGACGCCGCGGCGGAGATCGCCACCTGGCTCGACCAGCGGTTCCCCGCGTAGGGCTCCGGTCAGCCCCGGGGCAGACCCAGGAGGCGCTCGGCGAGGATGGTCCTCTGGACCTCACTCGTCCCACCGGCGATGGACGCGGCCTGGGACCAGAGCCACTGCTGGGGCCAGGGCCCCTCGTCGATGGGGGCCTCCTCGCCGACCACCCTGAGCCCGACGGCGGAGAGGTGCTGGGTCATGTCGGTCCAGGCCAGCTTCACCAGGCTCGACTCGGGCCCGGGGGCGATGCCCCGGCCGAGACGGGACAGCGTCTGCCAGTTGTGGAGCCGAAGCAGCCGCAGCAGGACGAACGCCCGCGCGAGGCCGTCGGCCACCTCGACGTCGTCCAGGCGCCCGGTGCGGCGCGCCAGGTCGTAGAGCTCGGCCAGGTAGGTCTCGTGCACGACCTGTTCCTTGAACGGGAAGGCGGTGCCCCGTTCGTGGGCCAGGGTCGTGTGGGCCACGGCCCAGCCCTGGTTCAGGCCCCCGACCAGGTGGTCGCTCGGCACGAACACCTCGTCGAGGAAGACCTCGTTGAACTCCGCCGCCCCCGTGATCTGGACCAACGGGCGGATCTCGATGCCGGCGGCCGCCATGTCGACCACGAGAAAGGAGATGCCCCGGTGGCGGGGCGCATCGGGGTCGGTGCGGACCAGGGCGATGCCCCAACGGGCGAAACCGGCGTAGGAGGTCCAGACCTTCTGGCCGCTGACCAGCCAACCCCCGTCGACGGCTTCGCCCCGGGTGGTCAGAGGAGGCCAGGTCCGAGCCCGCATCGGGCTCGCTGAAGAGCTGGCACCAGAGCTCGCTGGCGTCGAGGATCGACGGCAACCAGCGGGCCTTCTGCTCCTCGGTCCCGTGGGCCAGCAACGTCGGGCCGGCGAGGTTGATGCCGACCCGGTTGACCGGCTGGGGGGCCCGGGCCCGGGCGTACTCCATGTTGAAGAGGGCGACCTCGACAGGCGTGGCGTCTCGCCCCCCGTAGGCCGACGGCCAGTGGATCCCGACCCAACGATCCGCGGCCAGTCGGGCCTGCCACGCCCGGCCCCAGGCCACCTCCTCGGTCGGGTCGGTGAAGGGCGGCGCGGGCTCGAGGTTGTCGGCCAGCCAGGCCTGCACCTCGGTGGCGAACGCCTGCTCGGTGTCGGTGAAGGCCAGGTCCACCGTCTCAGAGGTCCCAGAACCGCTGCCGACCGGCGGCGGTGAGGTCGGCCAGCAGACCGGTCTCGTCCGCCGCGGTGAAGGGCCGATAGGCCGTCTCGCCCCGATCCCGGTGCCAGACGGGATCACCGCCGACCCGGTCGGAACGGAACTTCTGCACGGCGAGGTCCCGCTTGAGGATCTTGTTGGTCCCCGTGGTGGGGATGTCGGCGGCCAGACGAAGGTACCGGGGACGCCACTTCGGCCCGAGATCGGCCTGGGCGTCGATCCAGGCGCCGAACTCGGTGGGGTCGAGCGTGGCTCCGTCCCGGACGACGACGGTGGCCATCACCCGATCACCCGCGGCCGGGTCGGGGACCCCGTAGACCGCCGCCACGACGACGTCAGGATGCCGGACGAGGGCCGCCTCGACCGGACCCGAGGGGAAGTTCTCGCCGTCGACCCGGATCCAGTCCGCATTGCGCCCGGCGAAGTAGAGGAAGCGGTCCTCGTCGAGGTAGCCGAGGTCCCCGCTCCAGTACCAGCCGTTGCGGGTCGTGGCCCGATTGGCCTCATCGTTGTTGTAGTACCCCTCGAACGGCCCGACGCCGGCGGTGTTCACGATCTCGCCGACGCAGGCCTGCGGGTTCAGCAACCGGCCGTCGGCGTCGAGACGGGCCACCGGCTTGGGGTGGCCGTCCTCGTCGACCACGGCCACGGCGTCCCCGGCCCGGCCCAGCGCTCCGGCAGGCATGCCCTCCTCACGGTTGACCGCCACCCCGCCTTCGGTGGCCCCGAACGAGTCGATGACGCGCACGCCGAAGCGTCGGGAGAACCGCTCCACCACCTCTGGCGCCCCCTCGTTGCCGAAGGCCACTCGCAACGGGTTGTCGGCGTCGGCGGGTTCCTCGGGCGAGGCCACGAGGTAGCTCAGGGGCTTGCCGGTGTAGTTGAACCAGGTGGCGCCGTACCGACGGATGTCGGGTAGCCACTGGCTGACGCTGAACTTCCGGGCCAGACCCACCGAGGCCCCCGCCACGATGCTCGGGGCCCAGCCGACCATCACCGAGTTCGAGTGGAACAGCGGCATGCAGACGTAGCCGACGTCGTCGGGGCCGATGTCCATCAGCATCCGCATCCGGTTCCCGGTCACCAGCAGGCGCCGCTGCGAGCAGATGACGGCCTTCGGGGCGGCGGACGTGCCCGAGGTGAAGATCAGGGCCCATTGCGTGTCGGGTCCGGGCTCGAGTCCGGCGTCGTCGGCATCGCCGGGCAGCGCCCCCTCCAGCTCGGCGCCGGCCCGCAGCACCGGCATGCCGAGGTCGGTCCGGATCAGGTCGAGGTCGGCGTCGTGGGCCGCCTCGGTGATCAGGAGGCCGACATCGGCGTGGTCGATGTCCCGGAGCAGGTGCTCGCCCTGCCGAGTGGGGTTGAGCCCGACCACGGTGGCGCCGATCAATGCTGCGCCGGCGAAGGCGAACAGGTACTCGGGGATGTTGTCGGCCAGAACGCCGACGTGCGGGGGGCCACCCTCGGGCAGCCGGTCGGCGAAGAGGGCGGCATAACGGCGGGCCTCCGCATAGACCTCCCCGTGGGTCCAGGTCCGCTCGGGGGTGTGCAGTGCGGGCCGGGCGGCGATCCCCGGGTCGGCGCCGTTCCGGCGGATCAGGTCCGCGGCGTCCGCAGCCACGAGAGGCGCTTCTCCCGGCGCCGGCACTCCCATGGCCAAGGACCGTACGCGTTCGGCCTCGCCGAACGCGTACGGTCGGCGGCCGTGGATGTGGTGGGGGGTCCTGGTCGCCCGGCGGAGGGGCGGGAGTTGCGGGCGCGCGGTGTGGAGACGATGCACCGCCTCCTGACCTCCGGGGTCGCCGTCTTCGGCCGTCGCGGGTTCCACGCGGCGCGGGTGGACGACATCGTCAGGGCCGCCAAGACGTCCCACGGCACCTTCTACCGGTACTTCGCCAGCAAGGAGGACCTGTTCCGCGCGCTCACCACCGACGTCGCGGACCGCCTCACCGAGCTGGCCGACTCCCTCGGGCCGATCAGCCCCGACCCCGATGGCGAAGCCGAGCTGCGGGCCTGGGTGGCTCGCTTCCGCGAGGTGTACGACCAGTACGGCCCGGTGATCCAGACCTGGACCGAAGCCGAACAGGACGAGACGCCCGAGGGTCGCCTCGGCACCGACGTCCTCACCCAGTTCGTGGCCCGACTGGCCGAGCGGATCCGGGCCGCCGACGTCGACGGGGTCGATCCCGACGTGGCCGCGGTCGCCCTCGTCGCCATGATCGAGCGCCTCACCTACTTCGCCGCCGCCCGTCAGGTCCCCCCCGGCGAGGCGGAGATCACCGGCGTGCTGGCGACCGCCGCCCAACGCAGCCTCTTCGGGCCTCCCTGACCCCCGCGTCAGTGGCGATCTGAGCGCGGGTGTAAGGTCCGCGCCACACAGGGTTCGATCCGAGGGGACACCTTTGAGCCGATCACGCATCGCCGCATTCCTGGTCTTGATGGCGCTGGCTGCGGGGGCCTGCAGCAACGCCTCGGACGACACCGAGGCCGGCTCGGGCGACTCGACCACCGACACGGCCGACGGCGGTGGCGCGCTGACCTACGCCGAGGTGCTGGAGCTCCCCATCGACGAGAACGTCCCGGTCGACGCCCCCGGGGTGGACGACGACACCATCCGGGTCGGCGGCGTGGCCTCCACCACCAACCCCATCGGCGGCAAGGAAGGCGAGTCCTTCGACGGTGTCCACGCCTACTTCGACTACATCAACTCCGAGGGCGGCATCTACGGCCGGGACCTCGAGTTGGTGGCCGAGGAGGACGACAACACCGGCTTCGAGAACACCCAGGACATCCAGAGCCTGCTCACCCAGGACCTGTTCGCCGTGCTGCCGATCGCCACCCTCGACTTCTCCGGTGCCCAGCTCCTGGTCGACGCCGGCATGCCGGGCTTCGGCTGGAACATCAACGAGGAGTACGCCCTGGGCGACAACCTGTTCGGGATGCGGGGCTACCTCTGCTTCACCTGCGCCACGCCGACCATGCCCTGGCTGGCCCAGGAGACCGGCGCCACGACCATCGCCATCCTGGCCTACGACGTGCCCCAGTCCGCGTCCTGCGCCGAGGGCGCCCAGACCAGCGTCGAGACGTTCTCGTCCACCGGCGAGGTCGGCTTCGTCGACGCCACGCTCCCGTACGGCATCCCCGACCTCAGCGCCCAGGTCCGGGACATGAAGGCCGCCGGGGTCGACTTCGTGTACGCCTGCATGGACTTCAACGGGGCCACCACTCTGCAGCAGGAGATGCGCCGCCAGGAGATGGACGCCATCCAGTACATGCCCAACGCCTACGACTACGACTTCCTCGCGGAGAACGGCGCGCTCTTCGAGGGCTCCTACGTCCTCACCCAGTTCGTGCCTTTCGAGGCCGAGGACCCGCCGGAAGCCCTCGACACCTACCTGGAGTGGATCGAGCAGACCGGGGGCACGGTGGGCGAGCTCAGCCTGTCGGGGTGGATCTCCGCGGACATGTTCGTGACCGGCCTGCGGGCCGCGGGACCGGAGTTCAGCCAGCAGGGCGTGATCGACGGGCTGAACCAGCTGACCGACTACAACGCCGAGGGGATCATCCCCAGCCTGGACTGGACGGCCGAGCACTTCGACGATGCCGGCCGGTCCTGCGCCGCGATCTCGATCATCGAGGACGGCGAGTTCGTCCCCCAGTTCGGCGAACCGGGTGAGCCGTTCATCTGCTTCGACGTCGGCATCACCGAACTGCCCGACCAGCCCGAGGTCTCCGCCTGAGCCGTGGCCGCGGCCGACCTCGGGCCCCCCGCCGATGACCGACGTCCTCAACGCCGTCATCGGCGGCGCGCCCATCGGGTGTGTCTTCGCCCTCCTGGCGGTGGGCCTGGTCCTGACCTACCGCACGGCGGGGGTCTTCAACCTGGCCTTCGGGGCCCAGGCCTTCGTCTCGGCGGCCGTCTACTACGACACCCGGGTGCGCCACGAGTGGCCGATCCCCGCGGCGCTGCTCCTGTCCGTCTTCGTCGTCGCCCCCCTCCTCGGCTACCTCCTCGACCGGTCCCTGTTCCGCCATCTGCGTACCGCCAGCTCCATCGCCAAGCTGGTCACGACCCTCGGGTTGCTGGTGGCCATCCCCGAGATCACCAAGCTGTGGTTCGGCGGCGGAGCCTCCTTCGGTGTCAAGGGCATCTGGCCCACGACCGACGAGATCGGCGGCCCGACCATCTACCGCTGGGGCGACTACGCCGTGGACGGCAACCAGGTGGCGACCGTGCTGGTGACCCTCGTCGCCGTGGTGGCCCTCACCGCCATGTTCCGCTGGTCCCAGCTCGGCCTGCGCATGCGGGCGACCGTCGAGAGCCCGCGAATGACCGAACTGGCGGGCATCAACGCCGATCGCATCAGCACCTCCGCCTGGCTGCTGTCCAGCCTGTTCGCCGGCCTCGCCGGGGTGCTCCTGGCCCCCCTCTTCTCCCAGATCAACAACGAGAACTTCCTGTTCCTGCTGATCGCGGCCATGGCCGCCGCCGCCTTCGGGAGCCTGAGGTCGATCCCCCTGACGCTGGTCGGGGGCATCGCCCTCGGCATCGGGTACCAACTCCTCTACACCTGGCTCCCGCCCGGGAGCATCCTGTCCCAGGGCCTGCGCCCCGCGCTGCCGTTCGTCGCCCTCTTCCTGCTGCTGCTGTTCTGGCCGGGCCTGCGCAACCGTCGGGAGGCCGCCGACCCGCTGGCCGGGGTCGACCCCCCTCCTCCGGCGCCCGCCGCCGCGCTGCGGACCCGGTCGATGACCATCGCCACGCGGGTCCTGGCGGTGGCCGTGTTCCTGTTCATCAGCACCGGCGTGGCCTGGTTCTTCGACGACTTCTGGGTGCTGCTCTTCGTCACGGGCATCGTCTACGCCGTCATCTTCTGTTCGATCACGGTGATCACGGGCATGGCGGGGCTGCTCTCGCTCTCCCAGGCCGCCTTCGCCGGCATCGGCGCGTTCACCACGGCCCAGCTGGTCGACCGCTTCGACATGCAGGTGCTCGTGGCCATCCTGGTCGGCGCCGCCCTGGCCGCGCTCGTCGGCGGGGTCTTCGCCCTCCCCGTGTTGCGCCTCGAAGGCCTCTACCTCGCCCTCGCCACGCTGGCCTTCGCCGCCATGTTCCAGTTCGTGATCGTCCCCCAGGACTGGGCCGGGGGCCAGAACCTCCAGATCCCCCGCCCGATCATCGGCCCGCTCGACTTCTCCAGCACCCGGGCCTACTACTTCCTCTGCCTGGTGTTCCTCGGCCTCGTCGAGCGCGGCCGTCCTCCTCATCAAGCGGGGAACCGTCGGGCGCTACCTGGACGCCCTGCGGGGCAGCGAGGTCGCCGCCGTCTCGGTCGGCATCGACCCCCGACGGGCCCGGGTGACCGCCTTCGGCCTGTCCGCGGGCATCGCCGGCCTCGGCGGGGGCCTGCTGGCCGTGCTCGACGGTCGGCTCAACCTCCTCAACTACAACTTCATCCAGGGCCTGGTGTGGGTCGTGCTCGTGGTCACGCTCGGACCCCGGGCCATCCAGGCGGCCATCACCGCGGGGATCATGTTCAAGCTCTTCCCGGAGATCATCTCCCGCATCGACGTCTCGGCGTTCCCCGACACGCTCAACCCCGCCCAGAACCCTCAGGCGCTGGCCTTCGCCCTCTTCGGCCTCGGTGCCCTCACCTACGCCAAACACCCCGAGGGGATCATCGAGTTCCAGACGGCGAAGTCCCTGGCCTTCGTCAACCGACGGATCCGACGCCGCGAGGGCAGCGACGACGATGACGCCGCGGTGGGGTCGCCGCCATGAGCGCGCTGCTGGAGGCGACGGAGGTCACGAAGCGCTTCGCGGGGATCACCGCCCTCGATGGGGCGTCTCTGCGGGTCGAGGAGAGCGAGATCGTCGGCCTCATCGGTCCCAACGGCGCGGGCAAGACCACCCTCTTCGACTGCATCTACGGCTACCTGCGCCCCGACGCGGGCGCGGTCACCTTCTGTGGCCACAGCCTGATCGGCCGCCGCGCGTACGAGCGGGCGCGGCTCGGCATCGGCCGCACGTTCCAGCGCATCGAGCTGTTCACCGGGACCACCGTGCGCGACCACCTGCTCGTGGCCGAGCGAGCGCGGCGGGGCACCGGTGGGCTCTGGCGGGACCTGCGGGGCAAGGGGAGCCCGACGGCTGAGGAGCAGGCCCGGGTCGAAGAGGTCCTCGACCTGCTCGAGCTCACCCCGCTGGCCGACCGTCCGATCGAGGCCCTGAGCCTCGGTCGGGCCCGGCTCGTGGAACTGGGCCGAGCCCTCATGATCGAGCCGCGCCTGCTGCTCCTGGACGAACCCTCCAGTGGCCTCGACGGTGAAGAGACCGCGGCCATGGGTGCCGTGCTCGCCCGGGTGAGCCAGGAGCGGGACGTCGCGGTCCTGCTGGTCGAGCACGACGTCGAGCTGGTCCGCTCGGTGACGAGCCGCCTGTACGTCCTGGACTTCGGGACGCTCATCGCCGAAGGTGCCACCACGGCCGTGCTGGGCGAGGAGGCCGTGCGCAAGGCCTACCTGGGGAGCACGTGATGGCGGCACCGGACCGACCCTCCTCGCCGGCGCCTTCGGCCGCGACCACCGCGACGAGCACCGACGCCCCTCCCGTGCTCGAGCTGGACGACGTCGACGCGGCCTACGGGCCCTTCCGGGCCCTCTTCGAGGTGAGCCTGGCGGTGCCCGACGGCGGCGCCGTCGCCCTGCTCGGCCCCAACGGCGCGGGCAAGACCACGGTGGCCCGCGTCGCCTCCGGACTCCTCGCCCCCAGCCGCGGGGCGCTGAGGGTCAGCGGTGAGGACCTCACCGGCCGGCCCACCTACGAGGTCGCCCGACTCGGGGTGCTGCATGCGCCCGAGGGCCGTTCGGTGTTCGGGACCCTCACCGTCGAGGAGAACCTGGTCCTCGGCCTCGGCGGGGTGGGCGACAAGTCCGAGATCGGCCCCGGCCTCGACCGGGCCTTCGAGCTGTTCCCCCGCCTGGGTGAGCGTCGGACCCAACAGGCCGGCACGCTCTCGGGCGGCGAGCAGCGCATGCTCTCCCTGGCCCGGGTCATGGCCCGGCCGCCGCGGCTGTTGATCGTGGACGAGCTCTCCCTCGGTCTCGCCCCCATCGTGGTCGAGGAGGTCTACGCCACCCTCGGCCGGATCACGTCGGCGGGCACGGCGCTGTTGATCATCGAGCAGCACGTGCACCACGCGCTGGAGATCGCGGATGAAGCGGTGATCCTCCACCAGGGTCGGGTCGCCTTCCACGGCCCGGCCGAGGGCCTGGTCGACCGCGCCGACCTCCTCAGCGGCGGTCTCGACCCCTAGCCGTGCTGACCGGGGATTGCCCGCGTCGCGCCAGTGCCCGCCGGATCCGTCGCCGTTCGCGCCGCGTGAGCGGTGCTTCGCCGACCTCGGCCCGCAGGCCACCGGTGATGGTCGACAACAGGTTGAACACCTCGGCGAAGACCACCGACAGCAGGCTGGCGGCCACGACCAGGATCCCGCCTCCGATGAGCGCCGCCCGCAGCATGGCCGGTCCGTCGAAGCTCACGTCCACCCAGCCGAGGTCCTCGGCGAGGCTCTCGACGTTCTCGACGACGCCCAGCGTGCTGACCGTCAACCAGATGAGGACACCGGCACCGATCACCACCACGGCGGCGCAGAACGAGAAGCCGAAGGCCATGGCCAGGACCGGCCCCAGGCGCAACCGACGGATGACGACCTCCCCGTCCACGCCGGTCGACGCCCCGATCGCGGTCGGGAGCGCCGGCGGCTCGATCCAGTCCGCTACCGGCACCCGGACCACGACCGCCTCCGCCAGCGGCGAGCGGGCGCCCTCGTCACCCGGGCGGGGTGGAGGCGCCACGGCGGGGCCGCCCCCCGTGCGGCCGCGGTAACGACCGAGATCCACCACCCCGGCGGGCCGGGGCGTCGGCGGTGCGGCGCGCTCGGCGGCCGCCGACTCGCCGCTCATCAACCGACCGGGGTGAGCGGGCGGTCGGTGACCCGGTGGCTGAGTCGGGAGAGGACCTCCCGGGTCACCTCCCAGTAGTCCGCGGCGAGACCGGCCGCATTGCGGGCGAATCCCTCCTCGCCCGGCGGATGGTCATACCAGGGACCAGCGTCCTGGGACGCGAGGAAGTACTCGGAGGCCACCACCCCGTGGGCCCGCATGTGCCGGGCGGCCTTGCGGGCGTCACGGATCGGGGTCGGGAACACCGGGGCGACGCCCGCCAGGAGGTACTCGACCTGGACACGCGTGTCGCGCAGCATGCGCCGCTCCGCCGTACCGAAGCCGAAGAGGACCACACCGAGCAGTTCGAGATCGCCGTTCAGGCCCTGGTCGGCCATCGCCCGGCGGCGCCCGTCGACCCGGGAGAGGCCATCGATGCCGGCCTGGTCGAAGCGGACCGGGCAGCAGAGGAAGCGGGAAGAGGCCAAAGCGAGGTCCAACAGGGCGGTGGTCGACGGCGGGGTGTCGATGACCACGAGGTCATAGGCCTCCGCGACCCGGACCAGGACGTCTCGGGGCCCCGTCAGCCCGTCCGGGCCCTCGGCGTGGATCCGTCGGCTGAGGCCCTCGGCCAGCCGGTCGGTCCACGGCCCGCCGGCGAGGACGTCGAGGCCGTCCCGGACCCCGGTGACCGGCACCAGGGGCGCCCCGTCCAGCAGCGCGCCGTGGACCGCCTCACCCCCGTCGCTCAGGCCGGCCTGGTGGTACCCGAGGTCCTGGCCCAGGTTGCCCTGGGGGTCGAGGTCCACCGCCAGGCACCGCCACCCCATGGCGGCCGCCGTGGCGACCAGGCCCGCAGCGAGCGACGACTTGCCGACCCCGCCCTTGCCGTTGCCCACCGCGACGCCCCGGTCGAGGATCATCCGCCCACTGCTTTCCCGTGCTGTCGCCTCACACCCTCGCCCGTCCCGTTCGCCGAAACCGAATGGTGACGGAGCGTCACCAGATCGACCACAGATGGTCGCACGCGCCGCGGTTCGAGGCAAGCGCCGTCTCCACCCCGGCGAGCGCCAACCCCGACGGGGGGTGATCGGAGGCGAATCGACCGTGGTGGTGCCGTGGCCAGTGGCCCGCTCGGATCGTCCGGAGCCGCTGACGCCCGTGTCAGCCATCTCCTAGGCTCGTCCCCGTATGGGGGAACGGACGTGGAAGACGGGCATGCCCAGGAGCGAGGCCCACGGCCTGCTCCCCGATCCGGACCCCCGCGAGATCCGTTACACCGTGATCTCGGTGGACGACCACCTGGTCGAGCCCCCGGGCATGTTCGAAGGGCGACTTCCCGCAGCCCTCGCCGACCGCGCCCCCGCGTCGTGGAGACCGAGGAGGGCCACGAGGTCTGGGAGTTCGACGGGCAGATCTTCCTCCAGGTCGGGCTGAACGCCGTGGTGGGTCGCCCCCGCGAGGACTGGAGGATCGAGCCCACCCGATTCGAGGACATGCGCCCCGGCTGCTGGGACATCGACGCCCGGGTGAAGGACATGGACATCAACGGCGTGTGGGCCGCGCTGAACTTCCCGTCGCAGATCACCGGGTTCTGCGGCCGGGTCTTCAGCCAGTGCTCGGACCCCGAACTGGGCCTGGCCGTGACCCGGGCCTGGAACGACTGGTTCCACGACGAGTGGTGGCAGCCGTTCCCCGACCGCAACATCCCGATGGGCATCACCTTCCTGGCCGACGCCGAGGTCGGGGCGGCGGAGATCCGGCGCAATGCCGCGCGGGGCTTCCGAGCCGTGACCCTGCCCGAGCAACCCCACCGCATCGGCCTGCCCCCGATCTTCGACCCGCACTGGGACCCGATCATCGAGGCCTGCGCCGAGACCGGCACGGTGGTCTGCCTGCATGTGGCGTCCTGCGGCATCGTGGACCTGCCCAAGGGGGCCCCGGCGATCCAGCTCGGCGCCACCCTCTTCGGCCAACTCGCCCTCGGGGCCTGCGCCGAGTGGCTGTGGTCGGGCTACCCCGTGCGCTTCCCCGACCTCCAGATCGCGATGGCCGAGGGCGGCATCGGTTGGGTGGCCATGCTCATCGACCGACTCGACAACATGGTCGAACGTTCGGGCTACGGCCGCGACTTCGAGGGCTCGTTCGGGATGCCCGGGGACCTCAGGCCCAGCGACGTCCTCCGCCGCAACTTCACGTTCTGCACGATCGACGACCCGAACACGATCACCACCCGCAACGCCATCGGGGTCGAGAACATCTGCTTCGAGACCGATTACCCCCACGGCGACGGCACCTGGCCCGACACCCAGGCGGTCATCGAGAAGGCCTACGGCGGGCTCCTCGACGAGGCCGAGATCGCCGCGATCACCCACGAGAACGCCGCCCGGGTCTTCCGCCACCCCTTGCCGCCGGCCGGCAGCCCCCACGCCGCCGGCCTCCGACAGCCCTGACATGCGCGAGCACCGCTACACGATCGACATGCCCCACTCGGCGGCCCGGCTCTGGGCCCTGTTCCAGGACTACGACCGCTGGACCGACTACGCACCGATGGTGCTCGAGGTCGAGGTGGTCCACCCCGGTGACCAGCACGGCAACGGGCTGCTCCGGCGGGTGATCTACCAGATGCCGATGGGGCGCCGGGGGGCCGCCCTCGAACTGGTCACCGAGGTGGCCAAGGAGCGGGGTTACACCTTCACCATGCTCAGCTCGACCCCGGGCAACGACCAGACGGGAAAGGTCAGACTCGAGCCGCTGGGCCCCAACCGGACCCGCTTCAGTTTCGAGGAGCGCTACCACCTGACCAAGGCGCCGTGGAAGTGGTTCGAGGGTCGGATCTACGGCTTCATCAACAAGAAGAACGAGGAGACGATGCGGGCCGCCTCGCAATGGCTCACCGACCACCCCGAGTACCGCCCCGACCTGGTGACCTCGTGACCCCCATGACGAAATTGCGTGACTTGGTCACGCTGGGCGTGACTGATCGACGCGATTTCAGCGGGGTCGGCGGATGAACGCCCGCGGACTGCCGGCGACGATGCCCGCGGCGGTCTACCGGGAGAAGGGCTGCCTGGAGGTCTCCGAGGTCGAGACGCCGACCCTCGGGCCGCACGACGTGCTGGTGGAGGTGTCCCACTGCGGCGTGTGCGGCAGCGACCTGCACATGGTCATCGAGGGTTGGGGCACGCCCGGCACCATCGAGGGCCACGAGTACACCGGCACGGTGGCGGCGCGGGGCGAAGCGGTCACCCGGTGGACGGTGGGTCAGCCGGTCGTCGCCGGTCCGTCGAGACGGTGTGGCGACTGTGCCGCCTGTCGGGCCGGACGGCCGTCGGTCTGCCTCGACCGGGAGGAGGTCGGCTCGGCGGGACACCAGGGGGCCTTCGCCCGCTACTGCCTGAAGCACGAGGACGAGGTCATCGCCCTTCCGGACGGACTGACCCTTCGCGAGGCCGCCTTGGCCGAGCCCCTGGCCGTGGCCCTCCACGGCATCACCCAGGCCCGGGTCGAGCCCGGGCACCGGGTGATCGTCTTCGGCGCCGGGCCCATCGGCGCCCTCACCGCAGCCGCCCTCATGGCCCGGGGGACCGAGGACCTCACGGTGGTCGAACCGTCACCGTCCCGGCGAGCACTGGCCCGGTCCGTCGGTGTCCCTTGTGTCCTCGGCCCCGATGAGCTCCCGGCGCCGGACTGGCACCCGGGCCAGGTGCTCGAGGGGGCCTACGACCGGGCGATCGAGTGCTCGGGGCACCGGGCGGCGATGGAACAGGCGCTGGGCCAGCTCGGCCGCATGGGGCGGCTGGTCCTGGTGGGCGCCGGCATCGACCCGCCTCGATTCGACGCCAACCGCATCACCCTCAACGAGTTGGAGATCGCCGGTGCCTTCGTCTACGACGCCACCGGCTTCGAGGACGCCCTCGCCCTGCTCCCCCGGCTCCCGGTCGAACACCTCGTCGAGCCCGTCGACGTGACCCTGCCCGACCTCCTGACCACCATGGAGCGCCTGGCGGCCGGTGAACTGGCGGGCAAGGTCATGGTCACCCCAGGAGGAGAGAGATGACCGACAGCCTGCCCGCGCCGACCCGGCCGCCCCGGTTCAACCACGTAGCCATGAGCGTGTCCGCCGACCAGCTCGACGAGGCGGGCAGGGCCGAGATCCTCGCCTTCTGGGGCGGGGTGTTCGGCTTCGAGGAGCTGCCCTCGGAGACCAAGGACCGCGAGGTCCTGGTGTTGTCGGCCTACGACTGGGAGCAGTTCGTGTTCCTCATCGCCGACGACCGGCCGATGACCTGTCCCCGCCTCGACCACTTCGGGATGTCGGTCGGCTCGCTGGAGGAGCTGCACGGGTTCCTGGCCGAGGCCAAGGCCTTCGCCGAGACCGACGACCGGGTCGAGATCATCGACCACAAGGCCGATGTGCACGGCGATGCCCTCACGCTGCACAGTTTCTACGTGCGCCACCTCCTGCCGATGATGATCGAGATCCAGTTCTTCGACTGGGACCCCGCCGTAGCCGCCCTCAACCCGGCCAACCGGTGAGCACGATGACCCATCCCGTCCGCTTCGGGGCGTTCGTCCCCCAGGGCTGGAAGCTGGAGTTCGCCGGCTGGGACCCCCAGCAGGCCTGGGCCCGGGCCAAGGAGGTGGCGCTGGCCGCGGAGCTGGCCGGCTATGACCACCTCTGGGTCTACGACCACGTCGAGACCGTCCCCCGTCGGGAGCCCGAGCCGATGTTCGAGGCCTGGGCGATGATGGCGGCGCTGGCCGAGGTCACCCACCGGGCCCGCCTCGGCCAGATGGTCACCTGCGCCGGCTACCGCAATCCGGCCCTGCTGGCCAAGCAGGCCGCCACCGTCGACGTCATGTCCGCCGGTCGGGTCATCTTCGGCATCGGGGCGGGCTGGTACGAGGAGGAGTACCGATCCCACGGCTGGGCCTTCGCCCCGGACCGCCAGCGCCTGGAGTTGCTCGAGGAGACGATCCGGATCGCCAAGGCGCTGTGGAGCGACCCCTCCGCGGCGGTCCACGGCCACCACGCCTGGGTCGAGGACGCCATCTCCTACCCCAAGCCGATCCAGTCCCCGCTGCCCATCTGGATCGGGGGCGGGGGAGAGAAGGTGACCCTGCGCATCGCCGCCGAGCACGCCCACGCCACCAACTGGCAGGTCGGCCTCGAGGGGTTCGTCCACAAGTCCGAGGTCCTGCGGGGCCACTGCGAGGCCATCGGCCGGGACTTCGACGAGATCGTCCGCACCCACGCCCCCGACTGCCGCCTCTTCGACACCGAGGCCGACCTGGCCCGGTGGATGGCCGATCCCGCCGGTGGCGACCTCTGGGGAGACGACGACCCCGAGACCTACGTGCGGGACAACCTCGTCGGCACCGACGAGCAGGTGGCCGAGAAGGTGCAGGCGTACCTCGACGCCGGTTGCCGCGAGTTCGTCCTCTGGTTCCGCGACTACCCCGAGGTCGACTCCATGGAGCGCTTCATGGCCGACGTCGTCCCCCGCCTCCAGCGTCGTTAGGCATCGTCGCCGCGCGAGGCAAAACGCGCAACGACCTGTCGACGTTGCCGCCGACAGGTCGCTGAGTGATCAGACCGACGGCTCCGGGGAACCGAAGTCCCTCGTCCCCGTCAGGGGCGGCGCCGGTAGGCGCCAGAAATCAGAGCTCAGACGACCCGCACGTTCTGGGCCTCTTCACCCTTGCGACCAGGGGCGACGTCGAACTCGACGGTCTGACCCTCGTCGAGGGACCGGTAACCCGAGCCCTGGATGTTGGAGTAGTGGACGAACACGTCGTCCGCACCCTCACGCGAGATGAAGCCATAGCCCTTCTCGGCATTGAAAAACTTGACGGTTCCTGTAGCCAACGCTGTTTCTCTCTCTCATCAGCGAGGTGGCCTGAGCGACCGCCCTCGTTCTTGCTGGCAGGGTATGCGGACCGAACCGAACCGCAACCCCGCGGGGCCACCGGCCGCGGGCCGGCCCTCCGGGCCCTCCCGGACTCAGCTGGTGCGGAGCTCGCTGAACGGCGTGTTCTTGTCCGGCCCGGGCTCCTTGGGCAGGCCGAGGACCCGCTCGCCGATGATGTTGCGCTGGACCTCGTCGGTGCCGCCGTAGATCGAGGGCGCGGGGCTGAACAGGGCGAGGCCCTGCACGATGCCGCCACCCGGGGTGTCGGGACCCATGACCGTGCCCGCGGGGCCGATGATGCGCAGGCCGAGGTCCCGGGAGAGCCGCGTCATGTGGCTCATCATCAGCTTGGCCAGGTTCGGCAGAGCCGGGGACGCCTGCCCGGCCTTGGCCCGCTGCACGCCCCAGCCACTGATCTGATCCATGGAGTAGAGCCGCATCAGGTCCTGGCGGATCAGCGGATCGTCGGCCTGGCCCAGCTCGGCGACCAGGTCCTGGAGCAGCTTGGTGCTGCGTCCGGCCAGGATCGTGGCCGTCCCGCCCCGGCCCGCCTCGGTGACGAAGTCGCCGGCGCGGCGCTCCAGGTGCCCGGCCACCGTGCCGGGAAGGGCCAGCGATGTCGCCGACGAGCCTCCCCCGCCACCGAGGCTGGCCCGCTCGTTCATGAGGGTGGTGTTGGCGACGGCCCAGCCGTTGCCGAGGCCGCCGACGAGGTCGGCGTCGGCCACCCGGGCGTCGTCGAGGAACACCTCGTTGAACAGTGCTCGGCCGGTCATCTCCACCAGCGGCCGGACGTCGATGCCGGGCTGGTGCATCGGGATGCCGAAGTAGCTGATGCCCTTGTGCTTCGGAGCGTCGGGATCGGTGCGGGCGATGAGCATGCCCAGGTCGGCGTGCTGGCCTCCGCTGGTCCACACCTTCTGGCCGTTCACGATCCACTCGTCGCCGTCCTTCACGGCCCGGCACTGCAGGCCGGCGAGGTCGGAGCCCGCACCGGGTTCGCTGAAGAGCTGGCACCACCCCTCCTGGCCGTTGGCGATCCTGGGCAGAAAGCGCTGCTTCTGCTCGTCGGTGCCGTGGGTCAGGATCGTGGGCGCGGCCAACATCGTGCCGAGGCCGCCCGGCGGACCGAGCGCGCCGGCGTCGCTGATCTCGGCCCCGACGGCGTTGGCCTCGGGGCGGGCCAGGCCACGACCGGACCACTCCTCGGGCCAGGACGGCATGGCCCAGCCGGAGTCGGCGAGGCGTTGCCACCAGTCCGCCACCGTCAGATCCGGGTCCCAGTTGTCGTCCAGCCAGGCGCGGACCTCGGTCCGCACGTCCTCGGTCACAGCCATGGGCCGAGCTTACGTAGCGTGTGGCTCCTGGCCCGAACCCGGCCGCTGCCCGCACCGTCGCCCGGAGGAACCCGATGACCAAGCCCGACATCGGCCCGGTGGGCCTGTGGACCTTCACCCTCGACCTCCGTCCGGCCGAGGAGGTACGGGACCTCGTTCCCGAGATCGAGGCCATGGGGTGGGGATGTGTGTGGATCCCCGAAGCGGTGAACCGCGACGCCATGGTCAACTCGTCGCTGCTCCTGTCGTCATCGACGACGCTGAAGGTCGGTACCGGCATCGCCTCGATCTGGGCCCGCGACGCCATGACCACCGCGGCGTCGCTCCACTCCCTCTCGGAGGCCTGGCCGGGCCGATTCGTCCTCGGCCTGGGCGTCAGCCACCAGCCGATGGTCGACCACCTCCGCGGCCAGGACTACAGCCGGCCCTTCTCCAAGATGCGGGACTACCTGGCCGCCATGGACGGTGCGCTCTACATGAGCCCGAAGGCCGACGAGACCCACGTGGTCCTGGCCGCCCTCGGACCCAGGATGCTCGAACTGGCGGGCACCGCCGCCGACGGCGCGCACCCCTACTTCGTTCCCGTCGAGCACACCGCCTTCGCCCGGGAGCACCTGGGACCCGACGCCCTCCTGGCCCCGGAGCAGGCCGTCGTGGTCTCGACCGACCCCGGGGAGGCCCGTCGCGTCGCCCGCGAACACATGGCCACCTACCTCGGCCTGCCCAACTACACGAACAACCTGCGCCGCTTCGGCTGGGGCGACGACGACCTGGCCGACGGCGGCAGCGACGCGCTCGTCGACGCCATCGTGGCCTGGGGCGACGAGCAGGCCGTCCTGGACCGAGTGGCCGCCCACCACGACCGCGGCGCCGACCACGTCGCCCTCCAGGTCCTGTCCCTCGACGGCGCCTCGGTCCCCATGGACCACTGGCGTCGGCTGTCAGGCGCCCTCGACCTGGCCTGACCGCGGCCGAGGAGATGGCGTCGGTTCCGGTCGTCGGGCGACCACAACTCACCCAACACGAGCGGGCGGTCTCACTCCGGGGTGAGCTCGTGGAGGAGGACCTTGCCGACCTCGTTGCGGGGGAGCTCGGGGACCTCGGTCCAGCCGGCGGGGACCTTGTAGGGGGCGAGGTGCTCCCGGGCATGGGCCTCCAGCGTCGTGGACGCCAGCTCTCCCGTGTCACCACCGACCACGACGAAGGCCCAGGGGATCTCCCCGAGCCGGTCGTCGGGGACCCCGGCGACGGCCACGTCGGCCACCGACGGGTGCAGGCGGAGGACCTCCTCGACCTCGGCGGGGAAGACCTTCAGGCCGCCCCGGTTCACCATGGCCGAGAGGCGACCCTCGATCCAGACGAAGCCGTCCTCGTCGATCCGGCCGACGTCACCGGTGCGGAACCAACCGTCGTCGGTGAGGCGGTCGGCCAGGTCGGCCCCCCCGGCGTAGCCGGCGCCGAGAGCCGGGGTCACGACCTGGAGCTCACCGGTGGCGCCGTCGACCCGCACCTCCACACCCTCGTGGGGCCGCCCGACGGCGCCGAGCTTGGCCTCGCCGAAGCGGCGGGAGTCCTCGGCGTTCCAGCCCACGATCTCGCCCCCGATCTCGGTCTGGCCGTAGCAGTTGAGGATCGCGATGCCGAAGCGGTCCCTGAAGCGGTGGGCCTGCAACGGCGACAGCGGGGCGGTGATGGAGCGCACGAACCGCAGTGGGGCGAGGTCGGTGACCTCCTCCTCATCGGTCAGCATCGCCATGGCGGCCGGGGGCAGGACCGTGGAGCGGATGCCGAAGCGGGCGACGGCGTCGGCGAAGCCCCCGGGGTCGAAGGGGCTCAGGAGCACGACGGGGGCGCCCACGCGGAAGGCGAAGATCAGGTTGTAGATCCCCGCCCACAGCGACAGCGAGACGGGGATGAGGTTCGGCATCGGCGCCTTGTCGGGGTCTCGGCCCGTCCAGCCCATCTTGGCCAACACGCCGTCCATCAGGGTGAGCACCCCCGAGTGGCGGAGCAGCACCGGCTTGGGGCGACCCGTCGTCCCCGACGTGAAGGAGATGAGGGCGATGTCGGGATCCTGACGGCGGTCCGTGACGCGGGCCGTCATGGCCTCGGGCGTGGCGACGGCCGCGGGCGAGACCGAGGCCAGCACGTGATCGATCTCGTCCGCGGTCGAGCGGGGGTTGACCGGCACGTAGACGGCCGCCGTCGACCAGACCCCGAACAGGGTGGCGACGAGGTCGACCCCGTCGGGCAGCTGCACCGCGACGGCATGGCCGGGCTCCACGCCGAGATCGGCCAGCCGGGCCGCCACCGCACCGGCCTTCGCCCTGACCTCGGCCCGGGTCCAGGACTCGTCGCCGACGTGGACCAGCGTCTCGTCCGCCGGCCCCTCCAGCAGGTCACCCAGCCGGGTCATCGCACCACCAGCCGTTCACGTCTGCCATTCGGGATCCCGCTTCTCGGCGAAGGCGAGGGGGCCCTCGGTCTGGTCGGGGTGGCCCCACATGCCCGTCAGCTCGGCCGCCCCGGCCCGGCAGGCATCGGTGAGCCCCATCTCCAGGGCACCCCACAGGGCCCGCTTGGTGGCGGCCATCGCCGCCGGCGAGTTCCGGGCCACCTTCTCCGCCAGTTCCTGGGCCGCGGCTCGGAGCTGGTCGGGCGGGTCCACGATCTGGCTGATCATCCCCAGCTCCAGGGCCCGCTCGGCCGACATCCGCTCGTAGCGCCCCACGAAGGCCATGCGCATGACGGCCTCGGCGGGCATCTTGCGGATGAGGCCGATGGCCTCGAGGGACACCACCTGACCGACCGAGACGTGCGGATCGAAGAACTGGGCGTCGGAGGCGGCGATGACGATGTCGGCGTCGGCCACCCAGTGGAAGCCGCCACCGGCACAGATGCCGTTGACCGCGGTGATCACCGGCTTCCACACCCCCTGGTGCCACGAGGTGAAGTGGAGGTCGAAGTCCTCGACCGACTGGCGGTAGCGCTCCATGCCCACGCCGTCGCTGGCGATCTCCTGGACGTCCACACCGGTCTGGAACGCCCGGCCTTCGCCGGTGTGGACGATGACCCGCACCGCGGGGTCCTCGTCCAACTCGGTCCACGCGTCGGCGAACTCCTCGCGCATCCGGCTGCTCATCGCGTTGAGCTGCTCGGGGCGGTTGTTGATCAGCCAGCCCACGGGGCCGTGGCGCTCCACCTTCAGGCACTCGTAGCTCGTGTCGGTCATGTCACGCGATCTCCCACTGCGGTTCTCGTTTCTCGGCCCAGGCCAGGGGGCCCTCGGTCTGGTCGGGGTGGCCCCACATGGCCATCATCTCGGCGGCCCCCGCCCGGCAGGCATCGGTCAGGCCCATCTCCAGCGCGCCCCAGAGCGCCCGCTTCGTCGCCGCCATCGCCGCGGGCGAGTTCCTCGCCACCTTCCCCGCCAGGTCGAGGGCCGCCGCTTCGAGACCGCCGTCGGGCACGACCTGACTGAGGATCCCCAACTGCCGGGCCCGAGCGGCGGTGATGCGCTCGTGGCGCCCGACCAGGGCCATGCGCAGGATCGCCTCCATGGGCGAGGTCCGGGCCAAGGCGACGGCCTCGAACGCCGTCACCTGACCGATGGACACGTGGGGGTCGAGGAACGTGGCCGACTCCGCGGCGATCACGATGTCGGCATCGGCCACGAAGTGCAGGCCGCCTCCGGCGCAGGTGCCGTTGACCGCGGCGATGACCGGCTTCCACACGCCGTTGTGCCAGGCCGTGAGCTTGAGGCCGGCGTCGCGGGTCCGCCGGGACTGCTCCCGCAGGGCCTCGCGGTCCCGGCTGAGCTGGGCCACGTCGAGACCGGTCTGGAACGCCGGCCCATTGCCCGTGTTCACGATGACCCGGACCTCCGGGTCATCGTCGAGCTCCTGCCAGGCCCGCTCCAGTTCGCCGAGCATGACGGCATCCATGGCGTTGCCCACCTCGGGCCGGTCGAAGGCCAACCAGCCGATCGGGCCCCGGCGTTCCACCAGCAGCGTCTCGTAGGGCTGGGACCCCGGCGCGTCGCTCATCGGTCTCATCGGGGCACCTCGCTCCACGCGGCACCGTGCCAGGGGTCGGGCTCGCGCGGCAGGCCGAGGACCCGCTCCCCGACGATGTTCTTGTTGACCTCGGTCGTCCCGCCCTCGATCGTGTTGGCCCGGCTGCGCAGCATCCCCTTCACCTCGTAGGGGAGGCTGTCGGACCAGGTGTCACCCGCGGACCACGCCGTCGCCGCCGCACCGAGCAGGTCCGTGGCCAGGAGCTGGATGCGCTGGTTCAGCTCGCCTTGGTGGACCTTGCCGATGGAGCTCTCCGGCCCGGGGGACCGGCCGGCCCGCACACCGGCGCGGATCCGCTCGTTCGTCCAGGCCCGGATCCGCTCCTCGCTCCAGGTCGCGACGATCGCCTGGCGTTGGGAGGGCGTCGCTCCGTGCTGGGCCGCGAGCCGGACCAGGCGTTCGGCGCCGGCGCCGCCGATGCGGTCCACGCCGCCGGAGCCCGAGCCCGACACCATCTGGCGCTCACCCGACAGGGTGGCGTTGGCCACCCCCCAACCCTCCCCGACCTCGCCCACCCGCTGGCCGTCGGGCACGCGGGCGCCATCGAGGAAGACCTCGTTGAAGTCGATCTCGCCCCCGATGTGGCGCAGCGGGCGGACCTCGACACCGCGCTGGCGGAGATCCACCAGGAAGTAGGTGATGCCCTTGCGCTTGGGGGCCAGGGGATCGGTGCGGGCCAGCAGGACGCCGAAGTCCGACACGTGGGCCCAGGTCGTCCAGACCTTCTGGCCGGTGACCACCCACTCGTCGCCGTCACGCTCGGCCCGGGTGGCCAACGAAGCGAGGTCCGAGCCGGCGCCGGGCTCGCTGAAGAGCTGGCACCAGCGCTCTTCGTTGCGCACGATCGGCGGAAGGAAGCGGAGGCGCTGGGCCTCGGTGCCGTGGCCGAACAGGGCCGGCGCGGCGAGGTTCAGGCCGAGGGGATTCAGCCGGCCCAGGTTGTACGGGGCGAGGACCGCCTCCACGGCACGGGCCACCGATCGGCTCAGGTCGAGGCCGCCGTACTCCGACGGCCACGTGGCCGCCACCAGGCCGGATGACCCGAAGGCCGGGTACCAGGCCTCGTAGTCGGCCCGCGAGCGGACCTCCCGGATGGCGGCGGGCCCACCCCGCTCGGCGGCTTCCCGCCACGCCGCGGGGACGTGCGCGTCGACCCAGGCCCGGACGGCGGCGACGGCGTCGGCCTCCGGGGTGTCGGGACCGACGGCGAGGGGGGTCACCGACCCCGGAACCCCGGTGGGCGCTTCTCGATGAAGGCCTGCATGCCTTCGCGGAAGTCCTCGCTCCGGGACGACAGCTCGAGAGCGAAGGCCTCGTTCTGCAGTTGGGCCTCCAGCGGCTCGGACTGGCCTGCCGCGAGCAGCCACTTGGTCAGCCCCAAGGCGACCGTCGGCCCCGACGCCAGCCGCTCGGTGACCTCCTCCACCGCGCCGTCGAGCTGCTCGGCCGGCACGGCCCGGTGGATCAGACCCCACGCCGCGGCCTCAGCCCCCTCCAGGGCCCGGCCGAGGAGCAACAGCTCCCGCGCCCGCACGATGCCGACCAGACGGGGCAACAGCCAGGTGGCCCCGCTGTCGGGGGTGAAACCCCGTTCGGTGAAGGGCTGCCAGAAGCGGGCGTCATCGGCGGCCACCGTCACGTCGGCCGCGACGGCCAACTGGAAGCCGATGCCCGCGGCCCAGCCCTGGACCCGGCAGACGATCGGCGTCTGGGTCGCCATCACGAGCGGGATCAGGCGGTGCGCCGTCGACCGGACCCGACGTTGGACGCTGCCCACGCGGGGACGCTCGCCGCCCGGGGCGTTGCGAGCCACGATGTCGGCCCCACCGCAGAAGTGATCGCCGTTGCCTGCGAGCACGACGACCCGGACCGCTTCGTCGCGGCCGGCGGCGTCGATGGCGTCGGCCAGGCCCACCATGATCGTGTCGTCCACCGCGTTGCGCTTCTCCGGGCGGTCCAGGGTCAGACGCAGGACGCTGCCGTCGAGTAGCACCTGCAACCCGTCGACGGACTCGTAGCTCATGACAGACACTCCATGCCGTGGACGGACTCGTGACTCATGACAGACACCCCATGCCGTCGACGGACTCGTGACTCATGACAGACACCCCATGCCGTCGACGGACTCGTGACTCATGACAGACACCCCATGCCGTCGACGGACTCGTGACTCATGGCGGGCTCCGGGTCACACCGGTCCCCGTTCGGCGAAGGTCTCGGCGATGGCGGCGATGCCGGCCTCGAGATCGGTGGCGCCGCCGGGGGGATCCGGCAGGCGGACCGGCCCGTGCTCCCGGCTGGGGAGCAGCACGGTGGCATGGCCGGGCGTGGTGACCTCTCCCCGCTGGTTCTCGGCCACCAGGTCCAGCTCGACCGCAGGACGGTCGCCCTCGGCGAGGTAGCGCCGGGTGACGGTCCCCCCCAGCCATTGGGTGTCGCCCACGTAGTTGAAGCGCCGGAACTCACCGTCGAGCCTCCACAGCCACGCGTCGTCACCCATCCAGTCGGTGCAGAGGTGGATGAGCCAGGTCTCGCGCATGCGGCCGTAGTCGAAGGTGGTGGGGTTGCCCGACCGGCGAGCGAACTCCGGGTCCCAGTGCACCCGCTGCATCACGTCGGGGATGTTGAGCGGATCGCGGTGGAAGAAACGGGGCACCCGTTGCCGGTTCTGCGCGCCGAGGCGCAGGGGCGCCACGCCGTAGAGGCCCATCCCCATGCCCACGTGCCAGCACACGATGTCGGTGACGGTCAGCGGGCCCTTGACCATCGGCCCGACGGTGTCGCCGACGGTCACGTCCTCCCACCAGCGGGGGTCGGCGCCCCGGGCCGACTCGGACAGGTACTGGGCCTCGATCCGGTCGATCTGGTCGTCGGTGTAGGGCTCGATCTCGACGGCGTCGTACTTCTTCTTCTCGCGGGCCTTCGACCGCTCGGTGCGGATCATCAGCCGGTACTGGGCCGACAGGAGGGGGCCGTCGTCTTCACAGAAGACCTGGCCGGTCCATTCGTGCACGGCCCGCTCGGCGAACTCGGAGGCCTTGTCGTGCACGCCGACCAGGGCGTTGCGCCGGGCGACGTGCCGGTCGGGAACGAGAGGAGCCCACCACTCGCGGGCGCTGGCGGCGTAGAAGGCGTGAACCCCCCGCAACGGGTCGCCCTTCATGAGGTCCCGGTGCTCGGCGGGCACCTCGGTGACCTCGTCCTCGCCGATCAGGGTGTCACCGCCGACCAGGACGGGCGAGGCTATGGGGCCACCCCAGCGGGTGGTCGCGCCGTGGTCCGGGTCGCACCACAGGGGGTTGTCGTCGCCGTAGGCGTGGGCGACCTGCCGGAAGGCGTCGAGCCCGGGCCGGGTGTAGTGGGGAGGTTGGGGATGCGGCTCCGGGACGCCGACGCGGGAGCGGAGGCGCTCCACCGCCTCGTCGGTGATCCGCCCCCGTTCGGCCATGTTCAGGGGGCGCGGAAGGCTCGACCGACGATGTCGTGCAGGTCGGCCAGCGGCAGCCGCTCGCGTCCGGGCGCGTCGGCGACCACGGCGGGATCGGTCGACTGGAAGGCGGCGACCAGACCGCTGAGCAGTCGTCCCAGCACGAGTGGGTCGCCGTCCCGCAGGACGCCCGCCGCCTGCCCCCGCCGGAACACCCCCGCCTGCAGATCCATGGCCCGATCGAAGTTGGCCGCCGTGGCCGTCGACAAGGCCACCTCCACTCCCGGCAGGCTGGAGGAGGACGCCCGCAGGTAGAGCCGCCCGAAGTGGGGATGGGCGCGGAAGAAGCCGACCTCGTAGTCCACGAGGGCGTGGAGTTGGGCTACGGGGTCCTCGCCCGCCTCGGCGGCCGCAGCCATGCCGGGCATGAACTCCGCGCCCCGACGGGCGAAGACGTTGAGGTAGAGATCGTCCTTGTTCTCGAAGAAGGAGTAGACCGAACCGACCGAGAACTCGGCCAGCTCCGCGACCTCCTTCAGCGTGGTGTCGTGGAAGCCCTTGGCCCCGAACACCTCCTCGGCCGCGTCCAGGAGCTGGTTGCGGCTCAGGTCCTGGTGCAACTGGCGCCGCTGCTCGCGCCGGCTGGCCGTCGTGCTCACCCACGCAGGGTAGATCAGCCGGTTCAGTGGGGTGAAGCCCGGTTCTGATCGATGAACGACGGGAGACGGTCAGACCTGGTCGAGCGGCTGCCGATCCTCGACTCGGGGTTGGCGACCGGTGCGCAGGGGGCTGAGCGGGGCGTCGACCAGCAGCTGACGACGCCAGTCGGCGCCGAGGCCGAGCGCGGTCGCCCGCCAACCGGCCAGGGGGCCGTCGGGGTCCAGCCACGCCCGCTCCAGCGCGGCCCAGGCCGCCCACGAGGGAAGAGCCCACAACACGATGGCCTCGGAGCCGTTGACCCCGGTCACGCGCCAGGCGCCGACCAGGTCGATGCCCAGGGCGGCATGGGCGGCCACGGCCTGCTCCCTCACGGCGGCCAGGAACTCCCCCACCGTGCCGGCCGGGACGGCGACCAGGTCGTGGGCGTAGACCTCGCCCCGGACACCGGCGGCGACCAGCGGGGTGATCGAGCGGGTCCACGGCTCGGGCACCACGATGCGGTCCACGCCACCCCGACGGAACTGGGCCGCGGTGGCCCACCACTCCGCCAACGACGGGTCCTGCATCGTCGGGCTCGCCAACTCGTGCTCGAAGTTGGCGACCAACCCGTCCCAGCCGTCGAGCTCCCACAGGTTCACCACCTCGGGCCACCGGCCCGTCGAGCCGACCGTGCCCCAGACGCCGAAGCAGAGCTGGTCCCGCTCCTCCCGGGCCACCGGGCACCAGTTGGCCGTCATGTGGTGCATGTACTTCGCCCGGTTGGGCCCGACGATCTCGATGAACTCGTGGATGTAGAGCTTCTCGTTCCTCGGACCGGCGTCGGCCGACGACGCGCTCACGGGCCCGTCAGCTCGCCGAGTTCGAGGGCCACTCGGGGCGGTGGTAGCCGTTGAACTCCAGCTCCCCGCCGCGCAGGTGACGGATGGTGAGGAAGTCGCCCTTGTAGCCCTTGCGGTCATGGGGCCCGAACTGGATGTAGGTGCCGGGACCGCCGTTGGTGGCCGGCATCCAGCGGATGCGCTCCATGCCCTCCTTGACCCAGCGGGGCTCGGGGATGGCCGCGTTGCCTATGCCGTGGATGGCGACCCGGGCGGTGTCATAGGCCAGCGCGACCACGACGTTCCGGCTGACCCTCCCGAAGCGCTTCTCGAAGCGGTCGATCATGGCGTTGTAGTTGGGGTTGGCCCCGTCCTCCCCCAGCTGGTCGACGCCGTGCCAGCCCTCGAGGCCCTCGGCCCAGGCGTTGGAGTTCGAGTAGAACATGAAAGCCGTCCCCATGACCCGGGGCGGGTCCCAGTCCAGGGCCTTGAAGGCGTCGGCGAAGTGGAACGTGGCGTAGCCGTAGCCGCCGTAGTAGATGCCCTCCGTGCCCAGGTCACGCATGGCGGCGAGGTCGTCCTGGAGACCGACGGGGTTGGGCTCCAGCTTCACCTCCCTGGTGATCGTCAGCCCGAGACTGAGGGCGGTGTCCCGGAAGTACTCGCAGTAGTCCTTGCCGGAGGAGCCCTGCTCCCAGAAGAGGCCGACCTTCCGATGGCCCTGTTGCCTCAGCCAGTGGGCGCACATCGCCCCCTCCGACGGGATGTCGCCGTTGGCGATGGTGAAGGCGTACTCCGAGGCGTACCGGTGCGCCCCGGTCCAGCCGATCGACGGCACCTGCAGTTCGTTGACCGTGTCCTGGAGGATGAGGCAGTTGTCCGAGATCATCGGGCCCAGCACCACGACACAGCCCTGGTCGACCAGCCACCGGTAGCCGTCGATGACCTTGCGGTAGTTCTCCCGCGGCAGGGCCCGGGCATCGGCGACGACCAGCTCGATGGGGCCCCGACGCCAGATCCCCTCGTTGAGGGCGTCCTCGATGGCCAGGATCGTGGGGTCGATCCAGTCGGCCAGGAGTTGGCCCAGCTCCATGTCGATCAGGATGCCGATCTTCACCGGCTCGAAGGGGTCGCCCTGGGTCTTGATGCCCCGCAACGGTGGGTAGATCGTGATGCCCTTGACCGCCTGGTCGCCGACGGCTCCCCCGCCCTCGTACCAGTTCTCGGCCTCGCCGCCACCGCCCTCGAGATGGGCCCGAGTGCCCGCGGGCACGTTGGTGACCGCCCGGTCGTCCTCGGCGATGCCCAGGTCCACAGGCTCGGGGAACATGCGCTCGACGTACTCCGGCATGGTGCGACCCTATACGAGTCCCACAACGCCGGGTTCAGGTCACTGAACTAGGGTTCAGGACATGCGCGCCGAAGACCTCATCCTCGTCAGCGTCGACGACCACCTGGTCGAGCCGCCCGGCCTGTTCGACGCCCACCTGCCCGCGGAGTACGCACGACCGTGCACCCCGTGTGGAGCACACCGAGAAGGGCGACGACGTCTGGGTCTTCGAGGGGTCGGTCATCCCCAACATCGGCCTCAACGCCGTGGCCGGCCGCCCCAAGGAGGAGTACGGGATCGAGCCGACGGCCTTCGACGAGATCCGTCCCGGGACCTGGGACGTTCACGAGCGGGTCAAGGACATGAACGCCGGCGGCGTGCTGGGCTCCATGTGCTTCCCGTCGTTCCCCGGCTTCTGCGGTCGCCTGTTCGCCGCCATCGACGACAAGGACCTCGCCCTCGCGGTCACCCGGGCCTACAACGACTGGCATGTCGACGAGTGGTGCGGGGCCCACCCGGGACGGTTCATCCCGATGGGGCTGCCGATCCTCTGGGACCCGGACCTGGCCGCCGCCGAGGTCCGCCGCCTCGCCGCGAAGGGCGTGCACTCGGTGACCTTCACCGAGAACCCCCACACGCTGGGCTACCCGAGCTTCCACAGCGACCACTGGGACCCGTTCTGGCGGGCCCTGAGCGACACCGGAACCGTGCTGTCGATCCACCTCGGCTCCTCGGGCCAGTTGGCGGTCACCGCCCCCGATGCCCCGGTCGACGTGATGATCACGCTGCAACCGATGAACATCTGCGCGGCGGCCGCCGACCTGCTCTGGTCCCGGGTGATCAAGGAGTTCCCGGACCTGCGCATCGCTCTCTCCGAGGGCGGCACCGGCTGGATCCCGTACTTCATCGACCGCCTCGACCGCACCTACGACATGCACCACCTCTGGACGGGCCAGGACTTCGGCGGGAAGCTGCCGAGCGAGGTCTTCCGCGAGCGGTTCCTGACCTGTTTCATCGCCGACCCCATCGGCATCGAGCTGCGGGATCACATCGGCCTCGACAACATCGCCTGGGAGTGTGACTACCCGCACTCGGACTCCTCCTGGCCCGAAGCCCCCGAGGAGCTCGCCGCGGTGGCGGCCGGCGCGCCCGACGAGGACCTGGCCAAGATCGGCTACCAGAACGCCTGTCGGTGGTACTCCTTCGACCCCTTCGCCCACCGGGCGGAGGAGGACTGCACCGTTGGCGCGCTCCGGGCCGAGGCCGGGGACCACGACGTGGCCGTCCGCTCCTTCGACAAGGGTCGCTACGAGCGCCGCCAGGGCATCGAGATCGGCAAGCTGGCCGCCCGAGCCACGGCCTAACGGGCCGGCTCAGCCCGTGAACGGCGGCGACGCGGGAACCGGCCCGGTCGGCGGGGCCACGAAGGCCCGGGCCTCGACGGCACCGATGTCACAGTCGGCGGCCACCTCGATCGGCTCCCCCTGGGCGAAGGCACTGCGGGTCTCACCGTCACCGTCCTGGGGCCGGAGCACGCCCCGCTGGTCCCAGGGCTCGAGGCTCTGGAACCGGGCGCAGCCACCCGAGATCGACGGGAAGCCGTAGTTGTGGGGGATCACATCGATGAGCGGGCTGCCCGGGAGCGGCTCCCGGGTGAGGGTGCGTCCGCCGTTGTCGGCGAGCGGTCCCAACTCGGCGGCACCGCCGTTGTGGCGGGCCCCACAGCTGTCGTCGTCGGCGTGGATCTCGGCCAGGTTGCTCGATCCGCCGAGGGCGCAGTTCGCTCCTCCGCCCATCGGCTCGGCCAACACGGAGAAGATGAGGACCAGGTCCCGGCCGACGAGCGCGACGTTGGCGCCCTCCGGGGCGGCGTTGCCCGCGATCGTCACATAGATCGCCACTTCGAAGCTCCGACCCTCGGCCAGGATCCCGCCCCCGGTCACGCTCGCCGCGTTGTCGACGATCGTGGCGTTGGCGATCGTCCCCCCGGAGGCCAGCACGAGGGCGCCGCCCCGACGGGCGCGGTTGCCGACGAAGCTCGTCCGGAGGATCCCGCGGTCAGTCGAGGGGAACCCGGCCCCCATCGCGCTCACCGCCCCGCCGTCACCGGAGGGGGCCTGGTTCTCGACGAACTGCGATCCCCGGATCGAGAAGTCCCCGGCGCCCGCGACGGCCGACAACGCTCCCCCGTTGCCGGTCAGCGCGACGTTGCCCACGAAGTCCGACCCACTCACCGTGGCGACGAGCGGCACGGCCACCGCCCCGCCACTGCCGGACGCCTCGTTCTCCTCGAAGCGGGAATCGGCGACCGCGACCGTGGAGGCGTTCCGGACGAGCAGCCCACCCCCGTCACCCGCGGCGCTCCCGTTGCGCAAGGTCACCTCGGACAGCGTCAACGGGGCGTCGGTCGGTGAGTCCATCACCAGCAGGCGGCTCGTCCCGGCGGCATCGAGGGCGAAGCCGTGGCCCTCGACGGTCAGCGGCTGGGACCCCGTGTACGTCGGGTCGGTGCCGTCGTCGACGGTGATGTCGGCGGTGAGCTCGATCGTGTGGGGACCAGACGCATCAGCCGACAGGGTGGCGAGCGCCGCTCGGTACGCAGCCTCGTCGCCGACCCCGAGCGTGCTCTCGGCGCCGCCGGCGGTTGGCACCGTGGTCACCGGTGCCTGGGCCCCGACCGCTCCCGGGAGAACAGCAGCGAGGACGACCAGCAGTGCGACGGTCAGCGCTCGCCCAGGGGCCACGACGACAACCTACGGCAACCACGATCCTCGCACCCGGACCGAACGTCCCGATCCCGGACGCCGACTACCGTCCGCGGCGAGTGAACATCCTGCTCATCACCCTCGACCAGTTCCGCGGCGACTGCCTGTCGGCCGGGGGGCACCCCCTGGTGCACACGCCGAACCTCGATGCGCTCGCCGGCGAGGGGGTGCGCCTCGCCCGCCACTACAGCCAGGCCACCCCCTGCGGACCGGGCCGAGCCTGCCTGTACACGGGCACCTACCAGATGAACAACCGGGTGGTGACCAACGGGACCCCGCTGGATGCCCGCTTCGACAACGTGGCCCACGCCGGGCGTCGGGCCGGCTACCGGCCGACCCTGTTCGGCTACACGGACCAGGCCATCGACCCCCGCTACGCCGACGGCCCCGAGGACCCTCGCCTGTCGGACTACGAGGAGATCCTCCCCGGCTTCGACGCCGAGCTGGACCTGCGGGGGGCCATGACCCCCTGGGTGGAGTGGCTGGCTGGCCATGGCCACGAGATCGCCGGGGACATCGGCCGGACCCTCATGACCGAGCCGGACCGACCGGCCGAGCACAGTCACGCCGCCTTCGTGACCGAGCGGGCTCTGGCGTGGCTGCGCCGTCAGGACAGCCCCTGGTTCGCCCACCTCTCCTACCTGCGGCCTCACCCCCCCTACGCCGCGGCGGGTGACTGGTCCCGGCGCTATGACCCGGCCGACGTCGAGCTGCCCATCCCGCCGACGCCGATCCATCCTCTGCACGAACGGGCCCTGGCCACCGTCGCGGCCCCCGATGACGAGGCGGTCATGCGCCGGATGCGGGCGCAGTACTACGGGATGATCAGCGAGGTCGACGACCAGCTCGGACGCCTCTGGACCGCCCTGCGGGAATCCGGAGCGTGGGCGGACACCTTCGTGGTGGTCACCGCCGACCACGGTGACCAGCTCGGTGACCACGGCCTCGTCGAGAAGATGGGGTGGTTCGAGGAGAGCCACCACATCCTCGGCATCGTGCGCGACCCCCGACGGGCCGAGGCCCACGGCGGGGTCGTGCACCGGTTCACCGAGAACGTGGATGTGTTCCCCACGCTCTGTGACGCCATGGGCATCGAGATCCCCGCCCAGGCCGACGGGCTCCCGTTGACGCCGTTCCTCGCCGGCGAGGCGCCGCGGTGGTGGCGTGACGCCGCCCACTGGGAGTACGACTGGCGGGACCGGTTCATCGGCCACGTCGAGACGGACTGGCCGTGGGACCGTCGCCTGGAACGCCACCACCTCGCCGCGCTGCGCACCGACCAGCACGGGTACGTGCAGTTCGGCAACGGCTCGTGGCTCTGCTTCGACCTCGCCGCCGACCCCACCTGGCGAACCACGACCGAGGACCCTGCGGTCGTCCTGGCCCTGGCCCAGGCCATGCTCACCTGGCGATCCGAGAACACCGACCGCACCATGACCGGCATGGTCCTTCGGGACGGGGGGGTCGGGCGGTGGCCGGCCCCCCATCCCCTCGGCGAGGTCAGTCGGCCCGGAGCCAGCACATCGCGGCGGTGATCATCGCTTCGATGCCGGCAGCGAGCGTGGGCTCCTGGACGGGGGCGTAGTGGGGCGAGTGGTTGGAAGGGACGTCCTCCTGCAGGCGACCGGCGGCGAAGGCCTCGGCCCACGCATCCGGGTCAGCGCCCCCGACAAACCAGAACGTGGACGGGAAGCCTCCCCGAGCGGCGAAGCGGCCGAAGTCCTCGCTGGCCGGCACCAGTGGCGCCTCCATGGTCCGCTCGGGGCCGAAGTGGGCCTGGAACGCGGCAGCGACCGTCGCCGTGGTGTCGGCGTCGTTGCTGAGCGCCGGAAAGCTCGCCGTCGCCTCGATCTCGGGGTCGCGGGGCGCCCCGGCCGCGTGGGCCTCGCCGTGGACGATGCGGTCGACGGCCGCCAGCACCTTCTCCCGGACCGCGGGGTCGAAGGTCCGGATGCTCAGCCCCAGCTCGGCCCGGTCCGGGATGATGTTCTCCTTGGTCCCGGCGTGCATCGTGCCGACCGTGACCACGGCGAGGTCGGTGGCGGCCACCGACCGCGACACCACGGTCTGCAGCTTGAGCACGGTCGAGGCCGCCAGCACCACGGGATCGACGGTGGTCTCCGGCGCCGACCCGTGGCCGCCCCGGCCGTGGAGGGTGACCATGAGGGCATCGGCCCCGGCCATGATCGGCCCGGCCCGGTACAGGACCCACCCCGCCGGCGCCGGGCCCACGTGCTGGCCGAGCCCGACATCCGGTGTCCCGAAGCGCTCGAACAGGCCGTCGTCCACCATCGCGTCCGCGCCGGCCCCCAGTTCCTCTGCCGGCTGGATCACGATCATCACCCGTCCGGCCCAGGCGTCCCGGTGACGGACCAGGAGCGTGGCCACGCCGATCATCCATGCGGCGTGCATGTCATGGCCACAGGCGTGGGCCACGGGCACCTCCCGGCCCCCGAGGTCGGTCCCCCTCACCGTCGAGGCGTAGGGCAGCCCGGTCGCCTCCTCGACCGGCAGCGCGTCGATGTCGGCCCGCAGGAGCACCGTGGGTCCGTCGCCGTTGGCCAGGGTGGCCACGACGCCGGTGACCCCCACCTCCCGGGTCACCTCGTAGCCGAGAGCCTCGAGCCGGTCGGCCATCACGCCGGCGGTGCGGACCTCGAGGAAGGACAGCTCGGGGTGGGCGTGGAGGTCCTCGTAGAGCGACCTGAGGTCGGGCAGTAGTTCCGGGATGGTGTCCAGCACGCTGCCATCCTGCCCCGTCGACTCCCCACAGGCATCCACTGAGCACCGCGCCCGAGGGGCGGGGGGCCAGACTGGGCCCATGGGGAACGCGGAACTGGCCCAACTCGAGCGCGGTCGACTCTGTGACCTCCTGCTGGAGGTCGGGCCCGAGCACCCGACGTTGTGCGAGGGCTGGACAACGGCGGACCTCGCTGCTCACCTCGTCGTCCGGGAACGCAAGCCGCTGGCCGCCCCGGGCATCGTCCTGGGTGGCCGACTGGGCGACTACAGCGAGAAGGTCCGGCTGGCGGCGCGGGACGGCTCGTCCTTCACCGATCTCGTGGCCCGGGTGCGCCGCGGCCCGCCCCGCCTCCTGCGGCCGCTGGACGGGGCCATCAACCTGTCGGAGTACTTCATCCACCTCGAGGACGTCCGGCGCGGCGACGGCACCACCGAACCCCGACCCGAGACGGAGGTGAGCGACGTCGAGGCCGTTCTCTGGGCGATGCAGGGACGGCGCACGAAGTTCCTGACCCGCACCTTGGAGGACATCGACCTGACCGTCGCCCTCCCCGGCGGTGAGGCCAGGCCCATCGGGGGCGGGACCCGCCCCGTCACGCTGACCGGCCGCGCCGGTGAGCTCACCTTGTTCCTGGCCGGCCGCCGCGGGGCGGCCGAGGTCGACCTCAAGGGTGAGACCGACGCCGTCACCGAGGTGCGGACGGGCAAGTTGGGGATCTGAAGCGCGCCCGTGGGGCGGTCCTTCAGCAGAGATCCGGCGGTCGGGCCCGGCGTTGGCCGGTGTCCTGTTTCGTACGTCGGGGCGGGTCGTTCTGGTGGTTGGTCTTCCACCGGTTGTGGAAGCCGCAGAGGCACTGGCCGTTGGAACAGTCGGTGAGGCCACCCTCGGCGTGCTCCTGGACGTGATCGGCCTGGAGGGCCCGCCCCGTCCGGTCGCACCCGTAGGGGTGGCAGCACCGGCGGAACCTGGCCCGGAGCGCCGCGGCCTGGGCCGGGGTGAAGCAGCGCTTGGCCCGGCCGTAGGAGATGATCTCGCCGTCGGCGCCGTACACCACCCGGCGCACCGATCCGATGAGCGAGAGGTAGACGCCCGCCACCGGTGAGACGACGGTGCCGTCCGCCATCTCGCAGAACCCGTCGGTCGGGTTCGGCACGTCGTCATGGCCCATCTGGCGGGCGAGCCCGGTCTCGTAGGCCTCTTCGGTCATGTGGACCACGACCTCGGCCGCCGCCGCCACTGCTCCACCGGCGAGGTCCTTGGACCGCTCCGCCATGACGCGAAGGGCGTCGGCCGAGCGCTGCTGGGAGGTACGGGTCAGCTCGGTGAGCTCCACGTGGTCGGGGTCGTGACCCAGGACCTCGCGGGCGGCGGCCCAGTCGTTCTGGTACTCGATGGCGACCAGCCGGTCGTGCTCGGCCCCGAAGATGGCATAGGTGATGGGGTCCAGCCAGCCCCGGAGGTAGCCGTAGCCGTCGATCGTCGTGGCCTTGGTGAAACGGCGTCCGTCGACCTGTTCCTCGAAGCGGTCGTCGGCGTCCTTCGGCGCGAGGTCGTCGGCGAAGCGCTGCGCCTCCCGGGCCAGGTCCTCGAAGCGGGCGACCGTGGCGTAGTCGACCAGCAGCGGCAGGGCCTCGGTCCACGCCTCGGCGAACCGCTCCCGGTGGAGGTCGGCGAAGAGCTCGACGTGGTCGAAGCTGATCCGGCCGTCGGCCAGCGCCTCCTCCAGCACCGGCTGGTGGTCCAGGAAGCGGGCCAGACGGGCGACGCGCAGGGCCTGCCGCTTCTTCATGGGCAGCGTGTGCCGCAGGAACGCCGCTACGTCGACGTGCCCGTCGGCCCGGTGCTCGCCCCGCGCCGAGAACGACCGCACCGCCGTCAGCAGCGCGGCGTCGGCCGCGTTGCGGGCCCGGTGCAGGCCTTCGATCGCCTCGCCCACGGCCACCGCCGGCAGGTCACCCCAGGCGATCTTCGCCGCCAAGCGGCTGGCATGTTCGAGGTCGTCGATCTCAGCGGGCACGTTCCCTCCCCTCGCAGGCGGGATCCGTCGGGTTCTGGGTAGCCGTGCCCGGCCGTCGACGACAGCGGCGGCCCCAGTCGGCTACGAACTGGTGTTCGTCATCCTAACGGGTGGCCAGTACGTGCGCAACCGTTTCACGGATTTCCTCCTCGAGAAGTAGCCGTCGATCCGGGATCGAGACCACCACCGCGCCCCGCCGGGCGCTCAGCGGAGCCACTCCAGGACGAGGCCCCGCAGGCGGTCGATGCCGGTGCCCTTGGCGGCACTGACCCAGACGACGTCGGCCGGCTCGAGTAGGCAGGCCTCGGCCAGGTCCTTCTGGCGCTTGGCCCGCTTGGACGCCTTCACCTTGTCGTGCTTGGTGGCGATGACGGCGTGGGGCAGGACGTTGGCCCGCAGCCACTCGAGCATCTGGAGGTCGAGCTTGGTGGGTCCGATCTCGCCGTCGACGAGGACCAGGATCATGGCCAACTGCTCCCGGGTGAGCAGGTAGTCCTCCATCATCTTCTGCCACTTGGCCCGCTTGTTCGCCGCCACCGACGCGTAGCCGTACCCCGGGCAGTCGATCACTGCGGCGCCGTCGCCGAGGGCGAAGCAGTTGAGGAGCTGGGTCCGGCCGGGTGTCTTGGACACGAGGGCGAGCTGCCTGCGGTTGGCCAGGGCGTTCAGCAGCGAGGACTTGCCCACGTTCGAGCGACCCACGATGGCCACCTCGACCTCGTTGTCGGGCAGTTGGTCGACCTTGGCCGCCGACAGCACGAACTCGAGGGGTAGGGGCCGACCGCCGGTCATGAGGTGATCATGCCGCGATCCCCGGGGCGAAGGGCCCGACGGTGCGACACTGGGCCCGGTGCCTGCCGCGGTCCTCCTGCTCTCCTGCCCCGACCAGCCCGGCCTGGTCGCGGCAGTGTCGGACTTCGTGTTCCACCACGGCGGCAACATCCTCCGCGCTCAGCAGCACATCGATCCCGAGGACGACGTCTTCTTCCAACGGGTCGAGTTCAGCCTGGACGGCTTTGCCCTGGGCCGGGACGAGATCGGCCCGGCCTTCTCGGCGGTGGCGGACCGGTTCGCCATGCGCGTCGACCTGCGCTTCACCGACACCGCCACGCGCCTGGCGGTGCTGGTGTCCAAGCAGGCCCACTGCCTCGACGACCTCCTCAGCCGGCACCGCATGGGCGACTTCGGCCCGGCGACGATCCCCCTGGTCATCAGCAACCACCCCGACCACGCCGAGACCGTCGCCTTCGCCGGCGCGACCTCTGCCCACCTGCCGGTGACCCCGGAGACCAAGCCCACCCAGGAGGCCGCCGTCGCCGACCTGCTGGCCGAGCACGACATCGAGCTGATCGTCCTCGCCCGCTACATGCAGGTCCTGAGCGACGGCTTCGTCGACCGCTACCGCAACCGCATCATCAACATCCACCACTCCTTCCTCCCGGCCTTCCTGGGCGCCCGCCCCTACCACCAGGCCCACCAGCGGGGGGTCAAGCTCATCGGCGCCACGGCCCACTACGCCAGCGAGGTCCTGGACGACGGCCCCATCATCGAACAGGACGTGCTGCGGGTCTCCCACCGCGACTCGGTGGAGGACCTGGTCCGCTCCGGACGGGACCTCGAGCGCATCGTGCTGGCCCGCGCGGTGCGGGCCCACCTCGAGCACCGGGTGCTCCCGTTCGGCCGCCGGACCGTCGTGTTCGACTGACCGGCGTTCGGTGATCGGGCGAGCCCGGCGCGAAGCTGTGCGGGGGCCGGGACCAGGGGGACGAGGATGATCGAACGGACCAAGACGCTGGAGACCGAGGACGGCCCGCTGGGCGTGCACGTCGTGCGACCGGACGGCTCCGGGCCGGCCCCGGTCGTGGTCTACTTCCATCACGGCCCTGGGCTCGACGCGGGCTCGAAGGAGTCGATGGGGTGGATCGCCGATTGGGGCTACTACGTCATCAGCCACGACCGGTACCACCGGGAGGAGCCCTGGTACCACCTGGCCCGCCGTGACGATCCCGACGCCATGGACCGCTTCTGGGGCGTCCTCATGGGGACCACCGAGGAGATGGTGGCCACCGACCTCGACGCCGTCCTCGCCTTCGTCGACGACGACCCCGCGGCCGGGGCCGCGCCCATGGGGGCGATCGGCTTCTGCATCGGGGCCCGCTCGGTGCTGCGCACGGTCGCCGACCACCCGGACCGCTTCCGGGCCGCGGTCGGGATGCACCCGTCCTTCACCGTCACCGAGGACCCCGACTCGCCGCACCTGGTCGTGCCCGGCTTCGCCGGGTCGATCTACCTGGGCTACGGCGCCGATGACACCATGCAGTCCCCCGAGTCCCAACAGGCCCTGATCGACCTCGTCGAGGCCCACCCGAGGGGCGTGGTCGAGGTCCACGACGGCGCCGACCACGGCTACACGGTCCCCGGCCCCGCCTACCGGCAGGCCGCGGCCGACCGCTCGTACGCGCAGGCTCGGGCGGCCTTCGAACGCGAGCTCGGCTGAGGGCACGCCCGGGCGAACGGCTACAACCGTGCCATGGTGAGCAATCCGGAGCCGGCCCGGCGCGTCCCGTCCACCAAGGGCGTGACGGTCGCGGTCCATGACCTGGGTGGCGACGGGCCGCCCCTGCTGGTCGCCCACGCCAACGGCTTCTGCGGCGGGGCCTACGGGCCGCTGGCCCGCGAGCTGGCCCCGGCCCGCCACGTCTGGGCCCTCGACTTCCGGGGCCAGGGCCAGTCCACGCCGCCCGAGGGCCTCGACTTCGACTGGGACGGACTGGCCGACGACGTGGCGGCGGTGATCGAGTCGCTCGGCGGCGGTCCCGTCGACGGCGTCGGACACTCGATGGGGGGCGCCGCCCTCCTGCGGGCCGAGGGGCGACGGCCGGGAACGATCCGACGGGCCTACCTCTTCGAACCGATCGTCTTCCCGGCGGGCATCGAGCGGCCGGTCGGGGGCAACCTCATGGCCGAGGGTGCCCGCCGTCGCCGGGAGACCTTCGCCTCCCGCGCCGAGGCCCTGTGGTCCTACGGACGGCGACCGCCCCTCGGATTCCTCCGGGCCGACTCCCTCGCCGCCTACGTCGAGTACGGCTTCGAGGAGCTGGAGGACGGCTCGGCGCGCCTTCGTTGCCCGGGCGAGCACGAGGCCCGCATGTTCGAGACCGGCGGCACCATCACCACCGAGGACGCCGCAGCCGTGACCGTCCCGATGACCGTCGCCGTCGGTGCCCTGGAGGAGGGCTGGGGCGGGCCGGCCCGCTTCGCCCCCGCCGTCGCCGAGGCCCTCCCGAACGGCCGGCTCAGTGAGCACCCCCTCCTGGGGCACTTCGGCCCCCTGGAGAACCCCCCGCAGATCGCCGCCGACGTCCTCGCCACGCTCGACGGCTGACCCTCCGCCGGACGGACCCGGGCTGGCCTTTACACCTGTCTAGAAATATGACAAGACTTGGGCATGGGGGAGATCGAGGAGGCGCCGGCGTCGTACCGGATCAACACCGACGACGAGCAGGTCCGCCTCGAGCAGGAACGGCTGCTGACCCTCGCCCGGGTCATCGACCCCGCCACCCGGGCGACGCTCGAGGGGATCGTCGAATCCGGTTGGCACTGCTGTGATGTGGGTTCGGGCGCGGGCACGGTCGTCGCCTGGCTGGCCGGACAGGTCGGTGGCGAGGGTCGGGTGCTCTCCCTGGATGTGGACTGCCGCTTCCAGCCGCCGTCGGCCGGAAACGTCCAGGTGCGGGAGGCCGACGTGACCGCCGAGCCGATCGGCGACACCGAGTTCGACCTCGTCCACGCCCGGGGCGTGCTCCAGCACCTCGCCCCGCGGGAGACGGTGCTGGGCGCCATGGCCGCAGCCACCAAGCCGGGGGGTTGGGTCGTGGTCACCGACGTGGACTGGGTCCAGTTCGACGCCCAGGAGATCCCCGAGCCGTTCGCCACCCTGTCGGCCACCCTGCGGGGCTTCGCGGTCGGACAGCACGGCTACGACGGCGAATGGGGTCGCCGCCTGGTCCCGGCGTTCACGGCCGCCGGCCTGACCGACGTCGACGCCACCGGCCACACCTGGACCATGCACGGCGGTACCGACTCCGCCGAGTGGTACGTCGGTGCCCTCGCCCGGGCGTTGCCCCTCCTCCCCCCGGAGATCTTCCCCGACGGCTTCGATCCGGAAGCGGCCATCGCGCAGGCCCGCGAGCCGGAGTTCGCCGTTCTCTCGCCCCTGTCCGTCACCTGCGTGGGCCGGAGGCCATCGTGACGGCGACGGTCGTGGTCCGGCCGCTGTCGGCCACCCAGGCCGCCACCCGCCAGAAGCTGCTCGACGCCACCCGGGACCTCGCCGGGGCGGGGGGGTACGACGCGGTCACCGTGCGCACCGCGGCCGCGGCGGCCGGTGTCTCGGCCCCGACCGCCTACCAGTACTTCACCTCGAAGGACCATCTGCTGGTCGACGTGCTCGTGGACCTGGTGGGGGACACCACCGGATCGCTGACCCAACGTCCGGTGACCGGCGACACCGTTGCCGACCGCGCCGCGGCCACGCTCCGGCGGGCGGTCGCCCAGGTCCAGCAGGCGCCCGACCTGTACATCGCCCTCACCCGCGCCTACCTCTCCGGCGGCCCCGACGTCGCCCACGCCCGCGCCGCCATGGAGGGCTCGACGCGCCGGTGGATCGAACTGGCCCTGTCCGGCACCGACGCCGACCCGGTCCTCCAGGACGTGCTGGAGAGCCTGCTGTTCGCCCACATGGTCGGCCTGGTCACCGGGCGCCGGACCCCGGCCACCGTCGCCGACGACCTCGACACCGCCGTCCGGCGGGTCCTGTCATGACCACCAGACCCGTTCTGGGCCCCACGACCCGCGTCGGGGCGCGGGCGACAGGGCCCAGAAGGGGGATCTCGGGTACGGGAGGAGTCCCACGGTGACCACCGACTTCAGCACCTCGGCGGCGGCGAGGATCCGGGAGTTCGACGGGGAGACCCCGTTGCAGGTGATGGCCCGACAGGGCGAGCACCGGCCGACGGCCATGACCGCTCTCGAGCGCTTCCCGTACTACGACACCTTCCCGTTCGCCTGGTACTGGGCCGCCTACGGCGACGACCTGGCCGTCGGCGAGGTCCGATCGGTCCGCTACCTGGCCCGCGACCTCGTCCTGTGGCGCGCCGAGGACGGCACGGCGCACGTGATGGACGCCTACTGCCCCCACCTCGGGGCCAACCTGGCCCTCGGCGGCCGGGTCGACGGATGCCACCTGGTCTGCCCCTACCACTGGTGGGAATGGGACGGCGAGGGCCGCAACGCCCACGTCCCCTACAGCGACCGCACCAACCAGAAGGCCCGGATCCGCACCTACCCGACCATCGAGCGCAACGGCTTCGTGCTCTTCTGGTACCACCCGGACCCCGACCAGGCCCCCCTGTGGGACGTGCCCGAGCTCGACGAGTACTTCACCGACGACTGGACCGGGTTCTTCCCCACCGAATGGGAGGTGCGGTGCCCCTGGCAGGAGCTGGCGGAGAACGGCCCCGACTTCATCCACCTGAAGACCGTCCACGGTGCCGCCACCGTCCCCGAGGTCGAGGAGATCGCCTATGAGGGCTGGACCGGCCGCATCCGGGCCAAGGTCGACTTCGCCACGCCCCGAGGCCCCCAGCCCGGTCGCATCGACACCGATTCCTGGGGGCCGGGCGTCGGCATCGCCCGCTTCACCGGGATCATCGACACCGTGTTCTTCGCCGGTACGACACCCATCGACCGGGAGTGGACGCTTTCGATCAAGGCCTACAAGGTGCGCCAGCTGGGATCGGACCGCGAGGCGCTGGCCAAGACCCGGCGGGTGGGCGACGCCCTCATCGCCGACCTCCGCAAGCAGATGGCCGAGGACAACGTGATCTTCGACAACAAGGTCCATCTCCCGACGCCCGCCCTCATCGACGCCGACGGCCCCATACTCCCGTTCCGCCGCTGGGCCGAGCGCTTCTACGTCAGGCCGTGAGCTCGGCCATCATCTCGAGGACCGAGGGATCGCCGCTCCCGACGATGAGCGTGGTCACCGGGCTGGCCTTCCACGCCTCGAGTCGTTCGGTGATGCGCTCCCGGGGCCCACAGAGGCTGATCTCGTCGGCGAAGTCGTCGGGCACGGCGGCGATGGCCTCGTCCCGCCTGCCCTCGAGGAACAGGTCCTGGATGGCGAAGGCCTCCTCCGCGAAACCCATCCGGGCCATGAGCTCGGTGTGGAAGTTGCGGCCCTTGGCCCCCATGCCGCCGATGTAGAAGCCCAGCGTGGCCTTCACCGGCCACAGTGCCGTGGCCACGTCGTCGGCCACGTTGACCGAGACGTTCACGGCGATCTCGAAGCCCTCCGGCACCGCGGGGAGGTCATAGAGGTCCTGGCGGGAGGGCGGGAAGTAGAGCGGCAGCCACCCGTCGGCGATCTCGAAGGCGAGGGCCACGTTCTTCGGCCCCTCCGCGCCGATAAGGACCGGGATCCGGGACCGCAACGGGTGGGTGATCAGCTTGAGCGGCTTGCCCAGCCCGACCGATCCCTCGCCGTCGTAGGGCAAGGGGTAGTGCGGACCCTCGCTGGTCACCGGCGCCTCCCGGGCGACGGCGCCGCGCACGACCTCCACGTACTCGCGGGTCCGGGCCAGCGGTTTGGCGAACGGGCGGCCGTACCACCCCTCGGCCACCTGGGGGCCGCCGACCCCGAGCCCCAGCACCGCTCGACCACCCGACAGGCCGTCCAGGGTGATGGCGTGCATGGCGGCGGTCGTCGGCGGACGAGCACCGATCTGGGCGATGCCTGTGCAGAGCTTCACCCGCTCGGTCGCGCCCGCCACGGCGGCCAACGGGGAGAAGGCGTCACTCGACCATGACTCTCCGGTCCACAGCGAGTCGTAGCCGAGGGCCTCGACCCGGCGCGCCGCGGCGATCAGGTCCGAGGCGGGACGGGGCTCCGCCGTCCAGTAGCCGTACTGGTAGCCGAGCTTCAGGTCTGGCACCCGTGAAGGGTGCCACGGCCGTCAGGGGAAGAGCACGTAGACCTTGCGCAACGTCTCATGGATCTCCCAGGTCCCGGACCATCCACGGGGGAAGACCGCGCTGGAGCCGGCCGACAGCTCGACCTCGGTTCCGTCGTCGTGGATGCAGGTCATCCGGCCGGACAGGACGTGGATGAACTCGCCCTCCTCCATGTCCCAGCGCGACTGCCCCGGCTCGCATTCCCACACCCCGGTCGACACCGACTCGTCCTCGGAGACCCAGAGGTCCACGCCGTAGGTGGGCATCGGGTCGCCGAGCGCCGTGGCCATGGGAGGCTCCAGGAGCCCCCAGTCCTCGAGGTCGTCGGTGGACAGCTCATCGGCGCGGACGCTGGGTGTGGTCACCGGGCGGACGCTAGCCAGCCAGCCCGATCCCCTGAGCGACCGGCCCCACCCGTCGGGGTCCGCCGCCGCGGACCACTACGCTCGGGTCGGCGGAGACGAGGTGCCGATGTCCGGACAGATAGTCGAGGTACGACAGGACGGGCGCCGGACGCTACACGTCCTGGTCCGGGACCAGCTCGAGATCGGACGCGAGTGCGACGGCCTGCTCCTCGCCGACGGTGAGGTGTCGCGTCGCCACTGCCGCCTCGACCTCGTGGACGACGGCATCCAGGTGGTGGACCTCGGCAGCACCAACGGGACCCTGCACAACGGCGTCCGCATCACCAACCCGGTCGTCCTCGGGCCTGAGGACGTCGTCCGCTTCGGCTCGACCGAGGTGACCCTGTTCGCCCCCGCCCGAGCCCAGACGCTGGCCCCGCCGGTCGCGGCGGCCCCGGCACGCGGGACCATCGTCCAGCAGGCCCCCGCCGCCGCACCGGCACCGGCTCCGGCACCCCCGCCCGCCGATGCCGCGACCAAGGTCGTGGCCGCGTCCCCCTCGGGTGGCGGCGACGCGAGGGCCACCTCCATCCTCAAGGTGGCGGCCGCGGTCCAGGAACAACCCCCCACGGTCCAGTCCGCGGCGGGCGACGGTGACACGATCACCATCGTCTTCAGCGACATCGAGTCCTCCACCGAGCAGGCCCTCCGCCTGGGTGACGCCCGCTGGTTCGATGTGCTCGGCACCCACAACCGCATCGTGCGCACGAACCTGCGTCACTTCGGCGGTCGGGAGATCAAGTCCCAGGGCGACGGTTTCATGCTGACGTTCAACAGCGCCCGCAAGGCCGTTCAGTTCTGTGTCGCGGTTCAACAGGAGCTCGAGAAGTGGGACCGGGACAACCCCGACGACGCCGTGCGCATCCGCATCGGGGCCCACACCGGTGAGGCCATCGTGGACGACGACGGCGATCTCTTCGGCAAGCACATCATCGTCGCCGCCCGCATCGCCAACCTGGCCGACGGGGCCGAGATCCTCGTGTCCCACGTCGTGAAGGAGATCACCTCGAGCCGGGGTGACCTCGAGTTCGGCCCCGGGCGATCGGTCGACCTGAAGGGGATCGAGGAGGCCTACAAGGTCCATCAGGTCCTCTGGGAGCCCTGAAGCCGGCGGTCGTTCAGCCCTGGGACTGACGAGCCAGCTCTTTGGCCGCCTCGTCGATCTCGTCCTCCTCGATCGCCAGGGCGCCGGGCGAGACATAGCCGAGGGCGAACCCGAACGCCGAGGGGATCACCAGCATCGGCAACCACACCGAGCCGCTGAGTGCCACGATCCGGAAGGCGGCCAGGCTGATGACGAGGGTCAGGCCGATGCCGAGGCCGACGAAGGCGAACCGGGCCCCGCGGCGCACTCGGTTGGGACCCAGGGTGCGTCGGCTGACGGCGAGCGCGATGCCCACGATCGCCAGCCCCGTCGCCACGGCCACGAAGATCCCGAACAGTCCGACGACCGAGTTGACCGAGCCCCGCACGTCCATCACGAACTCCTGGCGGGCCAGCAGCTCGCGATCCTCCCCGAACAGGCTCAGGCCACCCCGGAGCAGGCCCGTGGCCTGGCGGTCGAGGTCGACGAACTCGATTGGGATCAGGAGCGACTCGGTCTCACCCGCGTCCACCGGGAGCTCGACGGTGACGTCGTAGGCGACCAGCGTGAGGCTCATCATCTCGCCGAACAGCCGAACCCGACGGACGACGACGTCCTGGTCGGTGGGGTTGGTGATCTCCAGGGCCAACTCGGTCTGGCTGCGCGGGTCGAGTCGGACCGGGTCGCCGCTCCCGGCGCCGGCCACGTCCCGCTCGTCGACGGTGGCGGTGAAGGTCAGAACCCCGTCCTCGCCCTGGGCGGAGACCGGCGGTGCCATCAGGACCACCACCCCGATCACGGCGAGTAGCGCCAGCAGGCGTCGGATCATGAGGTGACCTCCTCGGTCGCTCCCGCCTCCAGCTCCCCTGCTGCCGGACGCCCACCGAAGAGGGCGATCAGGGCCAGGGCCACGAGAAGCGTCACGAAGATCAGGATGGGGACCTGCGACGGCAGCGGGTCCGAGGCGCTGACGATCTGGAAGTCCTGGCTCCAGACCTCACGGCCGTCGTCACAGGCCACTCGGGCCGTGTGGGGCCCCGGGCGGAGTCCCTCGGTCGGGACCTCGGCGTCGAAGGTCGCGCCGTTGGCGACCGCGGTGCCCACCAGTTGGTCGTCCACGGTGACCACCAAGGCGCAGTCATAGGGGTTCGAGCCCTGGATGCGCAGGAGAGAGCCGACCAGGAGCGTCACCTGGTCACCGACGCCCGGCGGTACGTCCGGGTCGCCGAGCGCCACTTCGACGTCGCCATCGGGCGTGGTCGTGGTGGTCGTCGTCGTGGTGGTCGTGGTCACCGGCGTCCCTGCCGGCGGGATCACGATGATCGTCGGTGGTGGCGGCGGTTCGGGCGGGGGCGGTGAGCCCTCGAGGCCCACCGCCGCGGTGTCACTGGCGGCGACGCGGATCGTCCCTGACAGCTCAGGGGAGTCGGGAGCGGCACCTTCCCCGCCGACGGTTCGAGTGCCCCGCGCGACGACCGTGTTCACGAAGGGCGCACCCACGTTCGGGCGCGAGCACTGCCAAGCGACCTGGCGGCCGGGTGCCAGCCGTCCGCCGAGAGCGGCGGGGCCACGGTCACAGCTCGGCACCAGAGGGTCCACGACGGTCACGTCGAGGCCGATCTCGCCGGTGTTGCGCAGCACGATGTCGAACACCGCGGTGTCGCCCGAGGCGATGACCGGGTCGACCGTCGTCTTGATGATCGACAGCCCCGGATTGAGCACGTTCACCGCGGCGGTGTCGGTGTCGGTGACGTCCTCGGTGCACTTGCCGCAGTAGAAGAAGCCGTCGACGGTGGCCCGATTGGTGAAGTCGTCGGTGAAGTCGGCGCCGTACTCGGCGCGGCAGTCGTAGGTCACGTACTCGTCAGGCTCGAAGGTGCCGCCCGAGGTCCCGCCCTCCTCCTCGTCGAAGGTGGCCACACAGTCGGGGGCGCGGGGATCGCTCACCACGACCCCACGGATGGTCACGTCGCCGGTGTTCTCGACCCGGATCCGGAAGCGGGCGTCCTCCCCGGGGATCACCGTCGGCGTCAGCGCCGTCTTGGTGATCGTGATCCCGGCGACATCGATGTCGGCCTCGTCGGTGTCGGACACCTCGCGGCTCGGGCACGCCGTCGGTTCACCCTCGGCGATCTCGCAGTCCAGGACCGCGTTACCGGTGACCGAGGCCGTGTTGGTGAACGAGGCCGTCACCCCCGCCAGCTCACAGTTGATGAACTCCGTGTCCCCGGCGGCGAGGTCCCCGATCACCTCGGCGCAATCCGGAGCCAGGGCGTCGGTGACGGTGACGTCCTGGAGGTCGATGTCGCCGTCGTTGTGCACGACGAGGTCGAACTCCGCCGTCCCGCCGCTGAGGATCGGCGGGCCGGGGTACTTGTCGAGGTCGATGCTCGGGTGCCGCACGGCCACCTCGGCGTCGTCGGAGTCCTCGATCGGCTCCTCACAGCCGTCGCCGCAGTCGTCCCAGTTCCCGCGGACGACGGCCGTGTTGGAGAACGTGGCCGACGGGTACTCCTCGAGGGCGATCGAGCACGTGTAGGTCTCGTCGTCCCCCGGCTCGAAGGTGGCCTCGCCGCCGAAGGCGTTGTCACAGTCCGGCGCCGCCTCGTCGGTGACCACCACGTCGTGGATGGCCTCGGTGCCGGTGTTCTCCACCGTGATCTCGAAGGTCGCCACCTCACCCTCGAAGACCTCCGGGGTCAGCGCCGTCTTGGTGATCGTGATCTCCGGGTCCAGGACCTCGACATCGGCCGTGTCCGTGGCCGACACCGGCTCGGTGAACCCGCACTCCCCGCAGGGTTCGAAGAACCCGCCGGCGGTGGCCGAGTTGGTGAAGTCGTCCTCGAAGTCCTCGCCGTAGGTCGCCGTGCACGAGTACGACTCGACGTCACCGGGATCGAGGAACGCCCCCTCACCCCCGAAGTCGTCGGCGCAGCCGGGCACCAACGCATCGACCACGGCGACATCGGCGATCTCGATGTCGCCGGTGTTCTCGACCTCGATGTCGAAGGTCGCGTCCTCACCCGCCAGGACCGGGCTGTTCGTAGCCGTCTTGGTGATCGTCAACTCGGCCACGCTGATCGTGAACGACGCCTGATCCTCGACATCGGGGGGGAACTCGTCGAGGCACGGACAACCCTCGCCGTCCTCATCGCCGTCGACGAAGCCCGACACGAAGGCCACGTTGGTGAAGCCCTCGGTCAGCGGCCCGGTGCTGCAGGTGTACTCCACCTCCTCGTCCACGGCCAGGTCCCCGATCGAGTCGGCACAGCCCGGGGTGTTGGGGTCCTCCACCACCACACCGGTGAGGTCGACATCGCCGTCGTTGACCACCGTGATCGTGAACTCGACCGAGGTCCCCGACGCCACCCGGGACGGGCTCGCCGCCTTCGTGATGTCGATGCTCGGGTGCAGCACACTGACCGACGCGTCGTCGGAGTCCCCGACCGGCTCCTCACAGCCGTCGCCGCAGTCGTCCCAGTTCCCGCCGACGACGGCCGTGTTGTACAGGTCCTCCTCGAGGGCGATCGAGCACGTGTAGGTCTCGTCGTCCCCCGGCTCGAAGGTGGCCTCGCCGCCGAAGCCGTTGTCACAGTCCGGCGCCGCCTCGTCGGTGACCACCACGTCGTGGATGGCCTCGGTGCCGGTGTTCTCCACCGTGATCTCGAAGGTCGCCACCTCACCCTCGATCACCGTCGGGGTCAGCGCCGTCTTGGTGATCGTGATCTCCGGGTCCAGGACCTCGACATCGGCCGTGTCCGTGGCCGACACCGGCTCGGTGAACCCGCACTCTCCACAGCCGTCGAAGAACCCGCCGGCGGTGGCCGAGTTGGTGAAGTCCTCCTCGAAGTCCTCGCCGAAGACCGCCGAGCACGAATAGCTCACGACCTCCCCCGGGTCGAGGAAGTACCCCTCACCCCCGTCGTCGTCGGCGCAGCCGGGCACCAACGCATCGACCACGGCGACATCGGCGATCTCGATGTCGCCGGTGTTCTCGACCTCGATGTCGAAGGTCGCGTCCTCACCCGCCAGGACCGGGCTGTTCGTAGCCGTCTTGGTGATCGTCAACTCGGCCACGCTGATCGTGAACGACGCCTGATCCTCGACGTCGGGGAATCGTGAGGCACGGACAATCCTCGTCGTCCTCGTCGTCCTCGTCGACGAAGCCCGACACGAAGGCCACGTTGGTGAAGCCCTCGGTCAGCGGCCCGGTGCTGCAGGTGTACTCCACCTCCTCGTCCACGGCCAGGTCCCCGATCGAGTCGACACAGGCCGGAGTGTTGGGGTCCTCCACCACCACACCGGTGAGCTCGACGTTGCCGTCGTTGACCACCGTGATCGTGAACTCGACCGACGTCCCCGACGCCACCCGGGACAGGCCCGCCGCCTTCGTGATGTCGATGCTCGGATCGGGAAGAGGCGCACAGTCGACCGTGAAGTTCTTGGTCTTGGTGCTGGAGCCGACGGTGGCTGTGGCCCGGTAGCGGCCGTCATCGGTGCCATCGGTGGCGAAGAGGCTCCCCGCACCCTGGACCAGGAACGTGCCGGAGGCCGTCGTGGTGGCCGAACCGGAGTAGGTGGCCGGGCCGGGGTTCGCTCCCGACGCCGGGCCCACCGTCACCGTGACCGAGACGCCGGCGGCGTACCCGGAGCCCGACAGCTGAAAGGCACACACCTGGGGCTCGTTCGCGTTGCCCGCCGGCGCGCCGTGTGTGTTGACGAACAGGTTGCCCGCGACCGGAGCGGTCTCGGTCGAGGTGGTCGACGACCGCGACGGAGGCGGTGGCGGCGCTTCGGTCGTCTCCGGCGGCGGCACCGTGGTCTCCGGTGGCGCCGCGGCTTCGGTCGTCTCCGGCGGCGCCGCGGCTTCGGTCGTCTCCGGTGGTGCGGGGGCGGAGGTCGTGGGCGGCGGCGAGCTCACGGTGGTCGGGGAACCCAGGCCGACGTCCTCGGCTGCCGTCGCCCCGGCGACGGCCAACGGGGCGGCCACCACGGCGACCGCGAGCAGCGCTCTCAGTGGCCGCCGTGTCGAACCGCTCATCACTTCCCCTTGCCTTTGCCCTTGCCGCCAGATACCTGTAACCAAAGGACATTAGCCACTCTGCGTGGCCGGCGACAGTGCTACTCCCCCAGGGTGGCCCGTTCGACGGCCCGGTTGATGCGACGGCGACGGCCCAGGCGGCCCAACGCCCACCCCCCCACGAGCCAGGCGCCGGCAGCGAGCGCGGCGGCCACCACGAGAGCCGTCATCGACGGCTCGTCGCCGCCGGCCTGCCAGAAGAGCAGGACGAGATCCGCGCCGGCGAGGGCGCCGACCAGGCCGAGCAGGACCGAGAACTTCTTGTGGCCGGAGCGCAGCGGCCGGGTCATCGCCCCGGTGTAGGCCACCCAGGCGAAGGCGAGGAGCAGTGCGGTGACTCCGGCCGCGGACAGGAACGGCGGCTGGTCGGGCTCGAGAGGGAATTCGGCGGCGAACAGATCACCGTCGCCGGCGCCCAGGAGCACCACGGTCCCGGTGACCGTGCCCGACGACAGCAGCCGCAGGTTCCCTGCCGGCAGACGGGTGGCCTGGAACTGCCCGTCGGGGTCCTCGAGGAGCGGCCGGGTCGCGGAGCTGACCGTCGGTAGGCCCAGGGCCGACAGGTCGAGCCGGGCCTGGGTCGCTCCCTCGGCCCTTCCGGGCAGGCGGTCGACGCGTACCAGCACGTCCTGGCTGAGGTCGACGGGGACAGGTTGGCCGGCGGCGAGATCGACACCGTCGACGCTGATCCGTCCCGCCTGCCGCAGTTCGTCGCGCTCGGGTCCGCCGAGGCCGGTGAAGGCCACGAGCACCATCGCCACCAACAGCGCCAGCGCGGCCAGGATCGCCGGCCAGGGTGTCGGCGGCGGGCGCAGGATGTCGCTGACCGAGACCAGGTCCTCGCGATCGAGGTCGACCAGGTCGACGCCCTTCTCGCGACCGGCCTCGACGCCGCGCACCCGTTCCTCGGGAACCGCTCCGGGCACGATCGTGGCCGCGGCGCCGTCCTCGGCGCCGTCTTCGCGCTCGCCCGTGATCCGGGTCTCGCGGGCCACGCCGGGGGGCGCCGTCAGACGGGCCGTCGTCGGTTCGGCCGACGCGGGAGCGGTCTCGATCGCGCCGGCGATGGCTCCCGACGCCATCAGGTTGACTTCCGAGGAGGAGAGCCAGGCCGGGCCCCACGCCTGTGACGCCGCCGCCGCGATGGCCACGCCGAACGCCTCGGCACTCTCGTAACGGTCCCCGGGGGACCGGGCGAGGCCCTTCATGGTGGTGGCGACGATGGGGGCGGGCACCGACGGGGCGACCTGGTCCAAGGGCACGGGGTCCTGCTCGATGCGGGCCCGGAGGAGGGCGTTGGGCTCCTCGGCGGTGTCGAAGGGCAACCGCCCCGACAACAGCTCGTACAACATGGTGGCCGCGGCGTACACGTCCGCCGCGGGGCCCACCGTCCGTCCCTCGGCCTGCTCCGGGGCCATGTAGGCCGGCGTCCCGACCACCCCGCCGTCCACGGTGGCCAGGGTCTCGTCACCACCGAACACGGTGGCGATGCCGAAGTCGGTGACCTTGAGGCCCCCTTCGGCGTCGAACATGAGGTTGTCGGGCTTGACGTCGCGGTGCAGCACCCGCTTCTCGTGGGCGTAGGCCAGGCCCGCGCAGGTGGCCAGGACCACCGCGCACGCCGTGGTCATCGTGATCCCCTCGCCGGTGAACCGGTCCCAGACGGTGCCCCCCGGGAGCGACTCCATCACCAGCAGGCAGAGACCCTCGCTCTCGACGTAGTCGTAGACGGGGACGATGTGGGGATGGTTCAGGGAGGCCAGCACCCGGGCCTCGTCACCGAACCGCTGACGGACCTCGGGATCACCGGCGAAGGCCTCCGGGAGGCGCTTGATGGCCACCTCCCGGCCCAGCCGCTCGTGGCGACCACCGAGGACCTCCCCCATGGCCCCACGACCGAGCAGTCCGGTGACCTCGTAGCCGGGTAGTGCCGCCTTGATGTCGTCTCCGCCGCCAGCGTCCATCTGCCATGACGCTAGTGGATCGACCGGTCGACGTCGGCCGCCAGGGACGAACCGCGGCCCCGTCTAGATTCGCGCGGCGCTCGACTCCCGAGGAGGACCCATGAGCCCCGCCACGATGCGCGCCTGGCGCACCCACGAGTACGGCGAGCCCGGCACCGCGCTGCGGCTCGACGAGGTCGAGGTGCCCGACCCGGGCGAGGGCGAGGTCCGGGTCCGGGCGCTGGGCATCCCCCTCAACCTGAACGACCTCGAGCGGGTCACCGGCGGGAACATGATGGTGCGCCCCGACCTGCCCTACGCCCCCGGCATGGAGGTCATGGGCATCGTCGACGCCTGCGGGCCGGGCACCGAATCGTGGGCCGGTCGGCGGGTCGCGGCCATCACCCAGGGCGCCCACGGCGGGTTCGCCGAGCACTCGATCTGTCCCGCGGTGTCGGTGTTCGAGATGCCCGAGGACATCCCGCTCCCGGATGCCGCCGCGCTCTTCTTCCCCTTCCACCTCGCCTGGCTCGGCTTGTTCGACCGCGCCGGGTTGCAGGCGGGTGAGACCGTCCTCATCCATGCCGCCGCGGGCGGCTCGGGGTCAGCCGCCATCCAGCTGGCGACCGACGCGGGGGCCCGGGTGATCGCCACCGTCGGCTCCGGGGACAAGGTGCAGCTCTGCCGGGACCTCGGCGCCGAGACCGTCGTCAACTACCGCACCGACGCCTTCGCCCCCGTGGTCATGGAACAGACGGGGAACCGGGGCGCCGAGGTCGTCTTCGACAACGTCGGGGAGGCCGTCATGGCCGACTCCATGGCCTGCACGGCCTACAACGGCCGTTACCTGATGATGGGATTCGCGTCCGACAAGGTGGTGGCCGACGAGAAGTCGATCGTCCCCCGCAGCATCGCCATGGGGAACCTCAAGCTCTGCGGCGTGCTGCTCTCCTACGCCGACGCCGAGTTCGGGGCCGCGGTGAAGCAGGCCATGGGCTGGAACTTCCCCTCCCGGGAGCTGGGCGCCGAGATCATGGAACGGATCATCGGGCTGGTGCGCGAGCAACGGGTACGGGCCGTGGTGGGCCGCGTCGTCGACTTCGAGGACGTGCCCGCCGCCTTCGAGGCGATGGCGAACCGCGAGACCGTCGGTCGGACGATCGTCAGGCTCTGGGAGGACTGATCCGACCCCGGCGTCCGGATCAGCGTCGCTCGTAGCTCACGTCGCTGGCCTCGACGTCCCAGGTGGCGTCGGTCACGCCCTCGGCCCGGAGCTCCCGCTTGAGCACACGGCCCACCGGGCTGCGGGGCAGTTCGGCCCGGAACTCGATGTAGCGGGGCAGGGCGAAGTACGGCAGCTCCTCGACGGCCCACCGGAACAGCTCCTCCTCGGTGAGCGCGGCGCCCGCTTCGAGGGTGGCGGTGACCTTGAGGTCGTCCTCGGTGAGATCGCTGGGCACGGCGTGCACCACGACATCGGCCAGCGCGCCATGGCCCATGAAGATCCGCTCGACCTCGAAGGACGAGATGTTCTCGCCCCGGCGGCGGAGGTAGTCGGCCTTGCGATCCACGAAGAAGAGGTAGCCGTCCTCGTCGATCCGGCCGATGTCGCCGGTGTGGTACCACCAGTTCCGGCTGGTGGCCACCGTGGCCTCCGGCCGGCCCCAATAGCCCTCGAACATGACCTGTGGCCGCTTCGGCCGGATCACGATCTCGCCATCGGCGTCCCGGGGCAGCTCACGGTCGTCGTCGTCGAAGATGCGGACGTCGAAGTAGTCGTCGTTGACGACGCCCGCCGCGTTCGGCTTGTTGCGCACCCCCGGCGGCTGCCAGGAGATGAGGCTGGCCTCGGTCACCCCGTAGGCCCCGCTGAAGGTCTCGACACCGAAGCGAGAGCGCAGCCGGTCATCGATCTCGACGGGAAGGGGGGCCGCGCCGATCAGGCGCAGGCTGGTGTTGGCCTCGGGCGCGCCGGACCGGGGCATCTCGGGCCGGTCGACGTCGTGGGCCAGCAGATAGGCCATCGTCCCGAGCGTCGAGGTGATCGTGGCCCCGGTGCGGTTCATCTCCGACCAGAAGTTGGACAGCGAGAACCGCCGGTAGATCGCGGCGCGGCCGCCGTACACCAACGGGCCGAGGACCGCGGTCACGATGGCGTTGAAGTGGAACAGCGGCAGTGGCGTCCAGACCACGTCCTCGGCCGTACGCCCCCAGCAGATGCCGATCTGGCGGGCCAGGGCCTCGTGGTAGTTGTGGCTGAGCATGCAGCCCTTGGACGGACCCGTCGTGCCGCCTGTGTAGATGAAGGTGGCCAGGTCCGACGGCCGGACCGTGACCTCGGGGGGAGAACCGTCGGCCGACAACAGGTCGGCCCAGGTGTGGTCGGTCACGCCCGGGAGCGAGGCGGAATCCTCGCCGAGGACCACGACGTGATCCAGGGACTCGACCTGATCGGCGATCCGCTGGACCCGGTCGACCAGGTCGGCCTCGACGACCAGGACACGGGCACCCGAGTCGGCCAACTGGTGGCGGAGGTAGTCGCCCTTGTAGGCCGTGTTCACCGGCACCGCCACCGCCCCGGCCCGCACCGCTCCCCACCAGGCGTACATGGCCTCGGCCGAGTTCTCGATCAGCGTGGCCACCCGGTCTCCGGGCCGCACACCGAGTTGGCCGTAGGCGTTGGCCAGGCGATCCGCCACCGATGCGACCTCGGCCGCCGACGCGGTGTCGCCGCACACATCGAGATACGGCGCGTCCGGCGCCGACTCGAGGCGCCGCTCGAGCAGTTCGAGCACCGTGTGCTCCTCCCCACTCTGCCAGACGGTCATCGGCTCATCTTCGGAGCGCCCGCACCATGACCTCTGCCTACCAGCTGTCGGTCACCAGGGGTGACGCTCGACCAACTCGACCTGGTAGCCGTCCGGATCGGCCAGGAAGGCGATCGTCACGGGCCAACGTTCCATGCGGGTCGGCGCCATCACCGAGGCATGGCCCGCGTCCAGCGCGGCACGGTGGACCCCCGCGATGTCATCGGTGTTGACGTAGAGCTTCCACATCGTGTCGCCCATGACGATCGGCCCGTCCTGGTCCTGTTGCCGGGCCAACTGGAGCTTCCCACCCTTCTCGGGGTGCTCGAGGATGGCCTCTCGGGCGCCCGTGATGTCCGTTCGGCTGGTGCAGGTCAGCCCGAGGGCCTCATAGAAGGCGACCGTGGCGTCGAGGTCGGTGACGTTGACGCAGTACTGCCCCAACCAGGCGGGCGTGGTGTCGTCGCCGTCGAGCCACGGGTGACGCTGGACGAACTCCACGAGATAATCGTCGCGCTCCTTCACGAAGCTGACGCTGGTGGGCCACTGCTCCATCCGCATCGGCGCCATCACCTCGGCGGCCCCGGCCGCGAGCGCGGCGGCATGGATCGTCCCGATGTCGTTGGTGTTCACATACAGCTTCCAGAACGCGTTGCCCGGGTCGAGAGGTCCCGAGCGGTCCTTCTGCTGGGCCAACTGCACCTTGCCCCCCTTGCCGGGGTGCTCGAGGATCGCCTCGCCGGCCACGTCGATCTCGGTGCGGCTGGTGCACTCCAGGCCCAGCGCCTCGTAGAACGCCACGCTCGCACCCAGGTCACTGACGTTGATGCAGTACTGCCCGATCCAGCTCGCCATGGGTTTCCAAACCTAGTTCAGAAACCCGGCCAGGACGGCGGCGAACTCATCGGCCCGGGTCACGGGAGGGATGTGGCCGCAGTCCCAGTCCAGCACCGTCGGCGAGCCGGGCAGGCGACCGATCATCTCGTCCTGCAGGGACGAGGGCACCGCGGTGTCCCGAGCGGCCCGTACGTAGGTGACCGGCAGGGCCACCCCGTCCCAGGACACAGGATCGAAGTACACGTTGAAGGAGTCCTCGACCAGGCGCTCGGCCACGAAGGCCAGGGTCCGGTCATCGAGGCGCTCGCCGTAGGACTTGCGTAGGGCCTCGGGTTCGTCGGGAACCGGGGCCACCAGGCGCCGGCCCTCGGAGCGGGCCCACTCCACACCGGCGACCAGCCGCTCCCGGTGGCTGGCCTTCATGCAGTCCAGGCCGGTCCCGCCCTCGGGTGGCACGGAGGCGGACGAGAGGACGATCGCGATCACCCGGTCGCCGAGGGCACCCACCACGCGGGGCACGAGGAGGCCGCCGGAGCTGTGGGCCACGACGACCACGGGACCGTCGGGAGCCGCGATCTGGAGGTCGGCCACGACCGACGCCGCCGACTGGTCCAACGTGAGGGTCATGAGGTCCCCGGGGCGGTCACCCCGGCCCGGCAGGTCGACGGCGACCCCCGTGGGACCGAGTCGGTCGACCACGCGGTCCCAGAAGCGGCGGGTGCAGTTGCCTCCGTGGATCAACAGGCACGTCGTCATCGCGGCTCTCGGTCCCCCGCGGTCAGGCCGAGGGCCGGCAACGAGGGCGGCGAAGCGTTCCCCACCGGGACGAACACCTCGTCATCGACCACGGACAACCAGCCGTGGACGCCACCACCGGTGTCGTGGGACCAGACGATCGCTCCGTCATCGCCGGCCGAAATGGCCGCCATGAGCGCGGCGGCCAACGTCACGGCGGCACCGGTCCTCACGGGACGGCCGCCGTCTCGGCGGCCGCCACGTAGGCGTCCCGGTCCTCCGGGAGGAGGAAGCCGGCCTCGACGGCCGCATCGGCTGACGCGGTCACCTGGGCGACGTAGTCCTCGTGGTCGACGTAGAGGTCGGCCAACCGGGCCGCCGACAGGGGCTCGGAGGCCCCGAACAGCAGGCAGAAGATGCTCTCGGCCGGGGTGATCCCGGTGAGGGCCGACACCGGAACGTCCACCGCCGGGGTGCGGATGCCGCCGACGGCGTTGCCGTCGGCGTCGCGGACGATGTCACCGCCGCGGGTCTCGATCGGCAGGCCGGTCGGGGGCGGCGTCCCGTCGGCCACCCAGTCGTGCAGGGCGACGAAGGCCGCCCGGAGCACCTGGGGCTGCGGACCGTCGTTGATGCGGCCGCAGGACTCGGTCGGGTCGTTGTCGGCCCCCGGGAGCCACACCTGGCCCGACGCCCTCCCGTAGCCGAGGAACGAGGCGTCGGCGTGCGCGCTGCCCGCCACCTCCCAGGTGACGACCGAGTCGTCGTCGGGCTGACGGGCATCGAGGAAGCCGAGGCTGACCAGATCCGTCTCGGTCTCGTACTGCAGCACCGGCTCGTCCAGATCCGTGCGCAGGAAGGCCGGTTGCGGCGTGGGGTCGCCCTCGCCCAGGGTCGAGGTCCCGTCACCGCGGCTGTGGACCAGGAAGCCGTCGTAGATCCTGTCCCGGGGATGCACCGCGTTGACATAGGCGGCCAGGCGCCCGGCGCTCTGGGACTCGCCCATCGCCAGCACGCGGTCGACGGGAAGGCCCCGGAGGGGGTCGACCTCACCGGGTCGGCGCAGGAGTTGGGCCACCTGGCTGTAGATGTCGTAGGACCAGTCGTCGCCGGGGTGGCTCAGCCCGCCGTAGCGAACGGGGTCCCAGACCTTCAGCGGCGCGAGGGCCTCGGCGGGCACGCCCGGGACGTCGATCACGATGCCGCCGCCCTGGATGCCCGCCGCCTGGGCCGACACGCCGACGTAGACAGAGCCCTCACCGAGCAGCACCGGGTAGAGCGTCCCGAACTGCGGGTCGGAGTTCCGGCCCGCACTGTCGTTCAACCACTCCACGACGACGGTGCCGTTGAAGTCGCCGGCCTCGGCGGGACGCCGGACGAGGAGGCGCGTCGTGTACGGCGCGGTGTCGGCGGGGCGGACCGCCCACCGCCCGTCGGGGGCCAACGCACCGACGGGCGCGTAGGCCGTGGCCTCCCCGGAGACGAACCACTCCTCCTCGGTGTAGCCGTACTCGTCGGCGAAGCTCTCGGGCATCGGGTTGTAGGGGACGCCGTACCGGCCCCCCTCGATCGGACCCTCGACCTCGCTGGGCGAGGCCACGTCGGCACCGGGTGCCGTCGTCGTCGGGGCCGCGGTGGTCGTCGGGTCGGCCACCGGTGGGGCCCTGTCGTCAGCGCGACACGCCGCGACCGTCACCGTGGCCAGGACGAGCAGGGCCAGCACTCGTCGGGTGGTCGTCGCTCCCACGGTGGTCTCCGGTGGGTCAGCTCGGCAACAGGGTGGGGTCGGCTCGCAGCTCGCGGCGAGCCGCCGCCTCCCAGAAGCCGAGGAAGCCCTCGCCGTCGCCCCTCTCGAAGAAGCCCAGCACCGCGGGCGGCAGCTCGTCACCGCCGCCGCCGACCTCGGTCAGCCACGCCGTGCGGCAGCGGGACTCGAAGGCCACGGCCCGCTGGTGGGCCGCCCGGATCGAGCCGGCCAGGATGAAGACCCCGTGGTGGGCCAGGACCGCCAACTCGGCGTCGCCCATCGTGGCGATCGCCTTCGCCGCCGTCGAGGGATCGTTGACCGCCCCCCCGTACTCGTCGACCAGCACCGCGGCGCCCCCGCCCAGGACCGAGCTCTGGTCGTGCCGGCCGGGGAGGCGCCCCAGGTCGGCCCACACGGTCCCCCACCGAGGATGGTGGTGGACCGCGACCTGCACGTCGGGCCGGGCCCGGTGCAGCTCGAGATGAAGTGGGATGCCGAGGGGTACCGGCCAGTCACCCTCGACGACGTTGCCTTCGAGATCGATGCGGATGACGTCCCCCGGCCCGAACTCCTCCCAGGTGAGCAGCCACGGGTTGCACAGCAGGGTCCCATCGCCCTGGTTGACCGTGATGTGACCGGCCAGGTGGTCGTCATAGCCCTCCCGCCAGAGCGTCCGGGCGAGCAGCACCATCTCGGTGCGGACGTCGAGGTCGGGCAGCAGCCGTTCGGCGGTCGGTTCGAAGGTCATGTCGGTGGACCGGAGTCTAGGTTCGCCCGGCGGTGGCGTCCGGACGGCGCCCGCGGTGCGCCGGGCGCCCGGCCGGGCCCTCTGAATCCGGGTTCAGAGTATTGTCAGCCGCCTATGACCACCGTCGGGACGCAAGCCGCCGAGCTCTACTGGGACCCCTTCGACACCGAGATCGACACCAACCCCTACGAGATCTGGCGGCGGATGCGGGACGAGGCCCCCGTCTACCGCAACGACACCCACGACTTCTGGGCGCTGTCGCGCTTCGCCGACGTCGAGGCGGCCCACAAGGACCCGGTCACGTTCTCCTCGGCCCACGGCACCGTGCTGGAGATCATGGGGGAGGGCTCGTACCCCCAGAACATGATGATCTTCCTCGACCCGCCGGAGCACGGTCGACTGCGGACGCTGGTGTCCCGGGCCTTCACGCCTCGACGCATCGAGGGCCTCGAGCCCCACATCCGGGATCTGTGCGCGCACCTCCTGGACCGCCACGTCGGCGGGACCGGGTTCGACTTCGTCCAGGACTTCGGCGCCCAACTGCCCTCCATGGTGATCTCCGAACTGCTCGGCGTGCCCGACGACCAGCGCGAAGAGGTGCGCCACGCCATCGACGACACGTTCCACATCGAGCCCGGCGTGGGCATGATCAACGACTTCGCCCTCGAGGCCCGCATCCGACTCTGGGGACACCTCCAGGCGATCATCGACGACCGCCGGGCCCACCCCCGCGACGACATGATCAGCGACCTGGTCCAGGCCGAGATGACCGACGAGGACGGCACCACCCGAGGTCTGACCGACGAGGAGTGCTCCGGGTTCGTCAACCTCCTCGTCAGCGCGGGCACCGAGACCGTGGCCCGCCTCCTGGGTTGGGCGGCCATCCTGCTCGACCGCCACCCCGACCAGCGGGCCGAGTTGGCCGCCGACCCGGGACTGCTGGCCAACGCGGTCGAGGAGTTGCTGCGCTACGAGGCACCGTCCCCGGTGCAGGGTCGCTGGACGACCCGGGAGGTGGAGTTGCACGGCACGACCATCCCGGTGGACAGCAAGGTCCTGCTGCTCACCGGCTCCGCCGGACGGGACGAGCGCAAGTACCCCGACGCCGAGCGCTTCGACATCCACCGGCACTTCGACCACCACGTGTCCTTCGGCTACGGCATCCACTTCTGCATCGGCGCCGCCCTGGCCCGCATGGAGGGCCGCATCGCCCTCCAGGAGGCCCTGGCCCGGTTCCCGGAATGGCGGGTCGACCACGACGCCTCCGTCCGCCTCCACACCAGCACCGTGCGGGGCTGGGTCAACGTCCCCGTGGCGGTCTGAGGTCGTCCTCGGGGACCGTCCCACCGACGACGACGCAACGCAGGCGGGCGGCGGGACGGGCGGTGACGGGCGGCGCGGCCTGATCCCGGCTCCCGCCACCGATCTCACGCCCTGTGGTCATCGATCCCCGAGCTGGGGGACATCGGTTGTCGATTCGCGCGGGTATCGACCCGTCGGGGCAATCGGCCACGGAGCGGAAAGGTGCGGCTGAGTGTCCGGCGGTTGCCAAGATCACCGAAGTCGCGCGCTGCGTGGCCGCTACGAGCGCGGCGGGCGGGGCACCAGGACCGGCGTGTCGCGGGTGTAGGCCCGGAACGACTCGTCGGTGCCCCAGCGCTTCTCGGCGCGCGCCTCGAGCAACGGGATGCCACTCCCGCGGATGAGCAACAACGCCACGAACACCGGCGAGATCAGCATGGCCCACCGCCACCCCGACAACACCGGCAGCGCCATGATCGCCACGCCGACCCAGAGGGTGATCTCGCCGAAGTAGTTCGGGTGTCGTGACCAGGCCCACAGTCCGGAGGTGATGAATCGGCCGTCGTTGGCGGGATCCTGCTTGAACGCGGACTTCTGCCGGTCGGCGACCACCTCGATGGTGAAACCGGCCACCCAGACGAGCATGCCGATCACGGCAACCCATCCGATCGGCTGTCGCTCGCGCCCGGTGATGATCGCCAGCGCGCACGCCAGGGTGAGGAGCACCCAGAGCGCCTGAACCGTCCAGGTCATGAAGAACCGCAAGGGGTCGACCTTGATGGGGTCGAAGCGACCGTCGCGGCCATCGCGCTTGACTCGGCGGAGCAGGAAGGTCCCCAGCCGCAACGCCCAGACGGCGACCATGACGGCCACGACCAGCGAGCGCGCGTCGGGCTCGTCGCTCGCCACCACGGCAACCGCCGTCAGCGAGAGGTACGTCAGGCTTCCGGTGAGGTCGAAGTAGTGCTCGGTCTGGGCGATGTTCGCCGGCACGAAGGCGATCCAGTTGATGACGTAGGAGAGCACGCCACACAGGGCGAAGACGGCCACGGAGCCGACCGTGGAGCTGCCGTCGCTGCCGGCCAGGATGACGAGCGCACCGATGGCCACGCTGGCCACGATGCCGAGGAGCGAGTTGCGATTCTGATCGGCGATCCCGGCGACGCTAGCCGCAGGCGCCGGGGTCCCCGCACGACACCCGGTCCCCCCGGTGACCTGCCCTAGAACCACTGGAGGGCAGGCCGAACAACACCCTGTGGGCGATACTGGGAAGGAACGGCACAAGCACACCGGCGGTCACCAGAACACGTCCACAATCCGAGACGGGCAACGGGATCCCCACACTGAAGCATCCACCCGGGTCGTCGACCCCCGACCCTACGCCAACCCCCCCCGACCGTCACGTCCCCGTGACCGGTCACCTGCCCCCGTTCGAGAACGGCCGGCAATCGATCGAGGCCACCCGGGATCCCCACGGGTGCCGTCTCCCCATCCGTCAGGCGCCACCTGGACGACCGTGGCCGTCAACCAGCCCCCGCTACGACCCCACCACCCGCTGGTGACCGTGCGTGACGACCATTTCGTGGCCTGTCGACCTCAGCGCTCTCCTGGGAGCCGGGTGACGACGGCGCGCAGCTCGAGCGACCGCCGCACGACCCCGTCCCGAGCCGCCTTCGCCCGGGTGCACCATGCGTGATCGAGATCGCCCTCGGCCTCGGTCGTGGCCCGCGCCTCCAGCAGCAGGGCGTCCATGGCGGCGACCGCGGCACCCAGGAGTCCCGTCGGTGCGGGACCGAGGTCGGGGGGCGCGGCCGAGGCGAGCTCGCCGGCCCTTCGGCGATCACCGGCGCGCACGGCGTCGACCACGGCGCCGAGCCGCCGATACCGGTCGGCGGCGAGGTCCTCACCGGGGAGCACGACGGATGCGTGCGCCGTGCTGAGGGTGTCGAACACGTAGGCGTCGCCGAGCTCGGCCTCGGCTCGGAACCACCACTCCTGGGCCGGATCGTGGAGGCACAGCCAGATGTCGTTCACCGACTGGCCCTCCTCCCGATCGAGGAAGCCGTCGACCGGGAGCCGATAGCGCAGCTGGTGCCGACGCCGATCGAGCGACCGACCGTCCATCAAGGTGAGCGGCCGCGTGATCTGGTGCAGCGGCAGCCACACGTTGACCAGGTGCTGGGTCGACGTGTCGTTCCGGCTGTCGGGGCTGTCGTGCGCGAACACCTCCGCGGCACCACCGTCGAACAGCTGGCGCAGCGGCGTTCCCCCGACGTCCTGGTCGATGTGGACGTTGACCGCGCCGTGATGCTCCGCTCCGTCGACCTCGACGCCGCCGGGCCCGGCCTGGCGAACGATCACGCCCTCTTCGGCAACGTGGTCGATGCGCAGGCGGGAGCCGTCCGCCAGCTCGATGACCGCCCCGGTCAGCAACGACCGGAGTCGAGTGCCCTGTTCGTCGCCGACCGTGCCCGCGTCCCGGACCTCGCCGAGCAGGGCCAGGAGCCCTGGCTCTTCGGGAAGGCGCACGGCCTCGAAGCCCGCCTCCACGAACCCCGGGGCCTCGTCGGCACTGTCGATGTCGTGGATCGTGCAGGTCTCGAACGTCACGCCGCCGTCGTCATAGGCCGTGGAGCGGTCGAGGGTCGGCGACCGGAGCAGCCCGGGCCGCTCGTCGTCGGCCACCACGGTCGCCGCCGGCGCGTAGCCGATCGGCGCCGTGACCGTCGTGGTCGCTGCTGCAGTCATGGGATCGACAGTGTCGCTCACCCGAGGTCCATGGGCGAACGCTCTGGCGTGATCGCCCGTTCGTGGTCTGTTCGTGCACGGGGGCGTCAGTCGCGGGCGCCAGCGACCGCGATGGGGGATTCGCGGGTGGCAGCGGATGACTCCCCAGACCCGGTTCGAGGCTGACGCTCAGTCGGAGGGTGCGGTCGATCCGGGGGTGACGAGCCCGGACTCGTAGGCCATGACAACGGCCTGCACACGATCGCGGACGCCGAGCTTGGTGAGGAGGTGGCTCACGTGCGTCTTCGCCGTGGCCTCGCCGATGAACATCTCGGCCGCGATCTCGCGGTTGTTCCGGCCCTGGGCGAGCAGGCGCAGGGCCTCAGTCTCGCGCTCGGTGAGGTCGTCGGGGAGTGTGGCCGTTGTCCCCCCGGCGGGGTGGCGGGCGAACTCCTCGATGAGCCGCCTGGTGACCGACGGTGAAAGCAGGGCGTCGCCGCTCGCGATGACGCGGACCGCGTCGACCAGTTGCTCGGCCGGCGTGTCCTTGAGCAGGAAGCCGCTGGCCCCCGCCCGGAGCGCGTCGTAGACGTACTCGTCGAGGTCGAACGTCGTCAGCATCAGCACCTTGGTGTCGATCGTCGGGTCACGGCTGATGATCGCGGCGGCCTCGAGGCCGTCCATGCCGGACATCCGGATGTCCATGAGGACGACGTCGGGCCGGGTCCGGCGCGCGAGTTCGACACCGGTGCGCCCGTCCTCGGCGTTGCCCACCACCTCGATGTCGCTCTGCGCCTCGAGGATCATGGTGAACCCGTCGCGCATGAGCGCCTGGTCGTCCACGACTGCCACCCGGATGGTCATGCTGGGTCCGCTCCGGAGGCCTGGCCGGACGCGCTGGCGAGGGTGCGGCGGTCCTGCTCGCTGGTGGGCAGCCCGATGTGGACGCGGAAGCCGCCACCCGTGCGGGCGCCGGCCGAGAACGACCCGCCGTAGAGGTCCACGCGCTCTCGCATGCCCACGAGTCCGTGAGCTGCCCCGGAGTCCTCGAGCGACGTGGCCATCCCCGCGCCGTCGTCGGTCACATCGATCGTCAGGGCCGTAGCGGTGTAGTCGATGTGGACCTCCGCTGTGGCCGCCGTGCCCGCGTGTTTGCGGACGTTGGTCAACGCCTCCTGCACGATGCGGAACGCATTGAGCTCGAGCCCGGGCGCCAGTTCCCGCACCGACCCGGTCACCACGAGCTCGGTGGGGACGCCGGCGGCGGTCGTCTGCTCGACCGCCCCGAGCACGTCCTTGAGACCGGGTTGGGGGCTGAGCGTGCGACCGATCTCGTCGCCGCTGCGGAGGACACCGAGCATGCGACGGAGCGAATCGAGGGACTGGCGGCCGGTGACCTCCACGTTCCGCATGAGCTCGACCGCGCGGTCGGGGTCGTCGTGGACGACCTGTTGTGCGGCGGTGGCCTGGACGGCGATCACGCTCATCCCGTGGGCAACCACATCGTGCATCTCTCGGGCGATGCGCGCCCGCTCGCGGGTCACGGCCCGCTCGGCTTCGGCGGTCCGTTCGGCCTCAGCTCGTTCGGCTCGGTCCCGGGTGTCGGCGAAAATCTCCTGGCGATTGCGCACGATGCCCCCGCCGGCGGCCGCGCTGACCAGCAGGACGATCATGCTGATGGCGTCCGCCCCGCGGAAGCCCTCCGGCGGGTCGAGGATCGTGAAGCACGCAGTGACGAACAGCACGACGCCGGCAGTCACGATCGCGCTCCAGGCCAGCCGGCGGTCACGGCCATGGGCGGCCACCGAGTAGATGGCGATGAGGCCCATCATCGCCACGAACGATCCGTAGTCCCGGATGTAGATGGCGACCATCGCCGCGGTGGTGGCGGCGAGGGTGGCGACGGGGGTCCGCCGCCGCCACACGAGTGCACTCGAGCCGACGATGACGAGGAGGGCTCCGGGCCGGTCGAGGTCGCGCCCGGTGAACGCGGTGCCGGACTGCAGTTCGGCAAGGGCAAGGACGGCGGCCAGCGCGGCGAGGGTGGCGTCGACGACCAGAGGTCGCTCGCGCACCCGCTCCAGCACCTTGCGGGCGACGCCGATCAGCCCGTTGGCGGTCGCGCTCACGCTGTCGAAGCTAGTCCGGGCCGCCCGGAGGCGAATCCGCCGCACGGACTGTTCCCCGTCCGCCAAAGGGATGACCTGTGGCTCGCCGACTCCGTCCCGACGGGGGAGGACCGCTGGGCTGGCGGAGCCGTCGAACCAGCCCATCTGGTGACTGCGGACCAGCCCTCCGCCTGACGACGGCCCGACCGTGCCTTCGTACGGTCGACGCACACCGAGAAACGACCCCGGAAAGGGTGCCCTGACCATGACCGATCTCCTCGAACACCGCTCTTCGGCAACTGGCGGAACGGCCATCGCGTCGGCTCGAAACGCCACCAAGACCTACGGCGAGGGCGACACCGAAGTGCTTGCGCTCGACGGCGTCGACGTCGACTTCGGCGCCGGCCGCTTCACCGCCATCATGGGCCCGTCAGGATCGGGCAAGTCGACCCTCATGCACTGCATGGCGGGGCTCGATCGGCTCGACGCCGGGTCGGTGCACATCGGTGGGACCGACCTGTCGGTCGCATCGGAGCGGACGCTGACCCGCCTGCGCCGTGATCGCCTGGGCTTCGTCTTCCAGGCCTTCAACCTGGTGCCGACGCTCAGCGCCATCGACAACATCACGCTCCCGATGGACCTCGGCGGCACCCGACCCGACCAGGAGTGGCTCGACGCCATCCTGCGCACGGTCGGCCTCGCCGACCGGCTCCAGCACCGCCCAGGCGAGCTGTCGGGTGGCCAACAGCAGCGGGTCGCCGTGGCCCGGGCCCTGGCCGGCCGACCCGAGTTGATCTTCGCCGACGAGCCCACCGGCAACCTCGACAGCACGACCGGCGCCGAGATCCTCGCGTTCATGCGCCACGCCGTGCGCGAGCTCGTTCAGACGATCGTGATGGTCACCCACGACCCGGTGGCGGCGTCCTACGCCGACCGGGTCGTCTTCCTCGTCGACGGCCGCATCACCGACGAGCTGCCCGACCCAACCCCGGACGCCGTGCTCGACGCCATGCGTCGGCTCGGCCACTGACCGCCCACCCCTGTTCCAGAAGGAGCCACGCCAATGCTACGACTCACGCTCGCCGGCCTCCGGGCCAACAAGGTCCGATTCGCTCTCACCACCCTCGGCGTCACGCTCGCCGTCAGCTTCGTCGTCTCGGCCTTCGTGCTGGGTGACGGCCTGCGCAGCACGTTCGGCAGCGTCTCGCAGGACATCACCGCCGGCATCGACGTCGAGGTCCGCCCCGCGGAGGACTTCGGCGATCCACCGCCCCTGCCGTCCGACACGGCGGGCATCGTCGCGGACGTCGACGGTGTCGCTGCGGCTGCTCCCGGCATCGAGGCCCCCTGGGACGCGGTGCAGCTCCTCGACGGCAGCGGCCAGCCGATCAACGAGGGGGGCCCGCCGCACATCGCCTGGGCGTGGATCGACAACCCCGGCCTGAACGCCTTCACCCTCGTCGAGGGGACCGCGCCCGGGCCCGACGAGTTCGTGGTCGACCTCGACACCGCCGACCGCCAGGGGCTGGTGCTCGGCGAGTCCTACGCGCTGACCACACCCACGGGCCGCGTGGAACTCACGCTGGTGGGCACGTCATCGTTCGGTGACGACAACGCGACCGCCGGTGCCGTGCTGGTGCAGATGGACAGCGACCGGATCGCCGAGCTGCTCGGGACGGACGGAATCGACTCGGTCGCCGTCGAGGTGGAGGACGGAGCCGACGTGGCCCGGGTCCAGGCCGCCATCGCAGCCGCCGTGCCCGAGGCCGACGTCGTCGACCACGACGTGCTGCTCGCCGAAGCCGACGAGAGCCTGACCGGCGAGATCGACCTCGTCGGCAACATCCTCCTCGGCTTCGGGGGCGTGGCGCTCTTCGTGTCGGTCTTCATCATCTACAACACCTTCGCGATCGTCGTGGGCCAACGAACGAAGGAGCTGGCCCTGTTGCGGACGGTCGGCGCCGACCCCGCCCAGATCCGGCGATCGGTGCTGGGCGAGGCCCTGGCGATCGGGCTGCTCGGTTCGGTCGGCGGCATCCTCGGAGGGATCGGGGTCGCCCGGGGACTCGAGGCGCTGTTCAACGCCGGCAGTGCAGCCCTGCCGGACTCGCCGACGATCCTCGCCGCCCGCACGGTCGTTGCTGCATTCGTCGTCGGCGTGGGTGTCACGCTCCCGACGGCGATCGGCCCCGCCCGACGGGCGTCGACGGTACCGCTGATCGCCGCCCTGCGGGACGGCGGGACGGACTCGGCCCCAGGGAGCAGAACACGGATCATCTCTGGCGTCGGGCTGTTCGTCTTCGGCCTGCTCGCCGGTGCCCTCGGCCTGTCGGGTGCCGGCGGGACCGGGGCCACGGTCGTCCTCATGGCCGGCGGTGCCGTCGGGGTCTTCCTCGGTGTCACGCTGTTGAGCCCGATGGCGGTTGGTCGGGTCACCCGGGTGCTGGGATGGCCAATGGCCCGGATGGCCGGCGTGACCGGACGCCTGGCCCAGCAGAACGCGGCCCGCAACCCCCGCCGCACGGCCACCACCGGGGCCGCGCTGATGGTGGGCTTGGCGCTGGTGTCCGCCGTCCTCGTCGTGGGTCACTCGGTCAAGCAGACCCTGGGGTCGTCGTTGAGCGAGGTCGCGATCGGCGACTACTACCTGACCGATGAGCTGGACGAGGTGACGTTCCCCCTCGGCCTCCCCGCCGAGCTGGCCGCCGACGACCGCTTCGATGCCGTCTCCGGCTTCCGCTACGTGGAGACCCGGATCGGCGACGAGGTGAGCGAGAACGTCGCCGCCGACTTCGATCAGGTTCCCGAGTTGCTCGAACTGGACGTCAGCGAGGGCGGCTACGACACCACGGTCGCCAACCCGGTGCTCATCGCCTCTTCGCACGCCCACGAGACCGGGCTCGGCCTCGGTGACACCATCACCACCGAGTTCGCCGGCGGCGGCGTGGCGCAGTCCACGATCACCGGTGTCTTCGACAACGACTCGCTCATCAGGTCGGACTTCCTGTTCGACCAGTCGAGCTTCGATGCCGGTGGGGACACCACCGGCCCGGACTGGGTCGCCGTCTCGGTGGCCGACGGAGTCGACGACAGCAGCGTCGCCACGGCCATCGACGGCCTGAAGGAGGCCTTCCCGGCGGCGGACATCGAGACGAACGAGGAGTATCTCGACCGGATCGAGGGGATGATCGACGAGCTTCTCGCCGTGGTCAACGTGATGGTCGCCCTGGCGGTGGTCATCGCCCTCATCGGCATCGCCAACACCCTGGCACTGTCGGTCTTCGAGCGGACCCGCGAGCTCGGACTCGTACGGGCCGTCGGGATGAGCCGGCGCCAGCTCCGCCGCATGATCCGCTTCGAGGCCGCCTTGGTGGCGGGCTTCGGCGCGGTGCTCGGGGTCTCAGTCGGGCTCCTGTTCGGCTCGGGTGTCGCCCTGGCCCTGCCCGACTCGTTCGTCACCGGTGTGGCCGTTCCGGTCGGATCGATCGTGCTCCTCGTCGCGGTGGCTGCGGGCGCGGGTGTGCTGGCTGCGGCCATGCCGGCCCGCCGCGCCGCCCGCCTCGACGTGCTCGACGCCGTTTCCGTCTAACGGGGGTACCGGCAGGCAGGTCGTCGCCTCGGAGCTGTCCGGGGCGACGACCTCCGGGCTGCGCTGGTAGTCCATCTCGACTCCGGCGTGGACGACCGAGCCGTTGACGACAGCGCGGATGGCCGTGGCCTTGAGCCCTCTTGTGGAAGGTGTCGGTGCGGCGGTTGCCGCGCCGGTCGGGGATGGCGAGCGTGGTGTCGTCGACGACATGGATGAAGCCGGGCGGATCACCCTTCGGGCTGGCGTCGGCCCTGCCGGAACCGTCCTCGGAGGTGAGGACGACGAACGGCGAGCTGGCGATGAAGGCGCTCACCGAGGCGCCCAGTGGCGGCCGGCCGGTGTCGGGCAACGGCTCAGGCCGCGGTGCCGGTTCGTCCCACAGGCTCGACCGGATGACGGCCTTGCCGCAGTGCACGAAGGCTTCTTCGACCACGAGGGCCTGAGCGCAGCGCGGATCGAGTCGACCGTTGATCCGCAACGTCTCGCGCCAGCCGGGCAGTCCGCTCGAGCCCGTCCAGGTCAACGAGGTAGTCCCTGGTCGGCGGCCTCCGGAGTCGATCGTCGCACGTCCCGGCCACATCGCCCCGGGCCCACCGACCCATCGCTGCCGGGTACGCCTGAGCGCCTTCCCATAGGACCAGCAGGTCCGGCTCGACCGCAGACTCCCGGCAACCGACACCAGCGTGTGGTCTGAGCGTTGCCCTGGGACCGCTCCAAGCGCCCGCTCACCCGCGCCAGTCCGCCGGGGATTCGTCTCTGGCCAGGGGAAACACCGAGTGGGCGATACTGGGTTCGAACCAGTTGCCTCTGCCGCGTGAAGGCAGCGCTCAGGTTCGCTCGGCCGACTGACGTCGCCGATCAGTCCTCCATGACCTCGGCCTCTCCGGCCGGGTCGTAGCCGGAGTAGAACTGGCGGCTCCAGCGCCGGTGCTCGAGGATGTCCTTCTCGCTCTTGGTCAGCACCGGGCGGGGTCGGTAGATCTTGTTCTCCCAGATGGGGATGTCCTGGCTCACGCCCCCGCAGAAGGCGTCGGCCGCCTCCTTCACCGACTGCTCACCGTTCGCCTTCGGCGCGGTGAAGACCCAGCGGACGAGCACGTTCTCCTCGTCGATGGGCGTGGTCGAGGACAGGAAGGTGACCCAGTTCTTGATGCGGAGGACGCCGAGGCCCAAGCCATAGCCCTCCCTCACGAAGTTCCCGTCGTTGCCAATCGTGCGCTTGTAGGTGCCGTCCACGAAGAACTCGTCCTCGGGGATGGCGTCGGTGCCGTGGACGTAGCGGAAGTGGGCGAAGTCGACGTTGTTCTCGGCCATCTCCTGGCAGGCGATGGCGATCTCGAACTCCCGGCAGTCGATGTCCGTCCAGTCGGGACTGGAGAACTCCTCCACCTCGGGCACGTCGTAGAACGGCTCGGCCTCCTCGGCGTGGTGCCACGCCCAGATCATCCGATTGCGCTCGATGGTCGGGTACGAGCGGGCGTGAGCCTTGGACGGGATGTGGTCGCTGTCGGAATAGGGGATGTCCACGCACCGGCCGTCGGTCCCGAACGACCATCCGTGGAACGGGCAGCGCAGGCACTCGCCTTCCACCTTGCCGCCGACGCCGAGGTGGGCGCCGAGGTGGGGGCAGTGGGCATCGACGAGGCACGGCTCGCCCGATGCCGTCCGGTAGAGCACCACGTCCTTGGCGAACAGGTACAGCGCCCGGGTCTCACCTGGGGCCAGATCGTCGGCCTGGGCCACGATGAACCAGCCGTTGGGCACGGGGAACGGGAAACGTCGGCCCCGCTGACGGGTGACCTTCAGCCGACGCGACGCTCCCGTGACCAGGTCGGGATCGCGGGGCATGGGCAGGCCCACGAGGGTCTCGGCCGTCGCCGCCTCCCGGGCGGTACGGGGTGGTGGGGCCTTGAGCAGGTCGGTCACGTCGGGATCGGTCATCGGTCCTCGGGGACCTCCTGTAGTGGGGTCTCGCCGTGGATGTCCTCGACGAGGGGGCCGATCCGCTCGACCAGCGGGGCCAGGGCGGCGGTGTCGATGCCGTAGAGGCCGACCGCGTTCTCCCCCAGGATGGCGCGGCACTCGTCGTGGGGCACGTCCTTGAAGCGGCGACGCACGAGCTCGCGGGTGTACGGGAAGGTGCCCTCGGGGTGCGGGAAGTCGTTGCCCCACAGCAGGTTGCCGATGCCGACATCGTGGCGCCGGCTCACGTCCTCGACGCCGGGGGTCGAGGCGGCGAAGAAGCAGTTGCGGTCGACGTAGTCGCTCGGCTTCATCGTGAGCTGCTCCCGGAAGGCGTCGCCCATCTTCTTGGTGTTGTGCCCCCCGAGGTACTTCTCGTCCATCTTGGTGACCAGGTCCGGCACCCACCAGGCGCCGTTCTCGGCGATCACGTACCGCAGGTCGGGGTGCCGCTCGAAGACGCCGGCCCAGAGCAGCACCCACAGTGGACGCGCCGCCCACCAGTAGGCCTCGGTGGCGTAGATCGCCATGAAGCCGGGACCGATCTCGTAGTCGGCCGGCCCCGCGCCGGAGTGGGTGTGCAGGACCAGGCCCCGCTCGGCCAACGCGGCCCACACCGGCTCGTAGACGGGCTCGTGGTAGGCGGGCGCGTCGAACCAGCGGGTCGGGATCATCACGCCCCGCAGGCCCCGGTCGGCCACCGCGTGGATCTCGGTGAGCGCGGCGTCGACGTCCACCACTATCGGCACCACGGCCACCCCGATGCGGCGGTGGGGCTCCTTGGCGCAGAAGTCGGCCAGCCACCGGTTGTGGGCCCGCGCCCCGGCGAAGACCAGTTCGGGGTCACACCCCGTGGGGTTGCCCAGGCCGGAGCCGAACGGCGAGCTGGCCACCCGTCCGGTCCCGAGCACGTCCGCGTCCGGGAAGAGCACCTCGGCGGCCACGCCTTCACCGTCGAGTCGCTCGTTGCGGGCATCGGAGTCGTACGCGGCGTACAGGCCGCCGTCGCCGGTCTTGGCCTCCCACTCCTCGCGGAAGTCCTGGTTCATCGTCTGCTGGAACTCGCGGATCACGCCGAGCTCGGCCTGGTGGGCGTCGAACTGCGGGTGGTAGGCCTCGTCCAGGTACTCCCGGTAGTGCTCCGCCGGCGGCCCGGTGTGGCCGTCGGAGGAGATCAGGAGATAGCGGCCCTCGGTGATGTCGGTGCTCACAGCAGCCCCTTCTCGTGGTCGGGCAGCCGCCCGTCGGCAAAGGCCTCGCCCCGCGTCCTGAGGGTCTCGGCGATCTTCTCCCGGCCGATCATGGTGATGAAGTCGCCGCCCTTGATCCCCGCGATCAGCACGCGGGCCAGCTCGTTCAGGTCCTGCCAGGGCAGCTCGTAGCCGCCGTCCTCGGCCATCGCCTCGAGCTTCTCGACGGTCATGGGCTCGGTCGTGCGGGGGCGCTCCCGGGCCAGCGCGTCGGGCCGGGTCTTGTCCGACTGCCAGAGCCCTGTCCGCAGCAGCCCCCCGGACGGGTAGAAGATCGAGGCCCGCAGGTTCGTGCCCTCGCTCTCCAGTTGGCTGGCCAGGCACTCGGTGAAGGTGGACACCGCGGCCTTGCTGGCGGCGTAGACCGACGCCGTGGGGAGCGGCTCGATGCCCCCGTCCCCCGAGGAGGTGTTCACCACGTGACCCTCCTCGCCCGCGGCGATCATCCGGGGCACGAACGCGAGGACACCGTTGACGACACCCATCACGTTCACCCCGTGGACCCAGCGCCAGTCGTTGACGGTCGTCTCCCAGGGGGTGGATGACGGGGCGCCGACACCCGCGTTGTTGACCAGGAGGTGGCAGACGCCGAAGCGGTCGTAGGTGGCGTCGGCCAGGGCCTCGACCGCTGCCGGGTCGGTCACGTCGGTGACGACCCCGAGGGCCTCACCGAGGGCCGAGAGATCGGCTTCGGTCGCGGCGACGAGGTCGGCCTGCACGTCGGCCACGACGACCTTCATGCCCTCGGCGACCAACTCCTCGGCCAGCGCCCGACCGATGCCACCCGCACCGCCCGTGATGACGGCGACACGTCCTGTCAGGTCCTGCATCCTGGCTGGTCCCCCATTTTCCGAACCTCTATAGAAAACACCGTCGGCGAGGTCCTGTCAAGCCGCCGTACGCTCTCCCCGTGGCAAAGGTGGGGCGTCCGGCGCGGATCAGCCGAGAGGCGATCGCCGAGGCCGCGAACGAGATCGGCCTGTCCGATCTCACGCTCCGGGCGGTGGCCGATCGGCTGGGGGTGAGCATCGCCAGCCTCTACCACCACGTCGAGGGCAAGGACGACCTCCTCCGACTGGCGGCCGAGTACGGCGCAGCGCGACGCCAGGTCCCCCGCGACGAGGGCCAGCACTGGGCGGTGTGGCTCCTCGAGTGGTCGATCCACAACCGTGACTCCTTCGTGGCCGAGCCCGCGCTCCTCGGCCAGTACCTCGACGGCGCCATCAGCGCGGAAGTCATCGCCGACAACACCGACGCCATGCTCGCACCGCTGGTCGCCCAGGGCTTCGGGGTCAGCGAGGCCCAAGCCGCATACCAGCTGGTCACCTCGTGCGCGCTGGGCTCGGCCGTCAACGCCATCCGCGAGCAGCGAGCGGTGGCCGCGGGCCACCCTGCCGTCGACGAGTACGAACGGGTCCTGGCCCGGCGCGACCCCGCCGACCTACCACACCTCCGGGCCCTGCTGGCCGAGACGGCGATCACGCCGCTCGACAGCTTCGCGACCCGGATCACCACCGTGCTCGCCGGCATCGCAGTCCGCCGCGGCGACGACTGGGCCACCGTCGCCGACCGGGTCGACCGCCTCCTGACCGCCCACGGGTAGGAGACGGAGCAGCGACGCCCTCGCGACCTACCGCGAGGCGGCGCAGAAGCCGCTACCGGCGCCACTCCACCGTGGCGGTCGGAACTTGCACGACCGGTCGACAACCGACCACCATGGGCGGATGGAGTTCGGCATCTTCCTGCAGGGGTTCGTCCCGGGCCCGGCGGCTCACACCACCGAGGGCGAGCACACCGCCCTCATGAACGAACTGGGCTTCGTGGTCACCGCCGACCGACACAACTGGAAGTACGTGTGGGTCAGTGAGCACCACGGTCTCCCCGAGTACTCCCACACCTCCGCCAGCGAGGTCTTCCTCGGGCACTGCGCGGCGACGACCGAACAGATCCACCTGTGTTCCGGGATCTTCAACCTCAGCCCCCGGGCCAACCACCCGGTGCGCAACGCCGAGCGGGCCGCGATGCTCGACCACGTGTCCAACGGCCGATTCGAGTTCGGCACGGGACGGGGCGCCGGCAGCCACGAGGTCGCCACCTTCAACATCATGGACACCGATTCGACCCGATCGGAGTGGGACGAGGTCATCTGGGAGATCCCGCGGATGTGGGAGCGCAAGGACTACACCTTCCAGGGCGAGCACTTCGCCATCGACATCCCCCACAACGTGCTCCCCAAGCCCTATGGCGTGGGCCATCCACCGATCTGGGTGGCCTGTGGCTCGCCCTCGACCTTCGCGAAGGCGGGCCGGCTCGGCATCGGTGCCATCGGCTTCAACTTCAGCCCCATCGGGGACATGAAGCCCCAGATCGACGCCTACAAGCAGGGCATCGCCGACTGCGAGGAACCGGTCGGCCAGTTCGTCAACGACAACGTGATGATCACCAACGCGGTGATCTGCCTCGAGGACGGCGACCGGGCCCGCGAGGTCATGACCCGGGAGGCCAGCGCCTACCTCTACTCGATGGTCTGCCTCTACCACGACACCTTCCCCAAGCCCGACGGCGCCATCGTCTGGCCCGACCCGCCACGCACCCTCAGCCCGGACATGGTCGAGCTGGCCATCGAGCACGGCGGCGTCCTCTGCGGCACCCCCGACGAGGTCAATGAGCAGCTGGCGCGCTATGACCAGGTCGGCGTCGACCAGCTCGTCTTCGGCATGCCCAACAACCTCACCCAGGACGAGGCCACCGAGTGCCTCGAGCTCTTCGGCGACAAGGTCATCCCCAACTGGGACAGGGACGCCGTCCACCGCACCAGCAAGATGCGGCAGACGGCAAGGCCCAAGTTCGGCGCCTTCGAGAACGAGCCCCCCGCGATCGAGACGATCTACACCCGCCGGGGCTGAGCCCGGCGGCCGACCTCAGCCCGTGAAGGGCGGGGTGGCGGCGACGACGTCGGCGACGTCGGGTGGCTCGGCGACGAAGGTGTTGGTCACCGTGAAGGAGGCGACGTCACGGGGCCGGGTGATCTGCGCGCTCTGGTCGTCGAGGCAACTGCCGACGCCGATCTGGTCCCCTTCGGCAAAGGGGCTGTCGGGCGAGACCGGAGTGCCAACGGAGGAGAACTCGCATTCGTAGCCCACGCTGACCGCGCCGTTCGAGTCGGTCTCGGAGATGGTGCAGGTCCCGGGGCCGAAGAGCTCGACCGACTGGGTCTCCGGTGAGCCCGGGCCGGCGGCATCGAAGTTGAGGACACCGGCGACGTCGCTGAAGCCCTCGGGGACGGAGTTGCCGTCCGGGACGGCCGCAACACAGGAGTACTCGATCACATAGCCACCGGTCGGGCCCGGGCCGTCGACCACCTTGGTGATGTCGAGGGTGGCGGTCTCGACCTGGCTCTGGGCCGACGAAGCCGGACCGACCAGGGCGAACACCGCGAGGAGGGCGGGGACGAGAAGCAGGGTTCGGCGCATCGGGCACAACCTAGTCCGAACGGGTGGTTCGGGTACCACTCGTCGCCGCGATCGCGCGCTCCCGCAGTTCGTACTTGAGGACCTTGTTGCTGGCGTTCATGGGCAGGGCCTCGACGATCTCCACGTGGCGGGGGGCCTTGTAGTTGGCCATGTGCTCCCGGGCCCAGGCCACGATGGTCGCCTCGTCGGGACGGCGGCCCACGGTCGGCACCACGTAGGCCATGCCGACCTCACCGAGGCGGTCGTCGGGCACCCCGACGACCGCCACCTGGGCGATGTCGGGGTGGTCCAGCAGGAGGCTCTCGATCTCGGCCGGGTAGGCGTTGAACCCGCCCTGGATGAACATGTCCTTCTTGCGGTCGGTGATGTCGATGTAGCCCCGCTCGTCCATCACCGCCACGTCGCCGGTGTGCAGCCAGCCGTCGGCGTCGATGGCCTCCGCGGTCTGGTCGGGGTCCTCGAAGTACCCGGTCATGAGGTTGTACCCGCGGATGACGACCTCGCCCGGTTCGCCCCGTGCGACCTCGTTCCCGTGGTCGTCGACGACCACGACCTCGACATCGGGGATGGCCCGGCCCGACGTCGTGGCGATGGTCTCGGGGTCGTCGTCGTGGCGGCACATGGTGGCGATGCCGTGGGACTCGGTCAGGCCGTAGCCGGTGACCACCGTCTCGAAACCCAGGGTGTCGTACATGCGCCGGACCATCTCGACGGGGATCGCCGCGGCTCCCGTGACCGCCAGGCGCAACGAGCTCATGTCGAAGCGCTCGAGGTCGGGGTGGTTGAGGATGGTCTGGTAGATCGCGGGCGGCCCGGGGAGCATGGTGATGCGATCCTCGGGCACCCGCGCCATGACGGTCGGGACGTCGAACACCGGCTGGGGCAGGATCGTCGCCCCCTTGATGAGGCTGGCCAGGATCCCGGCCTTGAGGCCGAAGGCGTGGAAGAACGGGTTGATGATGAGGTACCGGTCCCCGGCCCGCAGCCCGACCACCGTCGACCAGGCGTCGTAGGCCCGGATCCCCGCCGCGTGCCGGAGCATCGCCCCCTTCGGGTTCCCCGTGGTGCCCGAGGTGAAGAGGATGTCGCTGGTGTCCTCGCCGTCCACGGCGGCGGCCCGCTCGGCGGCAGCTTCGGGCGTGACCTGGTCGGCCCGGGCCAGGAAGTCCGACCAGGCCGTCGTGCCCGACCGGGTGGTGCCCCGCAGCACCACGGTCTCCTCCAGCGCGTCGAGGCCGTCGACGTCGGCCAGCAGGGCCACGTAGTCGGTGTCGAGGAAGTCCGAGACCGTGAAGAGCAGACGGGCCCGGGCGGTACCCAGGATGTAGGCCGCCTCCTTGCTCTTGAACCGGGTGTTCAGAGGCACCAGGACGGCGCCCGCGGTGTGAAGGCCCAACTCGGCCACCGCCCACTCCAGGCAGTTCGGCCCCCAGATGGCGACGCGGTCGCCCGGCTCGACGCCCGAGGCGATGAAGGCCCGGGCCGCCCGCTCCACGGCCGCGGCCAGCTCGACGAAGGACAGGGACACGTCCCCGTCGACGAAGGCCTCGGCGTCGCCGAAGGTCTCGGCGGCCCGGGTCACGACCCCGCCGATCGTCTGGGGGAGTTCGTCGCTCACGACGGGATCGTAGGTCGGGGCCCGTTCCGACCCCGAACCCTTGTCTTCAGGCCCTCGGCGGCCGATGTGAGACACCAGAAGAAGGTTCTCCTCTCATGTCCCTGCTCCGCACCGCCGCCGCCACCGCGCTCGTCGCCGTCGTCCTCGTGGGCGCCGCCACGGTCGCGTCCGGCCAGAGCGACACCCTCGCCGTCGACCTCTCCGTCGACGAAGCGGCCGCCGTCCTGGACGGCGCCGAGGCCGACGTCGTCGAGCAGCGCGGCCAACTCGCCCGCCTCCAGCTCGAGCGGGCCGAGTACAGCCGCCGCCTCGCGCAACGAGACGCCCGGCGGGAAGAGGCGGTACGGGACCTGCGGGTCGCCCGCCGGTCGGCCCAGCAGCTCGCGGTGCAGGCCTACATGGGCGCCGGGAGCGCGCCGACCCCCGAGACCGTGGTCTACGGCGACGGCGACCCCCTCGACTTCACCTTCCGCTCCACGCTCGTCCAGGACTCCACCGAGGCCCGGTATCGGGCCGCCGCCTACTACCAGGGACTCCGCGCCCAGGCCACCGACGCCGTCACCAGCACCGTCGAGCACCTCGACGGCCTGGACGAGGCCATCGCCCTGACCCAGGTGGCCCTCGGGGAGGCCGAGGACGCGCAACGCACGGCGGCGGTGATCCTGGCGGAGGCCGAAGCCGTCCAGCGCGCCGCCCGCCAGGCGGCTGAGGTCGCCGCCGGGGGCGGATCACCGCCGCCGGGTGGCGGCTACGTGCCGCTGGGCGAATGGCCGGGTGGCCCCTCGTACGCCCAGTGGGCGGCGCTGCGCCAGTGCGAGTCCAGCGGCAACTACCGGGCCGTCAGCGCGTCAGGCCTCTACCGGGGCGCCTACCAGTTCGACCTCGGCACCTGGGCCGGCGTCGGCGGCTCGGGCGACCCGGCGGCCGCGCCCCCCGCCGAGCAGGACCACCGGGCCCAGGTCCTCTGGTCCCAGCGCGGCCCCAGCCCCTGGCCGGTCTGCGGCCGCCACCTCTACTGAGCCGCTACTGAATCGAAACTGCGTCAGTTGGTCACGCCAGGCGTGACCAACGCACACAATTTCGGGACGGGACCGGGTTCTGGCTAGGAATCAGGCATGACCGACCGTCCCCCGCTCCTGGCCGGGGTCCGGGTGATCGAGAGCTCGCTGCTCGGCCCCGGGCTGATCGCCACCTTCCTGTCCGACCTCGGCGCCGATGTCATCAAGGTCGAGCCTCCTCAGGGCGACTACGTCCGCCAGATGACCTGGCCGATCGTGGACGGCGTCTCCCTGCTCCACCTCCACACCCACCGGGGCAAGAAGTCGATCACCCTCGACCTGAAGACCGAGGACGGGGTGGCCGTGTACAAGGAACTGGTCAAGAGCGCCGACGCGGTCGTCGAGGCCATGCGCCCCGGGGCGATGGCGAAGCGGGGGCTCGGCTACGAGGACCTGAAGGCGGTCAACCCGAAGATCGTGTTCTGCACCCTGTCGGGTTACGGCGCCACCGGCCCGTACCGGGACCTGCCGAGCCACGGCATCGCCTATGACACCTGGGCCGGGCTCATCCCGCCGGAGGTGGACGAGGACGGCTTCACCCGCATCCCCGAGATGCCCAACGTCGGCATCAACGTGGGCCCGATGCTCGGTGCCGTCGGCCTCCTGGCCGGCATCATCCGGGCCCGGGAGACCGGCGAGGGCTGCCAGATGGAGCTGGCCCAGTCCGATGCCGCCGCCTACCTCGACTGGTACCGGATCGAGACCTGGCTGGCCTACAACCGGCCCGAGGACGAGGTCACGGGCAACCCGTCCGACGACTACGAGCGCCGCGCCCCCGGCCTGGCGGGGATGCGGGAAGGCGTGCGCTACCAGCTCTATGAGTCCGCGGACGCCCATGTCCTCTTCATGGCCTCCGAGCAGGCGTTCTGGAAGAACTTCTGTGAAGGCGTCGGCCGCACCGAGCTGTTCGAACGCTGGCCCGGCTCGCGGTACGCCGATCACGCCAAGGGCAACCTCGAGCTGCAGGCCGTCCTCAAGGAGATCTTCGTCACCAGGACGACCGCCGAGTGGCTGGCGTTCGCCGACGAGCACAACGTGCCCCTGGCCCCGGTCAACACGGCGAAGACGATCGTGGACGACCCCCAGTTCCAGCACCGGTTCCCGCTCTACCGCGTCGACCAGCTCGGGGCCGAGCAGCTGCCCCTGCCACTGAACGTGATCGGCGAGGAGCGGCCCGTGCCCACCAAGGCCCCCACGGTGGGCCAGGACACCGACCGGGTCCTCCGTGACGTCCTCGGCTACGACGACGCCCGCCTGGCCGAGCTCCGCGCCGTCGGAACCTTCGGCTAGAACCTCCTCATGGCCCAGGTGCTCACAGAGCGGGACGGTCACACGATGATCGTCACCCTCAACCGTCCCCATCGCATGAACGCCATGACGATGACCATGTTCGCGATGCTCGACGATGCCTGGAAGGACGCGGCGGCCGACGACGAGATCCGCACGATCATCCTCACCGGGGCGGAGGGCAACTTCTCCTCGGGCATGGACCTGCGGTCCCTGGCCGGCGACACCGACGAGGACGACGCGCTGTCCCAGGACGAGATCAACCAGAAGCTGGCCGACGACGTCGACTTCATCTACCGAGGGCTGCTGAAGACCTACCAGCCGCCGAAGCCGGTCATCGCCGCCGTGGAGGGCAACGCCATCGCGGGAGGCACCGAGATCCTCCAGGGCACCGACATCCGGGTCGCCGGCGAGTCCGCCACCTTCGGTGTGTCCGAAGCCAGGTGGTCGCTCTACCCCATGGGGGGCTCGGCGGTCCGGCTCCGCCGCCAGATCCCCTACACCATCGCCGCCGAGATCCTCCTCACCGGCAAGCACCTGACCGCCCAGGAGACCAGGGACATCGGCCTCATCGGCCACGTGGTGCCCGACGGCCAGGCGGTGGCCAAGGCCCGGGAGATCGCCGAGGTCATCAACGCCAACGGGCCGTTGGCGGTCGAGGCGATCCTCAAGACCCTGCGGGAGACCGAGACCATGGCGGAGCCCGAGGCCTTCGAGCACGAAGCCTCCTACGGCATGGCCGTCATGGGCTCGGAGGACTCCAAGGAGGGCCCCCGGGCCTTCAAGGAGAAGCGCAAACCGAACTTCCAGCGCAAGTAGCGAGCGAGGAGGACGAGCCGTGCCGGGCACCCACGAGCCGTTGACCGACCCCCTGGTGGAGCCGGGCCTGCACGCCCGGGACCCGTGGCCCGTGTACGCCCGTCTCCGCGCCGAGGCCCCCGTGGCCTGGAACGCCACCGTCGGCTTCTGGGCGCTCAGCCGCCACGCCGAGGTCCACGAGGTGTCCTGTGACCCCGGGCGGTTCAGCTCCAAGGGCGGGATCCTGACCATGGAGATCGGCCTCGAGTACCCCACGCCGCCGACGATGATGCACACCGACCCGCCGGAGCACACCGCCTACCGCAAGCTGGTCCAGCCGGGGTTCAAGCCGTCGCTGATGACGGCCCTGGAGCCGGTCGCCCGGGAGCGGCTCACGACCCTGCTAACCAACATCGAGGCCGACGAACCGGTCGACTTCGTGCCCGCCGTCTCGGTCCCCTTCCCGCTGCGCATCATCGGCGACCTGCTCGGTCTGCCCGACTCGGACTGGGAGAGCTTCTTCTACTGGTCCGAGGCCACGATCCCCGGCGCGCTGGACATCGACGCCGAGGAGCGGGCCCGGATCCAGGCCGACATGCGGGACTACTTCCTCACGGTCATCGCCGAGCGGCGGTCCGAGCCCCGGGACGACCTCATCTCGGTCCTGGTCGCCGAGGACCTGGACGACGACGAGCTCTACATGTTCCTCAACCAACTGCTGGTGGCAGGCAACGAGACCACCCGCAACACCATCTCGGGTGGGCTGTGGGCGCTGGCCGAGCACCCCGACCAATGGCAGCGCCTGGTCGAGGACCGGTCCCTCGTCCCCACCGCGGTCGAGGAGATCCTGCGCTGGACCACGGCGGTCATCAGCTTCATGCGCACCACCACCGAGGACACGACCCTCGGGGGCCAGGCCATCGCCGCCGGGGACCCGGTCCTCATGCTCTACAGCTCCGCCAACCGTGACGAGGCGCAGTTCGGGCCCACGGCCGACCGGTTCGACGTGGGCCGGGACCCCAACAACCACCTGGCCTTCGGCTTCGGCGCCCACTTCTGCATCGGCGCCGCCCTCGCCCGGCTCGAGATCCGCCTCGTCCTGGAGGAGTTGTTGGCCCGCTACCGGACGATGACGCCCGCCGGGCGGGTCGCTCACTCGCCATCGGACATCATCGCCGGGGTCACCTCGGCCCCCCTCACCTTCACCGCCTAGGAGATCCCGTGCAGCAGTTCACCGGCAAGACCGCGCTCGTCACCGGAGCGGCCAGCGGGATCGGGCGGGCGATGGCCGAGCGGTTCGCGGCCGAGGGCATGCACCTCGTCCTCGTCGACGTCGACGAGCCCGGCCTCGAGCGGACGGTGGCCGACCTCGGCGGCGAGGCCCACGTGGTCGACGTCACCGACGGCGAGGCGCTGGAGGCGCTGGCCCGCAACGTGCCCACCGTCCACGTCCTCTGCCCCAACGCCGGGGTCGGGCCCGTCGGGCCCATCCTGGAGATGGACAAGGCGACCTGGGACTGGCTGCTGGGGGTCAACCTCCACCAGGTCGTGGACCTGACCCGCCTCTACGGGCCCCGCATGGTCGAGCAGGGCGACGGCCACATCGTCTACACGGCGTCGGGCGCCGGGATCATGGCCGTGCCCACCTTGGGGCCGTACTGCGTCACCAAGCACGGTGTCGTGGCGCTGGCCGAGACGCTCTTCCTGGAGCTCCAGGGCACCGGTGTGGGCGTCAGCGTGCTCTGCCCCGGCCTGGTCAAGACCGGCATCTTCGCGTCCGAACGCAACCGGCCCGAGCGCTTCGGCGGCTCCGACCACGAGCCCACCGACCTGCAGGGGTTCCACCAGTCGATGATGGACGGGACGGGCATCGACGCCGCGGTGGTGGCCGACAAGGTGTTCGACGCCATCCGGGACCAGACCTTCTGGATCCTCCCCCACGACGAGCTGAAACCCATGGTCACCGCCCGGGCCGAGTCGATCGTCGACGGCACCAACCCGGCCGGGCTCTCGTTCGGCTGATGCCCCCGTTCGACCTGACCGGCCGACGGGCGCTGGTCACCGGCGGTGGCCGCGGCGTCGGCGAGGGCATCGTGGGGGCCTTGGCGACCCACGGCGCCACCGTCGTGGTCAACGACCTCCACGCCGACCGAGCGACCGTAGTGGCCGACTCGGTGCCGGGGGCCGTCGCCGCCCCCTTCGACGTGACCGACGGCGAGGCCGTGGCCCAGGCCATCGCCGCCGTGGGCCCGGTCGACATCCTGGTCAACAACGCCGGGGTGCCCGAGGGCATGGGCGTCGGCCCGTTCGCCGAGATGGACCCCGATGAGTGGACCAAGTACGTCGACCTCAACCTCTACGGCGTCCTGCACTGCTGCCGCGCCGTGCTCGGCGGCATGCGGGAGCAGGGCTGGGGCCGGATCGTCACCATCTCCTCCGGCGCCGGGGTCACCGGCATCGACCTCGGGGTGTCCCTCTACGGCGCCGGCAAGGGTGGGGCCATCGCCTTCATGCGCCACCTGGCCGTCGAGAACGCCCGGTCCGGCATCACCGCCAACACCCTGGCCCTCGGGCTCATGGACCGCGACCACGACCGCGAGGTGACCGAGCACCTGGCCCGTTCCGTGCCAGTGGGCCGCCTCGGCCGGCCCGAAGACGTCGGCGCGGCGGTCGCCTACCTCGCCTCCGACGAGGCGAGTTGGCTCACCGCCCAGACCATCAACCTCGACGGCGGCTCCCTGCCCACCTGACCACTACCGGATGCGGGTGAAGAGGTAGGCGAAGGGCGACTTGGTGTAGCCGATGCCTCGTCCCGTCGCGTGAAGCAGGTCGGCGGTGATCGTGACGGGCTTCTTCGGCTGGAGGTAGGCGTCGAGACCCGTGCTGTCCACCCAGTAGTCGCCCGGGCGCGAGAGGACCACACCGGTGAGGTCGTATCGGGGGTCGATGGAGGCCATGGCGGCGTCGCCGTGACTGGAGTTGACGAGCAGCGTTCCACCGATGTCGAGGTGCCGGGTGCAGTGTTCGGAGACGAACCCCGCGTAGAGCGACACGAGGAGGTCGAAGGGCCGGTCGGGCAGGTCGAGTACCTCGGTGTAGTCGCCATGGATGAAGTGGATGTGGGCGTCGGTCGGCCCGTTGTGGTCGGCCACGATCTCGCGGACGCCTTCGGTGTCGGCGAAGAACCCCGGGGTCCGCTTGTCGGTGTCCAGGTAGGTGACTGACGGGAAGACGAATGAAGGTGCGATGTCGACGAACGATCCCGGGTACAGGACGGTCTCGACGTCGACGGCCGCCGCGACGGCCACGAACAGCCTCCAGCGGTCACCGTCGTGCTGGTCCTGCTTCGCCCAGAGCTGCCTCGTCGCGGGCTTCATCGTGTCCTTGCCCCGTCGGTCGAGCTCAGAACCGGACGGTGCCCGGCGGGGGGGCGGTCCAGGCGCCCGAGCGTCCGGCCAGTCGATAGAGGGAGCGGACCAGCTCGCTGCGGGTGACGACCTGGGCGGCACCGAAGCTCGGGTTGCCGGTCCAGTCCGGGAAAAGCGCATGGTCCTGCGCCCAGGCCGCGGCCATCTCGTGGGCCTCGCCGGTGACGTCGTCGTAGCCCGACGGCAGGGTCACGACGGGCGAGCCCGCCGCCTCCCAGGCCCAGGTCACCGCGCTGGCCCGGTCCAGGCCGTCGCCACCGGGCGCGGGGTCGACGGGTCCACCCCCGGGCCGGTCGAGGAAGCGCCAGAGCCACGCCGACGCCTGCTTGCGGGTGACGGCGGGCCCGGGTCGGAAGGTGTGGTCGCGGTACCCGGACACGACGGCGTGGGCCCGCGCCCAGTCCACGGACCGGCGGGCGAGGTGATTGCGGCCGATGTCGGTGTAGGGACGCAGGTGGTGGAGGAACACCGCCGCGGTCACGCGCTGGAGCGCCGCTCGGGGCCGGATCGTCCCGCTACGAGCCAGGCCCGTCGCCGCCGCCCAGTCCAGGGACTCCCGCGCCCCGGCGTCGCCGTAGTGGTGGTCGAGGGCGATGCGAGGCGCGCCGACCCCGCGCCAGAGCAGGTCGATGAAGGCCCGGCGGGTCATGCTCCGGGACGGGCCGAACCGGGTCGGGGTGAGGCCCCGCACGATGCCGGTGTCACTGCCCCACTCCAGGGCCTCCCGGTACGGCGCGCCGAGCGGCACGTCGGTGAACGGGTGAGCGGAGCCGGCGGGCCGACCCGCCGCCCGCCAGACCCAAACGACGGCGTCGGCTCGGGTGGCCCGGCGCAGGGGCCGGAAGGTGCGGTCCCGGAAGCCCGGGATGACCCCTTCGTCCGCGGCCCAGTCCACGGCCCGGGCGTTCCGATTGGTCCAGGGAACGTCATAGAAGGGACCCGGCGGCGGGTTGCCCGCGATGGCGATCCGCTCGACGGTCGGCACCTGACGCACCAACGCAGCACCCGGGCAGTCGGTCCGGCCGATCTCGCGGTGGCCGACGACGTTGGCCCGGGTCGGGCGCAGGCCGTGCTTGCGCAGCTTCCAACCCAGGAGGCGACCCATCGACCCGATCGCGGCCGACGGGGCGGATCGGCTGCTGCCGTCGCCGAGGAAGGCGACGGTCACCGTGCCCACCGTCGTGCCGGACGACGCCGACACCCGTACCGGGCGGTCATAGCTCCGGGCCCGAGCCTCCCAGATGGTCCCGAAGCGGTCGACGATGAAGTTGTAGGCGATGTCGGGCCAGCCCCGGGCGCCCTGGTGGAAGGCCTGGATCGACCGCAGCATCGACGGCACCTGGCTCCGGGCATAGCCGTTGCTGTTGACCGTGTGGTGGACGACGCCCCGGGTGACGCGGGGGTTGACCTGCACCCTGCCGCGGTAGGGGGCCGCCCCCCAGGCCGTGCGCCGACGCACCGGCGGCGCTGGATTGCCGACCTCGGTGGCCGCCACCTCCGCCGAGTGGGACGGAGCCGGCGCGACGATCTGGACCCCGACGCCCGTGGATCGCACCAGGTGGAGGACCACGGCACGGGCGTCGGCCGGCAGACGGACCTCGTAGCCGTCGGCATCGTCGCCGACCCAGACGGGGTCGGTCGTCAGCCCGCCCCCGTGGCCGTGAGTGAGCGGGAACCACGCCGTCCAACCCGACGGCAGGTGGGCCCGGACCCGGGCCGCGCCGTCCGTCGGCGAGGCGTAGGAGGCGCCGATGGTCGTGTACGGGTCGACCCCCGTCTCCCGGGCCATCAGCCCGGCACCGACGAGCCGCAGGTCCGGTTCGACATCGTCGACCCGATAGGTCGACTCGACAGCAGGCGGGACCACCGTCGGCGGGCCCGGCGACGCGGCCGTGGCCGGCAGGGACAACAGGCCGGCGACCACGAGCGCGCCGAACACGGCCCGTACCGTCCCCGATCGCTCCGCGGTCACTCCGCCGAGGGTAGGAGGTGCGCCGGGGAGGCGATCAGTCGGGGCTGAGGTCCAGCCAGGTCGTGGTCGGAGGCTGCTGACCGCGAGCCGGCTGGCTCCAGTCACAGACCCCGGACGGGAAGACGGCGGCCAGCCGGTCACGTTGCCCGGCGCTGAGGGGGAGATCGGCGTCGATCTCCTCGAGTGGAGCGAGGGTGCAGGCCACGATGTCGCCCGCGACGGGCCCGCCCGCGGCCGTGCGCGGATCACCCATCACGGGAAAGGCGTCGCGGCAGGGACCAGGGTCGTCATAGATCTCCCACCCACCGGTGAACAGCGTGCCGTCGGCCAGCAGGCACCGGTTCCGGGCCGAGGGCGGGGGGCGGCCGGTCGTCAGCCACTCGTCGAGCACGGCGATGGGATCGTCACCCTCGACATCCCCGGTGAGCGCGCCCACGACGTCGCCCCCACCGGCAGCCGTGGTCCACAGCACCAGGTTCGGGTCGTCGGCGCCGTCGACCCGCAGGCGTTCGCGGATGCTGAAGGCGTGATACCGGGTGTGGATGTCACCCAGGGGGTCCAGGTAGGGGTTGCGGAGGATGATGGGGAGGTCCTGGAGCGGGCCTTCGCCGGTGACCGCGCCGATCTCGTAGGCCAGCGCCGCCGTCTCGGCATCGACGACGGTGCGCTCCGGGACGGGGTTGCCGTCGATGTCATAGCCCCCGATCTCCTCGTTGAGGGTGACGAACTCCTCGGCGTCGATGAGCCCCGAGGCAAAGGCCTCGAAACCGTATTGCACGCCCTCGCTGGACAAGGGGCGCCGGGCGAACCCCGTCGCGGGGTCCACCCCGAGGATGGCCACGTTCGAGTCGGCCAGGGTGCAACGGACACCCTCGGGGTTGTCCGGCGAGTAGATGTCCTCGGCCGGGATCGCCGGGTCGCAGTCGTCGGTCGGGTCGATGCCGCCGGCGAAGAGGTTGTCCCAGCTGACACAGGTCCCCGAGGTCAGATGGCCGTTGACCGCCGCCCGCTGCTCCTCGGCGAGGCGAGCCCCCGCCGGGGTCCGGTAGAAGGCGTTCAGCAGGCGGCAGTCGCTCACGCCCGGCGCGATCGAGAGGGTGTCCGGGAACGGCGCCGCCGGGGAGAGGGCATCGAGCAGGCCAGGCTGGTTCTGGGCGATCAGCAGTTGCTGGATGGCGCCGCCGGAACCGCCGTCCCCGATCGTGAAGTCCGGCACGCCGTAGCTCTCGACGAACCGCTCGCGCGTCATCAGGGCGGCCTCGGCCGACAGCATCGGGTTGCAGGTGGTCTGCAGGGTGTCGAGCGTGTTGGTGGCCAGCGCGTAGCCCTGGGCCAGCAGACCCGCATCCACGCCGGAACCGAGGTCGAAGCCCTGGCCGTAGGTGGTGCTGCAGCCCCCGCCGAAGCGGTACACGAGCCGGCGGTTCCAGTCGGTGGGGTCCTCGGGCATCCAGAGGCTGTAGATGCCGCGATCGATGACGCCCCGTTCGATGCGGACCTCAACGGGCGGGCCTTCGGCGGGGGTCAACGTCTCGGTGGTGATCCGCGGGTCGACGCTGCAGTCGGCGTCCTGGGGTGGCCCGAGGCCGGCCTCCTCGGTGTGACAGATCCACGGGTCGAGGTGGGCGCCGGCGAAGACGGGGCCGGTCAGGGGGTGGTTGGTGATGGCCAGGGCGACGGTCTCGCCACCCGAGGTGGCCTCGATGAGCGACCGGCCGAGGGGTAGGCCCTCGACGAGGCCTTCTCGGGCCGCCCGCCCGTCGGGCGTGGCCGTCGGCGGCCCGGTGAACGCCTCGGAGACCTCGACCCCATCGGCGGTCACGGTCGGGTGGCCGTCGAGGGCCTCGCCGCCGACCTGCACCAGGAGGTCGCCGCCCGTGACCGCGTCGGCCCGGGTCGACACCGTCTCCAGCATCAGACCGCCGTCGTCGGAGACGGCGACGGTGCGCACCCCGGCGGTGGTCTGGGCGGCCATGGCCCGCGCGAAGGCGTCGCCACCGCCGGCCGGCGAAGCGGAGTCGTCCCCGCTGCAGGCGGTCGCCACCGCGGCCAGCGCGACGAACAGGGTCAGACCTCTCCTCAGCATCGGGCGGCAGCGTAGGTCTTCGTGCGGCGCATGGAAGCCCGCGCCCGCGGACGGCCCCACCGGCGGTCGTGGGCTAGAACCGGACGATGGGCGACGCCATGAGGATGGGACTGGTGGGCTGCGGCGCGATCGCGTCCTGGCACCACGACGCCATCGACAGGAAGGCGGAGCGGACGAGGGTGACGGCCACGATCGACCCCGATCCGGAGCGAGCCGACACCCTGGCTGCCCGGTCCGGGGCCACGCCGTTCGCGTCGGTCGACGATGCCTTGGCGGCCGACGCCTTCGACGCCGCGCTGGTGATGGTCCCCCACCACCTCCACGAGGAGGTGGCCGCAACCGTCCTGGCCGCGGGCAAGCACCTGTTGCTGGAGAAGCCGGTGGCCCACACGGTCGAAGCAGCCGAGCGCCTGCTGGCCCGCCCCCGGCCCGACGGCGTCGTGTTCCAGATCGCCGAGAACGCCCAGTTCTGGCCCGAGGTCCTCGAGGTCCGACGCCTCATCGGCGAGGGGGCCGTCGGCGAGGTCATCACCGCCCGCTCCTGGCACTGCGCGCCGCCCATGGGGGACTTCTACCCCGAGGGCGCCTGGCGCCTTTCGGCCGGGGCGGCGGGCGGCGGGGTGGCCGTGGACACGGGCTCGCACTGGTTCCGGCCCCTGCGCCTGTGGCTGGGCGAGGTCAGCGAGGTCCTGGCCGTGACCGGTCACCCCTTCTCCGCCATGGAGGGCGAGTCGCTGTGCCGCTCGCTCTGCCGCTTCGAGTCCGGCGTGGTGGCGAGCTTCGACGTGACCCTGACCCCGGGGGCCGCAGCCCTGGAGCCGTTCTTCCAGGTCACCGGCACGAAGGGCGAGTTGGTCGTCGAGGCGCTCGGCGAAGTGGTCCTCTGGGACGGGACCCCCGGCACCGAGCTGCACGGGAAGGTGGTCGCCCGGGGCAGCTACATGCACAGCTACGGCGCCCAGATCCAGGCCTTCGAGGCCGCGGTGCTCGACGGTGCCGACTACCCGGTGACGCCCGAGTTCGCCCTCGGTGAACTCCGCGCCGCCCAGGCCCTCTACCGGTCAGCCGAGTCCCGTCGGTGGGAACCCGTCTGGTGAACCGCCCACCGACCCGTCAGAACAGCTTGCGGACCGGGTCGGTGACGCCGTCCCAGGTGTCGGCGGCCTGGCGGACGTGGTCCATGAGGCCGCGGGTCATGTCGTTGAGCTCCATGACCTCGAGGCAGGTGGCGGCCACGTCGGGGGCGTCGCAGTAGAGGAAGCGGGTCGCGCCGCCCCCGTCGCCCGAAAAGACGACCTCCCAGCCGGCACCGGCCACCGCGGCCTGGACCGCGTCGAAGTCCTCGGCCCACCAGGCGAGGTGGTGGAACCCCTCCCGGCCACTGTCGAGGAACTCCTGGTAGGCGGTGGGCGCATCGCCGGTCTGGTGGATCAACTCGATCTGCAGGTCACCCGAGTTGGCGAAGGCCAGGGTGATGGTGCAGGTCGTGGGCCCGCCCCGGAAGACCATCCCCTGCTCCATCGGCCCCAGGGTGATCCAGGGTCCGACGCCCAGCGCCAGCCATCGGGCGATGGCGGTGTCGAGGTCGGCCACGACATAGCCGTTCTGGCGGATGGGGCCGGGGAGGACGCTGGTGGGTTCGGTGCTCGGCACAGGCCGTACGGTACGCAGCCGTGGGGGCTCAGGCATGACGAGCGTGGCGTTCGACTTCGGTGCGGCCCGGGTGCTCGTCACCGGCGGGTCCAACGGGATCGGCCTGGGCGTGGCCACCGCCTTCGCCGACGCCGGGGCGCAGGTCACCATCACCGGGACCCGGGAGGGAGCCGGTGACTACGACCACGACCTGTCCCGCTTCGCGTACCGCCGCTGCCGGATGACCGATCCGGAGGAGATCCGGGCACTGGCCGACGGGATGGACGGCCTCGACGTGTTGGTCAACAACGCCGGGCAGAACCTGCCTGGGGGACGCAGTGAGTGGGACGACGGCGTCTTCGAGGAGGTGGTGGACGTGAACCTCGTCGCCCCGTTCCGCCTGGCCCAGCAGTGCCATGACCACCTTGCCGCCAGTGCCGTCGACGGCGGGGGCAGCGTCGTGAACGTGGGATCGATGGCCAGCTTCTTCGGCATGGAGCTCGTCCCCGGCTACGGAGCGGCCAAGGGCGGAGTGGTCCAGACCACGAAGACCCTGGCCGTGAGCTGGGCCCGGGACGGCATCCGGGTCAACGCCGTGGCCCCGGGCGTGATCGAGTCCAACATGACGGCGCCCATGCTGCCGTTCGAGGAGATCACCGCGCCCCTGCTGGCGCGCACGCCGATGGGGCGCTTCGGTACGCCCGCCGAGGTGGCCGGCGCCGTCCTCTTCCTGGCCAGCCCCGCCGCCCGCTACGTCACCGGCCACACCCTGGTGGTGGACGGCGGCTTCTCCATCCTCGGCTGATGACGGACCGCATCCGGATCGAGGATCTGTCCCGACCGGTCCTGAGCGACCACCAGCAGGGAGCGCTGGCCTTCGGCGACGCGGTGGCCACCGAGCTGACCGTGGACGCCGTGCTGAACGCGGCCGCCGACCAGACCGGCCTCGACGACTACGGCCCGGTCGACTTCCGCGACCGGCTCGGACGGTGGCTGGACGAGGTCGACCGGGACCCGGATCGCACCGGGCTCGGCCGGATGATCCTGTTCAACGACTGCGTGCGCTACGCCTCCCAGCGGTTGCGCATCCATGACCTGGTGGCCCGCCATCCCGAGATCCACGACCAGCAGATCGTGGCCCCGATCATCGTGGTCGGCCTCCCCCGCTCCGGCACGACCCACCTGGTCAACCTGTTGGCGGCCGATCCCCGCCTGCGGTCGCTCCCCCTGTGGGAGAGCTACGAGCCCGTCCCCACCCCGGGCGAGCCCGCCACCCGGGACACCGAGGACCCCCGGCACCGGCGCTGTGCCGGCGCCTGGGCCGCCATGGGCCAGACCGTGCCCCTGCTGGCTGCCATGCACCCGATGGCGCCCGATCACGTCCACGAGGAACTGGAGCTGCAGCTGCCGGACTTCACCAGCTACGAGCTGGAGTGGGTGGCCCGGGTCCCCGGCTGGCGGGACCACTACCTGGCGACCGACCAGACCCCGCACTACGAGTACCTGCGCACGGTGCTCAAGATCCTGCAGTGGTACGCCCCGCGGGAACGCTGGGTCCTCAAGTCGCCCCAGCACCTCGAGCAGCTCGGCCCGCTGCTCACCACCTTTCCCGATGCCACCGTCGTGGTGACCCACCGGGACCCGGTGTCGGTCATCCAGTCCGCAGCCACGATGCTGGCCTACGGCGCCCGCATGAGCTACCGGACCACCGAGCCCGAGTGGTACCTGGCCTACTGGGCCGACCGCATCGAGCGGCTGCTGTCGGCCTCGGTGCGGGACCGCCACCTCGTCCCGGAGGAACGCTCGGTCGATGTGTTGTTCCATGAGTTCATGGCCGACGAGATGGGCACCGTCGAGCGCATCTACGAAGTGGCCGGCTGGCCCTTGACCCCCGAGGCGCAGGCCGCGATCGAGGGCTACCGGGGTGGTCACGAGCGGGGGCGGGCCGGCCGGGTCGCCTATGACGTACGGAGCGACTTCGGGGCCGACCCCGTCGACCTGAGAGAGCCGTTCGGCTTCTACCTGGACCGCTTCGCCGTGCGGGAGGAGGTGACCTGATGGCCAGGAGCAAGGTGGAGAAGGCCGTGGACCGACTGGTCGACGAACGGCCGGGCGCCGAGCTGCTCCTCCCCCGCTACGACGACCCGGCCCATCCGGTGGCCGAGGGCATCTGGCGCTCGGGGGGAACCACCGCGGCCTACCTGATCGGCACCGATGCCGGGCGGTTGGTGGTCAACACCGGCATGGGCTTCGAGGCCCCCCACCACAAGAAGGTGTTCGACGCCGTGCATCCCGGCCCGACGCCCTACATCGTCACGACCCAGGCCCACGTCGACCACGTGGGCGGGGTCGGCCTGTTCCGGGAACCCGACACGCAGTACGTCGCCCAGGCGAACAACCCGTCCTGCCAGGCCGACGACCTGCGCATCCAGCGGTTCCGGTTCTCCACCGCCATGATCTGGTTCGGCCGGCTCCCCGAGATCATCGGCCGCCTGGCCGAGCAGAACCCGGGCGTCGCGATGGACCAGGACCGGCCCACGCCCGACGTCCTCTTCGACGAGCGGATCGAGCTCACCCTCGGTGACCTGGAGGTCGAGTTGGTCTCGACGCCGGGAGGTGAGACCCGCGACGCCTGCGTGGTCTGGCTCCCCCAGCGGCGCACCGCCCTGGTCAGCAACCTCTTCGGGCCCCTGTTCCCGCACTTCCCGAACTTCAACACCCTCCGGGGCGATCGCTACCGCTTCGCCGAGCCCTACCTGGCCGCGGTCGACACGGTCCGGGCCCTGCAGCCCGAGGTGCTGATCACCGGCCGGCACGACCCGATCGTGGGCTCAGCCCTCATCGACGCCTCGCTGGCCCGGCTGCACGGCGCGGTGGACCACGTCCACCGGGCCACCCTCGAGGGGATCAACGCCGGAACCGACGTGCTGACCCTCATGCGTGAGGTCACCGTGCCCGACGACCTCCGGGTCGGTCAGGGCTACGGCCGGGTCCCGTGGGCGGTGCGGACCTTCTGGGAGAGCTACGTCGGCTGGTTCCGGCTGCAGTCCACCACCGAGCTGTACCCGGTCGACCCCGGAGCCGCCACCGTGGACCTGGCCGGGATGCTGGGCGCCGACGCCGTGCTCGAACGGGCCCGCACGAAGCTGGACGCGGGCGAGCCCGTCATCGCCCTCCACCTGGCCGAGGCGGTGCTGGCCGAGTCGCCCGAGGATCCCGACGCCCGAGCCGTCGCCCTGGCGGCCCACCAGGCCCTCGTCGACACCACCGATGGCGACAACTTCTGGCTCGGCGGCTGGCTCCGCGACCAGATCACCGGTCTCACCGCCTGACGAGACCGTTCCGGCCCACCCCCCTTGGGGCGGGACTTGCCGCGCGGCGCCAGATCGCCCACCCGGAACGGTCAGGACCGGTTGGGAGCCGGGCGCGGCCAGACTGTCGGCCGTGACCACTCGATGGGGGATCGCCGGCACCGGGGGGATCGCGGCCCGGTTCGTCGAGGCGCTCCGCCAGACGCCGGACGCCGAGCTCGTGGCGGTCGGCTCCCGCACCGACCGGAGAGCGGGCGCCTTCGCGGACGAATGGGGCATCCCGCACCGGCACGGCGACTACGACGACCTGGCCCGGGACGACGACGTGGACGTCGTCTACGTGGCCACACCCCAGTCCCGGCACGCCGACGACGCCTGCCGGTATCTCGACGCCGGCAAGCACGTCCTCTGCGAGAAGCCCCTGGCCATGACCGAGGCCGAGGTGCTGCGGATGACCGCCAGCGCCCACCTGGCCGACCGCTTCCTGATGGAGGCCATCTGGAGCCGGTTCCTTCCCTCCTATGTCCGACTCTGGGAGCTGCTGCTGCACGGGCGCATCGGTGAGCCCCTCCTCGTCGAGGCCGACTTCGGGTTCCGCATGACCGTCGACTCCGCCCACCGCCTGTTCGACCCGGCTCGGGGCGGCGGCGCCCTCCTCGACCTGGGCGTCTACCCGCTTCAGTTGGCCTCCCTCGTGCTCGGACAGCCCGACCGGGTCATCGCCAGTGGCCACATGGGCGAGACCGACGTGGACGAGACGGTGGTCGCCGCCCTCCACCACCCCGGCGGCAAGCTGGCGGTGGTCAAGGCGTCGATCCGGGTCGACCTCGCCTGCACCGCCCGCATCGTGGGCACCGAGGGCAGCATCGAGCTCCCGGCCTTCATGCACTGCCCGGAGTCACTGACCGTCCGGGACGCGTTCGGCCAGGCCGAGGTCATCGACGCTCCGATCGAAGGTGAGGGCCTGCGCTACCAGGTCGAGGAGGTCCACCGCTGCCTGGCCGAGGGGCTCGGCGAGACGCCGTTCATGACCCTGGGCGAATCGGCCCGCATCGCGGCCACCATGGACGCCATCCGCGACCAGATCGACCGCTGACCGTTCTGCCGGCGCGGGTCAGAGGAGGTCCGTCCTGTCCCGCCGGGGCCGATCGCCCCGCTCGTCCGCGACCTCGCGGCCCCGCAGCTGTTGGTAGACGGCGAGAGGGAAGGCGAGGGTGGCCCAGGCCAGGAGCTCGGGCAGGTCCGGCTCCCGCTTCAGGCGGAGGTGGGAGCCCACGTCCGGATCACGGACCTGGCTGACGGCGGCCACCGGTCGGTCGGCGGCGTCCCACATCCAGGCCCCGCCGAACCTCCCGACCGCCCGCTCGATGTCGATCTGGACCTGCCACTTGCCGATCACCTGCTGACCCCACCACACCTCCGGTGTGCGGAAGGCGGCGACGGTGGAGCCGCCCGGCCAGACGATCTGAGGCTCCGGCGCGCTGAAGAGGCCGCCCGCCTGCACGCTGATCAGGCCGATGACCGGCACCCCGGCCTCGTCGCGGAGCGCGAGGCGGGGCGCCGCGAGGAAGCTGGCGTCGAAGGCCACCGACCCGACCGCCACGCCGTTCTCGTCGGCGACGGGCCAGACCCGGTCGACGGCGCTCCACGACGCACGGTCGACCCCCTCCCGGAAGTACCAGAAGCTCAGGTCGGTCCCGTCGGTCAGCGCGCTCAACCGTCAGTCCGCTCGATGAGGTCCCAGCGGTTCCCGTAGAGGTCTTCGAACACGCCGACCGTCCCGTAGGCCTCGGTGCGGGGGCCCTCGGCAAAGCGGACGCCGGCGACCGTCATCCGGTCGTGGTCGCCGGCGAAGTCGGTCGTGTGGATGAAGAAGCCGACCCGGCCGCCGGTCTGGTCCCCCACCCGATCGGCCTGACGCTCGTTCGCCGCCCGGGCCAGGAGGACCCCGGCATCGGTCGGTCCCGATCCCGGAGGAGCGACCACGACCCAGCGCTTGCCCCCGCCGAGGTCGGTGTCCTCCCGCAGGTCGAAGCCGAGGGACCCGGTGTAGAAGGTGATCGCCTCGTCGTAGTCCCGGACCACGATCGACGCCAGGGCGAGGCGACTGGTCACAGCGGGCCCCATGTCGGGGTCCGGCCTTCGCGGAAGGCGGCGAAGGCCTCGGCCAGCTCGCCGGTGCCGGTGCACATGATCTGGGTGCGGTTCTCGAGGTCGAGGGCGTGGCGCAGGCTCGGCGAGTCCACCGTCAGCCACATGGTCTCCTTGGTCATCCACACGGCGAGCGGCCCGTTCTCGGCGATCTCCCGGGCGGTCACCAGGGCCCGGTCGATGACCTGCCCGTCGGGGACGACATCGAGGACCAGGCCCATGTCCTGGGCCTCGGCGGCACCGAAGGTGCGGCCGGTGAGCAGCAGCTCGGCCGACCGGGAGGCGCCGACCAGGCGAGGCAGGTGGTACGAGGTGCCCATGTCGCAGGCCGACACGCCCCGCTTGATGAAGACGGCACCGAAGGTGGCGGACTCCGCCGCGTAGCGGATGTCGCAGGCCAGGGCGAGGGCGAAGCCACCCCCGACGGCCGCGCCGTTGACGGCGGCGATCACGGGTTGCCGGAGGCGGTGGATCTTCTCGAACAGGCCGGCCATGAGCTCCTGGCTGGCGAAGGTCCGGACCACGCTGTTCTGTGCCTGCTCGACGATGGCGCCGGTCGGCGTGCCGCCGAGGCCCCGCATCTCCTCGGGCCCACCCTTCATGTCGGCCCCGGCCGAGAAGCCCTCGCCCGCCCCGGTCAGGATGACGACCCGGATGGCCGGGTCCGAGCCGATGCGGTCGACCGCCTCGTGCAGTTCGGCCAGCACCTTGTTGCTCAGTGCGTTGCGCCGATCCGGCCGGTCGATGGTCAGGACGACGATGCCCTCCTGCGCCTCTTCGAGGCTCACGTGCTCCATCCCCCCATCCTCCCACCGAAACTGCGTCGATCGGTCACGCTGAGCGTGACCGATCGACGCCAGAACCGATGACCTTCTGGTGTTTCAGCATCACCAGGAGCGGAGGACCTGGGCCTTGTCGAAGGCGTTGCAGGTGGACTCGGCCGGGTAGTCGTCGGGCACGAGCACCTTGGCCACCTCCGCCACCTCCGGGCCGATGCGGTCGGCGAGGGGGCGCAGGGCGTCGAGGTCGAAGCCGAAGAACTCGGCGGCGTTGGTCTCGATCATCGCCCGGGCCTCGACCTCGGGCACCCCGCCGAAGGCGGCGCGCAGGGCCTCGGTGGTGAAGCCGAGGCTGCCCTCGCTGTGGGGGTAGTCCGCCCCCCACATGATGCGATCGACGCCGATCTCGTGGCGAAGCGGCGACTCACTCGGCCGTAGGAAGCTGGCGCCCAGCCAGAAGTTGCGGTGGAAGTACTCCGTCGGGGTCATCGACAGGCCGGCGGCGACGGCGCCGAAGTAGACCGACTCGGCCGCCTCCGGCAGCGTCATGCGTCGGTAGAACCAGTCGAGGGTCTCGAGGCCGCGGGGCAACCAGGCCGCTCCCTGCTCGGTGAGCACGACCTTCAGCGTCGGGAAGCGCTCCAGCACACCGGAGAAGATCAGGTGCCACACCGGCCGGTGGGCGAACCAGGGCAGTTCGATGAGCAGCATGGCGCGAGCGGCCTCGTGGTCGCCGTAGTCGGGCAGTCCACCACCGCCGTGGACCTGGATGGGGACCTCCAGCTCCTCACACACCCGCCACAGCGGATCGTAGTGGGGTTCCCACAGGCCGGGGAGGCCCGAGTTGGGCGGGACCGAGGGCAACAGGACGCCGGCCAGGAGCGGGTAGGCCTCCTTGGCCCAGCGCACCTCGGCCACGGCATCGTCGATGTCGTTGACGAAGACCTGGACCACCGCCGAGCGACGGCCTGGAGCCGCGTCGCAGAAGTCGACCGTCCACCGGTTGTGCGCCTGCAGGCCGGCCCACCGGCGGGCGTAGTCCTCGGCGGTGGGCGGGAGGGCGACGAGGTTCCCCTCCTCGAAGAAGGGCGGGACCGTGTTGGGGAACAGGACCTCGGCCACGATGCCGTCGGCCTCGGTCTCCTCCAGACGACGGACCGAGTCCCACGAGCGGTAGGCGGTCGCCGCCTGCAGGTCGGCGAACGGGTTGACGTAGGTCGGGGCCCAGGCGTCGAAGTCGTCGTGCCACTGCGAGGCCAGGTAGTCCCGGTACTCGTAGAGCTCGCCCCCGGCGTGCCCGTCCGAGGAGATGACGGCATATCGGGAGGTCACAGGAACTCCGTCACATCCGCCGTGCTCCGCCCGGCTGGCTTCGCCGTCCCGAACATCGGCAGAGCTGCTCCGCTCCGCTGCGCAACGTCACCCATGCTCACAGGAACTCCATCATGCTCGGGGGAAGGGTGCCTTCCGCGATGGCGTCGGCCCGGGCGTGCAGGAGCTTCCCGGCGCGGTCGAGGTCGTAGCCGATGATGAACTTCTCGGCCTTCACACCGGCGACGACGAAGCGCCCCAGCTCGAGCAGGTCGACCACGTCGACCGGTCGGCCGGCGGCGGCCAGCTGCTCCTTGAACTCGGCGAAGGTGGTACCCGGGGCAGGCGGTCGCTCCTTCAGACGAGCCAGCTCGTCGGGACGGTTGCGCTGGGCGGTCCACAAGCCGGTGTCCAGCAGGCCGCCGCCGGGATAGAACACCGCCGCCCTGAGCTTGGTCTCGCCGGTCGCGAGCTGCTGGGCGAGCGATTCGGTGAAGCAGGTGACGGCGGCCTTGGAGGCCGCGTAGATGGAGGCGTAGGGCACCGGGGCGAGCCCGCCGTCGCCCGAGGACGTGTTGACGACCAGGCCCGGCTCGCCGGACTCGATCATGCGGGGCACGAAGGAGAGCACGCCGTTGGCCGTGCCGAAGACGTTGACGCCGAAGCACCAGCGCCAGTCGTTGGCCTCCTGCTCCCACGGCTTGCCGCCCCCGCCCGAGGTCACCCCGGCGTTGTTGAACAGCAGATGGCACACACCCTCGGTGACGAAGACGTCGTCGGCGAGGGCCTCGAACGAGGCCGGGTCGGACACGTCGGTGCGCACGCCGCGGACCTCACCCCGCTCGGACAGCTCAGCCACCGCCTGCTCCAGGACCGGGGCCTCGACGTCGGCCACGACGACCCGCACGCCCTCCTCCAGGAGGGCCTCCACGATCCCCCGCCCGATCCCGGCGGCCCCACCGGTGACGACCGCGACCTTCCCGCCGAGGTCCTTCATCGGACCCTCGTCTCCACCTCGTGCACCAGCCCGCCACTTCTGGCGGCGGGGTGCACGAGGTACGGGGCGGGCGTGGTCATACGGGGGCCTGCACGCCGTATTCGGCCTTCCACCAGCGGGCGTCGGCCACCTCGTCGGGGTCGGTGCGGAGGGTGGGGTCCTGGCCGAGGGACTCGGGCGTCGGCCCGACCCGCTGGGCGATCGGGGCCAGCTCGTCGAGGTCGAAGCCGTAACAGACCGCCGCGGTCTCCCCGAGCAGCTGGCGGGTGTCCTCGACCGGCACGTCGGCGAAGTGGGCCTGCAGCCGCTCCATCGTGTGGGGCCAGGTGCCCTCCGGGTGGGGGTAGTCGGTGCCCCACATCACCACGTCACAACCGAGGACGTGGCGACGGCGGATCTCCTCGGGCGACATGGTCGAGGCCCCGATGAAGATGTTCGTGCCGAAGTAGTCCGACGGCAGCTTGGAGATCTTGCCCTTCATCAGGGCAGCCATCTTCTTGGTCGTGTGCCCCCCGCCCAGGTACTGGTCCCACTTCCACATCATGTCGGCGGCCCAGTAGGCGGCGGCCTCGGTCACCACGAACCTGAGGCCCGGGAAGCGCTCGAAGGCCCCGGAGAAGAGGAGGTGCCACATGGGCCGGGTGGCCCACCAGACGACCTCGGCCAGGTAGATGCCGATGTGCTCGCCCATCTCCTCGCGGGGCGCCTCCCCCGAATGGGTGTGGACAGGGAAGCCCGCGGCCTCACACGCAGCCCAGACGGGGTCGTAGGCGGCGTCGTTGTAGGGCAGGCGGTCCCGCCACATGGTCGGGATCATCACGCCTCGGATGCCGGGCTGGCCGGCCAGCCACTCGACCTCCGCCACGCCTCGTTCGATGTCGTGGGCGATGGGCACCAGGGCGACGCCGCCCCGCCGCTCGGGGCTGTGGCTGCACATCTCGACCAGGAACCGGTTGTGGGCCCGCGCCCCGGCGTAGGCCAGCTCCGGATCGTCGATCATCCCCGCGCCCAGCCCGGCGCCGAACGGCGGGGACGCGTTCCCGGTGATGGCGTCGGCGTCGGCGAACATCACCTCGGCCGACACGCCGTCGGCGTCCAGCTCCTTGTCCCGCTGCTCGGGGTCGAAGGCGCCACGGAGACCCTCCTCGTTCTCGGTCTCCCAGCCCATGATGTAGTCGTAGTTCAGCTTCAGGGCCTCGTCGCGGGAGGCGTGGATCTCCGCCAGGTAGTCGTCGAAGCGGCGGTGGTACGTCTCGTCGAGGTAGTCCCGGTAGCCCTCGGCGGGCAACCCACAGTGGGAGTCGGCCGAGATGATCGTGTAGCGGTCGGTGGGGGCCATCTAGGCCTTCTTCCCGAGCACGGACAGATCGTCGTAACGCTGGTGGAGGAACGGCACCAGGTCCTCGCGGGGCACCGAGCCGATGACCCGGCCCACCTGGGTCGAGGCCCGCTCGGTCCAGTTGATGTCGACCACCCGGCGGATCACGAAGTCGGCGATGGGGTCCAGCGGTGAGTCCTTGAGGACGACCTCGCCGTCGATGCCCTCGTGGACCCGGGCCTTCTCGGTCTTCTCGCCGTAGACGAACAGGGGGTCCTGGTCCAGCTCCCCGGCGGTCTCGGCCGAGGGTGAGAGCTTGAACCAGAAGTCCCGCTTGGTCTTCTCGTAGGGCGCCCGGGTCTCGTTCACCGTGCCGCGGATCTCGCACACGGTGAAGCCCATGCGCGCGATTCCGGCGTCGATGGTGTCGCCGTCGCGGCGAGCCCAGACGTCGGCGATCTTCTTGGGCTCGCCGTAGGTGTCGCGACCACCGAGAACCGACTGCTCGGTGGTCATGGGCATGAAGACCGGGTACTCGCCGATCTGATCGCCGTGGCGGGCGGCCACGCCGAACCAACCCGCACCGAAGACCGGGAGGCCAGGCATCTCCACCGACGTGATCGTCAGGCGGACCAGGGGCTCCTCGGCCGGTTCCAGCGGTTTCGGCAGGACCGCGGCGATCAGCTCGGGATCGGTCTCGTACACGGCCGTGACCGCCGTGGACCAGATCTCGGCGCCGGTGGCCTCGATCTCCCGACTGCGCTGCTCGACCTTCGCGCCATAGCGGATCTGGCTCATGCTTGGGCTCCCCCTGGATTCGCCGGCCTGTCTGTGGAACACCATTGCAGATCTGCGGCGCCGCCCTCTCAGTCCTCAGGCAGGCCGATGGGATTGGGGAAGGGAAGTATCCCTGAGTCGCTGACGGCACGGGCCAGCGGGGTGAGATCGGCCGCCAGGTCCTCGACGGCCTGGACGCTGCCCAACCCGGCGACCAACGACCGGAGGGCCATCTCGTCGGTGGTCGACTCGACCCGGTCGTGCAGGGCGCGGCCGGCGTCGGTCACGGTGGTGGCGTCGACCAGGAGCCCCCGGACCACGAGTCGGTCGACCCCCTGGGCCCACTCCTCCTCGGTCCAGTCCCGGCTCTGGCGCAGGACCTCCCCGGGGAAGCCCGAACCCAGGGCATAGATCAGATGCATCTCCACCGGGTCGAGGCCGGCCGCGGCCTGAGCCGCGACGTGGCCGTCTCCCCGCTGCTCCCGGAGGTCGGTGGCCAGCTGCCAGAGCCGACCGCCGGGATCACCGGGCAGGAGCAGGTCCCGGTTGGCCGAGAACAGCGGACGGCCGAGGTGATCGGCCACCTCGACGACCGCCTCGAGGCGCTCCACCACCGCCGCGGCCACGGTCGCCAGCTCGTCGCCCGCCACCCGGACCAGGGCGGCGACGGCTGCGGGGCCGCGGGCCGCGATGCAGGCCTCCGGAGAGGCGTGGACCCAGGCGTCGGGGATGGCCTTGCGCACCCGGCGGGGGGCGAAGTTGGCGAAGACCGCCTCGACCACCCCGGCGCCCACCACACCGAGGGGCGCGGCACGGAACCCGAAGTACCCCATCCAGAAGCCCTTCAGGCCGATGTCGGCGGCGGCCTGGCGGGACTCCTCGGCGAAGTAGGTCACGGCGTGGACCGTCTCGAGCCGGTGGTGGAGCCGACGAGCAGGGTGGGGGTGAGCCATGTGCCGACGCTAATCACCACGTGACATGGTGAGGCCATGACGACGCCCATCGCCGAGCGCCTCGGCATCGAGTTCCCCCTCTTCGCCTTCTCCCACTGCCGCGACGTGGTCGCCGCGGTCAGCCGGGCCGGCGGCTACGGCGTGCTCGGCGCCCTCGCCTACAGCCCGGACCAGCTCGAGATCGAACTGTGCTGGATCGACGAGAACGTGGGCGGCCGGCCCTACGGGGTCGACTTCGCCATGCCGGAGAAGTTCGTGGGCAAGGGCGAGGACTTCGATCTCGGCAGCCTCCAGGAGATGATCCCCGACCAGCACCGGGAGTACGTCGAGCACGTCCTCGACGAGCACGGGGTACCGCCTCTGCCCGACGGCGACGAGGGTGTGCTCAAGGCCGCGGGGCTGGCCGTCGAGGTCGAGGGCCCGGGCCAGATCGACGTGGTGCTGGAGCACCCCGTCTCGATGATCGTGAACGCCCTCGGTCCGCCGCCCCCCTACGTCATCGAGGCCGCCCACTCCAACGGGGTGCTCGTCGGGGCCCTCTGCGGCTCGGCCCGCCACGCCGAGCGCAACGTCGAGCGGGGCGTCGACGTGCTCGTGGCCCAGGGCACCGAGGCCGGTGGCCACTGCGGGGAGATCTCCACCATGGTCCTGATCCCCGACGTGGTCGACGCCGTGGGCCCGGACGTCCCGGTGCTGGCCGCCGGCGGCATCGGCCGGGGTCGGCAGATGGCCGCAGCCATGGCCCTGGGGGCCCAGGGCGCGTGGACCGGCTCCATCTGGCTGACCTGTGCGGAGTCCGACACCCAGCCCTGGGTCGTCGAGAAGCTGCTGAAGGCGGGCTACGGCGACACCGTGCGCTCCCGGGCCATGACCGGGAAACCCGCCCGCCAACTGCGCACCGCGTGGACCGAGGCGTGGGAGACCGAGGAGGGGCCGGCCCCCCTGCCGATGCCCCTGCAGGGCCTGCTCTACGCCCCGGCGGCCCACCGCTTCAGTCGGGTCCGGAACGACGCCCTGTCCGGCTCACCCGTCGGCCAGATCGTGGGCCTCATGGACAAGGTCCGCCCCGCCAGGGACATCGTGTTCGACATCGTCGAGGAGTGGATCGACACCACCCGGCAGATGGGCGCGGCGATCGACACCTGACCGGTGTCGCGTCAGCGAATCGCCGGGCGAGCGCCGAGGACGATGCCTCCGATAACCGCGCTCCCACCGACTCGGGTCAGGGGCGGGCGATGAAGGCGTCGGCCGTGGCCACGATGTGGTCGACGTCGGCGTCGCCCAGACCGTGGTTGCTGGGCAGGACCACACCCCACTCCATCACCCGATCGGCGTTGGGGAGGCCGGCATCGGGCTGACGGTGGGCGATGCCCTTGAAGCCCGGCTGGCGCAGGACGTTGCCGGTCCAGACCATGCGGGTGTCGACGCCGTGACCCTCCATGTGGGCCTGGAACTCGCGGCGCCGGATGCCCGAGTCGGGCCGGATGAGCAGCGGGAACATGTGCCAGGCGGTGTCCAGACCGTCGAGCGTGCGGGGCAGCTCGAAGGCCTCGGGGTGGCGGCCGAAGCCACCGAGGAGACGGGCGAAGTTGCGTTGGCGGGCCGCCAGGTTCCGGGCCAGCTTGCCGAGTTGCACCTCGCCGAAGGCCGCACTGATCTCGGACGGCTCGAAGTTCCACCCGACCTCGTCGAAGATGAACAGGTTGTCGTACTCGAGGTCACCGCCGATCTCGCTGAAGAACCGTTTGTCGACGCCCTTGGTCGAGCCGTAGAGCTGGACCTCCGAGCGCCGGCCCCACCGCCGTAGGAGCAGCGCCCGGTCGGCCAGGGCGGGATCGTCGACACAGACCATGCCGCCCGTGCCGGCGGCGGTGATGATGTGGGACAGGGCGAAGCTGGTGACCGAGATGTCGGCCCGGATGCCCGTCGGCGCGCCCCGCAGGGTGGCGCCCAGCGAGTCACAGGAGTCCTCGACGACCAGGAGTCCGTGGGCGTCGGCGATCTCCCGCAGTCGGTCCCAGTCGGGGGCGTTGCCGATGAGGTTCGGCGCCAGGATGGCCCTGGTCTTCGGGCCGATCATGGCCTCGACCCCCGCCACGTCGAGGTTGTAGGTGTCCCGCTCGACGTCGACGAACACCGGGACCAGCCCCGAGCGGACGAGGGGGGCGATGTCGGTCGAGAAGGTGAGCGGCGAGGTCAGGACCTCGTCACCGGGTCGTAGGTCGAGCAACTCCACGGCCAGGTACAGCGCCGAGGACCCGGAGTTGACCATGATCCCCCGGGCCTTGCCGAAGAGCTCGGCCACCCCCTGTTCGAATCCCCGGACGTGCTGGCCGATGCGCAACGCCGTCGGCCCGCCCCGTAGGACCGAGAGGACGGCCTCGATCTCCTCCTCGTCGTGCACCGACCCCGCGTACTCGATCCGTCGCACCGCTCCCATGCTCACCTCCCGAGGAGGTCGAGGCTCACGTGGGTGCCGCCGGTGACCTCGGGAGCGCAGTCACACAGCACCAGGGCGCCGGCGACCATGTCCGCCATCGATTCGTAGAGGTCGGGGGCGAGCCGGTCGCCGAGGTGGGCATCGGCGCCTTCGGAGTGCACCGCAGCTCGGGGCTCGACGGTGTTGACCCGCACGCCGCTCCCCCAGAGCTCCTCGGCCAGCCCGTTGGTCAGCCGGTTGAGCGCGGCCTTGCTGGCGCCGTAGACGCCGAGGGTCGAGCCCATGGCCGTCGCCTCGAAGGGCGGACCGGATCGAGGCCGGGCGCTGCCCGAGGAGAGGTTGAGGATCCAGCCCTCCGCCCGCTGGAGCATCCCGGGCAGCACCGCCTGGGCGAGGTCGAGCGGGGCGTGGACGTTGACCTCGAAGAGCAGGCGCCGCCGCTTCAGTGGATAGTCCGCCAGCGGCTGGTAGATCGCCGCCGCCGCGTTGTTGACCAGGATGTCGATCGTCCCTCCGAGCCCCGCTTCGGCCTCGGGGACGATGCGGGCCCGGTCCTCCGCATCGGTCAGGTCGGCGACGACGGGAACGGCGTTGCGCCGGTGCGCGGCAATGGCGAGAGCGGTCTCCTTCAAGGAGCCGGACAGGGTCGGGTGGGCATCCGCGGTGCGGGCCGTGATCGCCACGTCGGCGCCCTGCCGGGCGATCTCCACGGCCAGCGCCGCCCCGATCCCCCGCGACGCACCCGTCACCAGCGCCCGCCGCCCCGCGAACCTCTCCTCACCCATGCTCGTCGGCCGCGATCGGGGTCATGGGCGGTGGAAGCCGGGGCTGGTGGCATCGGCGGGGACGGTCTCGAGCGGCTCGGCGATCTCGGCATGGGTGGGGCCGAACTCGGCGGCCAGGGGAGCCAGGGCCGCCAGGTCGAACCCGTAGACCGCGGCGGCGTTGCCGGCCAGGACCTGCTGCAGTTCCATCGGGTCGGTTCCGGCGAAGGAACGGCGCAGCAGCTCGCGGGTGTAGGGCCAGGACGCCTCGTAGTGGGGGTAGTCGCTGCCCCAGAGGTAGTGGCTGACCCCGATGTCGTGGCGGGCCTCGGCGTCCACCGGGCTCGGGAAGCTGGAACCCACGTAGACGTTGCGGTGGAAGTACTCGCTGGGGGCCAGCGGCAAGAGGTCCTCGGGCCCGTACTTGAGCTCGCCGATGCGCCCGGTCGTGACCGCCTGCCGGTGGTAGCCGTCGAGCTGGGCCAGCAGGGGCGCGATCCAGCTCGCCCCCTGCTCGGTCAGCACCAGCTTCAGGGCGGGGAACCGCTCGAACACCCCGCCCAGGAGCAGGTGGGTGAGCGTGCGCCGAGACCAGAACGTGGCCTCGGCGATCCAGACCATCCCGGCGGCGCCGTGGCGGCCGTAGTCGGGTGCGCCCCCGCCGGAGTGGTGGTTGAGCACGACGCCGAGGTCCGCACAGGCCGCCCACAGGGGGTCATAGGCGGTCGAGTAGACGGGCTCGATGTGCGGCGCGTCCGGCGGGACCGCCGGGAGCAGGACCCCGCCCCGCAAACCGTTCGCCGCGGCGAACTCGACGTCGGCGATCGCCTCGTCCAGGTCGTTGAGGAAGATCTGGGCGATCCCGGCCCGGCGGTCCGGGTGGCGACTGCAGAAGTCGACCAGCCAGCGGTTGTGAGCCCGGACCCCGGCCAGGCGGCGGGGCAGTTCGCCGGGCTCGGGCGGCCGGGCGACCACCGCGCCCGCGGGGAAGAAGGGCGGCACCGTGTTCGGGAAGACGACCTCCGCGACGACCCCGTCCACCTCCTGCTCGGCGATGCGGCGCTCGTCGTCCCAGTTGCGGGTGCGGCCGTCGCCCTGGAGATCCCGGAAGGGGTTGGAGTACCCGCCCCGCCAGCTGTCGAACTCGTCCCGCCAGGCGGGGTCCAGGTGCTCGCGGTAGGTCTCGTGGTTGGCCCCGGCGTGACAGTCCGCCGAGATGATCGTGTAGCGGGGGGTGTCAGCCATCGAGCTTGAACACCCGAACGGCGTTCTCGCGCAGGAACGGGGCCCAGACGTGGTCCCGGAACGGCACGTCGGGCATCTCGGTGAAGATGCGCTCGAGGCTGAGGCCCATCGGGTAGTAGCCGGCGTACATGACCTTGTCCGCGCCCCGCGTGTTGGCGTACTCGATGATCGCCCCGGGGTAGTACTTCGGGGCGAAGGCGCTGGTCATGTAGTGCAGCCCGGGCCACTTGAGCATGAGCTTCACCGCCAACGCCTCCCAGGGCTCGGCCCCGTGGCGCATGACGATCACCAGTTCCGGGAAGTCGTAACAGACCTGGTCGAAGTGCATGACGTCCTGCACGTGGCTCGGCAGGCGGGGCCCGGCGATGCCCGCGTTGGCGATCATCGGCAGGCCGAGGTCGATGCAGGTCTGGTAGATCGGGTAGTAGCGCCGGTCGCTGACGGGGACGGGTGGGTTGCACCCGGACGGGAAGGTCGTGACGGCCTTGATGCCGTGCTCCTCGTGCGCCGTGCGGATGCGGCGCACCGCGCTGGTGATGTCGTTGGGATCGACCTCGATGGAGCCCACGAAGCGGTCCGGGTGCTCGACCAGGGCCCGCTGGCTCACCTCCGCGCCGAGACCGACCAGGCCCTTGTCGATCCCGTACTTGTCCATCTCGCCGAGGGTGATGCCCACCGCATCGGCCTCGGGCTCCTTGTGGTTCGGCACCTCCTTGAACATGTACTCCGCCGGGAACTCCATCTCGGCGGACCCTGCGTCCCTGAGGTTCGCCTTCATGAAGTCGTAGTGGCGCCGGGCGTCCTCCGCCGGGAATCCGATCATGAGGTCGATGACCCCGACATCGGTGGGCATGCTCATCAGGCTGATCTCCTGTGGGGCTCGGTCGGTCGGTACTGGACCGACCGGAGGTCGTACACGAAGCGGTCGAGGAGGCGGGCGAAGGTGGCCCGGTCGGCGTCGGACCAGCCGGCGAGCACATCGGCCATGTGCCGGTCCTGGACCTCGGCGATCCGCCCGCGGACCAGCCGGCCCGCCGCCGTGGCCCGTAGGACCCGGATGCGAGCATCGTCGTCGCGGCCGTGGCGCTCGACGAGCCCGGCGGTCTCCAGCGTCTTCACCTGGCGGCTGACCGCACCCGGATCCATGTCGGCCGCGGCCGACAGGTCGCCGAGGACGACCGGGCCGTCGTCCACGATGCGGGCCAGCAACGTCGCTCCGGGCTGGGTGATCTCCACACCGGCGGCCGCGACCTGGCGGGCGTGGACCTTGCGACTGGCGCCCAGACGGAACAGGCGGCCCAGCGGCCCGCGGATCGCTTCGAAGCCCTGCTCGCCCATCGCCCCGCACCGTAGGTCCATTTATATGACTCAGTCAACTATCTCGGCGTCGGGCCGCCGCGTCGTCGGGACCGACACCACGACCTGAGGTCGGCTCAGCACCGGCTCCGTGCCACGGTCCACAATGACCGAGCGCGCACATCCACCGACGATCCCCCACGCTCCGGACAGGACCGGGCGGCTCTGGCCGCCTTCGTCCTGCTCAGCGCCACCCTGCTCGTGGCCCAACTCCCGTTCCGGCACGCCACCGCCTGGCCCTGGTTCGAGGACGCCGCGCACCTGCTCGTCGGGTCCGGGGACGATCCCGGCGGCCTCCGCCTCTACCTCGCCCACCCGGAGTTCCAGTTCGGCCCGCTCAGCGTCCTCATCGCCCTGCCCCTCGTCGCTCTCGGCCCGGGGGCCGCCATGGTCGTCCTGTCCTCCGCCGGGATCTGGTGCGCCACCGCGCTGCGCGACCTGGTCGAGCGCCTCCGGCCCGACCGTGACCCGACCGCCTCGCGGCGGGCCACGGTGGTGGGGGGCCTCCTGCTCATCGCCGTCTGGAGCGACGTCGCGGTCCGCACGGCCCACATCGACGACGGCATCGCCCTGACCGCGACCGTCGGGGGCCTCGCCGCCGCCGCCCGCGGCCGCAACGTCGTGGCCGCCCTGGCCCTCGGCGCCGCCGCCGCCGCCAAACCCTGGGCCCTCCCGTTCGTGGCCATCCTCCTCGCCCTGGACGACGAGCACCGGCCCCGTCTGGTGGCCCTCGCCCTGGCCGTGGCGGCCCTGTCCTGGGCACCGTTCGTGCTGGCGGCGCCCGAGACCCTGGACGCCGGTCGTTTCGCGATCGCGAACGAGGCGTCTTCGTCCCTGCGCATCCTGGGCGTCGACGACGCCACCACCCCGAGCTGGACCCGGCTCACCCAGATCCTCGCCGGTGGACTGGCCGCCTCCTGGCTCGCCGTGCGGGGACGATGGGCCGAGGTCGTGATGACCGCCATCTCCATCCGGCTCCTGATCGACCCGGCCGCCAACCGGTATTACACCGCCGGGCTCGTCCTCGGGATCCTGATCCACGAGCTCACGGCCCGGCCCGACCGGGTCCCTTGGCTCGCCGCCGTCGCGGCCCTGCTGTTGGAGGTCCCCCAGAGCGAGGGCTTCCCGCCCACGGCGGCGGGTTGGCTGCGCCTCGCCGTCGTGGTCGCGGTGCTGTCCCAAGCGGCACGCGCCGCGCCGAGCCCCCGGCTGGGTCCCCGTGAAGCCGGGTCCAGCAGCCTGAGTACGATCACCCACCATGGCTGACATCTGGCACGAGGAGCGGCTCTACATCGACGGTGAGCTCGTCGCCGCCGAAGACGGTGCGATCTACGAGAACGTCGACCCCGCCACCGAAGAGGTGCTGGGGGTGGCCGCTGACGCCTCCGTGGGCGACATCGACCGGGCCATCGGCGCCGCCCGGCGGGCCTTCGACGAGACCGACTGGGCCACCGACCGCGACCTGCGGGTGCGATGCCTGCGCCAACTCCATGCCGCGATGGTCGAGAACCTCGAGGAGATCCGGGCCATGACCGTGGCCGAGGTGGGGACGCCGGTCGCCCTGACCTACGGCCCCCAGCTCGATGCGCCCCTCACCTTCCTGCCCTACTACGCCGACCTGGCGGAGTCCTACGAGTGGACCGAGGACCTCGGCAACGCCGAGCCCATGGGCATCCCGTCCCATCGCTGGATCGAAAAGGAGCCGGTCGGGGTGGTGGGCGCCATCACCGCCTGGAACTTCCCCCATCAACTCAACCTGGCCAAGATCGCCCCGGCCCTCGCCGCCGGCAACACGGTCGTCCTCAAGGCGGCCCCGGCGACACCCTGGTCGGGGTTGATCCTCGGGAGGCTGGCGGCCGAGCACACCGACCTCCCGCCGGGCGTGCTCAACGTCATCAGCTCGGGCCAGAACGACATCGGCGAGGCGATCACCACCGACCCACGAGTCGACCTGATCACCTTCACCGGCTCGACCGCGGTGGGCAAGCGGATCATGGCCGCCGCCGCGGACACGGTGAAGAAGGTCTTCCTCGAGCTCGGCGGGAAGTCGGCCCTGGTCGCCCTCGACGACTGCGACCTCAGCGCCGCCGCGGGGACGGCGGCCTTCGCCGTGTGCACCCACGCCGGCCAGGGCTGTGCCATCCCGACCCGCTTGCTGCTCCCCCGGTCCCGCTACGACGAGGGGGTCGAGATCGCCAAGGAGGTGCTCGAGTCCATGCCGTACGGCGATCCGGCGGACCCGGGCAACTTCATGGGCCCGCTGGTCAGCTCGGTGCAGCGCGACCGGGTCGAGGGCCTCATCGCCACCGCGCAGGACGAGGGGGCCACGCTGGTCACCGGCGGCAAGCGCCCCGAGAACCTCGACAGAGGCTGGTTCATCGAGCCGACGCTCCTGGCCGACGTCAAGCCCGACGACACGATCGCGCAGCAGGAGGTCTTCGGCCCGGTCCTGGTGGCGATCCCCTTCGACGACGACGACGACGCGGTGCGCATCGCCAACAACTCCGTGTACGGCCTGTCGGGCGGGGTCCTGTCCGCGGACGTCGAGCGGGCCAAGGCCGTCGGCCGTCGCATCCGCACGGGCACGCTCATGATCAACGGCGGCGTCTACTACGGCGCGGACGTCCCCTTCGGTGGTTACCGGCAGTCCGGTGTGGGCCGAGAGATGGGCGTGGCCGGCTTCGAGGAGTACCTCGAGACGAAGGCCTTCGCCGAACCCGTGTGACGAGGCGAACCGGGCGGACCGCTCAGGCCACGCCGTCGGCCACCGACTTGGCCCAGCGGTAGTCGGCCTTGCCGCTGGGGCTGCGGGTGACGGCGTCGACCAGGTGCAGCTCGCGGGGGACCTTGTAGCCGGCGATCCTGGTGCGGGCGTGCTCGGCCAGCTCCTCGAGGGTCGGGACCTCGCCGGGACGGGGCGCCACGACGGCCGCGACCCGCTGGCCGAAGCGCTCGTCGGGGACCCCCACGACGATGGCGTCGAACACGGCTGGATGGCTCTTGAGGGCGGCCTCGACCTCCTCGGGGAAGATCTTCTCGCCCCCGGAGTTGATGCTGACCGAGCCTCGCCCGAACAGCGTGATGGCGCCGTCGGACTCCACGGTGGCGAAGTCACCGGGGATGACCCAACGCCTTCCGTCGGGGTCGTGGACGAAGGTCCGGGCCGTCTTCTCCTCGTCCTTGTAGTAGCCGAGCGGGATCCGCCCGGAGCGGGCCAGCATCCCCTTGACCCCGGAGCCGGGCTCGACGGGCCGATGGTCCTCGTCGAGCACCGCGGTCGAGTCGTTGACCGCGAACCGCGGGTGGCCCTCGTCGGACATGCCGATGCCACCGCCGTTGGCCCCGGTCTCGGAGGCGCCGAACGCGTCGGTGATGATCAGATCGGGCCGGACCCGGGTGAACTGCTCCTTCACGCCGGCCGACAGGATGGCCCCACCCGAACCGAGGGCGAAGAAGTGGGACAGGTCGTACCCGTCGGGGTTGGCCTCCAGCTCGTCGGCCAGGGGTCGGGCCATGGCGTCTCCCACCACGGTCATCGTCGTCACCTTCTCCTGCTCGACCATCCGCCAGATGCCCGCCGGGTCGAACTTGCGGGAGGAGGCCAGGACCAGGGTGTTGCCCTGGTGGAAGCAGATGAAGGCCGCCCACTGGGCCGCCCCGTGCATCAGCGGGGCGGCCGTGGCCATCGTCAGGGTCCCCGCCGTCTCCTTGACCCGGTCCGCGAGGTCCTCTGGCGTGTCGGGCGCCTCACCGAGGCCCATCGCCGAGATGTCCATCGCGGCGTAGAAGATGTCCTCCTGGCGCCACATCACCCCCTTGGGCATGCCCGTGGTACCGCCCGTGTAGAGGACGTAGAGGTCATCACCGGAGCGCTCGGGGAAGTCCCGCTCGGCGGACGACGCGGCGAGGGTGGCCTCGTAGTCCTCGGTCTCCAAGCCGCCCCGGTCCGCCCCCGAGTCGTCGGCCACGCAGAGGAAGGTGTGGACCCCCGGGACCTGGTCCACCACGGCGGCCAGCGTGGGGGTGAACTCCTGGTGGTGGACGACCGCGACCAGGTCGGCGTCGTCGAAGAGGTAGACCAGCTCCTCTTCCACGTACCGGTAGTTGACGTTGACCGGCACGGCCCGGATCTTCCAGGCCGCCAGCATGGCCTCGATGTACTCGGTGCCGTTGAAGAGGTAGAGGCCGATGTGATCCCCCGCCTCCACGCCCCGATCGGCCAACGCATGCGCCAGGCGCGTCGCCCGCTGGTCGACCTCGGCATAGCTGAGCCGACGCTCCTCGGTGACGATGGCCGTGTGGTCGGGGACGGTGTCGGCCACCACCTCGAAGGTGTCCGCGAAGGTGAACGGGCGATCTCCCATGGTGCGGACACTACGCGGGCTTTCTCGCCGGTCCCGAATCTGACAGGGTGTCAGATGTTCCGGCAGGGCGACCGGCTGGTCGCTGACTCAAAGGGGAATCGGTGAGCATCAACGGCGTCCAGGACCGCGACACGCTCTGGATCGGTGGCGAGTGGGTCACCCCGGCCGGCGGCGAGAGGATCGAGGTGATCTCGCCCCACACCGAGGAGGTCATCGCCACCGTCCCCCACGCGTCCGAAGCCGATGTCGACAAGGCCGTGACCGCCGCCGGGGCCGCGCTCACCGACAGCCCCTGGGCCGCGATGGGACCGGCCGAGCGGGCCGACCTCCTGGCCGCGTTCATGGGCACCCTGACCGCCAAGGCCGAGGACCTGGCCCAGACCATCACCGCCGAAAACGGTTCACCGCTGATGTTCAGCCACCTCGGCCAGGTCGGGGCCACGTTGATGGTCCTCGACTACTTCACGAACCTCGCCCGGGAGTTCCCCTTCGAGGAGGAGCGGCAGGGGATGATGGCCAAGGTCATCGTCCGCCGGGAACCGGTGGGCGTCGTCGGGGCGATCGTGCCCTGGAACGTCCCGCTCTTCGTGGGCATGCTCAAGGTCGCCCCCGCGCTGGCGGCGGGCTGCACCATGGTGCTCAAGCCCTCACCGGAGACGCCGCTCGACGCCTACCTCATGGCCGAGGCCCTCGAGGAGGCCGGCCTGCCCAAGGGCGTGCTCAACATCGTCGCCGCCGGCAGAGAAGTCGGTGAGCACCTCGTGCGCCACCCGGGCGTGGACAAGATCGCGTTCACCGGCAGCACGGGGGCCGGGCGCAGGATCGCCTCGATCTGCGGCGAACAGCTCAAGCGCTGCACCCTCGAGCTGGGTGGCAAGTCCGCGGCCATCATCTGTGACGACGCCGACCTCGACGCCACCCTCGACCAGATGCTCGGCATGAGCGCCCTGATGAACAACGGCCAGGCCTGTGTCGCCCAGACCCGGATCCTGGCCAGCCGGGACCGCTACGACGAGGTCGTCAACGGCATCGCCGGCCGCCTCGAGAAGATGAAGGTGGGCGATCCCGCCGAGCTGGACACCGAGATCGGCCCCCTGGTGGCCGAGCGGCAGCGGGATCGGGTCGAGAAGTACATCGTGGCGGGCCAGGAGGAGGGCGCCGAGGTCGTGGTCGGCGGCGGCCGACCCGCCGGCCAGGACACGGGCTGGTACGTCGAGCCCACGCTGTTCGCCAAGGTGACCAACGACATGCGCATCGCCCAGGAGGAGATCTTCGGACCGGTGCTGGCGGCCATCCCCTACGACGACATCGATGACGCCGTGCGCATCGCCAACGACTCCGACTACGGCCTGTCGGGCTCGGTGTGGACCGGCGATGCCGACGCGGGGCTGGACATCGCCCGCCGCGTCCGCACGGGGAACTTCAACGTCAACGGCTTCATGATCGAGCCCTGCGCCCCCTTCGGGGGGTTCAAGGACTCCGGTGTGGGCCGGGAAGCGGGACCCGAGGGCCTGGCCGCCTACCTCGAGGACAAGGCCATCAACCAGTTCTGACACATCTGTCGACAGCCATCAGCAGGGGGTACTGAACGCATGGACTTCGGCCTGTTCGCCGCACTCGCGGCGCCCTACGTGACAACCGACGGCCTCGTCGCTCTCGGCCAGGAGGCCGAGGCCCACGGCGTGGAGTCGCTCTGGGTGGCCGAACACGTCGTGCTCTTCGACGAGTACGCGCCGGACTACCCCTACGACGAGAACGGCCGGTTCCCGGCCACGGCGGACTCGGGCATCCTCGAGCCGCTGTCGACCCTCGCCTTCCTGGCGGGACAGACCTCGACCATCCGGCTGGGCACGGGGATCCTCCTCCTGCCCCAGCGCAACCCCGTGTACACCGCCAAGGAGGCGGCCAACGTCGACTGGCTCTCCGGCGGGCGCATGGACCTCGGCATCGGCGTGGGCTGGTGCCAGGAGGAGTACGCCGCGGTCGACGTGTCCTGGCCCCGGCGGGGCCAGCGGACCGACGAGTACATCGCGGTGATGCGCTCGCTGTGGACCGAGGACGTGTCGTCGTTCTCCGGCGAGTTCTACGAGCTCGACAAGGCCCGCATGTACCCGAAGCCGACGCAGGCCAGGTTGCCGATCCACATCGGCGGCGAGTCCGACGCCGCCATCGGACGAGCCGCCCGTCTCGGTGACGGCTGGTACACGTTCAACCGCCTGCCCGAGGACGTGCCCGCCGCACTGGCCCGTCTCGACGACCTGCTCGAGCAGAACGGTCGCACCCGGGCCGACGTGCAGGTCAGCGTCTGCCCCTACCTGCACCCGCTCACCCCCGACATGGTGGACCAGTACCGGGACGCCGGCGTCGACCGGGTGATCGGCATGGTGTTCGGCGCCGGCCCCGACGACTTCAAGGTCGGCATCGAGGCCCTCGAGCCCTGCCTGGAACGCGCCCGCTGAAGGAGCGATCCGTTCTGGTGGCCGAGTCCGGTGCCGGGACGAGGAAGCCGACCACCGGGAAGACGAGGGGTTGACGATGGAACAACTCGAGGGCAGGGTCGCGGTGGTCACCGGGGCCGGATCGGGGATCGGCCGCGCGTTGGCCCGGCGGTTCCTCGGTGGCGGAATGCAGGTGGTGGCGGCGGACGTGGAACGGCCGGCCATCGAGGCGACCGTGGCGGGGACCGACGCGCTCCCGGTGGTCTGTGACGTCAGCGACCCCGACGCGGTGGAGGCCCTGGCCGCCACCACCTACGGGCGGTTCGGCGGAGCGCACCTGGTGTGTGCCAACGCCGGGGTCTTCCAGGGCGGCATCAGCTGGGAACGCAGCGTCGAGGACTGGCAGTGGGTGCTGGGCGTCAACCTCTGGGGTGTCATCCACACGGTGAAGTCCTTCGTCCCCCGCATGATCGCTTCCGGCGACGAGGGCCATGTGGTGGTGACCTCGTCGATGGCGGGCCTGGCCTGCGCCGCGTTCTCGGGCCCCTACCAGGCCTCCAAGTTCGGGGCCTACGCGGTGGCCGAGTCCCTGGCCCACGACCTCCAGGCCTCGGGTGTCCCCATCGGCGTGTCGGCGCTGTGCCCCGGCTCGGTCAACACCCGCATCGGCGAGTCCGGCCGCAACCGGCCCGGCGATCTGCCCGCCAAGGGGGGCGACGACGTGACCTTCGTCGAGGGGGCACTGGTGGAGCTCACCTCGACCCAGGGGGCGGACCCGGCGGAGGTGGCCGACCGCGTCGTGGCCGGAGTGCAGGCCGGGGACTTCCTCATCCCCACCAACGACGACTACGCCGACCAGCTCCGCGTCCACACCGACGCCCAGATCGCCCGCCGCCTCCCCCCCATGGCGGACTTCACCTGAGCCACCGAGGCCGGCCGAGGCTGTCGGGCCGAAGAAGCCGACGGCAACGAATGGAGCGGGTTTCGGGCCGCCCATCGTCGGGGACAAGAAGGCAGTCGCCCGCTCGCTGAAATTGCGTTCGTTGAGGTCGTACAGCAGCCGTATCGAACGCAATTTCGGGCTAGGTGGGCATGACGGTGCCGCCGTCGACGCAGAGGATCTGGCCGTTGACCAGAGCGGCGTCGTCGGAGGCGAAGAAGAGGGCGGCCCCGGTGAGCTGGTCGGGCTCGACGTTGCGCTTCATGGGGCTGAGCTGCTCGAAGAAGGGCATGGCGAAGTCCGGTACCGTGGTCTTGGTGGCCTCGGTCATCGTCAGGCCCGGGGCGATGCAGTTCACCCGCACCCCGAACTGACCGAGTTGGCCGGCCAGGTGATGGGTGAGGCCGATGACGCCCCACTTGCTCTGGGCGTAGGCGTAGTTGCCGACCCCGTTGAACTCGGGGTCGAAGGCGTTGATCTGGTGCAGGTAGGCCGCGATCGAGGCGATGTTGACGATGCTGCCGCTTCCCTGCTCCACCATGGCCGGGGCCACGGCGCGGGCCATCAGCCACTGGCCGTGCAGGTTCACGTCGAACACGGTCCTGAGGTAGTCGAGGCTCTGGTCGCCGGTGTCGAGGTTGCCGTAGACGGCGGCGTTGTTGACCAGCACGTCGACCCGGCCGAAGCGCTCCTGTGCGGCGTCGACCGACGCCTGGACCGAGGCCTCGTCGGCGATGTCGGTGGGCACGGGCTCGACGTCGCCGAGGGCGGACAGCTCCTCGGCCGCCGACCCGCACCGGTCCTGGTCCACCTCGGCGATGGCCACCCTGGCCCCCTCGCCGAGGAAGCGCTTCGCGTACTCGAAGCCGATCCCGCCGCCGGCCCCCGTGATGATGGCCACTCGGCCGTCCAGTCGTCCCATGCCCGCAACGTAGTCTCGCCGCATGCTGACCTCCGGAGACGACTACCCGATCCACCAGGTGGCCGAGCCCGTCCGCCACGTCGGTACCAGCGACCGCAACTTCTATGACCGGTACTACTTCAACGCCCACAACTGCTCGGGTGACCTGTTCCTGGTGCTCGGCCTGGGCCTGTACCCCAACCTCGGCACCCAGGACGCCTTCGCGGTCGTGCGCCGAGGCGACAAGCACCGGGTCGTGCGCTCGAGCCGGGTCCTCGACGACCGCATGGACCTGACCACCGGCCCCTTGCGGGTGGAGGTGGTCGAGCCCCTGCGCCAGATCCGCTTCGTGCTCGAGCCCACCGAGCACCCCCTCGCGCTGGACATGACCTTCGAGGGGGCCCACGCCGCCTTCGAGGAGCCCAAGCAGCTCATCCGCAAGTTCGGGCGCCTGGTCTTCGACACCGCCCGCTTCTGCCAGAACGGCCGCTGGACGGGCACCCTCGAGGTCGACGGCGAGTCCTTCACCGTCGAGCCCGGGACATGGTGGGGCATGCGGGACCGCTCCTGGGGTGTGCGCCCCGTCGGCGAGGCCGAGCCGCCCGGCATCCGGGGCGAGACGGGCCAGATGGTCGGCCTCTGGAACTACGCCCCCATGCAGTTCGAGGACCACCAGATCTTCTACATCTGCCAGGAGGAGCCCGACGGCACCCGGACCCTCGAGGAGTCGATCCGGGTCTGGAACGACCCCACCCGGGAGCCCGAACCCCTCGGCCGACCCGAGTACGAGCACACGCTGGTCAGCGGGACGCGTCGGATCGACACGCCCTCCACGCTGTCCTTCCCCGATGCCCCCGGCGGCGGCTTCTCGGTCACGGTCAACCCCCTGGTCAACGCGTACGTGGCCATCGGCACCGGCTACGGGGTGGAGGACGACTGGCGCCACGGCATGCACCAGGGCGACCTCGTCACCCAGTACGTCGAGCACGACATGGCCCAGCTCGACACCTGGGCCTGGTACTCCCTCAACGAGCAGGTGGCCCGCTTCGAGCGCTCCGACGGCCCGGTGGGCTACGGCATGCACGAGTACGGCGTGTTCGGCGCCTTTCCCAAGTACGGCCTCACCGACGGTGCCGACGTCGCGGGGTGAGACACTGAACGCAGAGCGTGGCCAGGGGGCGGCCACTGTCGTAGCCTGAAACCCATGCAGCAGACGGCGGCGACGGCTCTGGGCCTGGCCGTCCTCGTGCTCGGCCTGGTCGGGTGCGGGGACGACGACGGCACCGCGGTCACCGCCGCGGCCACGGCCTGCCGCGTCGACCCGGGTCCGTCGGGGCCGCTGACCACCGAAGCGGGAGCGCTCTTCGTGCCCCCGACGCCCCGTCCTCAGGACTGGGTCGAGCCGCCCCAGGAGGGCTTCGACTGGGACGCCGACGGTGCGCCCGACACCCTCGGCTTCGACCAGGAGGCCGGCGCCATCGTGGTGACCTGGACCGACGGCTCACTCACCGTCACCGGCATCCGCTCGGACTTCACCGGTCAACCCGGTCAGCCGGTGGAGCCCGGTGGCGACCCGTACCTCGAGCAGCCGACCGAGGCCGGGCCACCGTCGCCGGAATCGGTGGAGGACGGCCTGGCCGCGCCCGTCCCGGCCGGCGTGGCCGACGTGACCGGTGACGGCCTCCTCGACCTGCTGGTCGTCGACGACGGGACCGCCTCGGTGGTGGTCGGCGCCGGCGCCGAGTCCGCCTCGGTCAGCGTGGCCCAGCGCGCCATCGGCACCGAGGTCCAGGGATGGCGCAGCCCGCCGGTCGTGCCCGCGGACCCATCCGGCCAGGCCTTCGACCAGCCCTCGGTCCCCTATGACCAGGCGACCATCGTGCCCCGGTGGGACCTGACCGGGGACGGCATCGCGGACTGGGTCATCGAGAGCAACCTGCCCCGGGCCCTCGGACCGGTCACCGCCTACGCCGGAAAGCCGTGCGCGTGAGACGCGCCGGGCTCGTCCTGGTCCTCGTCGCGGGCACGATGGTCGTGGCCGCACCGTCGGAGGGGCCGGCCGGAGCCAGCCCCGGTCGGAGCACCACCTACTTCGCCGACACCCCGGACCCCCACGTCCTCCGGGTCGGCAACCGCTACTACGCCTACAGCACGAATCGGACCGGGCCATGGGGCGGGCTGCTGCACGTTCCGGTCCTGCGGTCCCCCAACCTGCGGGATTGGGACGATCAGGTCGACGCCTTCCCGAACCTGCCGGCCTGGGTCACGCCGGGGCGGACCTGGGCCCCGTCGGTCTACCGCGACCGCAACGGCTACACCCTCTTCTACACCGCCACCGAGCGGGCGACCGGTCGCCAGTGCATCGGGCGGGCCCGGGCCAACGGCCCCAGGGGGCCGTTCCGGGACCGGCGCCGCGGCCCGCTGGTCTGCCAGCGGCGGCTCGGGGGCTCGATCGACGCCTACGTGTTCCAGGACCGCGACGGCCGCCGGTACCTCTACTGGAAGAACGACGGCAACTGCTGCGGACTGGGGGTGTCGCTCTGGGGTCAACGGCTCAACCTCGACGAGGAGCTGATGGGCCGCGGGCCGACCCGCCTGCTCACCTACGACCGGGCCTGGGAGCGGCCGCTGATCGAGAACCCGGCCATGACCCGCGCCCCCCAGCGGGGCGCGGGCCACCGGTTGTTCTACGCCGCCAACTGGTTCGAGTCCCGCAACTACGCCACCGGCTTCGCCCGCTGCCGCACGGCCCTGGGGCCCTGCGTGAAGCAGACGACCCAGCGCCCGTGGCACGACACCACCGACAACGCCTTCGGCCCCGGTGGCGCCGCGTTCTTCACCGACCACGGCGGCCGCAACTGGATGGCCTACCACGGCTGGTCCCGACCGCCGAACGTGGTCGGCTACAGCAACGGCGGGCGCCGCTCCCTGTACATCGAGAAGGTCAACTTCTCCTCGACCGAGCGCCCACGGGTGAACCCGGACCACCCGTTCGCCTACCACCGCAACCCACCCCATCCCTTCACCGACGTGTTCCCCTGGGCCGACGCCGCCGTCCGCTGGGCCTGGCGCGGCGACGTGGTCGCCGGCTACAACGACCGGCCCGACCGGCGCTTCTACCCTGGCCGGGGGATCACCCGCGCCAACGCGGTGCTCCAGACCCGTCGGACCGGCCCACCCCACCGGGTGGCCCCTCTCAGCCAGGCGAATCGGACCCTCACCCGAGGCCAGGCCGCCCGGCTGCTCTACACCGCGGCCGGGTCCCCCGACGTGCGGGGGCCCGCCTTCGACCACGACCTGACCGACGCGGCAACACCGATCGGGCTTCGGCGAGCCGTGCGTTGGGTCGGGCGCGACCCTGACGGTGCCGGTCCGCAGCGGGCGATCATGGGCGGCCACAGCGACAACACCTTCCGCCCCGGCCGCCCCGTCAACCGCGCCACCTTCGTCACGATGCTGCACCGCTGGCGCACCGACGCCTGACCACCCACGAGGTCACCGGCCCCGCCACTCTGGATCGCGGCCCTCGGCGAACGCGGCCCGACCCTCCGCCGCGTCGTCGGTGGCGCCGGCGACGCGGCGCATGGTCTCGCCGAAGCGGACGGCGTCGGTCCAGGCCAGCTCCTGACCGCGCCAGGCGACCTCCTTCACGGCCCGCTGGGCCAACGGGGCACCCCGGCACAGACGGGCGGCCAGGTCCCGGGCCTCCTCGAGGAGCCGGTCGTCGGGCACCACCTTCCAGGCCAGGCCGATCTCGAGCGCCCGGGCCGCGTCGATGGGCTCGCCGAGGAGGAGCAACTCCATGGCGTGCTGCCAGCCCAGCTTCGGCGGCAGGCGTAGGGCACTCACGATGGTCGGCACGCCGATGCGCACCTCGGGGAAGGCGAAGGTGGCCGACTCGGCGGCGATCACGAAGTCACAGGCCGCCGCGGCCGTCAGGCCGTAGCCGATGCACGGCCCGTTCACCGCGGCGATGGTCGGCTTGAAGATCTCCCATCCGCTCTCGAAGGAGTTGAGGGTGGGTATCTCCCAGAACGTCCCCGACCAGGTGCCCACCGAGCCGGCGCCGTCCTTCAGATCGGCCCCCGCACAGAAGGCCCGGCCCGCGCCCGTCACGATCGCCACCCAGGCGTCCTGGTCGTCCCGGAACCGCTCCCATGCCGCGTTCAGCCCCTCCCGCATCGGCCCGTTGATGGCGTTGAGCACCTCCGGGCGGTCGTAGGTGATCGTCACCACGGGCCCCGCCTGCTCGTAGCCGACAGGACCGGTCACAGCAGTCGGCCGAAGGCCCGGATGTCCTCGACGACCAGATCGGGCTCCTCGAGAGTGGCGAAGTGCCCGCCGCGGTCGAAGGTGGACCAGTGCTGGATGTTGTAGATCCGCTCGGCGAAGCGCCGGGAGGCCCGCAGGATCTCCCCGGGGAAGACGGCACCGGCGCTCGGCACCTCGACCTTGGCGCCCTGCAGGCCGAACAGGCCGGACTTCTTGGCCTCGTAGTAGAGCCGGGTCGAGGAGTTGATCGTGCCCGTCACCCAGTAGGTGGTGATGTTGGTGAGCAGGTCGTCGCGGGACACCGCCGATTCGATGGTCCCGTCGTTGTCGGTCCAGGCGTGGAACTTCTCGGCGATCCACCCGGCCAGACCCGCGGGGGAGTCGTGGAGCCCGTAGCCGAGCGTCTGGGGGCGGGTGCCCTGGATCGCCTGGTAGCCGGCGCCGTCACCCATGATCGTCATGGCGTCGGCCATGGCCGACTGCTCCTCCTCGGTCAGGACGTCATCGGGGCCGGGCACGGCGATGAGCATGTTGAGGTGGATGCCCGCGCAGTGGTCGGGGTCCAGCAGGCCGATCTGGGTGGAGATCATCGAGCCCCAGTCCCCGCCCTGGGCGAGATAGCCGTCATAGCCGAGCCGGTCCATGAGGGCGACGAACGCCAGGGCGATGCGCTTGGGGTCCCAGCCCCGGTCGGTGGTCGGGCCCGACCAGGCGTAGCCGGGCAGGGACGGGGCCACCACGTGGAAGGCGTCCTCGGCCGAGCCGCCGTGGGCCTCGGGGTCCCGCAGCGGATCGATGACGGAGAGGAACTCCACCACCGACCCGGGCCAGCCATGGCTGAGGAGAAGCGGGCGGGCGCCCTCGACCGGCGACGGGGCATGGATGAAGTGGATCCGCTGGCCGTCGATCTCCGTGGCGAAGTGGTCCCAGGCCTGCAGCCGGGCCTCGTGGGTGCGCCAGTCGTACTCGTCCCGCCAGTAGGCACACAGCTCCTGCAGGTAGGCCAGGTTCGTGCCGTACTCCCACCCCGTGTCGGGGATCTGGTCGGGCCAGCGGGTTCGGCCCAGCCGGTCATGGAGGTCCACCAGGACCTCTTCGGCCACCGTGATGTCGAACGGCCGGATCTCGCTCATGCTGCTCCTGTGGTGAGGACGAAGGCGGCGCTGGTGGTCGCGCTGCCGCCGAGATTGAGGGTCGCGACGGTCTGAGCGCCGCCGACCTGGTAGTCGGCGGCGGTTCCGGTGACCTGCCTGGTGGCATCGAGGACCATGCGCACGCCCGTGGCGCCCACCGGGTGGCCCCCGCCGATCAGACCACCGCTGGGGTTCACCGGTACGGCGCCGGCAGGCCCGATCGTCCCGTCCTCGACCGCCCGCCAGCTCTCACCCGGGGCGGTGAGACCCAGGTGGTCGATGGCCAGGTACTCGGTGGTGGTGAAGCAGTCGTGGACCTCCACCGCGTCCAGCTCACTCGCGTCGGCCACACCGGCCCGCGCAAAGGCGTCCAGCACCGTCTGGCGCACGAAGGGGGCCACGTACGGATCGTCCTTGCTGTCGGCCAGCTTGTCGACCAGCGCCATGCGGGCCGTGCGGTGGCCCCAGCCGGCGAGCCGGGTCGTGTCGTCGAGCGACCGGTCGTGACGGGTGGCCCACTGGGTGGCGAACTGCTCCCCCGCCACCACCAGCGCTGCGGCACCGTCGGTCACCTGGGAGCAGTCCTGGCGCCGGATGCGGCCGGCGATGACCGGGTTCCTGGCCGAGTCCCGATCGAAGTCGGCGTCCTCGAAGTGCCAGTCCCGGGCCTGGGCGTTCGGGTTCCGCTTGGCGTTGGCGAAGTTGATCCGGGCGATCTCGGCCAGGTGATCCGGGTCCAGGCCGTACCGGCGCTCGTACTCGTCGCCCAACTCGCCGAACAGGGAGGGCCACGGGTACTCGACCCCGTCGGTCTCGCGGGGCACCCAGGCCGCCGCCCCGAGGTGCTGCTGGACGGTGCGGGGGTCGGTGGTCCGCATCATCTCGACACCCAGCACCAGGGCACACCCGTAGCGCCCCGCCTCGATGTCGGCCATGGCCGCCAGCACCGCCATGCTCCCCGACGCGCAGGCCGACTCGTGCCGCATCGTGGGCAGGCCGGCCAAGGCGGGATCGGCCTCCACCAGCAGGCCGCCGAGGTGACCCTGGCCGCAGAACAGCTCGCCGGCGAAGTTGCCGACGTGACCCACCTCGATCTCGGCCGCATCGACCCCCGCCGCGGCAAGGCCGGCCTGCGTGGCCTCCGCGCAGAGCTCGGCCAGCGACGTCCCCTCGCGGGTCAGGTTGCGGGCGAAGTCGGTCTGGGCCCCGCCCAGGACGAAGACCGGCTCAGAGACCACGTTGGTCCGCCACCGCCGCCTCGTCCACCCACCACGTGTGGTAGCCCGTCGGAACCCGCTGGGGCACCGCCAGTCGGCACACGGGCTCGTCGGCCGGGCGCCGGGCGTCGAGCACGTACAGCTCGGAGTCCCCCGTGGCCTCCTCGGCGACGAAGGTGATCAGGTAGCCGTCGTCCTCGCCGTCGGCCCCGTCCCGGGGGGCGAACACCGTTTCGCCCCCGAACCAACCGTGGGGGTAGTGGTGGGTCTCGGCCGCGCACCCGTCGCCGTAGTCGTACTTGGTGACCCCCTCGAACTGGAGGGTGGGCCGGGGGGCACAGACCTGGTGGTACGAGTAGCGCGTCGGCCGCCCGAGACGGCGGTTGTCCATCCGGGGGAACTCGGCCATGACGTCGTCCAACCGACGCTCCCGGGTCGTGCCCGTGCGCAGGTCGAAGCGCCACTCCCAGAAGTTGGGGGCCAGGCGCAGCGAGGCGATGGTCGGGGCCGTGTCCTCGACGGTGCCGTCGGCGAAGGGCTGATCGATGCGGCAGCCCACCAGCACCACCTCGTCCCCCTCCTCCCAGGCGTTGACGGTGTGGTACATGAACATGGCCTCGGCGTCGAACCACGTCACGTCGGCGTCGGCGCCGAACCGGGGGATGATCCCGAAGCGGGTGGGCTTGTCCGGGAAGAAGCCGAGGCGGACCCGACCTGCGGCCAGAGCCTCGGGGTCCCACATCATCGACATGTCCATCAGGACCGAGTACCGCTCGGTGATGGCGATGTCGTGCTGGAGGCGGGGGCCCCCGAGGGTGATCTCGGCCTGGTGGACCAGCTCACCCTCGGCGGAGACGACCCCGTAGGTGAGGTAGGGCGGGATCGGCTGGTAGTCGAACCAGATCAGGTCGCCGCTGACCGGATCGACCTTCGGGTGCGCCGACAGGCCGGACCGGCGCTGGCCCCCGTAGGTCTGCACCCCGAGGGTTTCCAGGTCCGGGAGCCTGATGACGTGGGGATCACCGCCGAGCCACCAGACGGCCAGGAGCTGGCCCGCGTGGAACACCAGGTCCGTGTTGGCCGTGTCCTTCCAGGGGCCGCCGGGCCGGGTCAGGTCGGGCTGTTCGAGGATGCCGGTCGTCAGGCCCTCCCCCGCCGCCTCGTCGGCGGCCAACCCCGCGGTCCGGACATAGCGGTTGCGGTAGGTGGCCGTCCCGTTGCCGAGCTGGACACCATGGATCATCCCGTCCCCGTCGAACCAGTGGTACCGGCCCTTCGGTTCGAAGCGGGGGTTGCTACCGTTGCGCAGGAAGCAGCCGGCCAGGTCGGCGGGCAACGCCCCGGCGACGACGGCGAGATCGGCGGTGATCTCGTCCTGCACGGGCTCGTAGCTGCCGGACAGGTACGGGCTGGACAGGTCGCGGCTGGTCAGAGTGCTCACCCGGCCCAACCTAGTGCCGGCGCGCACTACGGTCGCGAGGCCGACACACGGGGGGAACGAGATGCGGGGTCCGCTGGACGGGGTGAAGGTCGTGGAGGTCGCGATCTGGTGGTTCGTACCTGCCGCAGGGGCGATCCTGGCCGACTGGGGCGCGGACGTCATCAAGGTCGAACACCCCGAGACCGGTGACCCCCAGCGCGCCCTGTTCACCTCCGGGCTGGTGCCCGACACCGGCGGCGTGAACTTCATGATGGAGCAGTCCAACCGGGGGAAGAAGAGCATCGGCATCGACCTGGCCACCGACGGTGGTCGGGAGGTCCTCTATGACCTGGTGCGGGACGCCGACGTGTTCCTGACCAACTTCCTGGGTCCGGCCCGACGGCGGCTGAAGATCGACGTGGAGGACATCAAGGCGGTCAACCCCGCCATCGTCTACGCCCGGGGCACCGGCCAGGGACCCGAGGGCCCCGACGCCGACAAGGGTGGCTACGACGCCGCCTCGTTCTGGTCCCGGGGCGGCATCGCCCACGCCATCACCCCGGCCGACGCCGAGTCGCCGGTCATGCAGAAGGCCGCCTTCGGCGACTCCATCGGGGCCATGACCATCGCCGGGGGGATCGCTGCGGGCCTCCTCCAGAAGGAGCGGACCGGCGAGGGCCCGATCGTGGACATCTCGCTGTTGGGCACGGCCATGTGGGTCCTCGGCCCCGACATCGTGTCCAGCAAGCTCCTCGAGGGCGCCGGCGGCGGGTCGGGTCTCCCGTCCTTCACCCGCAAGTCCATGTTCAACCCGTTGGTCAACCCCTATCAGACCAAGGACGGACGCTGGCTGCTGCTCAACATGCTCCAGGCCGACCTCTTCTGGGCCGACGTGTGCACCCACATCGGGCGGGAGGACCTGATCGAAGATCCCCGGTTCGCCGACGGGGCCTCCCGCTTCGAGCACCGGGAGGCCTGCATCGCCATCCTCGACGAGGAGTTCGCCAAGTTCACCCTCGAGGAGTGGAAGGAGAAGCTGGAAACCATGGAGGGCGTCTGGGCCCCGATGCAGTCCGCCCTCGAGCTCCACGACGACCCGCAGGCCGTCGCCAACGGCTACCTGCCCCGCCTCACCACGCCCGAAGGCGTCGACTTCGCCCTCGTGGCCTCCCCGGTCCAGTTCGACCAGGTCTCCCCCGCCCTCACCACCCATCCCGAGCACGGCCAGCACACCGAGGAGATCCTCCTCGGCATGGGCATGGACTGGGAGAAGCTGGCCGCCCTCAAGGGCGACGGCGCGATCCTGTAGCGCAACGACGGTTCTGGCGCCCGGTTGAGGAGTGATGGCGCCGCAATCGGGCGCCAGTTCGAGGTGTGGGGCCCTACTTCGTGGCGTCCTGCTGTTCGTAGATGAGACGCAGGAGCCAGAACCGCAGGAAGCGGGCCAGGGAGTAGCGCAGGAAGAGCGCGGCGCCGAGGATCGACACGCTGACCCCGACCAGCGCCAGGATCACGCTGGAGATGACGTCCCGGGTGTCGCTCTGGCCGCCCGAGGCGATGTAGGCCATCAGGGCGATGACCACGCCGGCGACGAGCGCGATCAGTCCGATCAGGGCGAACCGGTGCTCGGCCTCGGCCTTGCTGGTGCGGATCCGTACCGCGGCGATCTCCTCCTCGAACTGCTCGCGTCGCCCGGCCGATGCCGACTGCTCGCTCATGGTGCTGTGCTCCCCTTCGGTGTCGATGTTTCGTCGTCGCTCTTGGCGGCTGCGCCGCCGGGCCGCTGGGCCCCGCTGCGCTCCGCTCGCTCAGTCAGCCGGTCGAGCCGGCCAGGTAGGCCTCGGTCAGTTCGTCGGCGATCTGTTCGGGAGGGCCGACCCGGCGCACCCTGCCGTTCAACATGATGGCCGCGGTGTCCGCCACCCCGAGGACCTCGTGGGCGAACTGCTCCACCACCACGATCGACAGGCCCTCCCGAGCGATCGCGGCCACCTGCTCGTACAGACCCTGCACGATGATCGGGGCCAGGCCCATGGACAGCTCGTCGAGCAGGAGGAGGCTGGGGTCGGTCGCCAGCGCCCGGGCCATGGAGAGCATCTGCTGCTCACCGCCCGACAGCGTGCCCGCCACCTGGCTGCGGCGCTCGGCCAGGCGGGGGAACCGAGAGTAGGCCCGCTCCTCCACGTCGGCATGGCTCGTTCCGGTGAAGGTGGCCATCTCGAGGTTCTCGGCGACGGTGAGGTTCGGGAAGATGCCCTTGCCCTCCGGGACCAGGCACAGCCCGGCTCGGGACAGCTCGTCCGGGTCGGCTCCGGTGACGGCCCGTCCACAGATGGCCACCGTGCCCGAGGTCGGCGCCAGGAGGCCGCTGATGACCTTGAGCGTGGTGGACTTCCCGGCCCCGTTGGGGCCGAGAACGGCGAACACCTCGCCGGTGCGGACCGAGAAGCTGACCCCGTCGAGGACGTCGAAGTCGCCGTAGCCGGCCCGCACCTCACGCACGTCGAGCAGGGGGATCTCCTCGGTGGCCAGGTCCCGGGTGGCGACCTTCGCGTGGGCGGCCTCGTCGTTGCCCAGATAGGCGTGCTGGACCCGTTCGTCGGCCTGGATCTCCTCGGGTGTGCCGGTGGCGATCACCTCGCCGAAGTCCAGCACGTGGATGTCATGGCAGGTGCTCATGACCAGGCTCATGTCGTGCTCGACGAGCAGGATCCCGATGCCGTCGGCGGCCAGGGACGCCAGGACCTCGGCCATGGCCTCGGTCTCGGTCTCGTTCAGCCCCGAGGACACCTCGTCGAGGAGGAGCACCCGGGGACCGTTGGCCAGCGCCCGGCCCAACTCGACCAAGCGGGCTCGGCCCGTGGGCAGGCTGTCGACCCGGTCGTCGGCCACGTCGCCGAGGCCGAGGCGGCCGATCAGCTCGTCGGCCACGACCTCGGGGCTCCGGTCGCGGCTGGTCCCGAACCGGCGAGGCCAGGTCCGACGGATCTCCGCCCCCGACAGGATGTTCTCCCGCACGGAGAGCAGCGTGAACACCTCCAGGCGCTGGAACGTCCGGGCCAGGCCGCGCCGGGCCCGTTGGTGGGCGGGCAGCTTGGAGAGGTCCTCGCCGTCGAGCACCACGCTCCCGGAGACCATCGTCTGGAGGCCGCACAGGGCGTTGAAGGTCGTGGTCTTGCCGGCACCGTTGGGGCCGATGAGGCCGGTGATCTCCCCCGCCTCGACCTCGAGATCGACGTCTCGAGCGGCCACGTTCCCGCCGAAGCGGACCGTGACGCCCCTAGCTTCGAGCAGCGCCATACAACGGCTCCTCATCCAGGGCCAACTCCCGATCGAGTCGATCGCGATCGGCGACGGTCAGCCGTTCGTCGAGGCCCATGCGGTCCCAGTCGGGCTCCAACTCGGCCGCTTCCCCGCTGGCCCGGGCTCGGCGCAACGCCAGCGTCTCCTTGACGCTCTTCACCGTCTCGTTGACCGCGCCGTTCGGGTTCCGGCCCAGGCTGATACCGGCGAGGGCCGGGGTCAGGGTCAGGATGTTCTTCAGGCCGGGAACGATGTCGGGGATGATGTAGAAGGCGAAGGCGTAGACCAAGCCACCGAAGAGCGCCCCACCCACCGCACCGATGCCACCGATGACTGCGAGCAGCACGATGGGCAGGCCCTGCAGGAAGCGGAAGGTGTCCGGTGACACCGAGTTGGACTGCGCGCCCAGCAGAGCACCGCCGAGCCCGGCGATTCCGGCCGAGAGGGCGAAGACCTGGACCTTGGTGCGGGTCAGGTTGAGGCCGAGGGTGACGCAGGCCGCCGGGCTGGCCTTCATCGCCAGCAGCCGGCGGGCGAACTCGCCCCGACGCAGCCAGACCAAGAACAGCGCGATCAGACCGAAGCACACCGACAAGAGGACCAGGTGGGCCTTGTTGCTCTCGAAGGAGACGGGGCCGAGGGACAGGCGGGGGACGTTCAGGCTGGCGTTGGGCAGGACGACGCTCTGGCTGAAGAACATCTTCTCCATGAACACCGCGAACGACGCCGTGGCCAGCGCGAGGTAGAGACCCTGGAGGCGGAGGGCGGGTAGCGCGATGAGCACGCCGATCGCGGCAGTGACCAGCGTGGCCAGGATCAGCCCGAAGATCGTGCCGTCACCACCGAAATGGCCCATGACCACGGCACCGATGCCGGCGAAGGTCAACGGCGCCAGGTTGATCTGACCGCCCCAGCCGATCAGCGGCACCAGCGACAACATGATGATCCCGGTGCCCACGCCGATGCCGAGCTGGAACAGGCGCAGGTCTGACACCTGGGTGCCGACCATCCAGGCCAGGGCACCGAGGGCGACGGTGGCGATCATCCAGCGCCGGAGTGGCGGCTTCGGGATGTACTCCCGCGACTTCTGCTGGCCGCCCGCCCGCACCCGCAGCGGCGGAAGGAACAGGAGGATGACGAACAGCAGGATCACCGGGAACGCGGGGCGCAACCCGCTCAGCGAGACCGGGGTGAAGTCGTTCCAACCGAAGACCGAGGTGATCTGCTGGTTGGTCGGCAGGTAGCCCACGGCGTAGGACTCGCCGAGCCCGAGGATCAGCGCGCCCAGGAAGGTCAGCGGCAGGCTGCGGAGCCGGCCGATCATCGCCGCGGCGTAGGCGTTGATGACGAGCAGGGTCAGGTCCAGGTGCTTGAGCACCCCCTGGCTCCCGGCCAGGAGGATGCCCGAGAGGGCCGCCAGGGTGGTGCCGAGGGCCCAGGCCAGCATCGCCGAGCGGTCGGGGCGGCTACCGGTGAGCTGCGCGAGGGGCCGGTCGTCGACCACCGCCCGCATCGCGATGCCGGTGCGGGTCCCGAAGAGCAGCGAGCGGAGGAACAGGGCCACCAGCACCGCGGCCAGGATGGTGAAGGCGTCATGCCACTGGAGGTTGACCACCGAGAGGTCGAAGGCGTTGCCGTCGAAGAAGCCGGGGAACCGACGGCCCTGATCCGGGGGGAACAGGATGATCGCCCCCTGGTAGACCCCGAACAGGAGGCTGACCGACACGACCAGCTTGGTCACCTCGGACACGTTCTGCAGGCCCCGGAAGATGACCCGCTCGATGGCCGCACCGAACAACGGGGCGAGGATCCCCAGCATGACCACGATCGTGATCGGCGCCGACCAGCCCCACTCGATGCGGAGCTTCCAGTACATGAACGCGGCCAGCATCCCGAACGCCCCGTGGGCGAAGTTGAAGATGCCCGAGGTCGTGTAGGTCACGACCAGTCCGCTGGCCGCGACCGCATAGATGGCGGCCGTCACGAGCCCGAAGACCGTGAACGTCAGGAACTGGTCCAAACCGACGTACCCCCCAAGACGATCGGAACGCGGAGCTTAGGCCGATCGGCGGCTAGCCGACCGTGTAGTCACCGTCGAGCTGGGCCACGTAGGACGGATCGCAGGCATAGTCCTCGTCAGTGGGCGCGTAGCGAACGAACTCCTCGCCCTGGACCTGGAGCACCAGGGTGCAGTCCGAGCCCCGGTTCTCGCCCGGGTTCGACGAGGCGTGCAGTCCACCGCCGGTCCAGTCGGTCACCGCGGCGGCGGCCTCGAGGACACAGCTCCGGGTCAGGTCGTCGGCCAGGTCGCAGTCGCGAGCCGACTGGGCGAACAACAGCCAGGCCGACCAGGCCTGGGCGCCGAGCAGGGCGACCTTGCCGTCCACGGCCTCGACGTGCTCGATGTACTGCTGGGTGGCCGGATTGGCGTCGGCCTCCTCGAAGGGCCAGAAGGCGTTGCGCAGGTAGGTCTCCTCCGCCGCGGCGCCGGCGGCCTCGAGGTAGCCCTGGTCATAGAAGTTGGCTTCCTGGAGGGTGACCTCGACGTCGTAGCCGACCTCGTCGAGGGCGAGTTGCAGCAGAGCCAGGTTCTCGCTCTCGCCCACGAAGCTCAGGAACGTGGCGCCGGACTGCTCGATGGCCGCCGCGAAGGGGGCCCAGTTGGCCTCGCCCAGGATGTTGTAGGTGGCCTCGTGGACGATGGTGAAGCCGATGCTCTCGTAGGCCTCCTTCTGCCGCGCCGCCTGGATGACCAGCGTGTCCAGGTCGGCATTGAGGATCGCCGTTCGGGCGCCCGCCTCGGGGAAGTCCTCGTCGAGGATGATCGCGGCCCCGACCGGGAACTCGTCGACGGGGTTCGGCACGGGCTGCACGGACCGGGTCTCGATCGGGTCCTGGCCGGCGACACCGGCCTTCTCGGGGGTGACCGAGAAGGCGGCGATGTCGATGAGATCGCAGGCCGCGCCGGCCGAAGGCCAGAAGTTGTCCTGCACCGCCCCCGAACCGACGATGGCGAAGTCCTCGGTGCAGGACTGCTCCATCGCCGGCTGGTACTCGCTGATGGCCGCGTCCCGCAGGTTGAGGTCGATCTGCCTGCCGTTGATGCCTCCCGCCGCGTTGCACCACTCGGCGAACGCGGTGGCGGCGTCGTGCAGTTCGATGTTCAGGCCGGGACGACCCTCGAAGCCGGGGTCGGACACCGTGCCGAGGGTGATGGCGTCCTCCGCCACCCCCTGGGTCTCCTCCGGGCCCGCGTCGGGCACCGCCCCGCCACCCGTGTTCGGGCCGCAGACGCCTTGCAGATCACCGAAGTCACCGGCACTGGCCGCGGCGCCGGCCTCGGTCGTGTCCGTGGTGCCGCCGCCGACCCCTCCCGACTCGTCAGCGCCCCGGTCGCTGCTGCATCCGGCCGCGACGAGGCCGAGCACAGCCAGAAGCGCGAGCAGGCGGCGGAAGGTCATGGATCCCCTCGTGTCGTGTCGAGTTCCTCGGGGCGCGCGATGGCCCCTCGCCGGGCGAGGGGCCATCTAAGCACAGACTGACGGGTCGTCAGATCTCCGGCTACCCGATGTCGACCACGTAGGGCACGTCGCTGTCCTCCCCGCAGTCGAAGCCCTCCTCGGGCGAGTACCGGGTGAACGCGCTGTCCTGGACCTGGAGCACCAGGGTGCATTCCGGGGGCTCGTTGGTGCCCGGATTGGTGGGCACATGGAGCCCGCCACCGGTCCAGTCCGTCACCGCAGCCGCCCCTTCGAGGACGCAAGTGCGGGTCAGGTCGTCGGCCAGGTCGCAGTCCCGGGCCGCTTGGGCGAAAAGCAGCCAGGCCGACCACGACTGGGTCCCCAGCGAGGCCACCTTGCCGTCGATGGCTTCGACGTGCTCGATGTACTGCGCGACCGCCGGGTTGTCGGCGGCCTCCTCGAAGGGGTTGTAGACGGTTCGGACGAACACGCCGTCGGCGGCCGCACCGGCGGCGTCGATCCATATCTGGTCATAGAAGTTGGCGTCCTGGGCCATCACCTCGGGCCGGTAGCCGATCTCGTCCATGGCCTGGAGGAGCAGGGCGAAGTTGTCGCCCGTGCCCACATACTGCAGCCACTGGACGTCATCGTCCTGCAGAGCCTGGGCGAACGGGGCCCAGTTGGACTCGCCCAGGATGTTGTAGGCCGCGGTGTGCACGATCGTGTGGCCGATCTCCTCGAGCCCGGCCTGGGCCCGCTGGGCCTGGACTGCGGTCGTCTCGAGGTCGCCGTAGAGGAACCCGGTCCGAGCCGGCGCGTCCGGGAAGTCGGCGTCGATGATGGCGTAGGAGCCGACTTGATACCGGTCCGACGGGTTGGGGACGGGCTGGATGGAGCGGGCGGCAACCGCGTCCCGGCCGGCCAGGCCGGCCTTCTCCGGCGTGACCGAGAAGCCCGCGATGTCGATCAGACCACACGCCGCACCGAAGTCGGGCCAGAAGTTGTCCTGCACCGCACCGGAGCCCACGATGGCGAAGTCCTCGCCGCAGGCCTCGTCCAGCGCCGGCTGGTACTCGGTGATGGCGGCGTCGTGCTGGTTCAGCACCAACTCCTTGCCGTTGATCCCGCCGGCGGCGTTGCACCACTCGACGAAGGCCTCCCCCGCGTCGAAGATCTCCTGGTTGAGGCCGGGGAGGCCCTCGAAGCCCGGGTCGGCCACCGTGCCGACCACGATCTGGTCCTCGGAGATGCCCTGGGTCTCGTCCGGTCCGGCATCGGAGACCGCTCCGCCCCCCTCGCTGGGACCGCAGACCCCGGTCAGGTCACCGAAGTCCCCGGCCCCACTTCCGGCGGCCGCCTCGGTCGTTTCGGCGCCGCTGCCGTCCGAGCCCCCGGACTCGTCCTCGCCCCGGTCCCCACCGCAGCCGGCGGCGATCAACGCCCCGACGGCGATGATCGCAACGAGTGGTCGACGTGCCTTCATGTACCCCCCCTTGTGGAAGCCGGCCCCGCGGTCGGCGCTGGGACACTATTCCACGGATCAGCCGGCCCGTCGCGTCGATCACCCCGTCCCGGGGGGTGGCACCTCGACCACGTAGGGCTGGTCGCTCTCCTCGCCGCAGTCGTAACCCTCCTCCGGCGAGAAACGACTGAACCCCCCGCCCTCCACCTGGAGCACGAGCGTGCAGGGCGTGGGCTCGTTCGACCCGGGGGTCGTCGGGGCGTGGAGCCCACCACCCGTCCAGTCCTCGACGGAGGCCGCGGCCTCCAGCACACAACTCCGGGTGAGGTCGTTGTCGAGATCACAGTCGCGGGCCGACTGGGCGAAGAGCAGCCAGGCGGACATCGACTGGGCACCGAGCAGCGCGACCTTGCCACCGGACTCGGTGAGCAGGTCGAGGTACTGCTGGGTGCCGGGGTTCTGGTCGGCTTCCTCGAAGGGCCAGAACACGGTACGGATGTACATGCCGTCGGCGCTGGCTCCCGCGGCGTCGACCCAGTTCTGGTCATAGAGGTTGGTCTCCAGCAGGACCAGCTCGGGGCGATAGCCGACCTCCTCCATGGCCTGGGTCAGCAGCGCGAAGTTCTCGCCCTCGCCGATGAAGTGCAGGAACTGGACGTCGTCCTGTTGGAGCGCCGCCGCGAACGGGGCCCAGTTGGCCTCTCCCAGGAGGTTGTAGGCCGTCTCGTGCACGAACGTGTGGCCGATCTCCTCGAGCCCGGCGACCGTCTTGTCCTTCTGGTCGATCATCGTGTCCAGGTCGCCGTAGATGATCCCGGTACGGGCCATGACCTCGGGGTTCACCGCGTCCACGATCAGGTACGAGCCGACCTGGAAGCGGTCACCCGCGTTGGGGACCGGCTGGACCGAACGGGCCTCGACCCCGTCGCGACCGGCCAGGCCGGCCTTCGCGGTCGTGACCGAGAACCCGGCGATGTCGATCAGCCCGCACGCAGCCCCGACCTCGGGCCAGAAGTTGTCCTGGACCGCACCGGAGCCGACGATGGCGAAGTCGGTCCGACAGGCGTCGGCCATGACCGGCTGGTACTCGGTGATGGCCGCGTCGTGCAGGTTGAGCTCGAGCAGCTTGCCGTTGATCCCCCCGGCGGCGTTGCACCACTCGACGAACGCCTCACCGGTGTCGAAGATCTCCTGGTTCAGGCCCGGCCGACCCTCGAATCCGGGGTCAGAGACCGTTCCCAGGGTGATCGTGTCCGCGGTGATCCCCTGGGTCTCCTCGGGGCCGGCGCTGGACAGCTCACCGCCGCCCTCGTTCGGCCCGCAGATCCCCTCGATGTCGCCGAAGTCCCCCGCGGCGCCGGCGGTGGCGGCCGTCGTCGGCGTCGTGGCTTCCGCACCTCCGGACGCGTCCTCGCCCCGATCACGCCCGCAGGAGGCCGCCAGCAGTGTCCCGACGGCAGTCACCGCGAGCAGGACTCGGCTCGTCTTCATGGTCCTCCCGGTCGACGTCGGCCCCTCGGTCGACGACGCGGGAAGCTTGGCACGGGATCCACCGACCGGTGCGCGTGGGGCATCATCGGCACTCGTGACGCCGTACCCCCTGCTCCTGTCCCCGCTGACCGTCGGGCCCGTGACCCTCCGGAACCGGGTCGTCATGGGCGCCCACTTCACGATGTTCACCGAGCCCACCGCGGCGGGCGAGCCCGGCTTCTACGGCGAGCGCACCGGCCGGTACCTGGCCGACCGGGCCCGGGGCGGCGCCGGGGCCGTGATCTGTGGCCAGGCCGCAGTCCACCCCACCACCGCCTATCAGATGCCCAACAACGCGGCCGCGTGGCGGCCGGAGGCGGTCGATCACTTCCGGCGGGTGACCGACCCGGTCCATGAGCACGGGGCGGCGGCCTTCATCCAGCTGGCCCACAACGGGGGGGTCAACCGCGGCAACTGGTCGAAGCTGCCGGTCCTGGCTCCGTCGGTCCTCGCCGACTACGACGAGCCCGCCGTCGCCCTCGACGACGCCGGCATCGGCGAGTTGGTGGCGGCCTTCGCCGTCTCGGCCGGCAACGCGGCCGCCGGTGGCTTCGACGGCATCGAGGTCCATGGCGCCCACGGCTACCTGATCCACGAGTTCCTCTCCCCCAGGACCAACCTCCGCACCGACCGCTACGGCGGGTCGCTGGAGAACCGGATGCGCTTCGGGGCCGAGGTCCTGACCGCCGTTCGGGCGGCCGTCGGGCCTTCGGTGGCGGTGGGCCTGCGTCTCGTCGGCGACGAGGAGCAATGGGACGGCTCCGGTCTCGGGGCCGACGACGCCGCCGAGATCGGCGCGGCCTACGAGGCGATGGGGCTGGTCGACTTCCTCAACGTGTCGGTGGGGACCTCGGGCATGGGCATGGTCCGGACCAACTACTCCCGACCCGGGCTGGGGGTGGCGGCGGCGGCGACCGTCCGGGCCGCCGTGGCCTCGACCCCGGTCTTCGCCGTCCACCGGATCCTCGACCCGGACCAGGCCGAGGCCGTCCTGGCGGACGGCGGTGCCGACGGCATCTGTCTGGTGCGGGCCCTGATCGCGGACCCCGACTGGGTCGAGAAGGCAGCAGCCGGGCGGGCGGCGGAGATCCGGCGCTGCACCGGCTCGAACCAGTCCTGCTACGGGAACCTGATCAACGGGATGCCCGTGTCCTGTGTGCAGAACCCCGCCGTCGGCCGCGAGGCCGATCTGGGGGCGGGCACCCTGGACGACGCGGCCGTGGCCAAGCGGGTGCTCGTGATCGGCGGGGGGCCGGCGGGCCTGGAGGCGGCGTGGGTGGCCGCCGCCCGAGGCCACGAGGTCACCCTGCTGGAGCGGTCCGACGCGCTGGGCGGGGCCATCCGGCTGGCCGCTCAACTCCCGGGCCGCTCGGAGATGGCGGCCGTCGCCGACTGGCGGGTGGGCGAGTGCGAGCGCCGAGGCGTCGACGTGCGCCTCGGGGTGGACGCCGACGCCGCCACGGTGTCGGCGCTCGGACCCGATGCTGTCGTGGTGGCCACGGGAGGTCGGGCCGACAAGGCCGTCAAGGCCAAGTACCACCCCACGCCGGTGCCCGGGTCCGAGAAGGACTTCGTGATCGACCACATCGAGGCGCTCGAACGGGCCCTGGCCGGTGAGCTGACCGGCCGCGTCGTGATCCTCGACGCGGTCGGTCACATCGAGGCCATCGGCCTGGGCGAGCTGCTCGGCCGTCAGGACGTGGATGTCACCGTCGTCACGGCCCTGTCCGCGCCCCTGGCACTCGACCCCGAGACCCAGCAGGCCGCGCTCCCTCGGGCCGTCCGGGCCGGCATGGCCTGGCGGCCCAACACCGTCCTCGGTGCCATCGGCGACCACGAGGTCACCCTGGTCGACGCCCTCTCGCACGGCATCGAGCAGGTCACCGACGTGGACTGGGTCGTCATCCGCACCCATGGCCGCCCCGAGAACGCCCTCGTCGCCGCCCTCGAGGGCAGGGTTCCCGAGATCATCGCCGTCGGCGACGCCGTCGCCGTCCGTCCCGCCGACCGCGCCATCTGGGACGGCCACCAGGCCGGCCGGGCCCTGTAGCCGTCAGGTCCAGGCGCAGCGGGCCCGTCGGGCGATGAGGACGGCCGTGCCCCGCGACCGCTCGTCCGCGGCGAACTCGGGCCGGTCAGGGGCCGGCGCCGGCGCTCCGCGACCAGGTCGAGCTCCCGGGCGACGTGACGGCGAGGACGGGGCCGGCGGGCGGGGCCGGAGGTCAGGCCGCGGGCGCCACGACCCGGGAGGCGACATCCTGGCAGGCGGCCAGGAGGGGTGGGGCGAAGGAGCCCTTCATGCAGGCCACGTGGCCGTCGTCCATCTCGTGCACGGTGGCGCCCGGGATGGCCTCGGCCATCTCGACCTGACGCTCGGGGAGGATGGCCCGGTCGGCCGTGGTGACCAGGACCGACGTCGGGACGTCGACCTCACCGATCCAGCGCTTGGCCGAGTAGTTGCCGATGGCCGCTCCCGCCTCGAGCAGCGAGCGGGGATCGTGGCGGCGCATCTCCGCCGAGGCCCAGCGCTGCAGCGAGGTGGGGCGGCCCGATCCCGCCATGGCGGACACCATCGGAAGTTGGCGAACCCACTGGGACGGCAGGTGGTTCGCCCACTGCCCGACCCGAGTCGTGCCGGCCAGGGCGGCCATCGCGGTGGTGAAGACGAAGCGCTCCCGCATACCCGGGACGAAGCCCGTTGCCGTTGCGCACATGACCAGGCCGGCGACCTTCTCCCGGTGACGGTGCCACAACAGCTGGGAGACGGGACCGCCCATCGAGTAGCCGACGGCGATGACGGGGCCGGTGTCGAGCTCGTCGAGCAGCGCCGCGGCGTCGTCGGCGCAGTCGGCCAGCCGGAACCGCTTCCAGGTGCGCAGGCCCCGCCCGTGACCCCTCTGGTCGACGGCGAGCACGCGGAAGTGCCGGCCGAGCGCGTCGAAGGCCTGGAACCAGTTGAGCCCTGCGCTGGCGATCCAGCCGTGGAGGAGCAGGAGCGTCGGGGCGTCCTCGGTGGGGCCCGGCAGCTCGCGCACGAACGTGATGCCCCGGTCGGGGAGCTCGATGCGCCGCCCCAGCGGTAGCGGCGGCCCCGCCGGCACCTCCTCCCCCAGATCGGTCATGCTCATCGCCCGTCCTCCCCGTCCCGCACACCAAGGTACGCCACCGGCCACCCGGCCCTCGTCCATCCGGCCTCGGGGTCAGGTGAGGGCGGGGACGTACTTGGCGGGGAGGTGGCCTTCGGCGCAGAGCCAGCGGGCGGTGTCGGCCAGGGTCTCGGCCGGGGGGCGCAGGGAACGGCCCAGGACCTCGAGGGCGAGGGTGTCGTCGCTCGGCTCCCACCGGGTGAGGTAGTCCATCCCCTCGCCGGTCAGGACGAAGTCCGCCGGGACCACGCGCATGAGCACGTCGTTGAACCGCCCGAGCGCCCGCAGGAGCCCGGCCGACATGCGGAGACGTCGGACCTTGCGGCCGGCCACCTCGCTGAGGGTGCGGTTGAGGGCCTCGGTCGTCAACGTGTTGCCCCCGAGCACGAGGCGGGGAGGTGGCGCCTCCCGAGCGAAGAGCTCGACGTAGAGGTCGGCCACGTCGCGGACGTCGACGATCGACCAGCCACCCGTGGGGATGATCGGGGTCCCGGACCGGAAGTTGGTGACCAGGGCCATGGTGCCCGGACCGAGGTTCGGGTCATGGGCGCCCATCACCCCGCCCGGGTACAGGATCGTGACCGGCGCCCCGTCGTCCTGCCGCCCCCGCACGTAGACCTCGGCCTCGGCCTTTGATCGGCCGTAGGCGCTCGCCGGCGCGGCCACCGGGGTGTCCGGACCCACCCGGGGCGTGGCCTTCGAGAAGAGCGCGCTCACCGACGAGGTGTGCACGACGCGGGTCAGGCCCTCGCGGACCGCGCCGCCGATGACGTTGCGGGTGCCGCGCGCGTTGGTGGCCAGGACCTCTCCGGCCCGACGCCGACTGACCGCGACCACCGCGGCGGCGTGCAGCACACCGTCGCAGCCCGCCAGGGCCCGGTCGATCGACGCGGCATCGGTGACGTCGCCGGGAACGACCTCGGCCGGACCGACGCGGTGGGGCTCGAAGACCCGGGACACCTTGTCGGGGTCCCGGACCAGGAGGCGGACGTCGTGACCGGCCTCGGTCAGGGCGACGGTGGCGTAGGACCCGACGAACCCCGTTCCCCCGGTCACCAGGATGCGCACCGCGGCGGACAGTAGCGTCCCCACCGATGCCCAGCCCCGGGACCGTCGACCAGGACCGACTCACCGATCTGCTGGCCCGGGCCGCCCGGTCCGTCGACGACGGCACGTTGCCCGCCTGCCAGTTGGCCGTCGCCCGTGACGGCGGGATCGTCGCCCAGGCGACCTTCGGCGCGCCCGAGCACAGCCGCTTCCACGGCTACTCCTCGGGCAAGGTCGTCGTCGCCGGGGCCGTCTGGGTCCTTCTCGGCGAGGGGAGGCTCCGCCTCGGGGACCGGGTGGCCGACCACATCCCGGAGTTCGCCGGCAACGGCAAGGACGCCATCACCCTCGAGCAGGTCCTGACCCACACCAGCGGCTTCCCGCAGGCGCCCTTCGACCCCCTCGACTGGGCCGACCGCGGCACCCGCCTGGCCCGGTTCGCCGGGTGGCGCACGAACTGGGAGCCCGGCTCCCGCTTCGAGTACCACCCCACCTCGGCCCACTGGGTCCTGGCCGAGCTCATCGAGCGGGCGACGGGTGAGGACTGGCGCCGGTTCGTCACCGAGCGGTTGCTGGATCCGCTGGGCCTCCGTCGCCTCCGGTTCGGTGTGGCGCCCGAGGACCAGGGGGACATCGTCGACGTGGTGACCGTGGGCGAAGCCCCGACCGCGGAGGAGCTCGAAGCGCTCACCGGCATGACCGGCTTGGACCTGGCCGACTTCCAGGGCGAGGTCAACGACGAGAACCTGGTGGGGTTCAACCGCCCCGAGATCCGCGCCGTCGGCGTGCCGGGCGGCGGGGTGGTGACCACGGCGGCCGACCTGGCCCTGTGGTACCAGGCCCTCCTCCACGACCCGAAGGGGCTGTGGGACCCCGATGTCCTGGTCGATGCCACCGGAAACGTGCGCTGCACCTTCCCGGATCCCATGACCTCCGCTTCGGCCAACCGCACGATCGGCGTCGTCGTCCGGGGCGACGACGACCACAGCGCCCTCCGCGGCCTGGGCCGGACCGTCTCGGCTCGGGCCTTCGGGCACAACGGGGCCGGCGGGCAGGTCGCCTGGGCCGACCCGGCCACCGGGTTGTCGTTCGCGTACCTCACCAACGGGCTCGACCGGCACCCCATCGCCTCCGGTCGGCGCGGCGCGGCGCTGGCCAACCGGGCCGGGGCCCTCATCGCCTCGGCCGACTAGCGTTCCGGCCGCGGACGGCCCGCCCACGGAGGAGCGCAGAGCATGGAACGTCTGTCGGGGATGGACGCCTCGTTCCTCTACACCGAGACCCCCACCGGCCACATGCACGTGACGGGGGTCATCGTCATCGACGCCGCGGACATGTCGGGTGGCTACCAGTTCGAGCGGATGGTCGACGTCATCCAGACGCGCCTCCATCGGATGCCGCCCTTCCGACGGCGGCTGGTCGAGGTCCCCCTCTCCTTCGACCACCCGGTGTGGATCGAGGATCCCGACTTCGACATCACCAACCACATGCACCGGGTGAGCTGGCCCGCCCCGGGCCGTACCCAGGAGCTGGCTGCGCTCGTCGGGGACCTCATGTCCCGTCCCCTCGACCGCCATCGGCCCCTGTGGGAGATGTGGGTCGCCGAAGGGGGCGAGAAGGGCCGGGTCGCCCTCATCAGCAAGATCCACCACAGCGCCATCGACGGGGTCACCGGCGCCGACCTCATGAGCGAGCTCTTCGACCTCGAGCCCGGCGCCCCTCCTGTCGAGCCCCCGGAGGAGCCGTGGGCGCCCGAGCCGGTACCGACCGAGACCCAACTCCTGGTCGAGGCCGTCGCGGCCCGGATCCGTGACCCCTGGCGCGCCGTGCGCGCGGCCCGAAGGACGGTCAACTCACTGACGAACGTGGTCGGCACGGTGGTGAACCGGGGCGAACAGCGTTCGCCGGCGATGCCCTTCACCGGCCCTCGGACCGTCTTCACCGGCTCGCTCAGCCCCGACCGGGCGGTGGCCTTCGGGAAGGCCCCGCTCGAGGACCTGAAGGTGGTCAAGAACGTCTACGGCTGCAAGCTCAACGACGTCGTCCTGGCCACCTGCTCGATGGCCCTGCGGACCTACCACGAGAGCCACGGCGCGATCCCCGACAAGCCGCTGTTGATCATGTGCCCCGTCTCCACCCGCGTCGAAGGCGGCGAGGGCACCAACCAGGTCTCCTCGATGGCGGTGCGCCTGCCCGTGGACATGGCCGACCCGGTCGACCAGCTGCTGGAGATCTTCGAGGACACCAAGGTGGCCAAGGAGATGCAGAGCGCGCTCGGGGCCGAGATGTTGAGCGACATCACCCAGTTCGCGCCACCGGTGCTGTTCAACCAGGCGATGCGGCTCTACACCCGCAGCGGCCTCGCCGACCGCCATGCCCCCGTGCAGAACGGGGTGATCTCCAACGTCCCCGGTCCCCCCATCCCGATGTGGGTCGCCGGCGCACCGGTGATCGCGGTCTACCCGCTCGGTCCGCTGATCGAGGGAGCCGGGCTCAACATCACGGTGATCTCCAACATGGGCCGGATGGACATCGGCATCGTGGCCGACCGCGCGCAGGCCGCCGACATCTGGTGCCTGGCGCAGTACTGGGAGGACGCGGTGAAGGTGCTGCGGGAGCGGGCCGAGGCCGAGGCCGAAGAGGAGTCCGGGTGACCGGGGCCGAGAGCCCGGCGAGGGCTACTCGGTGAGGCCGAACCGCTGGAGGCCGTAGGCCTCGATGGCGTTGCCCCGCAGCACCGCGTCGCACTCCGCGGCGTCCATCCCGGCGGCCGCGAACAGGCTGTGGGCCACCTTCCGGGACTGGGGGAAGGTCCCGTCGGAGTGCGGGTAGTCCGTCTCGAACAGGATCTGGGAGAGCCCGATGTCGTGGCGGGCCTTCAGCCCGACGAGGTCGTCGAACACACAGCCGTACACGCGACCCTTCACCTGCTCGCTGGGCAGGACCGGTCCCCCGACCCCGCCGCGCCCGTCGGCCCACACCGCGTCCATGCGCTCGAGTTGGAACGGCATCCAGCCGACCTGGCTCTCGGCGTAGGCGATCTTGAGGTCGGGCTGGCGCTCGAGGGTGCCGGAGAACACCCAGTCGGCCAGTGACCCCTGGGCGTTCTGGGCGTAGAGGGACATCGAGGTGGCCAGGGGGGCGTCGGGCGAGGTGGTGGGCATCGACGACGACGAGCCGATGTGCATCGACACGGTGGTGTCGGTCTCGACACAGGCCGTCCACAGCCGGTCCCAGTCCCCGGTGTACATCGACGGAAGGCCCAGCTTGGCGGGGTTCTCGGTGAAGGCGATGGCGTGGCTGCCCTTGGCCGCGCAGCGCCGGACCTCCTCGGCGGCCAGCCCGGGGTCCCACAGGGGCACCAGGGTCAACGGGATGAGGCGGCCCACCGCGTCACCGGCGCACCACTCGTCGATCATCCAGTCGTTGTAGATGCGCAGGCAGGCGAGGGCGAGGTCCTTGTCGTCCCGCTCGAGGAAGCCCTGCCCGGCGAACCGGGGGAACACGTTGGGGTAGTTGATGGCGGCCTCGACGTGGTTCGCCGTCATGTCCTTGAGGCGCTCGGTCCGGTCCCAGGTGCCCGGGCGGAAGTCGTCGTACACGGCGGGGACGTTGCGCTGCTCGTCCCGGGGCATGCCCGCGGGGGCGTGGAGCAGGCCCGTGGGTACCACCAGGTCGTCGAAGAGCCAGAGGTCACACCACTGACCGTCGGGCTCGTTGCGGCTGAAGCCGTAGTGACCCCCGGTGAACTCCAGCCTGACCTTCTCGGTGACCACCCTGGGACCCCGGTCGCGCTGGGACACGGGCAACTCGCGCTGCCACAGGTCCTTGGGCTCCATGACGTGGTCGTCGACGGAGATGATCGGTGGAAGGTCGGCTTCCTCGGGGGTGACGCCCATGATCAGGAGTCTGCCCCGTCCACTGCCGGACCGGCACACCGGCGTCCCGCCTGTCCTATCGTCGAGCCGGCAGGGCGGCCGGAGACCGGGAGGCAACGGCATGGGTGAGTGGGACCTGGTCGTGGCCGCGGCGCTCGTCCTCGGCTACGCGGCCGTGGCCCGACGCCTGTCGGGGACGATGGTGACCGCGGCAATCGTCTTCACCACCGCGGGCTTGTTGGCCGGCGACGACGGCCTGGGGTGGTTCCAGGCCCAGATCACCAGCTCCCAGCTCAACGTGTTGACCACCAGCACGCTCACCGTCGTCCTGTTCGCGGACGCCTCCCGCATCGATCTCCGGGCCCTGCGCCACGAGTACGCCGTTCCGACCCGACTGCTCGGGATCGGCCTGCCGTTGACGATCCTGGCCGGGACCGGCGTGGGCCTGGTGGTGCTCGACGGCTTCGACCTCTGGCCGGCGGCCCTGCTCGCCGCCATCCTGGCCCCGACCGACGCCGCCCTGGGCCAGGCCACGGTCAGCGACCCGCGGGTCCCCTCCCGAGTCCGCCAGGGGCTGAACATCGAGAGCGGGCTCAACGACGGCCTGTGCGTCCCCCTCGTGGCCATCTTCCTCGCCCTCTCGGAGGCCGAGGAGGGGGTCAGCGGACGGTCGGCGGCCATCGTCGTCGCCGAGGAGATCGGCTTCGGCCTCATCGGCGGCCTTGCCGCCGGGGTCGTGGGCGCCCTCGTGCTCGACCAGGCCCGCCGCCGGGACTGGGTCGACGGCCCGGGGCGCCAGGTCCTCCTCCTGGCGGTGCCCGCCCTGGCCTTCGGCCTGGCCGATGCGCTCGGGGGCAGTGGCTTCATCGCCGCGTTCGTGGCGGGCATCGTGTTCGGCCGGACGGCGCGCACCCATGTGCCCGAGCCCCACCTCGTCGAGCAGATCGGCGCCGTCCTCACGATGGTGACCTTCCTGGCCTTCGCCGCCACCGCGCTCGGTCCCGCCCTGGGGGAGCTCGACGTCCGGGTCGTGCTGTACGCCCTGCTGAGCCTCACCGTCGTGCGCATGGTGCCGGTGGCCATCGCGCTGGCGGGTACGGGGGCGCGACACCCCACCGTCGCGTTCGCCGGCTGGTTCGGCCCCCGCGGCCTGGCCTCGATCGTGTTCGGCCTGGAGCTGCTGGACGAGCCGGGCATGACCGACACCGGGGCGATCGTGACCGTCGTCGCGGTGACGGTGGCCTTCAGCGTGTACCTCCACGGCCTGAGCGCTGGACCATGGACCGCGGCCTACGGGCGCTGGTACACCGAGCACCGCCGGACCCACGACCTCATGGAGAGCCGCCCCGCGCCCCACCAACGGACCCGTCTCGGACGGGCGGCCGTCGACGGCGACCCACCCTGATCCGTCGCCCGGACGGGTGTTGACCGCCACGACTACCGTCGCGTCGGTGACCGAACCCCTCGCCCTCTTCCTCGGCACCCGAAAGGGGGCCTGGATCCTCACCGCCGACCAGGACCGCCGTTCCTGGGCCGTCGACGGCCCGCACTTCCTGGGTCACATCGTCCAGCACGCCCTCCTCGACCCCCGGGACGGACGGACGCTCCTGCTGGCCGCCGGCACCGGCCACCTCGGCCCGACCCTGTTCCGGACCACCGACTTCGGCGCGACGTGGTCCGAGGCCTCGCGGCCACCGGCGTTCCATTCCGGCGAGCGCCTGGAACGCAGCCTGCGCAAGGTGTTCTGGCTGACCCCCGGCCACGCCGACCAGCCTGGGGTCTGGTACGCCGGCGGCTCCCCGCAGGGCCTGTTCCGCAGCGAGGACGGGGGCGACACCTGGGCCCCGGTGGACGGCTGGAACGACCATCCGCGGTGGGAGACCTGGTCAGAGCACCCCGAGGAGAACACGCCGGACGGCTCGATGCTGCACTCGGTGATCGTCGACCCCCGCGACGCCGACCACCTCTACCTCGGGCTCTCCGCCGGTGGGGTGTTCGAGAGCACCGACGGCGGCTCGGACTGGCGGCCCCTCAACGAGAACGTGGCGGCGGTCTTCCTGCCCGAGCCCGACGCCGACTACGGCCATGACCCGCACTGCGTGCGGCTCCACCCGGCGGATCCGGACCGGCTCTACCAGCAGAACCACTGCGGGATCTACCGCCTCGACCGCCCAGCGACCCGCTGGGAGCGGATCGGGGACCAGATGCCCCGTGGGGTCGGCGACATCGGCTTTCCCGTCGAGTTGCACCCCCGCGACCCCGACACCGCCTGGGTCTTCCCGATGGACGGCACCGACGTGTGGCCCCGCACCAGCCCGGACGGCCGGCCCGCCGCCTACGTGACCCGGGACGCCGGCGCCACCTGGGCCCGACAGGACGGCGGCCTGCCCGACGCCGGTTGGTTCACCGTCAAGCGCCAGGCGATGACCACCGACGACGCCGATCCGGTCGGGGTCTACTTCGGCACGACCAGTGGTGAGGTCTGGGCGAGCACCGACGAGGGCGACTCCTGGGCCCCGATACTCCAGCACCTCCCCGAGATCTACAGCGTCGAGTGCGGCCGACCCGTGCGTTGATGCGGGTCCGCATACCGACGCCCCTTCGCTCCTACACCGGTGACCGCGCTGCGGTCGAGGCCGCCGGGGGCACCGTCGACGAGCTGCTCCTGGACCTCGACCGCCAGTTCCCGGGCCTCCGTTTCCGGGTGGTGGACGAACAGCACCGACTCCGACCGCACATGAAGGTCTTCGTGGACCAGGACTCGGTCCGGGATCTGACCACGGCGGTCACCGACGCCGACGAGGTCACCCTCATGCAGGCCCTCTCGGGGGGCTGATCGGCACCACGCCCGGCCCGCCGACGAGGGGCGAGACCGCGGAGGCCGGCCGGCCCCCTAGCGTTCGTCGGGCCGTGCCGACCGACTCACCGCCGCGCCACCGGGGACGCGGCTTCCTCGAGCTGCTGGGCCTCAGTGGCATGGTCATCGCCCAGCCGGTCCTCTCGGTCTTCGGCACGGCACCGGACTACTTCGTCTTCGAGGGTGCCCGGCGGGCCGACATCATCGTCTTCGCCGTCGTCGTCGGCCTCGCCCCGGCTGCGGTGCTGTGGGCCCTGGTCCAGCTCGTGGCGTGGGGCAACCCGCGGCGGGGCCTGGTCGCCCAGCGGGCCGCCGTGGGCCTGCTGATCGGCCTCCTCGCGCTGCAGGTGGCCACGGGGTACGACGCGGCCCTGCCCCTCGGCCTGCTCCTGGCCCTGGGGCTCGGCGCCGCCGCCGCATGGGCCCATCGACGCTGGTCGGGGGTCCGGCTCTGGGCCGCCTTGCTGGCCCCCGCTCCCGTGCTCTTCCTCACCCTGTTCCTCGTCAGCTCGCCCGTGAGCGGTCTGGTGCGGGACGGCGGTGTGGATCCCGTGGAGCTCGGTGCCTTCGGCTCCGGGGCCCCTCCGCCGGTCGTCATGATCGTCTTCGACGAGTGGCCGTTGGCATCCGTCATGCGCCGGGACGGCACGATCGACGCCCTGCTCTACCCGAACGTGGCCGCCCTCGCCGACGACGCCACGTGGTACCGCGACACGACCACCGTGGCGAACCTCACCAACTTCGCCGTCCCCTCACTCCTGACGGGCAACCGACCCGTCGAGGGGGAGACCGCGGACGCCTCGACCCACCCCGAGAACCTCTTCACCCTGCTCGGTGGGACCTACCGACTGGACGTGACGGAGCGGATCACCCGCCTGTGCCCTCCCTCGCTCTGCACCGGTTCCCGTGGCGTCCAGCAGCCGGGGGGCGGGGGCACGGTGACCGACCTGTTGACCGAGGCCTGGGGCGTGTTCATCGACCGGCTGACCCCGGCAGAGCGGGACCGACCCGTCACCGATGTGTTCGTCGAGCCCGACGCGGCCGTCGACCAGGCCCGCGACGACCGCCAGGGTCAGGTGCTGGATGACCTGTTCGATCCCCGCCCGGCCACCCTCGACCGCTTCCTCAGGGGAATCCGGCGAGACGAGGAACCGACGCTGCACTTCCTCCACCTGCTCGAGCCACACACGCCGTACCGACATCTTCCCGACGGGCACCGCTACGGCGCCGACCCCGGCCTGCGTCAGATCTCCGCCCGCGAGGACGGCGAGCCGGACGCCGACCGACGGTCCGACGCCGTTCCTCCCGCCCTCTGGGACCGCCAGCGCCTCCAGCTCGAGGTCACCCACGTCGACCGCCTCATCGGCGACGTGCTGGAACGGCTCCGGGACCAGGACCTCTACGACGAGGCCTTGGTCGTCGTGACCTCGGACCACGGCCTCGCCTTCCGGCCCGGCGGGCCGGTTCGGGGGCTGGGGATCGAACCCGTCGACGCCGCCGCGCAACCCGAGCTGCTCTGGGTGCCGCTCTTCGTCAAGGCCCCCGGACAGGTCCGAGGCACGGTCCGCGACGAGCCGGCCGAGACCATCGACGTGCTCCCCACGATCGCCGAGCGACTCGCCATCGACCTGCCCTGGGCCGTGGACGGGCTGGCCCTCGACGGGACCACGCCCGCCGACCGCGTGCGGCGGTTCGTGCACGTGCAGGGCTCCTCGTTCGCCACCTTCCACCTCGACCCACCCGTCGCCCCCGACGCCGACCTCGACGACGTCCTGGCCCGCGGTGTCGACTCGGTCCTGCCCGGACGAGGCCCGGACCGGTGGTGGACCGTCGGCCCCGAACCGGGCCGGGTCGGGCATCCGGCGTTCGGACCGGAGCTGCCCGTCGCCATCGACGGCTTCGGCGCGTTCCTCGACGTCGACCGGGCCGATCCCGTGATCCCCGCGGTCGTGTCCGGCCGGGTCGGGGACGGCACCGAGCGGGTGGTCGTGGCCGTCAACGGCACGATCGCGGCCGTCGTCGACACGTTCACCGACGCGGACGGCCCCGGTCGGTTCGCGGCCATGGTCTCACCCGAGTGGCTCGTGGATGGCGTCAACGAGGTCACGATCCACCCGGCCTGAGCGGCCTCAGCCGACGAGATCGCGGGCCCACCGGTAGTCCGGCTTTCCCGCCGGCGAGCGGACCACGGCATCGACGAAGTCCACCGTCTTGGGGACCTTGTAGCCCGCCAGGTGGCCGCGGCAGTGCGCGATCAGGTCATCACCCGAGGGGTCCGTGCCCGGCGCGGCCTGCACGACGGCCGCCACCCGCTCCCCCCACCGATCGTCGGGCACCCCGACGACCAGGACGTCGTAGACGTCGGCCCGGGCCCGGAGCACCGACTCGACCTCCTCGGCGAAGACCTTCTCGCCACCGGTGTTGATGCACCCCGATCCCCGGCCCAGCAGGTTGATCGTCCCGTCGTCGGCGACGGTGGCCATGTCACCGGTGATGACCCAACGCCTGCCGTCATGCTCGACGAAGGTGGCCGCGGTCTTCTCGGGGTCCCGGTGGTAGCGCAAGGGGATGTGGCCGGTGCGGGCCACGCGGCCGATGGCCTCGGTGCCCGGAGCGACCGGCCGGAGGCCCTCGTCGAGGACGACCGTCGTGTCATCCATCGGCGCGAAGGCCGCCCGGGCGTCGGAGCCGGCCGCCATGCTGGCCGTGCCCTGGGCGCCGGTCTCCGAGGAGCCGAACCCGTCGGCCAGGAAGATGTCGGGCAGGACGGTCTGGATCCTCTGCCGAAGCGCGGGACTGAGTGGGGCACCCCCCGAGCCGATCGAGAACAGGGTGGGGACCTCGTAGCCGCCCACCTCGTCCCAGGCGTCGAGCAACGGTCGGGCGACGGCGTCACCGACGATGGTGATGAGGTTCACGTCTTCGGCGGCGATCGTCCGCCAGACCTCGTGGGGGTCGAGCGACCCGGGCAGGAGCACGACCGTGCCCCCGCAGAACAGCCACGAGAGGCTCGTCCACTGACCGGCGGCGTGCATGAGCGGGGCGACCGGGAGGAACACCGCCGCGGTGTCCGCGGGCTGGATGCGCTCGACGATCTGTTCCGGCGCGGCGATCGCCCCCTCGATGCGCATCGGGTCGCCCCCGCCGATGCACGCGTGGAAGGCGTCCTCCTGACGCCACACGACACCCTTGGGCAGGCCGGTGGTGCCACCCGTGTACAGGATGTAGAGGTCGTCGCCGCTGCGCTCCTCGAAGGCGAGGTCGGGGTCGGCGGCGACCAGGGCGGCCTCGTAGTCCTCGCCGGTGGCCAGCTCGATGGTCAGACCCGGCAACCGCTCGCGGATCGCGGCCATTCGGGGGGCGAACCCCGCGTCGTGCACGACTGCGGTCACCCCGGCGTCGGCGAACAGGTAGGCCAGCTCGTCCTCGACGTAGCGGTAGTTCACGTTGATGGGGACCGCCCGCAGCTTGTAGGCCGCCAGCATCGTCTCCAGGTACTCCGTGCCGTTGGTGAGGTAGACGCCGACGTGGTCCCCGGCGGTCACCCCGTTCCTGCGCAGGTGGTCCGCCAGCCGATTGGCCCGCTCGTCCACCTCCGCGTAGGAGAGGCGCCGGTCCCCGCAGACGATCGCCTCCCGGTCGGGCACCTGCTGGGCCACCAGCTCCCACAGGTCGGCGAAGGCGAACGACCGCGTCATGCCGCCGACCGTAGTGGCCGGGTCGGGGGCGACGACGGGCAGCGGTCGCGCCTCGGCTCATCGGGGGCTGGTGCGTGCTCGGGCAGGGGAAGCCCACGCAACCACGGTGGCCGCAGGGCGTCGACCTGAGCCGCTGGGGCCCGTTGGAGGCAATAGGGGGCGGATTCCGCCCCCTATTGCCTCCAATCGCGACGCCGCCGACCGCCGGAGTCAGGTCCAGGCGGTGATCTCGCCGGCGACGGCCACGAGGTCGGCGGTGGCGGCGAAGTCGACCGGGATCGGCACGACATCGACGCCGGTGCGGCCCAACGCCTCCGCGGTGGCGGCGACCCGGTCCTCGGGCGACCGGGCCGGGCCCTCCGGGCCCCAGGCCTCGAGGGTCAGGGCCACGTCCAGCGAGCGGGCCAGGTCGAGCACCGCCTCGGTCACCGGATCCAACGGCCACGTCGTCACGCCGAGCGCCAGGCGGGACCCGTCGAGGCCACCCAGCAGGGCGGCCGCGGCCGCGGTGCCCGGAGCGTTCGTGGCGGGGACCAGCACCGAGCCGGGCTCGGTGGTCGGGAAGGCCCGGGCCACCCAGAATCCGGCCGGACCGGGATCAGCGACCACGAAGCCGCCGGGCGGGCGGAGGCCGCCGAGGTCGCGTGTGGCCCGGGCCGGATGCAGAGGCACCCCGGTCGACTCGTAGGCGGGGCCGACGACGGCGGACAGCTCGGTGTAGAGCGCCGGTCGGGGCGGATCGGGCCCCGGTTCGGGCCAGCCCTCGGCGGCGAAGGCCAGGTGCACCGGGTGCAGGTCGAGGCGCTGGGCCCGACCGAGTCCGCCCGGCGGAAGCTCGTCGGGATCGACGCCGACACACACCACGGCCAGCTTGTCGGTCAGCCCGGCCAACTCGAGGTCCCGGGCCTGCAGGCCCGCGGTGCCGGCGTGCAACGGGCTGTCCCAGGCGAACACGCCCTTGGCCCCCCAGGTGTTGACGACGGCCCACCCGGTCTGGGCGGCGAAGCGCCGGAGGTGCCCGACCACGCCCTCGCCGTCGAGGGTGCGCAGGACCCCGGGCCCCACCAGCACCCCGACGTCGGGACCGAGGCCCGGCGACAGGCGGATGCCCTCGATCCGGGCCTGAGCCGCCTTCGGCTCGACGCCGTCCGCCACGGGTGCCGCCAGGTCCAGGTCGACCTCGAGGGCGAAGGCGTCCGGGATCTCCTGGCCCACGGTGGTGGCCAGCGCTTCGGCCAGGGCCTCGGGTGTGGCCACCGGGATCGGCGTCACCTCGGCCCCGGGCCGGGAGCTGACCCGCAGCACCCCGTCGTGCCACGACGCCCCGATGCGCCCCGACCGGCCGTCCACATCGGCCAGCAGGTCGGCCAGTCCGCCGTCACCGACCGGCACCGTCGCCAATCCCGGCAACGCCACCGGGGCCGGCGACCCGATCACCCGCGTCGCCCCCAAGGCCCGCAGGCCGGCGGCGAGGAGGTCGCCGACGCTTCGCTCAGTCATGGTGCGGCGAGGGTACGCCGGCTCATTCGAGGATCAGGCGGCGTACTGGTCCCGCAGTTCGTACTTGACGACCTTGCCGGTGGGGTTCCTCGGGAGGACGTCCAGGAACTCGAGCTGCTCGGGGAGGGCCTGCTGGCGGAGGCCCTTGGCCAGCAGATGCTCCTTCATCTGGTCGAAGGTGATCGGATCCTGACCCTCGGCGGTGACCACGATGGCGACCACCCGTTCGCCGGTGCGCTCGTCAGGGAGGCCGATGACGGCCACGTCGCCCACCTGCGGGTGCTCGAAGAGGAGGTCCTCGACCTCCTTGGCCGAGACGTTCTCCATGTTGCGGATGATGATGTCCTTGAGCCGCCCCGTGATGACGAGGTAGCCGTCCGCATCCTGCTGGCCGAGGTCGCCGGTGCGGAACCAGCCGTCCTCGTCGAAGGCGTCGGCGTCGAGGGCCGAGTCCAGGTAGCCCCGCATCATCTGGGGCGCCTTGGCCCGGATCTCGCCCTCCTCACCGGGGCCGGCCACCGTGCCGTCCAGCTTCACCAGCTTGAGCTCGACACCCGGCATCGGTCTGCCCTCCGTCGCCGCCTTCGCGTCGTCGGGATCGTCCACGTCGACGAGCACGAGGATCGGCGCCTCCGTCAGGCCGTAGCCCGAGCAGATGCCGACCCCACCCATCTCGTCCTTCATCTCCTGGTGCAGCGTGGGGGGCTTGGGCGCCCCGCCCCCCGGGAAGAGGCGCACCTCCGGGAAGATCGGCTCGGGCCCCGCGGCCCGCTGGGCGGCCAGGTACACCATGTGGAAGGGCGTGCCCGCCCCCGCCATGGTCACGCCGTTCTCGGCCAGGTAGGGGACGGTCGTGGCCGGGTCGAAGGTCTCCACGAACAGGTTCACACACCCGAACTGGAGGCTGCTGAACAGCCAGGTGATGCCGCCGATGTGGGTGAACGGGAAGACCATCGCACCCCGGTCCTCCGGGGTGGCCCGGTAGCGATCCCCCATGCCCTCGGCGATGGCGGCGATCGAGGCATCGGTGTGCTTGGCCCCCTTCGGGTCCGCCGTGGTGCCCGAGGTGTAGAACAGCCAGCGGACCTCGAGATCGGCCGGGTCCTCGGGGGCCGGAGGCGGCGCGGGCAGGGTCGCCGGGTCGCCCTCCGGGAGGGTCTTGTCGCACACGAGGACCTCGAGGCTGTCCACGCCTTCGGCCACCGTGCGGGCCATGGCCTCGTGGTCGAAGCCCCGGAACACCGACGGCACGACGAGCAGCTTGGTGCCGGCCTGCTTGGTGACGAAGCCGACCTCTCGCTCCCGGTAGATGGGGATGATCGGGTTCTGGGTGACGCCGAGCCGGGCCAGGGCCCCCACGAGGACCATCGACTCGAACCAGGTCGGCAGCTGCCACGAGACCACATCGCCCGCGCTCAGCCCCAGGTCCTGGAAGCCCGCGGCGGCCCGCTCACACCAGTCCCGGTATTCGGTGAAGGTCAGTTGCCGGCCGTCCTCGTCGATCGCCATCTCGGCGTCGCCGGACTCGGCCGCCCGACCCTCGATGAGCTCCCAGAGATTGCGCCCCGTGATCATGGACGGGACTGTAGTGACCGGTGATCGGCCACCTCAGGCCGACGGAGGCACCCACCCCGGCGGGTTGGGCGGGCCGGGATCCCGATCGGGCGTCGGCACCGCCTCGGGCCCACCCGTCGGACAGAGCCGGGCCAGCCGTCCCACCCACCACGAACCGGTGCCCAACCCCGCGACCAGCGACGCGGACATGAAGTCGCCGCCGAGCCACAGGCAGCCGTCCTCGGCCACCGCCGCGGCCCAGGTCCCGTCACCGGAGCGGAGGGACCCGGTTCGGCCCGGGAGGGGCCGGCCCGTCCTCGCCTCGACCTCCCAGACCTGTCGCTTCGGGGCGCGGTGGAAGCAGTGGCAGCCGATGTAGACGCGATTGCCCTCCACATCGACCGACTGGGCGTCGTTGGACACCCTCTGGAAGCGGAGAGAACGACCCGTGCGCGAGTTCCGCCGCTCCCAGAAGTGCTCCGCGCCCGCCACGTAGAGGTTGTTGCCCCAGACGTCCAGATCGAAGACCACCCCACCCACGGGCCACGAGGGCCACCTCGGCGCGTTCGACCCATGGTCCCAGCCGGGGAGCAACCGCCCGCCCACCACGGTCACCGTGGCAAGTTGGGAGGTCCCGCGTCGGCCGTTGACCGAGCTGAACTCGCCGCCCAGGTGAACCCGGCGGTTGTCGGTGCTCACCGCGACCGCGTAGGCACTCCGCCCCCGCAGACGTGGTCGCCACGTCCGATCGGGGACCCCCGTGGCCGCGCTGAAGCGCACGGCGTTGTCGACCGCCACCCTCCCCCCGTTCGGACCCACCGCGGCGCCGAAGTGGCCCACCGCGTAGAGCCGTCGGCCCTTGACGGAGAGGTCACGCACGACGGCATGGCGGGGCGATCCCGGACGACGCACGCCGGCGACGAAGCGGCGGTCGGTGGCCCCCGTGCCCGGATCGAGGGCGACCAGTCCCGCGGCCGCCACCCCGTTGGCCCGGGTGAACTCGCCCGCCGCGACGATGGCGCCCGACGGCAGCACGTCGAGGGCGTACACAGGACGATCGACCCGCGGTCGCCACGTCCGGATCCAGTCGCCGGACTCGGTGTCGAAGGCGGCCAGGAAGGGCTGGTCCCGTCGGGGCCAGTCCCCGCTGGCCTCCACCACCCGGGTGAACTTGCCGGCGGCGTAGACGGTCCGGCCCACGACCTGGAGGTCCCAGACCTGGGCTCTGCTGACCTGAGAGGCGAAGGTCTCCATCCGGCCCTCGACGCCGTCGGTGCGGTAGACCGGCGGGCCGCCGGGACCGACCTCAGCCGCATCGGGGGCCGTCGACCGGGGGACCGCGACCGGCTGCGTGGGCTCGGCTTCCGGGGCCGGACCGGTGACCGCCGCGAGGGCGGCGACCACGGACAGGGCGGCGATGCCGAGAACGACCCGGAGGCGCCCGCGGTCGCCGGCGCGTCCTGCCCTCACCAGCCCGAGAGCGCGAGGTCGAAGGCGAGGTCCCGGCTGCCCGGGGCCTGGTGGACCTCGACCGCCAACACGTTGTCGCCGCTGCGCAGGGCCGCGGCGGACACCGTGAACTCCACGAAACGGCTCTGGGCGCCGCCGGTCACATACGAGCCGGCGTTGGTGCTCGCGGTGATGGAACCGTCGGGCAGGTTGTCGCGGACCAACTCCGTGCCGTTGAGGTACACCACGGCCCCGTCGTCGATCAGCAGACGGATGGTCAACTGGGTGAAACCGGTGGCATCGGCCACGGTGAAGGGGTGGCGGAAGTACGCCGTCACCGGGCGGCCGTCGGTCCGGGTGACCGTCATCTCGTCACCCATGCCGAAGCCGAGCTTGGCCGGGCCCTCCGCCCAGGCCCCGTCGACGAAGGTCCGGGCCCGCCAAGCCGTGCCCTGATCGGAGCCGTCGTCCAGGTACCGCCAGACCGATCCTTCGGCGACGAAGTCGGTCGGGGCGACCGGCGGCGGCGGTGGGGCCGGTGGCAGGGTGATGGCCGGGGTCGGGGTGGTCGAACCGGCTGTCGTCGTCCGGCTGAGCGAGAGATCGAAGGTCAGGTCCCGGCTGGAACCGTCCGACTGGTGCACGCTGACCGCGATGGTGTTGGTGCCGTCGACCACCGCGCTGGCGGGCAGTCGGTAGGTGCTGAAGTCCGACTCGGGGGCACCGAACACCGCCGAGGAGGCCCGCGTGGTCGCCTCGATCGTCCCGGTCGGCATGTTCTCGGCCACAACGGGGTCACCGTTGATCCACACGGTCGCCCCGTCGTCGACGTTGAGACCCAACTCGAGGTAGGGCGCCGAGGCGGGATCGGCCTCGAAGGTCCGTCGGAACAGGGCGCTGAGGCCCTGACGGGGGATCACGGTGGCCTCGTCACCGTCACCGAAGCCGAGTTCGGCTTCGCCCACGGCCCAGCCGCCGTCGGCGAACGACGACCGTGTCCAGCCCGCGGGGTGGGTGCCGTCGGCGAGGTAGCGCCACGGGGCGCCCCGGGCGATGAGGACGTTCGGGTCCGGCGGTGGGGGCGGCCGGGTCAGGGAGGGCACGCTGTGGGCCAGAGGGCCCGCCGAGTCACACATCCGGGCCATCCGGCCCACCCAGTTGGTGCCCGAGCGGCCGACCAGTTGGCTGGTGGAGCGGAAGTCGCCACCGGTCCACAGGCAGCCGTCGGGGGCCTTGGCGAAGGCCCAGGGGCCGTCGCCGCTGGCCAGGGACCCTCCCAGGTCGCGCAGCTTCTGACCGGTCGCTCCACTGACCTCGATGATCTCGGTGGCGGGGGCCCGTCGATCACAGTGACAACCGATGTAGACGCGGTCACCGATGACCTCGATCCGCTGGCTGTCGTTGGTGATCGTGTTGACCCGGATGGCCGCGCCCGTCGTGGCGTTGCGCTGTTCCCAGTAGTGCTCGGCACCGGTCACATAGAGGTTGTTGCCGTACGCGCCGAGGTCGTAGACGATGCCCCCCAGCGGCCAGTTGCCCCGGGGGCTGACGTGGGAGCCGCTCTGCCAGCCGGGGACGTTGGCCCCGGTCGCGGCGTCGACGGTGCCGATCAGGGCGGTGCCGTTCTCGCCGTTGAGATAGCTGAACTCCCCACCGAGGTGGACGCGTGCGCCGTTGCCGCTGGTGGCCACGGCCCAGGCGCTGCGCCCGGCGATGACCGGCGTCCACGTCGGGTCGACCGCGCCGGTTGTGGCATCGAGCCGCGTGGCCTTGGTGACCTGCACCCGGGTCGGGTTCGCCGGGTTCCCCGAGAGGGCCCGGCTGAAGTTGCCGACCGCATAGAGGCGATCGCCGTCCCGGTACAGGTCCCGGATCACGGACTGCGCCGTGGTGTTCGGGCGCGCGACCTCGGCGTAGAAGGTGGGATCGATCTGGCCGGTGCGGGCGTCGAGGGCGACGAGGTTGCCGCGGGCCACCCCGTTGACCGTGTCGAACTCGCCGGCGACCAGGAGTTGGCCGTCGGGGGTCGCGTCGAGGGCCCACACCGGGGCGTCGAGCACCGGGCGCCACCAGTCCAGGTAGTGGCCCGTCGTGGCGTCGAAGGCGGCCAGGAAGGGCTGCGGGATGCGAGGCCAGGATCCCTGCGTGGACACCACGTCGGTGAACTGACCCGCGGCGTAGACGGTGTTGCCGATGGTCTGGAGGTCCCAGACGTGTGCGGGCACCACGTTGGTGGTCGGTCCCGTGAACCGGCCGTCGACGCCGTCGGTGCGGTAGACGGCCGTGGTCAGTTCGGCGTCAGCCGGGGTGCCACCGGCCGCGAGAGCGGACGCGATCAGCGCCGTCACCAGGAGGAGGCGTCGTACCGCCGTCATCGAGACCGCCCTTTCGTCGGGACCCGATCCCGACATCGCCACGTTGAGTCAGAGTTCCGACCACTCAATGTGGTCGAGCCCTACGGTAGCGACCGCTCACCGTGGGCACAAGGGCACCTATCGTGCTTTTCCTCCTCGGCTATCCGCAGCTCTGCGCCCAGGTGGCCACCAGGTCCCGACTGGCCGGACCGGCCGGCCGGAGGCCCTCGGCCGCGGCACACACGGCCTCGTCGAAGTCACGGTCACAACCCAGGCCCTCGTAGCGCACCGCCAGGTCCGGGCCCTCGCCGAAGGCGCTCAGGGCGGCGTCGATGCGCTCGGTGTCGTTGCGCCCGGCATCGCCGAGTTGATCGAGGACCCGGGCCCGGGCCGCGATGGTCTCCTCGACCAACTGCGAGCAGTCGTCCGCACCACCGAAGGCGCCCGCCGCCCCCGGTTGCTCCTCCGGCGCGGCGTCGTCCCCGCACGCGGACAGGCCGAGACCGAGACCGAGGACCAGGGCGACGGGAAGGAGGCGGTGCACGCCTCTCCGTCGGCCGTGGCGGGTGGGGATTGACCCCTGTCGGGCCGTTCAGGCCGCCCGGCTGGTCAACCAGGCGCCGACCAGCACCAGGACCATCCCGGCCAGGGCCAGCAGGGCAACGGTCTCGTCGCGGAAGGCCACGCCGAGGGCGATGGCCACGACCGGGGTGAGGTAGATGGCCACCGAACCTCGGGCCGCGCCGGCCCGGCCCATCAGGTTGGCCATGGCCACGAACGCCCATCCGGTGCCGAGCAGCCCGAGGACGACCACGGCGCCGAGCGAGGCCCACTCGAAGTCCGAGGCCGGGATGCTGGCCAGCCCGTAGGGCGCGGTCATCACCAGGGCGGCCAGCTGCACCCGCCACATGACCGGCAGGCCCCCGTACTTCTGCTGGAGGGGCACGGCCAGGTTGGCCGACAGCCCGTACAGGACGACCGCGATCAGCAACAGCCCCACTCCGAGCGTCGAGGCGTCGGCACCGCGCAGGCTGGGCAGGGAGATGGCCACGACCCCGACGAAGCCGATCACCAGGCCGACGGCGTGGACCTGCCGCGGTCGGGCGCGGAGGAGGAAGGCGGCGAAGAGGGCGGCGAAGAGGGGGACCGACCCGTTGACCATGCCGGCGACCGAGGAGCCCACGTAGAGCTCGGCGATCGGGAAGAGCGAGAGCGGCAGGGCCATCCAGGTGAAGCCGACGAGGGCGACGGTGGGCCAGTCCTCACGTTCGATCGGCGTCCGGGCCGCCGGCACCACCGCCAGGCCGAGCATGCCGAAGAGGATGCGGCCGAAGGTCACCACGCCGGGAGCGAAGGCATCCAGGCCGATGGCGATGAGCAGGAAGGACGAGCCCCACACCCCGGCGACGAAGGCCAGAAGGCCCCACTCGACGGGGCCGAACGCCTGTTGGTGGGTCCCCTGCGCCGTGGTGATGAGCGTTCGGGACCGGGCCACCTCGGGAGGGTAACGACGGCGGCCCTGGGGACCCGGCCGTATTCGGACCGGACGTAGACTCAGCGACCATGCCCGTCCGACTCATCATCGCCGAGGACTCGCTCCTCGTGCGGGAGGGCGTGGCCAAGCTCCTGGAGGGCCACGACGACGTCGAGGTCGTCGCCCTCTGCGCCGACTACGACGAGCTGATGGCCGCCGTGGAGGATCCCGGCGCCGATGTGGTCCTCACCGACATCCGCATGCCGCCCACAGGCACCGACGAAGGCATCCGCGCCGCTGCGGGTCTGCGCGAGACCCACCCCGACATCGGGGTCGTGGTCCTGTCGCAGTACGCGGAGCCGGAATACGCCCTGGCCCTGCTGGAGAGTGGGTCAGAAGGGCGGGCCTACCTGCTCAAGGAACGGGTGTCGGACCCCGACCAACTGCTCGGCGCCGTGCGGGACGTGGCCCGGGGCGGCTCGGTCGTGGACCCCAAGGTGGTCGAGGGTCTCGTCGCCGCCCGGTCCCGGTCACGGCGCTCGCCTCTCGAACACCTCACACCGCGGGAGGGCGAGGTGCTGGCCGAGATCGCCCAGGGCCGGAACAACGCCGCGGTGGCCGGCGCGCTGGGTCTCTCGGACCGGGCCGTGGAGAAGCACATCAACTCCCTCTTCGCCAAGCTCGGGCTCACCGAGGAACCCGACATCCATCGGCGGGTGAAAGCAGTGCTGCTCTATCTGGCCGAGAAGGACGAAGGGGGGACAGCCCCCCCATGACCGCGGGGGCGCCCACCCTGGGCCGAAACGTCCGCGGCGCGCACAATGGCCGCGGTGGTGCTCACCGACGAGCGAAGGGACGGCGACACGGCTGACATCTCGGCCCCGGCGGACGTGAGCGTGCTCATCGTCGACGACCAGGCGCCCTTTCGCGCCGTGGCAAGCACCGTGGTCGACCTCGTAGCCGGCTTCGTCGTGGTCGGTGAGGCCGCCTCGGGCGAGGAGGCGGTGGCCATGGCCGCCGACCTCGCCCCCGCGCTGGTCCTGATGGACATCAACCTGCCGGGCATCGACGGCATCGAGGCGACCCGACAGATCATGGCCGCGGCCCCCGACACGGTCGTGATGATGCTGTCGACCTACCGAGCCGACGACCTCCCCAGCGACGCCACCACCTGCGGCGCCGCCCGCTATGTCCACAAAGAGGACTTCGGCCCCGCCGTCCTCCGCGAGACCTGGTCCGCCGCCTCCGACTAGAACTCGTGCTCGAGGGCGCTCCGGGCGGCGTGCCAGCCGCACATGCCGTGGACGCCGCCGCCGGGTGGGGTGGACGACGAACACAGGTAGACGCCCTTGGCGGGGGTCCGCCACGGGTCCAGGCCGAGGGTCGGGCGGCGGATGAACTGGGTCAGGTCGGCGGCGCCGGCGTTGATGTCGCCACCGATGAAGTTGGCGTTCCGGGCCTCGACGGCACTCGTGTCCATCACGTGACGGGCCAGGATCCGGTCGCGGAACCCGGGCGCGAAGCGCTCGATCTGGGACTCGATGCGATCGCTCATGTCCACCGTCGATCCGTTCGGGACGTGGCAGTAGGCCCAGAAGGCGTGACCGCCCTCGGGGGCCCGGGTCGGATCGAATCCGCTGGCCTGGCAGGCCAGCACCCAGGGCCGATCGGGATGACGGCCGGCGGCCACCTCGCCTTCGGCGGTGACGGTCTCCTCGAGGGTGCCGCCCACGTGGACGGTGCCCGCCCTCGCCACCTCGGGGTTCGCCCAGGGCACCGGGCCGTCCAGGGCGTAGTCGACCTTGTGGACCCCCGCTCCGTAGCGAAAGCGGGTCAAGGCCTTCCGGTAGCGGGCCGGGAACCGGTCCCCGACGATCTCGGCCGCGTTGCGGGCGGACACGTCGAGCAGTACCGCCCGGGCCGACGGCACCTCGTCGAGATCGGTGACCCGGGTACCGGAGCGGACCTCGCCGCCCCGGGACCGGATGATCGACAGGAGCGCCTCGGTCACCTGCTGGGAGCCCCCCGCGGCGAAGGGATAGCCCACCAGGTGGGCCGCCACCCCGAGCATCAGCCCGTAGCCCGCGGTGATCGGCGCCCGCAGCGACAGGATCGAATGGGCCGCGAGGCCGGCCAGGAGGGCGGCGGCCTCCTCGGTCTCGAACCGCCGGCGACCGAGACCTCGGGCCGAGCGGACGCCCACGAAGCCGTAGCGGGCCAGGGCCACCGGGTGACGGGGCAGCCGGAACGGTGACAGCAGGCCGTCGACCAAGCCGAAACCGGCGCCGACCAGCGGACCCATCAGTCGCCGGTAGGCGTCGGCGTCGACCCCGAGGCCCTCGGCGGTCAGGTCGACCGAGCGGTGCAGCAGCGCGGCCCGGCCACCGTCGAGGGGGTTGGCCAGGGGCAGCTCCGGCTGGACCCATTCGACGCCATGGGCCTCCAGGGGCAGATCGCGCATCGCCCTCGAGGCCAGGCCGAGGGACCACACCGTCGAGCAGGTGTCATGGACGAAGCCGGGCAGGGTCAGCTCGGCCGAGCGGGCCCCGCCGCCGAAGGTGTCCTCGGCCTCGAGCACGAGGACCGACAACCCCTCCCCTGCCAGCGTGGCGGCGGCGACGAGGCCGTTGGGGCCCGACCCGACGACGACGGCGTCGTAATCCGTACTGGCCACCCGATCAGGATGCCGTCGTGCCGACCGGGTCCGGCCCGACGGCGGACTCGGCCTCGTCGGTCCCTTCCTCCGGGGGCTCCACGGGGACGTGGCCCCGGACGCGAGAGCCCTCACCCGGAGCGCTGTCCACCTCGAGGACGCCGCCGATGGCCCCCAGCCGGTCCCGCATGTTGACGAACCCGTGGCCCATGGCCGCCGCCTCGACGTCGAACCCGGGACCGTCGTCGACCACCTCGAAGCCCAACTCGCCCGCCACCTCGGTGACCACGACATCGAGGTGGGCGTCCTTCCCGGCGTGCTTGCCCGCGTTCTGCATGGCCTCGAGACAGCAGAAGTAGATGGCGGCCTCGGTCTCCGCCGGGTGACGTCGGACCTCCTCGGCCACGACCAGCTCGACCGGGAGCGTCGAACGGTTGGCTGCCGCCTTGAGGGCCGCCTCGAGCCCCCGGTCGCGCAACAGGGGCGGGTAGATGCCGTGGGCCAGTTCCCGGAGCTCCTCGAGAGTGTCCTGGACGTCGCCCCGGAGCTGATCGAGCATCTCGTCGGCCGTGGCCCGATCGGCGTCGATGAGCTGCTTGACCAAGCCGACCTTCACCGCGAGGGCGACCAGGTGCTGCTGGGCGCCGTCGTGGAGGTTGCGCTCGATCCGCTGGCGGGACTCGTCGGCTGCGGTCACGATGCGGAGGCGGGAGGCGGCCAGTTCCTGATTGCGCTCCTCGAGCTGTTCCAGGGACGCCTGCAGGGCCGAGTCCAGGCGGACGTTGTGCAGGGCCAGGCCGACCTGGCGGGCCAGCTCGGCAAGGACCCGGTCGTCGTCTTCGGTGAACGGGGGGTCATCGGCCCGGCGCTCGACCACGATCACTCCGAGCAACTCGCCCAGGTGGGCCACGACCGCCGCCCGCAGCTGACCGTCGTCCCGGCCATCGAGCAGGGCCGGCATCCAGACCTGGAGCCACGCGTTGCCCTGGACGTGCGCCCGCGTGGCCACCCCCAGCTCCTCGCCCTGCAGCCGCAGGTGAGCCGACCCCCGGTCCGGCACCGAGACCGCTCGCTCGAGGGTGCCGTTCGCGCCGGTCCACACCTCGGCGGCCGCGAGGGCCAAGCTCTTCTTCAGCGACTCGGCCAACTGGAGCAGCAGCTCGTCCATGGGGACGGCCCGGGACATCCGCCCGGCGAAGGTCCTGATGGCGTCGTCGGGGCGATGGCGCTCACCGTAGACCCGCTGGTTGGCGACCTCCTCGAGTCGGTGCCGGGCCGGGAAGGCGAGCACGGCGCAGACGGCGGCGGCCACCATGGACAGGACCAGGACCGAGCGTTCCTCGGCGTGGGGGGTCCGGCCCAGGCCGACGATCACGAAGAGGTACACCGCCTCGACCAACGCGACGAGCCCGACGACGACCACGGTGCGCACGAGCACGCGGTCGATGACCGCCAGGAGCCGGGGCACCGTCGAGGCGGCGATCCCGGCGGGGATCGCCGCGGTCGCGGCCAAGGCCACGAATCCCGGTCGGGCGGGCCAGTCGAGGAGGAGGTCGAGGAGGACCACGAGCCCACCGACCGCGACGGCCACCACGACACCCCAGCCGATCCACTGCAGCCGGGACCGGTCGGCCGGCATCGCCCGCCGACACCGACCGAGGTACCCGGTCACGCTGATCACCCCGGCGAGCAGCGACCAGACCACCGCGGGCGCGACGGCGATCGAACCGTCGGAGGTCGTTCCGGCGACGAGCCCGACCGCCAGCCCCAGCCCATAGGCCGCGGCCACGAGAACACGGGTCGAGGACCTCCCCAGCGCGCCGTCGGGCGCGCCGAGCCCGAGGTGGACCGCGAGCGCCGGCAGCAGGCCCAGCAGGACCGCTCGAACGGGCTCCCAGTCCTCCTGGCCGCCGGCGACCCGGGCCGCGGCGAAGACCGCCCCGCCCGCCACCACGGCCACAAGGCCCACGAGCACGGCGAGGGTCCCGCTTCGGCGCCGGATGGCCAGCGCGGCCGCCGACCAGGCCAGGACGACCGCCGCCGCCGCCCACCAGGGGCCCCTGCCGTGGTCGACCGCCCCCAGCACACCGAGAACGGCGCCGATGACGGCCAGTAGCACCGGCACCAGCCCGAAGGGACCGCCGGCGGCGGAGGGCGGAGCTGTGGCTCCGGTCGTGATCGACATCAGGGTCTCCGTCCACTCGGTGGCCAGGGCTGGGCTGGAGCCGTCCGCGGCGCGTCCGCCGCCGAGCCGAGCAAGGCGGTCCCCACCAGCGCCACGATCAGCCCGAACCCCAGGAGGGCGGGCCGGCGGACGTCGGCCCAGGCGACGAAGCGGACAGCGCCCACGGTCCGGAAGGGCTCAGCCGGCCGGGACCGGCTGGGCTGCGGTAGAGGTCTCCTCGTCGACCCGGCCGTCCCGCATGCCGATGATGCGGTCGGCGCCCCCCGCCACCTCGTCGCTGTGGGTGACCATGAGGATCGTCTGGCCGTCGGCGTGGAGGCGACGGAAGAGCTCCAGCACCTCCTGGCCGCCGTCGCTGTCGAGGGCCCCCGTGGGCTCGTCGGCCAGGACCAGGGTCGGCTCGTTGGCCAGGGCACGGGCGATGGCCAGGCGCTGGCGCTGCCCACCCGACAGGACGGCGGGCGTCTCGCCCGTCTTGTCGCCGAGGCCGAGGAGGTCGAGCAGGTCACGGGCCCGGGTCTCGGCCGCCTTGCGCTTGGTCCCCGCGATCATGGCCGGCAGGACGACGTTCTCGAGAGCCGTCATCCCCTCCAGCAGGTTGAAGAACTGGAACACGATCCCGATGTGGCGGCGGCGCATGCGCGCCAGCCAGTCCTCGTCCTGGCCGGTGATCTCCTCGCCGGCGATGACGATCGTGCCCTCATCCGCGAGGTCGAGGCCTGCAACCAGGTTGAGCAGGGTCGACTTTCCACAGCCCGAGGGTCCCATGATCGCCACGAACTCCCCGGCGACGACATCAAGATCGACGCCGCGGAGCGCACGAACCGGCGCCAACTCGGCCTCGAAGGTCTTGCGGACGGCCCGCACGCCCAGCACGGTCGCCCCCGGGGTCACCCCGGGCTCGTCCGCCGGATCGATCGCTCCGAGAGCGTCATCGGCATCGGTCATGGTGGTTCCTCCTGTGGACATCACTCTGCTCCTGCTTCCGGGCCCAGTCGGTAGGCCGTCACCTCGGACTCCCGGCCCTTCACGGTCTGGGGCGGGAGCCGTTCCAACTCGGGCGGGTCGCTCAGGCCGGCCACGGTGGCCTCACTGAGCACGGTCGTGCCCGCCGGACGGGCGATGCTTTCCAGTCGTTGAGCCAGGTTGACCGTGTCCCCGACCAGTGTGTACTCGAGCCGCTCGTCGCTGCCGAGGAGCGCGGCGGCAACATCCCCGGAGGACAGTCCGATGCCGAGCCCGAAGGCCTCGAGCCCCTCCTGGCCCCAGGTCACGTTCACCGCGTTCTGACGCTCGTGCATGGCTTGCGCCGCGCGCAACGCCCGCTCGGCATGATCCGCCTGCGGGAAGGGCGCCCCGAAAACCGCCATGACGGCATCGCCGACGTACTGCATCACCGTCCCCTCCTCGCCGAGGATGGCGTTGTTCATCTCCCGGCGGTGCGTCCGGAGCTGGCCGGCCAGGGTGGTGGGATCGGCGTGCTCGGCGATGGTGGAGTATCCCCGCACGTCGGACATCAGGACGGTGACCGTCAGTCGTTCGGTGCGGTCGACGGCCCCGCTGTCGGTCCGGAGCTTCTCGGCCAGGCCGCCGGGCAACAGGCGGCTGAGGGTCTCGCCCTGCTCCTCGCGGTCGACGATGGCGGACTGGAGCAAGCGGAGGCGCTTCAGCGCCCCCTCGCGACCGGCACTGGCCCCTTGGGCCAGCTTCAACAGCACCGCCTCGACGGCGTCGTTCACCGCCGCCGGGCTCCGGCCCTGGCCGGCGGCGATGGCCTTGATCGGCCGGCCCTCCGCCACCTGGGTGAGCAGGGCGTCCTCGGCCTCGGTCAGCTCGCCTTCGTCGCGGACCGGGTTGACCAGCGCCCGGACGATCTCGGGGTCCAGCATCGACCCGCCGGTGGCCACCTCGCGCACGGCCCGAGCCAGGCGGTCACCGTCGCTGACCCGGTCCTTGAGCAGGTAGGCGTAGCCCGCCGCGCCCTCTTCGAGCAGGGCGATGGCGTAGTCGGGATCGTCGTACTGGGACAGGATCACGATCCCGGTGCCGGGGTGGCGCTTCCGCACCTCCTTGGATCCCACGATGCCCTCGTCCTGGAAGTCGGGAGGCATGCGGATGTCGGACACGACCACCTGGGGGTGGGCGTCGGTGGCACCCTCCACCAGACCCTCGAAGTCCTCCGCCGTGCCGACCACCTCGATGTCCTTCTCGATCGAGAGGAGGGCCTTGACCCCCTCTCGCACCAGGGTGTTGTCGTCGGCGAGGAACACTGTGATCCGGTCCCCGTCCATCGGCTGCCATTGAGCCTCGGATCGGCGCCCGCCGCAAGGGGGAGGACCCGCCGCCCTCGGTGGTGCCTGCACCCCACCCACCCCGCGGCCCGCACCCCACAGATCGAAATTGCGTCAGTTGGTCACGCCGAGCGTGACCAACCCACACCAGAACAAACCGTCCGCCAGCCCGAACCGAAGAAGAGCAGGCCCGGGGCGGGGGTCGACCCCCGGACGCCACAGAAGCGGATCTCCACGAGCGGCCCGTCTACCCCTCTTCCTTCCGGTGCCCCTCGCTCAGCTCGGCCAGCGCATCCTGATCGACCTGGTCACCCCGGGCCACAGCCACTCGGCACTTGGTGCGGGCCTTGACCGTCGAGGTGCGCAGGCCGCCCTCGAGCACCGCCCGTTCGCCCAGGACGGCGCCGGGGCCGAACTCGGCCAGGACGTCGCCGTCGATGTCGACGTCGACCACGCCGTCGAGCAGGAGGAACACCTCGTCGCCGCCCTGGCCCTGCTCGGTGAGCAGGCCCCCCTCGTCGATCGTGCGGATCTCGGGCTTCTCACCGCCCCGCATGATGCGCCCGGCCAGCTCCCGTTCCAGGGCGGTCTCCACCGCGGTCACCAGCGCCGGCGAGTCCTCGTCACCCCACGGCGTGTGCTTGCCGAAGGCGTGACGGAACCACTCGGCGAAGTCGGCCAGCCCGACCTTGGCGGCCAGCGCCCCGTCGGCGTCGTAGACCCAGTGGCGGGGGAACTTCGAGGCCCCGACCAGCTCCTGTTCGGATGAGCCGTCGGCCCGGATGGTGAGCTTCAGGGTGGTCCAGACCACCGGGGCCAGGAACTGGACGAACGGTGGGTGGTTCACCCGGCGGGGCGACGGCAGGCCGGTTCGCCCACCCACGGTCTGCACGAAGACCGCCGAGTCCCCGTCTATGACCGGGTCCTCCTGGATGGTGGGCAGGGAGATGGGCTGGAACACGGCCGCCTTCCTGCCCACTCGCACCGTGGTCGAGTTCAGGTGGAGACCGCCCGTGTAGGCGGCGTCGGTGATCGAGCCGTCGTCGCCGACCTCGATCGACACGCTCAGCTGGTTGGCGAACCGGTAGCGGTCCTCGCGCATCCACTCGTCGAGGTCGCCCAGGGTGTCCGGGAGCGGGTCGTCGTAGTGGGTGATGCCCGAGTCGAACACCGTGCTGTTCACCGGCCCGGTCACCGCCTCCGAGGGGATCCAGGACACTGTCGTCACCGAGGATTCGATGCGCATGGCACGCCTTTCGCTCGCTCTGGCGTGAACGTACGCCCGGGTGCTGAAGGGCAGAAGGAGGCTGGCCTTCAACCCTGCGGGGTGGTGGCACCACCCCTGACCGCGGTCGGCCGAGCCGTGCCGCGCACCTCCTCGGATGCACGCTCTGGGGCATCGAGCTCGAGACAAGCACCCCGACCAGCAAGGAGGATCGGTTGCTCGCATGAAGCCGGCAACTCCATCGTGGCCGCCGAGCGATCGTTCGGTGCGCACACGAACTTCAGGAGTCGGTCGGTCAGCCGGCGTTCGCGGGGAACGACCTTGGTGAAGTCGGTGATCGACGCCGCCGGTCTCCGGGCGACTCCGGCCCGGTCGGCCGCCAATGCCCAGAACCCACCCGACGCGAGCAGGTTGCGATGCCTGCCGGCTGCCTTCAGCCGGAACACCCGCTCCAGCCCGGGTGGGAGCGATGCCGTTGTGTCGGGCTGGTTCGGCTCGGGGTTCCTGTCACCACCCATCGACAACCGGGGTGACGGACCCGGAGCCGGCGCCGACACGAGAACCCGGGGCCGGTACCGTCGCCGACCATGACGACCTGGGAGGGCGACGAGTACCAGGCCCGGTTCGACCGCCTGGCGGCCGCCGGGGCCGAGGTCCACGGCGAGGCCGACTTCGTCGAGTCCTACGGCCCTTCCTCGGTGCTGGACGCCGGCTGCGGCACGGGCCGGGTCGGCATCGAACTGGCCCGTCGCGGCATCGAGGTGGTCGGGGCGGACCTCGACCGGTCGATGCTGGCCACCGCCCGAGGGCGGGCACCCGAGCTGACCTGGGTCGAAGCCGACCTCACCGAGCTCGAGCTCGACCGGACCTTCGACCTGGTGCTCCTCGCGGGCAACGTCCCCCTCTTCACGCCCCCGGGCACCCAACCGGCGCTGGTCGCCCGCTGTGGTGAGCACGTGGCCCCCGAGGGTCGACTCGTCGCCGGGTTCTCCCTCGACGGGGGCTACGGGCTCGACGCCTGGGACACGGCCTGCGCCACGGCCGGACTGGCGCTCGTGGACCGCTTCGCGACCTGGTCCCGCGAGCCCTTCACCGGCGGCGACTACGCCGTGTCGGTCCACTCCCGGGCCTGAGCCGCGATCGGGCCCTTGGCCCCCGGGTGCGAGTATGGTTCCGACCGTCCCATCGAACCGAGGTCGTCGCTCCATGCCTGTCTCCCGCCGTGTGATCGCCGTCGTGGCTGTCGCCCTGCCCGCCATCGCCCTCCTGGTCGCCTCCGGGCCCGATTCGGGGGCCCAGGCCGCCGAGGCCAGCCAGGTGATCGACACCGTCGGATCGACCGACTGGACCGTGCCCGACGAGGTGGCCTGTGTGAGCTTCGTGGTGACGGGAGCAGGCGGCGGGGCCGGCGGCGACTTCGGCGCGGGCTCAGGCGCCGTCCCCCCCGAGGGGATCATGGGGACGTCTCTCGGTGGCGCGGGCGGTGCCGGCGGCTCGGTCTCCGCCGAGGTGATCGTGACCCCCGGTGAGACCCTGCAGATCAACGTCGGCGGGGCCGGCGAGCCCGGCGACCTGGGCGGCGGCGGCGGGGGCAACGGCGGCGCCCAGGGCGGCGACGGCAAAGGGGCCGAGGGTGGGGGCGGTGGCGGCGCCTCCGACGTCCGCCAAGGTGGCACCACCTTGAACGATCGCATCCTGGTCGGTGGTGGTGGCGGCGGCGGCGGGGCCGGTGGCCCGGCCAATGCGGGCGTCGACGTCAGCCCGCCTGCACCGGGCGCCGCACCCGGTGACCCCTACGAAGGCGCCGTCGAGGGTCCCGCGATGCCCGTCGAGCCCGGGGGCGACGGCGGCGACGGGGGCGCACCGAACGGGGCCGACGGGACCGATGGCTTCAGCGTGGTCGGCACCACCGGTGGCACGGCCGGCGGCGGGGGCACCCCCTCCGCCGGAGGCGCCGGCGGGCTCAACAGCACGAACGTGGCCGGATTCGGCGACCCGCAGGCCGGGACCTTCGGGGCCGGTGGCCAGGGCGGCTCCTCCGGCGACGGGGGCGGCGGGGCCGGCGGCGGGTGGTACGGCGGCGGGGGCGGCGGCGCCGGGTTCGCCGGCACGGGGGCCGGGGCCGGCGGTGGGTCCGGCTACGGACCCGCCGGCGCGACCTTCACCAACGGCGTGGAGAGCGGCGACGGCTCGGTCGTGGTGACCTACACCCCCGGCGACACGTCCTGTGGCGGTGTACTGGACGACGACGTCGACGATGTGATCGAGGCCACCCCGCCCTTCACGGGCTGAAGCTTCAGCCCTCGGGGCGGAGGACCTGACCCGGCAGCGCGCCGTCGGCCACCAGGTCGCCGTCGATCACGATCGGGACACCGTTGACGATCGTCGCCTTCATGCCCTCGGGTTTGGAGACGTAGCGGGCCTCCCCGTTGGGGAAGTCGGCCACGACCTCCTTTTCGGCCGGACCGATGGTGTCGGGGTCGAAGACCATGAGGTCGGCGGCGAAGCCGGGGCGGGCCATGCCCCGGTCGCTGAAGCCACAGAGGGCGGCGGGCCACTGGGTGAGCTGGCGGACACCCTCCTCCAGGGTCCACGCGCCCCACTCCCGGACCCAGTAGCGCAGGAAGTAGCTGGAGCTCTCGGCGCCGTCGTCGCGATCGAGGTGGGCGCCGCCGTCGGAGGTGCCGATGACCATGTGGGGGTCGAGTTGGGCGACGCGGGTGCCCTCCCGCCACTCCGGCGTCTCGGTGCGCCAGACGAACTCGGTCCGCAGGTCCTCGGCCACGGCCAGGTCCAACATCACGTCTTCTTCGGCCCGGCCCGCCTCGGCGGCGAGGTCCGCGAGGGCCCGGCCGACGAGCCGCTCGTGCTCGGGCCGGGCCACCGCGTTGACGTGCAGGACGTCCCAGTTCGGTGGGGGAAGGGTCGGACCCTTGGCGGCGTCCTTGTTGGGCTGGCGCACCGCGCCCCGCACCGCGTCACGGAAGGCCGGGTCCGAGGCCATGGCCAGGCGTTCGGGAACGGTCTTGGCCTCGGTGAAGAGCCGGTTGAGCTCGAGGACCCCCTCGTAGAGGGTCGTGCCCTCGGCCAGGGTGAAGGTCCGGTTGAAGGGCCGGGCCATCATCATCGAGTAGACGGCCGCCCCCGCCTCGGTGGCCTCGTCGACGAAGCGCTTGGCGTTGTCCCAGCCCGCGGTGGGGGCGTCGACCTTCGACCGGGCCCCGAGACCCTGGATGATGACCGGCATCCGGGCGGCCAGGGACAGCTCGATGAGGAGTTGCTCGTCCTCGGGCTGCAGGCCCCCGATGGCGCCCTCCGGCAGATAGGCGATGGTGCCTGCGTTGGCCCGACCGGCGGCCGCCACGAGAGCCTTCAGCTCCTTCAGGGAGGACAGCCGTGACGGCACCGGGCGGTTCGCGCTGTCCCAGTGCGTCGGGGCGTGGGAGGAGGAGAACCCGGCGGCGCCGGCGGCCATGGCCTCGCTGACGATCCCCGCCATCTGGCCGATCTCGTCGTCGGTGGCCTCCCGCTCGAAGGCGGCATCACCCATGACCCACCGCCGTACGGCGGAGTGGCCGATGTAGCAGGCCATGTTCACGCCGAGTCGGCCCTGGCGGGCCGCCAGGAACTCGGGGAAGGTCTCGAAGTCCCAGGGCAGGCCGTCCAGCGCGGCCGCCGACATGCCCTCCACCCGGGCGAACATCTGGGTGATGTAGGGCCGATCGGCCGCCTTGGTGGGGGCGACCGAGAAGCCGCAGTTGCCGGCCAGCACGGTGGTCACCCCGTGGAAGCAGGACGAGGTGGCGTACGGCTCGAAGGTGAGCTGGGGGTCGTAGTGGGTGTGGGGGTCGACGATGCCCGGGGCCACCACCAGGCCGGTGGCGTCGACGGTGCGCTCGGCCGCACCGTCCTCGGCGAAGCCGATCGTCGCGATCCGGCCGTCCTTGACCATGACGTCGGCGCGCCGGCGGGGCAGACCCGAGCCGTCGACCAGGGTCCCGCCGACCACGGCCAGGTCATAGGTGCTCATGCGTCGGGCCAGACCACGGACTGGAGCTCGCTGTAGGCATGGAGGCCGAAGGAACCCCCGTCGCGGCCGACTCCCGACAGCTTGAAGCCACCGAAGGGGGCCTCGTGGTTGCGCTGCAGGGTGTTGATCCCCACATTGCCGGTGCGCAGGCGGGTCGCCATGTTCACCGCCCGGGTCACGTCGCCGGACCACACGTAGTCATAGAGGCCGAAGTCGGTCCCGTTGGCCAGGGCCAGCGCCTCCTCCTCGTCGTCGAAGGCCACGACCACGATGACGGGGCCGAAGATCTCCTCCTTGACCACCCGCATGTCCCCCGAACACCCCGCCAGCAGGGTGGGCGGGAGGTACCAACCGGTGTCGAGGTCCACGGGCCGCTCCCCGCCGACGACCAGCTCGGCCCCTTCGCTGAGGCCGGTCGTGATGTGGTCCTCGACCCGACCGCGATGGGTCTCGGTGATGAGGGGCCCGACGACGGTGTCGTCCTCGAGCGGGTCCCCCACCTTGAGGGCCCCGGCGAACTGGGCCAGCCCGGCCACCACCTGGTCATAGACGCCGCGTTGGGCCAGGACCCGGGTCGGGGCCGTGCAGATCTGCCCGGAGTGGAAGGCCCAGGTCGAGCCGGTGCCCATGATCGCCCGGCCGACATCGGCGTCGTCGAAGATGATCGATGCCCCCTTGCCCCCGAGCTCGAGCAGGAGGCGGGTCATGGCCTCCCCCGCCACCGATCCGATCCGCCGCCCCACCGCCGTGGATCCGGTGAAGCTGATCATGTCCACCCCCGATGACGCGACGAGGGCTTCGGCGGCCTCCGTGCCCTCGCCCACGACGACGTTGATCACCCCGTCGGGGAAGCCCACGTCACGGGCGATCTCGGCGAACTTGAGGACGGCGAGAGGGTCCTGGGGCGCCGGCTTGACGATGACGGGGTTGCCCGCGGCCAGCGCCGGCCCCAGCTTCCCGGCCATGTTCGTGAGCGGGAAGTTGTACGAGGTGATGGCCAGCACGACCCCGACGGGGCGGCGGGCGGCGAAGGCGGAGATGACCCCTCCCGGGGCCAGCTCGGTCGTCTCGATCAGCTGCGGCGGCAGAGGCAGGACCGTGGACTCCATGGCTCCCCGGGCGTAGCGGTGGAAGCGGTCCACGACCTGGGTGAGCTGCAGGCCGTTGGAGACCCTCCAGGTGGCGCCGGTCTCGGCCTGGATGAGCGGGGCTAGTTCGTCATGGCGGGCCGCGACGGCGTCCCCGAGGGCATCCAGCAACCGGGCCCGTTCGGCCGGATCGGTCGAGGACCAGGCCCCGAACGCCGCCCGCGCCGCATCGATGGCGGCCTCGGCGTCGTCCACCGAGGCGTCGGGGGCCTCGCCGACCACCGCCTCGGTGGCCGGGTTCCGGATCTCATAACCCCCCCGGCCTCCGGGGACGAACTCCCCACCGATGAACAGCTGCTGCGGTCCGGGATCGACGGGACGGATGGAGGGGGCCACGGCGCCGGAGCGTAGCCCCCCGATCTGACGGGTCGTCAGAGCGGGGGCTCAGGCGTGCAGCAGCAGGTTGAGGAGGTTCCAGCCGACGATGGCCAGATAGAAGCCCGTGACGGCCACGAGGGCCCGATCCACCATCCGGGAACGGACCGGGCAGGCCTTGAGCACCATCGCCACGAGCACGAACCCACCGGTCTTGACCAGGGCGGGGGCGAAGGGGTGGTGGATGATCGGGGCCATGATCGGGTTGGCCTCGGTCCCACCGGCGTCGAGGACGAGTCGGGTGGTCACCAGGTCCAGCAGGTTGAGGGCGCCGAGGATCGCCAGCAGGAACCACCGCCGGGCCAGGACGTCGCCGACCTCGGGCAGCACGGCCACCCGGGCCCGACCCTCCCGGAGGTCGATGACCACGTCATCGGCCCGGAGGTCGGCGGGACGGCTCTCCAGCGCCCGCCGCTCGGACCGACGACGGTCGGCGGTGGCGTCACGGAACTCGAGGCGGCGATCGGACTCCCGGCGGTCGAGCACGATCGGACGGAGGAGGTCGGCCATGCGGGCCAAACCTAGCGACCACAGACAGTGGTTTCAAGGGAACCTCAAGTCACGCTCCGTAGCTGCCGATGATGCCGCTCCCCCGGGTCCCCTCAATCCGACGGCAGCAGGCCGGTCAGGAGACCGTCGACCTGGGGGTTGCCGAGCACCGAGCCGCCGTCGACCACGACGGTCTCCCCGGTCACGTAGCGGGCCATCGGCGAGGCCAGGAAGACGATGACATCGGCCACCTCGTCGGCACCACCGATCCGACCGAGGGGGGTCCCGGCCACGATGGGGTCGGCGTGGGCGGGGTCGGTCACGGCGAAGCGGGTGAGGGGGGTGTCGATGAACCCCGGGGCCACGGCATTGACCCGGACCTCGGGGGCGTACTCGAGCGCGGCGCTCCGGGTCAGGGAGACCACCGCCGCCTTGGCCGCCGAGTACGGGGCCTCGCCCCGGGTCGGCCGCAGGCCGCTGACGGAGGCCACGTTGACGACGTTGCCGGTGCCACCGGCCTCCCTCAGCAACGGGAGCGCGGCGCGGAGGCCGTGGAAGGTGCCGCGCAGGTTCACGTCCAGCAGACGGTCCCACTCGGCGTCGGGGTAGTCGGCGAGGGGCATCACGTTGCCCGTGCCCGCGTTGTTGACCAGACAGGTGAGGCCGCCGAGCGCGTCGGACGCGGACGCGACGGCCGCCCCCAGGGCGACGGGATCGGCCACGTCGGCCACCACCACCGACGCCCCGATCGCGTCGGCCACGGTGGTCGCGCCGGGACCGTCGATGTCGATCAGAGCGACGGCCGCCCCCTCCTCGACGAAGCGGCGACACGTGGCCTCACCGATCCCCGATGCCCCGCCCGTGACGATCGCCCGGCACCCCTCCAGCAGTCCCACGGGCGATTCCTAGTCGATGCCGTCAGCGGTGGTGGCGCCGGGCCACGGCGCCCGTTCAGGCCGCACCCGGCACTGGACGCCGACCCGTCACCGTCGTGAACAGGATGCGACCCATGGTCCGGCGGACATCGGCGGTGCGGATGCCGTAGGCCTCGAACCCGTCGCGGTGGTCGGCCACATGGGCCAGCATCGAGGTCATCGCCCCGGCCGTGGCCCGGGGGTCGACATCATCGCCCTGCGGACGCTCCTGGGTCACCCGGTCGGCCAGGACCTCGTTGAATCGGGTGAACAGCCGGCTGCGGAGCTGGCGGAAGCGGGCATCGCCCTCGTTGCTGCCCAGGTCCATCACCCGCACCACCGCGCCGTGGTCGGCCCAGAAGCGCAGGTAGCCGTCGACCACCGCCAGCGCGGCCGAGTAACCGGCCCGACCGCGCCAGCGGGGGCCCTCCACGAGCGGGACGAGCTCGCCCTGCACCGCGCCGGCGACCTCCTCGGCCAGGGCGAGCACCGCCGCCTCCACGTCGGCGAAGTACTGGTAGAAGGTCGCCGGCGAGGTCCCGGCCGCCCGGGCCACGTCGACCACCCGGACGTCCCGGTACGGGGTGTTGGCCAGCATCTCGGCCACGTGGTCGAGTAGACGCTGGCGGGTGGCCAGGCCCCGGCGACCGGGCACCCGCCCGTCAGCGGCCCGAGGCGTGGCCGCCCCGCGGCTCACCAGCACTCCAGGACGGCGTCCACGGTCGTGACGGTGGCCACCAGGGCGAGGCTGTTGTCGATCACGGCGTCGGCGTAGGCCGCAGGCACGCCGGCCGCGGCGTCGCGGGGGAGCACGAACTGGTAGCCGGCGTTCACCGCGTCGAAGGCGAAGTTCGTCATGCCGACGTTGACCGACACCCCGATGCCCACCACGGTCCCGGCGCCGAGGTTGCGCAGGACCACGTCGAGATCGCTGCCCCCCATCGGGCCGAGGCCGTGGAGACGGGTCAGGACCACGTCCGAAGGCGCCACCCCGATCTCGGGACAGACCTCGACGGCCTCGGTTCCCGGGGTGAGCCCACGACCGGCCTTGGCGGCGACGGCGAACAGCCGCGCGTTGTGGTTCGAGCCCCGACCGTCGGGGCGGCGGGCGGCCACGCAGTGCACCACGTCGACGCCCGCGTCGCGGGCGCCCGCCACCAGGCGACCGGCGGCCTCGAGCATCCCGGCCGACCGGGCGGCGTCGGCGAGCTCGGGAAAGGCCGAGTCTGCGCCCAGCACCCCCACCTGGCACTCCTGGGTCACCACCACCGTGTGGGCCGGGTCGACGAGAGCAGCGAGGTCCACCGGCACGGCTGAGGACGCTAGTTCCCCGCGCGCCACGCGCCGTTCGACGCCGGCCGCGACCGGATGTCACCGACGACTGCGGCGCGGGCCGACGGTGGGCGAGCCGGCACCGAGAGCTCCGTCCCCGTCACGGGCCCGCCGACGGGCGAACCCCGCGTGTCACAGCACGTAGCGACCGTCCGGGAGGCGCTTCCAGCCCCCCGACGCGAGGTTCCCCGAGTCGGGGTGCAGGGTGGAACCGGTGAGGAACCGGGCGAAGTCCGACGCCAGGAAGACCACAGCAGCGGCGCAGTCGTCCGGGTGGCCCATGTCCGGCAGCACGGTCTTGGACCAGTCCGGGTGCGCGGCGGCGGCATCGACGGACAGGCCCTCGTCGCCGGGTGTGGGGATCATGTCCGGGGCGATGCAGTTCACCCGGATCCGGCGCTCGGCCAGCTCGAGGGCCAGGCTCCTGGTCAGGTTCTCCACCGCAGCCTTCATGGCCGAGTAGACGGCGAAGCCCGGGCCCGCCCGGTGGGCCTCGATGGAGGTGACGTTCACGATCGAGCCACCCCGCTCCCCCATCAGCGGGACCGTGCGGCGGATGAAGTGGGCCACCTGGGTGAAGTTCTCCGCGATGAGGGCTGATTCGCCGCGACCGCTCACGTCCAGGAACGGCGCGAAGAACGTGCCCCCGGCGTTGTTGACCAGCACGTCGACATGGCCGAACGCGGCCTCGACCGAGGCGAGGAAGGCGTCGACGGCCTCCGGATCCCGGACATCCAGCTCCCCGGTCGCGACTCGGCGCCCGAGCGCCTCGACGTCGCCGGCGGTGGCCGCCAAACCGTCGGCCTCGCGATCACAGATCGCCACGTGGGCACCGAAGCGGGCCAGGCCCAGGGCGCAGGCCTCGCCGATCCCCTGGGCGGCTCCGGTGACCACGGCAACCCGGTCGGTCAGCAGCATCCCCGTGGGACTGACCTCGAGGTCCACCGGCCGGCTCACCGGCCGGCTCGGGCCTGCGGGAGGACCTCGTGCTCGACGAGGTGGAGGGATTCCCACGCCACCTCGGGAGGGATGCCCCCGCAGAGGGGATACAGGAGCAGGTTGCCCCGCTGCAGGCGGGCGACGGCCTCATCCGGGGTCAGCACGGCGAATCGGTCCCCGGCCTTGAGCTCCTCGAGGGAGCGGGCGTCGGTGGCGGCCGAAGAGCTCTCCCCCTCCCGCTGCCACCCGGCGTAGGTCATGGCCTCGTGCAGCACGTGGGGCCCGATGCGTTCCCAATAGCCGTCGGGGTCGTCGTGGACGAACACGAAGGTGACCGGGTCCTCGGGGGTGATCATCAGGCCCGGCTCGCGCCCGTCGGCGGCACACGCCGCCTCATAGGCCTCGCGAAGGGCCGGATCCGAGGAGTCGGGGAAGAAATCGAGTCCGAAGCGGGCGGCCCGGCGGGCGGCGGCCTTCGATCGACCGCCCATGAACACGGGCGGGTGCGGGGCGGTGAGCGCTCTGGGCGTCACCGCCGGCACCTTGCGGTCGCGGTACGTGAACGGCTCGCCCTTCCAGGCGTCGAGCAGGGCTTGGACCCACTCGTCGAAGTAGGCACCCCGGGTCTCCCACGGGGCACCGAACATCTCGTACTCCTCGGACCGGTAGCCGAGCCCCAGGATGGTCGTCACCCGGCCCTGGGCCAGCAGGTCGAGCACCGCCAGGTCCTCGGCGACCCGGACCGGGTCGTGCAGCGGGGCCAAGAGGGCCGAGATGCTGATGAGGCTCCGGCGGGTGCGCCCGGCGATGGCCGCGGCGGCGACGATGGGTGACGGGAGGAACCCGTCCTCGGCGCCATGGTGCTCGCTGACCACGATCGAGTCGAAGCCGACCCGGTCGGCCCATTCGGCCATGTCCAGGCTCGCCTGGTGGAGCTCGGGCGCGGTGGCGGGGCCGCCCGCGGGGGCCCGCATGTCGAAGCGGATGAAGGTCAGCACGGTGCGCGCAGCGTAGTGGTCGCGAACTTCACGATCGTTGTCGACGCGGCCCGACGGCCCTTCGGGTGCGCCCAACCGCGGGCCGGCGAGGAGGAGCGCACCCGGAACAGAAGGGTTGTCCCGCGTGACGCGGGGGCGGCCAGACTCGGGGGGTGCTGGACAAGACCGTGCGGGAGGCCGCCCGACGCTTCGGCGACCACCCGGCGCTGCTCGGCGCCGACGGGATCCCGCTGAGCTACACGGAGCTGGACCGACACTCCGACGAGGTGGCGGTGGGCCTGGCCCACCGGGGCGTCGGTCTCGGGACGGTGGTGGCGCTGACGTTGCCGTCGACCCCGGACTACGTCGTCGCCTACGCCGCCCTGGCCAAGGTCGGGGCGGTCACGGCCGGCGTCAACCCGCGCCTGACCGACGGCGAGCGGGCCACGGCTCTCGATGTCGTGGACGCCGACCTGGTGCTGTCCTCAGCGGAGGAGGTGACGGCCCTCCGAGTACCCGGTGAGGCGCCCTCGCCGCTTCCCGACGACCCCGAGCGGCCGGTGGCGGTCGTCCTGACCTCGGGCACCACGGGCCGCCCTCGGGGCGCCGAGTTCCGTGTCCGCCAGATCGCCGCCATCACCGCCGCCGACGTCGGTGACACCTGGGGGGGCGGTGGGCCCATGCTGGCCTCGACCCAGTTCGCCCACATCGGGTTCATGACCAAGCTGGCCTGGTACCTGCGGCTGGGCACCACCCAACTGCTGCTCGACCGCTGGCGGGCCGCCGACGTGCTCGACCAGATCGAGAGCCACCGGGTGCCGTCGGTCGGGGGGGTGGCGCCTCAGATCGCCCTGCTGCTGCGCGAACCCGACTTCGACCGACGGGACCTCAGCTGCGTACAGACGATCATCGTCGGCGCCGCCCCGTCACCACCGGCGCTGGTCCACGAGGCGCGGGAGCGCTTCGGCGCCGCCTACTCCATCCGCTACTCGTCCACCGAGTGCGGCGGCGTGGGCACGGGCACCGCCTTCGACGCGCCCGACCGCGAGGCGCTCCACACGGTCGGTCGGCCCCGACCACCCGTCGAGCTGTCCATCCGGGACGGAGACGGCAGGCCGGTGGCCGACGGCGAGGTGGGGGAGGTCTGCCTGCGCTCCCCCTGTGTCATGGCGCGCTACCGAGGCGATCCGGAGGCGACGGCGGCCGCGCTGCGGGACGGCTGGCTGCACTCCGGGGACCTCGGGTTCATCGACGGATCCGGGTGCCTGGTCCTGGCCGGACGGGCCAAGGAGATGTTCATCCGGGGTGGCTACAACGTCTACCCGCTAGAGGTGGAGGCCGTCCTCTCCGAGCACCCCGAGGTCGCCGAGGTCGCCGTGGCCCCGCGGCCCGACGAGGTCATGAGCGAGATCGGCGTCGCGGTCGTGGTGCCGCGGGACCCCTCCGCCCCCCCGTCGCTGGCCGACCTGCGCACCTTCGCCCGGGACAAGCTCTCGGCCCACAAGCTCCCCGAGGCGATCCGGGTCGTCGACGAACTGCCCCTCACCGCCATGCAGAAGCTCGACCGCCGCGCCCTGGCCGCTCTCGAAGCGGGCTGACCAGGCCAGGACCGACCTCAGGTGTCCAGGACCTCGTCGAGTTCGACCGGACGGCGTTCCTCGATGGCCCGTTGGGCGGCGACGCCGACGGCGACCGACAGGAGGCCGTCCTCCAGGCTGACCCGCGGTGGGGCCCCGGTGCGGATGGCGGCGAGGAAGTCCAGGTGCTGGAGGAAGCTCGAGCCGTGGTGGAAGCCCTCGTAGGCCACCCGGTCGTCGGTCACCGTCTCGGACCGGACCGCGAACCAACCGTCCTCCCGACGCCCGACGCGCACCTCTGCCGACGGCAGGAAGGCCTCCACCTTGCCCTCGTCCCCGACCGCCACCAGCTCCTCCATGTTGGTCGTGGCCTCGGCGAACATGCAGAGGTCGAGCAGGGCCCGGGTTCCGCCCTCGTACTCCACGATCACGTAGGCGTTGTCCAGGATGTCGGCGCGCCGGCCGTCGTGGACCTCGTCGAGGTGGTTCACGTCCTGGCCCCCCGAGGCCAGCACCCGCACCGGGGCCCCTTCGCACACCAGGTTCATCAGATCGAAGAAGTGACAGCACTTCTCCACCAGCGTCCCGCCGGTGTTGACGTTGAAGCGGTTCCAGTGGCCCACCTTGGTCAGGAACGGGAAACGGTGCTCCCGGAGGGTGAGCATCCGCAGGCGCCCGACGGTGCCTCCGGCCACCTCCTCGAACAGGCGGGCCACCGGCGGCATGTACCGGTACTCGAGCCCCACCCCGACCACACCGGGGTGCCCGTCGGCGGCCGCGATCACCCGTCGACAGTCCTCGACGGTCGTGCACAGCGGCTTCTCGACCAGCACGTGGACCCCGGCGGCCAGGACGTCGAGGAGCACGTCGAGGTGGGTCATGTTCGGCGTGGCGACCACGACGGCGTCACAGACGTCGGCCGCCAGCAGCGCGGGATGGTCCTCGAACACGGCGACCTCCCCGGCGAGCACGGCCGCGGCCGCCTCCCGGGAGGCCGGTTGGGGGTCGGCCACCGCCGTCACCCGAGCACCCGGCACGTGCTCGAGGTTCTGGAGGTGCTCGACGCCCATCATCCCCGTACCGATGACGCCGTAGCGGACCGCGTCCTGATGACCGGCAGTGGGCACGGCGGTACGTTACGACCCCATCGACACCGGACTGGTCCAGACCGAACCCCGCCCCCTCGGCCCGAACGGGTTGACGGCGCCCCCGCTGGCCTACGGCTGCTGGCGCCTCACCGAACCCGAACGCGCCCGCGAGCTGATCGAGACGGCGGTGGCCCACGGCCTGGGCCTGATCGACACCGCCGACGTGTACGGCCTGGACTTCGGCGGGACCGGCTTCGGGTCCGCCGAGGAGCTGCTGGGACGGGTCCTGGCCGAGGCCCCCGGCCTCCGGGAGCGCATCGTGCTGGCCACCAAGGGCGGCATCGACCCCGGCGTGCCCTACGACAGCAGCCCGACGTACCTGCGGGCGGCCTGTGAGGCCTCGCTTCGTCGCCTCGGGGTCGAGGTCATCGACCTCTACCAGGTGCACCGCATCGACCACTTCACCCACCCGGCCGAGGTCGCCTCGACGCTGGCCGCGCTCCGCGCCGAAGGCAAGGTCCGTGAGGTCGGGCTCTCCAACACGACGCCCGCCCAGGTCGACGCCTTCGTCGCGCACCTCCCGTTCCCCCTGGCCACCGTGCAGCCCGAGTACTCCTGTGTGAACCTCACGGCCCTGCGCGACGGCACCCTGGACCGTTGCCTGCGGGACGGCACGGCCCCGCTGGCCTACAGCCCGTTGGGCGGGGGCCGGCTGGCCGCCGGCGAGGCCCCCGCCGACCTGCTGACGACCCTCGACCGGCTCGCCGAACGGGAGGGGGTGGACCGGGCCGCGATCGCCCTGGCCTTCGTCCTGGCCCACCCCAGTGCCCCCGTGGCCATCATCGGCACCCAGACCCCCGCGCGCATCGCCTCGGCGACCCGCGCGCTCGGGGTCCACCTCGACCGCACGGACCTCTACGCCATCATCGAGGCGTCCCAAAGCCACCCCTTGCCGTGACGATGTATCCCTCTCGTCGCCTCGTTCGTCTTCCGGACAGGAAGACGAACAAGGAGGTTCGATGATGTTCGAGAAGAACGAAGCGACCTGGGACCGGATGGGCCGCGTGGTCCTCGGTGTGGTGCTCCTGGGGGTCGGTCTGGCCGTGTTGGACGGCCCCGTGGGCGTCGTCGTGGCCGTGGTGGCCCTCGTGCCGCTGCTGACCGGCCTGTTGGGGTCGTGCCCCCTCTACACCGTGTTCGGCGTCAGCACCTGCCCGGTCAAGACCCCCGTCGACCACGGGTCATGAGTCGCGGGGTGACCCCGGTGGAGATCGTCGAGCACCTCGACGACCTCCACCGGGTCGCCCGTCGACTCACCCGTCGCCCCGCCGATGCCGCCGACCTGGTCCAGGAAACCGTGCTGCGCGCCCTCGAGCGGGGGCACACCTACCGGGGCGAGGCGCCCCTCGGTGCGTGGCTCCGCCGGATCCTGCACAACCTGGCGGTCGACCGGGGCCGGCGATCCAGCCGCGAGATCCCCATGGCCGAGGTCGAACGGCGGTGGGGCGACGACGCCTACACCGTCGACGCCGCCGTCGTGGTCGAGCGGGCCCAGACCCAAGATGACCTCGAAGAGGCGATGAGCCACCTGCCGTTCATCTACCGATCGACACTCGTCCTCCACGACGCCGACGGCATGACGCTGTCGGAGATCGCCGACCTGCAGGGCGCTTCGCTCCCGGCGGTCAAGCAGCGACTTCGCCGAGGGCGGATGGCGTTGGTCAGCGCGCTGGCCCGAGGCGTCGAGGTCGACCATGCCGAACAGGGTGTGCCCCTGCGCTGCTGGGAGGCGCGCCGCCACGTCTCGGACTACCTCGACCATCGCCTCGACCCCGACACGGTCCGAACCGTCGAGTCCCACCTCGCCGGCTGCCCGACCTGCCCGCCGCTCTATGCCGCACTCGTCGGCGTGCGGGCCGAACTGGCCGACCCCCGCGACCCGAACTCGGTCATCCCCGACCAGTTGGTCGAGCGCCTCGACGGCGGCTGAGGGAGACCTCGAAGCTCCGCACCGCCCGGGCGAACATGTTGGGCTCGACGTCGGGCTCGGTGACCACCTCCGGCGGAGTGAACCGCCGGGTCAGCTCTCCGAACAGCAGGCCGAGCTCGTACTTGGCGAAGTTGGCCCCCACACAGAAGTGGGTCCCGTAGCCGAAGGCCACGTGGGGGTTCGGGCGACGGGTGATGTCGAAGGTGAACGGGTCGTCGAACACCGCCTCGTCCCGGTTGGCGGACGGATAGAGCAGGATCACCCGGTCGTCGGCCGTCACCGCCTGCTCGCCGATGGTCGAGTCCTCGACCGCCGTGCGGAAGAAGTTGTTGAGGGGGGTGACCCAGCGGATGACCTCGTCCACCGCAGTGGGCAGCAGGTCCGGATCGTCCCGCAGTCGCTCCCACTGGTCCGGGTGGTCGGCGAAGGCCCGGAGGCCGTGGGCGATCGCGGTGCGGGTGGTCTCGGCTCCCCCGGCGATGAACAAGCCGGTCTCGTGGAAGACCTTGTCGTGCTCGTAGGCGTTCGCCCAGACCGAGACCAGGTCATCGGCCGGGCACTCCTGCCGGGCGGGCACCATCTCCAGCAACCGCATGTTGAACTGCATGCAGGCCATCACGACCGCCGTCTCGATCTCGGGGTCCTCCGGCGCCGTGTCCAGGCGCATCAGGGCCTCGGACCAGCCCTTCACCTGCCGCCAGTCCTCCTCGGGAAAGCCCAGCAGGAGCGCCGTCATCCGCGCCGGGAGCTGGGCGGCCAGGGCGTCGACGATCTCGACCTCGCCGTCGATGGGGTCCAGCAACTCGGCGATCAGGGCCTCGACCACGTCCTCGTGACGACGTACGGCCTTGGGGGTGAAGCCCCGGGAGATGAGTCGGCGCTGCTCCTGGTGCGCCGGGTCGTCGGACGCGATCATGTTGTTCTCGCTGGGCTCCCAGTTGCGCCGGTAGCCCCGACCCGAGACGAACACGTCGGACCGCCGTTCTACGTCCAACAGGTCGGCGTGGCGGGAGACCGCCCAGAGCCCGTTCTTCTCGTCTCGGTACACCGGCTCGTTGACCCGCATCCAGGTGAACGCGTCGTGCATCCCCCCGCCGCGGTAGAACTCCGGGTCACAGAGATCGATCGTCGGTCGCACCCCGTCGGGCACGGTTGCCTCCATGGCGCTCACCCCCAGGCGAGTGGTTCGTGGTCGAGGTCGTCGAGGACCCAGCGGGCGAAGCGCTCGCCCTCCTCGAGGTGGGGGTACCCCGACAGGATGAACGCCTCGATGCCGAGGTCCCGATACGCCTCCAGTTTGGCCCGCACCTGGTCCGGATCCCCCACGATGGCGGCCCCGCACCCACTGCGGGCCCGACCGATGCCGGTCCAGAGGTGGTCCTCGACGAAGCCCCCGTCACCGGAAGCGGCCCGCAGCTCGGCTTGGCGCCGCACACCGGCCGACGTGCTGTCCAGGGACCGTTCCCGGATCTGTCGCCCGATGCCGTCGTCGAGGCGACTGACGAGACGGGCGGCCGCGGCCTGCGCCTCGGCCTCGGTCTCGCGCACGATGACGTGGCAGCGGTAGCCGAAGCGCAGCGTCCGTTCGTGGGTTGCGGCCCGACGACGCAGATCGGCGATGGTCTGGGTCACGACCGGCAGCACGTCGGGCCACAGCAGGTAGACGTCGGCCTGCTCGGCGGCCACGGCTCGGGCCGGCTCCGAGAGCCCCCCGAAGTAGAGCGGCGGACAGCGGCCGGTCACCGTCGCCACGCGCGGGGGGTCGACCTCGAGGTCGAGGTGCTCCCCGCGGACGTTCAGGGACACACCGTCCAACAACGTCCGAAGTGCGGCCATCACCTCCCGGGTCCGCTGGTAGCGGGGCTCGGAGGCCAGCGACTCCCCCGGGAGCTCGCTGGAGATGATGTTGATCCGCAGACGCCCCTCGAGCATCTGGTCCAGGGAGGCCAGCTGTCGGGCCATCTGGGGCACCCACAGCTCACCACACCGGACGGCCACCAGGAGCCGGATGCGCTCGGTCAGGGGGGCCACCCCGCCGGCGAAGCTCACGCCGTCGATCCCCAACTGGTAGCCGGAGGGCAACAGCAGGTTGTCGAAGCCCTGGCGATCGGCGGCCACCGCGATGTCCCGGCAGTGGCTCCAGGAGGACGCCAGCGCCGGGTCGGGGACCCCGAGGTACTCGTGGTCGTCATCACACAGGGCGGCGAACCAGGCCACCTCGACCGGCGTGGGCATCGCGCCATTCAAGCCGCTGCTCGGCCCCTGGGTAGGCTCGGGCCATGTCGGTGCGGGTCGATCACGTCGCCGACACGGCGGCCGTCCCCGAGACCTGCGGGACCCGACGGATCTGATGGGCATCTACCGGACCCTGAAGTCGGTCATCCGGTTCAAGCCCGTCGAGCTCGATCCGGTCCAGCGGCGCCTGGCCAAGGCCGCCGACGTGGACGACCTCCGCCGCATCGCCAAGCGCCGCCTGCCGGCCGGGGTGTTCGACTACATCGACGGGGCCGCCGAGGACGAGCGCACCTACGGGGCCAACACCGAGGCCTACCGGCGACGCACGTTCCGACCCCGCGTCCTGCGCGATGTCAGTGCCGTCGACCCCTCGACGACCCTGCTGGGCCGGCGGATTCCGTTGCCGCTGGTGCTGGCCCCGACCGGTTTCGCCCGCATCGCCGATCCGGAGGGCGAACTGGCCGTGGCCCGCGCCGCGGCGAAGTTGGGCGTGCCCTACACGCTGTCGACCATCGGCACCCGCTCGATCGAGGAGATCGCTGCGGTCAACCACGGGCCCAAGTGGTTCCAGCTCTATGTCTTCCGCGACCGGGGGCTCACCGCCGAGCTCGTCGAGCGGACCAGGGCCGCCGGCTACGAGGCCATCACGCTCACCGTCGACACCGCCGTGCTGGGCCGCCGCGAGCGGGACATCCGCCGGGGATTCACCCTCCCACCCAAGATCGGCCTCGGCACCATCGTCGACGGCGCCCTGCACCCCGGCTGGACCTGGGCCTTCGTGCGGGCCGAGCCCATCGTGTTCGCCAACGTGGCCGGCGAGGACGTCGGCGACGGCACCGATGCGGTCTCGCTGGCCGACTACATCAACGGCCAGTTCGACCCCTCCCTGTCCTGGGACGACGTCGAGTGGCTGCGCTCCATCTGGGACGGCCCGCTGGTCATCAAGGGCATCCAGAGCGTGGACGACGCCGAGATCGCGGCCTCGATGGGCATCGAGGCCGTGGCCCTCTCCAACCACGGCGGCCGGCAACTGGACACGGCGCCCGCGACCCTCGACCTGGTCGAGCCGGTCGTCCAGGCCGTCGGTGACCGTGTCGAGGTCATCTGCGACGGTGGCGTGCGCCGGGGCAGCGACGTGGTGAAGGCGGTCGCCCTCGGCGCGACTGCGGTCATGGCGGGCCGAGTGCACTTCTATGCCCTCGGCGCCGGCGGTGAGCGGGGCGTCGACCACGTCCTCGCGCTCCTCGATGCCGGCGTGCGCCGGACGATGGCCCTGGTCGGGGCGAAGAGCGTCGAGGAGATCACCCGGGACCTCCTGGAGTAGCCGGTCCGGCGGGGCGCGATGTGACCAGGGCCGACGCCAAACGCGACACTGGCCCGGAACGAGGCGGGAGCGGCGGATGCAGCGGAACTTCTGGACGGCGGCGCTCGGCGTGGTGACGGCCGTGACGGTCCTGGTGGCCGCGCCGGACGCCGACGCGACCCAACCGACGGTCACCGACACCACGGCGCCCGCGGCAACGGCGCCTCCCACGACCGTCGCCGCGGCGATCGACCCGCCCCCGCCCGACGTGACCCCACCCGTGGTCGGGGTGACCCGGAGCTCGGCCTACATCAGCCCCAACGGCGACGGCCGCCTCGACCGCCTGACGCTGAGGGTGACCGTGGACGAGCCGGTGACCCTGTCCGTCCTCGTGCACAACCCGGTCGGCGGCGGGCGAGCCGCCCTGGCCACCGACCTGTCGACCGGCCCGGGCACCGAGACCCTGGTCTGGCGTGGCCGGCTCCGGCGCGGCAACGGCACCTGGGGGCGGGCAGGCGACGGTCGGATGCTCATCGAGGTCGAGGCCACCGACGCCGCGACCAACCACACCACGGCGACCCGCTCGGTCGTGGTCGACACCCGGGCGCCGACGGTCCGCGCGAACCGGGTGACCCCCGAGCCGTGGACCGGCCGCGGCCTGCTCACCCAACAGTTCTCACTGGCCGACCCCTCCCGGCCCCTCAGGGTGTGGACCCGGGTCCTCCAGGACGGCCGGGTCATCGACCAGACCCCGCCCCGCCGTCGGCCGGCCAACACCCACAGCATCGGCTGGCACCCCGACCGCCGCGGCCGGATCCTGCCCATCGGCCTCTACCAGGCCGAGGTCGTCGTCCGCGACGCCGCCGGCAACATCCGACGCTCCACCCTCGTCCCGTTCCGGGTCCACCGGTCGGTCACCACCCGGATCCTGCGCCAGATCCACGGTGCCGGTCGTCGCGTCGCGATCACCATCGACGACTGCACGGATCGCCACGCCTGGAGCTCCATGCTCCGCACGCTCGACCGCATGAACGCCGGGGCGACGTTCTTCTGCGACAGCCGTTACGTGCGCGGCTACGCCGACCTCGCCCGACGGACGGTGGCCACCGACCGGGTGAGCATCGGTTCCCACGCCAGCGATCACGTCGATCTGCGCACCGTCGGCTACACGGGCACGCTCTACCGCCTCCTCGGCGACGAGGCGACCTGGTGGGACGTGGCCCGCTCGACCCCGGCCCCCTGGTTCCGGCCCCCGTACGGCGGCTACAACAGCACCGTCCTGGCCGCCGCCGGGCGCGTCTCCTACGCCTACACGGTCCTCTGGGACGTGGATCCCCGTGACTGGGAGGTCGGCGACGCAGGCACGGTGATCAGCCGGGTCCTCAGCGGCGCCAAGGGCGGATCGATCATCCTCCTGCACACCAGGAGCCACTCGGCCCGAGCTCTGCCGACCATCATCGCCGGGCTGCGGGCCCGGGGCCTCCGACCCGTCGGCCTACCCGAGATGATGGGCTGATCCCGACCGGCCTCAGTCCGCCGAGGCCACGCCCACAGGGCAGCTCACGCCGGTGCCACCCAGACCGCAGTAGCCGTTGGGCACCTTGGCCAGGTACTGCTGGTGGTAGTCCTCGGCGTAGTAGAAGGGCCCGGCCGGGCGGATCTCGGTGGTGATCTCACCGAACCCGGACTCGGTGAGAACCGACTGGAACCGGTCACGGGACGCGGTGGCCGCCGCCTGCTGGTCGGCATCGGCCGTGTACACCGCCGAGCGGTACTGGGTACCCCGGTCGTTGCCCTGGCGCATCCCCTGGGTCGGGTCATGACCCTCCCAGAAGACCTTCAGCACGGTGTCCAGGGTGACCAGAGCGGGGTCGAACACCACGAGCACGACCTCGGTGTGGCCGGTGAGCCCCGAGCACACCTCTTCGTAGGTGGGATTGGGGGTGGATCCGCCGGCATAGCCCACTGCGGTGGTCAACACCCCCGGCGTCTGCCAGAAGAGGCGCTCGGCTCCCCAGAAGCAGCCCATCCCCACCACGAGCTGCTCGCTGCCCTCCGGAAACGGGGGCACGATGGTCGAGCCGTCGACAAAGTGGGTCGGCGTCACCTCGAGGGGATCGGCGTGACCGGGCAGGGCCTCGGTCTCGGAGACGAGCTGGTCGTTCTTGGATCCGAAGAGCATGACCGGTCCAACGCCGGTCGAGGCCCGAACGTTCCCCTCAGGCGGCGTCGGGGGGCACGGTCGTGGTCGTGGGCGAGCCGTTCGGAAGGCTCAGGTCGAGCGCCTGCTGGATCAGCGCCTGGGCCTGTTCGATGAGGTCCTGGTACTCGCCGAGGTCGCCCGCGGCCAAGGCCAGGTCGGCCCGCGTGAAGAGGTTCTCGGCCTGGGCCAGGAGGACCGCGACGTCCTGACTCGGGTCCGGGTCACCCCCGGGCGGGGTCTCATCGGGGGGCGTGTCGTCGGGTGGTGGGTCCTCGTCGCCGGGGCCCGTGGTGTCCTCGAGGGTCTCGGGGGCCTCGCCGAAGATCTCGATGAGCGCATCCCGGAGGGTGTCCCGCATCACGACCTGGTCGCCGAAGGCCACGATCACCTTGCGCAGGAGGGGCACCGCGGTCTCGCTCTCGGCCTGGGTGTAGAGGGGCCGGACGTAGAGGATCGACTGCTCCACGGGGATCAACAACAGGTTGCCCTGCACGACTTGGGAGCCCTGCTGGTCGAGCAGGGTGATCTCGCTGGCGATCCGCTCGTCGCTCTGGATGTTCGAGCTGACGATCGCGGGGCCCGCGATGTCGGCGCTCTGCATCTCGAAGACCTCGATCTCGCCGTAGTTCTCCGGGTCGCTCTTGGCCACCATGAACGCGGTGAGCTCGCGGCGTTCGGTCTCTCCCGCGTTGGGCACGAACGAGCGCAGGATCAAGAAGTCCTCCTGCTCCTCGCCCGGGAGGCGCATGAGCAGGTACTGCGGATCGATACGACGCTCGCGGACGGCCTCGACCTCTCCGGTGTCGGGGTTGGTCGTCTGGGTGACCTGGCCCGCGGTGGTGCCCGTACCGGGGTCCTGGGCCACCACCCAACCTCCCGCCTGCTCGTAGAAGTTCTGGGCACCGTCGATGTGATAGCGGCCCCAGATGTTGGTCTGGACCCGGAAGAGGTCCTCGGGGTACCGGAGGTGGTCGCGCATCTCCATGGGCATCTCCCCGAGCGAGGAGAACAGCTCCGGGAAGGCCCGGTCGTAGGCCTCGGCGATGGGGTCCTCGTCGTCGACGATGTAGAGCTCGACGGTCCCGTCGTAGGTGTCGACCACCGCTTTGACGGAGTTGCGGGCGTAGTTGAACCCGTGGTCGAGACCGCTGCCGGTCGGGAGCTGGCTGGTGTCGGCCCGTTGGGCGTAGGGGTACTGGGACGTGGTGGTGTAGGCGTCGAGCACGTACTGGATGCGACCGTCGATGATGACCGGGTAGGGGTCGGCGTCCCAGTGCAGGAAGGGGGCGAGGGCCGCCACCCGCTCCTCGAGGTCGCGGATGTAGATGATCCGGCTCTCGTCGGTGACGAAGTTGGAGATGAGGGGCTCCAGCTCACCGAAGCGCAGCGCGAGGGCCGCCCGTCGCACGAAGGAGCTCATGGCCACGCCACCCTCGCCGTCGTAGCGGCTGGTCACGGTCTCCCCGCCGGCGGTCTGGTAGTTGATCTCGTCGCGGCTGGTACCCACGATCGAATACCCGGAGAGGTTCTCGCCCACGTAGATCCCCGCCTGGTCGATGGCGAAGGTGTCGTCGTCGCTGGACACCGGGATGTCACCGACGACGAAGTCGGGGCGTCCCTCGGAGGTCACCGCGTTCGCGGGAGCGACCGCCGCGCCGTAGCCGTGGGTGAAGGCCACCCGCTGGCCCTCCCACGACTGCTGGGGGATCCCCGAGGTGCTGAGCTCGCGGGCGGAGATCACGACCTGGGTGGTCTCCCCGTCGATCTGATACCGGTCCACGTCCAGGTCGTTGAACCGGTAGAAGGGACGCTCGGCCTGCAGGTTCTGGTAGGTGTCGGTGACCACACCGGGGTCCAGCAGGCGGATGTTCCGGACCGTCTCCTCGTTGTCCAGCAACTGCTCACCGGTGAGGTCCTCGTTGTAGTCGAAGGGCCGGGTGGTCACCTCCGACAGCCCCATGGCGGCCCGGGTGGCCTCGATGTTGCGGGCGATGTAGGGGGCTTCCCTGGAGGACTCGGCGGGTTCGACCCGGAGGTTCTGGATCACCGACGGGTAGATGCCCCCGACCACCACGGCCACGAATCCCCAGAGGCCGACGGCCAGGACCGGCAGGACCCAGCCCCGGCGCCAGATGTTCACGATCAGCAGGACGACCGACAGGCCGGCGATCATCAGCAGCAGGTAGGTGGCCGGTAGCTGCGCCTTCACGTCGGTGTAGAGCGCGCCGTCGACGGTGCCCCGGGTGGAGAGGGTCAGCTCGTAGCGCTGCAGCCAGTAGTCCACGATCTTGACCAGCGCCAGCAGAGCCAGCAGCACCGAGAGGTGCGCCTTCACCTGGGGGGTCACGTGGGGTCCGGGGTTCTGCACGCGGATGCCGCCGTTGAGGTAGTGGGCGACGGCGGTGACGATGAGGATGATGGCCAGTGCGGCGAAGAGCCAGGACACCACGAACGACAGGAACGGGAGTTGGAAGACGTAGAAGCCGATGTCGGTGTGGAACTGCGGGTCGTCGACGCCGAAGTCGACCCGGTTGGTGAAGAGCAGCCACGAGTTCCACTGGCCGGAGACGCCCGCGCCCGCGATCAGGGCGAACAGGAGGCAGACCCCGGCCCGGATCCAGCCCGTGCGCTCGTCCACGACCTCGTGGTAGCGCCGTAGCAGCTCCTCCTCGGGGCCCATGGGCCGGAAACGGGGGGCGAGGCGGTCGGCGATGACCAGGTTGGCCCAACAGAGGGCGAAGAAGACCCCGATGAAGATCACCGCGAGGCTGACCTTGGCCCCCAGGATCGTGCGGAACGTATCCTCCTTGCCGAGGGACTCGAACCAGAGGTAGTCCGTGTAGAAGCCGGCGATGCCCCGCAAGGACGTGATGAGCACGAACAGGCCGACGGCGGCGAGGACGAGGACGACGCGGCCCCGGGACGACAGACGTCGCTTCCGTGGCCGGCGAGGTGGAGGCATGTCCGAGGGGGCCCGCATGGGAGGCGCAGCCTAGTGAGCTAACGGCCCAGGACTTCGGCGGCCACCTCCGAGGCCATCGGCAGGATGCGGTCGGTGCGCCAGCCGCGGAACGCCTCCCGCACCGGACGGGCACGATCGACCTCACCGCTCACCGGTGCTCCGGGTGCCGGCTTCCGCTCGATGTCGGCCCGCACGCCGTCGGTCACCGCACCGGCCAGCCTCGCCGCGAGGTCGGCCACGTCGCTCTCGGTGCCGGCGCCTGAGTCCTGTGCCGCCTCCCTCAGGCAGGGGTCGATCGCCGTGGCCAGGCGGACCACCCAGGCGTCGGCGTCGCCGAGGAGGTCCACCATGGTGCTCTGGGCCTTGCGGTCCTGGCGCAGCCGGTCCAGGACCTGGTTCTGCTCGTCGGCCAGCGCCCGCCGGAGCCGGCGGGCCAGGTCGTCGGCCAGGGCTTCGGTCGGGTCGGGGGACTCCTCACCGCCCGGGGCGGCTTCTATGGCCTCGATGACATCGACGGGTGCCTCGGGCTCCCCCGCCCGGAGGCGATCGAACAGCGGCAGGGTCAGCGCCTCGTCCGCCGTGGCCGCCGGCTGCGGGACCGCGGCAGCCTCCGGCTCCGATGTGGGCTCCGGCTCCGGTGTGGGCTCCGGCTCGGGCTCCGGCTCGGGCTCGGGCTCCGGTGTGGGCTCCGGCTCCGGCTCGGGCTCCGGCTCGGGCTCCGGCTCGGGCTCCTCGGCGGCGACGGATTCGGGCCGCGCCGTGGAGGCCGCCTCGTCGCCCTCCGGTCCGAGCAGCCGCATCTCCTCGAAGGCGGCCAGGGTCGGCTCGACCTCGACCAGGAGCGGCAGATCGTCCCCACCGTCGACCTCTTCGGCGCCGCCGCCCGACCCAACCGAGCGCTCGGCGGCCGTGGGCGGATCCAGGATGGGCAGGCCCGCCACCCGGGCGGCGTCGATCTCGGCCTCGATGGCGTGCAATTCCTCGGGGGTCACCTCCTCGACGTCGGGCCCCAGCCGGCGACCCGCCCGCTCCGCCGCCGCCTGGGCCGCGGGCAGGGCCACCCCCAGCTCGGCCGTCGCCTCCTCCACGGTGACGCCGACGACCTCGTAGGCCTCCAGGAGGCGCTCACGGCCGACCCGGAGCTGCTCGATCTGGCGACGCAGCACCTTGCGGCGGCGGACGAGGTCCTCGAGGATCCGTCGCCGCACGGTCTGGGCCTCGTTCACCATCCGACGGCCACGACGCCTGGCCTCCTCGAGCTCGGCCGTCGCGTCGGCCCGGGCCTCGGCCAGCTCGGCCTCCAGCGCGACGACGACGGTCCGCAACTCGCCTTCGCGTTCCTGGGACTGCCGAAGGGCGCCGACCGCATCGGCCAGCAGGTCCTGCACGGCCTCGGGATCCAGGCCCCGGAAGCTGTGGGGCAGCTCGATGTCGAGGTAACGGTCGGCGTCCGGCACCTCGGGATCGGTCACCCGGCTGATCGTAGAGGCGACGCACGCTGTCGGCCGGGTCGATGCGGGCCGCCGGGTCCCGGCCCACGGCCCCGTTCGCACCCTCTCCGCCCGCTCGAAGCGGGCAGGAGCAGCGGAACCGGCGGTCAGGCCGGCGCAGGAACCGCGAGGCCCGTGGCGTCGGCGCCGAGCTCGTCGAGGGCCTCCAGGGCGTCCTGGAGCGTGGCGACCGGCACGATCCGCAGGTCGTCGCCGACCCGGCGGGCCGCCTGTTCCTCCTCGCCCGCCGGGACCAGGAAGAGCTCGGCGCCGGCACGTTCCGCGACCAACGCCTTGAAGTCCACACCGCCGACCGGACCCACCCGGCCCAGGCCGTCGATCGTGCCCGTGACCGCGACGTCGACGCCGTTGGTGATGTCGCCCGGGGTCAGGACGTCGAGCACGGCCAGGGTGAAGGCCAGGCCGGCCGACGGGCCTCGGACCGTTCCCGGATCGATGACCACGTCGAACGGGTAGTCCAACTCGAGGTCCCGCGTGCGCAGGCCCGCCACCCCGAGGAACGGCTCGGTCGGGGCGTCGGGGAAGGGTCCCAGCTCGACGGTCACCTGGCGACGGGGACCGTCCTCGGGCTCCACCACCAGCGCCAGATCATCGCCGGGATCCCGGGCGTCGATCTCGGTGACCAGGTCCTCGACCCGATCGACCGCCCGCCCCGCGGCCCGGACCACGGTGTCACCGGGCTCGACGAGCCCGTCGGCGGGCGCATCGGGCACGACGTCGGCGACCGTCGCCCCGGTGCCGGAGACCACGTCGTGACCCAGGTGCTCGAGGGCGACCACGATCGCGGACTCCTCGGAGGCATCCATCAACTGCTGGTTCAGACGCTGGTTCTCCTCGGGAGACTGGCCACCGTCGACCTGCTCGGCCGGGACCAGCTCGATGTCGGGGGAGAGCTTGGCCTCCAGCCACTCGAAACCGTTGACCGGACGCAGGCTGAGGCTCACCGTCGTGAAGAGCAACTCGTCGCCGGCAGGGAAGGTCTCCGCGCCCTCGACGGTGATGGTCGGTTCGGTGGCCCGAGCGCTGCCCGGGGACAACGCGTAGTACGGCAGTTCCACGATGAGGGCGAACAGGGAGGCTGCGGCGACGAGCACGCCGACGATCCCGAGCACCCACGGCCACCGGGCGCGTCGCTTCGACCCCACAGGCGGGGGCGGCCACGGATGATCCGGCGGGTCGACGGGTAGGGTCGCCGATGTCGTGTCCACGGTGGTGCTGACCCTCGTGGTGGTAGGGGGCTCGATCGCTGTCGCGGCACGGCTCGCCGCCAGCGGGGAGCGCAAGCCTGCCACGGAACCGTCCGGGTCCCACCGCGCCCCCCGGAGCAGGCGGCGTCGGGTCGCGCCGCCCGGCGGTCTCGTCGAGGTGGATCAGGTCCCGGCCCGACCGGGTCTCCTCGGTCGTCTACGCGCCGGGATCGCGCTGGTGGCGATCGTGGCGGTGATCGGTGCAGGCACCGCCCTCGGACTACTGGCCGGGGTGACCGTGCTCAGCCAGGCCCTGGAGGCCGCCGTCCAGTGACACCCCGGTGGGGACTACCTCCCGAACAGGCCCCGGCGGGCACCACCGACACCGGCATCGACCTCGTCGCTGTCGACCGGCTCGGGGGCGTCGAAGGCCACCTCGCCCGTCGGGGCCGGCAGCGCGTCGATGACCGACGGGTCCGCCAGCGACGGCGGGGCCACGAAGGAGGGCACCGGCTCAGCCTCCGCACCGAGGTCCGCACCGGGCTCGGCCGGCTCCTCGAGGGGTTCGGGCTCGGTCCAGGCCTGGGCGTCGAACGCCGGGGCTTCGAACCCGGCCACCGGGGCCGGGGCGTCGAACCCGGCGCCGGGGTCGGCCGAGAACCCGTGGTCACGGCCCGCGAACGGCGGCGCGACCGGCGTGTCGGCCGGCACCCCACCGGGGCCGATCTCGACCTTGAAGTAGGGACGGAAGTCGAAGTTGACCTCCTCCATCTTGAAGATGCGGGCTCCGTCGACGCCGTCGCCGTTGCGAAGCCGCTCCACGAACCGGACCGCCTCGTCGAGCTCGTCAGCCTGGTGATACCCGGGCTGGCCATCCGCCGTGCGGTAGATCACCATGTGTGACAAGGCCTTCTCCTTCTCGTGTGCCTGCACCGATCCGTCGGCCGGGAGCCGACGGACTTGAGCCGGTGAGGCCGGAACTCGCGCCCGAACAGGTCGCCATGGCCGGTCATCAGGGCGACGAGGCCACCGTTCGCTCCGGCCTGGCGGCGCCGGACCCCCGGACCCGCGAGGTCGCGCTGGGCGCGCTGGCCCGACTCGGGGACCTGGGGACCGCCGACCTCCGCGCCGGGCTCGGCGATCCCGTCGCCGCGGTCCGGCGCCGGGCCGCCGAGGAAGCCGGGCGGGCCTCCGGGGTGGCGGTCGACCTGCTCCCGCTCCTGACCGACCCGGACCCCGGCGTCGTGGAGGCCGCGGCCTGGGCCTGTGGGGAGCGCGATCCGGTGCCTCCGGGAACGGTGACCGCACTCAGCACCGTCGCCGTCGACCACGCCGATCCCCTGTGCCGTGAGGCCGCCGTCGCCGCGCTCGGCGCGATCGGCGACGACGCCGGCCTGGCGGCGATCCTCGCCGCGACCAGCGACAAGCCCGCCGTGCGACGCCGCGCCGTCATCGCCCTGGCCCCCTTCGGGGGCCCGGACGTCGACACGGCCCTCCAGCGCGCGCTGGAGGACCGCGATCGACAGGTCCGGCAGGCCGCCGAGGACCTGCTGGGCTGAGCCCGGCCGGTCCTCGGGGACCGGGCTAGGGCGTCAGCAGGCTGTCGGGGGTGACATCGGCGGTCGCGCCCTCGAAGTCCTCGGGCTCACCGAGGAACTCGTAGTACCCGAGGTCCTCGCTGTACTGCATGAGCTGGAGGACCTCGATCGGGAACTTGTCCTCGAGGCTGGTGTTCAGCGCCATCCCGGGGATGATCAGCCCGGGCTCGAGGTTCTCCATGCTGAGGGCCTGCTCCATCACCGCGGGCCGCGTGAGCTCCGGGGCGGCGCTCAGCGTGTCGACCAGGAGGGCGCCCATCGTCCAGCCATAGGCCACGATCGTGTTCTCCAGGTCGATGTCGGGGCCGCCGTACTCGGCGCCCTTCTCGAGGAAGAGCGCCATGGCCTCGTTGTCGCTCCACTGCGGATCCCGGGGATCCATCAACGAGGTGATGCTGATGATGCCCTCGGCGGCACCGGGCTCGGCCAGGCCGACCAGCGTCGGCGAGGTGCAGGTCGAGGAGATGAAGATGGTGGGATCCCAGTTGGTGCCGTTGACGGCGTTCAGCGCGTTGGGGCACGCCAGCGCCGTGGTCCCCAGGACCACCGCATCGGCATCAGTGGCCGCCAGGCTCGTGACCTGCGAGGTGGTGTCGGGGTTGGACACCTCGTAGGTCTCCTCGGCGACGACCTCGATGTCACTGCCCTCGATGGCCTGCTTGAACGTGTCGACGTAGGACTGGCCGAAGTCGTCGTTCTGGGTCAGCAGCGCGACCTGGGCCTCCGGGTCGTTCTCCTTGAGGTAGTCGGCGTAGAGCACGCCCTCCAGGGAGTACGAGGGGAACGAGCCGATGGTCCACGGATGCTCGGGGTCACCCCAGAAAGGCGAGCCCGTGCCCGCGAAGAGGTTCGGCACGCAGTCCTCGTCCAGGCTGTCCCAGATGGCCAGGTTGTTGGCCGTGCCGATGACGTTGAAGAGGCCGAAGACCCCCTCCTCCTGCACCAGGCGTTGGGCGTTGGTCGCCGTGCGGCCCGCCTCGTAGCCGTCGTCGAGGGTGATCAGTTCGATCTGGCGCCCGTCGATGCCGCCCAGCTCCTCGTTCACGTAGTCGAAGTACGCCTGGTACCCGGTCGAGATCTGGGCGAAAGCGGCGAAGGTCCCCGACTGCGGGAAGCTCGACCCGATCTTGATGGTGTCCTCGGTGACACCCTGGCTGAAGTCACCGTCGCACTCGTCGACGTGGAGGTACTCAGCCGCCTCGTCGCTGGTGTCCTCGGTGGCCGCCGCGTTGTCCTCGTTGCTACTCGAGTCCTCGCGCCCACCGCCGCACGCGGCGGCGATCAAGGCCAGGACCCCCAGCAGCGCTACGAGCGCGCGTGAACGGTTGGATCGGATCATCGTGTTTGCTCCCCTCAGAGCTCAGTCAGCAGCATTGCCCACCGTAGGCGACCCGTCCCCGTCAGGGGAATTGCCATCGGTGTCTTCCGCCAGGGTGATCTTGCGCCACTGGGAATCCCGGCCCAGCCGCCGCAGTGCGGCTGTCTCGAGGCGGTGGAGGCCGCCGAGGAAGCCGCTCGGCAACAACAGCATGAGGCCGATCAGCACGGCGCCGAAGATCACGCGGGAGAGCTCCGCGTTGACGTCCGAGGAGAACTCGGGCACGAACACGATGAACAGGGAACCGAGGACCGGGCCCAGGATGGTCGCGGCACCACCGATGACGAGCGCGGCGAGGAACTCGATGGACCGGGTGATGGTGAACTGGGCCGGGTCGACCCGATCCAGCACCGCAGTGTTCATCACGATGAGCGAACCGCCGAGGCCGGCGATCATCGCGCTGATGCCGAAGGTGATGACCTTGTAGAACGCCAGGTTCACCCCGAGGACCGACGCGGCGGTCTCCCCGTCACGGATGGCGATGATCGCCCGACCCACCCGGCTGTGGATCAGGTTGCGCACCAGCAGGAAGGTGACGGCGGCGATGACCAACAACACGTAGAACTGCCATTGGTCCTCCTCCAGGCCGCTGGCCCATCCGGGCGGCTCGAAGTCGGGCACGCCGATCCCGGTGCTGCCACCGGTCACATCGGAGTACTTCTGGATGACGAGGGGGAAGAGCGTGGCCAGGGCGAGGGTCACCAGGGCCAGGTAGACCCCGCTGATCCGCAGGGCGGGCAGGCCCACGATGACCCCGATCACGAAGCACAGCGCCATCGCCACCGGAATCGTGGCCAGGTGGGCCCAGCCGTGGTCGGCGGTGAGGATCGCGGTCGTGTAGGCGCCGACGCCGAAGAAGGCGCCGTGGCCGATGGAGATCTGGCCGTTGAAGCCGGTCAGCAGGGCGAGGCCGAGCACGGCGACCGAGATGGCGATCACATCGCTGAACTGGGCAACGCGGAAGGCCTCGAAGTACTGCGGGATGTAGACCACGACGGCAGCCAGCACCAAGGCCAGGGCACCGAGTCCCACTCGGCGTGGGCTGAGGACGAGTCGGCTCATCACGCTCGCCCCTCCTGCCGGCTGCGCCGGCGGGCCGCTCGGGCCCCCGCTCCGCTCATACGCGCGTGACCACCTTGCTGCCGAAGAGACCCTCGGGCCGCACGAGCAGGACGACCAGGATCAACAGGAACGCCGAGGCCAGCTCGAAGCCGTCGAAGAAGTCGATGTACTGACCGGCCAGGTTCTGGGTGACCCCGACGATGAGTCCCCCCACCACCGCCCCTAGCGGACTGTCGAACCCGCCCAGGGTGGCGGCGGCGAAGGCGTAGATGAGCACCCCCTGCATCAGGTTCAGGCTCAGGTTGAGCTGGGGTGCGGCCAGCGCCCCGGCCAGGGCGCCGAGCCCGGCGGCCAGGCCCCACCCCATCATGAGGATGCGACCCACCGGGATGCCGACCAGCCGACTGGACTCGGGGTTGGAGGCCACGGCGCGCATGGCCAGGCCCACCTTCGTGTACTGGAACAGCAGGAAGAGCAGGCCCACCACCCCGAGGAGGATGGCCAGGATCCCGACCGTCTCCTGGGTGATGGTGACATCGCCGAAGGTGACCAGCGACTCGTTGGCGAAGATGCGGGGGAACACCCGGCCGTCGGTGCCGTAGATCCAACCCGCCAGCGCGTTCACGGCGATGAAGATGCCGATGGTCACGATGACGATGGCCAGGACGTTGTCCCCACCGACGGGGCGGATGAGGGTCCGTTCGATCAGCGCTCCCCCGACCACCGAGATGGCCATCGCGACGAGGATGGCCACCACCACCGGTGCACCCCAGTCGGTGAAGAGGAAGGCGACGAAGGTCGAGAACATGGCCATCTCACCCTGGGCGAAGTTCAGCAGTGAGGTGGACCGGAAGATGAGGACCAGGGCGAGGGCCAGCGCGGCATAGATGCACCCGCTCTGGATGCCGTTGACCACCTGGTTGAAGAACAGTTCCACTGGTCGCCTCCCTTCAGATCCCGAGGTACGCCTGGCGCACCGACTCGTCGGCCTGCAGTTCCGCGGCCGTCCCGCTGGCCACGATGGCCCCCGCCTCGAGCACGTAGCCCCGCTCGGCGATGCTGAGGGCCAGGTTGGCGTTCTGCTCGACGACCAGGAGGGCCATGCCCTCCTCCTGGTTGAGCGACTGCAGTTGGCGGAAGAGCTCCTGGGTCACCAACGGGGCGAGGCCGAGGGAGGGCTCGTCGAGCAGGAGCAGCCGCGGCCGGGACATGGCGGCGCGGGCGATGGCCAGCATCTGCTGCTCCCCACCGGACATCCCGCCGGCCACCTGGTCGCGGCGCTCGCGGAGCCGCGGGAAGATCTCGTACCAGCGGTCACGGTCCGCCTCGATCTCGCCGTCCTTGCGGGCATAGGCGCCCAGGCGGAGGTTCTCCTCGACCGTGAGGTCGACGAAGGTGCCGCGGCCCTGGGGCACGTGGGCCAGGCCGAGGCGCACGATGTCCTCGGGCTTCTTCCCGCTGATCGAGGTCCCGTCGACCTCGATCAGCCCGCTGGTGTCGATCATCCCGCTCACGGCCCGGATGGTGGTGGTCTTGCCGGCGCCGTTCGCGCCGAGGATGACCACGGTCTCACCGGGGTCGACCGAGAAGCTCAGGCCCCGCAGGACCTGCACCGGCCCGTAGCCGGCCTCGAGGTCCCGGACCTCCAACAGGGCGGTCACGAGTTGCCCCCGCCGAGGTAGGCCTCGATGACCTCGGGGTCGTTGCGCACGGTGTCGGGGTCGCCCTCGGCGATCTTGGCTCCGTAGTCGAGCACGACGATCTTCTCGGAGATCCGCATCACCATCGCCATGTGGTGCTCGACCAGCAGGACGGTCAGGTTCCGGTGGTCGCGGACGTGACGCACCAGGTCGGCCAGTTCGTCGACCTCGGCATGGGTCAGGCCCGTGGCCGGCTCGTCCAGCATGAGCATCGTCGGGTTCGAGGCCAGCGCCCGCGCCAGCTCGACCCGCTTGAGCGTTCCGTACGGCAGGCCGGCGGCGGGACGCTCAGCGACGTGGGCGAGCTCCAGTTCCTCGAGCAGCGCGTCGGCCGTCTCCCGGCTGGCCTTCTCCTCCCTGACCGCCGTGGGCCACCGGAAGGTCGTGGACACGAAGCTCGACCGGGTGTCGGAGAACGCGCCCATCAGGACGTTCTCGCGCACCGAGAGCCCCGGGAACAACGCGACGTTCTGGAACGTCCGGGCGATCCCGATCTGGGCGATCCGGTGGGGCGGCACGGCCAAGAGGTCCTGACCGGCGAAGGTGACCTTGCCCTCGGTCGGCTCGTAGAGCCGGCTGATCACGTTGAAGAGGGTGGTCTTCCCGGCGCCGTTGGGTCCGATGAGGGCGCACATCTCGCCCTCCTCCACGCCGAAGGTCAACCCGTTGAGCGCCACGACGCCGCCGAAGCGCACGCTGACCCCTTCGACCTTCAGCAGCTCCCCCACCAGCCGGGGACGTTAGCCGACTGCGCACTCCTCGTCGCCGCCGGCGCGGCTCCTGCTGCCCGGGGCAGCCATCGGCGGACGTCGAACGAGCTGCTGATCGGGCGATGGCCTACTCCATGAACATGACGCGGAGGGCGTCATAGGACTCGATGCAGCGCCCGGCCCCGAGCACGACGCACTCCAGCGGGAGGTCCACCAGCTTGACCTGCACCTCGGTCTCGATGGTCAGGCGTTCCCGGAGGCCCCGGAGGATCCCGCCGCCGCCGACGAGGTGGATGCCGTTGACGATCAGGTCCTGGGCCAGGTCGGGCGGGGCTTCACCCAGGCAGGCCACGATCGAGTCGATGATCGTGGTGATCGGCTCCTCGAGGGCGCCGCGGACCTCCTCGGGCTGGAGCACGACGGTCTTGGGCAGACCCGACATCAGCTCGCGCCCGCGGACCTCGGCCCGGAACTCGTCGTCGGTCGGGAACGCCGAGCCCATGGCGATCTTGATCTTCTCGGCGGTCTGCTCGCCGATGGCAATGCCGTGCTCCTTGCGGATGTAGGTCTGGATGGCGGCGTCGAAGTCGAAGCTGCCCACGCGCACCGCCTTGAGGGACACGATCCCGCCGAGGGAGAGGATGGCGGACTCCGACGTGCCGCCACCGATGTCCACCACCATCGATCCCATGGGTTCGTTGATGGGCAACTCCGCGCCGATCGCCGCGGCCATCGGCTGCTCGATGAGCTGGCACTCCGCGGCTCCGGCCCGCCGAGCCGCTTCGGTGACGGCCCGCCGCTCGACGTGGGTGATCGCCGAGGGAACGCAGATCACCACACGAGGACGGTTGAACCGCGACACGCCGACCCGCTCGAGGACCAGGCGGATCATGCGTTGGGTGACGTCGAAGTCGGTGATGGCCCCGGCTCGTAGGGGGCGCACCGCGACGATGTGGCCGGGGGTGCGCCCGATCATCTGCCAGGCCTCGGTGCCCACCGCGAGCACGTCCTGGCTCTGGTTGTTCAAGGCGATGACCGAGGGCTCGTTGAGGACGATGCCCTCCCCGCGCACGTAGACGAGGGTGTTGGCGGTCCCGAGGTCGATGGCGAGGTCGCGGGCCAAGTCCTAGCCCTCCGGCTCGATCACGGGGGCGGAGGCCGGTCGCGGGGCGAGAGGGCATCCATCTGCCGGTTGAACCCCGATACGCCGGAGTCCACCGAACGCGGCGCGCGCGACCGGGCCCACAGCACGGCGATGCCCAGCGTTGCCACCACGACGGCGGCAAGGAGGAAGAGCAGGTTGGTCACGTTCGCAGGTCTCCGGTCAGCGATCAGTGGTCACGTCGGTCAGCGCCCTGGAGTCGAGTCCCCAGCTCTCGCCTCCGGCCCAGGTCTCCCGCTTCCAGATGGGCGCGCTGTGCTTCAAGGTATCGATGCACCACCGGGCCGCCTCGAACGCCTCGGTGCGGTGCGGGGAGGCGGCGGCCACCACGACCGACGCCTCGCCGATGGCCACCGGGCCCGTCCGGTGCAGGATGGCGAGACGGCCGAGGTCGGGCCACCGGCGTCGGGCCTCGTCGGCGATGGCCCGGAACCGGGGTTCGACCTGGCTCTCGTAGGCCTCGTACTCGAGACCGCTGACGTCCGGTCGGCCGTCGGCGTGGTCCCGCGCCGTGCCGGTGAAGGTCACCACGGCGCCACACGACGGCAGAACCGCCCAGTCGCCCACGGCGCCCACCGACAACACGTCGCCGGTCAGCCCCACCCAGGTGAGGTCATCAGGTCCGTCCAACACGTCCCCCAGCCTACGGGGAGGTCCGACGGGGCGACTTCCCGACGGGGCGCGGCCACGGCGCGAGGGTGCGGTTCTACGCTGCGCAGCCGTGCCCGACGACGACGAGGTCCCGCCCGACCCGGGCTTCCGGCGCGCTCCGCTCCCCCCCGAGGACCGTCTCTGGCGCCACCCGTCCGAAGTGGCATCCCCGACCCCTCGCCCCGGACGGGTCCGGCTCGCGGGGGCACTGGGCGTCGCCGCCGGGGTCGGCGCCGGCCTCAGCCTCCTCGCCGCCTGGGGGTTCGGCGCCTTCGAGGGCCCCTCGGCCCCCGGCCCCGCCCGCGAGCGGGTCGCCACCTCGGCGAGCACCGTGTTCGTGGGGGCACCGGGCCCAGGCGACCTCGACGACCTGGCCGCAACGCTGGTCGCGGTCCGCGTGGACGATGTCCGGGGCACCGGGATCCTGCTCCATGACGACGGCCACGTGCTGACCACCGCCGACCTCGTCGGGGACCGGACCGTCGTCACCGTGGCACCGCCCGGAGGGCCGACCATGGAGGCCGACGTGGTGGGCGTCGACGCCGCCACCGACGTGGCCGTGCTCTCGGCCGCCGGCCTGGACCGCCGTGGCGCGGTGCTGGGGGCGGCCGACGGGGTGGCCGTCGGCGACACCACCCGGGCGGTGACGCTCCAGGACCAGGAGTCCGCCCGGGTCCTCACCGGGATCGTCGCCAACCTCGCCGTCACCGTGAACCGCGACGACCAGGCGCCGCTCCACGGCCTCATCGGCACCGACATCGTCCCGAGAGGCCCGGTGGAGGGGGCCGCGCTGGTGGACGCCGCGGGGGCGGTCATCGGGTTGACGACGGCGGTGGGTGACACCGACGTGGTCCGGGCGGTGCCGATCGACCTCGCCCGCGTCGTGGCCGCCGACATCATCGCCACCGGGTCCGCCGACCACCCCTGGCTGGGCGTCGAGGGGCGCGACCTCGACGCCGTGGTGGCCGCCGACTGGGGCGTTCGAGGGGGCGCCACCCTGGTGACCGTGATCGACGGCGGTCCTGCGGGCACGGCGGGGCTCCGCCCCGACGACGTGGTCACCCAGGCCGGCGGTCGGGAGATCCGCTCGATGGGTGACCTGGTCACCCTGCTCCGCCACCTCGACCCCGGCGACGACCTCCGCATCGGCTATCTCCGAGCGGGTGAGCACCGGTGGTGCGAGGCGACCCTTGGCCGGACCACCTAGCGGCGCAGGTATCGCCGGGCCACGAGGACGCCGCCGGCGACGACACCGCTGACCCCGACGGCCAGGGAGCCGAGGATCAGCTCCTGGCGACGACGGGGGGAGACCGAGGCCCAACCGGTCGGGCGGTCGCCCAGGACGTAGGCCTCCTCGTTGGTGTGCTCGGGGACCCAGCCTGCGGCCCGCAGTCGGTCATTGGCCACGACCCACGGGTTGACCCGGTACGCCAACACCCCGGGGGGGCTCGAGGTCAGCCCCAACTTCCAACGCCACTGGGCGAGCCGGTGGGCCACCCGCTCGGGGATCCGCACACGAGGACCCCGGCCCGCCAGGCGCCGGAGCTCGTCGCTGTGCATCCAGCCGTCCGGGGCGACGTTGAACGGGCCGTCGAGGCCTCGCCGACGAGCGAGGTCCACGGCGTCGGCCAGGTCCTCGAGGTGCACGAACTGCACGGGGACGTCGGCCTCGCCCGGCGAGAAGGCGGAACCGGCCCAGAGCGACGCCGCCAGCCAGTCGGTCGTGTCCTCGGCCACCGCGACGACCGGGCGGAGCACGGCGACCCGAACGTCGGGGTGCTGATCCCGCCACTCCGCGACCAGGCGTTCGACCTCGGCCTTGTGGGTGGCGTAGGCCAGGGACGGGTGCGGCCGCAGCGGGGCGTCTTCGGTCAGGGGGACGGGGTTGTTGGGCCACGCGCCGTAGACGGTGGCGCTGGACAACAGCACGACGGTCCCGATGCCAACCGATCCTGCCGCGTCGAGCAGGGCCCGCGTCCCGACGACGTCCACCCCGGCGGTGCCGGTCCCGTCCAGCTCGGCCACCGCATCACTGCGTCCGAGGTGGATGAGGGTGGCGGCCCCCTCCAGCTTGTCCTTGAGGTCCTCGGGCCGGTCGTCGGCCTGATCGAGGTCGTCGGGGGTGAGCCGGACGATGGCATCGACCGCGGGGTCTCGGGCCAGCCGGTCGGCCACCCGACCCCCGAGGAGGCCCTCGGATCCGGTGAGGACGACGATGTTCACCCCCGTACGATGCCGTCGTGAGCGAGTCGGATCCACCCGACGGCGACCCGGACCCGTTCCAGGGGATCCCGTTCCTCGGCGATCTGGCTCGAGTCCTGCGCCAACAGGGGGCCGTCAGCTGGGACGCCGCCGGGCAGCTCGCGTTCCAGGTGGCCACCGGTGGCGAGTCCGAGCCCAACGTCGACCCCCTCGAACGCATCCGCCTCGAGGAGCTGGCCCGGGTGGCCGAACTGCAGGTGGCCCAGGCCACCGGGCTCTCGGTGTCCACCACGGGCCGCTCCGTGAGCCTCGTTCCCGTCAGCCGCACCCAGTGGGTGCAGGCGAGCCTCCCGGCGTTCCGCCCCCGCTTCGAGAGCCTTGCCGACTCGCTGTCGGCGGCCCCACCCGACGCCGACCCCACCACCGGTGACCCCGCCGCGGTGCTGGGCAACCTCATGGGGATGATGACGCCCATGCTCATCGGCATGGCGGCCGGATCGATGGTCGGCCATCTGGCGTCGACCTCCTTTGGTCAGTACGACCTGCCCATCCCCCGACCGCCGAGCGACGACCTGGTCGTCATCGCCCGCAACGTGGACGAGTTCGCCGCGGACTGGAGCCTGCCGGATGACGACCTGCGGCTCTGGGTCTGCCTTCACGAGCTGACCCACCATGCCGTGCTCGGCCTGCCCCACGTCCGGGCCCGGCTGGACGATCTGCTCAACCGCTACGCCGCCGGGTTCGAGGCCGACCCCCATGCCCTCGAGGAGCGCTTCGGCCAGCTCGACATCAGCGACGCCGAGGGCATGGCGGGCCTCCAGTCGATGTTCAACGATCCCGAGGCCATCCTCGGCGCGGTCCAGTCGTCGGCCCAACGCGCGCTGCTCCCCCAACTCGATGCCCTCGTCGCGGTGATCATCGGGTACGTGGACCACGTCATGGATGACATCGGCGAGGGCCTGATCTCGTCCTACACGATGCTCAGCGAGGCCCTCCGCCGCCGTCGGGTGACCACCGACGAGTCCAGTCGCTTCGTGGAGCGCCTGCTCGGCCTCGAGCTCACCCAGGAACAGTGCGACCGGGGTGAGGCCTTCGTTCGCGGCGTGGTCGAACGCGCCGGCAGGCGGGGCCTCGAGCGCCTGTGGCGCAGCGAGCGGGAGCTGCCCACCCCCGCGGACGTCGACGCCCCCGGGCTCTGGCTGGCCCGGATCGACCTACCCGACCCTGACTGAGTCCTGACTTGCCCGTCCGCGGTGGGCCGACGACCGGCCCGCACCCCGGAAGGAAGCGATCAGGACGAGGGTCGGCGGCGGGGTTGGCGTTGGGTCGGGCGGCGGCGCCGGCGACCGACCCCGGGCGGCGGACGGGTGGCCGAGGTTCCCTCGGCGCGACGCCCCGAGGCGCGAGGGCGTCGTTCCGGGCCCGGTGCCAGCGGATCGGCCCCCTCGGGCGGCGACGCGGGACGGTCGTCGGTGATCAGGGGCTCAGGCGGGGGCAGGAAGCCGGCCACGGTCTCGTCCACGACCGTGGCGTCGGGCGGGGGCGACACCTCGGTCCGGTCCCGCTCCTCACGCGACGGGCGACGCGGGCGCCGGCCCCGGCGGGGCGGACGGCCCGCAGCCGCATCCCGCCGACCGATCCAGTAGGTGACACCGGCGAACCCGGCCGTCACCGCGATCATCAGGAAGCCGAAGCGGGCCGGGATGGGGATGACCACCGGGATGAACGCCCCGACCACCCAGAAGATCTGGAAGCGGGTCTCGAACTTGGCGAAGGAACGGCCCCGGTCGGCATCGGGGGCGTCCCGCTGGACGATGGAGTCGAACGCCAACTTCCCCGTGTTGGCACAGAAGCCGATCGTGAAGGTGACCAGCACGGCCGAGACGAGGCCACCCGACCAGGCGCCGAGGGTCGCCACCACGGCCGCGATGAGCATGGAGCCGACGAGGATGTCCTCCTCCTGGGTCGTCCGCCGCACCCGGGGCGCGAGGATCGAGCCGACGAACGAGCCGGCCACGCTCGCGCCGACGGCAACCCCGAGGTGCCAGGTCGGCTGCTCCCGCAGGGCGAAGGCGAGGAGGAAGACCAGGAAGCCGACGATGCCCCGCATCAGCCCCATGGCGGACGCGGCCAGGAAGATCCCCCGGCTGCGCAGTTCGGTCTCCTCGGCCTCGCCGACCGGCTCGGCCGCAACCGCCGCCCTCGGCAGCGAGAACGCCAGGACCGTGCTCAGGCCGAAGACGGCGATGGCAAAGCCGACGATCCACTCCGGGCCGCCGATCCATCCCACGGCCAGGCCCGGTATGCCGGCGGCCACGCCGGCGAGGCCGGTGATGATCGACAACTTGGAGTTGGCCTCGATGAGCTCCTGGTCGGTGGAGACCGTGGTCGGGACGATCGCGCTCTTCGCGATGCCGTAGGCCTTCCCGGACACCAGCATCAAGAGGGCGGCCGGGAACAGGAGCAGGTCGTCGAGGTTCCCGATCATGACCAGGCCGATCAGGACCCGGGAGGCGGAGATCAGGATGACCATGAGGCGGCGGCCGTTCGCGGCCCGGTCGATCGCCGGGCCGATGAACGGAGCGATCACCGCGAAGGGCGCCATCGTCAGGACCAGGTAGAGGGCGACCTTCTCCCGGGCGGCATCGGGGTCGATGGAGAAGAAGAGGGAGTTGGCCAGCGCCAAGGCGACGAGTGCGTCACCGGCGATCTGGGTCGCCTGCACGCGGGCCAGCCGCGTGAAGGGCGACGCGACGAAGTGGTCAGCGGAGCGCTGCGGCGGGCCCCCCGGGCCGGCGAAGACGTTCCACCCCGACCCCGGCGTCACCGGGCTGACGGTACGACGACGATCGACGGCAACGTCATGGGTGCTGTCGGCTCTTCGGCTGACGCCTCATCGTGGCTCCGCCGTCGGGATGGGGACTAGGTCGCCGAGACTACCCGGGGATCGGCCCCGTCGGGGACGACGATCTTGTAGCCCACGCCGCGCACGGTGAGGATGCGTTCGGGCGCCGACGGGTCGGCCTCGATCCGGCTGCGGAGCCGCTTGATGTGCACGTCGAGGGTCTTGGTGTCCCCCACGTAGTCGTGGCCCCACACCTCGTCGATCAGCCGGTCGCGTGTGACCACCCGCCCCGCCCGCTCGAGCAGGAGCTGCAGCACCTCGTACTCCTTGAGGGGCAGGTCGAGGGCCTCTCCCCGTAGCGAGACCTCGTGCCGGTCGGGGTCCAGGACGAGATCGCCGGACGCCAGGACCTCCTCGCCGGTACCCGGTACCCGGTCGGGCAGGCGCTCGGCCGTGCGCCGCAGGACCGCCCGCATGCGGGCCACCAGCTCCCGCAGCCGGTAGGGCTTGGTCACGTAGTCGTCGGCCCCGACCTCGAGGCCGACCACGGTGTCCACCTCGGAGCCCTTGGCCGTCACCATGATGATGGGGACCTTGGAGCGGGACCGCAGCTCCCGGCAGACGTCCACCCCCGAGATCTTCGGCAGCATCAGGTCCAGGAGGACCAGGTCGGGACGCAGCGCGTCGAAGACGAGCAGGGCCTCGGCCCCGTCCCGGGCCACCTGCACCCGGAAGCCCTCCTTCTTGAGCCCGATGGTGAGGGCCTCGATGAAGTTCTCCTCGTCCTCGACGACCAGGACGGTGGGTTGGTCAGCCACGGCGGACCTCCTTGTCACCAGTGGATACCGACACGAGAGGAAGGCGGAGCGTGAAGGTGGAGCCCTCCCCCTCCCGGGAGCTCACCAGGACCTCGCCGCCGTGGGCGCGGGCGACGTTGCGGACGATGGCCAGGCCGAGGCCGGTGCCGCCCGTGTCCCGGCTCCGGGCCTTGTCCACCCGGTAGAACCGTTCGAACACCCGCTCCTGTTCGGCGTGGGAGATCCCGATGCCGCGATCCTGCACCACGACCTCGGCCCAGCCGTCGCCCGGATGGACACCCACCACGACCGACGAGTCGGCGTCGGAGTACTTGATCGCGTTGTCGACCAGGTTGGTCACCGCCGAACCCAGCTGACGAGCATCGGCCAGGCAGGCCTGCCCCCGCGTCAGGTCCAGGTCGATGCGGACGCCCGTCTGCTCGGCCACGGGGGCCAGGCTGCGCACGGACTCCTCCACCAAGTCGCCCAGGTCGACCGGCTCGCGTGCGTGGTCCCGGCCCTCGACCTCGCTCAACTCGAGCAGGTCGTCGATGATGCGCCCGAGCCGGTGGGCCTCTTCGACCAGGAGGTCGATGCGGCGGGCCGCGTCCGCCGGATCGTCGATGGCGGCGAGGGTCTCGGCCAGGAGGGCGATGGCGCCGATCGGTGTCTTGAGCTCGTGGCTCACGTTGGCCACGAACTCCTGGCGGATCGCCTCGAGCCGCCGCAGCCGAGACTCGTCCCGGACCAGCACCACCGCGCCCAGCCGGCGCCCACCGGGGCCCAACGGTGAGGCGGCGACCATGACGTGACGGGTCGGCGGGCCGAACAGGTCGACACCGTTCTCCACCGTGCGCCCCTCCAGGCCCTCGGCCAACACCGTGTCCACCGCCGCGGCCACCAGCGCCTCCTCGTGGCGGGCATCGGTGAGCAGGCCGGCCGAGGCGTTCGTGAAGAGGCGGCGACCCTCCATGTCGGCGATGATGATGCCCTCGCCGACCAGGTCGAGGGCGCCTTCGAGCCGGTGCGCCCGCTCGACCACCTCGGCCAGCTCGGCCTCTGCGGCATTGGCCCGCCGTCGGACGTGGACGGCACTCCGCGCGGACCGCCGCCACCATCGCACCGCTATCGCGCCGGTGACGCCGATTCCCAGGGCAAGTCCCAGGAGGAGACCGGCGAACACGGTCAGGCGCTCCGACGCTCGGACGGTCCGACATCGCCGACGGTGACCAGCGGCTCGGCCACCCGGATCCCGACGAGGCTGGAGACTGCGGCGTACCCGGCGAACACCAGCGCCGTGTCGGACTCGGCGGGCAGCTCCTCGTCGAACTCGCGGAACTCCATCTGGAGGCGACCGTCCTCGGTGTCGGCGATGGCCGCCCGCACCGACCCGAACGGGGCCAAGGTGGCCCAGCGGATGCCCTTGACGGCATTCGACGCCGTGTTGGGGACGTTCAGGTTGAGCACCGTCCGTGCGGGCGCGTCGTCCAGCCAGGCAATGGCCTCGACCGCCAGGGCGGCGGCGGTGGACCACACCATGGGGTCGCCGTGGTCCTGGCTCACCGCCAGGCCGGAGAGCCCCAGGTTCGCCGCGGTGAGGGCGGCCCCCACGGTGCCCGAGTGCAGGGTGGCTCGCCCAGTGTTGAGCCCCGGGTTGATGCCGGAGACCACGAGGTCCGGCTTCGCCCCGAAAGCACCGAGGTTGGCGGCGAAGACGGCGAGGGCCGGTGTGCCCCGGACGGCGACGGCCCGCACGCCGGGCGCGTCCTCCAGGTCGACGTCCTGGACGTCGATGTGCTCGTCCAGGTGCCACTGGCCGATGCCGGCGCCACAGCCGCTCTGGTCCCGGTCGGGGGCGGCCACGACCACCTCGTGGCCGGACGCGGCGACGGCCCCGGCCAGGACCCCGATGCCGCGGCTCAGGTACCCGTCGTCGTTGGTGATGAGGATGCGCATGTGCGCCGGCCTACTGCTCCTCGGCCCGTCGGACGACCTCGGTCTCGACCGGGCCCGGGCGGTGCTCGGCCGGGTCCTCGGCCGCCGCGGCGGCGTCGTGCTCGGGCAACCACCCGGTCACCAGGTACCGGACCCGCTCGCCCATGTTCACGGCGTGGTCGCCGATGCGCTCGTAGTAGCGGGCGATGAGGGCGAGCTGGACCGCGGCGTTCAGGTCGATCCGCTGGGTCTCGTGGGCCTCGATGACCGCCCCGATGAAGTCCTTCTGGAGGCTGTCCAGGACGTCGTCCATGGTGTCGATGGCCGCGGCCAGAGCGGCGTCGTCGTCCAGGTAGGCGTCGATGGCCGCCTTGTAGAGCTTCGATGCCTCGTCACTCATCTGTTCGACGAGGCCGCGGATCCGGGGCGTCAGCTCATCGCCGTAGATGCGGCGCATGGTCTTGGCGATGTTGACCACGAGGTCACCGGATCGCTCGATCTCCGATGCCATCCGCAGCGCGCTGACGATGACGCGGAGGTCGCTGGCCATCGGCTGCTGGAGGACGAGGAGGGCGTAGCACTGCTCCTCGATCTCGAGGGTGAGGGCATCGAGCTCATCGTCGTGCTCGATGAGGGCCTGGGAGCCCTCGAGATCCCCGTTCAGGAGCACCTGGGTGCCGCGGGGGATGACATCGGTCACCATGGCGGCCAGCCGGGCGACGTCGGTCTTCACGGCATCGACCTGCTGGTGGAAGGCGGGGCGGGTGTCAGACATGGGTCGTCTCCTTCACCGCACTTCGGCGGCGAGGTGGTCCGGGTCACCAGTGAACAGGTACCGCAGCCGAGCTCCGAGGATGCGTGCGTGATCGTCGATGCGGGACAGGGCCTGGCCCGCCGCCATGGCCTTGACCGCCACCGTCACCGCGTCCTCTCCCTGCAGGCGGTGCACCTCGCCGACGAGCCGGTCCGAGAGGAGCCCGACTTCGGGCGAGCCAGCCGAGACCTCCACGGCCAGCTCAACCGACTGGCCCGCGAACGCCCGCAGCGCCAGGCGGTAGTGGTCCAGGGCCAGGTCGGCCAGGGCGGCCAGCAGGTCGAAGATCTCGCGCGACTGGCTGAGGAGAGCATGGTCCGGCGCCAGCTTCGCCACTCGCAGCGCGAGGTCGCCGATCCGTTCCAGCTCCGAGGTGATGCGCACCACGGAGACGATGAGGCGCAGGTCCGAGGCCACCGGCTGCTCACGGGCCAGCAGGTCATAGCAGCGCTCGGTCAGGGACACCTGCATGGCGTCGATCTCGTCGTCGGCCTCGACGGCCAGGGCGGCCTCGCCCACGTCGCCATCATGCAACACCGAGCGCATGCGCTCGAGGTTCTGGTCCACCCGCACGCCCATCACCTCCACCTGGAGGCGGAGCTGTTCGAGCTCGGTCTGGTAGGCAGTGCGCGCAAGGGTCGGCTCACCCGCTTCGGCCCCGCCGCTCGGCCGGTCGGCCACGCTCGGCTCCATCGGGCTCAACCGAATCGGCCGGTGATGTAGTTCTCGGTCCGTTCGTCGGCCGGGTTGGAGAAGATGGTCTCGGTGTCGTCGTACTCGACCAGCAGGCCGGTGCGCTGGTCGCCTCCTTGGCCCTGGGCGGCCTCGCTGACCTCGGTGATGAAGAAGGCGGTCCGATCGCTCACCCGGGCGGCCTGCTGCATGTTGTGGGTGACGATGACGATCGTGTACTGGTCCTTGATCTCCTGCATCAGGTCCTCGATGCGGGAGGTGGCGATGGGGTCGAGCGCCGAGCAGGGCTCGTCCATGAGGACGACTTCGGGCTCGACGGCGACGGCCCGGGCGATGCACAGGCGCTGCTGCTGACCGCCGGAGAGGCCCATCGCACTGGCGTCCAGGCGGTCCTTCACCTCGTCCCACAGCGCGGCCTGGCGCAGTGACTTCTCCACGATGTCGTCCATGTCGGCCTTCTTCACCCCGCCGATGCGGGGGCCGTAGGCGATGTTGTCGTAGATGGACTTCGGGAACGGGTTCGGCTTCTGGAACACCATCCCGATCCGGCGCCGGACCTCGACTGCATCGACCGCGGCGTCGTACAGGTCGACCCCGTGGTGGAGGATCTGGCCCTCCACCCGGGCCGAGGGCACCAGGTCGTTCATGCGGTTGAGGCACCGCAGGACCGTGGTCTTGCCACACCCGGACGGGCCGATGAAGGCGGTGATCTCGTGGCGACGGACCACCATGTTGACGTTGCGCACCGCCCGGAAGTCCCCGTAGAACACCGACAGGTCCCGCAGGTCGAACACGGCATGCTGCTCGGCGACGGGCTCAGCACCGGCTTCGGCGGACCGGGTTGCGGGTTCCGGCTCCCGGAACAGGGTCTCCCCGTCCTCGTCGATCACATGCTTCTCCGTTCCGGTCAATGCGGTGGTGGTCTGCTCGGACGACATCTCAGAGGTCCCTCTTCCGGTCGTAGTGGTTGCGCAGCAGGATGGCGACGGCGTTGAAGGCGAAGATGACCACCAGCATGACCAGGATCGCCGCGCTGGTGTTGGCCTCCCAGTCCGCGCCCGGCTGGCGGGCCCAGCCGTAGGTCAGGTTGGGCAGGGCGGTGAAGGTGCCATGGAGGCGGTCGATGGTGCTGGTGCCCTCCGCGGTCCCGAAGAACCCGACCGAGGCCCCGACCAGGATCAGCGGAGCCGCCTCGCCCAGGGCCCGGGCCAGGGCCAGGACGGTCCCGGTCAGGATCCCGGGAGCGGCGTAGGGCAGGACGTGGCCCCGGACGACCTCCCACCGGGCGGCGCCCACACCGAAGCCGGCCTCCCGGATGCTGTCGGGGACGGCCCGGAGGGCCTCGGCCGCGGTGATGATGACGATGGGCAGGACCAGGATGGCCAGGGTGAGGCCTCCGGCGATGATCGAGCGGCCGCCCGTGAACCCCTCCAGGGTCTTGACGAACACCGATAGCCCGAGAAGGCCGTAGACGATCGACGGCACGCCGGCCAGGTTGCGGATGTTGATGCTGATCAGGCTGGTGAACCAGGAGTCGGCGGCGTACTCCTCGATGTAGACGGCGGCGGCGATCCCCAGCGGGAAGGCGACCAAGGCGACGAAGAGGGCGATGAAGAAAGAGCCATAGATGGCCTGCCACATCCCCGCCGTAGTCGAGTCACCCGAGTTGCCGTTGGTGAGGAACTGGAGGCCCCGATCGGTGAGCACCTCGAGTCCGTCGCCGAGGACCGACCAGATGAGCAGGACGAGGACGGCCAGCGAGACCAGCAGCGCGGCCAGCATGGTCCACTTGTAGACCGCGTTCGCGACGTCGACCTTGCCGCCCTTCAGCCGCTCGGCCACCGCCTCCCGGGTCATGGGCGCCATGTCGGCGGGTTGGGTCAGCACGGACATCATCGACTCCTAGTACCGCTGGCGGACACGGCGGACGAAGCGCTCGGACAGGATGTTCAGCAGCAGGGTGATCACGAAGAGGATCAGGCCCACGAAGAACAGGCTCTGGAACGCACCGCTGGCGCCCCGGACCTGGTCGGTCCCGGTGGCCAGCGAAGCCATCGCCGCGGTCATCGTCTGTCCCGGTAGCAGCGGGTCGGTGGTGAAGAGCGAGCCACCGCTGGCCCCCGCGGCGATGGCCACGACCATCGTCTCACCGATCGCCCGGGAGACCCCCACGATCAGCGCCGCCATCAGTCCGGAGACCGCCGCGGGGATGACCACCTGCACGGTGGTGGTCATCTTGCGGGCGCCGAGGCCTTCGGACGCCTCGCGCAGGGCGTTGGGCACCGAGCGGAGCGCGTCCTCGGAGATGGACGCCACGAGGGGGATGGTGAGGATGCCCACGCCGAGCCCGGCCGCGAGCAGGTTGAACTGCGGTGAGTCGGTGAAGATCGTCTGCACCACGTCGGGCGAGAGGACGGTGAGGGCGAAAAAGCCCAGGACCACACTCGGGATGCCGGCCAGGATCTCCAGGATCGGCTTCAGCAGCCGCCGCACCCGGGGTCGCGCGTACTCGGAGAGGTAGATGGCCGCGCCGACGCCGAGGGGCCAGGCGACCAGCATGGCGATCACCGTCACGATCAGGGACCCCACGATGAGGGTGCCGATGTCGTAGAAGCCCCGCCGGGGGAACCAGCCGATCTCGGTGAGGCTGGCCCAGGTGAAGTCCTCCCCACGGACGAAGGTGAGGGCCTCGCCGACGAGCGAGAGGACGATGAGCACGGTGATGACCACCGAGAGCGTGGCGGCGGCGAGGAGCGCGGCTCTGACTGCGCCTTCCTTGCGCCTTCGCGTGGCGCTGATCTGCAGGTCTGACGCCACAAGGGCGATCTCAGCCATGGTGAGGACTCCTTGGGACCCGGTTGTCGGGGATGGCGCTGAACTTAGGGAGCGAGCGTGTCATGGGTGGGGCGGCTTATCGACCTGCAGGTGAACGGGAGATGAACAACCGGTGACGACGAAACGCCCCGGAACGAGGAGCGGGGGCGGGTCCGACGACCCGCCCCCGCTGCTTTCCTCAGGGCCTGGGGGAGAGTCAGGCCAGGGAGGTCTCAGGCCTGCGTGAGGATGGAGAGACCGTCGAGGCCGATCTGGAGCTCGACGAAGTTGATGCCGGCGTCCTCGCAGGCGGCGATCTCTTCGTCCTCGATCGGGCGAGAGGCATCGGAGATATCTGTCTCGCCGTTGCAGAACAGCTCGAACCCGTCGCCTGTGCCCGGACCGTCGACCGAGACGCTCACGCCGGGGTTGTCGCCGCTGAAGGCCTCGGCGACCAGGGAGCTGATGGGCTCCACCGTGGACGACCGGAGATGGCGATGTCGCCCGACACGTCGGACGCCGGCTCACCCGGCGTGCCGATGAAAATGTAAACGTGTATGGGTGGGGCGGCTTATCGACCTGCAGGTGAACGGGAGATGAACAACCGGTGACGACGACGCCCCGGGACGAGGAGCGGGGGCGGGTCCGACGACCCGCCCCCGCTGCTTTCCTCAGGGCCTGGGGGGAGAGTCAGGCCAGGGAGGTCTCAGGCCTGCGTGAGGATGGAGAGACCGTCGAGGCCGATCTGGAGCTCGACGAAGTTGATGCCGGCGTCCTCGCAGGCGGCGATCTCTTCGTCCTCGATCGGGCGAGAGGCATCGGAGATATCTGTCTCGCCGTTGCAGAACAGCTCGAACCCGTCGCCTGTGCCCGGACCGTCGACCGAGACGCTCACGCCGGGGTTGTCGCCGCTGAAGGCCTCGGCGACCAGGGAGCTGATGGGCTCCACCGTGGACGACCCGGAGATGGCGATGTCGCCCGACACGTCGGACGCCGGCTCACCCGGCGTGCCCCCCGCATCGGACCAGGCGGCGGCGGTGGCGGCGAAGTCCTCCTCGGTCATCTGGACATAGCCACCGTCGGAGACGGCCTGATAGCCGCCGTCGCCGGTGTAGTAGTCGACGAAGGCGGTGAGCGCTTCACTGTCCGCCGCGTTGTCCGTGTTCACGTAGATGAACAGGGGCCGGGACAGGGGGTACGCCCCGTCGGAAATGGTTTCGATGCTGGGATCGACACAGACGCCGTCCTCGCCGGCGATCTCGATCTCCCGGACCACATCCGCGTTCTCCTCGGCGAAGGCGAACCCGACCCAGCCGAACGAGTCGGCGGTGCCGCTGATGCCCTCGATGATCACGTTGTCGTTGGGGGAGGACGTGTAGTCGGGGCGGGTCGCCAACTGGTCCTCGGGAATGCCCTGCTCCTCGCCGATGCCCTCGACCACGAACTCGACAAAGGTGTCGTAGGTGCCGGACTCCTCACCGGGACCGGTGATGGTGAGCGGGGCGTCGGGCAGGTCGTCGGCGTAGGCCGAACCGACCGTGGTGGCCAGGTCGGCCGCGTCGGACCAGTTGGCGAAGCCCGTGGACTCCGGCCCGGTCAGGGCGTAGAGCGCCGGGATGTCGAGGCATGCAGGGACGGCGGATTCGCCGCTCCCGTCATCGCCGGAACCGCTGCCTGAGTCCGAACCGCTGTCGTCGCCACACGCCACGGCGAGCAGCGACAGCGCGGCCAGTAGGCCAAGGAGCCACCGAAGGCGGCTGTTGCGCAACATGGAATACGTGTCCTCCTGAGTGGGGGCGCGGTGCCCTCGTTCTCTGTCAGCCCCGAACCTAGAGAGGCCCCTTGACCGGGGTCGGGCCAGAAGGTGACGGCGAGGTGAACGACGGCCGAAGAGCCGGGGAGCGCTCAGGTCGGGCCGGGCGCCGCCGGCACGCCGAGCTCGGCCAGGAGGCCGCGCACCCGTTGCTCGATGTCGTCCCGGATCGGCCGCACGGCCTCGACACCGAGGCCGGCGGGGTCCTCGAGGGTCCAGTCCTCGTACCGCTTGCCGGGGAAGATCGGGCAGGCATCGCCACAGCCCATCGTCACGACCACGTCGGCGGCCTGGACGATCTCGTCGGTCCAGGGCTTGGAGTACTCCTTGGCGATGTCGATGCCGACCTCGGCCATGGCCCCGACCGCGGCCGGGTTGATCTCGCCGACGGGCTCGGACCCCCCGCTCCAGGCGATCGCCCGGTCACCGGCCAGGTGATTGAACCAGCCAAGGGCGATCTGGGAGCGCCCGGCGTTGTGCACGCACAAGAAGAGCACGACCGGCAGCCCGTCAGTGGCCTTGCCCTCGACCTTGGCCAGGGCGTGCAGCCGCTGACGGGCGAAGCGCTCGGACAGCAGCGGCAGGAAGTTCGGGAAGCTGGCCTGGCCCGCGAACTGGTCGTAGCTCGTGGTCAGGAAGAGCTCGATGGTCTCCGCACCGAACACCCCGTCGAACTCGTCGGCGAGGTGGCGAGCGGCGGTCTTCAGGGCGAGGGCCTGGTCGGAGGTGAGCGTCCCGGGCTGGGTCATGATGGACTCCTGGTAGATTCGCGATCGTCGATTGATTTACCCTCGCGAATGCATCGACGAGTGTCAATAGGTGGACTGGAGCGAGAGATGAGCACGAAACCGATCCCGGCCCTCGACCTCGGCGAGTGCTGCCCGACCGTGATGGGCGCGCCGCTCGAGGCGGGCGAGGCCCAGGTCCTGGCTCAGGCGTTCGCCGCCCTGTCCGACCCCGTGCGCCTCCGACTCCTGAGCATGATCGCCGGCGCGAAGGAGGTCTGCTCCTGTGACCTGCAGGAGCCCCTCGGCAAGTCCCAGCCCACGGTGAGCCACCACACCAAGACCCTGGCCGAAGCCGGCCTGATCGAGGGCGAGAAGCGGGGCCGCTGGGTGTACTGGCGGATCATCCCCGAGCGTCTGGCCGATCTCCGGTCAGCCCTCGCTCCGACCTGACGACCGCCGACCGCCGACCGCCGACAATTGCATTGACAACTATCGATTGATTGGTAGGGTGAGCCCACTAATCGATGATCATCGATCAATGACCCTCGGGAGGACCCCGTGTCCCGACTGCAACTCGCCCTCAACGTCACCGACCTCGAGCAGGCCGTCGAGTTCTACAGCAAGCTGTTCGGCACCGGGCCGGCCAAGCGCAAGCCCGGGTACGCCAACTTCGCCGTCGCCGACCCGCCCCTGAAGCTGGTCCTCTTCGAGGATCGGGAGGGCGGAACGCTCAACCATCTCGGCGTCGAGACCGAGTCCGCCAGAGAGGTCGAGGCCGCCGAGGCCCGGCTGACCGACACGGGCCTCGAAACCACCGGGATCGACGACACCATCTGCTGCTACGCCACCAAGGTCGAGACCTGGCTGACCGATCCCGACGGCACCCAGTGGGAGTGGTACGTCAAGACCGGCGACTCCGAGCAGCTCAGCAACGAGGTCGTCACCGACGGCGAGACGACCGTGTGCTGTGCCGCCGAGACCGCGCGTGTGGGCACCGGAGCGTCGTCGACTTGCGCCTGACCGGACATCGGGGTGCCCCCGACCGGTTCGGGGGCGCCATCGGCGTGCCGGCGCGATGACCGCCACCGACCCCGGACCCGCCACCCCCTCGGTCGCGGCTGAGCTCTCGACCCTCGACCGGTACCTGCCGGCGTGGATCGGCTTGGCCATGGCCGGCGGGCTGCTGCTGGGCCGACTGATCCCGGACCTGAACGACACCCTCGAGGTGATCAAGGTCGATACCGTCTCGCTGCCGATCGCCATCGGCCTGCTGGCGATGATGTACCCGGTCCTGGCCAAGGTCCGATACACGCACCTCGGGGACGAGCTGGCCGACGGTCGCACCCTGGGCCTGTCGCTGCTCCTCAACTGGGTGATCGGGCCGCTGCTGATGTTCAGCCTGGCCTGGGTGTTCCTGGCCGACCTCCCGGAACTGCGGACCGGCCTGATCATCGTCGGCCTCGCCCGCTGCATCGCCATGGTCCTGATCTGGAACGACCTGGCGTGCGGGAGCCGAGAGCTGGCCGCCGTCCTCGTCGCGGTCAACTCCCTCTTCCAGATCGTCATGTACTCGGTGCTCGGGTGGTTCTACCTCACCGTGCTGCCCGACTGGCTGGGCCTCGACACCGCCGATCTCGACGTCTCCATGGGCCAGATCGCCAAGTCCGTGCTGATCTTCCTCGGCATCCCCCTCCTGGCCGGGTTCCTCACCCGGACCATCGGCGAGGCCCGCAGGGGCACCGAGTGGTACGAGCGCACATTCCTGCCGCGTATCGGCCCGATGGCCCTCTACGGCCTGCTGTTCACCATCGTCGTGCTGTTCGCGCTCCAAGGCGAGCAGATCACCGACAACCCGCTGGACGTCGCCCGCGTGGCGGTCCCGCTGCTCATCTACTTCGCCCTCATGTGGGGCGGGGCCTTCCTGGCCGCGTACCGCCTCGGCCTGCCCTACGAGCGCAACACCTCGATCGCCTTCACCGCGGCCGGCAACAACTTCGAGCTGGCCATCGCGGTGGCCATCGCCGTCTTCGGCGTCACCTCGGGCCAGGCCCTGGCCGGCACCATCGGTCCCCTCATCGAGGTCCCCGCCCTCGTCGGCCTCGTCTATGTGTCGCTCTGGGCCAAGCGTCACGTCTACCCCGCCGGGGGCGACGAGGCCGCGCTCAGGGGCTGACCGAGATGCCCTTGCTCGCCGCCCAGGCGGAGGTGAGGGCCATGCGCTCGGCCGCCGGGGGATGGCTGGCCTGGAGGCGCTTCACCCGCCCGGGCTCGAGATCGGCCAGGTTCTTGGTGTGCAGGCCCCGCTGCATGTCCAGCATCGTCTGGGGCTCCTCCAGCAGATCCAGGGCCTCGATGTCGGCCTGGCGCTCGAAGGCCCGGGACACCCAGGCCGTGAGCAGGCCCAGCAGACCGAAGCCCACCTGCGCGGCAAGGACCAGGAGAGGCAGCGCCGTGGGCTGGCCCACCAGGGGCACGTCCCCCGAGGTGACCACCCCCGCCTGCTCGAAGATCCAGTCCCACTCGCTGAACACCTTCAGGCCGGCGAAGAGGGCGAGCAGGAGGAGGGCGATCACCGGCAGCTGCTTGCGGAGGTGCTTGAGGCGCCAGTGGCCGATCTCATGGGCCACCACCTGCTCGACCACCTCCGGCGAATGCTCCAGGAGCGTGTCGAAGAGCACCACCCGACGGGTGGCTCCCAGCCCGGCCACGTAGGCGTTGTCCCGGCGGGAGCGCTTGCTCTCGTCCGCCACGTAGGTACCCGAGATCCGGACACCGGCGATCGCTGCGATGCGGTCGACCCGGCCGTTCATGTCCTCGTCCTCGAGAGGGGTGAACGTGTTGAAGATCGGGGCGATGACCACCGGGTAGAGGAAGCCCAGGCCGATGGTGAAGATCACCATCACCACCCATCCCCAGAGCCACCAGGTCGGCGTCGTGCGGATCACCGCGAACAAGGGCAGCAACAGGACCACGTTGACGACCAAGCCCAGCACGAGGCCCCTGGCCAGGTCGGTGGCGAAGCCGCCGCCGGTCTGGGTGGACAGCTCCCACTCCCGGTCGTGGCGCAGGTCCAGCCAGGCGTCGAACGGCGTGGCGATCACCGTGCTGACCACCTCGAGGAAGGACACGATCACGAGGAGCTGCAGGACCCAGTTGTCGACACCGAGAGCGTCGACCAGCTCCGGCGCGACCTCGGCGAAGACGATGACCAGGAGCGCCACCGTCGAGATGGCCAGACGCAGGATCCGGGCCCGCGCCACCGGTCGGCGGTAGCGGCGCGCCCGGTCCAGCTCGTCGGCGGAGAACCAGTCGTCGGGCGTGTTGGGGACGCGCCACCACAGGGAGGGCAGGCGGGGCGGGCGCGGGGTCATGATCGCTCAGCTTCCTCCAGGTGCTCGCCGAGGGCGCGTATCACCTCGACGTCGTCGGCCCGGGTGAGCTTGCGCCGGGCGGCGTCCGGCGTGAGCCACACCACCTCGTCGACCTCGTCGTTGACCGTGAACTCGCCCCGGGGGGCCGCCATCTCGAACCAGCGGACCTCCTTGGCCCGGCCCTTGCGGTCGGTGTAGGTCGTCGTGGCCAGATGGGGACCGAGGGTGCCGGTCACCCCGGTCTCCTCCTCGACCTCACGGCGGGCACCGTCCCGCCAGGACTCGCCCTCCTCCAGCTTGCCCTTGGGCAGTGACCAATCGTCATAGCGCGGACGGTGCACGACCAGCACCTCGATCCCGTCGCCGACCGGCCGCCAGGCGACCGCGCCTGCGGCCCGGATCCCGCGCGGGCTCAAGAACGGGCCCGGTGGAGTTCCTGGAGGCGCAGGTGGGTGTCCACCCGGCCCGTACCCGGGGGCGGGGCCCACTCACCCTGCGGACCGAGGGTCCAGGCCAGGGTGTCATCGGCCAGATTGACCTGGAGCACCTCCATGAGCCGCTGTTGCAGGGACGGGGTGTCGATGGGTGTCAGCGCCTCGACCCGCCGATCGAGGTTTCTCGGCATCCAGTCGGCGGAGCCGATGTACCAGGCCGCGACACCGGGGCCGTGACCGTTGGCGAAGCAGTAGATCCGGGAGTGCTCGAGGTACCGGCCGATGATGGACCGCACGCGGATGCGCTCGGAGAGGCCCGGCACACCGGGGCGCAGACAGCAGATGCCCCGGACGACGAGGTCGACCTCGACTCCGGCCGCCGACGCCTCGTACAGGTCCTCGATGACGGCCGGGTCCACCAGCGAGTTCATCTTGGCCAGGATCCGACCCTGGCCCGCGCCGGCGTCGATCTCCCGGCGGATCAGTCGGCGGATGCCCGAGCGCAGCGAGTCGGGGGCGACCAGCATCCGCTGATAACCGATGTCGCGGGCGTAGCCGGTGAGGTAGTTGAACAGGTGGGTCAGGTCGGCACCGATCTCGGGATCGGCGGTGAGCAGACCGCAGTCCTCGTAGATGCGGGCGGTTCGGCTGTTGTAGTTGCCGGTGCCGATGTGGCAGTAGCGCACCATGCCGCCGTGCTCCTCACGCACCACCAGCGTGGTCTTGGTGTGGACCTTGAGACCGAGCAGCCCGTAGGCCACGTGAACGCCGGCCTTCTCCAGGCGACGGGCCCACCCGACGTTGGCCTGCTCGTCGAACCGGGCCTTGAGCTCCACCAGCGCGGCGACCTGCTTGCCCGACTCCGCCGCCCGGATCAGCGCGTCCACGATCGGGCTGTCACCGTCGGTGCGGTAGAGCGTGAGCTTGATGGCCCGCACCCCGGGGTCGTCGGCCGCCTGTCCGATGAAGGTCTCGACCGAGCCGGCGAAGGAGTCATAGGGGTGATGCAGCAGGAGGTCACCCCTACGCAGGACGTCGAAGACGTTCACCTCCCCCTCCTCACCCGTGAGGTGGGGCGGGACCACGCCGGACCAGGCGTCGTCCTTGAGGTCCGGTCGGTCGAGGCTCAGCAACGACCACAGTCCGCTCAGGTCGAGGGGGCCGGCGACCACATAGACGTCGTCGTCCTCGAGGTCGAGCTCCCGCTGGAGCAGCTCGCGGATCTCGTCGGTCACGGTGGCCTCGAGCTCGAGGCGCACCGCCTTGCCGAAGCGACGGCGGCGGAGCTCCACCTCGACCGCGGCCAACAGGTCGTCGGCCACCTCGTCCTCGAGGGTCAGGTCGGCGTTGCGGGTGACCCGGAAGGGATGGTTCTCGACCACCTCCATTCCCGGGAAGAGCGTGTCGAGGTGGGCGGCGATGACCTGCTCGAGGGGCACGAAGCGCTCCCCGTCGGGCAGGACGACGAACCGGGGCAACAGCGGAGGGACCTTCACCCGCGCGAACCGCCGCAGTCCGGACACGGAGTCGAGCACGACCACCGCCAGGTTCAGCGAGAGATCCGAGATGTAGGGGAAGGGGTGCCCCGGGTCCACGGCCAGGGGCGTCAGGACGGGGAAGATCCGCTCGTCGAACTGGGCCCCGAGGTACTCGAGATCGTCGTCGTCCAGCTCGTCCCACGACGAGAAGCCGATGCCGGCGGCGCCCAGGGCCGGGACGAGCTCGTCGAGGAACAAGTGCTCGGCCCGCGCGATCAGCTTTCCGACCCGGTCCCGGATCTCGTCGAGCTGCTGGCCCGGCGTGCGCCCGTCGGGAGTGCGTTGGGTGACCGATCCGGCCACCTGGTCCTTCAGGCCGGCCACCCGGACCTGAAAGAACTCATCCAGGTTCTGGGAGAAGATGGCGAGGAACTTCGCCCGCTCGAGCAGGGGGACCGAGGCGTTCTCCGCCATGGCCAAGACACGGGTGTCGAAGTCGATCCAGGACAGCTCACGGTTCAGGAACCGGTCGACTCCGCTCTCCTCCACGCCCGCCATGCTAGGTGCGGGTTGCCTCAGGAGGGTCGGGCCCCGAGGTCGTGGTCCTCTTCCTCGTCGTAGCCCAGGTCCCAGTCGATCAGCAGCAGCTCGCGCTCGGCGTCGCGGTTGACCCGCTCCCGGTTGCGACGGAACTGAGGGTCGTGGGGTGGGAGCAGGACCAGGCGGGCGTTCACCCGGTCCCGGAAGGCGTCGATCACCGCTCGATCGCCGAAGTCCGAGCGGATCTCCCAGTGGGGGGCGACCGGCCCGAGGTACACGATCTTGACCGCGCCTCGCGGCGGCTCGGTCTCCAGAGAGGGCTCCACGACGTTCGACATCGGCCGTGAGGCTACCGGGACCGGCCCGACTTCTCGGAAAACCCCCCGCTTCCCGGGAACCGAACGACGCCCCGCGCCGTAGAACAGGTGAAACGGAGGTCCCCCCACACCCATGAGCAAGCCCGACGAGACCGAAACCGACTGGATGGCCTACGGCAACTGCGCCCATCGGCCGCCCTCGTTGTTCTTCCCCAGTGACGGGGTCGGGGTCGAGGTCGCCCGACGCGTGTGCGCCGACTGCCCGGTGCAGGATCTCTGCCTCGAGTACGCCCTCGTCCACCGCATCGACCACGGCGTGTGGGGGGGCTGCTCGGAACGGGAACGGCGGCGGATCCTGAAGCGCCGCCGGGAGGCCGTCGAGGCCGAGGCCGCCACCCCGGCCTGAGCCCGCCCGGGTGCGGGGGGACGACCCCTCTCGAGGGCGATCCGCCCGGCGCACCCGACCGTCGACGGGTCCGCGGCCGCTCAGCCCAGACCGAAGGTCTCGACCAGGTCATCCATCGCATCGCCGATCCGCCGGCTGAGCCCCATCGGCCGGGCGCCGGGCAGGTCGACCACGACCGCCCGCATCTCCTCGCGGTCGAACTCACCGACGATCACATAGACCACCTCCTGGCGCCGGACCACGAGCGCACCACCGTCGCTCCACCAGGCGTCGACCCCGTCGAAGTCGGCCGGCGTGAGATCCGCGGCCATGGTGTCGGTGTCGAGGTCCCCGACCTGCTCGAACACCGACACGTACCGCCCGTCAGCCGCGTAGACGACCTGCACGACATCGTCGGGATGGCGCACGGCCATGCCTCGCTCGAGGTCGCCGACGGTCTCGGGAGCCTGGTAGGGCGCGGGGACCTCGTCGGCGGGCATCTCACCGGTGATGGCGGACGCGGGCACCGCCATGACCGCCTCATGACGCTGCGCCAGGTCGCCCATCGGCGGATCGGCTCGGCCGTGCACGCCCGTCGCCTGGGCCACGACGATCGCCCCGACGACGCCTGCCGCCGCCAGTCCACCGATGGTTGTCGCCCGGGCCCGGCGGCGGCGCCGACGGATGAGGTCCTCGAAGAAGCCGTCCGGCGGCGCGACCTCGGGGAGATCCCGGAGCAGCCGACGGAGCTCGTCGTCCTCCGGGACCGGGATGTCCTGGGGTTCGGTCATGATCGGGCCTCGACGGCCGTCCGCAGGCGCGAGCGGCCCCGGTGGATGCGGGAGCGCACCGTGCCGACGGGGATGTCGAGCGCCTCGGCGATCTCCTCGTAACTGAAGTCCAGCACGTCACAGAGGACCACGGCCGTCCGGTAGTCCTCGGGGAGATCGGCCAGTGCCGCCTGCAGGTGCTCGGGCAGGACGGCCGCGTCGAGAGCGTCGGCCGCCGACGGCGCCGTCGGCAGGACCCGCTCGGGGTTCTCCTCGGGGAGCGGGTCCTGGGGGCGCCGTTTCTGGCGCCGCACGACGTCGAGGAACGCATTGGTCGTGATCCGCGACAGCCACGCCTCCATGGAGCCCGGCTGGTAGGTCGCCAGCCCTCGTTGCACCCGTAGCAGCACGTCCTGCACCAGATCCTGCGCGTCGTCGTGGTTCATCGTGAGTCGGTAGGCCACCGTGTAGAGGAACCGCCCGTGGTCGTGGGCGACCTCTTCCCAGCTCGGCACCTGATCGGTGCGAGTCGGTGGTGGCGTTGGACTCGACATGGGCAACGACGCCGGGGCGCGCCCGGTTCCCGGCCGGGGTCAGCGATCGGTCAGTGCCGGACTGAGGACTCCGTGGAGCCGCTCAGGCCGAGGGGGACGAATCGCCGGTGCCGGTCGAGCTCGCGTCCTCCTCGGAACCCTTCTTGAACTCCGACTGGGCCTTGCCCAGGGAACGGGCCAGCTGCGGGAGCTTGGACCCGCCGAAGATCAGCAGGATGATGAGGAGCACGATGAGTAGTTCGGGTGCACCGAGGTTCACGGGATGGAGCGTACCGGCGACGGGCCGGCGCCGCGGTGAGGGCGACACGGGGGGTGCGGCGTGCTCGAGTGCATCCTGAACGTGTCCGAGGGCCGGGACGTCGCGGTGCTCGACGCGCTGGTGGCCGCCGCCGGGGGCGACCTGCTGGATCGGCACACCGATCCCCACCACCACCGCACCGTGCTGACCACGGTGGGCGAGGAGGCCGCCCGGCGCGTCGCCCGGGTGGCCGTCGGAGAGATCGACCTCCGGCGCCACCAGGGGGCGCACCCTCGGCTCGGCGTGATCGACGTCGTCCCCTTCGTGGCCCTGGACGGCACGCCGCCGACCGAGGCCTGTGCCGCCCGGGAGCGCTTCGCGGTCTGGATCGCCGGCGAGTTGGGGGTGCCCGCCTTCTGCTACGGCGAGGACGGCGACGGGCCGACGTTGCCCGAGATCCGCCGACGCGCGTTCGTCGACCTGGCGCCGGACAGGGGACCGCCGACACCGCATCCGACGGCGGGCGCCGTGGCGGTGGGGTGTCGGCCGCCGCTGGTGGCCTACAACCTCTGGCTGGCCGAGCCGGACCCGGCCCGGGCCCGAGAGGTGGCCACGGCGGTGCGGGGAGACGGCATCCGGGCCCTCGGGCTCGCCGTCGGTGACCGGGCACAGGTGTCGATGAACCTGGTGCGACCCGATCAGGTCGGTCCGGCCGAGGCCTACGACCGGGTGGCCGAGCTCGTCGAGGTGGCCGGCGCCGAGTTGGTCGGGCTGCTGCCCCGAGGGGTGCTGGTGAGGATCCCGCCGGGGCGGTGGGCCGAGCTGGGCCTGGCCGAGGACCGGACCGTGGAGGCCCGCCTCGGCCGTTGAGCCCTCAGGCGCTGTGGACCGTCAGCGCGGCGGCCTCGCGGGCGATGGCGCGTTGGCGGCGGATCCGACGGCGCTCGCGCTCGCTCATCCCACCCCAGATGCCGAACTTCTCGCCGTTGGTGAGGGCGTATTCGAGGCAGTCGTCACGAACGACACAGCCTCGACAGACCTCCTTGGCCTCGCGGGTGGAGGCCCCCCGCTCGGGGAAGAAGAGGTCCGGGTCGACGCCCAGGCAGTTGGCGTACTCCTGCCAGGTCAGGTCCTCGGTGTCATCGAAGATCGATCTCATTGGTGTGCCTCCTTGTTGGCGCACCGCCCGTGGCTTCCCCAAGCGATCGATGCCCTTCGCGGTGGGGGAGATCCACCCGTCCGGGACATCGCTGTAATTACACTGCTGTCATCATTCCACCGGTGACCCCCCGAGCGCAAGGGCGCGACGGGGAAATCCGTGCCTTTCCGGTGAACCTGCTCCCCACGAACGGGGCCCAGCCACGGGCTCAGGCCGAGCGCCGACCACCCGTGGCGCCACGGACCATGGCCCGCTTCTGCTCGATGAAGTCGACCAGGACGTAGTCCCCCAGCGTCTCGGGGGTGGTGAAGAAGGCCCGACCCTGGTTGAACCGGGTGAGCCGCTCGACGAACTCCTTCAGGTGCCCGTTCGGGTCGAGCATGAAGGTGTTGATGCGGATGTCCTCCTTGGTGGCGCGGGCCACCTCGCGCATCGTGGCCTCCACGGTCTCCCGCACCGGTGGGTAGTTGAAGTAGACCTCGCCGTTGGGCAGGTTGTGGGCCGTCGGCTCGCCGTCGGTGATCATGATGATCTGCTTGGTGCCCGACTGCCGAGCGAGCATCCGGCGACTGAGCTGGAAACCGTGCTGCATGTTCGTGCCGTACTCGTAGTCCCAGGAGACCTCGGGGAGCTGGGCGGGGGTCAGGGCGCGGGCCACACTGCTGAAGCCCACGATGCCGAGGAAGTCGCGGGGGAAGCGGGTGGAGATGAGCGAGTGCAGCGCCATCGCCACCTTCTTGGCCGGCAGGAAGTTGCCCCGCATCGGCATCGACAGGGAGAGGTCCAGCATCAGCACGGTGCTGGACCTCACCAGGTGCTCGGTGCGCTCCACCTCGAAGTCGTCCGGGCTCAGCCGGACGGGTGTCCCCTGGCCCTGGCGGCTGACGGCGTTGCGGACCGTGCGCTCGATGTGGAGGTTGAAGGGGTCGCCGAACTCGTAGGGCTTGGTGTCGTGGGCCCGCTCGTGACCCGTGCCCACCACCTCGACCTGGTGACCGCCCATCTTGTCCACCGAGAGGCGCTTGAACAGCTCGGCCAGGGCGTTCTGGCCGATGCGGCGCATGCCCTTGGCCGTCAGCTCGAAACGGCCTTCCTTGTTCTCGATCAGGCCCGCGTCCTCGAGCACGCGGGCCAGCTCGGCCAGCTTCTCGAGGCTCTCCGCGGACTCCTCGCCGAGATGCTCCTTGACCTTGTCCAAGTCGACCTCGGCCAGCGCCCCGGGCGAGGTGGCGTTGCGCAGCAGGTTCTCCAGCTGGTCCAGGTCGCCGAGCTGCTCCATCATCGACGCGGCTTCGGCGAACCCCAGGGGGTCCTGGCCGGAGAAGTCATAGCGCCGGTTCCAGTTCATGTCCGGGAAGGCCGCCTGCAGGTTCTGGCCGAGCTGGTCGACCTGCCACTGCAGGTCCATGTCCTCGAGCAGTTGCTCCGACAGGCTCTCGAGCTGGGCCCTCTGCTCGGGCGTCATCGAGTTGAGCATCGCCTGCATGGCGGCCATGCGCTGAGCCATCAGCTCCAGGAGCTCGTCGAGGTTCCGGGGGTTCTCGGGGAAGAAGTCGCCGTGGCGCTCCATGAACCCGTCGAAGTCCGGCTCCTCGCCGTTGGCCCGCTGCTCGAGCATCCGGTTGAGCTCGGCCAGCATGTCCTTCATGCGGGCCATGTCCTCGGGTGTCATGTCCTGCATGGACCCCGAGACCTGGTCGACGAAGCGCTGCATCAGCTGCTCACGCAGCTGATCCATCAGGGCCTCGAACTGCTCCCGGGCCTCGGAGGAGGTGAACTCGTACTCCTGGAGGGCCTTGACCTGGCCGGCCAGGTCCGGCGGGAGGAGGTCCAGGTCCGTGTTGCGCGCCTGCACGACCTCCTCGGTGACCTCTTGGCGACGCTGGTCGCCCGACGCATCGGCCTCGCTGACCATCTCCGCCAGAGAGGCCCGCTCCTGTTCCACGACCTCGCGCAGGGCGTCGGCGATCTCGTCGTAGACCCCGCCGAGGTCGTGCTGCTCGAGCATCTCCCGGCGCTTCTGGCGCAGCCGCTCCATGGTCTCCCGCAGGCCGGCCAGGTGCTCGCCGTCGGGGGTGTCGAATCCCGACTGCAGCATCCGGCGCAGCGCGGCGTTGAGGTCGCCGTGGTAGAGCAGGTCGTCGGTGATCTCGGCCATCACCTCGTCGGCCCCGAGCTCGAAGCCCTTCTGGGTGCCGTCCCAGCGCGAGTAGCGGAACTGTGGTCGACCCGCCTTGCGCCGGAAGAGGGGCATGCCCTGAGACTACGGCGGATCCTCCGGATCGTCGTGACCGACCCGAAATTGCGTCAGTCGGTCACTCCTGGCGTGACCAGCTGACGCAATTTCGGGTCAGCCGCGGCCCCGGTAGGTGGCGCGGCCGCCGGCGGCCTCCTTGTTGAGGCGCTTGGAGAGGTGGAGCCCCTCGAGGACGAACTCGACGGCTGAAGCGACTGCGGCCGGCGACTCGTCCGCGGTCAGCCGGTTGACGGCATCGCGCAGCGCCGGGATCTCGGCGGCGAACTCGGCGTAGGCGGCCGAACCGATGTCCTCGCCGGCGTCCACCGCCCGGTCCTCGAAGGCGTCCAGCACGCCGGACAGCTCACCGAGGTCGAAGGTCTCGCGGAAGCAGGTCAGCACCGCACCCCTGAGGAACTGCTCGATGATCTGGGCGTCGCGGCCTTCCTCGAGGGTCTCGATCTCGATCTTGCCCGACGTCGAGGCCGCGAGGGCGTCGAGATCGGTGATGCGGGGGACGACATCGGTCTCCCCCAACCGCAGGGCCCGGCGGGTCGCGTTGGCCACCAGGACCTCCATGTTGGCCACCGTGAGGCGGACCGACACACCGGACGCCTGGTTGACGTGCGCGCTCTCCCGGGCCAGGTGGGTCAGGGTGGCCACGATCTCGACCATGAACTCGGGCACCTCGACCCGGACGCCCTCGACGTCGAAGGGACGGGCCTCCTGGCGGGTGATGGCCACCTCGGTCTCGACATCGAGCGGGTAGTGGGTCCGGATCTGGCTCCCGAAGCGGTCCTTCAGGGGGGTGATGATCCGACCCCGGTTCGTGTAGTCCTCGGGGTTGGCCGAGGCCACGAGCATCACGTCGAGCGGCAGTCGGATCTTGTAGCCCCGGACCTGGACGTCGCGCTCCTCGAGCACGTTGAGCAGGCCGACCTGGATGCGCTCGGAGAGGTCGGGCAGCTCGTTGATGGCGAAGATGCCGCGGTTGGTGCGGGGCACCAGGCCGTAGTGCATGGTCAGCTCGTCGGACAGGTAGCGGCCTTCGGCGACCTTGATCGGGTCGACCTCACCGATGAGGTCGGCGATCGACGTGTCGGGCGTGGCCAGCTTCTCGCCGAAGCGGTCATCCCGGTGAACCCACTCGATGGCGGCGTCCTCGCCGTGGGCGGCCACCAGGTCCCGAGCGTGACGGGACACGGGCGCGTAGGGGTCATCGAGGATCTCGGAGCCGGCGACGACCGGCAGCCATTCGTCGAGCAGGTTGGTGAGCGACCGGATCATCCGGGTCTTGGCCTGACCGCGCTCCCCCAGGAAGATCACGTCGTGGCCGGCCAGGACCGCGTTCTCGAGCTGGGGCAGGACCGTCTCCTCGTACCCGATGACCCCCTCCACCACCGGCTCGCCGGCGAGGATGCGGGCCACGGCGTTGCGCCGCACCTCCTCCTTGACCGGCATCGACTCCCAGCCGGACTCGCGGAGCTGACCGATCGTTGCGGGACGAGAGGACATAGGTGGCAACCTACCGTGGTGACACGGTCGGTCAGGCTGCCGACGGACTGGCTGGTGACCCCGGCCGATCCGCTCCTGGAACGGGACTTCGCCGACCCCGCGCTCGACGACGCCACCTGGGAGACGGTCACGGTCCCCGGCCATTGGCGCAGCACGGCGGCCTTCGCCGAGGCCGACGGGCCGCTCCTCTACCGCGTGCCCTTCACCGCCGACCGACCCGACGGCGACGAGCGGGCGTGGCTGGTCTTCGACGGCGTCTTCTACCAGTCCGACGTCTGGCTCGACGGCGGCTATGTCGGGGACACCGAGGGCTACTTCTTCGGACACACCTTCGAGATCACCGACCAGCTCGACGAGCGCGACGAGCACCTCCTGGCGGCCCAGGTCGTGTGCTCGCCACCGGGCGACCGCACGGCGAAGCGGGCCCTCACCGGGGTCTTCCAGCACTGGGACTGCATCGACCCCGACCTCAACCCCGGCGGCATCTGGCGCCCCGTGCGGATCGAGCGGACGGGGCCGATCCGGCTCCGACGCCTCTCGGTGATCTGCACCGAGGCCGGCCGGGAGTCGGCCACCCTCCGCTTCCGGGCCTTCGCCAACATCGCCCTCCCCGGCACCGTGAAGATCCACACCCGCATCGCCCTCGACGGCGAGGCGATCGAGGGCTACACCGAGGAGCTCAGCCTCGCCGCGGGCCAGAACCGCCTGGAGTGGTCGGTCACCGTCGCCGAGCCGAAGCTGTGGTGGCCCTGGTCCCTCGGCGACCAGCCGCGCCATGACGTGTCCGTCGAGGCGATCACCGAGGACGGGCGGAGCAGCCACACGCTCCGGCGCCGGATCGGCCTGCGCTCCCTCGTGTTCGACGACTGGCGGCTCTCGGTGAACGGGGAGCGCCTCTTCCTGAAGGGTGCCAACCTGGCTCCCACCCGGGCCCTGCTGGGTGAAGCCGACGACGACGACGTCCGACGCGACATCGACCTCGCCCGGGAGGCGGGCCTGGACCTGGTCCGGGTCCACGCCCACGTCACCACCGACGCGTTCTACGACCAGGCGGACGAGCGGGGAATGCTCGTCTGGCAGGACTTCCCGCTGCAGTGGGGCTACGCCCGCTCGGTGCGCAAGCAGGCCGTGCGCCAGGCCCGCAAGGCCGTCGAGATCCTCGGCCACCACCCCTCCGTGGCCATCTGGTGTGGCCACAACGAGCCGCTCGCCCTCGACGAACCTACGGGAGCAATGGCCGACCCCGCCGTGGCCCGCCGGATGGGACTCAAGGCGTTGGCGGGCATGGAGCTGCCCACCTGGAACAAGACCGTGCTCGACCGATCGATCAAACGGGCCCTCGAGAAGGCGGACGGCTCCCGCCCCGTGATCCCCCACAGCGGCGTGTGGCCCCATCTCCCCCGCCTCGACGGCACCGACAGCCACCTCTACTTCGGCTGGTACCACGGCGAGGAGCGGGATCTGCCCGGCTTCGCCGCCGCCCTGCCCCGCATGGTCCGCTTCGTCTCGGAGTTCGGGGCCCAGGCCGTGCCCGAGAGCGACGCCTTCCTCGAGCCGGATCGCTGGCCGGACCTGGACTGGGAGCGCCTCGAGGACCACCACGGCCTCCAGCGGGCGTTCCTCGACCGGCGGGTACCCGAAGCCGACCACGCCACGTTCGCCTCGTGGCGCGCCGCCACCCAGGCGTACCAGTCCACCGTCGTGCGCCACCACGTCGAAGAGCTCCGACGCCTGAAGTACCGACCCACCGGCGGCTTCCTCCAGTTCCTCCTCACCGACGCCCAGCCCGCCGTCTCCTGGTCGCTCCTGGACCACGAGCGGGTGCCCAAGGCGGGCTACGACGCGTTGCGGGAGGCCTGCCGACCGGTGATCGTCGTGGCCGACCGGCTCCCACCCACCGCGGCGCCGGGCGAGGACCTCGCCCTGGACGTCCACGTCGTCAGCGACCTGCACATCCCCCTCGTCCGGGCCTCGGTCACCGCCGAGCTGAGCTGGCCGGGCGGGAACCGGGCGTGGCACTGGGGTGGGGAGGTCACCGCCGACAGCTGCGTGCGCATCGGGCGGATCGAGACCGAGGTCCCCGACCTCCCCGGCGATCAGCCCCGGGAGCTCTGCCTGGACCTCACGCTCACCGCCGGCGAGGTCACCGCCACCAACCGGTACAGGACGGTCATCGCGAGGTGATGGGGCGACTTCGCCGACGCGGGGACCGCATGCGAGGATCGGGGGCGTGAACGTCCACCATCACAGCTACGACGCGGTGATCGTCGGTGCCGGCGGTGCGGGGCTGCGGGCGGCCATCGAGGTCGCCGGCAAGTGCCGGGTCGCGGTCCTGACCAAGCTCTACCCCACCCGCTCCCACACCGGCGCCGCCCAGGGCGGCATGTGCGCCGCCCTCGCCAACGTCGAAGAGGACTCCTGGGAATGGCACGCCTTCGACACGGTCAAGGGCGCCGACTACCTGGGCGACCAGCCGGCCATCGAGATCATGTGCAAGGAGGCCATCGACGCCGTCGTCGAGCTCGAGCACTTCGGCCTGCCCTTCAACCGCACCCCCGAGGGCAAGATCGACCAACGCCGCTTCGGCGGCCACACCCGCAACCACGGCGAGGCCGCCGTGCGCCGGGCCTGCTACTCCGCGGACCGCACCGGCCACATGATCCTCCAGACGCTGTTCCAGCAGTGCGTGAAGCGGGACGTCACCTTCTTCAACGAGTTCCAGGTCCTCGACATGGTCTTCGCCGACGACCCGACCGTCCCCGCCGGTCGGCGGGTGGCCGGGGTGATCGCGTACGAGATGGCCACCGGCGACCTCCACGTCTTCACCACCAAGGCCGCCCTGTTCGCCAGCGGTGGCTTCGGGCGGATGTTCAAGATCTCCTCCAACGCCGTGAGCCTCACCGGCGACGGCCCCGGCCTGCTGTACCGCCGCGGCATCCCGATGCAGGACATGGAGTTCTTCCAGTTCCACCCGACGGGGATCTACAAGCTCGGCATCCTGCTGTCCGAAGCCGCCCGCGGTGAGGGCGGCATCCTGCGCAACGCCGACGGTGAGCGGTTCATGGAGCGCTACGCCCCGACGGTGAAGGACCTGGCCCCCCGGGACATGGTCTCGCGTTCGATCATGACCGAGATCCGCGAGGGTCGGGGGATCGGTGCCGACAAGGACGGCGTCCACCTGGATCTCACCCACCTCCCGCCGGAGCAGATCGACGAGAAGCTCCCCGACATCACCGACTTCGTGCGGACTTACCTGGGCATCGAGCCCAAGCAGGATCCCATCCCGATCCAACCGACTGCGCACTACGCCATGGGCGGCATCCCCACCAACGTCGACGGCCAGGTGGTCATCGACGCCGACAACACGGTGCTCCCCGGCCTCTACGCCGCCGGTGAGTGCGCCTGCGTGTCGGTCCACGGCGCCAACCGACTGGGGACCAACTCCCTGCTCGACATCGTGGTCTTCGGACGGCGCGGCGGCCGCGACATGGCCCGCTTCGTCGCCGAGGCCGACCAGCCCGAGCCGGCCCCGGCCCCCGAGGCCGACGTGCGGGCCCGCATCGAGAAGATGAAGGCCGGCCGCGGCTCGGCCAACACCGCCCGTCTGCGGGAACGCCTGCAGGCGGAGATGACCGCCAACGCGATGGTGTTCCGCACCGAGGAGAGCCTGGCGCACGCCACCGAGGTGGTCGACGAGCTCACCGAGGAGTACGAGCAGATCTCGATCGACGACAAGGGCCTGGTCTTCAACTACGACCTGACCGAGGCCCTGGAGTTGGGCTACCTCATCGAGTTGGCCAAGGTCACGGTGGCCAGTGCCCGGGCCCGAACCGAGAGCCGGGGCGCCCACTTCCGCGACGACCACCCGTTGCGGGAGGACGAGCACTGGATGAAGCACACCCTGGCCACCCGGGAGGACGACGGCGCGGTGCGACTGGACTACAAGCCGGTCATCGGCGGGAACTACGAGCCCATGGAGCGCAAGTACTGATGCAGGTCGAACTCCAGATCAAGCGCTACAACCCCGAAACCGACACCAAGCCCCACTGGGAGACCTACACGGTCGACATGGAGCCCACCGACAAGGTGCTGGACGCCATCCACGAGGTGAAGTACCACCACGACGGGACCCTCGCCCTGCGCCGCTCCTGCGTCCACGGGGTCTGTGGCTCCGACGCCATGATCATCAACGGCGTCAACCGGCTGGCCTGCACGCTGCTCATCCAGGAGGTCGGCGACAAGATCACCGTCGAGCCCATCCGCGGCCTGCCGGTCATCAAGGACCTGGTCGTGGACATGGAGCCCTTCTTCGCCCAGTACCGCTCCGTGCTTCCCTACCTGGTGACCACCGACGAGCCGGGCTACCGGGAGCGCACCCAGTCCGCGGAGGAGCGGGAGCGCTTCGACGACACCACCAAGTGCATCCTGTGCGCCGCCTGCACCACGTCCTGCCCGGTGTTCTGGGGCAACTCCGGCTACGTCGGCCCCGCGGCGATCGTCAACGCCCACCGCTTCATCTTCGACAGCCGCGACGAGGCCGGGACCGAGCGCCTGGACATCCTCAACGACCGCACCGGCGTGTGGCGCTGCCGCACCGCGTTCAACTGCACCGACGCCTGCCCCCGCGACATCAAGGTCACCCAGGCCATCGAAGAGGTCAAGCGCGAGATCCTTTTCTCCCGGGTATGAGCTTCATCGCCCGCGAGGCCAAGCTCCATCCGGGCCTCGCGGTGGCACTCCAGGTCGTCCGTGGGTTCTGCATGGGTGCGGCCGATGTCGTCCCCGGGGTCTCGGGCGGCACCGTGGCCCTGGTCCTCGGCATCTACGAGCGCCTGGTCGACAACGTCCACCGCATGGCGTCAGCCCTCGGTCGCCTGCTCAAGGCCGACAGCAAGGGGTTCCTCCAGGGCCTCCGCTCGGTCGAATGGCTGTTCATCGTTCCCCTGCTGGGGGGCATCGGCCTGGCCGTGCTCACGCTGGCCCATGCCATCGAGGTGGCCCTCGAGAACCATCCGGTCCCGATGGGCGGGCTCTTCTTCGGCCTGGTCGCGGCCTCCGCCGTCGTGGCCTTCCGCCTGGTGAGGCGTTGGGGCGCCGAGCAGGTCGTCGTCCTCGTCCTCGTCGCCGTCGCTGCGGCCGCCTTCCTCGGCCTCGCCGCGGCCCCCCGGGTCGACCCGGCGATCTGGGTCTTCCTGCTCGCGGGAATGGTCGCGATCTGCGCCATGATCCTGCCCGGGATCTCCGGGTCGTTCCTGTTGCTGATGTTGGGCATGTACGACGCCGTCCTCGATGCGGTCAACCAGCGTCAACTCGGCCTGCTCGCCGCCTTCGTCGTCGGCTGCGTGATCGGCCTCGCCCTCTTCTCCTCGGTCTTGAACTGGGCGCTGGAGCACCACCACGACGTCGTCATGGCCGGTCTGGTCGGGCTCATGATCGGCTCACTCCGCGTGCTGTGGCCCTGGCCCGAGGGCACCGAGGAGGCGGGCTTGGCCGCGCCCGGCGACCAAGCGGGCCTCGCCCTGCTCATCGCCCTCGGGGCCGCGGCGGTGGTTCTCGTCGTCTCGGCCGTCGCCCTGACGATCGACCACGAGATCAAGGCCGAGCTCGACGCCGAGCCGGCCTGAAGCCAGGGTCTGTCCCGGTCGGGTGCGCGGTTCGAATCGAGAGCCTCACGGGCAGGTGGCGGGACCCTGCCCGCCCACAGGCCCACCCTGGCACACTGCCTGCAGTGCGACCCGCAACCGATGAGGTGATCGACCTGACTTCTGCCGCCGACGAGGAGGGCGCCGAGGCCCTCGCGGCCACCGATGACGAGGTCGCGACCCCCGATGCCCCCTCCCGGACCGCCAAGGTCGCGGGGTTGGCCCTCGGGACCACGCGCGAGCTGACCCGGACCACGGTCCGCCTCTGGGGCTCCCGGCGCCAGTGGTGGGGCCTGACGCCAGCCGAACGGCGGCTCCACACCGAGCTCATGGTGCTCTCCGGCGACCTCACCGTGGCGCGTGAGCGCTTCGGCGCCGACCACGACGCCGTCCTGGCCTCGGCCCACCGGCTCAGCGAGGCGGCCCGGCAGGCCGTGCTGGCCGACGACCCCGCCGATGCCAGCGCCCTCGTGCGCGCCTCGCGCCGCCAACTCCTCGAGCTGGCCGACCGCCGGGCCCTGCTGAGCGCGGCGGCGGCGATCCCGACCAGCACGTTGCCCGAGCACCAGAGCGGTGAGCTGATCGCCGCCGTGGTCCACGTCGACGAGCACCCCAAGGCCCGACTGGACCCGTTGCGCGGCGCGGTGGTGGCTGCTCAACGGGTCCACGACGAAGCAGGCGACGGCGAGGACCGTCGCCTGCAGACAACCGCCCGCAGCGTCTACGTGACCGGCATCGCGGCCTTCGTCCTGCTCGTCGTCGGCGCGGTGACGGCGATGCTGGGGAACCTCACCGCCGACCAGGGCGAGGCCCTGCGCAACCTCGACAACTTCGTCGCCGTCGCCGGGTGGGGCCTCTTCGGCGCCGTCATCAGCCGCCTCGTCCCCTGGCGCCAGTCCGCAACCCCTCCCCCGGCGGCGGAGTTCATGCACCCGGTCACCCTGATGCTCGTCCGGCTCCTGACCGGCGCCATCGCGGCCATCGCCGTGGTCGGTGTGCTCCAGACCGACGTGCAGTCGGTCATCGCCATCAACGGCTCCGAGGCCTACCCGGTCGCGCTCGCGGCGGGGTTCTGCGAACGCCTACTGGACCGTCGCCTGACCTGAGCGGTCGGCGCTGCCTGCCCGTCCAGGACTGAACGGCTAGGTGACGAAGCTGACCGGGAAGCTGGCGATCCAGGTCACGGCGCCGAGGAACACGGTCCAGCCCACCAGGAGCATGGCCAGGCGCAGTCGTTCGTTGACCAACTTGGTGCTGATGCCGGCGAAGAAGAGGGCGACGGCGAAGAGCACCACCGCGAGCACGTAGTTGCTGGCCCGCACGATGTTGCGTCGGACCACCGCCGCCGAGATCTCGCTCTGACGGTCGTACTCGGCGGCCTGGGCCTCGGCCTCGGTCCGGTACTCGGGGAGGGCGAAGGGCGACGCAGGCGCATCGACGTTCCGCAGGGGGTCGGTGGCCAGCCAGGCGTCGAAGGCGGGCTGGAACTCGCCCCGGAACCGGCTGGCGTAGAAGTCGGCCAACTCGGCGTCGTCCCCGGCATTGGCGTCAACCCATTGGATGAAGAGGGCGATGTCGACCTGGGTCTCGGCCAGGGCCTCGCTCTCGGCTCGGGCGGCCTCGATCCGGATGCCGTTGGTCTGGCTGGCCGCAGTGGCCTGCTCACCGTTCCAGCGTGTTGCCTGGTAGCTGCTCCACGCGGTGGCCACCGCGGCGACGGCGAGCAGCACGGTGGCGGCCAGCTCCAGTCGCGTGCCCCGCGTCGAGAACGCCCCGTCCGCCTCCTCAGCCATCCTCGAAGCCCACACCTCGTTCGTCACACGGGGCGGTGATCTCGACACCGGACTCTCGGGCCGCCTCGTCGATGATGCGCAGCGCCCGCTCCATCGAGTCCGGGCGGAGGCCGCCCAGGTTGTCCTGGAAGGGCTGGTTGAAGAAGACCAGCAGCAGCAACAAGGTCGTGATGACCGACACGACCGAGCCCATGAGGACGGCCTGGGTCACCGCCCTCTCACCGCTGTCCGCGAAGAACAGCAGGTAGAGGAAGATCACCCCCGACACGAAGAAGAGCACGATCCACAACGGGCTCGGGATCACACCGGAGACGGCATGGACCCGGTCGTTGCGGGCCTGCTCCCGCGCACTGGTCTGGTCGAGCCACCGGTTGTAGGCCGACTGCTCGGCGTTCGACACGGGCTCGACCCGCCGGATCGTGTCGAACATCACCGCGCCCCAGGGGTTGATCTCGTCGCCCAGCGTCCCTGCCTCGAGACGATCCCACTCCTCGCCCGGGACCGAGCGCGCGTAGCAGACCAGTTCACCGGTCAACTCCGCAGCCAGCGCGGGAGGGAAGAACTGTGCGGTCTCGAACTGCTGACCCACGATCACCGCCTCCTCCTCGGCGCCCGATCGGGACGCGTCGTAGGTGGTGAAGGAGAGGAAGACGATGAAGCCCAGCAGCACCGAGAACCCGGTCGCGAGGACCCCGAACACCCCCGACGCCCGGTCACCGTCGGCGAAGTAGCTGCCCTCGGGCGCCGTGCGCCGCACCCGCAGCATCACCAGGATGCTCAGCGTGGTGACCACGGCCACCACCAGGAACGCGAGGACGACGTTCACCGCTCAGCCACGCCGACCGGCGCCGGACGACCCGACACCGGTCAGGCCTCGGCGTCGACGGGGACGTCCGGGCCCAGCACCGGCGTGGCGGCCACCGCGGCCGACTCCCGCCGGGCCTTGCGGATTGCCGAGGGCAGCGAGCACGACGCTGGACACCGCCCGAGGCTACCGGTGACCCCGGCCGGCACCCCGACACCGCCACCACCCGGTGGCGTCGAGATCGCGGACATCGGCCGCGACCAGGACCTCACCGTGGACCCGGGCGGGCGTGTGGCCGTCGACGTCCGGACCGACCCGCTCCCATTCGAGGTCGAAGCCGAGTGGCACCCGCGTGCCGACGGAGTCGTTCGGGTGGTCCACCGCCAAGGCGAAGGCCTCGAGGCCGATCGTCCACCGTCGGCCCTGCTCTTCCTCGATGGCGTCGACCCACAGGCCGGACGCCCGGATCTCCATCGAGCCCGGACGGGGCGGCGGCGCATCGGGCTCGTCGAGGATCACGAGGTCGTGGCCCGGGCGGTCCAGGCCGGCGGTGACCTCGACCCGGTCGTCGACGAAGCGGATCCCGAGGTGACCGGCCTCGCCGCGGTCGGCCGCGAGCCAGACCCACCGGGAGGTGCACGTCACCGGATGACCTGGGGGCCGAGCGCGGCCGCCGCGAACCGATGGAGGCCTTCGGACTGCCTTCCGTCCAGATCAGAGGACCGCATGGATCACCTAGCGTGCCCGCCATGGTCCCACGCTTCACACGGGAGTGGATCGCCGCGATGGACGAGGCCGTCCGACGCCTCCCCGGGGCAACGGGACCCTTCGTCATCCAGCAGGTGGTCACCGAGGGCGACGACGAGGTGACCTGGCACCTGGTGCTGGCGGCCGATGGGGTGCGCATCCGCCCCGGGAGAGCCGACGCGGCCGACGTGACCTTCCACCAGGACCGCTCGACCGCGGAGGCCATCGCCGACGGTGAGCTGGGCGCCGGCGCCGCCCTGACCGCCGGTCGCTTGACCGTCCGGGGGGCGACGGCGCGGCTCACCGAACACCGAGAGGTCCTGGCCCGCATCGACGAGGCGCTGTCGGGTGCCTGAACTGCCGGAGGTGCGAGCCCACGCCGAGCGCCTGGCCGAGGCCTTCGGCGGCGCCGTGTTGGAGCAGTTCGTGCCGATCTCGTTCACGGCCCTGAAGACCTATGCCCTCGCTCCGGACGTCGCCTACGGCTCCCCGCTGCTGCGGGTGGACCAGCGGGGCAAGTACCTGGCCCTCGTGTTCGAACCCGCCACCTTCGTCGTCCACCTCATGCAGGGGGGTCGACTCAAGCCCGACGAGAAGCAGACCAGGAAGCCCCGGGGCGGGCTGGCCCGCTGGGTGTTCACCGACGGCCGGGCCCTCCTCCTGAGCGAAGCGGGGACCGAGAAGCGGGCAGGGGTGTGGGTGCTCGACGAGCTCCGGGAGGGGAAGGAACCGATCGACCACCTCGGCCCCGACGCCGACTCGCTGGATGCTGCTGGTGTCGCCGAACGGATCGGCGGGGAGTCCAAACGGCTCCACGGCGTCCTGCGGGACCAGCACCCGATGGCCGGGATCGGGCGGCGCCTGGCCAACGAGATCACCCACCGGGCGAAGCTCTCCCCCTTCGCCAACGCGTCCAAGCTGAGCCCTGAGGAGATCGAGCGGCTCCACGCCGCCATCCGGGACACGGTGGCCGAAGGCCTGGCCCACGAGCGGGAGCGGGACGACATGAGCTCGTCAAAGGAGCGGCCCGGCGCCGTGCACCACCGCAAGGGCGAGACCTGCCCCGTCTGCGGTGACACCGTCAGGGAGGTGGCCTACGTGAAGTACACGGTCAACTACTGCGCCACCTGCCAGACCGGCGGCAAGGTCCTCGCCGACAACACCACGTCGAAGTTCCTCAAGTAGCCCGCCGTGGGGGCTGGACGACCGAAACCGACGGCCACCACGGGGGCCGAGGTCCTCGCGCCGCCAGCCGTCGGCGCCCGCTCGACCGTTTCGCCACCGTCCGTGGCCAAATCGGGACAGAGGACCTGTACTCCGCGTACTGGCGCCCGATTTGGGCGCTATGGCACCGCTACCGGGCGCCAGAACGAGAAGCGGTCACTCGGTGTGAGGGCTGACGTCGGTTTCGCCCGCGACGGACCTCGGCCCGACCCCGCGCCCCGCGGGCGCGTCGGTCGGTCGGTCGGTCGTTCCTCAGATGAGGCCGAGGGCGGCGACGGTGTCGCGCTCGTCGGCCAGCTCGCTGGTGCTGGCGTCGATGCGGGCGCGGGAGAAGTCGTCGATCTCCAGGCCCGGCACGATGGACCACTCGCCGTTCGTCGTGGTACAGGGAAACGACGACAGCAGACCCTCGGGCGTGCCGTAGGAGCCGTCGGAGGGCACGGCCATCGACACCCAGTCGCCCTCGGGCGTGCCGTCCATCCAGGTGCGGACGTGGTCGATGGCGGCGTTGGCCGCAGAGGCCGCGCTGGAGCTGCCCCGGGCCTCGATGATCGCCGCGCCCCGCTGCTGGACCGTGGGGATGAAGTCGCTCTCGATCCAGGCCTCGTCGTCGATGACCTCGGCGGCGGGCCGCCCGCCGACCCGGGCATGGAACACGTCCGGGTACTGGGTGGCGGAGTGGTTGCCCCAGATGGTCATGCGGGTCACGTCGGTCACCGGTGCGCCGGCCTTGGCCGCCACCTGGGCGAGGGCCCGGTTGTGGTCCAGCCGGGTCATGGCCGTGAAGTCCTTCTCGGGCAGGCGGTCGCAGTTGTTCATCGCGATCAGGCAGTTGGTGTTGGCCGGGTTGCCCACGACCAGCACCTTGCAGTCGTCGGCGGCCGCGGTCGAGAGGGCCTTGCCCTGGACGGTGAAGATGGCACCGTTGGCCTCGAGCAGGTCGGCCCGCTCCATGCCCTTCGAACGGGGCCGGGAGCCGACCAGGAGGGCGACGTCGACCCCCTCGAAGGCCGTCTCGGGCTGATCGCTCATGACCATCCCGCTCAGGAGGGGGAAGGCGCAGTCGTCCAGTTCCATGGCCACCCCTCGCAGGGCGTCCATGGCCGGCGGGATCTCCAGCATCTGGAGCTGGACCGGCCGGTCCGGGCCGAGGAGGTCGCCGTTGGCGATGCGGAAGAGGAGGCTGTAGCCGATCTGGCCGGCGGCGCCGGTCACGGCCACTCGGGTGGGGGATGCCATGGTTCGGACCCTACCGACGCTGCGCCGGGCCGGTCGAACCCGACCTCAACCCGCCGTGGTGGTGACCGGCGGCTCCTCGCCGAAGCCCTCGATCGCCCCCGGCCCGACCGGTGGGGGCGGCAGGGCGGACAGGAAGTCGCGGATCAGCGGGGCGGCCACGTCGCCGCCGATGCCGCCGCCCTCGACCACCAGGGCATAGGCGAGCTCGCCCACGAAGCCGGCGAACCAGGCGTGGGTCTCGGGCGGGTCCTCCTCACCGAACTCGGCGGTTCCGGTCTTCCCGCCGATGTCCCGCCCGAGGATCGCCACGACCGGGGCCGTGCCCGTGCGTACGACCTCCCGCATGAAGTCCGGGAGGTTCGCCGCCGCCGCCTCGGGAAGCTGGTGGCTGCCTTCGGCCGGTGGCTCGCCGGTGAGGTGGGGCGGGCGCCAGGTCCCGTCGTAGGCCGCCGCGGCGACGGTGGCCATGTGCAGGGGCGTCACCGACACCCGGCCCTGGCCGATGGAGGCCGCCGCGATCTCGGTGTCGGACTCCGGAAGGGGGAAGGAGGCGAACTCGGTCGGCAGACCGAGGTCGTAGGACTGGTTGAACCCGAAGGTCTCCGCTGCCTCCAGCAGCCCCGCGGCCCCGAGAGCGAAGCCCTGGTCCACGAAGGTCGTGTTGCAGGACTTGGCGAAGGTGTCGATGAACGGGAGGTCGCCGTAGTCCTCGCCGAAGGCGTTGGTGAAGGGCGCCGAGTCCCCCGGCCGGGTCTCTCGCGGGCAGGGCAGGACCCGGTCGGGCTCCACACCGGCGGCGAGCACGCCCGCGGCCGTGACGATCTTGAAGGTCGATCCCGGCGCGTACCGTCCCAACAGGGCCCGGTCGAAGCCCGACGGGTTGTTGGCCACGGCCCGCACGGCGCCCGTCCGGCTGTCGACCGCAACCAGGGCGACGGGCAGGACGACATCGGCGATGGCCTGCTCCGCGGCCCGCTGGGTGGCGTAGTCCAGCGTGAGCTGGAGCGACTCGGGTCGCTCGCCGCCGAACTCGTGGACCACCTCGACGGGCCGGCCGGCGCCGTCCACGACCTCGATGCGCCCCACGGGGTCACCGGCCAACTGGTCCTCGAAGCCCGACTCCACGCCGTCGGACCCCACCACGTCGCCGGCGGCGTACTCGAGGCCGAGTTGGGCCGCCTCCGCGGCGCTGAGCTCCCGGACCTCGCCGACCAGCGCCCCGGCCAGTTCGTCCAGCCGGGGCCCTTCCCCGGGTCCGCCGACCGCGAGAGGTTGGCCGCCGTCGGCCACGATGGCCGCCCGGGGCCCCTGGGCCCGGGTCCGCTGGAGGCGGGCCCCCTCGGTCAGGGCCGGGTGCAACGAGGCCGGCGAGAAGGCCACCCGCCACTCATCGTCGACGCGGGCGAGGTCGAGGGACGCGTCGTAGGCCCAGGTCCCGATGCCCTGCAGACCCAGCTCGACCCGGAACGTGGCCGTCCCCTCGTCGCCCGAGGTCTCGACCTCGACGTCGTCGACCTCGGCGGCGACGACCTGCAGGTGGCCGCGGAACTGCCGTTGGCGGGCCGTGAAGTCGGCCGGTGGATCGTCCACCAGCGCGCTCATGGCGGCGATGTCACCCGCCGCCCACGCCGTCAGGTACGCGTCCGCGGTGGCCTCGGCGGCCGACCCACCGTCACCGCCACCGCCGAGGACCGCGCACGAGGACACGAGAGCGAGCGCGCCGGCCGTGGCCACCGCCCGCCATCGCCCCTCATCGAACCCCAGCCCGCGCTCCGATCCGCTCGGATCAGTCGTTGAGCTGCAGCGACTTCACCTCGAGGAACTCCTCGAGGCCGTACCGCCCCAGCTCCCGACCGACGCCGGACTGTTTGTAGCCCCCGAAGGGGGCCTTGATGTTGAAGCTGCCGCCGTTGACATCCACCTGGCCGGTCCGCATGCGGCGCGCGACGCGCTGGGCGCGTCCCTCGTCCGCGGACCAGACCCCGCCCGCCAGGCCGTACTGGCTGTCGTTGGCGATCCGGATGGCATCCTCTTCGTCCTCGTAGGGGATGATCGACAGCACCGGGCCGAAGATCTCCTCCTGGGCGATGGTCATGTCGTTGGACACGTTGCCGAACACCGTCGGGCGCACGAAGAAGCCGGTGTCGAGGCCTTCGGGGGCCTCGGGGCCGCCCGTGGCCAGCGTGGCGCCCTCGTCGATGCCCTTCTGGATGTAGCCCCGGACCCGGTCGCGCTGGGCCGCGGACGAGAGCGGGCCGAGCATGACGCCGTCCTGGTCCGCGGGACCCACCGGGAAGCCCTCTGCCGCCGCCGCGGCGATGGCCACGGCCTCATCGTGCTTCTCCCTGGGCACCAGCATCCGGGTGTGGGCCGTGCACGTCTGGCCCGAGTTCAGGTAACAGGCGAAGACGCCCTTGGGGACGACCTCGCCGAGATCGGCGTCGTCCAGGATGATGTTGGCCGACTTGCCGCCCAGCTCGAGGGCGACCCGCTTGACGCTCTGGCTGGCCAGCTCCGCCACCCGCTTGCCCGCTCGGGTCGAGCCGGTGAAGCTCACCATGTCGACGTCGGGGTGGGCGGCGATGGCTTCGCCCACGACGGGGCCGACACCGGAGACGAGGTTGAACACACCGTTGGGCAAACCGATCTCGTCGATGACCTCCGCCAGGATGAAGGCGTCGAGCGGAGCGATCTCGCTGGGCTTGAGGACGACGGTGCAGCCCGCGGCCAGCGCCGGGGCGACCTTGGCCACGATCTGGTGCAGCGGGTAGTTCCATGGCGTGATGGCACCCACGACGCCGACGGGCTCGCGCACCACGAGGGAGTTGCCGATGCGCTCCTCCCACGGGAACTCCGAGAGCACCTCGACGTAGGTGCCCATGTTCCCCACGGGTAGCCCGGCCTGGATCATGTTGGCCCACATGAGGGGCATGCCCATCTCCTCGGAGATGACCTGGGCGATCTCCTCGGAGCGGGCGCCGAGGCCCTCGGCCAGGCGCTGGATGTACTTGCCCCGCTCCTCGGGCTCGGTGCGGCCCCAGTTCTCGAAGGCGGCCTTGGCCGCGGCGACGGCCTGGTCGACGTCCTCGGCGGTGCCCTCGGGGATGGACCCCATGACCTGCTCGGTCGAGGCGTTCACCACCTCGATGGAGCCACTGCCGGTGGAGGGCACCCAGGCCCCGTCGATGTAGATCTTGTCGTGGTCGCGCACGGGGTCCCCCTGTAGGTCGGCTGCGCCTCTGGTGGCCGCGCGACGGTACTCGCGCCGCTGACGATCGCGTCAGTCGGCCAGGTCCGGGAGGTCCCGGTAGTGGTCGAGGGCCTCGGGGTTGGCCAGGGCCTCGACGTTGCGGACCTCCTCGCCGTGGACCACGGCGCGGACGGCCAGCTCGGTGATCTTGCCGCTGCGGGTGCGGGGGATCTCGGGGACGGCGATCACCTCGGCCGGGACGTGACGGGGCGTCGTGTTCTCCCGGATGCGCCGGCGGATCCGGTCCCGGAGGTCGTCGTCGAGGGCCTCGCCCTCGCGGAGCACGACGAAGAGGACGATGCGGGTGTCGCCGCCGTGGTCCTGGCCGACGGCGATGGCCTCGGCCACCTCGGGCACCTGCTCGACCTGCCGGTAGATCTCGGCGGTGCCGATGCGCACCCCACCCGGGTTCAGGGTGGCGTCGGAGCGGCCATGGATGACCAGGCCCCCGTGCTCGGTCCACGCCGCGAAGTCGCCCTGGTGCCAGGCCCCCGGGATGCGCTCGAAGTAGGCAGCCCGGTAGCGGGAGCCGTCCCCGTCGCCCCAGAACCCCACCGGCATGGAGGGGAACGGGGTGCGACAGATGAGCTCCCCCTTCTCCCCCGGCGGCAGGGAGGTGCCGTCCTCGTCGACCACGTCGATGTCCAGGCCCAGGGCCGGTCGCTGGATCTCGCCCCGCCAGACCGGGCTGGTGGGATCGCCGGCGACGAGGCAACCGCAGAGGTCCGTGCCCCCGGAGATGGAGGCCAGGTGGACGTCGGCCTTCACGTGGCCGTACACGTAGTCGAAGCCCTCCGGCACCAGCGGCGAGCCGGTCGAGGTGATGGTCCGCACCGAGGTGAGGTCGTGGGTCGAGGCCGGGTCGAGGCCGGACCGGTCGAGGGCGTCGATGAACTTGGCCGACGTCCCGAACAGGGTCACGCCCTGCTCGTCGGCCAGGTCGAAGAGGGCCGACGGCGGGTGCGACGGCGAGCCGTCGTACAGGACCAGGGTCGCCCCGCTGGCCAGGCCGGAGGCCAGCCAGTTCCACATCATCCAGCCCGCGGTCGTGAAGTAGAAGACCCGGTCGCCGGGGCGGACGTCGCAGTGGAGCTGGTGCTCGACCAGGTGCTTGAGCAGGACGCCGCCGGTGCGGTGGACGATCGCCTTGGGCTTCCCGGTGGTACCCGAGGAGTAGAGCACGTACCACGGGTGGTCGAACGGGTACCGCTCGACCTCGAGGTCGGCTCCCGCATGGGCCGCGAGCACGTCGGGCCAGGCCTCGGCACCCTCGGGGAGGTCGGCCCCGAGGTAGGGCACGAGGATGGTCCGGCGCAGGCCCGGGAGCCCGGCTCGGATCTCCGCCAGCCGGGTCAGGCAGTCGTTGGGCCTGCCTCCGTAGCGGTAGCCGTCGGCCGCCACCAGGACCGTCGGCTGGATCTGGCCGAAGCGGTCCAGCACGCCGGCCGTGCCGAAGTCGGGCGAGGTCGAGGAGAAGGTGGCCCCCACCGCGGCGGTGGCCAGCATGGTGACGATCGTCTCGGGGATGTTCGGCAGCCAGGCCGCCACCCGCGCCCCCGGACCGACGCCGCACTCCCGCAGGGCCGCGGCCAGCGACGCCACCTGGACCCGCAGCTCGTCCCAGGACGAGCTCCGTCGACGACCGTCCTCCCCCGCCTCGACCAGCGCCTCACCCGGACCGTCGGCGGCCAGGAAGGTCTCGACCACGTTCAGGCGCGCGTCCGGGAAGAACCGGGCCTCGGGCAGCGTGGGCCCGGGGACGAACGCCGTGGCCCCCGGCTCCCCCACCAGACCGCAGAAGTCCCAGGCCGCGGCCCAGAAGGCGCCGGGCTCGGCCACCGACCACGCATGCACCGCCTCGAAGTCGTCCAGGCCCTGGTCGCGGGCGAAGGCGGCCAGCCGGCTCCCCGTGACCGACGCCGGCGACGGTGTCCAGATGGGCGCCATGGCCTGTTCTTACCCGGATTGCCGGTCCGGCGCGGGCCAGGGTCCGGGTCGGGGACGGCTCAGTCGTCCTCGGTCTCGTCGCGGACGACCAGGACGGGACAGGGGGCGTGACGGACCAGGTGGTCCGAAACCGAGCCGAGCAGGGCACGCTTTATCGCGCCGTGGCCCCGGGAGCCGACCACCACGACCGTGGCCCCGATCTCCTCGGCGAAGAGCATCAGCTCGACGCCGGGCTCGCCCAGGAGCACCTGGGTCTCGAGCCCGTCGCGGTCGAGCGCGGCCACGGCCGCCTGGACGACGGCCTCACCCTCCTCGGAGCGGATCTCGTTGAGCTCGTGGAGCTGCTCGGGCGTCAGGGCGCCACCGGCCATGCCGGAGACCCCGCTGACGAGGGTCGGGTTGCCGCCCTCCACCACCGTCACGACGATCGTGCGTTCTCCCGGCGCCAGCCGGGCCAGCCCCGTCGCCGCGGCCCCGGTGGCGCTCTCGGATCCGTCCACGCACAGCAGCACGACCTGGTCCATGGGTCGAGTCTGCCCCGTGACGGCGAGCTACAGACGGTCGACGATGGCCTGGGCGAACTCCGAGCACTTGACCTCGGAGGCCCCGTCCATCAGGCGGGCGAAGTCGTAGGTGACCACCTTGTCGGTGATGGCGGCCTCGAGCGCCCGGACGATGTCGTCGGCGGCGTCCTGCCAGCCGATGTGCTCGTACATGAGCACGCCCGAGAGCAGCACCGAGCCCGGGTTGACCTTGTCCTGGCCGGCGTACTTGGGCGCGGTGCCGTGGGTGGCCTCGAAGATGGCATGGCCGGTGGCGTAGTTGATGTTGCCGCCGGGGGCGATGCCGATGCCGCCGACCTGCGCGGCGAGGGCGTCGGAGACGTAGTCGCCGTTGAGGTTCATGGTGCCGATGACGTCGTACTCGTCGGCCCGGGTGAGGATCTGCTGCAGGAACGCGTCGGCGATGGAGTCCTTCACCAGGATCTTGTCCCCGGGATCGCCGCCACAGTCGTCCCATCCGACGGCCTTGTCGGCGTACTCCTCCTTGACCAGGTCGTAGCCCCAGTCCCGGAAGGCGCCCTCGGTGAACTTCATGATGTTGCCCTTGTGGACCCAGGTGACCGACTTCCGGCCCCGGGCGATGGCGTAGTCGAGGGCGGCGCGTTGCAGGCGCTGGGAGCCGGTCTTGGAGATGGGCTTGATGCCGAGGCCGGAGTCCGGGCGGATCTCCCACCCGAAGGCGTCGTGGAGGTACTCGATGAGCTTGGCCACCTCCGGGGTGCCCGACTCCAACTCCATGCCCGCGTACACGTCCTCGGTGTTCTCCCGGAAGATGACCATGTCGATCTTCTCGGGGGCCTTCACGGGTGAGGGCACGCCCGAGAACCAGCGCACCGGGCGCAGGCAGACGTAGAGGTCGAGGATCTGGCGCAGCGCCACGTTGAGGGAGCGGATGCCGCCGCCGACCGGCGTGGTCAGCGGGCCCTTGATGCCGATCAGGTGGTCGCGGAAGGCCTCGACGGTGGCCTCGGGCAGCCAGTCACCGGTCTCGTTGAAGGCCTTCTCACCGGCCAGGACCTCCATCCAGGAGACGGACTTGCCGTGCTTGGCCGCCGCGGCATCGAGGACCAGCTTGGCCGCAGGCCAGATGTCCACACCAGTGCCGTCTCCTTCGATGAAGGGGATGATCGGCTCGTCGGAAACGTTGAGGGTGCCGTCAGCGGCAGCGGTGATCTTCTCGGCCATAGGGGCTGGAGGCTACAGGCGGCGATTTGCCGCCAGGGGGCCGACCAGAGACCCGACTCAGGGCTCCAGCTCGTCGAGGACCCGGAGGGCGGCGTCGGCCCGGTTGAGGACATAGAGGTGGAGTCCCGGCGCACCGGCGGCCAGCAGACGCTCACACAGCAGCGTGCCGACGTCCACGGCGGCGTCGATGACCTGGGCCTCGTCGTTGGCCGCCTCCAGCCGCTCCACCAGGTCGGCGGGGAGCCGGGTGTTGTTCATCCCCGCCATCCGCGCCAGGCCGGCAGGATCACGGAAGAGCATGACCCCGGGAAGGATCGGTGCGTGGCAGCCGAGGTCGGCCAGCTCCTCCACCATGAGCAGGTAGTCGTTGGGGTCGAAGAAGAACTGGGTGACGCCGAAGTCGGCCGCCGCCAGCTTCTCGGCCAGATGGCGGCGGTCCTCGCCCCGGTCGGTGGAGCGGGGATGCAGCTCCGGCTGGGCCGCGACCCCGACCGAGAAGTCCGCGCCGTGGCCCCGGATGACCTCGACCAGCTCACTGGCGTACTCGAAGTCCCCACCCGGGTCGACACCGTCCGCTGGCGGATCGCCACCCAGGGCCAAGATGTTCTCGACCCCGGCCTCGGCGTACTGGTCGAGCAGCTCCTTGACCTGGTCCTGGGTGTGGCCCACACAGGTCAGGTGCGCCATCACGGGGAAGTCGTTGTCCCGGTTCATGTCGATGACCAGCTGGGCGGTGAGGTCCCGGGTGCTGCCACCCGCCCCGTAGGTCACGGACATGAAGCTGGGTCGGGTCGGGGCCAGCTCGGCGACCGCGGCTTTCAGGTTCTCGACACCGTTGGGCGTCTTCGGCGGGAAGAACTCGAAGGAGATCGTCCGGCCCTGCGCGAGGAGGTCAGAGATCTTCGCCATGGGGCAACGAGGGTACCGACGCCGCGGAGCCGGAGCGCAGCCCCGCCGGCGCGGGGTGACGTGGGTACGCGCGTGCGAGGCCCATCGGCGGTGACCGCTCCCGGTCAGCCCGGGAGGGCGGCCCGGCGTTCGGCGGCTTCCACGGTGTTCACGAACAGCATCGCCCGGGTCATCGGGCCCACCCCGCCGATGCGGGGCGAGAGCCAGCCCGCCACCTCGGCCACCTCCTCGGCCACGTCGGAGAGCACCTTCCTGCCCTCGAAGCTGACCCCCGCGGCGACCACGGCCGCCCCCGGCTTCACCATGTCGGCGGTGATCATGTCCGGCGAGCCCGCGGCGGCGACCACGATGTCAGCCTGTCGGGTGAGGGCGCCGATGTCGGCCACCCCGGTGTGCACCACGGTGACCGCGGCGTTGGCATCGGGGCGCTTCAGCGACAGGAGGTTGGCCAACGGCCGGCCGATGGTGAGCCCCCGGCCCACGATCACCACGTGGCGGCCGCTGATCGGCACCCCGTAGTGGGTGAGGAGCCGCTGGATGCCATGGGGGGTGCACGGCAGCGGGCCCTCGGTGCCCATGACCAGCTTGCCGAGGTTGACCGGGTGCAGGCCGTCGACGTCCTTGGCGGGATCGACCCTCAGGAGGTGGGCCTCGTAGTCGAAGCCGTCCGGAAACGGGTACTGGCAGAGGTAGGCGTCGACGGCGGCATCGGCGTTCCACCGGTCGATCACGGCGTCGATCTCGGCGGGCTCGACGTCCGCCGGCAGGTGCTCGTCGAAGGAGGCGATGCCGAGCTCGGCGGCGTCCTCGTGCTTCATCTGCACGTACCGGGCGCTCGGACCGTCGTCGCCGACCAGCAGCGTGCCCAGGCCCGCGGTGACGCCCTGCGCCCGCAGTGCCTCGATGCGGCGACTCAGGTCGCTCTTGATCTCCGCGGCGGCGGCGTCCCCGTCGAGGCTGATCGCGGTCATCGGGTCCTCCCGCCATCGTTCGTCTCGTTCTGGCGCCTGATTGAGGACCTCTGGGACCGCAATCGGGCGCCAGTTCGACGGCCCGCGTGCAGCGGGGACCGGCCGCCCACGGGGTCCGCACCCATCCGGGCCATCGGTTCTCGTCCGTCGGGGAACATCAGTGCTTGAAGTGGCGTTCGCCGGTGAAGACCATGGCGAGGCCGTGCTCGTCGGCGGTGGCAATGACCTCGTCGTCGCGGATGGACCCGCCGGGCTGGATGACGAGCGCGGCCCCGGCCTCGACCGCACCATCGAGGCCGTCGGGGAACGGGAAGAACGCGTCGGAGGCATACGCCCCGCCCCGAGCCCGGCCCGCGGCCTTCTCGGCCGCGAGAGCCCCGGCGTCGCGTCGGTTCTGTTGGCCCGCACCGATCCCCACCGCCTGGCCGTCCTTCACCAGGACGATGGCGTTCGAGCCCACCCGGGCCACCAGGCGCCAGGCCAGTTCGAGGTCGCGCCACTCCTCGTCGGTGGGTGAGCGCTTGGACGGCACCGTCCAGGACGAGCGGTCGACGCCGACCGGATCGGGGGTCTGGACGAGGAACCCCCCGTCGATGGTCCGCAGCGCCAGACCCAGGGCCCCCGGAGGAGGCGCCTCCAGCACCCGGAGGTTCTTCTTGGCGGTCAGCACATCGAGGGCTCCGGCTTCGTAGGCCGGCGCGATGACGACCTCGGTGAACACCGGGGCCAGGGCCTCGGCCAGTGCGACGGGCAGGGGCTGGTTGACGGCGACGATCCCGCCGAACGCCGACACCGGGTCGCACTCGTGGGCCCGGGTGTAGGCCGTCGTGAGGTCGTCGGCCACGGCTGCGCCACACGGGTTGGCGTGCTTGATGACCACGGCGGCGGGACCGTCGCCCAGCTCGTGGACAAGGCGCCACGCCGCTTCGGCGTCGTAGAGGTTGAGGTAGGACAGCTCCTTGCCACCGTGCTGGGTGGCGGCATCCCACCAACTGCGCTGCCCGGCGACCCGGTAGCGGGCGCCGACCTGATGGGGGTTCTCGCCATAGCGCAGGTCCTGGACCCGGTCGGCGGCCAGGTGCAGGGACGGGGGCAGCTCGGCCCCGTCCTCCTCGTCGAACCAGGCCACGATGGCGGCGTCATAGGCCGCGGTGTGGGCGAAGGCGGCCCGGGCCAGGCGCCGACGGGTGGCGTCGGTGAGGGAGCCCCGTGCCCGCAGCTCTTCGAGCACCTCGCCGTAGGCCTCGGGATCCACGACGATGCCCACGTGGGCGTGGTTCTTGGCCGCGGCTCGCACCATCGTCGGCCCGCCGATGTCGATCAGCTCGATGCCGGGATCGCTGGTGAAGGGGTAGAGGTTGGCCACCACCAGGTCGATGGGGGTGATCCCCCGGGCCTCGAGGTCGGCCTGGTGGTCGGGGTTCGACCGGTCGGCCAGGATCCCTCCGTGGATGAGGGGGTGCAGGGTCTTGACCCGGCCGCCCAGCATCTCGGGCGCCCCCGTGACCTCGGCCACCTCGACCACGGGAAGGCCCGCGTCGGCGACGGCGGCGGCCGTGCCCCCGCTGGACACCAGGTCCCAGCCGAGGTCGACGAGGCCCTCCGCCAGTTCGACCACACCGGTCTTGTCGTACACGGACAGCAGGGCTCGCACGATCGCTCAGGATCCTTCGCTCTCGGGGACAGGCAGGGTGAGGTCGCCGGCGACCACGGCGGCGACGGTGTCGGGGTACAGCCGGCGCTCGACCGCCTTGATGCGCTCGTGGAGCGACTCGACGGTGTCCTCGACGAGGACGGGCACGGCCTCCTGGGCCACGATCGGCCCGGCGTCGACCACGAGGGTGGCGACGTGCACCGTGCAGCCCGTGACCTTGACGCCGTAGGCCAGGGCATCGGCCACCCCGTGCCAGCCGGGGAACGACGGCAGGAGCGCGGGGTGGGTGTTCAGGATGCGACCCGGGAAGGCGTCGAAGACCGGTTCGGCCAGGATCGTGCCGAACCCGGCCATGGCCACGAGATCGACCTCGGCCTCCCTCAGAGCACCGACCACCCGCTCGGAGTAGGCGACGCGGTCGAAGTCGGGTCCGAAGTCCTCCCGCTCGACCACCCGCGCCGACAGCCCGGCCCGGGCCGCCACGTCGACGGCACCACAGGGTCGATCCACGGCCACCGCCACCACCGGAAGCCCCCGCTCCAGCATCGCCTCGAGGATGGTTCCGCTCCCCGAGGCCAGCACGCCGATCCGCACGATCGGACCGTACCGCGCGACACCCGGAGCCCTCCGGGTCCGCAGAGGTCGCGCATGGGCGCGCCGTCGTGGTCTAGGTTGCTCTGGCACCTTCACACGTAGCACAGGGAGGCAACGTGGATCTCAGCAAGCTCTCACTCGGGGACAAGTTGATCGCCGGATCGGCGATCGGTCTCTTCATCTTCTCGTTCCTGCCCTGGTTCACCGTGTCCGTCGAGGGCGGCGCCGTGTTCGGCGACTTCAGCCGGGACTTCAGCGGCTGGGACGTCGGGTTCCTCTGGGGACGGCTCCCCGTCTTCCTCGCCGTGCTGATGGCGGCCTATGTCGGCGTCAAGGCGTTCGCGCCCGACACCAAGCTGCCCAGCCTGCCGGTCGCCTACGGGCAGGCGCTGCTCGGCGTCGGCGTCCTGGCTGCCTTCCTCGTCATCCTCAAGCTCCTCATCGGCGAGGACGCAGGAGTACCGGGCGGCCTCGACGGCACCGGCATCGAGATCAGTCGGGCCTACGGGTTGTTCCTGTCTGTCCTGGCCACCGTCGGCCTGGCCGTCGGCGGCTTCTTCAAGATGCAGGAGGGCGAGGACGACAGCGGTGGCGGTGGCGGCGACGCTCCGCCGACCACCTTCTGATCACCCTGATCTGACGACGGCCCCGTCGCCTCCGGGCGGCGGGGCCGTTGCGCGTCGGGGACGTTGCGGAGCGGGGCTGGTCCTCGGGCCGGCGGACAACAGTGCCCGCCGGCCGACCAGCCGGGCGACCCACGGCAAGCACGGGGGCGTGGGGCCGGACTGCCGGTCGTCGGGGCGGGCGAGCCCTGGCTTCGCAAGCTGCGTGGCAGGGCGGACCCGATTCGGCCGACCCCAGATTCGTTGGAGGCAATAGGGGGCGGATTCCGCCCCCTATTGCCTCCAATGCGGTACGGCGGGGGCGGGTGGGCCCGGGGGGACCACGGCGGGTGGGCGTTCGGCCCCGAGCATGCCCGGCGGGCCCCGGTTGGCCTGGCCCGACCACCCACACGCCCCCGACCGACCCCAGCGCGACCCCACGCCCCCCATCCCCGCGTCGTTCGGCAGCTCAGACCACTCGCGGCATCGGCGGGGCCGTTGGCGCGCCCGGTTACAGACCGGCGACGACGGCGGCCATGAGCTCGCCGGCTTCGGTGGGGTTCTCGCCCACTTCGGCGCCCGCCGCGCGCAGGGCGGTCATCTTGGCCTCGGCGGTGCCCTTGCCCCGGCTGACGATGGCACCGGCGTGGCCCATCTTCTTGCCGGGGGGGGCGGTGACCCCGGCGATGTAGGAGACCACGGGCTTGGTCATCGACGAGGCGATGAACTCCGCCGCCTCCTCCTCGGCCGACCCACCGATCTCGCCGATCATCATCACGGCCCGGGTCTCGGAGTCGGCCTCGAAGCGCTCGAGGCAGTCGATGAACGAGGTTCCCGGCACAGGGTCCCCGCCGATGCCGACGCAGGTGGTCTGGCCGATGCCCTTCTGGGTCAGCTCGTGCAGGGCCTGATAGGTCAGGGTCCCGGAACGGCTCACGATGCCGACCGGGCCGCCCCCCATGGCGATCTCGCCGGCGGTGATGCCGATGTTGCACCTTCCGGGGCTGATGATCCCCGGGCAGTTCGGCCCCAGGAGCTGGACGTCGGGGTGGTCCCGCTTCAGCACGTTGAAGAACCGGGCCTCGTCCTGGGCGGGGACGCCCTCGGTGATGACCACGATCAACTTCACGCCGCCCTCGGCAGCCTCGTGCACGGCGGCCTCGACCCCCGGGGCCGGGATGAAGATGCACGAGGTGTCCGCCCCCGTCTCGGTCACGGCCTCGGCCACGTCGGCGAAGACGGGGATGCCCTCCACGTCGCTGCCGGCCTTCTTGGGGTTGGTGCCGGCCACCACCTGGGTGCCGTACTCCCGGTTGCGCAGGCCGTAGAAGCGGCCGTTGGACCCGGTCAGGCCCTGGTAGACGACCTTGGTGTTCTCGTCGACGAAGATCGCCATCGTTCAGGCCCCCTTGGCCGCGAGGGCGACGACGGTGGTCGCGGCCTCGAGCATGGTCGGTTCGGAGATGAGCTTCTCGGAGGCGTGCTCGGCCAGGATGGCTCGCCCCTCCTCGGCGTTGGTGCCGTCCAGGCGGATGACGATCGGGCTCTCGATCTCGACCCGGGCGAGGGCCTGCACGATGCCGTTGGCCACCTCCTCGCCCCGGGTGATGCCCCCGAAGATGTTGATGAAGATGGACCGGACCTTGTCGTCGTTGTTGATGACCTCGAGGGCGCCGGCCATCACCTCCGCGTTGGCCCCGCCTCCGATGTCGAGGAAGTTCGCCGGGCTGCCCCCGACCTGGCTGACCACGTCGACGGTGCTCATGGCCAGCCCGGCGCCGTTGGCGATGATGCCGACGGAGCCGTCCAGGCCGACGTACTGCAGGCCCTTGTCGTGGGCCGCCTGCTCCCGCTCGTCCCGGACCTGGGTGGCCTCGTAGTCGTCCCACTCGTGGCGGAAGGCGGCGCTGTCGTCCAGGGTCACCTTGGCGTCCAACGCGTGGACCCGGCCGTCCGGGGTGAGGATCAGCGGGTTGATCTCGACGAGGTCGGCGTCGCCGTCGGTGAAGGCGGTGTAGAGCTTCTGGAGGATGTCGACGGCGCCTTCGGTGGCGTCCGGGTTCAGCTTGGCCGCCGCGACCCACGCCCGGGCGTCGATCTCGGTGAGGCCTTCCGCGGGATCGACGTGGATCTTGGCGATGGCGTCGGGGTCGGTGTCGGCCACCTCCTCGATCTCCACCCCGCCCTGGGCACTGAGCATGCCCAGGTGCTTCTTGGCCGACCGGTCGAGGGTGAAGCTGGCGTAGTACTCCTCGGCGATGTCGGAGGCGGCCTCGACCCACACGACCTCCACGGTGTGGCCCTTGATGTCCATGCCGAGGATGGCGGTGGCGTGCTCCCGGGTCTCCTCAGCGCTGTCGGCCAGCTTGATGCCACCGGCCTTGCCGCGACCGCCGACCTGGACCTGGGCCTTCACCACCACCGGGTAGCCCAGTGCCTCGGCCGCGGCCACGGCGTCCTCCACCGCGGTCACGGCCCGACCCGCGCTGACCGGGATGCCGAAGGACGCGAAGAACTGCTTTCCCTGGTACTCGAAGAGATCCACGGCGAAGCAACCTAGTGAGCAGCCCTCACGGCCCGGAAACCCTCGGCGGGACCGGTCAGGCCCGATCAGGCCCCTGGGACCGGCCGATACCGTCTGCCCGGTCATGAGCAGGGCGACGATGTGGCTACTCGGAACGATCTTCGCCGTCGTTCTGGCGATCTGCGTCGCCGGTGCCGTACTGGCCATCGCCGCCAACGACCCCGACGTCGACGTGAACCTGGGCGACGACGAGTTCGAGATCGAACAGGTCGAGGCCCGCGCCGCCCTCGTCGCCGCCGAGGGCGCCCTGCGCTTCGCCGATCCCACGGGTGGCGACCGGCCGATCATCGTCAACCACCTCGGGGGCGATCCCGACACGGGCTGGGTGGCCGTCCTGGCCATCACCCCCGGCACGAGCGGGTGCATCGTGGACTGGGACAACGACACCGGGGCGTTCGAGGACTGCGAGGGCGAGACCTATCCGCCCGACGGCGAGGGCCTGGACCAGTTCCCCACCCGGGTCGAGGACAACACCCTCTTCGTCGACCTCGGCCGGGGCCGCGGCAACGAGCCCGAGCCTGGGCCCCCTGAGGACTCCGTCCTCATCACCGGCGGCAGCTGACCTCACCCGGCGTGGCGAACCCATCGTTCTCGAGGCGGTCGCTGTCGGTTTCCGACAGCGACCGCCTCGAGGTCGGTCAGCTCGCCGGGGTGTAGGGGTCCCAGGCGGCGGGGGCCGTGGCCAGGTGGCGGGTCAGCCGCTCCAGCACGGCGCCGTGGTCGAGGCCGGACTCGTCGCCGTCGACGAGGGCGAGCACCGGGGCCAGGTCGCCGACCGGCTCGGCGAACCACCGGGCCCCGTCCGGTTCGGCCGCGGTGAGCTCCTCGGCCAGGGGGGCGAGGTCGACCCGGGGCTTCGGCCGACGGGAGCGGTACTGGACCCAGGTCTCGTAGCGGTAGGTGAACCGGTACCGGCGGCCCCGCACGACGAGGAGGGCGAAACGGTCGGTGGCGTTGTTGACCGCCATCGGGTGGATGTCCTCGAAGCGCTGGTCGCTGAAGCGGTGACCCGACCAGTGCGGTCCGGCGTCGGCGAAGTCCACGACTGCCAGGTCCACCTCGGGATGCTCGGTGATCCGCACTCGGCCGGAGGCGAGGGCGGCCTCGCTCTCGCTCAACGCCTGGTCCTCCTCCTCCCAGAGGTCCTTCGCGGCGTCAGGATCCGCCGCCAGCTCCGGCAGCCGACCGAGGAGCTCGCGGTAGAGGTCGGCGTCCTCGACCGGCCGGGTGACGGGTGAGCGCTCCGGGTCGACGAAGGCGTGCACCACCATCGACAGGCGGGCCGCCTCCCGGAAGCGGTAGGTGGCGAAGTCACCGGCGGCGGCCAGGTCCTCCAACAGCTCACGGTGGGCCAGGGCGTGATCCGGGGCGCTGAGCGCGTGGATCGCGACCAGGCCGTCCTGGTCGAAGTGGTTGTTGGTCACCAGTTCGGCGTCACCGTGCCGATCGGCCCCGCGGTCCAGGTACCGGAACGCCATCTGGGCCGACAGGTCGGCCTCGGTCCCCGGAGGCGACGGAAAGCCCGGCCAGTGGGTCAGGGTGACGACGGTCCCAGGATTGGGCGAGCCGTCGACCACGACGTTCGGCCGGTCGACCGTGGCGTCGTAGGGCTCGTACCGCAGGGGCATCGGGGACATCGGGCGGACGGTACGACCTCGAGCCCGACTCGAGGTCGAGGCCCTAGTCGAACAGCGCGAGGAGCTCCTGACGGCGGAGCTTCTGGGTGCCGGTCCGGGGGAGGTCGTCGACGGCCACGATCCGCCGTGGGGCCTTGTAGTCCGCCAGGTGCTCGCCCACCCACGTCACCAGTTCGTCCGTGGTGACCACGGCGGTCTCGGTCAGGCGGACGGCGGCCACGGGCACCTCGCCCCGGGTGGCGTCGGGGGCGCCCACCACGCCGGCCTCGACGACCTCGGGGTGGGCCTCCAGCGCCGCCTCGACCTCGCGGGCGTAGACGGTGTAGCCCCCGTTGAGGATGACGTCCTTCTTGCGGCCCGCGAAGACGGCGGTGCCCAGGACCCCCCGTCGGGCCAGGTCACCGGTCCGGACCCAACCGTCGTCGGTGACCACGTCCCGGGTCGCCTCGGGCGCGCCCCAGTAGCCCTCGAGCAGGCCCGGTCCGCGGACCCACAACTCCCCCTCCTGACCGCGGCCGACCGCTCGGCCGTCCTCACCGGTCACCTGGAACCGGTAGCCGGGCAGGGGCAGGCCGAGGGAGTCCCCGAGGCCGACACCGAGCAGCGGCGGGCTCACCTTGGTGGCCACCCCACCTCCCAGTTCGACCATGCCGTAGCCCTCGACGAAGGCGGCTTCGCCGACCGGGCCCAGGACCGGCAGCGTGGCGGTGGCCCCGTAGCCCTTGAACCTCCGGGCGAGGTCGCCGGGCATGGCGTCGGCCCCGGAGACCCAGAGCCGCACCGAGGTGAGATCGGCCTCGGCGGCCCCCCGCTCCTCGAGCATCCGGTACATCGCCGGCACCCCGACGAAGACCGAGGCCCGTCGCTCCTCGATGGCGGCCAGCACCGCGGGCGCCCGGAAGCGGGGCAGGAACCAGACGGGGATGCCGGCCGCCGCGAGCCCGAGCAGGGTGATGAAGCCCATGATGTGGGCGATGGGCAGGCTGACGACGGCCTCGTCATCCCGTCCGATCCCCGGCCAGAGAGCCCCTTTGGTCAGCGAACCCACGAGCCCCCGGTGGGAGAGGGCCACGCCCTTGGGCTTCCCCGTCGTGCCCGAGGTGTAGAAGAGCATCGCGGTCGCCGACGGGTCCCGGGCCAGGGAATGGTCCAGCGGCGGCGCCGGGTCGAGTTGGGTGAGGTCCCGGAGCACGACGGCCGCCCCGGCGTCGGCGATGACGTGGTCGACCTCCTCGGGTCGCATGTGGGGGTTGATCGGCACGGCGATCCCCCCGGCCCGGCACACCGCCAGGCAGGCCAGGAACTGGTCGTAGGTGTTCTCGGTGGCCACCACGACCCGGTCGCCTTCGACCACCTCGGCGACCAGGGCCCCGGCCAGGCGGTCGACCCGGTCGGCCCCCTCCGCCTGGGTCAGGGCCGGCCCGTCCGCCTCCTCGACCAGGCGCTCGTCCCGTCGGATGGCCGCGGACTGCTCGAGGAAGGAGCCGACCGTCGTCCCCCGACCCGATACGAGGCGGGCACGGGCGAGCAGGGTGTCGACGAGCACGCGCCGACCGTACCCACCGGCCCGTCGGCGGAGCGAGTGTCAGGAGATGATGCCCCCGGCCGTGGGGTCCGACGGCTCGGGGGTGGCGTCACCGAAGGTCGGCATCGGGGCGGCGGTCAACGGCGTCGACCGGGCGCCGAACATCGGGCTCGCGCCGCCCTCCATCGACTTGAACCACCGGCCGACCCACACGAAGAGCGCGGCGGTGGGCAGGAAGGTGATGACGAAGATCCAGGCCGAGAGCTGCACGCCCTCCGAGTCGGCCACCAGGGACACGGCCTGGTCACCGAAGGCGTCGTCAGGAACGCCGGCCCGGTCGAGGACCTGCTCGGCGAACCACTCGTCGGCCCCGGGGAGCACCGCCACCGCGAGCGCTCCCGCGCCGATGAGGACGAACAGGACAGCGGTGAGGTACATGGACCACTTGGCGATCGCCACGACACCAGCGAACCACGGATCGTCCTTCTCATCCTGAGTAGGAACTACTCAATCTCGAGACGAACGGAACCCCTGCCCGTCAGCCGACCTTGTCGAGGGGGGCCCAGGCCAGCAGAAGGCGCTTCTCGCCGATGTCGGGAAAGCGGACCACAGCCTCGGTCTTGTCCCCCTGGCCCTCGATGTCGAGGATGACGCCCTCGCCCCACTTGGCGTGGCGGACGTCGTCGCCGATGCGCAGACCCAGGCGGTCGGCCCCCGAGGGCTGTGGGGTTCGGGGGGCGGTCATCGCCTGCTCGACGATGCGGTCCCGGCCCCGGGCGGGGTCCGGACGGGAACCCTCCCAGCGCGAGGCCCCCGCCTGCCGGCGGCTACCGCGGCGGTTGCCCTCGATGGACTCGACCAACTCCGCGGGGATCTCGTCGAGGAAGCGGCTCGGCGGGTTGTACTGCGTGGTGCCGTAGAGCATCCGGCTCCAGGCGTGGGTGAGGTGCAGGCGCTGCTGGGCCCGGGTGAGCCCGACGTAGGCCAACCGCCGTTCCTCCTCGAGCTCCTCGGGCTCGCCCATGGAGCGCATGTGCGGGAAGACACCGTCCTCCATGCCCACCACGAAGACCGCCGGGTACTCCAGGCCCTTGGCCGAGTGCAGGGTCATCAGCACGACCGCGGAGTCCTCGTCGTCGAGCTGATCGATGTCGGACACCAGGCCGACCTGTTCGAGGAACTCGTCGACGGACTCGAAGTCCCGGGCCACACCGACCAGCTCCGAGAGGTTCTCGAGCCGTCCCTCGGACTCGATGCTGCGTTCGGCCTCCAGCTCGGCCACGTAACCGCTGCGCTCCAGGACCGCCTCCAGCAGCGCGCCGGGCCCCTGGGGGACCACCTCGGCGAGCTCGTCGAGCAGCTCCACGAACGAGGCGATCCCCCGCACCGCCTTGCCCGTGACCCCGGCCTCGTCCTGGCGGCGGAGGGCGTCGATGAACGCCAGGCCCTGGCTGTTGGCCCACGAGTCCAGGCGACCGATGGTGGCGTCACCGATGCCCCGCCGGGGAGTGTTCAGGATCCGCTTGACGCTGACCTCGTCGGTGGGGTTGACCACCGCCTTCACGTAGGCCATGGCGTCCTTGACCTCGCGCCGGTCATAGAAGCGGGTGCCGCCGATGACCTGGTACGGGATGCCCACCCGCATGAGGTGCTCCTCGATGACCCGGCTCTGGGCGTTGGCCCGGTAGAAGACCGCCAGGTCACCCCACCGGTGGTTCTCCTGGTCATGGAGGTCCTGGAGCCGGTTGGCCACCCACTGGGCCTCGTCGGTCTCGTCGTCGGCGTGGTAGCGGAGGATCTTCTCCCCCATCCCCTGCTCGGACCACAGGTCCTTGGGCTTGCGCCCGAAGTTGTTGGCGATGACCGCGTTGGCCGCGTCGAGGATGCGTTGGGTCGACCGGTAGTTCTGATCCAGGACCACCACGGTCGCGTCGGGGAAGGCCTCCTCGAACTCGAGGATGTTGCGGATGTCGGCCCCGCGGAACTTGTAGATCGACTGGTCGGAGTCGCCGACCACACAGACGTTGCGGTGTTCCTTGCCCAAGAGGACGATCAGCTCGTTCTGGGCCCGGTTGGTGTCCTGGTACTCGTCGACGAGGACGTGCTCGAACCGACGCTGGTACTCGGCCAGCGCGTCGGGATGCCGTTGGAAGAGGCGGACGGCGTTGACCAGCAGGTCGTCGAAGTCCATCGCCCCGGCCCGCTGCAGGCGGACCTGGTACTCCCGGTACACCTCGGCGATGCGCTTCTCGGGCGGGGTGGTGACCAGGCCGGCGTACTCGTCGACGCCGACCAGGTCGTTCTTGGTGGCGCTGATGGCCGAGTGCACCGACCGCGGGGTGAAGCGCTTGGGGTCGATGTTCAGGTCGCGGAGCACGTAGCCGGTGAGGCGCACGGCGTCGGCCTGGTCATAGATCGTGAATCCCGACGGGTAGTCCAGCCGGTCGGCGCTACGGCGCAGGATGCGGACGCAGGCCGAGTGGAACGTCGACACCCACATCTTCTCCGCCACCGGCCCCACCAGAGCCCCGACCCGGGTCTTCATCTCGGCGGCGGCCTTGTTGGTGAAGGTGATGGCCAGGAGGCCGAACGGCGAGACGTCGCGCTCCTCGATGAGGTGGGCGATGCGGTGGGTCAGGACCCGGGTCTTGCCCGACCCGGCCCCGGCGATGACCAGCAGGGGACCGTCACCGTGGACGACGGCCTCGCGCTGGGAGGGGTTCAGCCCCTCCAGGAGCTCTGCGTGCGCCGCCACCCGCTCACCCTACCGATGCCCCCGGACGCCCCACGGGCCGCCGACCCGGCGAAGGCGTTACCGTCGCCGCCCATGGCTGACGGCCGCATCGCCCGCCTGCGGTCGCGGGTCGAAGAGGGTCTCGACCGGGCGATGACCACCGCCTCGCGGCCTGTGGTGATCGCCCGGGCCGTCTACGCACGAGACCGCGACATCAGCGGCGGACCGCTGGCGGGCGCTCTCGCGTTCCGGCTGTTCGTCCGGCTCGCGGCCTTCGTGGCGGTCCTCGTCGCCATCCTCCGGCTGATGATCGCGGGTGGCGTCCTGAACGCCACGACGCGCCAACTGCGGGAGGATGCGGCGCCATGAGCCCGACCCACCCCTTTCGCTTCGGTGTGCAGGCCTCGGGCCCGGCCACCGCCCGGGCGTGGGCCGAGTTGGCCCGCAGGGTCGAGGACCTCGGCTACTCGACCCTCACCTGCGCCGACCACCTCGATGACCAGTTCGCGCCGATACCCGCGCTGACGGCGGCGGCGCTGGCCACCACGCGCCTGCGGGTCGGGGCCATGGTCCTGGCCAACGACTACCGCCATCCGGTGCTCGTGGCCAAGGAGGCGGCCACCCTCGACGTGCTCAGCGAGGGCCGGTTCGAGCTCGGTCTCGGGGCGGGGTGGATGACCACCGACTACGAAGAGGCGGGCATCACCCTGGACCGACCCGGTCGAAGGATCGACCGCCTCCATGAGGCGGTCACGGTCGTCAAGGCCCTCTTCGCCGCCGGGCCGGTGCACTTCGAGGGTGAGCACTACCGGATCAACGGACTGGAGGGGACGCCCGAGCCGGTCCAGCGCCCCCATCCTCCGATCGCCATCGGCGGTGGTGGTCCCCGGGTCCTGGCCCTGGCCGCACGCGAGGCCGACATCGTGGGGATCAACGTGAACCTCGCGGTCGGGGTGATCGACGACCGAGCGGGGCCCGATGCCACCGAGGAGGCCACCCAGGCCAAGCTCGACATCGTCCGGTCGGCGGCCGGGGAGCGCTTCGACGACCTCGAGCTCCAGGTCCGGGTCCACGTCGTCGTGGTCACCGACGACCGTCAGGCGACGGCCGAGCTGCTGGCCCCGGCTCTGGGCATCTCCCCCGAGGCCGCGCTGGCCAGCCCCCACGCACTGGCCGGCTCCGTCGACCAGATCACCGAGGACCTGCTGGCCCGCCGCGAGCGCTGGGGCCTGAGCTACATCACCGTCTCCCTCGACGCCCTCGACGCCATGGGCCCCGTCGTCGCCCGGCTGGCGGGGAGGTGACACCGCCTGCTGACGATCGAGCCGAGCCGAAGCGACGGGACGCGGCTTGGGGGGTCAGGCCTCCGCGGCGGCTTCACCGAGCATGGCCGACAGCCGGCTCTCGGCCCGGCCGTACTTCTTGCGGTACCCGCCGTGGCGGTAGGACTCGTCGAAGAGCTCCGACACGCCACAGCCGGTGGTCACCACCGTGCGGCCGGCGTCGTAGAGCTCGTCGATCAGGCTGACCAGCAGCAGGGCGTCTCCCTGGTTGGTGACGGGATGCAGGCCACGGACCACGACCGTCTCGGCCGCCTCGACGAGCGGGCCGTACTGGACCGGGTGGACCTCGCGTAGGTGGCCCAGGAGCTCGTCGAAGTCGTCGACGGCCGTCGTCGCCGGATCGCTCCCGTCCACGACCCGGTCGACCTCCTCGGGCTCGACGGTCTCCCGCAGCACCGTGCGGGTCCCGCGGACGTCGGGGCCGTCGATGCGGACCACGTCGAAGTGCTCGGCGATGGCGGCGATCTCCCGACGGAAGTCCTCGGCGCTGAAGCGCCCCTCACCCAGTCGGTCGGGCAGGGAGTTGGATGTCGTCGCCACGCGGAGGGCACCGCCCGCCAGGACCCGGCGCAGGAAGGTGACGGTCATGAGGGTGTTGGCCACGTCGTCCAGTTCGAACTCGTCCAGACAGATCAGGCGGTGGTCGGCGAAGGCGGCGACGGCGGCGTCCATGCCCTCGAAGCCGATGAGGGCGGTCAACTCGGCAAAGGTCAGGTAGGCGGCGGGCCCGTCGGCGGCATGCCACAGGGCGGCGATGAGGTGGGTCTTCCCCACGCCGAAGCCGCCGTCCAGGTACAGGCCGGGTGGAACGGTGGACTCGGTCCGCCGCCGGCCCAGGAACCCCCGGCCCCCGCCCTCCGCCGGCGTGGTGAGGACCTCGACCCGGGCGAGGGCCTCGGCCTGGCTGGGATGGGTCGGATCCGGGATGAAGGTCCTGAAGCGGGCGTCGGCGAAGCGGCGGGACGGGACGAACCGGGCCAGCAGCTCGTCCCCGTCGAGGCGGGGATGCAGATCGACCAGGCGCACGGCGCCGCCGACGGTAGGGGTCCGCCAACCCGACGACCAACCCTCGCCGGACCCCCCGTCGCGCCCCCGGCGCGGGAGCCGACCGACCCGGTCGGCAATGATGGGCCGGTGCAGGTCACCGCCCGTGTCGACTACGCCGTCCGGGCCCTGCTGGAGCTGGCCGCGAGCGACGCCGGCCGCGTCACCCGCGACGAGCTGGCCGACGCCCAGGACATCCCCCGGCGCTACCTCGAGAGCATCCTGCTCCAGCTCCGGCGGGAGGGCCTCGTCATCGGCCAACGGGGCGCCACTGGCGGGTACCGGCTGGGACGCCCCGCCGAGAGGATCACGATGGCCGACGTGTCCCGGGCGGTGGATGGTCCCCTGGCCCTCGTCCAGGGCCAGCGCCCCGAGCACATCGGCTACGAGGGCACCAGCCGCCACCTCGGTGACCTCTGGATCGGGCTCCGGGCGGCCGTGCGCGGGGTGATGGAGAGCGTCACGCTGGCCGACCTGTTGGCCGGCGACCTCCCCGCCGAGGTCCAGGCCCTCGTCGATGACCCCGACGCCTGGCGCTCCGGCACCGACCGCTGACCACCCGCGTGCCAATGGTCGAGTTCGGCGCAGCACGAACACGGCCTCGACCGCCGGCCCTGCTTGTCAGGTCGGGGTGACGGCGGCCTCGGCTCGCCGGGCCCGGCGCCAGGGAACCAGGCCGGTGACCAGGCACGCCACGATCACGACCCCGTAGGCGATCCAGCGTCCCATCCCCACGCCGGCCCAGTTGGCCAGCTCGCGCAGGTTGGTGATCATCAGCAGGCCGGCCACGGCGACACCCAGGCCCCGGGGGGGCAGGAACCGGATGACATAGGCCGCCAGCGGTGCGGCCAGCACCCCGCCGATGAGCATGGCCAGGATGATGCCGACATCGAGGTCCGACCCGCCGAGGGAGGCCAGGAGGGAGCCCGAGGCCACGATCGCGACCGCGACCTCCGCGGTGTTGACCGAGCCGATGGCGAACCGGGGCGGCAGCCCCCGGTGGAGGAGGAACGGCGTGACCACGGGGCCCCAGGCGCCGATCAGGCCGTTGGTGACGCCGCCGGCACCGGCGGTCACCGCCGTCCCGCGGCTGTTCCACTCGGGGATGGGCTCGGACTGGTGCTCGGCCTCGTCCTCGATGGCCACCGCGGTGGTCACCGGCAAGGGCCGGCTGTAGCGGATCAGGATGCGAATCGCGACGAGGAAGAGCAGCGCGGCCAGGATCGGCCGGATCTGGTCCGCCGGGACATTGGCCAACACCGTCACACCGACGAGCGCACCGACCATGCCCGGCGCGGCCAACCGAACGACCAGGCCGCGGTCGATGTTGCCGAAGCGCCAGTGCGAGAGGGCGGCGGCGAAGCCCGACGCCACCTTGGCCAGGTTCACGGTCGTCGACACCGCGGCAGGGGGCAGTCCGGTGCCGAGCAGGATGGACGACGACGTCGGGCCGAAGCCCATCCCCAGCGCGCCGTCCACCAACGAGGCCAGGAACCCGGCCAGGCCGACCAGGAGGAGCTCGTTCATACCTAAATCCTACAGGATTACCGGTATTTGGCAAACTCCACCGGTCACTGCACGGCTCCTAGGCTCATCCACCATGACCCAGCCGACCCAGCCGACCCAGCCGACCCGAACGCTGCCGAAGGACCAACCGGTCACCACCAGCCTGCGACTGGCCAAGATCCTCCCGTGGATCGTGTACGTCTACCTCGTCCTCGAGGTCATCGTGCTGACGTTGGCGTTCTTCCTGCTCCTGTTCAACGCCAGCACCGACGCCGAGTTCACCCAGTGGGTCTACCGCAGCGCGGACCGGGCGCTGGAGCCCTTCCGGGGCATCTTCCCGTCGGCCACGGCGGACAACGGTTCGGTGCTCGACTTCGCCGTCCTCTTCGCCATCATCGTGTACGGCATCCTGGCCATGCTCACCCAGAGCCTGATCCACTGGATCGACCGCAAGATCGCCGAAGAACGGGCGAAGGCCCGCTGGCTGGCCGAGGGCCAGGCACCCGTCGACCCCGCGGCCACCGCATCGCCGCCCACCGGGCTCAGCTGAGCCGTCGACCCCCGGCGGCTACTCCCACTCGATGGTGCCCGGGGGCTTCGAGGTGATGTCATAGGCCACCCGGTTCACCCCGGTGACCTCGCCGATGATGCGCTGGGAGAACCGCTCGAGCAGCTCGTGGGGCAGGCGGGCCCAGTCCGCGGTCATGGCGTCCTCGCTGGTGACGGCCCGCACGATGATCGGGTAGCCGTAGGTGCGTTCATCACCCATGACCCCGACCGAACGGATGTCGGGCAGCACGGCGAAGGCCTGCCAGATCTCGCGTTCGAGGCCGGCCGCCCGGACCTCCTCCCGCACGATGGCATCCGCGTGCTGGAGGATGGCCACCTTCTCGGCGGTGACCTCGCCGACGATGCGCACGCCGAGGCCGGGGCCCGGGAACGGCTGACGCCAGACGATCTCGTCGGGCAGGCCCAACTCGGTGCCGAGGGCCCTGACCTCGTCCTTGAACAGGGCCCGCAGCGGCTCGACCAACTCGAAGTCCATGTCCTCGGGCAGGCCCCCCACGTTGTGGTGGCTCTTGATCTTCGCCGCGTCGGCGGTGCCCGACTCGATGACGTCCGGGTAGAGCGTGCCCTGCACGAGGTACTTGGCGTCGCTCAGGCCGCCGGCGGCCTCCTCGAAGACCCGGATGAAGACCTCTCCGATCGTCTTGCGCTTCTCCTCGGGGTCCACGACGCCCTCGAGGCGATCCAGGAAGCGGTCCGCGGCCCGGACATGGATCAACTCGATGCCCTGGTGGCGACGGAACGTCTCCACGACCTGCTCGCCCTCGTTCTGGCGCATCAGACCGGTGTCGACGAACACACAGGTGAGCTGGGCACCGACGGCCCGGTGGACCAGCGCCGCGGCCACCGCGGAGTCGACCCCGCCGGACAGCCCGCAGACCAGGCGCCCATCACCCACCTGTTCCTGGATGAGCGCCACCTGGGTCTCGATGATGGAGCTGGGCGTCCACGTCGGCGGGGCGCCCACGGCGTCGTAGAGGAAGTGCTCCAGGACCTCCTGGCCGTAGGCGGTGTGCACCACTTCGGGGTGGAACTGGACCCCGAAGATGCCGCGCCGGCGATCCTCGAGCGCGGCCACCGGGGCATCCGCGGTGGTGGCGGTGACCGCGAAACCCTCCGGCGCCACCGTGATGGAGTCGAAGTGGCTCATCCAGACCTGCTGGTGCGGGGGCTGGGCCCGGCCGAAGAGGAGGCTGGTCCCGGTCACGTCCAGGTCGGTGCGCCCGTACTCGCCGCGTCCGGTGTTGGACACCTCGCCGCCCAGTTGGAGGGCCACCAACTGGGCGCCGTAGCAGATGCCCAGGACGGGGATGCCGAGGTCGTAGATCGCCGGGTCGAGGCGGGGGGCGCCCTCGACGTGGACCGACTTGGGCCCGCCGCTCAGGATCAGCCCCGCCGGGGCGCGGTCGGCGATCTCCGCGGCGGTGATCGTGTGCGGGACGATCTCGCTGTAGACGTGGGCCTCCCGGACCCTTCGGGCGATGAGCTGGGCGTACTGCGCGCCGAAGTCGACGACGAGGACGTCGTGGCTGTCCGCCGGGGTCCTCAGTGCCCCATCCCGACGCCCTGGGCCTTCTGGAGCACCTTGCCCTCGGTCTGCAGGGCGGGGGCCACCATGACCTCGGCCTTCTGGAACTCCTTCAGGTTGTTGTAGCCACAGGTGGCCATCGAGGTGCGGAGGCCACCGAAGAGGTTCATCCGACCGTCGTTCTCGTGCGCCGGGCCGACGAGGATCTCCTCGAGCGTGCCCCGGGTGGTGGTCTTCACCCGGGCGCCGCGGGGCAGCGTCGGGTGGAAGGTGGCCATGCCCCAGTGGTGGCCCCGGCCGGGGGCCTCCTGGGCCGCGGCGAGGGGGGAGCCGATCATCACCGCGTCGGCGCCGCAGACGATGGCCTTGGAGATGTCCCCACCCGTGCCCATCCCGCCGTCGGCGATGACGTGGACGTAGACGCCGGTCTCGTCGAGGTGGCGCATGCGGGCCGCCCGGGCATCGGCGATGGCGGTGGCCTGGGGCACGCCGATGCCCAGGACGCCGCGGGTGGTGCAGGCGTGGCCGGGGCCGACGCCGACGAGCACCCCGGCCGCGCCGGTGCGCATGAGGTGCAGGGCCGCCTGGTAGCTGGCACAGCCCCCGACGATCACCGGGATCGACAGCTCGCGGACGAACTCCTTGAGGTTCAGCGGCTCCGCGGTCTTGGAGACGTGCTCGGCGGACACGACGGTGCCCTGGATGACCAGCATGTCGGCCTCGGCCTCGAGCACGTGGGGGGCGAAGGCGGCCGTGCGCTGCGGCGTGACCGACACACACGAGGTGACGCCGGCCTCGTTGATCTCCCGGATGCGCTGACCGATCAGCTCGGGCTTGATCGGCTCCTGGTAGATGTCCTGCATCCGCCGGGTCGCCTTCTCGGTGTCGAGGTCGGCTGATCTCCTCGAGGAGCGTGTCGGGGTCCTCGTAGCGGGTCCAGAGCCCTTCGAGGTTCAGCACCCCCACGCCACCCAGGCGGCCGATCTCGATGGCGGTGGCCGGGCTGACCACGCCGTCCATGGCCGAGGCCATGAGCGGCAGCTCGAAGCGGTAGGCGTCGATCTCCCAGCTGATGTCGACGTCCTCGGGGTCCCGGGTCCGACGACTCGGCACGATGGCGATGTCGTCGAAGCCATAGGCCCGACGACCGGATTTTCCGAGCCCGATCTCGATCTCTGCCACGTCAGCTCCCCAGCTCTTGGCGGTGGTGGGAAACCGCGGAGTCTAGTGGCGCCCGCTCGTCACAACCGCGGATGCCGCGACGGGCAGGAAGGCTGCGAAGTCGGAGCGGAGCAGCGCCGAGGACCCGCGGGATCGGCGGCGCCGGAGTTGCTGAGCGCAGCGAAGCCACTCGAATGTCGCAACCATCACCCGCCGGTGAACTGGCGGAGGATCTGCTTGGCCAGGGTGGCGTTCATCTGGAATACGGCCTTCTGGCCGGTGTCGCGGACGTCCTTGACCAGGGTGCCCCCGGAGAGCTCCTCCACCCGGGCCAGGCCGTCGATGAGGCGGTCCTTGGTCACGTCGGTGGCCCGGTAGCCCATGTCGGTGAGCGACTTCACGATGTCGTTCTCGGCGATCGGTGCCGGGGCGGCGGCGGCGATGATGCGCAGCGCGTCCTTGTAGAGCCCGGCACCGTGCTCGATCGCCTCGGTCGCCGAGAGCCGGTCGGGCTCCTCGACGCTGGCCAGCCAGGTCTTGACCTGGTCGACGACGTCGGCGTGGCTGTCGCCCTCGAAGGTGACCGTGACGGCTCACCGCCGTGCCCTCGCTCCGCTCATCGCCGTCCCCTCCTGGCGGCTACGCCGCCGGGCCGGAAGGCCCTCGCTCCGCTCATCGCCGTCCCCTCCTGGCGGCTACGCCGCCGGGCCGGAAGGCCCTCGCTCCGCTCATGCCGTCTCGGCGAACGTCGCCGACCGTACCGGCGTCGGCCAACGACGCTCAGGTGATCCCACAGGGCCCGCACGTGGCGGGCCTCGGTGTGGGTCTGGCCGATCGACACCCGCAGGACCAGACGGTCGTCCAGGCGGGTGTGGGTCAGGTACTGCTCGCCCGAGGCGTTCACGGCGTCGATCAACGCCTGGGTGGCGTCATCACCCCCGACGTGGCGGAGGCACACCAGACCCAGGCGGGGGCGGGCCGCCAGGACGAACCGCTCGTCGGCCTCGACCCAGCCGGCGAGGTCCGCCGCCAACGCGACATGGCGGCGGACGTGGTGGGCCAGGCCCTCGGCGCCGTAGTGACGGATGACGAACCAGAGCTTCAGGGCCCGGAAGCGCCGCCCCAGGGGCACTTGCCAGTCCCGGTAGTCGATCACCGCACCCGTGGCACTCGCCTCGTTGCGGAGGTACTCCGGCAGGATCGACAGGGCCCCGATGAGCGCGCCCCGGTCGGCCACCCAGAAGCACGTGCAGTCGAAGTTGGTGAACAGCCACTTGTGGGGGTTGAAGGCGTAGCTGTCGGCTCGGTCGAGGCCGTCGTTCACCCACCGCAGCTCCGGACACACCGCCGCCGAACCCGCCATGGCGCCGTCGACGTGCAGCCACACCCCCTCGCCGGCCACGACCTCGGCCAGCGCGGCGACGGGGTCCACCGCCATCGACGAGGTCGTGCCGACGGTGGCACAGCAGGAAGTCCGGTGACTGCCGATGTCGTGTCCGGTGTGTTCGACGACGTGGGCTTCAAGGCCTCGGATGGCAAGAACTACCAGGGCGGGGAAGCCAATATCGTCGTCGTGGAGGCTGACGGTGGCAACAGCTTCTGCATGGAGGCCTATGCTGCAGGTGAGGCCCCCGGCCAGGTGTTCAGCTACTCGAGCCCCGAGGGCCTTCAGAAGACTGCCTGCCCAGTCGCGCCGTGATCGATCTTCAAGTAGCTCCAATGGTTGAGGCCCCGGACCACTCGGTCCGGGGCCTCAACCGTGTCGTCCACCAGCGCTCACCCGTTCAGTTCAACGGCAGGGCGCAACAACTACATTCGAGATCCGTTCGAGCCGATAGCCACTGCATGGGAGTGCCCCGTGCTTCGCGCTTGCGCGCCGTAGCCGCCGATGAGAACGGCTTCACATTGGTGGAGGCCGTCGTCGCGCTGTTCGTCCTCGGGATCATCTTCACGGCTTTGGCGGCCGCGGCCATGGGGTCTCTACGTGCCTCAATGATCGCCCGGGTCGAGCAGCAGGCGATCGACTTCGCGACAGAGGCGCTCGAGAAGGCGCGTGCGGCAGACTACGGAACGCTTGTGCACGCAACCGCGGACCTCTCCGGGGATCCCCGAGTGACGACGTGCGCGTCCACGAGCTGCTTCGACCCAGGAACAGGCACCGAGGAGCCGCTTGTCCAGTCCACCAGCGGTGCACTCAGCCCGCACGTCAGCGAGGTGTCTGTGTCGTTGTCGAACAACGTGTCGATGACGCTCAGCACCTACGTGACGCGCCCGGCTGATTCGTCTGCCGACTACAAACGTGTCACTGTCGTGGCCAACTGGTCTGTCGCAGGTCACGACCGGGAACGCGCAGTCTCCAGCCTCGTGACTCTCACGACCCGTGGTCTACCCCTGCCGGTGTTCAAGCTCACGCCCGTGGGAGGGACTTCGGCTTCCGTGAACCCCGACACCTGGGTCCCCTTCGCCTTCGAGGTGACCAACCAGGGTGCCCCCGACAGGTGGAACCTGACTGTAACGGGGAGCGCGGCGAGCTCCTGGAACTTCTTCCTCGATGATGGCGACGGAATCTTCGAGTACGGCACTGACGATGTCCCCCTCACGAACACCAACGCCCCGGCAGACAGCCTCGTGGACACCGGGCGTATCGACCCGACGGCATCGATGGTCTTCTGGGCGGTCCGGCCGGTCAGTGACAGTGCGTCGACCGGTGACTATTGGTCGACGCTGACTGCCACGTCGGCGGCACAGGCTTCGGCATCGACCGGGACGGCCAGCGTCGACCTTCTGGTTCGAGTTGTTGATGGCGCTGTCGTCGTGGACCCTGGGGGTGGCCAGCCAGGGGCTGCGCCGAGCGCGCCGCAGAACCTCCAGCTGACAACTGGGGACGGTCAATTGACGGCTTCGTGGCTGGCCCCCGTTTCGGCCGGCTCCAGCGCTGTCTCCGATTATGTCCTGTCGTACAAGCTCAGCGGGTCGCCCAACTGGATTCCCTTCGCCGATGGGGTCTCCACCGCAACCACCGCGGTCGTGACCGGCCTGGCGAATGGCTCAACCTACGACATCAGCGTCGCTGCGAAGAACGGCAGCGACACGGGTGCCTCGGCGACGGCTGAGGGAACGCCGGTATCGGGCGTCACCTACACAGCTCCTGTCAAGTGCGCGGCAGGGTCGCCGCCCCCCGCTGGGAGCGCCAACATGGGCTACACCCTGCGTCAGTACGCCCTGCACAACCGATCCGCCGCGAATCCCACGTGGCCTGGGACCGGGGTGATCCAGAGCACGTCCACCCTCGGTCAGGGCCTGCCCCTGAGCGCCGCCGTGGATGGCGCGCAGGTTCCGGCCAACACGAATCTGCCCGTGTACTCCTCGGACGTGGCCGCAACCGAGAGTGGCCGCGTGATCAGATCGGGGGGGTCGTTCTCCAGCACCGACACCACCAAGGTCGTGGATTGGCGTGCAACCTCCGGCGGGAAGGCCTATCGGGGCAAGGCCGTACTGGCGTTGTGGGTCGCCCCGCTCTCCGGGGACGATCCGACGCTGCCGTTGAGCATGACTGCGGAGCTCTACCTCCGGCGGTCGAACGGCACCCTGCAGATTGCACCGGACAGTTCAGTGGTTTCGGTTGATCTAGGTGCCAACACCTTCGGCGTCTCCGGATGTACGGGCTGGAAGCAGATCTGGATGACTTTCGACGTGAAGCAGACCAGCTCGCTGGGTGCCGATGAGTTCATCGGCGTCCGGGTGTGGAACCCGGCTACCGGCAGCGACGGGAAGATGACGCGCTACCGCGTCGCCTATGACGTGGTGGGCGACTTCCCCGCCTACCTCACCGTGCCGGAGAAGCCATGATGCCCGCTTCCCGGCATAGGGGTCGCAGGGTCAGCCGATGCCGGCATGACCCTCATCGAGCTGCTGGTGGCGATGGTGCTCCTTGGAGTCGTCTCGTCCTTGGTGGTTGTGGGGGTGGCCCAAGCAAGTCGCCTCCTGACCCACACCGACGACGAGAACCGCGGTCTGCAGGACGCCAAGATCATCCTCGACAGACTGTCACGTGACATCCGCCAGGCGCGAGGTGTCGTGTGTGACGGGGCTGGGGGGGACACGTACTGCCGCGAGCACCTTCAACTGTGGATCGACGCCGACTCCGACTACATCCAGGACCCGGAGGAGGTCGTCACCTGGAAGTTGGAGGACAACCCGGACGGGGAGCACTTCGATGTGTGGCGCGTCCAGGGGGTTGCCCCAGCCGCGACGACTCAGGCGCGGCAGGCCTCGGCACTCATCGTCAAGACCCTCTTCTACTACGACGTCGGGGTCAACACCGACCCCAGCCCGGCCACTCTGGTGAGCCTGAAGATGCAGTACGACGCGATCGTCGGTCGCGGTGTGAACATCAAGCAGGCGGCGGTGTCCGTCCGCCTTCGGAACAAGGGGTGAGCGCATGATCACGATGATCCGTCGTCGCCTCGATGACGATTCTGGCTTGGGCATGATCCTGGTGATCGGGATCATGGTGTTCGTCGCGGGTCTGACCGTGACGGCGTCGATCATCGCCCAGAACGCTTTGGGCCAGAGCCGACAGCGCATCAACTTCGAGCGCTCCCTCGCCTCGGCCGAGTCAGGGATCGACTATGCGCTGGGCCATCTGCAGTACGCCTTCGATGTCTCGCACGCTGACTACCCGATTCCGGTGGCCACCGAGGCTCCGAGTGTCCTGTGCACGGCGTCCACGGTCGCGCTTCCTGATCTCACCTCCGTGGATGAGAAGCAGTGGGCCACCAGTCAGTTGAAATCCTTGGTCGCCAACCACCCCGAGTGTTTGATGAAGACCCCCGATGGTGAGGTGATGATCCTGAAGCCGACCAATCCTGTCGGGGGTGCTGGCCTCCAGTACGGGCGGGCGTATGCCATGGGCTTCTCACCGGGAGTGGGCGAGAAGGAGGCCGTGGCGAGGACGATCAAGGTGGAGTACGTCTTCATGCCATACCAGCCGGAGTACGCGATCCTGACGGGCAGCGCTCTGACCCTCAAGTCAACGAGCACGGATGTGATGGGTGCCCATGGTGTCGACCCGGCGCTTGCCAGTGTGCACACGACTGGCGACCTGACGGTCATCGGGCAGCCCCATGTCACGGGATCCGTCACGTTCGGCGGATCGGCCACAGGGAGTTTCGGCAACTTCGGCGGCGGGACCGCGACCCAGGTGAAGGACGTGAATGTGCCCCGGGTCAGCGCCCTCGCCTTCTACAACCAGGCGGAGGACCTGGATCCGACCGCGATGCTGAATTGGACCGATCTGTGCCCGGACGGGAAGGCGCGCAAGCACGCAGGAACCGGGAATGCGCCGTGCACTGGAGGTTTCATCGCGAACAGCCCGTACAACGGGTGGTCGTACAAGGCCAGCACCCACACCTGGACGGCGTCGAAGGACCTCGCCAGCTACGGGGGCACGTACTTCGTCCACATGGCCAATGTGGCCAATGGCACCGGCAACGCATCGATCCCCAACATCACGGTGATCGCCTCGGCGACGAGTACTGACTGTGCGTCGAAGCTGTACGGCAACATTGTCTGGGACCACTACGACACCATCGCCCCGGCATTCAAGAACCTCTTCTTCCTGGCAGACGGGGACCTGGCAGCCACCTCGAACTTCTACTCCGGTCAGAGCACCTCGACCAACGTCGTCTCCGGGATGTACGTGGCTGGGGAGGAGGTCCAGGTCTGGACCAGCTCCAGTGGACTCGTCGGGTCGGTGCTCGCCGCCAACCAGTGCCCCTTGAACGGCTCAGGGGCGGACGACACGGGCCCGGTGGCTTCCAACGAGGTCCAGGGCCAGATCATCAAGTTCGATCCCAATGGCGATTCACCGTTCTCGAGCCTGATCTCCACGACCCTGTGGCTCGAATACGTCGGCTGAGCTCGAAGCACTGACAGAATCGCCCAACGTGGATCCCGTGGAGTTCGTCGCACTTGCCTTCATCACGTTCGTCGGACTGGCCATCGGGTCGTTCCTCAACGTGGTGATCTGGCGGGTGCCCCGCGGGGAGTCGGTGGTCTCGCCGCCCTCGCACTGCCCGACCTGTGACGCCGAGATCCGCACGCGGGACAACATCCCGGTGGTGTCCTGGCTGATCCTGCGAGGCAGGTGCCGGGACTGTGCAGCCCCGATCAGCGCGCGCTACCCGGGCGTTGAGGCGTTGACCGGCGGGCTGTTCCTGGCCATGGCGCTCACATTCGGCCTGACCTGGCAGCTGCCGGCCTATCTGTACCTGACGGCGGTGGGGGTCGCGCTGGCCTTCATCGACCTGGACACCAAGCGGCTGCCCAACGTCCTCACCCTGCCGTCCTACCCGATCATGGCCGGGCTGTCTGCTGATCCCCGCGGTGGCCGATGGGCTCTGGGGCGACTACGTCCGCGCGATGCTCGGCGCCCTCGCGCTGTTCGCGTTCTACCTGCTGCTCGCGCTTGTGTACCCCGCGGGCATGGGCATGGGCGACGTGAAGCTCGCTGGTGTGCTCGGCATGGCACTTGCCTGGCTGGGATGGGGGGAGTGGTTCGTCGGCAGCTTCCTGGCCTTCCTCCTTGGTGCTTTCGTGGGTTTGGGCCTGATGCTCTTCCGAGGGGCTGGGCGTCGGTCAGCGATCCCGTTCGGACCCTTCATGTTGGGTGGCGCGTTCCTCGGCATCCTGCTCGGGTCAGCAATCGCCGATTGGTACGTGGGCCAGCTCGGCATCTGAGTGAGCATCCGGGTGTCACCCATTCAAGTGACCCTCCCGGCCGGCCGATTCCCTCCACAGCGTCACACTGAGGAGGACCACCGTGGGTCGACGAACAGCTATCGGGCTGGACATCGGGACGTCCAGCGTCCGAGCCGCCGAGCTCGCCCTGCGATCGTCGGGGCCGGAGCTGATTCACTTCGGTCAGATCGCCCTGCCCGAAGGGGCCCTGCGTGACGGCGAGGTCGTGGACGGCGCGGCCGTCACCCAGGCCGTCAAGGAACTGTGGTCGGCGGTCAAGTTCTCGCACAAGAAGGTCACCGTCGGTGTGGCCAACCCGCGTGTGGTCGTCCGTCAGGTAGAGGTTCCGTTCCTGACGGGCAATGAGTTGCGCAAGGCGCTACCCCTGCTGGTCGGCGACCAGGTCCCGATCGACACCGATCAGGCAGTGCTGGACTTCGCGCCCCTGGAGGAGATCCGGACCAGCGACGGAGCCCGTTCGCTGAGCGGACTTCTCGTGGCCGGTGTGGAGGAGATGATCATCCGGACGGTCGATGCCGTGATGGCCGCTGGCTTGAACCCCACCGTCGTCGACCTCAACTCGTTCGCGGTTCTCCGTGCGATCGCCACAACTCCCGGGCTGGGCCTCAACTCCCGCCCCGAGGCCGTGGTCGACGTGGGCGCGGACCTGACGAACATCATCGTCCACGAGAACGGGATCCCGCGGTTCGTGCGCATCCTGCTCTCCGGGGGCCGTCAGGTGACCCAGGCGCTCGTCGAGGACCAGGCCATGTCGCTGATCGACGCCGAGCAGGTGAAGCGTGAGATCGGGCTCGGCGAGGAGTCCGGACCGATGGCCGGCAGTGTCCGCACGATGAGTCGCGCTGCTGGTGAGCTCATCGAGGAGATCCGCGGATCGCTGGACTACTACTCGGCGACCTCCTCCAACGGGGCTGTGACGAGGGTCGTTCTGTCCGGAGGAGGAGCTCGCCTCATGGGCTTCCCGGAGCGCCTTGCCGAACGCCTGCGCGTTCCGGTGGAGGTCGGCTCGACCCTCTCGGGCCTCTCGGTTGGCCGCACCGGGCTGTCGCCGGCGCAGATGGACTACGTCGATCCGATCGCTGCCGTCCCTGTGGGTCTGGCGCTGGGGGGTGCGTCATGAGGTCTCTGCGTGGTGGTCGAAACTCCGAGCCCAACGAACCGATGGATGCAGCCAGCGAGCCCGGGGTGACCGAGTCAGAGCCGGGGGACCTCCTCGTCGAGGAGATGCCGAGCGCCGACACTGTCACCGTCCTGGCGGCTGTGAACCTCCTGCCGAGTACCTACGCCCGGCGCGCCGCCGTCAAGCGGGCCAAGATCTTCGCGGTCGGAGCAGTGCTGGTTGCACTGCTGATCGCAGCTCTGGGCTGGATGGTGGCGCTGCAGAAGCAGTCCACGGCCCAGGAGGCTCTTGACGCGGCCACGGCGGAGCGAACGCTGCTTCAGGCCGAGGCCAACCAGTACGCAGACGTCCCGCGGGTGTTCAACGCCGTCGCCGATGCCGAGGCCCAGTTGGCGTTGGCCATGGGCAACGAGGTCCGCTGGTCGTTCTTCCTCAACGATCTCGCGCTCACCATGCCTCGTGGCGTCTCGCTGGACACCCTCGCTGTGACGTCGCCGCCTCCGGGAGCCTCCCCGATGGGCGCTGCGCCCTCTTCGGCAGGCGCTTCTACCTCCTCGGCGCCGACCTCGGGCGCTGGCGTGCCTGGTCTGGGCACCATGAGCGTGTCGGCCAAGGCGTTCACCTACGACCACGTGGCGAACTGGCTGGACGCGTTGGCCAAGCTGCCGACCATTGCCGATCCGTACGTCGGGACCATCTCGGCGGGCACGGAGGAGACGACCAAGATCGTGACCTACACATCGACGGGCACGGTGACCTCCGAGGCCCTGTCCGGGCGCTACCAGAATGAGGAGGTGGCGCCATGAGCCCCCGCGTGTGGCGCATCGGCGGGTTTGCCGGCGCGGTGCTGGTGCTGGTCGTGGCGTGGTTGCTGGTGATCAGTCCCGACCATGCAGGATGCCGCTGCTCTGGAAGAGGAGACCGCGAGCCAGCAGCAGGCCTCCGAGCAGTTGGAGGCGCGCATCTCCCTGCTGAAGAAGCAGAGCGAGGAGCTGCCAGCTCAGGAGGCAGTGCTTGCTGAGATCCAGCAGCGGATGCCCCCGACGGCAGCGTTGCCCACGCTCATCAGGAACCTCACCACGGTGGCGGAGAATGCCAACGTCGTGGTGGCATCGGTCACGCCTGGCCTTCCAGCCCCGGTCGCGCAGCCCGTGGCTGCGGCCCCGCCGCCCTCGGACGTCGAGGTCGACTCGGAGGAACCAGCCGATACGGAAGGCTCTGACGCCACGTCGAGCACTGCTGCTGCTCCGGCCGCTCCCGCCGGGCCGCAGGCCGAGGCGATGACCGTCAACATCGCGGCTTGCGGGACCTTCGCCCAGTTGCGCAACTACCTGCGGGAGCTGGAGTCCATGAAGCGCGTCATGTTGGTCTCGTCGGTGTCCGTGGCACGCGGATCGTGCGCCGAGGGATCGGCTGAGGATGACCTGACCGCCACCATCGGCGCGTTCGTCTTCACGCTGCCGAACGCCACACCGGCGTCCGTCGATGTCGCCGCAGAGCCAGTCACTGATCCGACCGCCGCGACGGAGGGCAGCTGAGATGAGTGAGCAGATCCTCGATCGGCCCAAGACCGGCGGCGCCGCAGGGCGTACTGCCGGGTATCGACTCCGAGAATGAGAAGCCGTCATCGCGGAAGCGCAACTTCGTTGTCGTCGGGCTTGCCATCGTGGCCGGTCTGGTGCTCGGCGGGGTGATGCTGTTCGTCATGCAGCCAGGTGCCGAGGATGAGGTCGTGGACCCGGTCACAGCGGCGGCGGCTGCGGCGGCGGTGACTGAGGCTGAGGCGCAGAGCGCTGCAGTTGCCGAGGAGGCAGCGGCAGGCGATGCGGCAGCGACGACGACCAAGGTGAAGATCACGAGTCGTGACCCCTTCGCGCCGCTGGTGCCCAAGCCGGCACCTGCGCCTGCTGCAAGGCCGCGCCGGCGGCAGCGCCGGATGCGTCGAGTTCGAGCAGCAGCTCAACAGGCGGCGCGACCATCTCCGCCCTGACCATCTCGGCCGAGGGCGATTCGGTGAAGCTGAAGCTCGACGGCAAGAAGTACGACGTCGACGAGGGTGAGTCGTTCGCGAAGTCCTACCGGCTGTACGACATCTTCAACGACAACTGCGCCGGGTTCCTCTACGGCGACCAGAACGCAGTGGTCTGCGAGGGCGACTCGGTCACGATCGGCTGAGTAGGATTCACCGCGGACGGATTCCGGCCCCAGAGTTCGCCCGTGCGTGGTCGGTGCGATCCCGCCACGCACGGGCGGTGCCACCTCCGTGACAGAATCGTCCAATGCTTCGATGGTTGACTGCCGGTGAGTCCCACGGCCCCGCCCTGGTCGGTGTTCTGGAGGGCCTGCCCGCCGACGTGGCGGTCACGACGGCCGACATCGCCCACGAGCTGCAGCGCCGCCGCCTCGGCGTGGGACGCGGCGCCCGGATGAAGTTCGAGGCCGATGAGGTCCGCGTGATCGGTGGCGTTCGGCACGGGCGCACCATGGGTGGTCCGGTCGCGATCGAGGTGGGCAACTCCGAGTGGCCCAAGTGGACCGAGGTGATGTCCGCCGACCCGGTGGATGCCGACGTGCTCGCCGCGCAGGCCCGCAACGCCCCGCTCACCCGGCCCCGCCCCGGGCACGCAGATCTCGCCGGCATGCAGAAGTACGGGTTCGACGAGTCCCGCCCGATCCTCGAACGTGCCTCCGCCCGTGAGACCGCTGCGCGCGTCGCCCTCGGTGCGGTGGCCAAGGCGTTCCTGCGCGATGTCCTGGGAGCCAGCGTGTTCAGCCACGTGGTGGGGATCGGCACGGTTGAGGTTCCCGAGGGCACGGCGGTCCCCACGCCCGAGGATCTCCCGGCGATCGACGCCGACCCCGCGCGCTGCGCCGACCCGGCAACGGCCGCCCGTATGGCCGACGAGGTCGACGCTGCCAAGCGCGAGGGCGACACCCTGGGTGGCGTCGTCGAGGTGGTCGTGGACAACCTTCCGCCCGGACTCGGCTCGCACGTGCACTGGGACCGGCGCCTGGACGCGCGGCTGGCTGGAGCCCTCATGGGGATCCAGGCGATCAAGGGCGTCGAGGTCGGCGATGGCTTCGCGCTGGCCCGCACTCGCGGGTCGTTGGCCCATGACGAGATCGTTCCTGACGGCCCGGGTCGAGTTCGGCGCACGTCCGGGCGGTCGGGCGGCACCGAGGGCGGCATGAGCACCGGTGACCTGCTGCGGGTGCGCGCCGCGATGAAGCCGATCGCGACCGTCCCGAAGGCCCTGGCCACGGTGGACGTGGCCACAGGCGAGGAGTCCCGCGCCAACAACCAGCGCTCGGATGTGTGCGCGGTGCCGGCCGCGGGTGTGGTGGCCGAGGCCATGGTCGCCCTCGTCGTCGCGGACGCGGTCCTGGAGAAGTTCGGTGGCGACAGCGTCGCTGAGACCCGGCGCAACGTTGAGTCCTACCTGGCCAACCTGGCGGTCCGGTGACCGAGGGGACACCGGCCCTCAGCGCGGAGGAGTCCGATCCGGTGGCGACCGACGGCGAGCGCACGGGATCGGGCCCCATCGCAGTGCTCGTCGGCGTGCCGGGGTCCGGGAAGTCCACGATCGGCCGCGCTCTTGCCGCAGCGCTCGGCGTCGAGTTCCGCGACACCGACACCGACGTCGAGGTGGACACCGGCCGTTCGATCGCCGACATCTTCGTGCAGTCCGGCGAGCCGGAGTTCCGTCGGCTCGAGGAGGCGGCGGTGGCTGCCGCCCTGACCGACCACCGGGGCGTTCTCGCCCTGGGCGGGGGAGCGGTGACGTCAGCCCCCACCCGCGAGCTGCTCATCGACGCCCCTGTGGTGTGGTTGCGTGTCGGGCTCGCCGCGGCGTCCCAGCGGGCGGGCCTGTCGGGGGCCAGACCCGTGCTCCTGGGCAACGTGCGCGCTCAGATGAAGGTCCTCATGGACGCCCGTGCGGCGCTGTACGGGCAGGTCGCGACCCTGACGGTGGACACCGATGAGCTGTCGGTCGACGAGACCGTGGCTGCGATCCTCGCTGGCCTGGAGCTGACCCCCGAGACGACCCGGAGTGCTGCTGATGACTGAGTCCACAAGGATCCTCGTGAGCGCGGGCAGCGCCTACGACGTCGTGGTCGGACGGGGACTGCTCGCCGAGCTGCCGGCGATGCTCGGGACGGACCCGGTGCGGGTGGCAATCATCCACCCCGCAGCCTTGCGGACCTCGGCCGAGGCCGTCCGCGAGGACCTGCTGGCCGCCGGGTACACCGCGATCCTCATCGAGACCCCCGACGCCGAGGAGGCCAAGACCGCACAGGTGGCAGCGTTCTGCTGGGGCGTCCTGGGCCAGGCTGGCTTCACCCGCTCCGATGCGATCGTCAGCGTGGGTGGGGGCGCGACCACCGACCTCGCCGGCTTCGTCGCAGCCACCTGGCTGCGGGGTGTCCGGGTCGTCCACATCCCCACGACCCTGCTCGGGATGGTCGACGCCGCGGTCGGCGGCAAGACGGGGATCAACACCGCCGAGG
>CAWGLV010000002.1:0-39563 GCA_963823495.1 uncultured Microthrixaceae bacterium
TGGGACCCGGTCTCGGCACGGCGCCCGCCACCTTGGCCCAGGTCCGGGCGCTGGCCGGGTCCTGGCCGGGTCCGGTCGTGGTCGACGGTGACGGTCTCACCGCCCTCGGGGACCGAGTGGCCGCGGTGACCTCGTCGCGGGCGGTCCCCGCTGTCCTCACGCCCCACGACGGCGAGTTCGCCCGTCTGTCCGGGGGGTCGCCGGACGGGGACCGCATCGCCGCCGTCCGGTCGCTGGCCGCCGCCACGGGGGCCGTGGTCCTGCTCAAGGGGCCGGCCACGGTCGTGGCCGACCCGGGAGGAGCCGTGCTGGTGAGCACCTCCGGTGACGCCCGCCTGGCCACGGCGGGCGCGGGCGACGTCTCTGACCGGTGTCATGGCCGCCTTCCTCGGCCGGCGGCCTTCCACCGTGTCCAGGCCGCAGCGGCCGCCGCCTTCCTCCACGGGCGGGCCGGAGCCGTAGGCTTGCAACACGGCCTGGTCGCCGGTGACCTGCTCGACCGGCTCCCGATCGCCATCGACCTGCTGCAGGAGTGACCATGCCCCGTGACGTCCCCGCCCGCGACGTGATGACCACCGAGGTGGTCACCTTCACCCCCGACGAGCCGATCACCGGCGCGATGCAGCGGCTGGTCGACAAGGGCGTCGACGCCGGCCCGGTCCTCGACGGCGACGGCAAGGTCGTGGGGATGCTCTCGACGGGCGATCTCATCGTCCAGGAGTCCCAGCTGCACTACCCGACGGTGATCAACATCCTCGGCGGGCTCATCGAGATGCCGGGGAGCAAGAAGCGCTTCGAGCACGAGTTGGAGCAGTCCGTGGCCGTGGACGTGGGGGACGCGATGTCGGCGGACCCGTGACCTGTGGTCCCGACGACACGGTCGAGGTGGTGGCCACCCTCATGCACGACAACGATGTGTCCGGGTCCGGTGGTCGAGGTCGGTCGGCTGGTCGGGATCATCGCCCGGGGCGACATCCTCCGCGCCATCGTGACCGCCATCGCGAGGGGTAGGGCCGGGGTCGCGTGCGTCCCACCTGGGCCGAGGTCGACCTCGGCGCGGTCGCCCACAACGTGGCCCTGCTGGTCGAGCGGGCCGCGCCGCGGAGGTGTGCGCGGTGGTCAAGGCCGACGGCTACGGCCACGGCGCGGTCCCCGTCGCCCTCGCCGCGCTCGAGGCCGGCGCCTCCTGGCTCGGGGTCGCCCTCGTCGAGGAGGCGGTCGAGCTGCGCGAGGCGGGGATCGAGGCGCCGATCCTGCTGCTCTCCGAGGCCCGCCGGTCGAGTCGCCGAGGTCGCCGCCCTCGACCTGCGGCCCACCGTGTACACGCCGAGGGGATCGAGGCCGCCGCCGCGACCGGGGTCGCGCTGCCGGTCCACCTCAAGGTCGACACCGGCATGCACCGCGTGGGCGCCCACCCGACGAGGCGGTCGCCTGGCCCGTCGGTGGCGGCCACCCGACCCTCGAGCTCGAGGGGGTCTGGACCCATTGCGCGGTGGCCGACGAGCCCGACCGTGCCTTCACCGCCGCCCAGCTCGACGCGCTTCGACGACGTCGTCGACGAGCTGGCGCCGCCGGGATCGACGTGCCGATCGACCCATGCCGCCAACTCGGCCGGCGCCATCGCCCACCCGCCGCGCGCCGGTCGACCTGGTGCGCTGCGGCATCGCCGTGTACGGCATCGACCCGGCGCCGGCTCTGGCCGGGGCCCTGACCCTGCGACCGGCCCTGCGGCTCCGCTCGGAGGTCGGCTTCGTGAAGCAGGTGACGGCGGGGGAGGGGGTCTCCTACGGGCTGCGGCACACCTTCGACCGCGACACCACCGTGGCCACCGTCCCGATCGGGTACGCCGACGGCGTCCGCCGTCGCCTCGGCCTCCTGCGCCAGGAGGTCCTGATCGGTGGCCGTCGCCGTCCGATCGTCGGGTGGTGACGATGGACCAGCTCATGGTCGACTGCGGCGACGATCTGGTCGCGGTGGGCGACGAGGTGGTCCTCATCGGTCGCCAAGGCGACGAGGAGATCCGGGCCGCGGACTGGGCCACCGCGCTCGACACGATCCCCTACGAGATCATCTGCGGCATCGGCCCCCGCGTCCCCCGCCGCCACGCCTGACCGTCCGTTCCGGGTACAGCGACGTGTTGTCCCCAACACGCGGCTGTACCCAGAAGCGAGCGGCCCCGGTTCCGGGTACAGCGACGTGTTGTCACGAACACGGGGGTGTACCCAGAAGGGGAGGGGGCCAGGGGCAGCCGGGGGAGTGGAGGACCACGGCGTGGCCGGCGGCCGCGCGTCGGCGCGCTTCGGTGACGATGCGCACGACGGCGGCGGGCCGGGACCAGAGGTCGGGTTCCCAGATGACGCACACGGCGAAACCGGCCTCGGTGAGGGCCTGGTAGCGGCGTTCGTCGGCGGTCCGGTCGGTCGGGGTGGTGTGGAAGGTCAGGCTGTTCACCTCGACCACCAAGGGCAGGTGGTGGTCGACGAAGTCGCACCGGCCGATCGGCTCATGGCCGCCGACCACTCGCTGTCGGGCCAGGGAAGCGACGCCCGCGTCGGCCAGGACCTCTTCGAGGCGTTGCTCGAGTCGACTCTCGGTCGGGCTGGAGCCCGGCAGCCGTTCCCGAGCCAGCTCGCGCATGATCGCCGTGCCCGCTCGCCCTCGTTCGTGCAGGTCCTCCACTGACTCGTGGAGCCCGGCCCAGGTCACGAGCCCGAGGCGGTGGGCCCGGTCCAGCAGGTGGCCGATGTGCTTCACCCCCAGCTCGTGGCGGGCGGGGCCGGCGTAGCGGACGGCCTGGGCCCAGCTCGCCCGCAGGGCGGTCTCGGTCGCGACGCCGCGCACCACCACGACGTCGTGGGGACGGAGGCTGCGCAGCCGGTGGATGTGGACCAGCCTGCTGTCGGCACCCGACATGCCGCGGGCCCGGGCGACGTGGATCTCAGCGAGGTCGAACCCGCTCACGCCGAGCCACGCCAGCGCGGTCGGGTCATGCAGTACGGCGCCCGGACTGGCATCGAGCAGGCCGGCCATGACCCGTTGGGCGTCGGTTGCCGGAGCGGATGCCGATGCCAGGACCCGGTCGCCCACCGGCAGCCACCGGCCGGTGCGGATGGCTCGCCACCAATGGCGGGAGTCGAGGCCGACGGGCGCCAGGTGGAACTTGGCCACGAGGCCGTCGTGGGTGGCGGCGAGGGACTGGAAGTGGTCTTCCCAGTTCATTGGGGCTCCTGGGTCGAGCCCCTCCCGACGCCCAGCATCCCCCTGCTGTCAACCCCTCCCTGTTCTGGGTACAGCGATGTGTCGTCCGCGACACGGGGCTGTACCCAGAAGCGACAACGGCGGGTTCTGGGTACAGCGATGTGTTGTCAGCAACACGGGGGTGGGCCCAGAAGCGGCTGGCGCGGGTGGGAGGCGAGAGGATGGGGGTGTGGCCAGGATCGTGCTCGTGGAGCCGTACTACGGGGGGTCGCATCGCGCCTGGGCCGACGGGGTGGTGGCTCGATCCCGGCACGAGATCCATCTGGTCACCCACGACGCCGCCTACTGGCGCTGGCGGCTGCGGGGCGGCGCCCTGACCCTGGCCGAGGAGGTCAGCCGGGTCGTGGCCGAGCACGGACCGCCCGACGGGCTGTTGGTCAGCGACATGGTCCACCTCCCGGCCCTCCTCGGGTTCCTGCGCCGTGACCTCGGCGGCGATCCGGCCGTGGCGCTCTACCTGCACGAGAACCAGTTGACCCATCCGGTCGGCCCTCGGGACCGGCCCGACGAGGGCCTGGCCCTGGCCAACTGGCTGTCCATGGCCGTCGCCGACCGAGTGTGGGTGAACTCCGCGTCCCAGCTCGCCGACCTGCGGCGGGCGCTGCCCGAGCTGGTGGGTCGGGCGCAGGACCACGGCCACCACCACCGGCTGGCCGCCGTCCTGGCTCGCTGCGAGGTCCTTCCCGTCGGGGTCGACCTGACGGGGATCGCGCCGGATCACCATCCTGCGCCCGCCGAGCCGCTGGTGGTCTGGAACCACCGGTGGGACCACGAGAAGCGACCGGAGCGGCTCTTCGCCGCGTTGAGCCGTCTGGCCGACGAGGGGGTGGCGTTCCGGCTCGCCCTCGCGGGGGAGAACCTCCGGGTCGATCCCCAGGAGTTCGACCGCATCCGGCAGCGACTGGGCGAGCGCGTGGTGCACGTCGGTCGGCTGGACCGTGACGACTACCACCGGTTGCTGGCGTCCTCGGACGTGACGGTGAGCACTGCGGACCACGAGACCTTCGGCATCGCCGCCGTGGAGGCCATGGCCGCCGGCTGCGTGCCTTTGCTGCCCAACCGGCTCAGCTACCCGGAGATCGTCCCCACCGGGTGGCATGACGCCGTGCTCTATGAGGAGGACCGGTTGGAGGCTCGACTGCGGGCCGTGCTGGTGGACCTCCCGGCGGCCCGGACTCGGGTCGACGGTCTGGCCGCGGCCATGCGCCGGTACGACTGGAGTGCGATGGCGCCGCGCTATGACGACGCGTTGAGCGGTCTGGTCACTCCACGAGCGGCTGGGCACGGGCGAGCAGCGACCTGATCTCGGCCATCACCAACTCGGCGTTCGCCCGGTGGTCGTCGCCGGTGAGCCACAGCGGATCGTCCGCGACCCAGCACACGACCACCTTGCGGCGGAAGGGATTGAAGCGAGGAAGGCGACACCCGGCCGGCACCACCCGCTCGGTGCCCGCCAGGCCGGCGGCCACCACGGGTTGACCGTCCTTGGTGGCCAACCGCGAGACGCCGGTGTGGGGCCTCCCGGTGGAGAGGGGGTCCTGGGGATCCCAGTGCAGACGGCCCTCGGGCATCACCAGGATGGGTATCCCGTCGGCCATGGCCGCCCAGGCCGCGTCGAGGGCATGGCGTCCGTCACCGGCGCGATCCACCGGGATGGCGCCGATCCCCCGGGAGAGGACCCCCAGCACGCCGCGTTCGACATACCGGCGTTCGATGAGCAGCCGGGGATGGTGGCCGAAGTGGTGCAGGCAGATCAGGCCGGCCATGGCGTCGAACATGCTGCGGTGGTTCGCGGCGATGATGCCGGTCTTCAGCTCGGCAGCACAGCGACCCCCGCGGTACTCGTAGCGCACGAACGGTGTGGTCAGGATCCGGAACAACACCGCGAGGGCGGCCAGGACCCGTTCCGGGCTCAGCCATCGTTCCTCGTTCGCCCGTGTCCTGGTGATCGTCCTGTTCCTTCCCGAGACGCTCCTAACCTACGCGACGATCTCGTCGGACCGTCCGTCGAGCGGGAAGGTCCCCATGTCCGACACGCCGACCGATGCGCTCGAGCGCTGGTCACCGGTCGATGCCCTGCGCATCGTCGTGGCCGCGCTGGCCCTCGTTGTGCTCCTCCTTGCGGACTGGCTCTTCGGTGATGCCCTGGTCGGTTTCGTCTCCGACGTCCTCGCCGGCTTCCGCACGATCGACGAGGACGTCGTGCCGGTGCTCGCCGCGCTGGCCCGGGTGGCCACGCTCGGCGTGCTGCTCGTCGGTCTCGTGTCGGCGACCATCCGTGGGCGCTGGCGGTTCCTCCTCACGGCGGCCCTGGGGGCGGCTCTCGGTGCGGTGTTGGCGAGCCTGGTCGGCAACCTGCTCGACGCGACCGCTCCCGCAGTGGTCAACGTCGACGAGATGCTCGGCGTGCTTGGTTCGACCGGGTTCCCCACCGCCCCCGGCCTGGGAGCGCTGACCGGTCTGGTCGCCGCCGGCGTCCCGTGGTTCAGCCGCCGGGAGCGCCGGATCGGCTGGGCCCTGGTCCTGCTCCTCGCCTTCGTCCGCGCCTTCACCCAGCCGGTCTCCCTGGAGACGGCGGCGGCGGTGGCCTGCGGGGCCTTGGCGGGCGCGCTGGCCGATGCCCTGCTCGGCACGCCCAGTCGGCGACCGACCCACGAGGCGGTGATCGCCGGGCTCACCCGGAGCGGTGTGGAGCTCGCGGACCTGCATCCTGCGTCGGTCGACGCCCGCGGTTCGACGCCCTACTTCGGTACGACCACGGAGGGCACCCCCCTCTTCGTCAAGGCGCTGGGCTCCGACGAGCGCAAGGCCGACCTGTTGTTCCGGATGGTCCGGTCGGTGCTCCCCCGCGATCTGGGCGACGAGCGGCCGTTCTCCTCGCTGCGCCGGGCCGTGGAGCACGAGGCGTTCGTCGCCCTGGCCGCGGCCCAGGTCGGGGTACGGACGCCGCCCCTGGCCGGCTTCGCCGGCGCCGAGCCCGGCGGCTACGTGCTGGCCTACGAAGCCATCGAGGGCCGTTCGCTCGACGGGGTGGACCCCGAGGGGCTCACCGACGAGGTCCTGGCCGGGATCTGGGAGCAGATGGCGATCCTGCGGCGCCACGGCATCGCCCACCGGGACCTCCGGCTGGCCAACGTCTTCCTGGCCGCCGACGGTCAGGTGTGGATGATCGACTTCGGGTTCAGCGAGTTGGCCGCGTCCGATGTCCTGCTGGCGACAGACCTGGCCGAACTGGTCACCTCGCTCAGCCTGAAGGTGGGGCCGGACCGGGCGGTCGCCCAGGCCGAGCGGGCGGTCGGCAGCGACGCCCTGGGGGCGGCGCTCGGTCGCTTCGACACCCGGTTCCTGAGCGGGGCCACCCACTCGGCGATCAAGGAGGAGCCCCAGGTCCTGACTGCGGTGCGGGCCCGGATCGAGGCCGGCGGATCCCCGTGAGGAGGCGAGACGCCCTGGCGACGGCCGGGGTGGGGGCGGCGATCTTCGCGGCGACCGCGAGGTTGGCGGTCGACGAGGACGCCCGGGCCGCGGAGTCCCGGGTGTTCCACCGCGTGAACGGCTTGCCCGAGTGGCTCTATCCGATCCTCTGGGGACCGATGCAGCTCGGCAACCTGGTGGTGGGTGCGGTCGTCGCCCTGGCCGTGGCCACCCTGGGGCGGCGCCCGAAGGTGGCCATTGCGGTCCTCGTGGCCGTGGCCAGCAAGCTGGTGGTCGAGCGGGTGCTGCGGGACGTCCTCACCGCCGACCTGGAGGGCCGGCGCCGTCCGGGTACCTCCCAGCCCGGCGCGGTGCTGCGGGGCGACGTCCCGGTGGACGGCCACAGCTTCCCGTCGGGCCACGTGATCCTGGTCGCCGCGTTGGCGGCCGTGCTCACGCCGATGCTGCCCCGGCGTTGGGCGACCGTGCCCTGGGCCGCGGTCGGGCTGGTGGCCTTCGGTCGGGTCTACGTCGGGGCCCACAACCCCCTGGACGTGGCGGCCGGGTTCGGCCTCGGACTGAGCGTCGGGTCGTTGTTGGACGCGGCGCTGGAGGGGGAGAACGAACACGGGTCCCGGTGGACCGGTTCCTGACCGGGCCGGTCGGTCAGTCGGTCGGTCGGTCGGTGGGCGCACGGTGACAGGACCGGCGGGCCTCGATGTCGGTCAGACGTAGTCGTTGCGGCGCAGCCACTGGAAGGCGAACCAGCCCCAGATCGGGGTCAGGTAGGTGGTGAACATGCGGGCGGTGAAGGTGGCGGCCACCGCTTCGGCCTGGGGGATGCCGGCCGAGGTGAAGCCGGCGATCATGCCCGCCTCGACCACTCCCAGGCCGCCCGGGACCGGTGCGGCCCCCCCGATGAACGACGCGAACGAGTTGATGACGACCAGTTGCAGCAGGGGCAGCGACTCCCCGTAGGCGTGGAGGGCGGCGCCCAACACCATGGCGAACAGGATCTGGGAGAAGAGGTTGCCGCCGAACAGCTCCAGGGCCTTTCGGGGCGTGGACAGGACCCCACTGATGTTGTCCCAGGCCTCCTTGAGCTGGTGGGCGATGATCGCCTTGGCCCGGCGCCGCAGCCGGGGGGCCACGAGGACGGCCACAACGGCGAGGGCGACGATGACGAGGAGCGCAGAGACCCACCCGGGCGCGCCGGCGCCGCTGGTGCTGATGTCGAAGGACGACCCGGTGGCGAGCAGTCCGGCGACCACCAGCACGATCTGGACCAGGAAGCTCGCGGCGGAGTTGAGGACGCCGGAGCTGACCGCCAGCGTCGGCGGGAGCCCCTGCTTCTGGAAGAAGCGGATGGACAGGGTGGCGTTGCCTGCCGTACCACCGATCAGGCCGGTGAAGGCCTGGGCGTACTGGACCACGGTGACCGGGCGCAGCGGCAGGGTGGTGGCCACCGCGCCGAGCATGGCGACGGCCTGGCTGAACGGCGGGAGCTGGGCGATCAGGGCCGTCGCGACCACCCATTCCCAGATGGCGCCGCTGAAGACGTCGCCCATCGCCGCGACTCCGGCCAGCTGGACGACGAGGAGGTAGAGGCCGAAGAGGAAGGCGGCGGCCAGGAAGATGCCCCCGAGGGAGAAGCGGCGGAGTGCCGCCAGCTCGGGCGGTTCGGTGTCGGTGAGGGCCGATCCGGCCTCGCGCAGGTCGGTCAGCAGCGTCTTGAGGTCCTCGATGCTGGAGCGGGATCGGCTGGAGAGCGCGGCGGGCTCGAGGTAGGGCAACAGGGCGGCCAGGCCGTCGTCGCCTCGGGCCCGTCGAGCGGCGGCCAGGGCCCGGTCGACGCCGACGAGGTCGGCGGTGACCACGAGGAGTTGGGCCCCGTCCAGGGCGAGGTGATCGGCCGGGGCCGAGGTCTCGGCCCGGCCCATCCGCACCAGCCCGGTGCGTCCGTCGCCGTCCACGACGACCCGCCGGTCGGTGAGGTCGCCGTGGGCGATGCCCGCGTTGTGGAGGCGCTGCAGGTTCGCCCAGGCGTCGTCGATCGCCGCATCGTCGATCTCCTGCGGCGCGAGGTCGGCCAACGCCGTCCCAGGTGGGTTGCGGACCACCAGTAGGGCGTCGTCCCGTGCGCCGGCGATGCCCACCGCGAGCAGGTCGGGGACCGTGGCGCCGCTGCGCTCGGCCAGCAGGAGGACCAGTGCCTGGTGCTCGACCTGCTGTCCCCGCCGCAGCGAGAAGCTGGGGCCGGCGTCCTTGTACCAGACGAAGCGCCAGAGCTTCGCCCACAAACGGGCGTCGGTGCTGTCCCGACCGACCACCTCGACGGCCAAGCGGTCGTCGTCGTCGCTGATGAACGCGGTGTGGCCCCAGGACTGCTCGGGGGCCAGGCGGAGGCCCTCGTTGGGCACGCCGAGGGCCCGTAGGGAGCCGGCGACCTGATGGATGGCCGGGGTCCCGCCCGGGGAGCCCAGGGCGAAGTGGGCGACGGCCGCTGCCCCCCAGGAGAGGACCACGCTGGCGAGGACCGACACCGGCAGGCCTTCGGCCAGGTACACCGCGGCGAGCACGGAGAGCCAGAACACGACCTCGACCATGCGGCGGGTGGGTCGGGTGAGGTAGGGCCGGGCGGCGAGCAGCACGGCGACCGATGCCGCCAGGGGCACGACGGGGAAGTCCGGGTTGCGCCCACCGAGGTGCACCCCGCTGGTCTCGAGCGCCTGGGTGATGTCGACCAGGCCCGAGAGCGCGGCCCCGACCCCCAGCGCGATGGCGAAGGCGAGCAGCAGGGTGAGCAGGAGGCGCCAGCGGCGGGCGATGAGGGCGCTGACCACCAGGGCGCCGGCCACGACCCCGGCGAGGCGGTAGAGGACCTCGAACAGTCCGGTCAGGCTGTCGGGGAGGGCGGCCACGACGGCGAACACCTCGGCTTCGAGGTTGGTGACCACCTTGGCGCTGAGCGAGACGGCCGCGATGACCACGACGGCGGTGATGGCGCGGCCGATGTCACTGGGCCGCCGCCGGACCGCACCGGGGGCCACGATGCCGAAGACCGACGAGGTCCACCGGCGCCGGATGGCCGAGGTGAGGACCGGGATCAGGCCCTGGGCGTCGGCCGGGTCGGCATCCGGGCCCGCCCCCTGTCCGTCCTCCGGTTCGTCCGGTGCTGTCCCCGCTGTCCCCCGCATGTCAGGTGATTAGCAGATCTTGCCCCGGTGGTGGGGCTGGTGACCCCGCTGTCCCCGCCGTCCCCCGCATATCAGCTGGCTAGCAGATCTTGCCCCGGTGGTGGGGCTGGTGACCCCGCAGGCCCTGCTGCTCGGCCGGCGTGGCGCCGAGTTCCTCGATCGACCGCCGGAGGTCGTTGACCAGGAGGTCGGCCATGTCGGGGCTCATCCCTTCACGGACCACGACCCGGAGCACCGAGACGTGATCGGCGTTCGCCGCCAGGGTGTAGGCGGGCACGATCCACCCTCGGGCCTTCATCTTGTCGCTCAGGTCATAGGCCGTGAACCCGGCGCCGTCGTTGATCCTGACGCACACCAGGGGCAAGGAGTCCGGCTTGCTCATCAGCTCGGCGTAGGGGCTGGCCTCCACCAGCTCGCTGAGGTACGCCGCGGTGTCGGACAGGCGGTTCATCACGTCCGTGTACCCCTTCCGGCCCATGCGCAGGAAGTTGTAGTACTGGGCGATGATCTGGCTGGCGCCGCGGGAGAAGTTGAGGTCGAAGGTGGGCTGGTCGCCGCCGAGGTAGTTGGTGTGGAAGATCAGGTCCTCGGGCAGCTCGGCCTTGTCCCGCCAGAGGGCCCACCCGACACCGGGGTAGACGAGGCCGTACTTGTGGCCGGAGGCGTTGATCGACTTCACCCGCGGGAGCCGGAAGTCCCACAGCAGGTCCGGCTGGGTGAACGGGGCCACGAAGGCCCCGCTGGCGCCGTCGACGTGGAGGGGGACGTCGAGGCCGGTGCGCTCCTGGAGGTCGTCGAGGGCGGCGGAGAGCTCGGCGATGGGCTCGAACTCCCCGGTGTAGGTGGAGCCCAGGATCCCGACGACGCCGATGGTGTTCTCGTCGACCAGGGCCATCGCCAACTCGGGGTCGATCACCGTCCGCTCCGGCGTGATCGGTACCATGCGGGCCTCGACGTCGAAGTAGCGGACGAACTTCTCCCAGCAGACCTGGACGGTCTCGCTCATCACCAGGTTCGGCTTGTCGGTGGGCTTGCCCGCCGCCTCCTGGCGGGCCCGCCAGCGCCACTTCATGGCCAGCCCGGCCAGGTGGATGGCCTCCGAGGAGCCCACGGTGGCGGTGCCCATGGCGTTCTCGGCGTCATCGGCGTGGAAGAGGTCGGCCAGGATGCTGACGCACCGGTTCTGGATCTCGGTGGTCTGGGGGTACTCGTCCTGGTCGATGCTGTTGACGTTGAGGCTCTCGGTCATCAACGTCACGGCCTCGGGCTCCATCCAGGTGGTCACGAAGGTGGCCAGGTTCAGGGCGGGGTTGCCGTCCAGGGCCAGTTCGTCGTGGATGATCTGGTACGCGAGGCGGGGGGCCATCTCCCCGTCGGGCAGCCGGTACTTGGGGACCGACTCGGGGAGGTAGCGGCTCCCGTAGGTCGGGGCGAGGGCGTCGTCGCCGGCGTTCTTGCTGTGTTCGAACATGGGAACCTCCGGGAGGGGCGGGGGAACCGGAATACTGGCACGCCGGCTGACCGCCGTACTCACCCTGCCGGGGCGATCTCGATCCGGGCGGCGACGAGGAAGCAGAGGGCGCCCAGCAACGTGCCGCTGTTGACCACCGAGGCGTCGAGCAGGTCGCCGGTGTCGGGCAGCACGAAGGCGGCGATGGCGGCCGCCATGAAGAAGACCGAGCCCAACAGGTTGAGCCCAGCGATGCGCCACGGTCGGCCGGCCCGCCACGGCGGGCTGGTCAGGGTCTTCACCGCCAGCAGGCTGGCCACGAGGAAGCACACCGATCCGATGTAGTCCGGGGTCCAGACCCGCAGGTTCTCCTGCTGGGCGTCGAGACCGCTGAGGCGGGCGGCGGCGGTGTTGACGTTGAACCAGAGGGTGCCGACCAGCTGGATGCCCGCCGCGGCCCAGGCCAGGTCAGCCGGCTGCCAGGACCAGAGCTTCCCGTCGGTGGTCTGCAGGTACTGGAGCGCGGCGGCGCTGGTGAAGAAGAGGGAACCGACGAAGAACACGGCGACCACGAGGTTCGGGGCCACCGTGCTGGCGAACGGCTGGAAGGCGCCGAGGGCGAAGCAGGCCGAGCCGATCATGAACAGCACGTCCATCCACCAGGCCCGGCTCCGAGGTAGTCGATCGGTCACGGTCCGGCACCGTACGCGAAACGGCGGCGCGCCCCGTAGGGCGCGCCGCCGTTGGAACGCGTCGTTCAGACGTCGGCGGCGATGTCCCGACCGTGGGCGGTGAGGGCCCAGATCACGGCGACGGCCACGGCGATCATGATCGAGCTCCACACCGGCTGGATCGGCAGCCAGATGAAGTTGGCGATGGCGCTGCCGAGGGCCACCAGCACCCCGACGGTGCGGGCCAGCACGTTGCCCGAGAAGATCCCGAGGCCGGCGAGGAACACCAGGATGCCGATGATCAGGTGGACCCAGCCCCACTGGGTGGTGTCCAGCTTGATCACGTAGTCCTCGGTGAGGACGAAACGGTCGTCGTTGGCGATGGCGGCGATGCCGGCCAGGGCCTGGAAGATCCCCATCATCATCAGCATGAAGGCGGCGAAGGCCGACCAGCCGATGGCCGCCCCGCTCACTTCGGTGTCACTCATGTTCCACTCCCTGTGGTCAGGCGCGACGACCAGCGGCCACCGCGCTCCTGAGGGCACCGTAGTGAAGCGGCGCGGCGCGGGTCGTCACCCTTCCGGGATGATCCCACCGAGCCGCGTCACCGGGCGTGGCAGACCTTGGCCTTCCGGCCACTGCCGCAGGGGCAGGGCTCGTTGCGGGGCGCCTTGGTGAGGACGGCCATGACCTCGTCGGCGAAGCCGCCCTGGCGGAGCCGGTCGGCCATGAGGCGCATCGGTCCGTCGATGTGGGTGAAGAACGCCTTGTAGCCGGCGCACAGGTAGTTCAGCCCCGCCTCGCCGTCGGGGGTGCGGGTGAAGCGGTTCTTGGGGCACTCGCCGTTGCAGGCGAAGCGGACCTCACAGGACCGGCAGTAGGCCGGGAGGGTGTCGGCCTTGGCCCGCCCGAAGGCGACCTGCTGGGGTGAGGAGACGAGCTCGACCATGGGGGTGCGGCCGATGTTGCCGAGCAGGTGCGCGGGCTCGACGAAGTGGTCACAGGAGTAGAGGTCGCCGTTGTGCTCCAGGGCGAGGGCGTCGCCGCAGGTCTCCCGGAAGATGCAGATGGTGGCGGGCAGGTCCAGCCACGAGGCCAGCGCGGCGTCGAACATCTGGATGAACACGGTCCCGACGTCGCGCACGACCCACTCGTCGAACACGGCGCAGAGGAACCGGCCCCAGGCCTCCGGGTCCACCGACCGGTCCGTGACCGTGTCGCCCTCCTGGAAGCCGGTGTCGTTGTCCCGTTCCACGATGGGGATGAGCTGGATGTGCTGCAGGTCGAGGTCGTCGCGGAAGTAGCGGTAGACCTCGAGGGGGTGGTCCTGGTTGGCGGCGTTGACCGTGCACAGGACGTTGACGTCGACGTCGTGGTCCCGCAGCCGCGCCAGGCCGGCCAGCACCTTGGCCGAGGTCGGTTCGCCCCGCTTGTCGACGCGGTACCGGTCGTGGAGGTCGGGCGGACCGTCGATGCTGATGCCGACCAGGAACCGGTGCTCGGCCAGGAGCTCGCACCACTCGTCGGTCAGCAGCGTGCCGTTGGTCTGGATGGTGTGGAGCACCTGCTGGCCCGGTCGCCGGTGCTGTTCGGCCAGGGCGACGGCGCGGCGGAAGAAGTCGACGCCCATGAGGGTGGGCTCGCCGCCCTGCCAGGCGACGGTGATCTCACCGTCGGGGTTCGCCGCCATGAACTGCCGGAGGTAGGTCTCCAGCAGCTCGTCGCTCATCCGGAAGCGGTCACCGGGGTACAGCGCCTCCTTGGACAGGAAGAAGCAGTACTCGCAGTCGAGGTTGCAGATCGGCCCGGTGGGCTTGGCCAGCAGGTGGAACGGCTCCGAACGGGTCAGCGGCCTCGGTGGGGACCCGCCGGTCGAGGGCGACCGGGTCCGGCTGAACTCGACCGGGGACTCCATCAGAGGCTCCTCACCGGTGCGAACGTACCCGGCCCGGCGGATGGGCGGGTCGGGTGCTGGGTGGGTGGCTGATCATCCCGTCCGGGTGAGGGATCTGGGTGATCGATCGACCATCATGGTGTTCGTGGCCAAGAACTTCAAGGGAACGATCGCCCTCGACATCCGGGACTCGGAGCCGGACTGGGAGCCGTTCCTGGCGCCGCAAGCCCGGGAGGGGGCACCGAACGTGCTGTTCGTGGCCTGGGACGACATCGGCTACGGCACCATGGACGTGTTCGGCGGCCCGGTCGAGATGCCGAACATGGCCCGGATCGCCGACCGCGGGGTCAAGTTCGCCAACTTCCACACCACGGCGCTGTGCTCGCCGACCCGGGCGTCGCTGCTCACGGGCCGCAACGCCACGACCAACGGCATGGCCACGATCGCCGAGTTCGCCTCCGGGTTCCCCGGCATCTCCACCCGGATCCCCTTCGAGAGCGGCTTCATCTCCGAGGTGCTGGCCGAGCACGGCTACAACACCTACTGCGTCGGCAAGTGGCACCTCACCCCGGGCGAGGAGTGCAACCTCGCCGCGTTCAAGGGCCGCTGGCCCCTGGGCCGGGGCTTCGAGCGCTTCTACGGCTTCCTGGGCGGGGAGACCAACTGCTGGTACCCGGACCTGGTGCACGACAACCACCCGGTCGAGCCGCCGGGCCGTCCCGAGGACGGCTACCACCTGGCCGACGACCTCGCCGACCGGGCGATCGAGTTCATCCGCGACGCCAAGGTCATCGACCCCGACAAGCCGTTCTTCATGTACTTCGCCCCGGAGGCGGGCCACGCCCCCCACCTCGGCCCCGAGGAGTGGATCGCCAAGTACAAGGGTCGCTTCGACCAGGGCTACGAGGCCATCCGCAGCGAGATCCTGGCCCGCCAGAAGGAGCTGGGGCTGCTGCCCGAGGACACCGAGCTGTCGGCGATCAACCCCCACGGCGAGCCCGAGGCCACCGGTCCCGACGGCCAACCTTGGCCCCACCTCGACACGGTGCGGCCCTGGGACTCGCTCAGCGATGACGAGCAGCGCCTCTTCTGCCGCATGGCCGAGGTGTTCGCCGGCTTCCTGGCCTACCACGACCACCAGTTCGGGCGGGTCCTCGACTACCTCGAGGAATCCGGTGAGCTGGACAACACCATCATCGTGGTCATGTCCGACAACGGCGCCAGCGGCGAGGGCGGCCCGAACGGGACGTTCAACGAGTGGCGCTTCTTCAACGGCATGGAGACCTCCACCGAGGAGACCCTCACCCACATCGACGAGCTGGGCGGCCCGAAGTCCAACAACCACTACAACACCGGTTGGGCCTGGGCCTTCGACACCCCGTTCCCGTACTGGAAGCGGTGGGCCGGCTACGAGGGCGGCGTGTCGGACATGTGCATCGTCTCCTGGCCCGACCGGATCGCCGCCCACGGCGAGGTCCGCGGCCAGTACGTCCACGCCGTGGACGTCGTGCCGACCATCTATGACCTCCTCGACATCCAGCCGCCCGAGGTGCTGAAGGGCTACCAGCAGCACCCCATCGAGGGCGAGAGCTTCGCCGCCGCGCTGACCGACCCGGCGGCACCGGGCAAGTCGACCCAGTTCTACGCCATGCTCGGTCAGCGCTCGATCTACCACGAGGGCTGGCTGGCGTGCACGGTGCACCCCCCGCTCGGCGGCTGGGGGCACTTCGAGGCCGACGTGTGGGAGCTCTACGACCTCGAGCACGACCGGGCCCAGAGCCGGGACCTCGCGGCCGAGGAACCGGAGCGCCTCGAGCTGCTCAAGAGCCTCTGGTTCTACAACGCCGGGCTCTACAACGGCCTGCCCCTCGACGACCGTTCCGCCCTGGAACAGGTCCTGGCCGAGCGTCCGACCCCGGCCCCGCCGCGGGACCAGTACACCTTCTATCCCGAACTGCGCGGACGTGCCGGAGTCGGCCGGGCCGTCGATCCCCGGGCGCTCCTACACCATCGCCGCGGGCGTGAACCTGGAGTCGGCTGCGGCCGAAGGGGTGCTCTGGGCCGCCGGTGGCGTCCCCGGGGGCCACAGCCTCTACGTGATGGACGGCCGCCTCCGGTACACGTTCAACTGGGTCGGCTCGAAGCACCAGGACGTCGTGGCCGACAGCGACCTCGCGCCGGGGCCCCACGTGCTCGTCGCCGAGTTCGTGGCCGCAGGCCCGAACGCCGACCCGGCCATGCCCGGGTGTGCGGGCACGCTCACGCTGTACGTCGACGACGAAGCGGTCGGTAGCGGTGACATCGTCACCCAGCCGGGCGCCTTCTGCCTCACCGGCGACGGGATCTGTGTGGGCCGGGACAGCGGTTCCCCGGTCACGCCGGCCTACGAAGGGACCTTCCCGTTCACCGGAGGCACCATCGACAAGGTCGTCGTCGACGTCTCGGGCGACGGCTACGTCGACCACGAGGCCCAGGTCCGGGGCTGGTTCCTCCTCGACTGAGCGAGCAGCACCGACGTTCGTGCGGTACGAAGGCGGGTGATGATCACCGACGTCGACGGGGTCCGCGTGGGGCACTGGACCGCGCCGAGCGGGGCGACGGGCTGCACGGTGGTGCGGCTGCCCGAGGGCACGGTGGCCTCGGGCGAGTTCCGCGGCGGGGCCCCGGCCACCCGCGACGCCGTCCTCCTCGGCCCGGACAAGACCGTGGCCCGGCTCGACGCCGTGGTGCTGTCGGGCCGGTCGGTGTTCGGCCTGGCCGCGGTGGACGGCGTGCTCGACGTCCTCGCCGAGGAGGGCATCGGATTGGTCACCCCGGGCGGACCGGTCCCGATCGTGGTGGGCCTCGGCCTGTTCGACCTGACCCAGGGGGATCCGGCGGTCCGTCCCGGCCCCGAGGGTGGCGCGGCGGCCGCCCGAGCGGCCGCCGGCGGGACGGTCGAGGTCGGACGGGTCGGTGCGGGCGCCGGCGCCACCATGGGCAAGTGGCTCGGCCGCGAGCACGCGGTGCCGGGCGGGCTGGGCACGGCGACGGTGCGCGCCGAGGGCGTCACGGTCTCGGCGTTGGTGGCGGTCAACGCCGTCGGCTGGATCGACGACGGCACCCGCGCCCCGCAGGGGCCGGCTCGCCCGGTCGCTGCGGGCGCCGGCGTCGGCCGCACCGAGTACGGGAACACGACCATCGGGGTGATCGCCACCGACGCCGCATTGGACAAGGCGGGTTGCCACCTCGTGGCCCGGGCGGGCCACGGCGGTCTGTCCCGGGCGCTCGTGCCCGTGCACACCACCGCAGACGGCGACGGCCTCGTGGCCGCGGCCACCGGGAAGGTCGCCGCCGCCGTCGACCTGGTCGGCTGGCTGGCCACCCTCGCCGTCGAGCAGGCCGTTCGGTCGGTGGCCCCTGCGGGGGCCGGGGGTCCCCGGTAGCGTTCTGGCCGTGTCCACCGACCTCCAGGTGGTCGCGGCCGAAGCCGCCACCTGCGTGCGCTGCGGCCTGGCCGAGACCCGCACCCAGGTCGTGTTCGGGGTCGGCGACCCCCACGCCGACCTCCTCGTCGTGGGCGAGGGCCCCGGCGCCGAGGAGGACCGACTGGGCCGGCCCTTCGTCGGTCGCTCGGGCAAGCTGCTCGACCAGCTGGTGCTCGAGGAGATGGGCCTGACCCGGGACGACTTCTACATCGCCAACGTCGTCAAGTGCCGCCCTCCCGACAACCGGGACCCGCGGCCCGAGGAGATCGAGGCGTGCCGCCCTGGCTCGAGCAGCAACTCGCGCTCATCGCCCCCCGGGTGGTCGTGACGGTGGGCAACTTCGCCACGCGGACGCTGCTGGGGACCAAGGAGGGCATCACCAAGCTGCGCGGCCGGTCCTACCCCTACGGCGCCGGTGTCCTCGTCCCGACGTTCCACCCGGCGGCCGTGCTGCGAGGCGGGGCCCAGCAGATGGCCCAGATGCGGGCGGACCTGGTCCGGGCCAAGCAGGCCCTGTCGGCGTCCGTCGGCGACGGGCGAGCCGGTCGGGCCGCGGCGGCGCGGCCGAGCCGCCCGCGTCCGCCCGCCGCCGACGCCCCGCCCGACGAGATCCGGCTCTTCGACTGATGCAGCGCTCCACCACCGACGTCGTCGGCACCCAGGACCTCGCGGCCCGCGTGGCCGGCGTGTCGGTCGCCGGCGACCTCATCGTCCTGCTCGGGGACCTCGGGGCGGGCAAGACCACCTTCGTGAAGGGCTTCGTCGCCGCCCTCGGCTCGTCCGAGCCGGTGACCAGCCCGACCTTCACGATCGCCCAGCGCTACGACGGGGGCAGGCTCCGCGTCCACCACCTCGACGCCTACCGGTTGTCCGGCCCCGAGGAGGCCGTCGACCTGGCCCTCGACGAGCTCCTGGACGACGAGGCGGTCACCGTGATCGAGTGGGGCGACCGGCTGCGGGGGATCCTGCCGGTCGACCGGCTGGAGATCGCCATCGCCTTCGGGGCCGGCGACGACGACCGGCGCTTCGCCCTGGAGGCCGGCGGTCCCGGCTGGGCGACCCGGCTGCGGCAACTGGACGACCCGTGCTGATCCTCGGCATCGACACCGCCACCGATCAGGTCGGCTGCGCCCTCGGCGACCACGACGGCGTGCTGGCCCAACAGCACCTGCGGGCCCCCCGTCGCCACGCCGAGGCCCTGGCTCCGCAGATCCGCTCCCTGTGTGCCCAGGCCGAGCTCCCCCTGTCCAGGGTGGGGGCCGTCGCCGTCGACATCGGCCCCGGGCTCTTCACCGGCCTGCGGGTCGGCTTCACCACCGCCATCACGATCGCGTCGGCCCTCGAGGTCCCGATGGTGGGCATCACCAGCCTGGACCTGCTGGCCCACGCCGCCCACCTGACGGACCGGGTGATCGCCGCCGCGGTCGACGCCCGTCGGGGCGAGGTCTTCGCGGCCCTCTACCGCCCCGTTCCCGGCGGGGTGCAGCAGACGATGGCGCCCGCCGTGCTCCGCCCCGAGGAGCTGGCCTCCGAGCTGCTCGCCCTCGGCGAGGACTGCCTGCTGGTCGGGGACGGGGCGGTGCGCCACCGCGAGGTCTTCACCGAAGCCGACCACCTGCGGTTCGGCGGTCCCGAGCTGGCCCATCCCTCTGCCGCGGTCCTCGTGGGCCTGGCCCACGCCCGCGCCGTGCGCGAGGAGTTCGTCGCTCCCCGCGAACTGGCCCCGCTCTACCTCCGGACCCCCGACGCCCAGAAGTACACCGGATCCCGGCCATGACCGCCCCCGCTCCTCTTCTGGCACCGGATTCCCACGCCTGGGGGCCGGAATCCGGTGCCAGAACGCTCTGGTTTGGCGGCACGCGGCGGTGACCGCCCCGCTGCGCATCGAGCCGCTGCGGCGCCGCCACATCCCGGCGGTGACCCGCATCGAGCGGCTGGTGTCGGCCAACCCGTGGTCCGCAGAGCTCTTCCGCGGCGAGTTGGCCCTCCCGGAGGCGTCCCGTCACTACCGGATCGCCCGGAGTGGCGGCCGGGTCGTCGGGTTCGGCGGGCTGATGTTCGTGCTCGAGGAAGCCCACGTCACCACGCTGTCGGTGCACCCCGACCAGCAGGGGCGGCGCATCGGCACCCGGCTGCTCACGGTGCTCGTGCGTGAGGCCCGGGCCCGGGGCACCACTGCCCTCACCCTCGAGGTGCGGGCCGGCAACGAGCCGGCGCAGGCCCTGTACCGGCGCTTCGGCTTCGCGCCGGCCGGCATCCGGAAGAACTACTACGCCGAGGTGGGGGAGGACGCACTGATCATGTGGGCTCACGACGTGGACACCGACGCGTACGGCGAGCGCCTCGACGGCATCGAGGCCGGCCTGCCGCCGGCGGAGGTGCGAGCCGCGTGAGCGACCTGGTGCTGGGCATCGAGACCTCTTGTGACGAGACGGCGGCGGCGGTCGTGGCCCGCGGCCACGACGTGCGCTCGTCGATCGTCTCCAGCCAGATCGACCTTCACGCCGAGTTCGGCGGCGTCGTCCCCGAGATCGCCAGTCGGTCCCATGTCGAACTGCTCACCCCCGTGGTGGCCGACGCTCTGGTGCGGGCGGGGGTCGAGGGTCGGGAGATCGGGGCCGTCGCGGCCACCGTCGGCCCCGGCCTGGTCGGTGCCCTGCTCGTCGGGGTCAGCGCGGCCAAGGCGCTCGCTCTGGTGTGGGACGTGCCCTTCGTGGGGGTGAACCACCTGGAGGCCCACCTCTACGCCGCGTTGCTGGAGGAGCCGGACCTCGAGTTGCCGCTGGTCTTCCTGCTGGTCTCGGGTGGCCATACGATGCTGGTGCTCATGGAGGGCCACGGCCAGTACCGGCTGCTCGGCTCCACGGTCGACGACGCCGCGGGCGAGGCCTTCGACAAGGTGGCCCGCCACCTGGGCCTCGGGTATCCGGGCGGACCGGTCATCGACCGCCTGGCCCGCGAGGGCGACCCGACGGCCATCGCCTTCCCCGGGCCATGCCCGGGGACAACCTCGACTTCTCCTTCAGCGGGCTGAAGACCGCAGTGGTCAACCACGTCCGCAAGCACCCGCGACGTGGCGGTCGAGGACGTGGCCGCGTCGTTCCAGGAGGCGGTCGTGGACGTGCTGGTGACCAAGGCCCGTCGGGCGGCCGACGAGGTGGGGGCCAGGGGCATGGCCCTCGGCGGCGGGGTGGCGGCCAACTCCCGGCTCCGGGAGCGCTTCCTGGCCGCCGCGGCCGAGGACGGCCGTCCGGGCTTCGTGCCCAGCCGGGCCATGTGCACCGACAACGCGGCCATGGTGGCGGCCTGTGGGTGGTGGCGCCTGCAGTCCGACGGCCCCTCGGCGCTCGATCTCGGTGCCGACCCCGGTCTGGCCTTGGGCTGAATCGCCTGCGGGAGGAGGTTGCGCCTTTCGGGGGGTGCCGCGTATCGTTAGCACTCACCTAGTGAGAGTGCTAACGGTCGCCGCGCGGCGCCAGGAAGACACTGAGGAGAGCACATGAACCTTCAGCCCCTCGAGGATCGGATCGTCGTCAAGCCCGGCGAGTCCGAAGAGACCACCGCCTCTGGCCTGGTCATCCCCGACACCGCCCAGGAGAAGCCCCAGCAGGGCGAGGTCCTGGCGGTCGGTCCCGGCAAGCGATCCGAGCAGAGCGGTGACGTGATCCCCGTCGACGTGAGCGTGGGCGACACCGTCGTCTACTCGAAGTACGGCGGCACCGAGATCACCATCGACGGCGACGACCTGCTGATCCTCAGCGCGCGTGACGTGCTGGCGATCGTCAAGTAGCCGGCATGTCGAAGCTGCTGAAGTTCTCCGAGGACGGCCGTCGCCGTCTGGAGGCCGGGGTCAACAAGGTCGCCGACTCGGTCAAGGTCACCCTCGGCCCGAAGGGCCGCAACGTGGTCCTGGACAAGAAGTTCGGGGCCCCCACGGTCACCAACGACGGGGTGTCCATCGCCCGGGAGATCGAGCTCGAGGACAACTTCGAGAACATGGGCGCCCAGCTCGTCAAGGAGGTGGCGACCAAGACCAACGACGTGGCCGGTGACGGCACCACCACGGCGACGGTCCTGGCCCAGGCCATGATCCGCGAGGGGCTGCGCAACGTGGCCGCCGGAGCCAACCCGATGGGCCTGAAGAAGGGCATCGAGAAGGCCGTGGCCGCCGCCGTGGCGTCCATCGCCGAGCAGGCCAAGGAGATCGACGACAAGTCCGAGATCGCCCAGGTCGCCTCCATCTCGTCGGCCGACAAGGCCATCGGCGAGGTCATCGCCGATGCCATCGACAAGGTCGGCAAGGACGGTGTGGTCACCGTCGAGGAGTCCAACACCTTCGGCATCGACCTCGAGTTCGTCGAGGGGATGCAGTTCGACAAGGGCTACCTGTCGCCGTACTTCGTGACCGACCCGGACCGCCAGGAGGCGGTCATGGACGAGCCGTACCTGCTCTTCACCAACTCCAAGATCAGCTCGGTGCAGGAGATGCTGCCCGTGCTGGAGAAGGTGATGCAGGCGGGCAAGCCGCTGGTCATCGTGGCCGAGGACGTCGAGGGCGAGGCCCTCGCCACCCTCGTGGTCAACAAGATCCGCGGCACGTTCAACTGCGTCGCCGTCAAGGCCCCGGGCTTCGGCGATCGCCGCAAGGCGATGCTGCAGGACATGGCGGTCCTCACCGGCGGCCAGGTCATCTCCGAGGAGGTCGGGCTGAAGCTCGACGCCACCACCCTGGATCTGCTGGGCACCGCCCGCAAGGTGGTCATCACCAAGGACGACACCACCATCGTGGAGGGTGCCGGCGCCGAGGCCGACGTGACCGGTCGCATCGCCCAGATCAAGCGGGAGATCGACAACACCGACTCGGACTGGGACCGCGAGAAGCTCCAGGAACGGCTGGCCAAGATGGCCGGTGGTGTGGCCCTGATCCAGGTCGGCGCCGCCACCGAGGTGGAGCTCAAGGAGAAGAAGCACCGCATCGAGGACGCCGTCTCGGCGACCAAGGCCGCCATCGAGGAGGGTGTGGTCGCCGGTGGCGGCACCGCCCTGCTGCGGGCCAAGGCCGACGTCGACGCCGTCGCCGCCAAGCTGAAGGACGATGAGGCCACGGGCGCACGCCTCGTCGCCAGTGCCCTCACCGCGCCGGCCACGCTCATCGCCGACAACGCCGGGCACTCCGGCCTCGTCGTGATCGAGCAGACCCAGCGGGAGACCGGGGCCATCGGCTTCAACGCCGCGACCGGTGAGTTCGAGGACCTGGTGAAGGCCGGCGTCATCGACCCGGCCAAGGTCACTCGGGCGGCCCTGCAGAACGCGGCGTCCATCGCCGCCATGCTGCTGACCACCGAGGCCCTGATCGCCGACAAGCCCGAGCCCCCCGCCCGCCGATGGGCGGCGGCGGCATGCCCGATATGGGTGGCATGGGTGGCATGGGTGGCATGGGCGGGATGATGTAGCTCCCATTGCTCTGGAACTGCCGACACTGCCCCGGCCTCACGGCCGGGGCAGTGTCGCGTCCGGGCTCGGATCCTGACTCAGAGCGAGAGGGTCTCGACGGCTTCCGGCTTGGTGCCCAGCAGCTCGATGGTCCGATCGAAGGTCAGGAGGCGCCCGCCCCGACGAATGGCCAGGGCCAGCACGTGGGCATCGGTCACCTGGCGGTAGCCCGAGAGCCGAGTCAGGTCGATCTCCGGGCAGTCCGAGAGGGCGATGTCGTCGGCCCAGAACCGGTGGCCCTGCTGGCCACACAGCCGGCGGAGGACCTCGATGGCCTCACCCGGGGCGCGGGCGTCGGGGATGACCCGTCGGTTGCTCGACACCCGGACGAAGCCCGACTGGGTCAGGGGGCAGGTGGCCCAACCCCGGGCGTGCTCGCTCAGGAACCATTCGGTGGCGGCCCGGTGGTGCACGTGATTCGGCCACGCCAGGGCCACCAGCACGTTCACGTCGAGCAGCGTGCTCACGGCTCCTCGGCGGCCTCGCGGACCATCGCCGGCGTGAGGGGAGCCGCGTCGTCGTCGACGGCGAACACCGGGAGCCCGTGCTCCTCGGCGATGGTCCGCGGCCCCAGTCCCCGCCGGGCCAGGTCGGACAGGGCGGCGCCGATGCTGATGCCCCGTTGGCGTGCACGGCGATGAACGTCGTGCTGGTGAAGAGGGCGCCGCCGACCATGCCGAACAGGTACCCGTGAGACCCGCGACCGGGTTCACTCCGGCGAGCACGTCGGAGTCCAAGCCGTCGGGACGTTCTGACGCCGAGGACCAGCCCCGCGACGGCGTCCTTGCGGGCGTGTATCGGCGATGAGGTCGTCCGGGTGGGTGATGAGGAACCGCATGGCCCGTCTCCTTGGGTCGTCGCCGGCCGGGGTCGGGTCGGGGCCGGCGGTCGGCGGTCGGCGGGCAGAACCTACCGGGGTGTCCGCGGGCAGTCGTCGCTCCCGGCCCCCGACGCCGGCCAGCGACGGTACGCTTCGCCGGATGGACGTCGGACGACCGCCGCCCGACCCCGCCAAGCTGCTCGAGCACTGGATGGAGTGGGAGCGGGGCGAGACCACCCCGGGAACGGTCATGAAGAACCTCAAGGTCGGCGGCCTGCGCGAGCTCCTCGAGCAGCTCGCCGGAGGAGCCGACTCCTGACCCCGTCCCGGGGCGGGGACCAGGTCATCCCCCGCCCCGACGACATGCGCCCGGGCGGGCCGCCGCCGTGGGCCGAGCTGTCCCCGGCCGAACGGCTCGTCGACCTCGCCGCCCTGCCCGGGCGCCTGGCGGCGATGGGAGAGCTCGAGGTCATCGACGGACCGGTGCCGGTGGCCTCCCCCCGCCAGTCCGCGGTCCTGGCCCCCCTGTATGAGGGCGAGCGCGGCCCGGCCGTGGTCCTGACCCGGCGGGCGGCCCACCTGCGCAACCACCGGGGTGAGGTCAGCTTCCCGGGGGGTCGCCAGGAGGACCACGACGCCGACCTGATCGCCACGGCGTTGCGGGAGGCCCATGAGGAGATCCGTCTCGAGCCCACATCGGTCGAGGTGGTCGGTCAGTTGGACCGGCTGAGCACGTTCTCCAGCCAGTCGATGGTCCACCCCTTCGTCGGCCTCCTGCCCGGGCGCCCGCACGATCTCGTGGCCGACCCCGGCGAGGTCGAGCACATCCTCCACGTGCCCCTGGCCGACCTGCTCGACCCGGAGGCCTTCCACGAGGAGATCTGGCGCTTCCCGGACGGCCACGACCGGACGCTGGTGTTCTTCGAGGTCGTGGGCGACACCATCTGGGGCGCCACCGCCCGGATGCTGCGGCAGTTGCTGAGCGCGGCCCTGGGCCTGGACCCCCGGAGCTGACGCTCAGGAGTCGGTGGGCGAGAACACCGTCGCCCAGTCCCGGGCCATGCTGATGACGGTCCAGCCCAGTCGGGCGGCGACGGTCGTTATCGGCTCGGCCTCGGTGAAGGTCCCGGCCTCACTCAGGTAGCGGAACTCCCGCTCATCGTCGTCGTGGTCGACGAGTAGGGCAAGACCGGGCCCGTCCCCGGCGCAGGCCCATTCGAGCATCTCGCGGTCCCCGCCGGAGTTGCCTGCGGCCAGGATCGGGCGACGGCCGAGGTGGGCCTGAATGTGGTTGACCTTCGCCGGTCCTTCGTTGGCCGGCCCCTGGACGTCGGAGGTGCGTCGCAGCACCGGCCGCCCGTCGTCGCCGCGGGAGAACTCGTAGTCGACCAGCGTCCCGACGACGGCCTCGGGGGCGACGCCGTAGAGATCGTCGCTGATCGCCCGGACGAACTCGGTGCCGCCCCCGCTGACCAGGAAGATCGTGAACCGGTGGCGGCGCAACTCGTCCAGCAGCTCGAGCATCGGTTGGTAGGCGGTCGCCCCGAACGAGTGGCCGAGTGTCCGGTGCCGGGCCCGGCCCATGAACTCCTGGACCCTGGCGGTGAACGCGTCGGGCTCCAGGCCGGTGAAGAGGTCGGCCAGGGCCAAGGCGATCCGCGGGAGGCCGAGCGCGTCCATCGCCGCGGCGTCGCCGTCGAGCACGGCGGCGTATTCGGCCTGCCGGGCGATGTCCGGGTCGACCAGCACCGCCTGCCGGAGGGCGTCCTCGAAGAAGTCGTACTGCACATAGGTGGGCTTCTCGCACCAGAGGGTGCCGTCGTTGTCGAAGGCGGCGACCCGCTCGGTGACCGGCAGGTCATCGGCGGCGGCCAGGAAGCCGAGCAGGGCGTCCCGAGTGGCCCCTTCCCGCCAGGACGGCAGGGTCGGTTCGGTGGCGGTCATGGGGTCTCCTCGTCGGGGGCGGGGTCATCGTCGCGCCGCCACACGCAGCGGAAGCCGAGGTGGCTCATGCCGGTGTCGATCATCTGGGGGCGCCGGGCTGCGGGCCGGTAGCGCAGGCAGTAGGTGTCGGCGCAGAGGAACGAGCCCCCCTTGATGACCTTGCGGGGCACCCGGAACTGGGGCTGGGTGGGGTCATAGCTGGCGTCGAGGTCGCCGCCCCGAGGGTTCTCGGGCACGCAGCAGGCCTGGTCGGCGTCGGCGGGGTGGGCACCGGTGTACCAGTCGTCGGTCCACTCCCAGACGTTGCCGGCCATGTCGTGGAGGTCGAACCCGTTCGGGGGGAACGAGCCCACCGGCGCGGTGCCCAGGAACCCGCTCTCGCCGGTGCTGCGCCAGGGGAAGTCGGGCCCGTCCCAGCGGTTGGCCATGATCTTCCCACCCGGCGTGGGCTCGTTGCCCCAGGTGAACTCGGCCCCGTCGAGGCCGCCCCGTGCGGCGTACTCCCACTCGGCCTCGGTGGGCAGCGCGGTCCCCGCCCAGGTTGCGTACGCGGCGGCGTCTTCGTGGGCGACGTGGACCACGGGCTGATCAGCGCGGTCGGCGATCGTGCTGTTCGGGCCTTCGGGGTGGTGCCAGGACGCCCCGGGGGTCCAGGTCCACCACTGGCTCAGGTGGCGCAGGTCCACCGGGCCGGGCGTCGGGGTGAAGACCAGCGAGCCCGGCACGAGGTTCTCGGCCGGCGCACCGGGGTAGTCCTCCGGTGCCAGCGGGCGTTCGGCGACCGTGACGTAACCGGTCGCGTCGACGAAGGCCGAGTAGTCGGCGTTGGTCACCTCGAACCGGTCGATGCCGAACCCACTGACTCGCACCCGGTGGGCGGGGGCCTCCTCCGGGTAGTGGGCGTCAGAGCCCATCCGGAACGTTGCGCCCGGTAACCAGACGACCGCGGTGGACGCCCCGTGCCCGGCGTCGCCGCCGACGCTCATGCGCTGGGGATGCCGGCCTCCAGCTTGGCCATGACGTCCTCGAGGCTGAAGCTGGCCGGCTTCTGGCGGGGCGGAAACTCGACCAGGGTCGCCAGGTGCTGACCGACGAAGGCCTGGGCCGGCACCAGCAACCAAGCGTGGTCCAGGAGCCAGTCGTAGTAGGTGTTGGAGGTGAGGTCGGCCCGCTCGTAGGGATCGGTGCGCAGGTTGAAGATCTTCGGGACCCGGAGCTCGGTGTAGGGCTCGGCCCAGACCTGGAGGGTGCCGGTGGCCCGTTGCTCCAGGAACACCAGCTTCCAGCAGTCGAAGCGGATGGCCGTGAGGTCACCGTCGTCGGACACGTAGAAGAAGTGCTGCCGGGGGCTCTGGTCGGCCTCCCCGGTGAGATACGGGAGTTGGTCGTGGCCGTCGAGGTGGACCTTGTAGGTGGTGCCGTTCAGGTCGGTCCCGGCGCGGAGCCGGCCGGCGATGTCGGGCGCGCCCGCCGCGGCCAGCAGTGTGACGAACCAGTCGTTGTGGCTCACGATGCCGTTGCGGACCTGCCCGGGCTCGATGCGGCCCGGCCAGCGGATGACGGCCGGCACCCGATAGGCGCCCTCCCAGTTCGAGTTCTTCTCGTTGCGGAACGGGGTCATCCCGGCGTCGGGCCAGGTGTTCATGTGGGGTCCGTTGTCGGTGGAGTAGACCACGATCGTGTCCTCGGCCAGGCCGTGCTCGTCCAGGAACGTCAGCACGTCCCCCACCAGTTCGTCGTGGTCCACCATGGCGTCGTGGTACTCGGACTGCCAGCGGCCGGCCTTGCCCCGACTGCCGTCCTTGAGGTGGGTCCGGAAGTGCATGTGGGTGGTGTTCAGCCAGACGAAGAACGGGGTGTCGGCGTCCTTGGCGTCGGTCATGAACCGCAGGGCCTCGGGCACGATCTCGTCGTCGACGGTCTTCATCCGCTCCTTGGTCAGCGGGCCGGTGTCCTCGACGCGCTGGGTGCCGTCGCCGTTCGCCCAGGAGTGGATGACGCCCCGCGGGCCGAAGTTCTTCCGGAAGTCGGGGAACTCCGCCTCGGTCGGGTAGTCGTCGAGCTCGGGCTCCTCCTCGGCGTTGAGGTGGTACAGGTTGCCGAAGAACTCGTCGAAGCCGTGCATCGTGGGTAGGAACTCGTCTCGGTCCCCGAGGTGGTTCTTGCCGAACTGTCCGGTGGTGTAGCCCTGTGCTTTGAGGGCGGTGGCGATGGTCGGGTCCTCGGGGCGGAGGCCGATGTCGGCGCCGGGCATGCCGACCTTCGTCAGGCCGGTGCGGTAGGGGTTCTGGCCGGTGACGAAGGCCGCGCGCCCGGCCGTGCAGCTCTGCTCGCCGTAGTAGTCGGTGAAGCGGATGCCCTCCTCCGCGATGCGGTCGATGTTGGGGGTCCGGTACCCCATCAGCCCGTCGCTGTAGCAGCTCAGGTTCGTGATGCCGATGTCGTCACCCCAGATGACCAGGATGTTGGGCTTCTTCGGCTCGCTCATGGGTTCTCCTCGACAGTCGCCGACTGCAGGCGCCGGCGAGGTCGGTCATGTTCGCACGCGCGGTCCCGGGGCGTCACACCGCGGCGGGCGCAGCCGGAGCGTCTCCTCGGGATCACGTCGTCGCTTGGCGACCGGTGGGCAGGTCCGATGGCGGCCGGGGCATTCGGGCGATGACGGCCTGTCGGTCGTCGCCGGGGTTCTGCACGACCGTGACGGCCTCGAACCCGCCGGCTTCCAGGTCACCGACGAGCTCGTCGGTGGTGAACGGGCAGAACGTCACGAGATGGCTCCTGGCCCACTCGCCCTGGTCGTCGCTGAAGGTCAGGGTCAGCTCGAGGGTGATCGGGTCGCCGAAGCGTTCGGGGACCCGCCAGTCGAAGTGCCGCGTGCACCGGATCCCCTCGTCGGCGACGACCAGGGGATCATCGTCGCGATGGCTCCCGCGCCGGTGGAGGAGCTCCCAGTCCTGGGCGTCGAGGATCAGGGTCCCGGTATCGACCAGGATCTCGGCGAATCCGGCCAGGGCGCGCCGTCGGGCGGTCGGCGTCGGGGTGTGGGCGAGGGAGTTGCCGGTGCACAACACCGCGTCGAACTCGGCGCCGAACCGCCGGCCGAGATCGGACCAGGCGCACTGCAGGACGGGGAGGGTCAGGCCCGCTGCCGCGACGCGGGCCCGGCACTGGTCGACCATGGCGGCACTGACGTCCGACGCGGTGACGCGACACCCGCGGCGGTGCAACGCCACGGCGTCCACCCCGATGCCACAGGCGGCATCGAGGATGCGGGCGCCAGGTGGCAGTTCGCGAAGCGCAGCCTGGACCCCGGGCGTGCGCGTCCCGACCTTCAGCGTGAAGGGGTCATGGAGCCAGTGGTAGTCGGCGGCGAGACCGCCGTACTGGTCGTCGCCGAACCCGACCGGACCGGGCTCAGATGCCGAGGATCTGTGCCTTCTTCGCCGCGAACTCCTCGTCGGTGAGGATGCCCTGGGCGTGGAGATCGGCGATCTGCTTCAGCTCGTCCACCTCGCCGGACTCCGCCGGGGCGGGAGGCGGTTCCTGGTACACGGGCGGCGCGGCCGCCTGTTGTTCGTACTGGGCTTGTTCCTGTTCGGCCCACTGGTTGTTCTGCCGGCGGGCGACCCGGCCGGACACCGCGGTGGCGGTACCGGCGACGACAGCGGTGCGGGCGACGCCTCGGACGAGGCCTCCTCGACGCATCATGGTGGTGGTCTCCTCAGCTCTGGTCGGCGGCGTCGAGCTCGTCGAGCGCCGCGAGGATGGACTGGACAGGGATGCGGCCGGAGGCCACGAGCTGGCCGCCGGCCTTGCGCACGGCGACCGCGAACGGAGCCGCCCAGGTGTTCTCGTAGAGCATCATGACCGCGCTGGTCCCGGCCTCGAGGGCCTCGGCGGCCTCGGCCACGTCGTCCTCGCCCAGCAGGCCGGAGCGCACGCCGTCGAACACGGTCAGGTCGAGCTCGCCGTCGCCGTCGACGTCGGCCAGCTCGAGGATCGTGAGGGTGCCGTCGGCGTCCTTGTTCACCAGGACCAGGTCGAGGATGCGGATCAGGCCCCGCTCGACCAGGTCGAGCAGGTGCGGAGCGGCGGCCCCGGTCGGTGGGCCCGAGAACTCGATGAGGATCCAGTCGATCGGCCCCATGTCTTCGATGTCGTCGCTCACCCTGACCTCCTCCTGGGCGCGGTGCCCAGAGAGGTTTCTATCGCCTGCGAGCGCAGGTCGCCATCACCTGCCGGGGGTGATACCCGCCGGATCATCCCCCGCGGGTGACGCCAAGCGGTCGCCGATCGATCACGCTCACTTCGGTGGACCAGGGTGCGGAGTACGAGGTCACGCTCACGGGCCGACTCGGTCCGCGGCTGCTGGCCGCCTTGCCGGGCTTCGAGGTCCTCGACTGCCAGGCCGGCCAGACCCGGGTCCGGGGGTGGATCCCCGATCAGGCCGCGCTCCAGGGTGTCCTGCGGCGTCTCGGCGATCTCGGTGTCGCGATCGAAGGGCTGCAGCGCGTCGACCGGCCGAGTTGAGCGGCCGAGTCGCCGTGGGCCGGCCCTGGTCGCAGCGCCCGGCCCGACCTAGTCTCCGAGGTGACGGTCGGCCGGTGGCCGAGACCCACGAGGTGGCAGCAGGCGATGGCGGGCACGCGAGACGCGGGCGGAGGCCGGACACGCGAACCGATCGAGGGGATGGTGGACCGTCCCGCGCTCGTCGAGCGCCTGGACCGGGCCATGGGCAAGCGACTGGTGCGACTGGTGGCCCCGGCCGGTTACGGCAAGTCCGTGCTCCTGCGCCAGTGGCAGACCTCCCATCCCGATCGCCGTGTGGTGTGGACGACCGCCCGGGCCGCCGATGATGCTGTGCGCTTCGGTCGGCGACTGCTCCGGGCGTTGGACGTCCTGGCGCCGGGCGTGCAGGAACGAGGCACCGGTCAGCTCGGCCTGGACGGCCTCGCACTGGGCGAGGGGCTGCAGGAGGTGGTCCTGGCCGAGCTGGCGGCGGCGGCTCCGGTCACCTTGGTGGTGGAGGACCTCGAGAACCTGACGAGCCCGGAGCTCCTGGAGGAGCTCGGCCAGATGGCGGAGTCCGCCGCAGCCGGTGTGTGTCTCGTGCTCGTGAGCCGGGACGACCATCTGCCCGCGACGCCCAGGCTCCGCCTCCGAGACGAGGTGGTCGAGATCCGCCAGGACGCTCTGGCCCTCTCCGCCGAGGAGACCGGCGCGGCCGTTGGTCTGGTCGCCGACGTCGCCCTGTCGCCGGCACAGATCCAGGCGCTGCACGAGCGGACCGAGGGGTGGCCCGCCGGGGTCCGGCTCGCCGCCCTGGGGGTGCGCGACCATCCGGACCCGAAGGCGTTCATCGAGGCGTTCGCGGGCGATGACCGCCACGTCGCCGACTACCTGAGTGGGGAGGTGCTGGCGGCGCAACCGCCCGAGGTGCGGGACTTCCTCATCCGGACCTCGGTCCTGCGCAACCTGACCGGCGGGCTCTGTGATGCCCTCACCGGGAGGGACGACGGCCGGCCGATGCTGGCGCGGCTCGAGGCGGCCTCGCTGTTCATCCAGCCCCATGACGACCGCCGGCGGTGGTACAGCTATCACCCCCTCTTCCGGGACCTGCTCCGCTATGAGCTCCTGGCCACCCGGCCGAGCGACGAGCACGCGCTGCTCCAGCGCGCTGCAGCCTGGCACCTCGAGCACGGCGACACCGACGAGGCGGCGGAGTACCTCCTGGCCGACGAGGATTGGCCGGCGATCGTCGCCCTGGCCAAGGCGGTCGGCGGCGCCTACTTCGAGCAGGGTCGGGCCACGACCGTGCTGGGGTGGATGGCCCAGGTACCCACCGAGTTCCTCGCGTCCGGCCCGGATGTCGTGCTGGCCATGGTCGCGCTCCACACGATGTGTGGCACCGCCATCGCGGGGGAGGCGCTCCTGAGTCGGTTCGAGAGCGTCGCGCGGTTCGACGAGGCGGGCCAGGCGTTCGCCGCGGCCGCGCGGGCCAGCTGGATCTCCTACCACTCGCCACCCGAGGTCGCCGAGGCGGCCGGCGAGCGGGCCCTCCGGCTGCTCGACGCAGGTGTCGACTTCGCCGACGGCCCCGTGCTCGGGGTCTTCACCCCGACCGCCACCCGCGCCCTGGCCACACTCGGCCTCGCCCGCGCCCGGGTGGAGCGGGCGGACCTCGACGGGGCGCGCGAGCTGCTGACGGCGGTGGAACGGTCCCCGGGCTCACCGGTCTGGCTGGTCCATGCCCTGGGCGAGCGAGCTTGGATCGAGGTGTCCACCGGGAACCTCCGCGCTGCCTTCGCCGCGGCTCGCCGTTCGCTGAAGGTGGCCGCCGACATCGGGCTCGAGGAGCACGCCGCGGTCGCCGTCGCCCACCTCGCGCTCGCCCGGACGATGGCGGAACAGGGGGAGACGACCGAGGCCGACGCCCACCTCCAGCTCGGGATCGCCCGGGGCCGACTGAACAACCGCGACGCCGTGTTGTCGCTGGCGTTCGGCGAGCAGGCCCACGCCGCTCTCGTCGGCGGCCGGGCTGCGGAAGGACTCGACCGGCTCAGGCGCGCGCGGGCCCAGGGGCGGCCGCCGTTGCTGCCGGCGGCCGAGGCGCGGTTGGTCGCGCTGGAGGCCCGGCTCCACCTCCTGACGGGGAACGGAGACGCCGCGTCGGCCGTCCTCGGTGGCCACGACGGGCTGGTCACCGCCGAGCTCCTCGGGGCCCGGGCATCGGTGGCGAGTGCCCTGGGCGACACCGAAGGGCTGCGGAATATCGTCGACGAGTGGTCGGCGGTTGACGAGGCCGAGCTGACGTCCCGCCTGAGGCGGGGCCTCTGGACAGCGGTCCTCCACGACATCGACGGGGATCGTCGTGCCGCCCTCGCGGTCCTCGGGCCCGTGGTGCTCGCCGCCGAGGCCGAGCGCTGGGGTCGGCTCTTCCTCGATGCCGGGGCTGAGGTCCTCCGCCTCGTGCGGGCGCTGTACCACGCGCACCCGACGCCGTTCCTGCGTGTCCTGGCCCAGGAGGTCGTCCCGTTGACCCGCTCCACGGTGACCGTCCTCGTCGAGCAGCTGTCCGAGCGGGAGGCGGTCGTGCTCGCCTACCTGCCGAGCCGTCTCTCCAACGCCGAGATCGCGACCCGGCTCTACGTGTCGGTCAACACCCTGAAGACCCACCTCAAGAACATCTACCGCAAGCTCGAGGTGACCAGTCGGACCGAGGCCATCGAACGGGCGGAGGCCCTGGGCCTCCTCTAGCCCGACCGTCGGGAGATCGGGGCCCGGCGGCGCTCACCGCGGCCGCATCGCCGTCGCCCGGCGGCCGTCCTGCGCACGGCGTCGCCGTCCTGACCGAGTCTGCTGCTCGCCGATCGGGGCCGTCAGGTGACTGGTTCGGTCCCTTCGTCGTCCACGCCGGCGGCCTGCTCGGCCAGCCGGCTGACGAGCAGCTCGAAGCCGCCGATCACGGCGGCCAGGAGGAAGAAGCCGAGCCAGGACAGGTTCAGCCACCACAGGAGCACGAGGCCGACCACGGCGCCGCCGATGCGGAGTCGGTCCACGTTCGCCCCCACCCAGTCGAGGGTGGCCTGGTCCTGGGTGCGGTCGCCGGCGGCGGAGATCGCCGTGCGGGTGAGGGAGGCCGTGCCGTCGCGGAGCCGGGCCGCCCACGGGTAGGGCCCGGTCAGCGTGGCGACCGCCGCGATCACGAGCGCACCGATCCCGATCCACAGGGCCCCGTTGAGCAGCGGGTCGAGGAAGGCGTCGCTGGTCGCCTCGACCGCGGGGATGTTCCGTTCGACGCGGACGTAGTTCAGCAGGTCCTTCTGGAAGAGGAACACCAGGCGGCGGACCAGCACCATGCTCAGGGCGATCCCGGCCGCGAGCTGCAGCAGCGTGCGGCGCCGGCGGGTGGAGACGGCGATGGTGGCGGCGATGGCCAGCGGGGTCAGGACCACCAGGACCCAGACCAGCTTGTCGGCGAGGCTCACCGCCTCCTGGGCCGAGCTCAGGGCGCCGTCGTCGTAGACGGTGAACGTGCCGAAGTTCTCGTCGAGGGTGACGCCGAGGGCATCACCGATCGCCTGCCGGGCCGCGTCGGGGACGTCGTCGACGGTGATGGTGGGCAGGTCCACGGTGCGTCCGAAGATCTCCGGTGAGGCCTCGCCGATCTGGGCCAGGACCTGGTTGATCACGGGGAGCAGGTTGATGACGATCCGGTTGTTGCTCTCCTCGAGCAGCGGGGTGTTTCCTTCCAGGACCCGGACGACCTCCCGGTGGGCGGTCTCGACCGACGCCTTCCAGAGCTGGGCGAAGGTGTCGGAGGCCACGAAGGTCGAGACCTGGTCGCCGACGAAGCCCTCGACCGCGCCGGCCAGCGGGACGGCCAGGATCTGGGCCTGCTCGGGCAGGGCGTCGGCCAAGATCGTCTGGGGGTCGATCAGCTGGTTCAACTCGTCGGTGAGGTAGGCGCTGAGGGCCGTCTGGACCCCGGGGTCGTCGATCAGCTGCCCGGCCCGGGTGCTGAAGTTGTCGGTCTTGAGGAAGCTCCGTCGGGCCCAGACGCCGAGGCTGGCGGTGACCAGGAGCACACAGCAGATGACCACGCCGACCACGGCGACGACGCCCCGGACCCGGCCTTTGCTTCGCTTGCGGTCCTGCAGGACCTCCACCTCGTGGGCCAGGGCATCCCGCTCGGCCTGGAGAGCGGCGATGTCCGGCGTCGCGTCACCCTCGGGCGGGTCGACCTCAGTGGGGGTGTCGGACACGGCACAGCCTTCTTTCGTCGGTGACCGGTCGATCGTGAGGCGCGGCGCCGACGTGACCGGTGGGGTGGATCCGGCCGTGACAGTAGCTTGACCTCGGTGGAGGTCACCCCCGGGATCGAATGGCGGAGGCATCCGGCGGATCTCGCCCGGCTGCTCGCAGCGGCGACGGCCTTGCTGGTGGTGCTGCTGCTCGCCGCGGTCGAGCCGGGAGCGCTGACCGCATTGTCCGACGACCTGGTGGGTACGGTCGACCGACTGCCCGTACCGGTCCGGGCCGCCGCGGCCGGGACCCTGCAGCTGATCGGCATGACCCTGCCCCTCATCGGCCTCGGCTGGGCACTCGTGCGGCGGTCCTGGCGACCGTTGGCGGTCACCCTCGTCGCCCTTGGGGTCGCCGCGGTCACCATGGCGCTGCTCACCGACTGGCTGGACCGGGTCGCGCCCTCGCCCGCCGCGGCCGCCGTCGAGCTCGACTCCTGGCTCACGGGCCGGGCGTTCCCGTCCGCCGCCTACCTGGCCGCGCTGACCGCGGTGGTCACCGCGCTGGCCCCGTTGCTGCACCGACGGTGGCGCCGGGCCCTCTGGATCGGCGTCGGCTCGGTGGCGGTGGTCCGACTGGCCACCGGCGCGGCGGTGCCGGTCAACGTGGCGGTGGCGGTCCTCCTCGGCATCACGGCCGGGTCAGCGGTGCTCCTCGCCCTCGGCGCACCGGCTCGCCGCCTGGTGCCCCAGGTGCTGGTCGACGCCCTGGCGAGGGCCGGACTGGCGGTCCAGGGACTGGACCCGGTCCCGGGGGCCGACCGGCCCACCTTCCGAGCGGCCGCGGCCGACGGCTCCGCGGTCCACGTGTCCTTCGTCGGCCGCGACGAGCGGGACGCCGACCTGCTCTACCGCGGTTGGCGGATGCTGCGGGTGAAGGGGATCGAGGACCGACGCCCCGGGGTACGGCCGGGTACCCAGGTCCAGAACGAGGCGTTGTCGACGTTCCTGGCCGCCGAGGGCGGGGTGCGCGTGGCACCGGTGCGCGCGGTGGCCGAGACCCCGGATGAGGACGCGCTCCTGGCCGTGGGCTACGTCGAGGGTCGGGTCTTGGCCGAGCTGGCACCCGGCGAGGTCACCGACGAGGTCCTGCGCCGCCTCTGGGCCGAGGTGGGCCGACTGCACGACGCCCGCATCGCGCACCGACGACTGAGCACCGATCAGGTCCTGATCGACGGGGAGGGTCGCCCGACGCTGATCGGCCTGCGGTGGTCGGGCCTGGGGGCCGACGATCTGGCCCTCGCGGCCGATGTGGCCGACCTGCTGGTCGCCACCGCCGCTGCCGTCGGCTCGTCCCGGGCCGTGACGGCCGCCGGCGAGGTCGTGGACCCGGACCGGCTGGTGGCGGCGCTGCCACTCATCCAGCCGCTCGCCCTCTCACGGTCGACCCGACGACTGGTCAAGGACGACAAGGGTCTGGTGACCGAGGTGCGGGAGACCGCCCAGGCGGCGACGGGAGCCGAGGCGGTGGAGCTCTTCCCGTTGGAGCGGATCAGCATCGCCCAGGTGCTCAGCGCCTTCGGGTTCGTGTTCCTGGTGCTGGTCGTGCTGGCCTTCGTCAGCAACTGGGGCGACATCTCGGCCGCCCTGCGCGATGCGGACTGGTCGCGCCTGCCGGCCACGGTGGTACTGGCCATGCTGCCGTTCCCCTCCGGGGCCCTGAGCCTCATGGGCTCGGTCCTGCGTCCGCTCCCGCTCGGGCGGACCACGGTGGTGATGTTCGCCCAGTCGTTCCTGAACCGCTTCACCCCGATGAACGCCGGCGGGATGGCGATGCGGGTGCGATACCTCCAGAAGGGTGGCACCGACGTGGCGGTGGCCGCCGCCGCCGTCGGGCTGACCAGCGCCGCCAGCGGGGTCATGCAGGTGGTCCTCGTCGCCACGTTCGTCCTCTGGGCCGGCAACTCCGCCGGTGGTGCCCTGCAGCTTCCCGACGTCTCGTCGGTGGCCGTGCTCCTGCTGGTGGTGGCCGCCGTCCTCGGCGTGATCGCCCTCATCCCGAGCGTGCGCCGCCTGGCCATCACCTGGTGGGAGGCGGGACGGGACCGGTTCGGCAGCGACCTCCGCGGTGTGGCGTCGCAACCGACGAAGCTCACCCTGCTGTTCGGCGGCGCGGGCCTGTCGAAGCTCTTCACCATCTCGGCCTTCGTGGCCAGCTGCCGGGCCTTCGGCATCGATCTCGGGTTCGCCGACCTGGGGATGCTCTACCTGGTCGGCAGCACCGTGGGCTCCGCCGTGCCGTCACCGGGGGGCGTTGGGGGCGTCGAGGCGGCGCTGATCGCCGTGCTGACCGGAGCGGGCGTCGACAACGCGACGGCGGCCGCGGCGGTGGTCGTGTTCCGCCTGGTCACCTATTGGCTCCCGGTGCTGCCGGGCTATCTGAGCCTGCGCTACTCCCGCAAGGCCGAGCTGGTCTGAGGGCGGCCGGCTGGTTCAGGCCTGTGTGGCCGACAGGCGCCCGGCATCGATGGCGTCGAGGAAGCGGGCATGGTCCGTGACGGCCTGCTCGGCGTAGGCCTCGCCGAACTGGGCCATGGCCCGATCGAAGGCGTCGCCGGAGCCCAGGTAGGCCGCGATGGCCACCGAGTCGCCCGAGCGGGCGTGGGCCCGGGCCAGGGTCTGCCCGCAGAGGTTCGCGTAGCCCAGGAGGGCGTCGCCGGTCAGGCGCTCGGTGTCGACCGAGCCCTTCCCGTCCTTGAGCTGGCGCACGTAGAGGGCCCGTTGGCCGGCGCCGGTGGTCCAGCCCAGGAAGATGTCGGTGCTGGCCTGCATGAGGTGCTGACCCTCCACGACCCGGCGGCCCGCGTGCCGGTAGCGGGACCGGGGCAGGTGGGCCTCGAGGACCGAGCGGCCCGCCTCCTTCACCTGGAGGAAGAGCGGGTCGTCCCCGTCGCGGCCCTGGAACAGGACGATCCAGCACCGGGTGCCGACGCTGCCGACGCCGACGACCTTGAGGGCGACGTCGAGTCGGTCGAAGCGGTCGAGCAGCAACTGGCGGCTGGGGGCGAGGCTCTTTCGGTAGCCCTGCAACGCGTCGACGACGAGCTCCTGCATCTGGTCGGGGGCGACGTCGAATCCCTCGCCGTCGATGTCCCGCAGGGCGACGACCTCGGGAGGGGCGCTGCGGATCCGGCGCACGCCGTCGACCTCCTCGGCCAGCTTCTTGGAGGCATGGATGCTGTCCTTGCGGCTCCAGGACCGGACCTGCTTCTCACCCTGGCTGCGCATGGCCTCGGGCAGGGCGGCGAGGACGTCGTCGGCCTCGAGCCGGCGGTACCAGACCTCGAGGGTCTTGGCCTCGGCGAACTCGTGCATGGCCGTGCGGTAGGCCTCGGTGGACCGGCGGGCGGCTCGTCCGGCCGCGCTCATCGTCAGGCCGGAGTGCCGGGCACAGACGGCGAAGCTGGCGGCCAGTCGCTTGACGTCCCACTCCCAGGGGCCGGGGAGGGTCTCGTCGAAGTCGTTGACGTCGAAGACGAGGCGCCGGTCGGGGGCCCGGTAGAAGCCGAAGTTGGCGAGGTGGGCATCCCCGCAGATCTGGGCCCGGAGCCCACTGGTCGGCGACGGGGCGAGGTCGGCCGCCATCAGGTCGGCGGTGCCCCGGTAGAAGGCGAACGCGCTCGTGGCCATGCGGCCGTGACGGATCGGCAGCAGCCATTGGAGGCGGTCGACGTTGGCCGCCTCGATCATGGCCACCGGGTCGGGTCGGCCGCCGGGCGGTGCCCACTCGGCGTGGGACGAGCGGGGGACCAGCTTGCGGCGGGCCCGGCCGTCGGCCCGGCGTTCGGCGACGGACGGGTGCATCAGCGGTTCTCCTGGCGGTTGGGGGGTCTTCCTCGCCAATCGGCCCCGGAGGACCGGATGGGAGCAGGTCGTCCCGCCACCCCCACCCGGAGGTGGAGGCGGCGGGACGGGCACTCAGCTGAGGGCCTTGGCCTTCAGCGCGTCGTACTCCTGCTGGGTGATGGTGCCGGCGTCCAGCAGCTCCTTGGCGTTGGCGATCTCCGCGGCCGACCCGCCGCCGCCCGCCGTCTGACGGACATAGGAGTCGAACTGAGCCTGCGCCGCCTGCTGCTGGGCCAAAGAGCGCTCCGCCATGCCGCCGCCGCGGGCCAGCAGGTAGACGAACACGCCCAGGAACGGGAGGATGATCACGAAGATCGTCCAGACGGCCTTCATGCCGCCGGAGGTCTCCTTGTCCCGGAACAGGTCGCTGAAGACACTGATCAGCAGCCAGAACCAGATGATCCACATGAACAGGACGAACATCGTCCAGAACACCCCACCGAGGGGGTAGTCGTAGCCCAAAACCATTGGGGAAGATCCTTTCGTTGTACCGGACTCCATCGCCCGATGGCCCTGACGATAGGCACCCGGGCGGAGAATCGCCTCCCCCGAGACGGGTGAACCGTCGAGGCCGGCGCCCACCGGGCAGGCTGGGGGCGTGCCCGAGCCGTCGTTCCACATGACCCCCGACGAGTTCCGCCGCCAGGGGGCGGCGATCGTGGAGTGGATCGCGTGCTACCTGGAGCGGGTCGAGGAGCTCCCCGTCGGGTCGTCGGTCGCTCCCGGCGACGTCCGCTCGTCGCTGCCCCCCCATCCGCCCCGTGGGCCCGAGCCCTGGGCGGAGATCCTGGCCGACGTCGACCGGGTCGTCCTGCCCGGGATCACTCACTGGCAGTCGCCCAACTGGTTCGGGTACTTCCCGGCCAACAGCTCGGGCCCGTCGGTGTTGGGCGAGCTGCTCTCGGCCGGCCTCGGTGTCCAGGGGATGCTGTGGGCGACCAGCCCGGCCTGCACCGAGTTGGAGACCCACGTCCTGGACTGGATGGTCGAGCTCCTCGGCCTGCCCGACCGGTTCCGGTCCGACGGCGCGGGGGGCGGGGTCATCCAGGACAGCGTGTCCTCAGCCACGCTGTGTGCCCTGGTGGCCGCTCGGGAGCGGGCGGTGCGGGCCGGCGCGGCGATCGGTGACCTCGTGGCCTACGCCTCGGCCCACACCCACTCGGGCCTCGAGAAGGGGGCGCGGGTCGCCGGACTGGGGCCGCGCCAGGTCAGGGAGGTGGCCGTCGCCGACGAGTACGCCATGGAGCCGGCCGCGCTGGCCGCGGCGATGGCCCAGGACCGGGCTGCGGGTCGGGTGCCCTTCTT
>CAWGLV010000003.1:0-10955 GCA_963823495.1 uncultured Microthrixaceae bacterium
TCCAGCACCACTTGGAGCCGGTCGAGCTCAGACCGGGACGTGGTCGCCTCGCCCTCGGCCCGACGCAGGTCCCTGAAGGTGATGGCCAGGGCCTGGGCATCCCGCAACGTCGACAGTTCGGCGGCGGCGGCCCGCAGGGCGCCATTCGCCCGGGAGTACTCCTTGCCCAGCCCAGGTCGGACCAGGCGCAGCAGCCCCCGGACCTCCTTGGCCCGCTTGCGGATCGCGTGGACCGCCGCCTCTGAGTCGACCGGGTCCAGGTCCGCCAGACCGTCGAGGCGCTCGACGGCGGCGTCGAGTCGCTCCGCGGCGACCCGGCGCAGGCCCCGACCCACGGGCTCGGCCTGTTCGATGCGAAATCCCATGCTGCTCCGGTCATCGGGGTGTTCCATTCTCGCCGCCTCCCGGACGAATCCCTCGGTGACCACAGGCGTCCCCGGGGGCTACGGTCAACCCGGCACGAGCGTCGTGCCGTGCAGGAACTGGGGTGCGGGTTTGGAGATCGCCGGGTACGAGGATCTCGAGGAGATCGGACGAGGCGGCTTCGCCGTGGTCTACCGCGCCCATCAGGCCCAGTTCGGGCGTCAGGTCGCCATCAAGGTCCTCACCAACCCCGGGTTCGGCGAGACCGACCGGGCCCGCTTCGAACGCGAGGCCCTGTCGATGGGCCGCCTGTCCTGGCACCCCAACATCGTGGTCGTCCACGAGACGGGCACCACCGCCACGGGCCTGCCGTACCTGGTGCAGGAGTTCGTGGAGGGCGGCTCCCTCGGCGAGAAGCTCCGCCGAGACGGCCCTCTCCCCCCCGAGGAGGCGCTGGCGGACATGGTCCAGCTCTGCGCCGCGGTCCAGACCGCCCACGAGGCCGACCTGCTGCACCGCGACATCAAGCCGGACAACGCCCTGATCGACACCTTCGGTCGGATCAAGCTGGCCGACTTCGGGATCGCCGCCGTCACCGGGAGCACGCTCACCGCCACGGGCATGGTCACCGCCACCATCGCCCACGCGGCACCCGAGGTCCTCAACGGCGACCGGGCCTCGTTCGCCTCGGACGTCTACGGCCTCGGCTCGACCCTCTACGAACTCCTCACCGGTGCCCCCGCGTTCGTGCGCCACACCGACGAGTCGATCGTGCCTCTGGTGCTGCGGGTGACCGGAGACCCCATCCCCGACCTGCGGGCCCAGGGCATCCCCGACCCCGTCGCCGCGGCGGTCGAGGCCGCCATGACGAAGGACCCGGCGGCCCGACCCCAGAGCGCCCTGGACCTCGGCCGCATGCTGCAGGCCGCCGAACAGTCGCTGGGCTACAAGGTGACCGACCTGCCCGTCCGCAGCGGAACCACCCCGCCCCCCCGCCCCGGCGACACCGTCGTCGGGGCCGCCGCCGTCGTGCCCCCGGCCCCGGCGGCACCCCGGGAGCCCGGTGGGCCACCGCCACAGCCGGTCACCCCGGCCCCGCCGTCACCGCCCCCCGAGGCATCGACGGCGCCGGCCGCGCCCGCGGTCGCAGCCACGCCCGGCCCGCCACCCACCCCCGAGGTCGCCGAGGCCACCACGGCGGAGACGTCGGCGGCCACCCAGCTCGGCGGTGCGACCGGGACCGTGGCCGCCCCCGACGCCCAGACCCCGCCCCCCGGCCAGGGGTACCACGCCCCCCTCCCCGCAGCGGCCGAGAAGCGATCCAAGCTCCCCCTCGTCCTCGTGGCCATCACCGCGGTGGCCGTCATCACCGGCGCCGTGGTCCTCTTCAACGGCGGCGGCGACGACTCCGGGGCGGGCGGCGGGGCCACCGCCGGAACCGACGTCGCGACCACCGAGGACGCCGGCCCCGGTGAGGCGACCATCGCGGTCGGGTCCCGTCCCTTCCGTGTCGCCGCCGCCGGTGATGCGGTCTGGGTCACCAACAACGACGGCACCAACGTCTCCCGTATCGACCCGGCGACCAACGAGGTCGTGGCGACCGTCGACATCGGGGGCCAGCCCGTCGGCATCGACGCCACCGAAGAGGCCGCTTGGGTGGCCAACACCTCAGCCGGAACGGTGGTCCGCATCGATGCCGCCGCCAGCACCCTCGTGCCCATCGAGGTCGAGGACCGGCCCCGCATCGTCGCCGTCACCGACACCGCGGTGTGGGTCACCAACCTCGGCAGCGACTCCATCAGCCACATCGTGCGGGACACCAACCAGGTCGAGGCCACCATCGAGGTGGAGGACGACCCCCGGGGCCTCGCGGCCACCGCCACCGACGTCTGGGTGGCCAACTACGCGGCGGGCGTCGTCACCCGCATCGACGCCACTGACAACCGGGTCGTGGCCGAGATCGACGTCGGCGGCAACCCGGTCAGCGTGACAACCACCAACGGTGCCGTGTGGGTGGCCGACACCGCCACCGACACCGTGATCCACATCGACCCCGCCACCAACACCGAGGTGGGCCGCACCCCGGTGGGTGTCGACCCCACAGCCCTCGCCGCCATCGGCAACGACGTGTACGTCTCGTCGGCCGGCGACGACACGGTCGACCACATCGACGCCGCCACCGGCGAAGTCGTCGAGACCTTCGACACGGGCGCCGCCCCCGGTGGCCTCGCCGTCACCGAGACCGACCTCTGGGTGGCCAACACCGAGGACGACACGGTCTCCCGCATCAGCCTCGGCTGACCCACCACCGTCCCGACCGCCCACGGGTGGACCCCCCATTCGTTCTGGGTGACACCTGATGTCGTCCAGGACAACCTGCGTCACCCGGAACGGGTCGATCCTTAGCCTCGAGAGGTCATGGCGATCTCCGAGCACCCCGCACCCGACCGGTTCGGTGCCGGAGACCGGTTGGTCACGCCGCTGTTCGTCCTCATCACCGGGGCCGGGCTGGCCTACTTCGTGGCCATCGGCTCGTTGCTGCCGGTCCTGCCCCGCTACGTCGAGGACGCCCTCGGCGGCGGAGGGATCGAGGTCGGCCTCGTCATCGGGGCCTTCGCCGTCTCCGCCGCGATCGTGCGCCCCACCGCCGGCCGGTGGGGCGACGTCTACGGCCGCCGCACGATGGCGGTCGGTGGGGCCGCCATCGCCACCCTCTCCATCATCCCCCTCGGTCTGGTCAACGCCGTCTGGTTCCTGGTCGTGCTGCGCCTGGCCACCGGCCTCGGCGAGGCGGGCTTCTTCATCGGCGCCGCCACGGCCGCCCAGGACCTCGCCCCACCTCATCGTCGCGGCGAGGCGGCGTCGTTCTTCTCCACGGCCATCTACGGCGGGCTGGCCATCGGACCGGTGGTCGGCGAAACGCTCTATCACCGCTGGGGGTCCGACGCGAACTGGGTCTTCGCCGCCGGCAGCTGCGCGGTGGCCACGCTGCTGTCCTCGTTCATCCCGGCGGACCTGGGTCGGGTCGCCGAACCGCCGCCGCGCCGGGGAATCGTGCACCCCGCAGCCGTCCTGCCCGGGACCGTCCTGCTCCTCGGCCTCTTCGGGTTCGCGGGCTTCGCCGCCTTCATGCCGCTCTACGTCGACGAGATCGGCGTCGCGGACGCCGGGCCCTTCTTCCTCGTCTACGGCGTGATCGTCCTGGGTGTGCGCATCCTGGGCGCCCGGATCCCGGACCGACTCGGGCCGGTCCGGGCCTCGAGCATCTCCCTGACCGCCATCGCGGCGGGCATCGGCACCGTCGCCGTCGTGGGGTCGGTCGCCGGTCTCTGGGCGGGCACCGTGTTGCTGGCCATCGGCATGTCGCTGCTGTTCCCCGCGCTGTTCACCTTGGCCGTCAACGGCGCGCCCGACGGCGAGCGCAGCCACGCCGTGGGCTCCTTCTCACTGTTCTTCGACCTCTCCCAGGGCCTCGGTGCCCCGATCCTGGGGATCATCGTCTCCCTGACCGGTGCCGAGCGCCCCGCCTTCCTCTTCGCCGCCCTCGTTGCCCTCGTCGGCCTCTTCCTGACCAACACCCGCCTCCGAGCCCAGATCGCCGTCAACGGCTGACCCGAGCACCGGCGCGTCGCCTCAGCCGGGAGGAAGCGGGCCGGCGGGGTGAGCCGCGCCGGGTCCGGCCATCACCCCGATCGTGCGTTGCCACGACGCCCGCAGCTCGCCGTCGACGGCGGCCAGATCGGGGCGGCCCACCGACTCGGCAGCCGGCCGGATGGTGAACGACGAGGGGTCGACCCAGGTGGGCGTGAGCCCGATGTCGAAGCGCCACGTCGTCGCCCCGGCCGGACGGGTGGCGGTCACCTGGGCGATGACGCCGTCCCGCTCGTCGGGATCGGTCATGTTCGACAGGAAGTTGCCGAGCCCGAACACCACCGGCACCCCGTGGAAGCGACGCACGGGCTGGACGACGTGGGCGTGATGGCCCACGATCAGGTCGAAGGCCCCACTGGCGGTCAGCGTCTCGGCCAGGGCCAGCTGGTCGCCGGTCGGGTCGTGCTGGTACTCCACGCCCCAGTGCAGGCTGGCGACGACCAGGTCGGCCCCGGCCGCCCGCGCCGCCCGGGCCTGGGCGATGAGCGAGGTCGGGTCCAGGGTCCCCACCCGCCAGGGCTCGTCGGGCACGTAGCCGTTGAACCCATAGGCGCCCGACACATGGCCGACGGTCAATCCGTTGGCCGCCTCGTAGAGCACCGGCCGGGCGGCCGCCGCCGCGGTGCGATACGAACCGCCGTGGGCGATCCCGTTGCGGTCGAGCACGTCGAGGGTGGCCACCACCCCGTCGGCCCGCTGATCGAGGGTGTGGTTGGAGGCCGTCGAGCACGCGTCGTAGCCGGCCACCCGGATGGCCCGACCCAACTCCTTGGGCGAGCTGAACGACGGGTAGCTGGCGATCAGGGCGTTGTCCGCCGACAGCGGCACCTCGAGGTGGCAGATGGCCAGGTCGGCCGCGGCCAGCAAAGGTTCGACATCGGTGAACATCGGCCGGAAGTCGTAGGCCGCGCCGTTCGGGGCACCGTTGGCCTGGGCCCGCTCCAACACCGCGGTGTGCGGCAGCAGGTCACCGGTGAACGCCAGGGTCAGCCGCTCCGGCGGGGGTGTCGTGGTGGTGGTCGGGACCACCGTCGTCGTGGTCGTCGTGGTCGCAACCACCGTCGGCGGCGGCGGTCCCACCTCCCTCGGCTGGGCGCCGTCGAAGCGCACCACCCCGACGACGGCCACCAGCGCGGCCAGGGCCAGCACGAGACCCATCACCCTTCCCAGCCGCATCCCGGGCCGAACCTACACCTGCCCCCTCCACCCCGTGGCACCGGGGTCAGACCGCGTCACTCCGTCCGCAGGATGCGGGCCGGAGGGGTCCGGCCTGCGACCCACGCCGGAACGATCGCGACGAGGTTGGCCAGGACCAGCACCGCCAGGGCGACGAGGGTGAGCGCCCCGCCCGGTATGACCGGCTCGGCAGGGAACCCGATCCGCCCGGCCACCACCGTCCACGCCAGCCGCCCGCCCACCACGCCGATCGGGAGACCGATCAGGAGGGCGAGCGTGGCCAGCACCGTCGCCTGGGCCGCAACGGTGCTCGCGACCTTCCGTCGGGAGAGGCCGATCGTCTTGAGCACGGCGAGATCGGTTCGCCGGCGACGGATCGAGGAGACCAGGGTGTGCAAGAGGGTGGCCGTCACCACCAGCGCGACGGTCGCACCGACCACGACCGGGAACGTGGTGGCGTCTCCGAGGTTGACCAGATCACCGGGCGGTTGATCCTCCAGCAACGGATACACGTCGAGGGCCCGGCGCAGGGCCGCCACCTCGGTCGGGACGTCCGCCTCCGGAGCGAAGACGACGTGGACCACCGAGCGAGGGGTGCCGGGCGCGATCTGATCGAGGCCGGCGTAGGTGACCCGGGCGCCGCGCCCCAACTGGCCGGCGTCGCCGAGGTTCGGGAAGACCCCGGTGCCCACGATCGTCATCGGCATCTCCTGGCCCTGCCGTCCAACGGTCACCCGCTCGCCGATCGCTCTGCCCGACTCCGCGAGGGTGACCGAGCCCAACACGATCTCGTCGGCCGCGACCGGGGCGCGACCGTCGATCACCCCGGCCGGCACGGCGCCCTGCACCGGGTCCAGCGCGTAGGCGTCGACCCGGCGGGCATCGACCTCGAGTTGGGCGATGCTGCCCACGGCGAAGCTCGCCACCCCCGGGTTCGACGCGAGCCCGTCGCTGAGAGGACCGCTGATGTCGGGAACGCCGACACCACCGATCTGGACGTCCCACTCCCAGCCGTAGAGCCGCGGGGTCTCGGTCAACCGGTTGAGGCCGCCGACGAAGGTGACCGCGAACGCCGCCGTCGCCACCGCCACGGAGAGCGCCGCCAGTGTCGACCCGACCGGCACGGACCGTGCGCCTCGGCCGGGGTGGAGCGCCAGGCGGGTACCCAACCCCGCCGTCAAGGGCAGACGGGCGGTGACCGACGCCAGGGCCGCCGAGGACGGTCGGGACAGGGGTCGACGGTCCCGGATCAACTCGACGCCCAGGCCCGCCCCGAGGCACACGATCGTCGTCAGCAGGACCCCGACGAGGACCACCATGGCGTCGAGGCTCGCCCCCGGGTCCGGCTCGGCCCCGGCGGCGGTGCCGATCGGGAACAGGGGCGAGAGGGCCACGGCGACGGCCACGACCGTCACCGCGGCGATGGCCGCCACCGACCCGACCCGCACCACGGCCAGGGCGAGGAGCTGGCGACGGCGGAAGCCCAGCGCCGCCAACGTCTCGTGCTCGGTGCGCTCGTGGGTCGCCTGGCGGAGCAACAGCTGGCTGACGATGAGCGCGCCGGCGAGTGCGACCAGGACCGCGAGCACGCTGAGCGCCTGCGCCTGGAGATCGATCGAACGCTGCGTGGACGCCGCCCGGTCGACACCCCCGCCGGCGTAGGTGACCCCCCGCCCGCCGTTGGCCGCCTGCAGACGACCCTGGTAGTCCTCGACCGTCGTGTCCGGGTCCAGCCGGACGATCAGCACGCCGTTGCCGGCCAGCATCCGGCCCGCCGCCTCGTGGAAGGCAGGGGTCGGGTAGACGATCGGCTGCAGCGTCGCCGGCACCGGAGGGAAGTCCATGGGGGCCGAGGTCACCCCGACCACCTCGAAGGCGTAGGTCCGGGCGCCGCCCGCCGCCCCGAAGTCCGGCTCCCGTCGATCCCTGCCGGCCACACGGTCGGCCACGCCGGGCAGGTACTCGGCCGTCGCCTCGAGCAAGCCGTCCGCCCGCATCATCTCCAACTCGAGGACAGAACCCGGATGCAGATCGAAGCGTCGCGCCGCCTCGAAGCTCACCACCATCTCCTCGGGGTCCTGCGGATCGGCCCGGCGCCCCTCGACGAGATGGCTGCGCTCGACCCGCCGCCCCAACGCATTCGCCGGACCGCTGTAGGGCACGACCGAGAACGCGGGCAGGTCGACACCGTCGACGGAGCCGCCGAAGGCGAAGAGTCCCGTCGAGCGGGCCGACACGGCCACCCCGGACAGGGCGGCCGCCGCGTCCAGGTCGACCCGGGCCCCGGGATCGAGCGCGCTGGCATCGAGCACCAGCACGTCAGAAGGCGCACTGGCATCCAGCAGGCGCTCGTAGGCGGTGGCCGTCCTCCGGGCGCCGGCCACCAGTCCGGTGACGAGACCGCCAGTCAGGCCGATGACGAGGGCCAGGCCCAACCACGCCCGCCAGCGGCGTCGAGCATCCGTGCGCGCCCGGTACAGGACCACCGACATCCCGCCATCCTCCTCCCGTAGCGCCGCCGGGAGAACCGTGCCTCCACCCCCGCCCTCCGGGGGCGGGCCTCAGGTGTCGGCGGGGTTCTCGCAGTCGGTACAGGCCACGTCGGCCACGTCGGCGCCGGCGATGTAGTCGTTCAGCCAGTCGAGGAAGGACACGCCGTCGACCTCGAGGTCGTACATGCCGTCGTAGCCGAGGATCGTGTGGTCGGTTCCCGGCGCGATGTAGCTGGCGACCGGGACGCCGGCCTCCTCGATGCCCGCCTCGTTCGCCCGGATGATGTCCAGCAGGTCGCCGTCGCTCAACCCGGCGAGCGACGAGAACGTCTGCTGGACCTCGTCATAGGCGTTGTCGTAGCGGGCGAAGCGGAGGTCGGGATCGTGGCGGCCGGCCTGGACGAACAGCCCGGGGATGCTCCAGTCCCGGGGCTCGATGCCCTCGCTCTCGGGCCAGTCCGGCACGTTGGCGAAGGTGCCCCACAGCGCACCGATGGCCTCGTTGACCGGCGGGTTGTCGGGATACGCGCCGGAGGCGTCGGAGAGGACGGTGATCTCGGCATCGGGGAGGGCGTCGGAGGCCAGCCCGCCGAAGAGGGGCGCCGGCACCCCACCGGCGCTGGACCCGGTGACGAAGACCTCGGCGGCGTCCGGGAAGGCATCGACCAGGTAGTCGAGGGCGGCCTCGCCGTTGACATAGCCGACGTGGTTGACCGTCACGCCGGGTCCGTAGGTCGTGGTGTTGTCCCCCAGGTGAACGTCGCCGGTGCAGTAGGGCACGAACACCATCGACCAGTCCCGGAAGGGGTTGTCCGGGTTGTCCAAGGCGAAGACCCCGCGGTTCGAGGAGGTGGCCTGGGACCCGTCAGCCACCAGGGTGTAGGTGGGGTCATCGGGATCGCAGGTCTCGAGGCTGAAGCAGGCACCACCGCCCTGGAAGTAGAGCATCACCTTGTCGGGGTCAGCGGCGCGACTCCAGAAGCTGAACTCACTGCCGTCACCGCACCGGCAGTCCCCGCCCGGCGCGTGCTGCTCCCAGGCCCCGGCGCCCACCGGGGCCGCCGCACCGGCGGTGACGTCGGTGGGCGCTTCGGTCGTGTCAGCGGCAGCATCTTCTGAGAGGCCGTCCTCGGCGCATCCGGCCGCGATGAGGGCCACGAGGGCGAGGCCCCACGGGGCGCGGGAGATGAACCGAGGGCGATGGGCTGCGAACACGATCGAGAGGCTATTCCACCACCGAGCCGTCGGCCCTGGCTCGGCACGCCGGCTCGGTCATTGACTAGGTTCGTTGGCCCAGCCAACGGAGGGGGACCGATGGACCTGGCCACACACCCGTACCGCGCGCAGATCCGGCTGCTACTCGGCACCGCGCTCGTCATGTTCGTGATCACGGTGGTGATCGGGATACTGAACGGCACCGATGTGGTCGACTTCGACCGCAAGGTGCTCTTGACCCACGTCCACATCGGCACCCTGGCGTGGATCACCCTGTCGGTGTTCGCCTCGACGCTGTGGCTCTTCGCCGACCGCCCGCTGGAGGGCCGACTCGACGCCTGGGCCCGGGAGGGCGCGCCGATCGCCGCCGGCACCGTCGTGGTCTACGACCTGACGTTCCTCACCACGACCGGCTATGCCCGACCGGCCATCGGCACCCTGGCCGCGCTGGTCATCCTCGGGTGGTTCGCCTGGGCGGTGGCCATGGCCCGGACCGCGCCGGTCAGCGTTCCCCAGTGGGGCCTGTTGGCCGCGCTCGCCACCTCGGTCACCGGTGGCGTCCTGGGCATCCTCTACGGGATCCTCATCGCCAGCGACCTCAAGGCCAAGGTCCTGCCCAACGGCGGCGAGGACGCCCATCCCGCGACCATGGTCGTGGGCTTCCTCGTCCCCGTCGGCCTGGCCCTGATCGAGTGGTGGCTGCGCCCCGACGAGGCCCGCAGCCGCGCCTCCCGGGCCGGGTTCTGGCAGATGGCCCTGCTCTTCCTCGGCGGGTTCAGCCTCATGCTGGGCGTGCTGACCGACATCGTGCCGCTGATCATGCTGAACCTGCCCTTCGAGATCGCGGCCATCGCCATCTTCCTGCGCCGCAACGGGGCCTCCCTGCGCACCGTCGGCTGGCGGGACGGTCAGCCCTCACCGTTCCTGGCGGCCTCCGCCGTCGCCGTCCTCTGGAACCTGGGCATGTTGATCTACCTGCTGTCCAAGTACGCCGACGACTTCGACGCCGCGCCCACCCGCCTGCTCCTGGCTCTCGACCACACGATGTTCATCGGGGTCCTCACCAACGCGCTCTTCGCCCAGCTCCTGGTGGCCACCACCCGCCGACGCGCCCTCCTGGCCTGGGCGGACCGGTGGATCTTCTGGCTGGTCAACATCGGCCTCCTCGGCTTCTGGTTCGGCCTGGTCCTCGACGAGACCGCGCCGAAGCGAGCCTTCACGCCGCTGATGGGCCTCGGCATCCTGCTGGCCGTCGGCGTGTTCCTGGCCCGCCTGCGGGCCGACCGGGACCCGGAGCCGGCGCCCGCCTGACCCCCGGGTCGGGGTCGCCACCGCCGAGGAGATCGGCATGTCCGGCCCCGACGTCCCCCCTCCCTTCCCCCGGCAGTTCTCGACACGCATCCCTCACCAAGCGGCCGAGCCCGATCATCGGGAAGTGCTTGACGTTCAGTGTCGCCAGTGCTGCGTCACGGACCTCGGCGGTCGCCGCTTATCACGTAGTCGGCGAGGTCGATGCCATGGTGGGAACGGCGGTACGACCTGAGGAACTGACCCGCCCGCTGGGCGATGACGTCGCTCACCGGCACGAGGGTCACCACGCCGAGGAGACGGGCCACATCGGCCCGCTCCCCGCTGCGCATCCCACCCTCGAGCTCGATGCGGGAGACGACGCTGACCAGTCGATCCTCACGGTCGTGAGCCAACAGCAGGTCGGTCGCTCGGGAGTCCCCCCGCAAGTGGGCGATGAGGACGGTGCTGTCGAAGACGATCGTGCTCACAGACCGAGGGTCGGCGAGACCATCCGCCGCCGACTCACCCGGACATCGTCGAGCCACTCCGGCCAGTCGGGATAGTCGGCGCAGACGCCTGCGGTGGACCGGATCACCGCCCGATCGTCCTCGTCGGCGCCGTTGCCGTCGAACTCCCGGTCGAGGATCGACCGGATCACCTCGGCCTTCGACGCACCACGATCGGCCGCCAGCCGCTTCAGTCGCTCGTCCTGCTCCTCGGTGAGGTAGATCTGTGTCCTACGCATACATCAGCAGCATACATCAGCAG
>CAWGLV010000004.1:0-63152 GCA_963823495.1 uncultured Microthrixaceae bacterium
CCGCCTCCTGTCCCGACTGGGCGACGAGCCCCGGGCCCGGGCCATCGCCCGGGCCGTCGTGGCCGCCCGTCCGCTCCACACCACCGCCGAACTGGCCGCGGTCATCAGCGAGGCCGTGCCCGCGGCCGTCCGCCGCAAGGGCCATCCCGCCCGCAAGACCTTCCAAGCCCTCCGGATCGAGGTGAACGAGGAGCTGGAGCAGATCCCCACGGCGCTGGACCAGGCTCTCGACCTGCTGGTCGCCGACGGCCGGGCCGCCGCCATCGCCTACCACTCGGGGGAGGACCGCATCGTGAAGACCGCGTTCCGCGAAGCCGCCACCGGCGGCTGCACCTGTCCTCTGGGAGGGCCCTGCGTCTGTGGCGCCGTGCCCCGGGTCGTGCTGCTCAAGCGAGGCGCCTGGAAGCCCACCGACGACGAGATCGAACGCAACCCCAGGGCCCGCAGCGCCCGCCTCCGGGCCGTCCGGAAGCTGCCAATGCCCGACCACCACAACGACCCGACCGATCCGGAGGTCACCCCGTGAGCCCCACCGCCACTCGCACCGCCCGCGGCGCGGCCACTGCTCCCGCTCGTCCACTCCATCGGCCGGCGCCGCCCCCGGTCCGCCGCCACCTCCGCCCGGTCCCCGACGCGCTCGCCCGGCCCCAGCGGCCGTCATCCCGACGGCGACTGCGCCCCCAGGTCGCCCTGACGATGGCGCTCGGGATGTTCTTCCTCATCCTGTTCGGTGTCGCCCTGCTGCAGACGGTCCTGGTCCAGGGTCAGATCCACCTGGACGGCCTCCGCGCGAACCTGGCCGAGCGTCAGACCGAGGCCCAGCTCCTCCACCAGGAGGTCGCCGTCCTGGAGTCACCCGAGCACGTCTGGGACGTCGCCATCAACGACCTCGGCATGGTCGAGTCCGACCCCCGGTACATCCTGCCGCCCGCCGAGGCCACGCCGACCGCCCCGTGACCACCCGTGCCCCCTCCCGCCCCCGGTCTCCCCGGTCTCCCCGGTCGGTCCGGCCGCCCGCCGACCACCATGGTCGGCGGGCGCCCGCGCGAACGGGATCCTCAGCACCGGACCCGTCGCCCGCAGAGCCGGCGCACCCCCTCTGAGCACCGTCGACTCCTTGCCGTGCTCGTCGTCGCCGTCCTCGCCTTCGCCGTCGTGGCCTATCGCGTCGCCACGATCCAGGTACTGCGGCCCGACGCCCTCGTCGCGTTCGGCGAGGACCAGCGCACCCGCGTCACGGCCGTCGACGCCCCCCGGGGCTCGATCCTGGACCGCAACGGCGCCGACCTCGCTCTCAGCGTGCCGTCGGCGACCATCGAGGCGAACCCCGAGTTGATCGAGGACCCGTGGGGGACCGCTCAGGCGCTCTCACCGCTGCTCGGCACCGATGCCCGGTCCCTGGCCGAGACCCTCGTCGCGGACGGCTCCTTCGCCTATCTCGGCCGGCAGCTCGACCGCGAGGTCGGGGAGCGGATCGAGGCCCTGGACCTTGACGGAATCAACGTCACCCAGGAGCCCGCCAGGGCCAACCCCTCGGGGGCCCTGGCCCACGCGCTCCTGGGGACGGTGGGCATCGACCAGGAGGGCCTGTCGGGCCTCGAGAGGCAGTACGAGGACGTCCTGGCGGGTGATCCCGGCCAGATCGAGGTCGAGCGTGACCCCCGGGGGAACACCATCGCTTCGGGTGACAACCACTACAACCCGGCTGACCAGGGCGAAGACCTGCAGCTGACGATCGACCGAGAGGTGCAGTTCGAGGCCGAGCGCCTGCTGGCCGAGCAGGTGGCCGCGACCGGCGCCAAGGGCGGCACGGTCATCGTGAGCCGGCCCGGCACCGGCGAGCTCCTCGCGGTGGCCGACATCGACGCCTACGACGAGGAGGCCGGGACCTTCGTCGAGCCCGCGCCCGCCTCGGAGAACCGGGCGGTCACCGCCGTGTTCGAGCCCGGCTCGGTGAACAAGGTCATCACCCTGTCGGCGGCGCTCGAGGAGGGCGTGGTGACCCCGGACACCGCGGCGGCGGTCCCCGACAGCCTCCAGGTGGGGGACCACCTCTTCTCCGACAGCCATCCCCACGAGACGGTCGAGATGACCACACGCGAGGTCCTCACCGAGTCCTCCAACGTGGGAACCATCCAGATCGCGGAGCGACTCGGCCCCGAGGTGATCGACCGGTACATCCGCTCCTTCGGTTTCGGCGAGATCACGGCCGTGGACTTCCCCGCGGAGTCCCCGGGGATCCTGCTGCCCCCCGACGAGTGGTCAGCGACCTCCATCGCGACCATCCCGATCGGCCAGGGGGTGGCGGTGACCCCCCTGCAGTTGCTCGAGGCCTTCAACGTGGTCGCCAATGGCGGTCGGTACGTCGCTCCTCGCCTGGTGGCCGGCACGGTTGGCGCCGACGGCGAGCTCGACGCGGTCCCGAGCGAGGAGCCTCGGCGTGTGGTCTCGACGACGACCGCGGACCAGATGACCGAGATGATGACCGGTGTGGTCGAGGAGGGGACCGGTGAGGCCGCCGCCGTGGAGGGCTACCTCGTGGCGGGCAAGACCGGCACGGCCCGCAAGCCCCAGCCGGGCGGCGGCTACGAGGACGCGGCCGGCAACTACCGCTACGTGGCCACCTTCGCCGGCTTCGTGCCGGCGAACGACCCGCAGCTGTCCATCGCGGTCGTGATCGATGAGCCCGCCGGGGACTACGACGGCGGCGGCGTCGCCGCCCCCGTGTTCAGTCACCTGGCCGCCTCGGTGTTGCGGGCCTACCGGATCCCACCGCCCGCGTCCATCGCCCCGGCAGGCTGAGCCGTGGCCGAAGGCAAGCTGCTGACCGATCTCCTCGACGGCCTCGACGAGTACGTGATCGTCCCGGAGGCAGCGGCGGAAGGGGTCGTGATCACCGCCGTGGACCACGACAGTCGTGTGGTCGGTTCCGGGTCCTGCTTCTGTGCCATCCCGGGTGAGCGCGCCGACGGCCACCGGTATGCCCCGGCCGCGGTGCAGGCCGGAGCGGTGGCCCTCGTCGTCGAGCGTCGACTGGACCTCGAGGTCCCCCAGGTGGTGGTTCCCGACGTCCGCACGGCGATGGGCCGCCTCGCGTCCACCTTCTTCGGCGAGCCCTCACGCCGGGTCGCCGTCGTAGGGGTCACCGGGACCAACGGCAAGACCACGGTCACCCATCTGCTCGCTGCGGTCCTGGAGCACGCCGGCCGCCCGACCACCGTCCTGGGCACCCTGAGCGGCGCCCGCACCACGCCGGAGGCCCCCGCGCTTCAGGCCACCCTGGCCGAGGCGGCGGCCACCGGTCAGGCCGTGGTGGCCATGGAGGTCTCCTCGCACGCCATCGAACTGCGACGGATCGTCGGCACCTGGTTCACCGTCGCCGTGTTCACCAACCTCTCCCAGGACCACCTGGACTTCCACGGGACGATGGACCGGTACTTCGCAGCGAAGGCCCGCCTGTTCGAGCCCGGGCGGGCCGCGGTCGGGCTGGTCAACCGCGACGACCCCTGGGGTCGACGCCTGTTGACCCAGATGACCATCCCGGCCGTCGCCTGGTCCGCCGAGGACGCGATCGAGCCGGTCCTGGGACCGGACGGCAGTACGTTCACCTGGCGGGGCCTGACCGTGCGGCTGGCGCTGGCCGGTCGGTTCAACCTGGCCAACGCCGTCGCTGCCGCCGAGGCCGCCCTGGCCCTCGGCCTCACGCCCGAGGAGGTTGCCGCGGGCCTCGCCGAGGCTCGGCCGCCCCGGGGTCGCTTCGAGCCGGTGGGGCACGGTCCGATCGCCGCCGTGGTCGACTATGCCCACACGCCCGCCGGCCTCGAGCAGGCGCTGGCGTCCGCCCGGGAACTGGTCCGAGGCCGTCTGATCGTGGTGTTCGGCTGCGGCGGGGACCGGGATCGGGTGAAGCGGCCGCAGATGGGCAGGGCGGCCGATCGGGGGGCCGACATCGTGGTCGTGACCTCCGACAACCCCCGCCACGAGTCGCCGGCGGGCATCATCGAGGAGGTGATGACCGGAGTGGAACGCAACGACGACCTGATCGTGGAGCCCGACCGCCGGCGAGCGATCGAGGCCGCGGTGGCCCTCGCGGCCGCCGGTGACCTGGTCCTGGTGGCAGGGAAGGGTCACGAGACGACCCAGGACCTCGGGGACCACGAGATCCCCTTCGTCGACCGCGACGTGCTGGCCGAGGCCCTCGCCGCGAGCGGGAGGCGCACCGCGTGAGGCGCACCGGGCGCTGAGGACCCTCCTGTTCGCCGCCGGGGTCTCCCTGATGGTCTCCCTGCTGGGGACCAAGATCCTCATCGATGTCCTGACCAAGCGCCGGATCGGCCAACCGATCCGCGAGGACGGGCCCCAGGGCCACGCGACCAAGGCCGGGACCCCGACGATGGGCGGGGCCGCCATCGTGGTCGGTGCGGTGGTCGGCTACCTGGCTTCGGACATCTCCAACAGTCGGATCATCACCCGATCCGGGCTCGTGGTCATGTTCGCGGTGGTGGGCGCCGGCCTGGTCGGACTGGCCGACGACTGGATCAAAGTCACCCGGGAACGGAACCTGGGCCTCACCTCACGTACGAAGTTCCTCGGGCTGCTGGCCGTGGCCGTCGGCTTCGCCGTGCTGGCCATCGGTCACACGCCGGTCAGTACCGACCTCTCCTTCACCCGGGCCGGCGCGTTGGTCGATCTGGGCACCGTCGGCTGGAGCGTGTGGGCGGTGCTGCTCATCGTCGGCACCACCAACGCCGTGAACCTGACCGACGGCCTCGACGGCCTCGCCGGTGGAGCGTCGGTCCTGGCCTTCTCGGCCTTCATCGTCATCGGCTTCTGGGCCTTCCGCCATCCGTTGGACTACGGCGTGCCCCATGCTTTGGACCTCGCGGTCGTGGCGGCGTGCATGACCGGGGCGGGTGTCGGGTTCCTCTGGTGGAACGCGACGCCGGCCCAGATCTTCATGGGCGACACCGGGTCATTGGCGATCGGCGCGGGCCTGGCGGGTCTGGCGCTGATGAACAACACCTCACTGCTGCTCGGCGTGGTCGGCGCGCTCTTCGTCGTCGAGACCCTCTCGGTGATGATCCAGGTCGCCAGCTTCCAGCTCTTCGGACGGCGGGTGTTCCGCATGGCTCCCATCCACCACCACTTCGAGCTCAAGGGTTGGCCCGAGACGACGGTGATCATCCGCTTCTGGATCCTCTCCGGCATGTGCACGGCCATCGGGCTGGGCCTGTACTACGCCGATTTCATCGGCCTGCCCGGAGCGCGGGATTGACTCCGACCAGCGCGCTGGTGATGGGCCTCGGTGTGACCGGGCGAGCGATGAGCCGCGCCCTCGTTGCTCGTGGGGCCACGGTCACCGTGGTCGAGGACCGACCCGGCGACACGCACCGGGCCTTCGCCGACGAGGTCGGCCTCCGTCTCGTCGAGGCGCCGGATCCACGCGGCCTCACCGCCGTCCTGACCGACGTCGAGGTGCTCCTCCCGAGCCCGGGTGTGCCCGACCGCCACCCCGTGTTCGCCGAGGCCGAGGCCGCTGGTGTCCCGGTGCGCTCAGAGTTCGACCTCGCCTCAGCGTGGGACGACCGCCCGATCGTGGCGGTCACGGGCACCAACGGCAAGACCACCGTCACCCACCTGGCTGCCGACATGTTGCGCCGCGTGGGCCGCGTCGTCGCCGAGGCGGGAAACGTGGCGACCCCCCTGGTCGAGGCCATCGAGGACCCGGCGATCGAGGTGTTCGTGGTCGAGGCCAGTTCGTTCCGCCTGGGCCACACTGCGCACTGGGCCCCCGATGTCGCGGCCTGGCTGAACTTTGCCCCAGACCACCTCGACGTGCACGCCGACCTCGCGTCCTACGAGGCGGCGAAGGCCCGGATCTGGAAGGACCAGTCCCCCGATGACGTGGCCGTGGTCAACGCCGACGACCCGGTCGTGGCGGGTCACCGCGGCCCGGCCCGGCGCCGGACCTTCGGTCTCGGTGGGGGGTCGGCGGCGACCGTCCGTGACGACTGGTTGGTCATCGACGAGCGGAGGCTGCTCCCGGTCGGCGACCTGCGCCGGTCCCTGCGCCATGATCAGGCCAACGCCCTGGCGGCGGCACTCATGGTCGAGCCACTGGGCGTCGGCGACGACGCAATGGCCGAGGCCCTCGCCGCGTTCGACGGCCTGCCGCATCGCGTCCAGCTCGTCGGCCAGGCCGGCGGGGTGGCCTGGTACGACGACTCGAAGGCCACGACGCCCCACGCCACCAGCGCCGCAGTCGACGCCTTCGAGTCCGTGGTCCTCATCGCCGGAGGTCGAAACAAGGGCCTCGACCTCGGTGCGTTGTTGGGGGCCCGGGGCTCGGTGCGCTCGGTCGTGGCCATCGGTGAGGCCGCACCGGCGGTTGTCGCCGCCGTCGCCGGACGGGTCCCGGTGACCTCTGCCCCCTCGATGGCCGAGGCAGTGGTCGAGGCCGACGCCCTCGCCCGGCCCGGTGATGCCGTCGTGCTCTCCCCGGGCTGTGCGTCCTTCGACTGGTACTCGTCCTACGGCGAGCGGGGTGACGACTTCACCCGACTCGTCCGCATCCACCTCGACCGGGAGGCCTCGCGCCCATGAGCCGCACAACCGATCCACCGTCGAGCCGGAGCCGTACGGCGCACCCCGCCGGCACGCGGTCGCGCCCGGCCCGGCACGATCCCGGAGCGTCCCGCGGCCGGCACCCCTCGGCCCGGCCCGGCCAGAGGCGACCACCGGGGGACCGGTCATCGACCTTCGTCGGGCTGCTCGTGGTGGTCACGGCCCTCGTCCTGCTCGGCTTGGTCATGGTGATGTCGGCCGCGTCGGTGAGCGACCTGCGGACGTCGGGTTCGGCCTGGGACAGCTTCACCCGGCAGGCGATCTTCGCGGTCGTCGGCTTCGCGGGGATGTTCGCCGTCATGCGCCAGCACTACGGCCTGTGGCGCCGGGTCGCGACCCCCCTCCTGGTAGTGAGCTTCGTGCTGCTGGCCCTCGTGCTCGTGCCCGGCGTCGGAGTCGGGGCCAACGGCGCCACCCGTTGGCTCGGCGCCGGCCCCCTCCGCATCCAGCCCTCGGAGCTGGCGAAGCTGGCGATCATCATCTGGTCGGCCCGTTGGCTCGCGTTGGACCGCAACCACGACGTGATCCGGGAGGACCCGCGGGTGCTGCGACCGGTCCTGCTGGCGCTGGCCGGTCTGGCCGTCCTGCTGCTCCTGCAGCCCAACCTCGGGACCCTGATCATCACCACCTGCGCCGTGGGCGCAGTGATCTTCGTGTCGGGGGCCTCCCTGTTCCGACTCGTCGGTTGGGGCGCGCTCGGACTCTCCGCTGCTGCTGCCGCCGCGCTCAGTGCCGACTACCGCCGGGCCAGGGTGACCGCCTTCCTCCACCCCTGGGACGACCCGGCCAACACCGGCTACCAGACCATCCAGTCACTGGTCGGCATCGCCAGCGGAGGTCTCACCGGTGTCGGGCTCGGCGCCAGCCGGGCCAAGTGGGGCTTCCTGCCCTATGCCCACACCGATTTCATCTTCGCCATCATCGCCGAGGAGCTCGGCCTCATCGGTGCCGTCACGGTCCTCGCGCTGCTGGCGGCTCTGGGGTACTTCGGGATCCGAGCGGCCCTGCGGGCCCCCGACACCTTCGGCATGCTGCTGGCTGCCGGCGTCACCACCTGGTTCGTGCTCCAGGCCGTCGTCAACGTGGGTGCCGTGGTGGGTCTGCTGCCCATCACCGGGGTGCCGCTCCCGTTTGTCTCCTATGGCGGGACGTCCCTCGTGGTCAACCTGCTGGCGATGGGCGTGTTGCTGAGCGTGGCCCGTCACGGCCGGGATGCCTGACACCCCCTCGACGAACCCGTCCTGGGCCCTGATCGCCGGTGGGGGGACCGTGGGCCACACACTGCCGGGCATCGCCATCGGCCGGGCCCTGGTCGACCGGGGCCACCCCGCGTCGTCGATCCACTTCGTCGGCAGCGAGCGGGCCCGAGAGGGTCGCCTGGTGACCGACGCCGGCTTCACCCTGACCGCCCTCCCCGGTCGGGGGATCCAGCGCAAGCTCACCCTCGACAACGTCGGGGCGGTGCTCGGTCTGGTCCGGGCCTTCGGCAAGGCCCTCGGCCTGATCCATCGCCGGAGGCCGTCGGTGGTCGTCGCCCTGGGGGGCTATGCGTCCGTCGCCTGCGCGCTGGCGGCGGTCCTCTACCGCATCCCGGTCGTGGTGGCCGAGCAGAACGCCGTGCCGGGCGCAGCCAATCGCGTCGTCGCCCGCTTCGCCCGGGCTGCCGCCGTGTCCTTCCCGGGGACCGATCTGCCGCGGGCGGTGGTCACCGGCAATCCCGTGCGTCCGGCGATCCTCGCCGTCGACCGCTCCCGGGACCGTGCCGAGGCCCGCCGATCACTGGACCTGCCCGAGGCCCGAGTCGTCGTCCTCGCCTTCGGTGGGTCCCTCGGTGCCCGGCGCGTCAACCGGGCCGTCACCGGGCTGGTGGAGCGGTGGGCTGATCGCACCGACGTGGCCGTGCGCCACGTGGTCGGCGAGCGTGACTGGGACGATCGCACCGCCCGGAGTGAGGAACGCATGGGGTCGGACGGCATCCTGTACCAGCCCGTGCGCTACGAGGACGACATGCCCGCCGCCCTGGCCGCCGCCGACCTCGTGGTGGCCCGAGCCGGGGCCACCACCGTGGCCGAGTTGGCCGTGCTCGGCCTCCCGAGCATCCTGGTGCCGCTGCCCATCGCCACCGCCGACCACCAGACCGCCAACGCCCGCGGGCTGGTCGAGCTCGGCGCCGCCCGCCTGGTGCCTGACGCCGAGCTGGATGTCGAGCGCCTCGTTGCCGAGCTCGGCCCGCTCGTCGCCGACGGCGACGAGCGGGTGAGGATGGGCGAAGCCGCGGCCGAGGCTCGGGCGTCCCGATGCGGCCGACCGGGTCGCCGACCTCGTACTGGAGCACGCCCGTGCCTGAGCCCATCGCCACGCCCGACGACACTGACGTGGTCGACCTCAACCCGCCACAGGCCATCCACATCGTGGGCATCGGCGGGGCGGGCATGAGTGCCATCGCGAGCGTCCTCGCGGCGATGGGTCACCGGCTGAGCGGCAGCGATCTGAAGGCGTCCAAGGCGCTCGACCGGTTGGCCGACCAGGGGGTCCGGGTGGCGGTCGGCCACAGTGCGGACCACTTGGGCGACGCCGAGGTCGTTGCCGTCTCGACCGCCATCGGCGTCGACAACCCCGAGGTCGTCGCCGCCCACGAGCGGGGGTGCGGGTCCTGCGGCGTTCGGAGGTGCTGGCGGCGATCACCGCGCTCCGACGGACGATCTCGGTGGCCGGGACCCACGGCAAGACGACGACCTCCTCGATGCTGGCGGTGATCCTCACCGAGGCGGGCCTCGCCCCGAGCTTCATCATCGGCGGTGATCTCAACCAGATCGGCTCCGGTGCCGTCTGGTCAGACGGTGACTGGTTCGTCGTCGAGGCCGACGAGAGCGACGGGACCTTCGTAGAGCTCAGCACCGAGATCGCGGTCGTCACCAACGTCGAGGCCGATCACCACGCCCACTACGGCGGGTTCGACGCCCTGCTGGAGGCCTTCGACCGGTTCGTCGCCGGGGCGGGCGGACTCGCCGTGGTCGGTGTCGACGACGAGGAGGGTGCCGCGTTGGCCGCGCGCCACCCGGTCGTCACCGTCGGGGAAGGCGACGCCACCTACCGCATCGTCGGCCTCCGTCGGGAACCGCGGGGCACGACGTTCCGCCTCGAGCACCAGGGCGCCGACCTCGGGGAGATCCACCTACCGGTGCCGGGTGCCCACAACGCCCGCAATGCCGCGGTGGCGGCCGCCACCGCCCTCGAGGTCGGCGCGAGCTTCGCCTCGGTGGCCACCGCCCTCGCCCGCTTCGGTGGCGTCGCCCGCCGGTTCGAGTTCCGGGGCGCCTCCGCCGGTGTGGACTTCGTGGACGACTACGCCCATCTGCCCACGGAAGTGGCGGCTGCGCTGGCCGCCGGCCGGGACACCCAGCCGGAGCGTTTGGTGGCGGTGTTCCAGCCCCACCGCTACTCCCGCCTGGCCGCCCTCGCCCCCGATTTCGGCTCGTCCTTCGTCGACGCCGACGTCGTGGCGGTCACCGACGTGTACAGCGCAGGGGAGACACCGATCCCCGGGGTCTCGGGCAAGGCGGTGGTCGACGCCGTGCTCGCCGACGACCCGACCCGCTCGGTGGCCTACCTGCCTCGTCGGGAGGACCTGGTCGCCTACCTGGTCGGCCGGCTCCGGCCCGGAGACCTGTGCCTCACGCTCGGTGCGGGTGACCTCACGACCCTGCCCGACGAGCTTCAGGCTGCGTTGGCCGTGCGCTCGGAGCGGTGACCCCGGACCCCGCGGGGGACCTGGAGTCCCTGGCCACCGCGCTCGGGCCCCGTGTGCGCCGCGACGAGCCGCTGGGGCCGATGACCACGTACCGGGTCGGGGGGCCCGCGGCTCTCTTCATGGACGTCGACGACGAGGACGACCTCACCGCGGTCGCGTCGGCCCTGTCGGCCGATCCGGGCCGGGTGCCGATCCTCGTGGTCGGCAAGGGATCGAACCTCCTGGTCCACGATGACGGCTTCCGGGGCCTCGCGTTGCGGCTGGGCGGCGCGTTCAGCGATCTCGTCATCGAGGGCGCGACGGTGCACGCCGGTGGAGCGGTGGCCCTGCCGGTGCTGGCCCGTCAGACCGCCGCCGCCGGGCTGACCGGCCTGGAGTGGGCGGTCGGCGTGCCGGGTTCGGTCGGGGGCGGGGTGCGGATGAACGCCGGCGGCCACGGCGCGGACATGGCTGCGACCGTCACACGGGTCCGCCTGCTGGACGTCCACACCGGCGAAGATGAGGACGTGCCCGCGGCTGCTCTGCACCTCGCCTACCGCCACTCCTCGGTCCGTCCCGAGCAGGTGGTGTGCCGGGCCACGTTCGCCCTGGCGCCGGGAGACGCCGAGGTCGCCGCAGCCGATATCGCCGAGATCGTGCGCTGGCGGCGCGAGCACCAACCAGGTGGGGCCAACGCCGGGTCGGTGTTCACCAACCCCGAGGGTGACTCCGCGGGCCGACTCATCGAGGTGTCCGGAGCCAAAGGGCTCCGGCGGGGCACCGCTGAGGTCTCGACCAAGCACGCCAACTTCATCCAGGTGGATCCCGGAGGACGGGCCGAGGACGTGCATCGCCTGATGCGGGAGGTGCGTGAACGCGTCCGGACGGCCACGGGCGTGATGCTGATGGCCGAGACCCGGTTGGTCGGGTTCCCCGAGGAACCTGCGTGAGCACGATCGCGGTCGATCCCCGGATCCGCCAGCGTCGGGTGCGCGTCGCCCGTGACGCCGGGCGCCGCCGCCTCCGCCGCCTACTGGTCGTCGGCTCCGTGCTGCTCGTCGCGGCCCTGGCCCTGGCCAGCACCTGGACGCCGGCACTCGACGTCGAGCAGGTGGAGGTACAGGGCGCGGTCCGGACATCTCCGGACGCGGTGATCGAGGCCGCCGGGGTGGCGCCCGGTGACCCACTGGCCTGGTTCGACACCGGTGCCGCGGCGGCCGCCGTGGGCGCCCTGCCGTGGGTCGACGCGGTCGCCGTGCAACGGGACTGGTCGGGCGCGGTCACCATCGAGGTCACCGAGCGGGTGGCGGTTGCCGCGCTGGCCGACACCGACGGCTCCTGGGTCCTGGCCGACGGCACCGGCCGGGTACTGAGCACCGTGGACGCCGAGCCCACCGAGGTGGCGTTGGTGGACGGGGTCACGACGTCGGCCGGGCCGGGGGCCCAACTCGACGACGAGGTGCTCGAGGCCCTCTCGGTGGCGGCCGCCGCGCCGCCGGGCATCCAGCCCCAGCTGGCCGCGGTCAGTGGTGCCGGTGCGGGCCTCGAGGTCACGCTCCGGGCCGGTGGGGTGATCGTGCTCGGCGGGCCGGAGGCGCTGGAGGAGAAGCTGGCCGCCGCCGCCGCGGTCTTGGCTTCGATGGGCTCGGGATGCGTTGACCGCCTCGACGTGAGCCTGCCCGCCGCGCCCGCGATGGTGCCGGTCCCGGGCTGTGCCTGACGGCGCTCGTCGCGACGCTCGAGGAGGTCGGAGATGACGTCGTTCGACGGGCGACCCCCGTCTCGCCCTACCATCGGGGATTCGTCAGAACATGATGCCGGACGCGCCGGCTGGACCGGGCGGCCTGAGGTGGAGGACCCCATGATCGGCAATCCCCAGAACTACCTGGCCGTGATCAAGGTCGTCGGCATCGGCGGCGGCGGTGTCAACGCCGTCAACCGGATGATCGACGCCGGGCTGAAGGGGGTCGACTTCATCGCCGTCAACACCGACGCCCAGGCGCTGCTCATGAGCGACGCCGAGGTAAGTTGGACATCGGCCGCGACCTGACCCGCGGCCTCGGGGCGGGCAGCGACCCCGACGTCGGCCGCGAGGCCGCCGAGTCCCACCGGGCCGAGATCGAGGAGGCCGTCGCGGGGGCCGACATGGTCTTCATCACCGCCGGCAAGGGTGGCGGCACCGGTACCGGTGCCGCTCCGGTCATCGCCGAGATCGCCCGGGGGGCCGGCGCCCTCACCGTCGCCGTGGTCACCCGTCCGTTCAGCTTCGAGGGCAGGCGGCGCACGGTGCAGGCCGAGCAGGGCATCCAGCGCCTCAAGGAGGCCGTGGACACCCAGATCGTCATCCCGAACGACCGGCTCCTGACCGTGTCCGACGAGAACACGTCGATGCTCAACGCCTTCAAGATGGCCGACGAGATCCTGCTGCAGGGGGTCCAGGGCATCACCGACCTGATCACCACGCCCGGTCTGATCAACACCGACTTCGCCGACATCAAGACCGTCATGGCCGACGCCGGCTCGGCCCTGATGGGCATCGGCTACGCGTCCGGTGACGGCCGGGCCCTCGCCGCGGCCCGCAACGCGATATCCAGCCCGATGCTCGAGGCCTCCATCGAAGGTGCCCGGGGCATCATCTTGAACGTCTCCGGTGGCAGCGACCTCGGCCTGCTCGAGGTCAACGAGGCCGCCGAGGTCATCCACGGCGTCTGCCACCCCGACGCCAACATCATCTTCGGTGCGGTGATCGACGACGATCTGGGCGACGAGGTCCGGGTGACGGTCGTCGCCGCCGGCTTCGACCGCTGGGACGACGACCGCCGCTCCGAGAGCGACGCGGAGCCGGACCTCAGCTTCTTGCAGGGTGACGACGACGAGGAGGCCCCCGACCTGTTCGGCGGCGGCGACGACGACGACCTCGGCCTGGGCGACGACGACTTCGACGTCCCGTCGTTCCTGAAGTAATCCCCGCCACCCTCGAGCACCGGCTCGCCGACGGACGGACGGCGCGGGTCCGCTTCACCGGGCGTCAGGACGGTGACCTCTTCGTCGACGGTGAGCCGATGGCCCTGGCCCGCCGGCGGGCCGGGCTGGTGGCCCACCGATGGACGTGGCTCCGACAGGTCCACGCCGGCCGGGTGGTCGTGGTGGAGGTTCCCGGTGGGGGTGCCGGCCAGGAAGCCGACGCGGCGGTGACCGCCGTGTCGGACGCGGTCCTGGCGGTGCACGCCGCCGACTGCGCCCCGATCGCCCTGGTGGCCGAGGGCGGCGCCGTGGCCGTGGCCCACGCGGGCTGGCGGGGTCTCGCCGCAGGGGTCGTGGCCGGCGCAGTCGACGGGCTCACGGCGCTGGCCGCGGGTCCCATCAGGGCCCTGGTCGGGCCGGTGATCGGCCCCGAGTGCTACGAGTTCGGCGAGGCGGACCTGCAGCCGCTCCGAGAGTGCCTCGGTGACGCCGTGGTCGGCACCACCTCGTGGGGGACTCCCGCCCTCGACCTCTCCGCCGGGGTTCGGGCCGCCCTCGACGGCTGTGGGGTGCGGGACGTCACGTTCCTCGGTGGCTGCACGGCCTGCGGGGAGGAGGCCTTCTCTGCACCGCGCCCGGGGAGATCGGGGCCGCCATGCCGTCCTGGCCTGGATCGAGGAGGCGTGAGCTTCGACGTCGCGTCTGTGGCCGGGAGCATGGCCGCGGTCCGGGAGCGCATCGCCGATGCCGGCGGTGACCCCGGCCGCATCACGGTTGTGGCGGTCACCAAGGGGTTCGGCCCGGAGGCGCCGCTGGCTGCCTTGGGGGCCGGGATCGTCGACCTCGGTGAGAACTACGCCCAGGAGTTGGTGGCGAAGGCAGCGGTGGTGGGGGAAGATCCCGCTCCGGTCTGGCACTTCATCGGCGGCCTGCAGCGCAACAAGGTCCGGATGCTGGTGCCCCATGTCGCCCTGTGGGAGACGATCGACCGGGCGTCCCTCGGCGCGGAGGTGGCCAAGCGGGCCGCCGGGTGCCGCGGTGCTGGTCCAGGTCAACATCTCGGGCGAGGCGGCCAAGAGCGGCTGTCCGCCCGAGGGGACGGCCGATCTGGTCGCTGAGCTGCGCCGATCTGGGCCTCGACGTGCAGGGCCTGATGGGGGTGGCGGCGGCGGGCGACCTCGAACGGGCACGGGCCCAGTTCGGGCGGCTGGCCGAGCTGGCCTCGGCGCTCGACCTGTCCGAGCTGTCGATGGGGATGTCCGCCGACCTGGAGGCTGCCGTGGCCGAAGGGGCCTCGATCGTGCGGGTCGGCACGGCATTGTTCGGTGCCCGTCCGCCGCGTTGAGTCCTGAACGTGCGAAACTGGACTTCGTTATGTCATCTCCGTTCCGGAAGGCGCTCCTCTACCTCGGCCTCGGGCCGGACGAGGAGTACGACGACTACGGCTACGACGAGGCGCCCCTGGTCGACTCCCGTCCCGCGCCGAGACCCCAATCGACCGCTCCCGTCCAACGGGGCCCGAGTCCGGCTGAGCCGGTCCACGTCCTTCGTCCCGAACCGGAGCCCAACCTCGTGACCCCTGATGAGCCGAGCATCTCCTCGTTGCGTCCCGTGCCGACCACCCCGGCGGGCGGCGGGCCAGGCGAGCACGTGGAGGTCGGCGCCGTCCGCCCCATCCCGGTTTCCTCGGCCAAGCCCCAGGTGGTCATCCCGGCGGACTTCAACGATGCCCAGCTGGTCGGTGACCGGTTCAAGAACAGCCAACCCGTCATCATCAACCTGCAGGGCGCCGACCTCGACCTGGCCCGGAGGGTCATCGACTTCGCCAGCGGACTCTGCTACGGCCTGGGTGGCCAGATGGAGCGGGTGGCCAGTCAGGTGTACCTGCTGACCCCGAACGACGTCGAGGTGTCCGACGAGGACCGACGCCGGATCACCGAACGCGGCCTCGGCCGGCGCTGAACCACCCCGTTGGCCTGATCTGCGGGCTGCTGCTCGCGTACCTCCTCGTCCTTCTGGGCCGCGTCGTGCTGTCGTGGTTCCCGCTCGACCCCGACGGCCTCGGAGGGCAGGTCTATGGACTCACGGTGGCCCTCACCGAACCGGTGCTCGGCCCGCTGCGCCGGGCCCTGCCGTTCGTGCGCATCGGGAACATGGGCCTCGATCTCTCGCCGATCATCGTCTTCTTCGCCATCCAGATCCTCCTCGGGGTCCTCGGCTGCTCCTGAGCGCCCGCAGCGTGTGAGGGACGGTCGTGTGGGTCCCGCGCGGGGTCCCTCGGGGCTCCCCGGGCCGCCGCTACGCTCGCGTCCATGGACCTGACACCCGATGTCCTCGCCGACATCGAGTTCCGGCGGAAGGGCCGGGGCTACGACGCCGAGGACGTGGACGCCTTCCGCCACGAGGTGGAGAACTGGGCCGGTGAGATGCAGGCCCGCCTCCGAGAGGCGACCAGCAAGCTGGACGAGGCCGAGACCCGGGCGCGGGAGGCCGAGGACGCGTGCCCGCACCAGCATCGAGGGCGACGAGACGATCCAACGCACACTGCTGCTGGCCCAGCGCACGGCCGATGCCGCCGGTGGCCGAGGCCGAGGAGACCGCCTGCCGCAAGGTGACCGAGGCCGAGGCCGAGGCCGACCGACTGCTCAACGAGGCCCGCGCCCACCGGGAACAGGCCATAGCGGAGGCCGAGACGGAGGTCCGCGCGGCGATCGACTTGAAACGCGGCCGAGTTGCTCGACGAGCTGCACACCCTGGAGCGGGCCCGCGACACCCTGGCCGGCGACGTGGCCACGCTCGAAGTGCATGTGGAGAGTCAGCGGTTCCGCCTCGAAGAGGTCCGTGACCAGCTCGGGGTCCTGTTGGAGCACCCGCTGGCTCCTGTCCCGGCCCCTGCGTTGTCCGACGTCGAGGGGTCTGTGCCCGCGTCCGCACCGGTGGTGGACGTCACGCCGGTACCTGCGCCCACGGTGGCCCGAGCATGAGGTCGAGGCCGCGGACCCCTTTGCCATCGAGCCCGCTGAGCCCGCAGAGTGCGATCGCGCCGAGCGAATCGGTGTTCGGCGAGCACCCCACCGGTCGACGAGGCCGAGGACTGGACGGCCGCCAGTGAGGATCTCTGGGCCGACACGCCACCGCCGCCACCGCCACCACCACCGCCACCACCACCGCCGCCGCCACCCGGCCTCGAGGTGGATGCGGCGGATCGGATCGACGCCCCGCCGCCGCCACCACCCCCACCGCCGGACTTCGAGGATCCGTCTAGCCGAGGGACGGTTCGGCCGACCTTCGGCGGTCTGTCCGGGCCGGCCGTGCCCGAACAGCTGCCTGATCTGGGCGAGCAGGCCGAGGAGGACAACCCCTGGTTGGCGGAGCTGGCCGACGAGGAGACCGGCGCCGAGGACGCCGATCGCGGTTCGGCCGCCGGCGCTGAGCGCAGCCCAGGGCCCGGCGGCCCGTCGACGGCTCGACAGGAGCGGAGACACTGAGCGTGTCAGGAGGAACCTCGGGCTGGTCCTCCCGGTGGCCGCGGCCGTGGTGGTTCTCGACCAGCTCACCAAGACCTGGGCGTTGCGGGCCCTCGCGGACGGCCCCGTCGATCTGGTCTGGACACTGCGCTTCAACCTGACGTTCAACACCGGCGCCGCCTTCAGCCAATTCACCGGTCTCGGGCCCCGTACATCGGCATCCTCGCCGCCGTCGTGGCGGTCGGCCTGCTCTGGTCGGGGCGTACCGTGCCCACCAGGCCGGCGCGGTCGCCGTGCGGGCTCGATCTTCGGAGGGCGCCGTGGGCAACCTGGTCGACCGGGCGTTCCGGGCGGGTGACGGCTTCCTCGGCGGTGGCGTCGTCGACTTCGTCGACGTTCAGTGGTACCCGATCTTCAACGTGGCCGACATGGGGGTGGTCCTCGGCGCCCTTCTCCTGCTGTTCACCACCGCCCGATATGGCGACGGGGAGGCCGGGGACGCGACGGGGGGGACCGGGGACGACGGCGCGGCGCAGCACCGATCAGCCCGCTGACGTCGCCTGATGACCTCCATCGACGAGCAGCGGCTCGACCGTCGGGTGGCGGCGGAGGTCGGCTGCAGCCGGCTCGTCGCCCACGAACTCGGTCCTCCGGCGCAGTGCAGGTCGACGGCCGAGGTCGAGCACGCGGCCGGCGTTCGAAGGTCGCCGAGCGCGCGACGGTGAACGTCGAGCACGATCCGGTTGTCGAGGTCGGGATCGAGGCCGATCCCGGCGTCTCGTGCCGCTCGTCCACACCGACGAGCACCTGTTCGTGGTCGACAAGCCCGCCGGCCTGGTGGTCCATCCGGGCTCCGGCACCGTGACGAGGCCACCCTGGCCCACGGTCTGCTGGCCCTCGATCCGGCCCTGGCCGGTGTCGGACCCGACCCGGCTCGACCCGGGATCGTCCACCGGTTCGACCGGGGCACCTCTGGCCTGCTGGTGGTGGCCCGCACGCGAAGCGGCCCATGAGGCGCTCACGCGACATGATCGCGGCCGCACGAGGTCGAGAGGGAGTACGCCGCGCTGGTCGCGGGCACCGTGCCCGAGGCGACCGGCCGGATCGAGGCCACCGTCGGCCGGGACCCCCAGCGTCCGACCCTGCAGGCCGTGACCCCCGACGGACGTCGGGCCGCCACCGATTACGAGGTCGAGCGACGCTACGCGGAGCCCGAGGCCGCCACCCTCCTGGCGGTGCGTTTGGAGACCGGCCGCACCCACCAGATCCGGGTGCACCTGGCGGCGATCGACCACCCCGTCATCGGTGACCGGGCCTACGGCGACCGATCCGGCCTCCCGTTCGATCGTCCGTTCCTCCACAGCCGACGCCTGACCTTCACCCATCCGGCGACGGGACACACATGCTGAGCTTCGATCCCCGTTGCCGGAGGACCTGCGGGCCGTGCTGGCCGTCCTGGGCCGTCGACGCTCAGGCGTCGGGCCAGGGCCTCTCGCCCCGGGCCATCGTGGCGATGTCGGCGAGGGTGAGCGCTTCGAGGTGGGGGCGGAGGATGTCCCCCACGTCCTGCCAGACGGCGAGGAGGACACACTGACCCTCGTGGTCGCAGGCGCCGTCCTGGTGGGGCTGTCCGAAGTCGCCGGCCGCGATGGGGCCGTCGACGGCGCTCACGATGGCAGCCAGGGTGATCTCCGACGGGGGCTTGGCCAGGATGTAGCCGCCACCGACGCCCCGCTTCGACCGCACGAGACCGGCGCCCTTGAGGGCGAGGAGGATCTGCTCCAGGTACGGCTGGGGGAGTGCGGTGCGCTCGGCGATGTCCCGGACCGAGGTCGGCCCGGACTCGTCCTGGTGCAGGGTCAGGGAGAGGAGGGCGCGACTGGCGTAGTCACCTCGGGTCGAGACCTTCATCGAGGCGTCAGGTCCGCAGGCGCCGTACCGCTCATGGGGCCATCGTAGGGGGAGGAGCCAACCGGACCCGGTGGTGGTGCCGTGGCGCCAGCCTGACTAGGTTGCGCCGCCGACGGAAGGATGCCGGTGGGTCAACAGCTCGTGGTGCCCGATTACGACGGTGCCGCAGTCAACAACGTGGTGCCCGTCCTTCTGGGGCAGCACGAGGAGGTGCCGTCCTGGTTGCCGACCGCGGCGATCGAGTGCGATCAGGTCGTGCTGCTGGTCCTCGACGGGCTGGGTTGGGAGCAGCTCCAGGAGCGGCTCCCGCATGCCCCGACGATGGCGGGAATGGAGGGTGGGCCGATCTGCACCGTCGCCCCGAGCACGACCGCCGCGGCCCTCACCTCGATCTCCACCGGCCTGTCGCCCGGCCAGCACGGCGTCGTCGGCTACCGGATGGTGGTGGACCACCAGATCCTCAACGTCCTGCGCTGGGCGACCCCCGACGGTGACGCGCGCCGGCAGATCCCGCCCGACTCGATCCAGGTCGAGCGCCCCCTTCGGGGGTGAGCGCCCGCCGGTGGTCACCCGCGCCGAGTTCGCCAAGTCCGGCTTCACCCTGGCCCACCTCGATCGAGACCCGGCTCACGCCCTACCGCATGGCCTCGACCTTCGTCACCGAGGTCCGTCGCCTGCTGGGGGCGGGTGAGCCGTTCGTCTACGCCTACTACGAGGGCATCGACAAGGTGTCCCACGAGTACGGCCTGGCTGACCACTACGACGCGGAACTGCGGCGCCGCTGACCGACTGGTCGCCGACCTCGTGGACTGCCTGCCGCCGGGAGCCGCTCTGGTGGTGACGTCGGACCACGGCCAGGTCGACGTGGGCGACAGCGTCATCACGCCCGCATCCGACCTCCTGCGCCACGTCAGACAGCAGTCGGGCGAGGCCCGCTTCCGCTGGCTGCACGCCCGCTCGGGCCAGGCCGACGACCTCCTGGCCACCGCCACCGGGCTCTATGCCGACGTGGCCTGGGTCGTGAGCCTCGAGCAGATCGCCGACGAGCGCTGGCTGGGTGAGCTCACCCCGGCCTCGGCCGGCCGCCTCGGAGATGTGGCCCTGGTGGCCCGGGATCCCGTGGCCTTCGACGACCCCGACGACTCCGGGCCCTACCACCTGATCGGCCGCCACGGCTCGCTCACCTCGGCCGAGATGCTGGTGCCATTGCTGGCCACCCGCGCCTAGCGTCTTGCTCCCGACCTTATGAGCCCGGCCATCGCCGGGTAGAGAGGCTGACATGAACGACGCCCCCACCGGTTCGCCCGCCGAGGCCGAGTCCGTCGAGCCCGAGCTCGTCCTGCCGACCACCGACGGTGAGCTCGACGGTGAGGAGCACAACAACGTGGCCGAGCCGGCCAAGGTCATGCGGGTCGGCACGATGATCCGCCAACTCCTCGAGGAGGTCCGTCAGACCGAGCTCGACGAGCCCAGTCGGGATCGTCTGCGGGAGATCTACGAGACGTCGATCAGCGAGATCTCCGCCGCCGTGTCCCCGGACCTGCGTGACGAGCTGGACCGTCTCGCCCTGCCCTTCGGCGAGGACACGCCGACCGACGCCGAGCTGCGCATCGCCCAGGCCCAGCTCGTGGGCTGGCTGGAGGGCCTGTTCCACGGGATCCAGGCCACGCTGTTCGCCCAGCAGATGGCCGCCCGCAGCCAGTTGGAGGACATGCGCCGGCACCTGCCCGGCGGGCGGTGAGACCGGTAACCCGGGTGATCCGCCGCCGGGGGGCACGTACCTCTAGGGCTTCTTGCTCCCCGGGAGCGAGCGGGTTAGGTTCGCCCCGAGGCGAATCACAGTCATGTGATTCGTCCACAGGCTGTGGAAGCGGCCTGTGCATGACCTGGGGAACAACGGGAATCTGGCCAAACGACGTGTCCTTCGTCCATCTGCACAACCACACCGAGTTCTCGATGTTGGACGGTGCCGCGCGGGTGGGCGACGCCGTCGCGGCCGCGAAGGCCGACGGCCAACCGGCCTTGGCCATCACCGATCACGGCAACATGTACGGCGTCCTCGACTTCTACCGGGCCTGCCGGGACGCCGACATCACCCCGATCATCGGCACCGAGGCCTACATGGCCCACGAGACCCGAACCGAGCGCCCGGCTCGGCGGGGGCGGCTCGACGACTCGGGCGGTGACACCGAGGGTGGCCGCAAGCTCTACTACCACCTGACCCTGCTGGCCCAGGACCGGGCGGGCTACCGGAACATGATCCAGCTGGCCAGCCGGGCCTTCCTCGAGGGCTACTTCTACAAGCCCCGGGTCGACTGGGAGCTGCTGGACGAGCACAGCGAGGGCCTGATCGCCACCACGGCCTGCCTCGGTGGCCATGTGCTGCAGGCGTTGATGACGGGGGACGAGGCCGAAGCCCTGGCCCGAGCGGGCCGGCTGCAGGACATCTTCGGCAGGGAGAACCTCTTCGTCGAGATCCAGGACCACGGCATCGACAAACAGCGCCAGACCATGCCCGGACTGCTGGAGATCAGCCGCAAGCTGGGGGCCCCGCTCCTGGCCACCAACGACAGTCACTACGTCGCCCGGGAGGACGCAAAGGCCCACGACGCGCTGCTCTGTGTCCAGACCAACTCGATGATGAGCGACCCGAGCCGGTTCAAGTTCGACGGTGAGGAGCACTACCTCAAGACCGCGGACGAGATGCGGCGGCTGTTCCCCGACCAGGACTATCCAGGGGCGTGTGACAACACGCTGCTCATCGCCGAGCGCTGCAACGTCGAGATCGAGTTCGGCAAGCCGCTCCTGCCGTCGTTCCCCCTACCCGAGGGGTTCACCGAGGACAGCGCCTACCTGAAGCACCTCACCCTCGAGGGGGCCAAGGCCCGCTGGGGCCAGCAGCTGCCTGACGCCGTCATCGAGAGGGTGGCCTTCGAGCTCCAGGTCATCGAGGACATGGGCTTCTCGTCGTACTTCCTGATCGTCTGGGACCTGATCAAGCACGCCCGGGACGAAGGCATACGGGTGGGCCCCGGGCGCGGGAGCGCAGCGGGCTGCTGTGTGGCCTACTGCCTGCGCATCACCGACCTCGACCCCATCAAGTACGACCTGCTCTTCGAGCGCTTCCTCAACCCGTCCCGCATATCGATGCCCGACATCGACATGGACTTCGACTCCCGTTACCGGGACGAGATGATCCGCTATGCGGCGGAGCGCTACGGGCGCGACCGGGTCGCGCAGATCGTCACCTTCTCCACCATCAAGGCCCGGGCCGCCGTGCGGGATGCGGCCCGGGTGCTGGGGTACCCGTATGTCGTGGGCGACAAGGTGGCCAAGGCGATGCCGCCCTTGATCATGGGCCGGGACACCCCACTGCACGCATGCCTCGAGAAGACCGAGAAGTTCGAAGAGGGTTTCAAGATGGCCGCCGAGCTGCGGACCATGTACGAGACCGATGCCGACGCCAAAGCCGTCATCGACGTGGCCACCGGTCTGGAGAACCTGCGCCGCCAGGACAGCATCCATGCTGCCGCGGTGGTCATCACCGACCAACCGGTCACCGAGTACGCCCCGGTCCAGCGCAAGCCCGAGTCGGGCCAGGCCCCCGAGGACGCGCCGATCGTCACCCAGTACGAGATGAACGGCATCGAGTCCCTGGGCCTGCTGAAGATGGACTTCCTGGGGCTGCGCAACCTGGACGTCATCGAGGACGCCCTGGAGCTCATCGCGGACGTCCGGGGCGAGGAGGTCGACATCGACGGCCTCGCCCTCGACGACGAGGCCACCCTCGCCATGCTCCGCCGGGGCGAGTCCATCGGGGTGTTCCAGTTGGAGGGCGGTCCCATGCGGGCCCTGATGCGCTCCTTGGCGCCCACGAGCTTCGACGACATCGCCGCCCTCGTCGCCCTGTACCGCCCCGGGCCCATGGGGGCGAACATGCACAACGACTACGCCGACATGAAGAACGGGCGGAAGCCGGTCACCTACCTCCACCCCGACCTCGAGGAGACCCTGGGGGACACCTACGGGCTGATGATCTACCAGGAGTCGGTCATGCGGGTGGCCCAGAAGGTCGCCGGCTACTCCCTCGCCGAGGCCGACAACCTGCGCAAGGCCTGCGGCAAGAAGATCCGGGAGATGATCCGGGCCGAACGGGAGAAGTTCGTGGCCGGCTGCGAGACCACGGGGTACGGCCGGGACCTCGGCGACAAGCTCTTCGACATCATCGAGCCCTTCGCCGACTACGCCTTCAACAAGAGCCACGCCTACGGCTATGGGCTCATCGCCTACCAGACGGCCTGGCTGAAGGCCCACTACCCGGTGGAGTACCTGGCCGCCCTGCTGACCTCGGTGAAGGACAGCCAGGACAAGGCCGCCATCTACCTGGCCGAGTGCCGCACGATGGGCATCGAGGTGCGGGTACCCGACATCAACCTGTCGGTCTCGGAGTTCACTGCGGTGCCGCCGCCGGACGGCGAGTCCGAGGCGGGCACGCTGGGATCGATCCCCTTCGGGCTGTCCGCGGTCCGCAACGTCGGCGAGGGGGTCACTGACCTGATCCTCGCCGAGCGCGAGGCCGGTGGGCCCTTCGTCGACTTCTATGACTTCTGCGAGCGGGTGGACACCGCGGCGTTGAACAAGCGCACCGTCGAGGCTCTGGTCAAGTCGGGTGCCTTCGACCAGCTGGGCCACACCCGCAAGGGCCTTCTCGCCGCGTACGAGCGGATCATCGACCTCACGGTGGCCAAGCGCAAGCAGCACGACATGGGCGCCATGAGCCTGTTCGACGCCCTCGACGGTGGGCCGGTCTTCGACGACCGACCCCGGATCGAGGACGGCGAGCTGGACAAGAAGGTCAAGCTGGCCTTCGAGAAGGAGATGCTCGGCCTGTACATCAGCGATCACCCGCTCATGGGCGTGGAATCCCACCTGCGCCGCCGCACCGACGGCACGGTCGACGAGATCCTGGCCGGCGAGGAGGAGGCGGTCTGCTCGGTCGGGGGCGTGGTCACCGGCCTGCAGCGGAAGTGGACAAAGCGGGGCGACCTCATGGCCGTCTTCCAGTTGGAGGACCTCCGGGGCTCGGTCGAGGTCATGGTGTTCCCGAAGACCATGGCCGAGCACGGCCACAAGCTCGAGGACGACGCCATCGTCATCGTGCGCGGTCGGGTCGACCGCAAGGAGGACACGGTCCGGGTCATGGCCATGGAGTTGGACCGCTTCGAGCCGGTGGCCGAGTCCCCGTCGGTACTCATCGACCTGACCCGTTCGGCGGTCAACGACGATCTCCTGCACAAGCTCAAGGGCGTCCTGTCGGATCACCCGGGCGAGTCCGAGGTCGTCCTCCAGCTGAGCCCGCGCCAGCGGGTACGGCTGGCCGACGAACTGTCCGTGGACGCCGGCAACGGCCTGGTGGCCGAGTTGCGGGTGCTCCTGGGGTCCAACTCGGTGAGCGTCTAGGGCCAGGTTCGAAAGAAAATCCAGAAGAACCCGGGCGTCGAGTTGCGCGAACGCGTCGAGGACGCTGGACTAGAGGGGTCCTAGCAGAGCGTTTCCGGGGGGTTCTTCCGCAGCCATGGGTATCCAGGTCGACACCAAGGACTGCACCTCGTTGGGTGACGCCGAACTGGCGGAGATGGCCGACCTCTGCGCGGACGGCCCCTCCGGCTACGAGATCGGCTTCCTGTCCAAGGCCGCCGAGGCCTGGGTCCTGGTCGAGCATGGCCCGCGACGGCAACCCGCTCAAGGGCTTCTCGTTCTGCACGCTGGAGCGCATCGGGGGCACGCCCAGCGTCCTGATCGGACTCGCTTCGATCAAGCGGACGAGCAAGCGGGACGCCGTGCTCCGGGCGATCATGGCCGACCAGATGCGTCGTGCCCTGATGGCCTTCCCCGACGAGGACGTCCTGGTCGGCATGCGCATCAACGACGTGTCCGGGTTCAACGCCCTGGCCAACCTCACCGACGTCATCCCCCGTCCCGAGCACCGCGCCTCGGGCGAGGAACGGGCCTGGGGGGCCCGGCTGGCCAAGCGCTTCGGCGTGGACGACCGACGACTACGACGACCGCTCGTTCCTCGCCCGAGGGGACAAGAGCTTCCCCGCCGTGCTCGACCACGAGACGCTGCAGCCCGAGAAGGATCGACCCGGCTTTCAACGAGTTCCTCGCTCCGCTGAACCACAAGCGGGGCGACTCGCTGGTCATCGTCGGGCTGGGCCCTGGCCGAGAACCTCGAGAAGCTGGCTCGGTAGCCCGGCCGGCGGTTTGGACTTCCGGGAGGTCCTCGAGCGCCGCCACATGGTCCGGGCGTTCCGCCCCGACCCGATCGATCCTGCCGTCCTCGACCTGCTCCTGAGCGACGCGCTGCGGGGTCCTTCCGCGGGCAACAGCCAGGGCACCGAGCTGGTCGTCCTCGTCGGCGCGGAGGAGACGGCGCGCTACTGGGACGTGGCCCTGCCTGGAGAGCGCCGGTCGAGGTTCGCCTGGCCCGACCTCCTGGTGGCGCCGGTCCTCGTCCTGGTGCTCGCCGATCCCCAGCGTTACCTCGACCGCTACGCCGAGCCGGACAAGGCCGCCGTCGGACTGGGGGGCGAGGCCTCGGCGTGGCGGACGCCGTACTGGCTGGTCGACGGTGGCATGGCCGTCCACACGCTCCTGCTGGGCGCCGTCGACGCCGGGCTGGGTGCGCTCCTGTTCGGCCTGTTCGCCCGGGAGGAGGCCGTACGGGCGGCTCTCGGGGTCCCTGAGGACCGCGAGGTGGTCGGCGTCGTCGCCCTCGGCCACCCGCTGCCGTCGCGTCCGGGCCGCTCCGCGCAACGCCCCCGCCGCTCTCCGGACGACGTGATCCACCGGGGCGGATGGTGAGCGACGCCCGCAACGACCCTGCTCGCCTCCGGGGTGAGGCGTACGCCGACAGCGGGAACCTCGCCGCCCGCATCTCCCTCTACGCCTACCGCGACGACGACATCGAGCTGCTCCCCTGGGTGCTGGGCCTCGTTTGCCGGCCCACCCCGGGCCCGGTGCCGGACGTCGGTTGCGGGCCCGGTCGGTACCTGGCGGCGATCAACGGCCGGCGGGTGGCCAGTGACCTCTCGTTCGGGATGGTGGCCGAGGCGGTGGCGGCCACGGGCGTGCCCCGGCTGCAGGCCGATGTGGCCCGACCGCCGGTCCGGGACGGCTCGGTCGGCCGGGTCCTGGCGCCGCACATGCTGTACCACGCCGCGGATCCGGCGACGGCGGTGGCCGAGCTGCGCCGGGTGCTCCGTGCCGACGGCGACCTGGTCGTGGTGCTCAACTCGGGCGACCACCTGGCCGAGCTGCGGGCGGCCACCGAGGCGGCGGCCGGCGCCGACCTCGGCTGGGAACGGCTGACGTCGGAGGACGCGGTGCCGCTGCTGTCGGCCTGCCTTCGGCACGGTGGAGGAGGAACACCGGGAGGCCCGACTGCTGGTGACCGACCCCGCCGCCGTCGGCGCCTACGTCGCCAGCCGCGAGTCCCTCGACGCCGACCACTCGACCCGCCCCTGGCCCGCCGTCGTCGAGGGTGTCACCCATTGGGCAGCCACCGAGATCGCTAGCACCGGCCACGCCGCCATCCGCATGCACTCCGTCGCCCTCGCCTGCCGCCCCTGAGCCCACCGCCATCGCCACCGACACCGATGCAGCGATGGGGGCGGGGGGACAGTCCGCAGGCCGTCGGCGGCTGACCCGCCCCGTTCTGGCGCCCGATTGAGGCGCGGGGACGCGGCAATGAGGCGCCAGAAGCGGTGATGGTCGTTCTGGCGCCCGATTGAGGCGCGGGGACGCGGCAATGAGGCGCCAGAAGCGGGGGGCAGGCGTGCCGCCGACGATCGGCAGCCCGTCCCCACGCCCCGGTCGTTGCCTCGGTGTCAGTCCCCGCGGACCTAGCCCTCGAGCTGGGCCGCCAGGTCCTCGACGGTCGCGGCGGGGAGCTGGCAGGCGTAGTTCTCAGCAGACGTAGGCCCGGCCATCCTCCCGGCCTTCCCAGAGGGGGGAGGCGTAGCGCTCGCCCCAGGCCAGGACGGCGGAGGGCAGGTAGTGGTGGTGGACCTCGGCCACCAGGTCGGGGCGGTCCCCGGCCACCACGACCTCGGTCACGCCGCCGTGGAACAGGTCCAGGGCGGACAGCAGGTGGGCGAAGGCGGCGGGGGCGTTGGCGGCCAGGGGGGCGAACAGGGCCAGGATCTGCTCGGCGTGGTTCCGGTAGACGTCGTCGCCGGTGAGTGCCGCCAGCCGCAGCAGGGCGACCGCAGCGAGGCTGTTGGCCGATGGGGTGGCGTTGTCCAGGAAGTCCTTCTGGCGGACGATGGGGGCATCGGAGCCCTCGCCGGTGGTGAACAGGCCGCCCTTGTCGTGGTCCCAGAACCGATCGAGCAGCGTGTCGGCCACAGCGCGGGCCTCGGCGATCCAGCGGGCCTCGCCGGTTGCCTCCGCCAGACGGGTGAAGGCGTCGACCAGGGCGGCGTGGTCGGCGGCGTAGGCATGGTGGCGGGCGGCGGCCGGCCGGTCGCCGTCGCCGGCCTGCCAGGAGCGCATCCAGGTGCCGTCTGCGGCCCGGAGGGCGTCGAGCAGGAAGTCGGCGCACTGCACGGCGGCCGCCACCCAGGCGGGCTCGTCGGCCGCCGCTCCGGCCTCTGCGAGGGTGGCGACCATCAGCGCGTTCCACTCGGTGAGGACCTTGTCGTCGAGGCCGGGGCGGGTCCGCTGCTCCCGCGCCTGGAACAGGGCCTCGCGGGCCGCCTCGACGGCCGCCGGGCGGATCAGGTCCCCCCGGACCGGCCGGTGCAGGATGTTGGAGCCCTCGAAGTTGCCCTGCGGCGTCACCCCGTACCACTCGAGGGCGACGTCCGCGTCCGCACCCAGGACCTCCCGGATGGCCTCCGGGCGCCACAGGTAGAAGATGCCCTCCTCGCCCTCGGAGTCGGCGTCCTCAGCGGAGTAGAGGCCGCCGTCGGCGTGGCGGAGGTCCCGCAGCACGTAGGTGATGATCTCGGCCAGGACCTGAGCGAAGCGGGCCTCGGCGGTCACCTGCCAGCACGTGCAGGTAGAGCCGGGCCAGCAGCGCCTGGTCATAGAGCATCTTCTCGAAGTGGGGGACCATCCAGAAGGCGTCCACCGAGTAGCGGGCGAAGCCGCCGCCGATGTGGTCGTACACGCCACCGGAGGCCATGGCGTCGAGCGACGTGACGACGGCCTGCAGGCCTGCGGGGTCCGGAGCGCGGGCGTGGGACCGCAGGAGCAGCTCGTGGCTCATGGTCTGGGGGAATTTGGGGGCCCGGCCGAAGCCGCCCCACTCCTCGTCGTGCTGTGACCGCAGCGCCTGGACGACGGCGGTGAGCGTCTCGGGCCCGGGAACGCCCTCGGCCTCAAGTCCACCGCTGCGGGCCACGGCCTCGGTCAGGCGTTCGGCCTGGGTGGTGGCGTCCTCGCGATGGTCGCGCCAGTGCTCGTCCACGGCCCGGCACACGTCGCGGAACGACGGCAGGCCGTGGCGGGACTCCTTGGGGTAGTAGGTGCCGCCGTAGAACGGTCTGCCGTCCGGGGTCACGAAGATCGTCAGGGGCCAGCCGCCGTGGCCGGTCATGGCCTGCACGGCATCCATGTACACCGCGTCGACGTCGGGCCGTTCCTCACGATCGACCTTCACGTTCACGAACAGGCGGTTCATCAGGTCCGCGGTGTCGTCGTCCTCGAAGGACTCATGGGCCATCACGTGGCACCAGTGGCAGGCCGAGTAGCCGATGGAGACCAGCAGCGGACGGTCCTCCTCCCGGGCCCGGTCGAAGGCCGCATCGCCCCAGGGGTACCAGTCCACGGGGTTGTCGGCGTGCTGGCGAAGGTAGGGGCTGGGCTCGGCGGCGAGGCGGTTGGCCATGGGCCGCACCGTACTGACGGTGGGTGTCGGGTCAGTCGCCGGCGGCGGGCGCGTGCAGGTCCGAGACCTGCTTCTGCCAGTAGGCGCGCTGCGCCTCGCTCATGACCCACTCCTCGCCCTTCGGCGGGTCCTCGACGGCCGGCAACTCGTGCAGCGCCACGGCGTCGCGGAAGAACCCCGCCCCGGGCTCCTCGTCACCCTCCCTCTGGACGACGAGGGCAGTGGGGTTGGGGTCACCGTCCTTGATGGTCACCTCGGCGATGTCCTTCAGCAGGCGCGGCAGCGGGAGGTGGGGAGAGCCGAGATCCCGACCGACCCGAGCCTCGATCGATGCCCACAGCTCGCCGGAGGTGATCAGCCCTCCATCGGCCGCGCGGTCGGCCAGGCAGGCCCGACCGGCGTCACGCATCTCGAACCACTCGGACCAGGGATAGCCGAAGAAGGTGGGGCTGGTCTCGGGGGACTTCCGGGGCGCAGTGGCCGATCGGGTCCGGGGCTTGGGCTTTGCCTTGGCCGCCTCGAGCTCGGCGATCTGGCGCTCCCGTTCCTCGGTGCCCCGCTCGGCGCGGATCGCGGCCAGGCGCTGGGCCCGTCGGTCTTCGGGCTGCTCATAGGTCATGGTGCGGAACTCCTGGTCGGGCGGGTGCGGACCCTACCGACCGAGGGGAGCCCCGGGGTGCGGAGGGCCCTCGGGCCGAGGGCTACCGTCGACCCGATGCAGATCGATCTCGACGGACGGGTGGCGCTGGTGACCGGGGCGTCCAAGGGCATCGGCCGGGCCATCGCCGGTGCGTACGCCGCGGCAGGGGCCCGGGTGATGATCTCCTCCCGCAAGCAGGACGCCCTCGACGAGGCCGCGATGACCATGGAGGGCGAGGTCACGACCTTCGTCGCCAACGCCGGTGACCCCGATCAGGCGGAGGCCTGCGTGGCGGCGACGGTCGAGCGCTTCGGCCGCGTCGACATCCTGGTCAACAACGCGGCCACCAATCCCTACATGGGTCCTGCGATCGACATCGACCTCGGGCGCTACGACAAGACGTTCCAGGTCAACCTCCGGGGGGCGCTGGTGTGGACCCAGCTGGTCCATCGGGCCTCGATGGCAGACAACGGAGGGTCGGTCCTCAACATCGCGTCGATCGGCGGGCTCTCCGTCGAGCCCTCGATCGGCATCTACAACACCACGAAGGCCGCGGTCATCTACCTGACGAAGACCCTGGCCGCCGAGCTCGGCCCCGGCGTGCGGGTGAACGCCATCGCCCCGGGCCTGGTGAAGACCGACATGGCCCGGGCCCTGTGGGAGGAGCACGGCGAAGCCCTGGCCCGCCGTCTGCCGACCAAGCGCCTGGGGGAGCCCGAGGACATCGCCGGCGCCGCCCTGTTCCTGGTCAGTGACCTGGCTTCCTGGATCACCGGTCAGACCCTGGTGGTCGACGGAGGTGCGTTGATCGCCGGCTGACCGGCAGACTCTGTCGCCGTGACGCCTGTCGAGACCACCATCCGTCCTGCTGCTGACTGGCAGCCCGCCGGCGAGTTCCGGGACATCCGGTACGAGACGACCGAGGGGATCGCCAAGATCACGATCTGCCGCCCCGAGGTGCGCAACGCCTTCCGGCCCCAGACCCTGTTCGAGCTGTAGGACGCGTTCGACCGGGCCCGCGACGACGACACCGTCGGGGTGATCATCTTCACGGGCGAGGGTGACCTGGCCTTCTGCTCGGGCGGGGACCAGCGCATCCGGGGCGACGACGGCTACATCGGCGACGACGAGGTCGCCCGGAAGGGCATCGGGCGCCTGAACGTCCTCGACCTGCAGATCCAGATCCGGCGCACCCCGAAGCCGGTCGTCGCCATGGTGGCGGGGTACGCCATCGGCGGCGGCCACGTCCTCCACGTCGTCTGTGACCTGACCATCGCCGCCGACAACGCCCTCTTCGGCCAGACCGGTCCCAGGGTGGGCTCCTTCGACGGGGGGTACGGCTCGGGCCTGCTGGCCCGCATGGTCGGCCAGAAGCGAGCCCGGGAGATCTGGTTCCTGTGTCGCCAGTACAGCGCCGACGAGGCCTACGAGATGGGGATGGTCAACACGGTCGTCCCCCTCGATGCGCTGGAGGAGGAGACCGTGGCCTGGTGCCGGGAGATGCTCCAGCACTCACCGCTGGCGATGCGCATGATCAAGGCCTCGATGAACGCCGCGGACGACGGCCTGGCCGGGATCCAGCAGCTGGCCGGTGACGCCACGCTGCTCTACTACCAGACCGACGAGGCCCAGGAGGGCCGGGACGCCTACGTGAACAAGCGTCGTCCGGACTTCGACCGGTTCCCGAAGCGTCCTTGAGCCGTCGATGAACACCTGGATCGCCGGTGCGCGGCCCCGGACCCTGCCCGCCGCGGTGGTGCCCGTGGCCGTCGGCACGGCGGTCGCCGTGGGCGACGGCGTCATCGCCTGGCGGGCGCTGGCGGCCGTGATCGTCGCGCTGGCCGTCCAGGTGGGTACGAACTACGCGAACGACTATCAGGACGGCGTGCGGGGCACCGACGACGTGCGGGTCGGCCCGACCCGGCTGGTTGCCTCCGGCCTGGCATCGGCCGCGGCGGTGCGCACCGCCGCGCTGGTGGCGTTCGGGGTGGCCGCGCTGTTCGGGATCGCCCTCGCCGCCGCGGTGGGCTGGGAGTTGATCGTCGTCGGCGCCGTGTCCTTCGCCGCCGGCTGGCTGTACACCGGCGGACCGAAGCCCTATGGCTACCTGGGGCTGGGTGAGGTCTTCGTCTTCGTCTTCTTCGGTCTGGTGGCCACGGTGGGCTCGGCCTACGTCCAGACCGGTGAGGTCACCGCCCTGGCGGTGTGTGCCGCGGTGCCGGTCGGGCTGCTGGCGACGGCACTGCTGGTCGTCAACAACCTGCGGGACATCCCGACCGACACCGCGGTCGGCAAGCGGACCCTGGCGGTACGTCTGGGGGACCGCAGGACCCGGATCATGTATGTGACCGTGCTGGTCGATGTCTTCCTGCTGGTGCTCGTGCTGGCGGTGACGGCCCGAACGCCGGCCTTCTTGGGCCTGATGGGGATCGTGGTCGCCGTCCCCCCGATCCGCGAGGTCCGCCGGGGCGCGGTGGGCCCGGCGCTGATCCCCGTTCTGGGAGCCACCGGTCGCACCCAGCTGATCACCGGCCTGTTGCTGGCCCTCGGCCTGGCCCTCGGCGGGTGATCACCCTGACGGGTCAGAGGCCGGCAGCGGTCAGGAACGCCCGGACCCGCTGCGCGACGAACTCGGGCTGCTCGAGGTGGGCGGCGTGGCCGGCGTCGGGGACCGACTCGAAGGCCGCATTGGCGCCGATGGCCGCCGAGGCCTGTCGGCCCCATCGCGTGTACTTGTCGTCCCGCTCGCCGGCCAGGACCAGCACCGGCATGTCCAGGGCCGGCAGGCGGCTCCACAGGGGGTCCTGGCGGCCGGTGCTGAGGTTGCGCAGGGTGGCCGCGAGGGCGGTGGGGTCGTTGACCAGGCGCTCGGCGCGCTGGTCGGCCTCGGGGGGCAGGGAGGCGAAGAGGGGCTGGGCCAGCCACTCGTCGAGGAAGGCTTCCAGTCCGACCGCCAGGAGGTGGTCGGCCAGCTCGTCGTCGGCCACGCGGCGGTCGGCCCGTTCGACGTCGTCCTCGATGCCGGGGTGAGCGCCGATGAGGACGAGGGCCGCGACCAGGTCGGGTTGCGTCAGAGCCAGGTGCAGGGCGACGCGCCCTCCGAGGGAGTAGCCGACGTAAGCGCCCCAGCCACCGTCCCTGCCCAGCCGCTGCGCCGCCTCGAGGAGGTCTCGGGCCACGGGCGAGGACCCGTGACCGGCGATGTCCACGGCGCGGACCGGGCGCTGGTCGCCCAGCAGGCCCAGCAGCGGTCCCCACGCGTGGGCGGTCTGGGTGAACCCGTGGGCGAGGACGAGGGGCGGGCGGCTCACCTGGCTGACCGTAGAGTCCTGGGCCGTGGACGAGGCGACGGTGGCGGCGACGTTCTGCGCGACGCTGGCCGACGAATGGGCCCGGTGTGGCCTGACCGATGCGGTCGTGGCCCCGGGTTCCCGGTCGACGCCGATCACCATGGCCCTCGCCCGGGACGAGCGCATCCGGGTCCACGTCCAGGTCGACGAACGGTCGGCTGCCTTCATGGCGCTCGGTCTCGGGCTGGCCGCCGGGCGTCCGGCGGCGGTGGTCACGACCAGTGGAACCGCTGCGGTCGAGTTGCACCCGGCGGTGGTCGAGGCGGACCTGGCGGGGGTGCCGCTGCTGGTCTGCACGGCCGACCGCCCACCGGAGCTGCACGGCGTCGGTGCGCCCCAGACCGTGGACCAGTCGGGGCTCTACGGCCGGTCGGTCGCGCGCCGAGGTGGAGCCGGGGGTGCCGCGCCGACGCCGCCTGGTCGTGGCGCTCTCTCGCGGCCCGGGCCGTCCTCGATGCCACTGGGCCCCCTGCCGGGCCGGTCCATCTGAACCTCGCCTTCGCCGAGCCGCTCCTGGCCGAACCCGGGCCGCGGCCCGAGGGCCGAGCCCACGGGGCGCCCTGGCACTCGGTCACGCCCCCGTCCCTGCCCATGACCGTCCTCGAGGACCTTCGGGGCCTGCTCGGGGTGATCGTGGCGGGTCGAGGTAGCGAGGCGACCGTCGTCCAGTCGGTGGCGGAGGCCTACGGCTGGCCCGTCCTCGCCGACCCGCTCGGCGGCTGCCGGATCGCCGGACCCACGACGATCGCGGGTTTCGACCTCCTGGTCAGGACACCGGGTTGGGCCGGTTCCCACCGCCCGGAGGCCGTGGTCCGCATCGGCCCGCCGCCGGCTTCCAAGGCGCTGGCGGCCTGGTTGCGGGACGTGCCCGTCCAGGTCGTCCTCGACCCGAGCGGAACGGCGCCCGATCCGGATCGGCGGGCTACCCACCTGGTCACGGGCCATCTGGGGGGGGACGAACTGGCTCCTGCGCCGCCCGAGTGGCTGGCCGCCTGGCGCGCCGCTGACGACGCGGTCCAAGGCGCGCTGGATGCCGAGTTGGGCGTCCACCTCGACGATCCGACCGTGGCCCGCACGGTCCTGGCGTCACTGCCCGCCGGGGCCGACCTCGTGGTGGCCTCCTCCATGCCGGTTCGGGACCTCGAGTGGTTCGGTGGCACGAACCTCGGCCGGGTGTTCGCCAACAGGGGCGCCAACGGCATCGACGGTGTGGTGTCGACTGCCGTCGGCGTCGCGCTCTCCGGGCGACCGACGGTCGCCCTGGTGGGCGACCTGGCCTTTCTGCACGACACCAACGCCCTGCTCGGCGTCGCCGACCGGGACGTGTGCCTGACCGTCGTCGTGGTCGACAACGACGGCGGGGCGATCTTCTCCTTCCTCCCCCAGGCGGCGGCGATGGAATCGGCGGAGTTCGAGCGCCTGTTCGGCACCCCCCACGGGCTCGACCTGGTCGGGGTGGCCCGGGCCCACGGTGTCGACGCCGTCGAGATCGAGTCGGTCGCGGACCTCGCCGCCGTGGTGTGCTCACCGGAGCCGGGCGTCAGGGTCCGCGTGGTCAGGACCGACCGCCACGCCAACGTCGCCGTCCACCAACACCTCTATGACCGTGTGGCCGAGGCCCTCGAGGGGTTGTAGCGAGGTCGGGCTGGGCAGTACCCGTCAGGGCGGGCGAGCTGGGTTCGAGCCATGGGCGGCGGCGGTCGAGGAGCACCGACCGGTCGCCTACAGGCGTACGAGGGCCCCCAGCATGGCCTGGAGCTTGGCTCGGGTCTCCTCGAGCTCGGCGGCGGGATCGGAGTCGGCGACGATCCCCACGCCGGCCCAGAGGCGGGCTTCGGTGCCGTCGAGCTCGGCGGAGCGGATGCCGACGGCCCAGCGACCGTTGCCGGCCCCGTCGACCCAGCCGACGGGGCCGGCGTAGCGGCCGCGGTCCCCGGCCTCGAGGCGCCCGATCAGGGCGATGGCGGCCGCTCTCGGGTCGCCGCCGACCGCCGGTGTCGGGTGCAGGGCTTCGACCAGTTCGAGGACCGACGGCACCGGCTCCGACAGCCGACCCTCGACCAAGGTCCCGAGGTGCTGGACGTTGGCCACCCCGACCACCGACGGCTCGGCCTCCTCGTCCAGGAAGGAGCACCACGGCAGGAGGGTCTCGTGGACGAAGTCGATGGTGACCTGGTGTTCGGCCCGGTCCTTGGCCGACGCCAGCAGACCGGCCGCCAGCCGGGCGTCGGTGGACGGGTCACCGCCACGGGGCGCCGTCCCGGCCAGGGGATGGGACCGCACGACGTCGTCATGGCGGGCGACCAGGGTCTCCGGGCTGGCGCAGACGAAGCCGTCGACCGCCGCCAGGGTGCAGCCGGGAAAGGCCGCGGCCAGGCGCCACAGGACGCCTTGCCGGTCGATCGGGCGATCGGTGGTCACCAGCAGTTCCCGGGCCAGCACGATCTTGCGCAGTTCGCCGGCCCGGATGGCGTCCCGGCCGGCGACGACCGCGGTGCGCCAGTCTTCGGCCCGTTGGGTGGTCTCGACCGTCACCCGGGCCGGGAGGGGCCCGGGCTCGCCCGGGTCCTTCAGCACGGGTGTGGGGTCGACGTCGCCGACGGTGGTGACCCACCGGCTTCCGCGGTCGTCTCGACCGACGATCACCTGGGGCACACGTAGACGGCGGCGCGCCGTGGCCAGGAACGGCCACGCCCCGAACGCCACAGCCCCGGTCCCCGGCCGCCCGACCTCGTCGTCCACGATGATCGCCGACAGTTCGTCCTGGGCCGACCGTACGTCCTGGACGTCGATCTCCAGTGCGCTGCCCCGGCCGGCGAGGCCGACACCGTCCTTGGCCAGCAGGACGCCGTCCTGACCGGCAACGGCGAGGAGGTCGACGTCGTGGTCGAGACGACGGGTCCGGGCGACGAGGCTCACCACGGTCCGCTCCGGGTGGCGGTGATGAGTTGGGACGCGCCGAGCAGGAATCGGCGGTGCTCGATGTGCTCGAAGCCCGCGGCACCCAGGCGTTCGAGGAGCTCCAGGCGAGGGGGTAGGTAGGCCGTGGAGGCCGGCAGGTAGCGGTAGGCGTCCCGGTCCGAGAGCAGGCCCCCGATCACGGGGACGATCCGGTCGAAGTAGAGGTGGTGGCCGAACCGGACGATCGGGTTGTCCGGCCGGTCGACCTCGAGCAGCGCGATCCGGCCGCCGGGCCGGATCGCGCGGGCGAGTTCGGCGAAGAGGGCGTCCAGGCACACCACGTTGCGAAGGGCGAAGCCACAGACGGCGCCGTCGGCCACCTCGTCGGGCAGCGGGAGTCGGGTGATGTCGCCCTGGGTCCGGGGGGCCGACGCTCGGCTGGCCTGCAGCATCCCCAGCGCGAGGTCGATCCCGACGGGGTTCAGCCCCTGTCGGGTGGCCTCCGTGCAGAGGTCACCGGTGCCTGTGGCGAGGTCGAGGACGATCGATCCGGGCCGCAGGCCGAGCTCGGCCACGGTCCGGCGGCGCCAGCTCCGGTCGAGGCCGAAGGTCATGATCCGGTTGACCAGGTCGTAGCGGGGGGCGATGGCGTCGAACATGCCGCGGACCGCGGTCGCCTTCTCGGCGCCCTGGGGGAGGGAGGGGGTGTTCGTGGCCACGGCCCGATGGTACGGACCGCCGGGCGTGGTCAGATCGGGGTCCGGACGTCGGCGGTCAGGCGGGGGAACAGCGTGGCGACGAGCGCCCGGTCGGCGACGTAGCCGACATCGTCGTGCCGCAGCTCGAGCGCTTCGGCACCGAACCGACCGAGGAGGAGCGCGGGGAGGGCGTCGGGGGCGATGCCGGCACCGTCGTCGTCCATGGGGTCGAGCTCGGGCGCCGGGTCCCGACCGACGCCGGTGACGACCCCGTCGACGATGTTGACCACTACCCCGTCCTGGTAGAAGGACAGGGCCAACTCCTTGGAGGCGCCGGCGAAGGGGGATCCTCCCAGCCGTCGGGTCAGCTCGTCCTTCACGTGGTCCAGGAAGGTGGTGGGATCCGGTAGGCGGGCGTACACCACGTTGAACCGGGCCGGGTCCCGCAGCCCGGCCCGCTCGACGACCGGGCCCCAGGGGTCGCCCACCCGTGTCGTCAGGAGCAGCTTCAGGTCGCCGGTCCGGGCCGCAACCGCCCCGAGTAGGGCCTGGGCGGCCTCCTGGGTGCGGGCGGTGCCACTCACCTCGGCATGGCCCTCCTCGGGGCGGCGCTGGATGAAGGCGAACCCGTCGACGGCACCATCGCGACGGGCCACGAGGACGTCACCGTCCCAGGTCGGTGCCCCCGAGAGGAGCCAATGCCAGCCTCCCTCGGGCCATTCGAGGGCGACGTCGTGGCGGTCTTTGGCCGCTCGTTCGAGCTGGTCGAGGGCGTCGGCGTCGAGGGGTGCGGCTGGTTCCACCACCCAGCCGTCCGGGGCGACCGGCAGATCCACGGCCCGGTACTGGGCCGAGTACTCGATGGCGTAGCCGTACCCGAGGCGCCGATAGAGATACGGGATCCCGGTGATGACGACCACGAGGGCCCCGAGTTCGTCGGCCCACCGGTGGTGGAGGTCGAACTGCGCCCGGACCAGGCCGAGTTGACGGGCCGACGCTCGGGTGGCCACGAACTCGATCTGTGCCGCTGGGACCTCCACCTCGCCATAACGCAGGCGGTGTGTGAGCAGGGTGCAGCAGGAGGCGACCTGGCCGTCGTGGTCGACCGCGACGGTCCACCGGCCGGGCCCATAGCCGTCGACGGTCAGCAGGTGGCGTACCGCTGCACCCTCGCGGCGGCCGAAGACCTGGGCGCAGAGCGCGGCGATCGGCTCGTGATCGGCCGGCGTCGCCTCGCGGACGGTGAAGCCGTCGGAGGGTGCAGGCATGCCGGTGACGCTACGGGCCGGTTTCGGGCCGCGGCGAGGCCGTATCGGGCAGCAGGGGGAGGACCGCGGTCCACGTCGGTGGTACCAGGGCCAGCAGCTGCGAGCGCCCCGCGTCCAGGACGGCGTAGTCCAGGTCCCGGTACCGCTCGATGGAGGCGTCGAGGTCGACGAAGCCGGCGCCGAGCCCGGTGATGACCCCCAATCCGGTGGGTCCGACGTCGACGGTGGTGACGGTCAGGTCGGGCCGTTCGGCCCGCAGGCAGGCGACGACCTTCCAGACGTCCCCGGCCCAGGCCACGGTCTGGCGCTCACGGGCCGCCATCGCGGCGTCGGTGGGATGACAGTCGTGGAGCAGGATCACGGTGTCGGGGTGGGACCATGCCTCGAGGGCGGCGACGTCGGCCAGCGCGGCCTCGAAGAGGTGGAGCCCGTCGACGAAGGCCAGGTCGAGCGGTGCGTCGCCGAGGACGTCGGCGCGGTCATGGTCGCGGAAGAAGACCTCGCTGGTGCTGGGCACGACCCGACGGCCCGGGGCCCGCTCGGGGACCTCGGGCCCGGGAGACGGGTCGACGCCCACGGCGACCGTGCCGGGCCGGGTGAGGCCGAGGCTGTGGCCGTCGGCCACCCCGATCTCGACGTAACCCCTGGGTCGCAGGTGGTCATGGAGGCGGTCGAGGAGGGCGTAGTACTGGGGGAACCCGGCGTCGGTCACCGTCAGCGTTCCTCGGGCTGGGTCGCACCACAGTGCCGGCAGTTCGGGTATGCCCGGGAGGCGGGGCCACCGCACGCTGGGCAGGCGGGGACGATGAGCTGGCCCCGCCGGAGCCGGGTCAGCACGGACCACACCATTCCACCGACGGCGATGACGATGAGGACCTCGAACGCGTCACGGATCAGGTCGCCGGCATCCACGACAGCAGGGTGATCAGTCGAACCAGATGCGCTCGTACTCCCGGCTGATCGGGTGGACGAGGGCGACGAACAGGGCGACCGGGAAGACGAGCTGGATGAGGAAGACGAGGTTGCCCGGCCGGCGGCCGAGGTTGATGAGCAGGATGAGGAGCAGCGGCGACGCTCGATGGCCGAGCACGGCGACACCGAGCCGGTATCCCCAACGGCGCTCGTTGGCGATCTGGTACCCGGCGACGGCACTGCCGACGGCGAAGAGCAGGCCGAACAGCGAGAAGGCTCGGCCGAACAGCACGGCGAAGACGGCGTTCGTGTACAGCAGGAAGACCGCGATCTGGAGGGTCTGTGGCTGACGCTGGTTGGTCCATTGTCGGGGTTGCACGCCCATGAGTATGGCGGCGGCGGTGCGGGTGGCCTCGCCGCGGGGCGCGGCACCGCGTCTGCGCCGCTGACCGACGAGTGCCCGAAGGCTCTGTGCCCGGTCGGCGGTCGGCCCCTCGTCGACCTGGCGATCGAGCGGCTCGCCCCGGTGACCGACGCGGTGGCCGTCAACCTGCACCACGGCCGGGCGGCGCTGGCCGATCACCTGGGTGATCGTGTCCACCTCTCGGTGGAGGAGGACCGGGCCCTGGGCACTGCCGGCGCGGTGGGGGCCCTGCACCGGTGGATCGACGGTCGGCCGCCGTCGTCGTCAACGCCGACGCCTGGTGCGCCGGCGGCATCGAGGCGCTCGTGGCCGACTGGGACGGGGACACCGTCCGCCTCCTGGTGCCCGGGGGCGGCCCGTTCGGGCCCGCCAGCCCGGTGGCCGGCGCGCTGATGCCGTGGTCCGAGATCGGACCTCGGCGGCCGAGCCGTCCGGGCTCTACGAGGTCTCCTGGCGCCGCGCCGCGGCGGCCGGGCCGACTCCGGGTCGTGCCCTACGACGGTCCGTTCGTGGACTGCGGGACCCCGGCCCAGTACCTGCAGGCGAACCTGATGGCCTCGGGCGGCCGCTCGGTCGTCGGTGCCGGGGCAGTGGTCGCCGGCGCGATCGAGCGGTCGGTCGTGTGGGCCGGGGCTCAGGTCGGGGCCGAGGAGCGACTGGTCGACGCCGTGCGGACGACCGGGCGGCGCGACCGTGCTGGTGCGGCCCTCGACGGCCGTGGCCCGCAGCTGACCGCAGGCGGCATCGATCTCGCGGCCTCGGGTGCGGCGCACGGTGACGTTGACCCCGGCCGCTCGCAGCCCGTCGGCGAAGGCCTGGACCCGTTCGGGCGGCGAGCCCACGGTGGGGTAACCCGGCGTCGGGTTCAGCGGGATCAGGTTGACGTGGGCCCGCAGCGGGCGGGCGTAGGCGGCCAGCTCGTCGACGTCGCGGTCCCGGTCGTTGGTGTCGGCGATCAGGGCCCACTCGAGCGTGAGGCGGCGGTTGCGGGCCCGCCGGTAGATGCTGGGCGGCCTCGGCCAGCTCGGCCAACGGGTAGCGCCGGTTGAGCGGGACGAGGCGGTCGCGCAGTTCGTCGTTGGCCGCGTGCAGCGACAAGGCCAGGCCGACGGGCAGGTCCTCCTCGGCCAGGCGGCGCATGCCCGGGCGACACCCACGGTCGAGATCGTGATGCCCCGGGCCGACAGGCCGAGGTCGCCGTGCAGCCGACGGACCGCACCGATCGTGGCGTCGTAGTTGGCGAGCGGCTCGCCCATGCCCATGAACACGATGTTCGAGACCCGCCGGCCCGGCGCCGCCCGCTGGGCCCGGATCGACCTGCTCGACGATCTCGCCGACGTCGAGGTGCCGATCGAAGCCGGCCTGGCCGGTGGCGCAGAACCCACAGCCCATGGCGCACCCGGCCTGCGAGCTCACGCACACGGTGGACCGCTCGTCGTAGTGCATCAGCACGGTCTCGATGCGATGACCGTCGGCCAGCTCGAACAGCCACTTGACCGTCCGGTCGTCGTCGGCCCGGACCTCGCGGACCGGTTGCAGGGCCGGGGGCAGACAGGTCGTCGAGGCGGGAGCGCAGCGCCTTGGGGAGGTTGGTCATCTCCGCCGGCACGTCGGGTCTGGCCGTAGAGGCCCTCCCAGACCTGCTGGACGCGGTAGCGAGGGCTCGTCGTCCAGCAGCGCGGACAAGCCGTCGCGGTCGACGTCGTAGCGGGTCACCATGGTCACACCGTAGGGCCGCCGGTATCTGCCCCCGCCCCCGGGGGCGGTAGCTTGCCGTCATGACCGAGAGCCCACTGGCCGACGAAGTCCCCGGGCCGCCGGTCGGCGAGCAGCACCACCGTGACCTCTCGGGCGGCCACGCCCGGGCCGCGGTCTTCGGGGCCAGCGACGGCCTGGTCTCCAACGTGTCGCTCATCCTCGGCGTGGCCGGGGCCGCCCCCGGCTCCGGTGTCGTGCGTCTGGCCGGCGTGGCCGGGTTGATCGCCGGGGCGGTGTCGATGGCGGCGGGGGAGTACGGGTCGATGAAGGCCCAGCAGGAGCTCTTCGAGCGAGAGCTCGAGATGGAGCGGATCGAGCTGCGCCGCAATCCCCACGTCGAGATGGTGGAACTGGCGCAGATCTACCAGTCCCGGGGCCTCGACGCCGACATGGCCCGCCAGTTGGCCGAACGCATGATGAGTGATCCGGAGCAGGCGCTCGAGACCCACGCACGCGAGGAGCTGGGCATCGACTCCGAACGCCCTCGGGTCGCCGGTCGGCGCCGCGGTGGCGTCCTTCTTCGTCCTTCGCCGTCGGCGCGCTCGTTGCCGCTGCTGCCGTGGTTCGTCGCGGAGGGAACGGCCGCGATCATCGGCCTCGGTGGTCCTCGGCGTGGTCGCCGCCGCCGCACTCGGCATCGCCCTGGCCGTGTTCACCGAAGGGTCCAAGCTGCGCCTGGCGACCCGCTACGTCGGCATCGCCACGGCGTCGGCCGCCATCACCTACGCCATCGGCAGTGTCGTGGGCGTCGGCACCGGCTGAGCACTCCGGGGAGTTCCCGACCGGCGCGTCAGGCGATCGTGCCGGTGAAGAAAACGTCCTCGTGGTGGATGTGGAAGCCGAGGCGCCGGTAGAGGCCGACCGCAGCCACGTTGTCGTCCTCGACGTAGAGCATCCCGACCTGCAGCCCCTGTTCGGCGAGGTGCTCGAGCCCGGCGAGGGTGAGCTCCCGGCCCAGGCCCCGGCCCTGGAAGTCGGGGTCGACGGCGATCACGTAGATCTCACCCAGTGGTGGCTCGTGCTCGTCGTGGACCTTGGTCCAGCAGAAGGCGGCCAGCCGGCCGTCCTCCTCGTGGAGCAGGAAGCCGGCCGGGTCGAACCAGGCCTCGAGCTCTGCGTCCGCGCACGTCGCGCTCGGACCAGCCCCCCTGATCGGGGTGCCAGTCGAAGGCCCGGTTGTTGAGCGCCAACCAGGCGGCGCGGTCCCGGTCGGGCCGTAGGGCCGTACGCGTGACGGTGGGCCGTTCCCGGGAGCGGGAGGCGGCCCGCGCATCTGGAACAGCCGCCGGGTCGGGATGAGACCGACAGCCGCGGCCACCCGGGCATGTCGTGCGGTCGCCTCGGGGACGAACCAGCGCACCGGCCCGCCCTCGGCGGCGGCTGCGGACGCCATCAGGGCCGCCACGGTGTCGGCCAGGACCGCCGGATCGTCGTCGGCCGGCACCGACAGCTCCCAGGTGCCCGCCCGGCGGGCGAGCAGGCCGACTCCCGCGCCGGGCCCGTTCGGCGCTGATTCGGCCACGGCCACGAGGGTCACGTCGGGATCGTCCCTGAGGTCGACCGCCGGACCGCCGATCCGGCTGATCACGGCCTCGACCAGGTCAGGGTGCTCGCCGACTGGTCGGACACGGGTCACGGCGTGGAAGGGTAGGCCCATGGCCCGACCACGCTCTCCCGCCGGCCGGGCCCGCGTCACCAACGAGCGCCTGACCCTCGAGTACCCCGAAGCCGTCTGCGAGCTCGATCATCGGAACCCGTTCGAGCTGCTGGCGGCCACGATCCTCTCGGCCCAGTGCACCGACGTGCGGGTCAACATGGTGACCCCGGCGCTGTTCGCCCGCTACCCGGACGCCGACGCCCTGGCCGACGCCGACCCCGCGGAGCTGGAGGCGATCATCCGATCCACCGGGTTCTACCGCAGCAAGGCCAAGAGCCTCATCGGCATGGCCAACGGGCTGGTCGACCGGCACCAGCGGCGAGGTGCCCGGGCACCATGGCGGACGCTCACCGCGCTGCCCGGCGTCGGTCGCAAGACGGCCAACGTGGTCCGCAGCGTGGCGCTCGACCTGCCCGGCCTGCCCGTGGACACCCACGTCGGACGGCTGTCCCGTCGCTTGGGCCTCACCGAGGAGAGCGACCCGGTGAAGGTCGAGCTGGAGCTCAACCCGATGGTCCCGGCGGCCGAGCGGGGCGGTTCAGCCTGCGGTTGATCCTGCACGGCCGACGGGTCTGCGGTGCCCGCAGGCCCCAATGCGGCGAGTGCGTCCTGCAACGACTTCTGCCCGAGCTCGGAGGTCTGAGCTGTCGGACTCGAAGCGATGACGGCCGCCAGGTACCGCGCCACCGGCTGCTGGTGACCATCGGGATCCGGCCGACCCAGAGGTCGCCTGCTACCAGGTGGCGGCGCACCTTCGTGGGCGCCGGCCCCGTCGTCCGCCGGCGGTGCACCGCGACCGCGGGACCCGGCCTCCGGATCGCCGGGGATCTCATCGTCACGTGAGGTGCCGCACGACCGTCGCCAGCCGTCGGCCGGCGGTGCGCAGCGACCGCTCGACCTCGTAGAGGTCGCTGGCCAGGTCCTCGCGGTCGCCGGCGAGGTCGTCGGCGGCGGCGGCCACCCGCTTGATCAGCTCGTCGAGGCCTCGAGGCGGCGAGGCCAGTTGGGCGTGGTGGGCGGTCACCGGCGTCAGTGTGGCCCAAACCCATCGAACCGGGTCGCGGGGCGCCGGTACCGTGAGGCGGCCATGGCGCTCCTCCCGCCCCGCTCCTCACCCGTCTCGACCGACGGGGCGCCGCTGATCCCGCGGCCGACCTGCCGCGGCCCGCGCTTGGGCGGCGACGAGCCGGTCGGCGGCGGTGCGCGGCGATCATGGCCGATGTCGCCCGACGCGGCGATCGCCGCGCTGCGGGACCACACCGAGCGCTTCGACGGCGTCCGCCTCGACGACCTCGCACGTGCCGGCCGACGAGACCGCCGCCGGCCGCCGACCGCGTCGACCCCGACGGTCCTCGACGCCCTCGAGGCGGCGGCACGCCGAGATCGGGGCCTACCACCCGGCCAGGTGCCGCGGACCCGGCCACCACGAGCGGGACGGCATCGTCGATCGACGAGCACTGCGTGCCGGTCGGCCCGGGCGGGCTGCTATGTGCCGGGTGGCCGGGCCCGCTATCCCTCGACCGTGCTCATGACCGTGCGTGCCGGCCCGGGCCGCCGGGGTCGACGAGGTGGTGCTGTGTGTCCCGCCGGGCGCCCGACGGTAACGTGCCCGTCGAGACCCTCGCCGCCGCCCGACTCGCCGGCGTCGACGAGGTGTACCGGATCGGCGGCGCGCAGGCGATCGCCGCCCTGGCCCACGGCACCGAGACGGTCGAGCCCGTCGACGTCGATCGTCGGGCCCGGCAACGTGTACGTGTCCCTGGCCAAACGCCAGGTGGCCGGCCTGGTCGGCGTGCCCGCCGCCTTCGCCGGACCCTCCGAGATCGTGGTCGTCGCCGATGCCTCGGTCCCCGCCGCCCTCGTGCCCGTCGACCTCGTGGTCCAGGCCGAACACGGGCCGGACGGCCTGGCCTGGCTGATCACCTGGGACCCAGCGGTGGCCGACGCCGTCGACGACGCCATCACCGACATCGTCGTCGGGGCCGCTCCGCCAGGCCGACATCGAGGCCACGCTGGCCGACGGCGGCTACGCGGTGCTGGTCGACGGCCCGGAGGAGGCCCTGTCCGTGGTCAACGCCATCGCCCCCGAGCACCTCCAGTTGCTGACCGCGGATCCCCCTGCCCTGGTGCCGCTGGTGCGCAACGCGGGCGCCGTGTTCTGCGGTCCCTGGTCGCCCGCCTCCCTGGGTGACTACGCCGCGGGACCCAGCCACGTGCTGCCGACCTTCGGCTCGGCCCGCTTCGCCGGGGCGCTGTCAGTGCTCGACTTCCTCAAGCAGATCCACGTGGTCACCGCCGACGAGTCGGGCCTCGCCCGATTGGGGCCGATCGTCGAGACCCTCGCCACCGCCGAGGGCCTGCACGCCCACGCGGCGTCGGTGAGTGCCCGCCGGGTGGGTGTGCGGTGACCGCCATACCGGCCCGATCCCGCGGCGACCTGGTCCTGATGTCGGGCTATCACTCGCCCCAACTCGACGTCCCGGTTCGTCTCAACACCAACGAGTCGCCGGTCGGCCCACCCGAGGCGTGGATGGACGAACTGGCGGATGCCCTGGGCGAGGTGGCCTGGAACCGGTACCCGGACCGCGCGGCCCTGGCCCTGCGCTCGGCCGTCGCCGAGCACCACACCACGACGGTCGAGCGCGTGTTCTGCGCCAACGGGTCCAACGAGGTGCTGCAGTCGGTCCTCCTGGCCTACGGCGGGGCGGGACGGTCGGCGGCGACCTTCGAGCCGACCTATGCGGTGCACAGCCACCTGGCCCGGACCACGGGCACGGGTGTGGTCCAAGGGGAGCGGGCCGCCGACTTCGCCCTCGACCTCGACGAGGTCGACCGGGTCCTGGCCGAGGGCCCCTCGGTGGTGTTCCTCTGTTCGCCCGACAACCCGACCGGCGCGGTGACCGGCCCGGAGGCCACGCGAGCCGTCCTCGACCGGTGCGCCGCGATCGGCGCCCTGCTCGTCGTGGACGAGGCCTACGGGCAGTTCGCGCCCTCGACGGCCCTCGACCTGATCGCCGATGACCGGCCCCTGCTGGTGACCCGCACCTTCTCCAAGACCTGGGCCATGGCGGCCGGTCGCCTCGGCTACGGCATCGGCCCCGCCTGGGTCGTGGACGAGCTGGCCAAGGTGGTGCTGCCCTACCACCTGGACGCCGTCACCCAACTCGCCGGCCGTCTCGCCCTCGGGTACGGCGACGCCATGGCAGCCCGGGTCGAGCTGATCGTGGCCGAGCGGGAGCGCCTGGTCGCCGGGCTGGACCGCCTCGGCGTGCACCAATGGCCGACCGGGGCCAACTTCATCCTCTTCCGTCCCGAGGCCGTGGCCGGCGACACCGTGTGGCAGGGCCTCGTCGACCACGGCGTCCTGGTGCGCAACTGCGCCTCGTGGCCCCGCCTCGGCGACTGCCTGCGGGTCACCGTGGGCACCCCGGAGGAGAACGACCGCTTCCTGTCCGCCCTCGAGGAGACCCTGTGCGCGAAGTGAAGAGCCCCCAACCCGGCGGCGCAGCCCCCGAAGGGGAGCAACGATGAACATCCCGCGCGCCGCCACCGTCGAACGGACCACGGCCGAGACCAGCATCGAGGTGCACGTCGACCTCGACGGCGCCGGCACGACCACAGTCGACACCGGACTGCCCTTCTTCGACCACATGCTGGCCCAGTTGGGCCGCCACGGCGGCTTGGACCTCACCGTGTCCGCCGATGGTGACCTCGAGATCGACGCCCACCACACGGTGGAAGACGTGGGCATCGCCCTGGGTGGTGCCCTGAAGGGCGCCCTCGGCGACAAGGCCGGCGTCCGGCGCTTCGCCTCCTCGGCGGTGCCCCTGGACGAAGCCCTGGTCGAGGCCGCCCTGGACCTCTCCGGGCGTCCCTTCCTCGTGTACGAGATCGAGCCTCCGGGCGAGAAGATCCTGGGGGAACCGCCGTTCGACCCCCAGCTGGCCGAGGAGTTCTGGCGCGCTCTGGTCACCGCCGCGGGCTGGACGCTGCACCTGACCATGGTCCGGGGCAGGAACACCCACCACGTGATCGAAGCGTCCTTCAAGGCGACCGCACGTGCCCTGCGGGACGCCGTGCGAGTCGAAGGGGCGGCCATCCCGTCGACCAAGGGAACACTTTGACCGACCCGAGCCGTCCCCTCGTGGCGGTCCTGGACTACGGCATCGGCAACCTGCGCTCGGCCCAGAAGGCCCTGGAGCACCTGGGGGCCGACGCCCGTCTGACCGCGGACCCCGGCCTGATCGCCGACGCCGTCGGGGTGGTCCTGCCCGGCGTCGGCGCGTTCGGTGCGTGCATGGCCGCGTTGCACCGAACCGGCCTGGCCGACCAGAGCCTCGAAGCCGTGGCCTCGGGTCGGCCCTTCCTGGGCATCTGTGTGGGCATGCAGTTGCTCTACGCGGCGTCCGAGGAGGACCCGGGGGTGCCGGGCCTCGGCATCCTGCCCGAGACGGTGCGCCGCCTCCCCGACGGGGTGAAGCACCCGCAGATGCAGTGGAACATCCTCCGGCGACGGGGAGTGCCGGCGATGTTGGCCGGCGTGGCCGACCCGGCCTGGGTGTACTTCGTCCACTCCTTCGCGGCCGAGGACGGCACCGGCGTGGTGGTGACCTGTGACTACGGCGGCGAGGTGGCGGCTGGCATCGAGCACGGCAACGTGTGGGCGATGCAGTTCCACCCTGAGAAATCCGGCCGATCGGGCCAACAGATCCTCGCCAACTTCCTGGCCCGGCTCCCGTCGTGAACCTCTATCCCGCCATCGACCTGCTGGAGGGCCGCTGTGTCCGCCTCCGTCAGGGCGACTACGACCGCCGTACCGACTACGACGAGGACCCCGTGGGCCGGGCGCGCCGGTTCGCCGCCGACGGCGCACCGTGGATCCACGTCGTGGACCTCGACGCCGCCCGCAGCGGCGAACCGGTCAACCGAGAGGTCATCGGCCGCATCGTGGCCGCCGTTGACGTCCCCGTGCAGGTCGGGGGCGGCGTGAGGTCCCGAGCCGACGCAGCAGCCCTCTGGACCGCCGGCGTGGCTCGCGTGGTCATGGGGACCGCCGCCCTGGAGAACCCGGAGCTCGTGACCGAGCTCGCGTCGGATGGCGCTGTCGCGGTGGGGCTGGACGCCCGGGGCCGGGCGCTGGCCGCCCACGGCTGGGAGGACGACACCGGCCTCGATCTCCTCGAGGCGGCCACCCGATTCGGCGAGATGGGCGTGGCCGCGTTGGTCGTGACCGAGATCGGCCGGGACGGGATGCTGGAGGGTCCCGACCTCGAAGGCCTGGCCGCAGTGCTCGCCGTGACCTCCGCTCCGGTCGTGGCCTCGGGCGGGGTGGGCTCGCTGGCCGATGTGGAGGCCCTCAGCGCCCTCGACCTCGACGGGGTGATCGTCGGACGGGCCATCTACGACGAGCGGGTGGCGGTGGCCGACGCCGTGGCGGTCCTGAGTCGATGAACGTGGCGCGGCTCATCCCCTGCCTCGACGTGACCGCCGGTCGGGTGGTGAAGGGCATCAACTTCGTGGACCTGGTCGACGCCGGTGACCCCGTCGAGTTGGCCGCCCGCTACGACGCCGAGGGGGCCGACGAGATCGTCTTCCTCGACATCACCGCGTCCTCGGACAAGCGGGAGACGATCGTCGACCTGGCGCGGCGAACGGCCGAAGCGGTCTTCATCCCCTTCACCATCGGGGGTGGGGTGCGGGAGGTCGACGACGCCCGCCGCCTGCTGCGGGCCGGCGCCGACAAGGTCTCGGTGATGACCGCGGCGGTGGAGGACCCGGACCTGGTGTCGGCCATCGCGGGGGAGTTCGGGGCCCAGTGCATGGTGGTGGCCATCGATGCCCGGCGGCGGGACGACGGCACCCCGGAGGTCTTCACCCACGGCGGCCGCACCCCGACCGGGCTGGACGCCGTGGCCTGGGCCGAGGAGGTGGTCCGACGAGGGGCGGGCGAGATCCTCCTGACGTCCATGGACCGGGACGGCACCAAGGACGGCTTCGACCTCGAGCTGACCGCCGCGGTCAGCGACGCCGTCAACGTACCGGTCATCGCCAGCGGGGGCGTGGGCACGCTCGACCACCTGGCCGACGGCATCCTCGAGGGCCGGGCCGACGCCGTCCTGGCCGCCAGCATCTTCCACTTCGGGCAGCACACGGTGGCCGAGGCCAAATCGGTCATGGCCGCCCGGGGCATCACGGTCCGGCCCGTCTGACAGGCCCACCCGGTACCGTCGGCGCCATGGCCGACTCGGCGAACGGCAACGCAGCCAAGACCTCCACGGGCAAGGACCAGAGGGGTCGGGAGCGTCTCCCGATCAAGATGCTCAACGACCGCATCCTGGTCGACATGGACCGCCAGGAGGGTGAGCGTCGGAGTACCGGCGGGATCCTCATCCCGGCCACCGCCCAGGTGGGCAAGCGACTGGCCTGGGCCGAGGTCATCGCCGTCGGCCCCAATGTCCGGGCCATGGAGTTGGGCGACCATGTGCTGTTCAACCCCGAGGACCGCTATGAGGTCGAGGTCGGCGGCGACGACTACCTCATCCTCCGCGAGCGCGACATCCATGCCGTGGCCGCAACCAGGTTGGAGGAATCCGGCGCGGGTCTGTACCTGTAATGGCCCGGGGGAGGCTCGGTACCCGTCCGTAGGATGACGGCGTGAGCCCCATCTCGACCCCTCTCGCCGTCACACCCGACCAGCTGGCGGCCGTCACCTACAACGCCGAGGGCCTCGTGCCCGCCATCGTCCAGGAGGAGGGCACCGGCGAGGTGTTGATGATGGCCTGGATGAACGAGGAGTCACTGGCCAAGACGATGGCGACCGGCCGGACCTGGTTCTGGAGTCGCTCGCGCCAGGAGTACTGGTGCAAGGGTGAGACCTCCGGTGACCGTCAGTACGTCCGAAGGGCCGCTTACGACTGTGACGGCGACACCCTGCTCTTCATCGTCGAACAGGAGGGCAAGGGGGCCTGCCACACCGGTGAGCGCTCCTGCTTCTTCCGTGACTTCGGTGATCCAGCCGACGCGTGAGTCGTTCCGGGCCCTGGCCCGGGACTACACCGTGGTGCCCGTCTGGCGGGACCTGTTGGCCGACTTCGTGACGCCGGTGTCGGCCTTTGCCCGGCTGGTCGGCGACGGCCCCGGTTTCCTGCTGGAGTCGGTCGACCGGGGCGAGCGGGGCAGCCGGTACTCCTTCATCGGCCGGCACCCACTGACCACGTTGGTCGCCCGAGCGCGCGACATCGAGGTCCGAGGTGAGGTCCCCGAGGGGCTGCCGACCGACCAGGGCGTTCTGGCCGCGATCGAGTGGCTCATCGGCGCGTACCGCACCCCGCTGCTGGCCGAGCTGCCGCCGTTGCACGCCGGGGTGATCGGCTACCTCGGCTACGACGTCGTCCGGGAGGTCGAGCACCTGCCGGCGGCGCCCGAGGACGACCGGGGCCACCCCGACGCCATGGTGTCGGTCATCGGGGAGGTCGCCGCGTTCGACCACTGGAACCAGCAGGTCACGCTGGTGGCGTCCGCGGTCATCCCGCCCGGCGCCGACGAGGCGACCGTCGATGCCGCCTACGACGGTGCCGTCGCCCGGGTCGAGGCCCTGGCTCGGGACGGCTCCCGGCCCTTGGACGAGCCGCTCCTGGAACCGCCCCGTCGCGACGAACCCCTACCCGAGTACCACTCGGTGCCGGGCTCGGCGGCGTACCAGAAGGCCGTCGCGGTGGCCAAGGAGCACATCGTCGCCGGCGACATCTTCCAGGTCGTGTTGTCCCAGCGCTTCGACGTCGACCTCGATGCCGACCCGTTCGACGTCTACCGGGTCCTGCGTCAGATCAACCCCAGCCCGTACATGTACTTCGTGCGCTACCCGGAGGTCACGGTGGTCGGGGCGTCCCCCGAGCCGATGGTCCAGCTCCGCGACGGTCGGGTGGTGTCCCGCCCGATCGCGGGGACCCGTCCCCGCGGGGGCACCGAGGAGGAGGACCGGCGCCTGGGGGCCGAGCTCCGCGAGCACCCCAAGGAGGTGGCCGAGCACGTGATGCTGCTCGACCTGGCCCGCAACGACGTGGGCCGCGTGGTCGAGTTCGGCACCGAACAGGTCGACGAACAGATGACCCTCGAGCGCTACAGCCACGTCATGCACCTCACCTCGCAGGTGTCCGGCGTGCTGGCCGAGGGTCGAACGCCGGTGGACGTCCTGCGGGCGACCCTCCCGGCCGGGACCGTGTCGGGGGCGCCCAAGGTCCGGGCGATGGAGATCATCGACGACCTCGAACCGACCCGCCGGGGCCCGTACGCCGGCATCGTCGGCTACCTCGACTTCTCCGGCAACATCGACACGGCCATCACGATCCGCACGCTGCTGGTCGGTGCCGATGGCCGGGCCTCGGTGCAGGCTGGGGCCGGCATCGTGTTCGACAGCGATCCCGAGGGAGAGGACGCCGAGTGCCATGCCAAGGCCCGGGCGGTCCTGGCGGCCATCCCCTCGGCCCGGCGCATGACCGCGGCCCGGCGGGCGGCGGTGGACCATGGCTGATGCCCCGGTCGGGGTGGTCGTCGAGCGCGACGTGGTCACCGTCGCGGGCCCGGATGCGGCCGCCTACCTGCAGGGCCAGCTCAGCCAGGACGTGGATGCTCTGGCCGTCGGGGACTCGGCCTGGACCTTCGTGCTCCAGCCTCAGGGCAAGGTCGACGCCTGGTTCCGCCTGGCCCGGGCGGGCGACGAGGTCTTCCGGGCCGATGTCGACGCCGGCCACGGCGATGCCCTCCTGGCTCGGCTCCAACGCTTTCTGCTGCGGACCAAGGCCGACCTGACCCTCGGTCGCGAGCCCATGGTCGCCGTCCGGGGGACCGGTGCGGTGACGGTCCCCGACGGGGCGACGGCGCTGGATCCGGTCTGGCCCGGGGTCGAGGGTGTGGACCTCCTGGGGACCGACCAGCTGCCCACGGGTGTGACGCGTGCCCCGATCGAAGCCCTCGAACGCCTGCGCATCCGGGCCGGCGTGCCGGCCATGGGATCTGAGCTCACCGAAAGCACCATTCCGGCCGAGGCCGGCATCCTCGAGCGCTCGGTCAGCTTCACCAAGGGCTGCTTCACCGGCCAGGAGCTGGTCGCCCGCATCGACAGCCGCGGCGGCAACGTCCCTCGGCACCTGCGCCGCCTCGAGGCCGAGGGACCCGACGCCCTGCCCGTGGGAGCCGAGGTCGTCGTCGACGGCCAGGTCGTGGGTGAGGTCACGTCCTCGGTGCCGGCCGGTGACGGTGGTCCGCCGGTGGCGCTGGCCTATGTCGGCCGTGCGGTCGAGCCCCCGGCCGCGGCCACGGTCGCCGGCATCCCGGTGCGGATCCAGCAGGCGGCGACGTGACCTACCTCGACGGCATCGTCGCCGCGCACCGGGCCCGCGCCGCGGCGGACCCCCGGTCCCGGTCCGAAGCGCTGGACGCGGCCCACCGGGCCCCCGACCCCCGGCCCTTCCGTCAAGCGCTGGGCGCGGCATCCGGGATCGCCCTCATCGCCGAGGTCAAGCGGCGGTCCCCGTCGAGGGGGGACCTCGTCCCGGGTCTGGATCCGGGGGCTCTCGCCGGCCGGTACGAGGCCGGCGGCGCCACGTGCCTGTCGGTGTTGACCGACGAGCCGCACTTCGGTGGCTCGCCCGATGACCTTCGGGCGGCACGGTCGGCGGTCGGCCTGCCGGTGCTGCGCAAGGACTTCACGGTCGATGAGATCGACATCTGCGACGCCCGGCTCATGGGTGCGGACGCCGTGCTGCTGATCGTGGCGGCCCTCGACGACGGCGAGCTCGGGGGGTTCGCCCAGCTCGCGTCCGAGCTCGGCCTGGGTGCCCTCGTCGAGGTCCACGACGCCGCCGAAGTGGATCGGGCCATGGCCGCCGGCGCCGACCTCGTCGGGGTCAACCAGCGCGACCTCATGACCTTCTCGGTCGACACGGAGCGGGCTCTCGACCTCGCGGATCTCCTGCCGGCCGGCGTGGTCCGGGTGGCCGAGTCCGGCGTGACCGGCCCGGCCGACGTCGCACGGCTCGCTCTCGCGGGCTACGACGCCGTGTTGGTGGGCGAGGCGCTGGTGACCTCCCGGGACCCTGCGGCCGCCGCGGCGGACCTGGTGGCCGCCGGGACCGGCCGTAGCGGCGTGTCGGGCGACCGGTAGCGTCCCGGCCGTGTTCGTCAAGATCTGTGGCATCACCAGCGAGGAGGACGCGCTGTTGGCGGTGGCCATGGGCGCAGACGCCGTGGGCTTCGTGTTCGCCCCGTCGACCCGTCAGATGGCGCCGAACAAGGTCCGTGAGATCGCCTCCCGTCTACCACCGGAGATCCTCACCGTCGGCGTGTTCCGGGACAGCTCCGAGCAGCAGGTGGTCCAGACCGTGCAGACCTGCGGTCTGAAGGCGGCGCAGCTCCATGGTCGCGAGTCCCCCGAGGTCACCCGGGCCGTGCGGGACCGGGTCGGCCTGGTCATCAAAGGGCTGCCCGCCGGCGATCCGGCCCTGGAGCACTGGGATGAGTTCGGCGCCGACGCCCTGCTGCTGGACGCGCCTCGCCCCGGTTCGGGCCAGGTCTTCGACTGGTCCCTGGCCGACGGCATCCCGCTCAACCGCAAGGTGATCCTGGCCGGCGGGCTGACCCCCGAGAACGTGGCGGACGGCATCGCCGCGGTCCGTCCCTGGGGCGTCGATGTGTCCACCGGGGTCGAGGCCTCGCCAGGGCGCAAGGACCCGACCAGGGTACGGGCCTTCGTCAAGGCGGCCCGGGCCGCCGCCCCCGCGGACGAGTACGAGGACCGCAGCGGGCGGGGCATCTACGACTGGGAAGCGGAGACGGGCTGGTGAGCAATCCGTCGTTGATGCCCACGCCGGGCCCGGACGGCCGCTTCGGCCGGTTCGGGGGGCGCTTCGTCCCCGAGACCCTGATCCCGGCCTGCGAGGAGCTGGAGGCCGCCTTCACCGAGGCCTGGGCCGATCCCACCTTCCGCGCCGAGCTGGACGGGCTCCTGGCTGACTACGCGGGGCGCCCGTCGATCCTCACCGAGTGTGGGCGGCTGGGGGAGGAGCTGGGTTGTCGGGTGTTCCTCAAGCGGGAGGACCTGAACCACACCGGGTCGCACAAGATCAACAACGTGCTCGGCCAGGCCCTGCTGGCCCGGCGCATGGGCAAGACCCGCCTGGTGGCCGAGACCGGCGCCGGCCAACACGGGGTGGCGACGGCCACGGCGGCCGCCCTCCTGGGCATGGAGTGCCTGGTGTACATGGGCGAGGTCGACATCGCCCGCCAGGAGCTGAACGTCTTCCGCATGCAACTCCTCGGCTCGGAGGTGCGGCCGGCCACCTCCGGCAGCCGGACCCTGAAGGACGCGGTCAACGAGGCGATGCGGGACTGGGTGGCCACCGTCGAGACCAGCCACTACTGCCTGGGATCGGTCATGGGGCCCCACCCCTACCCGTGGATGGTGCGTGAGCTGCACCGGGTCGTGGGTGTGGAGGCCCGGGCCCAGGTGCTGGAGCGCACCGGGGCGCTGCCCGACGTCGTGGTGGCCTGCGTCGGCGGTGGGTCCAACGCGATCGCCATCTTCTCGGGCTTCGTCGACGACCCGGATGTGGAGCTGGTCGGGGTGGAGCCGGCGGGCGGCGCCGCAGTCGGCCACGGGGTGCCCGGGGTGGTGCACGGCAGCACCTCGTTCCTGCTCCAGGACGAGGCCGGGCAGGTCCAGGAGGCCCACTCGGTGTCGGCCGGCCTCGACTACCCGGGGGTCGGCCCCGAGCACGCCCACCTGGCCGACATCGGGCGGGCTCGCTACGAGGCTCGTTTTCGATGGCTCCACGTGCTTCGTATCGCGGTGCAGAGTACCGTACGTACGTACGTATGTATGCATCTCAAAATCTTTCCAAGTTGAAGTTTTCGAAATTCCAAGTTCCCTTCAAGAACGAACATAAAATAATGAAGTTAGAAAAGAAAATAAAGCTCATAAAGCCGCCAAGAGGAGATGGAAGATGCCACGAACATGGATGGCATGATGGCGGATCATCACTGATGGAAGACGACGATACCTTTTATTGAGCGAGACGAGATCCTTCAAGCATTAAACAGATTTTATTGCGTTTTCTACTGTTTATGGGAGTGGGACCTGCGATTGCTTCGTTCCTATTCGCAACTGGCAAACGGGGACCAATAAGACCTGCATCATCATCCTTATTGAATTCACTGTTTTATTTGGCGGACGGCAGCTCGTCGAAGATTAGTGGACGGTACTTTGGAGGCGGTCGTCATCGTCGTCGTCGCGGTGGTGGTCGCGGCAGTCGACGAGGAGGCGGACGCGGCGGCTCCTACAATGGGACGGCCGATCGTTATGCATTGCCACCCGATAGTCCGCGCCGGAGACGCGCCAATTCTTTTGACTCGTGGGGTCTCGATCCTCCTCCTCCTCCCGCTGAAGAAACTGGATATGCTGCTGCTGCTGTGTCTACTACAAACGCCAAAATAGTACTAAAAGGGAAAGACTGAAGCAAAAAAGAAGAGAAGAATTTGATAAAATTGCTTTTTACGCAAGGAAGCAAGAAGAGAAAGTGCGAGAGGCTCAGCTAGTACGCGACGAACAAAGCACTGGAGCAGCAATCACGGCGGCGAGAGAGGCGGTCGGTGCCATGTCGGTGGAGGAACGAGAGGCAATCTCGGCGCGAAAAGAAGAACGTGAGGCGCAGACAAAGTATGCCGTAGACTTTCATCCCGAGCGGCTCCTTCTGGACCATGAAATCCGAAAGAAATTGCAAGCGGCGGTGGATGATGTTTATGAAGCTGTTACTGTGAACTCCAATACTACTGCTACTGCTGGTCAAAGAGAAAGAAAGAAACGAGTTGTAAGGCAGAGTAGCAGCAGTTCTATTTCAGAATCGACCCCGTATTTTTCCAAAACCAATCGAACAGATGCCGACGAATACCGCAAACTTGTTTCGAAACGGAAACAAAGCGCTGCGTATCAAGACATGCTGAAGCAACGAAAGAAACTCCCCGCGTACCAAATGGCATCATCCATTGCTGACATTCTTCTTTCACCATCAACCACCACTGCCGTAGTGTCGGGTGAGACGGGTGTCTGCACATGCGCTTCAGTTCTTGCTATGCAGCATCCAGGCGTAAAAAGTCCTAAATCTTTGCGTCAAATCTCATAAATTTTACTCGACAGGATGCGGAAAGACGACGCAGCTCCCCAGGATTCTGTCCGAGACTGCGGCGGAACGCGGCACGGGGAGACTGAACATCCTCGTGGCGCAGCCTCGCCGCATTGCCGCTGTGGGCGTGGCCGAGCGCGTCGCCGAAGAAGGAGGCACCGGTGCGATGCCGGGAGATGATCGTTGCGACGTTGGTTATCATATACGGCATGAGCGGCGGGTGGGAAGTAATGCCAACATTGTTTTTGCCACAACCGGTATTGTGCTACGGATTTTGGCGGGAGATTCCTTACAAAACGTTGATGTAATTTTGGTTGACGAAATCCATGAACGCTCCGCGGATGGTGATTTTCTTTTGACCGTGCTGAGAGACCTAGCAAATGGAAAGGAGAGAGGGCCGGGGTCGGAGCGTCCGTTGAAATTGATACTGATGTCTGCCACTGTTGATGCGGACTCTTTTGTCGACTATCTCTCCAAAGCGAAGGGCAACACACAAAAAGTTCCAGTAATTCATATCCAGGGCGTTGCCCACCCGGTCCAGGATTTTTATTTGGAAGATGCTGTGCAATCATGTAAGATCCCTGATGGAGAGGACATGTTCAATCTGGATATTCTTGGCGGCAAAGGCAAGAAAAGGCGGAAGAGGTTACGACTTAAATGCTGGCAAGAGTAACGTCAAGGGCAGCGAGGCCCAAGTACGGTCGAGGCGGTTCGAATACTTGCGGAAGTCCTTCCACGACCGTCGTGTCGCGGAGTTAGTGACGGAGTTTGATTTGCGAGCAAAGGTATCGGAAAAGGAGAGCCATCTCAAGTCGCTTTCGTCGGGCGAATTGCCACTGAACCTTGCTTTTCACATGGTCTTTTATCTTGACCAACTGCATCGACCAAGAGACAATGGCGACGGAGCCATCCTAGTTTTCCTTCCAGGCCAGCAGGATATTGCGAAACTCAGTGACGCGTTCAAGGTAGTGGGGTCGTCAAAGCTACACGTTTTGTGTCTGCATGGTTCAATGCCAACATCAGAGCAGAGAGAAGTGTTCCGAAAGCCTCCTGGAGGTAAACGTAAAGTGGTGCTGAGCACCAACGTCGCCGAGTCTTCCATCACTATCGACGACGTCGTGTACTGCTTGGACCTTGGTAAGCACAAAGAAAAAACGTACGATCCACAGTCTCATATCGAGTGTCTCTTGCCTACTTGGATCTCGAAAGCAAGTGCGAGACAGCGACGAGGAAGGGCAGGAAGGGTACGACCTGGGGAGTGCTGGCATTTTTATCCGAGTTGGTATGTAAAGGATGGCGATGGCATCGACTCGTCGCCTGGATCAGACATCCCTGGAAGCGATAATGCATGACCCAGTGGCCGCGTTTGATGGAGATGTGAAGTTGCGTGCGTTTGCCCTCCCAGAGATGTTACGCACTCCGCTAGAAGAAGTGTGTCTGCGTGCTAGGTATCTTGGGCTGGCACCGCACGGCAGGGGAGGTATTGAGCGTTTCTTGTCGAAATGCCCATCACCGCCGGGACCACTATCGCTGCACAATGCAATAGAAGCCCTAGGGCCTTCCGACATGTTCTTGCTTGATGAAGACCGAGGAGCTGACCCCAATGGGCGTAGCGGTTGCCTCGATACCAGCGCCTCCTCGATTTGGACTCGCTCTCATGCTTGCCGATCACCTAGGTTGCGAGGAGGAAGTTCTGACTGTGTGCGCTCTTCTCTCGGGAAAGAGCCCTTTCTACTGCGCCGATGGACCAAAAAGTCGACGCTGACAAGGCAAAGCGTGCATTTGCAGAAGATGTGCCCTCCGATTTGTATGCCACAGTGCAAGCATACACTGAGTGGGAACAGCGCGAATCTTCAAGAGACTGACGTGTGGGACTTTTGCAGAGTCAACTTCATATCGAGACAAGCGATGCTCAATGCAAGAGCCAACAAAAGACAACTTTCAAGGGATCTGGTTGCTTCGAAGCGAGAGATATTCAAATCAAGTGACATGGTCGCCAAGAGCAAACGAGTCGATGACCCCAAATTTCATGTGTGGCAACAGTGGGGCCGAGTGATGGGAGTCTTGGCAGCTGCCTTTGGGTCGCAGTTAGCTCGGCTGGACCACGGCGGGAGTGGCAAGTGTCGCTGTCCAATATACACACGATCGCACGGTCGAGTCAAGCTCTTCCCGTCGAGTGTGAGCAGTCCAGAGGGTGCGGCCAGGGATTCGAAGCTAAGAGAGGAAACTACGTATTACATCCACCGGTGGGGTATTTACATGGAAAAAGTACGCAACACGGGCGGCATTATGCTTTACGACATCAACGAGGTCTCGCCATTTTCTATCGCTGTGTGTGTCTCAGGAGAGCGCAGGTATAGCGCACAAGAAAACGACTGCGATCTTCTTAAGATTGGCCGTCACGATGGAAAAGTTATCTGGAGCCAAGAAGAAGTCGATGCAATGGTGTCACGGCGCGAAATTCTGAAATCGCCTGGAGTAGTCACGCGTCGGAGACCGATCGTGTTGACAACAGTATCGAGTGTGAAGATATTGACGCGCGGCTAGGAGTGTTTGATCTGGTAGGCCAACAAGAAAAGAAGGGGAGGCGACCTGGACAGTCGTGTTCTCAACTTTGTTGCTTCTGCAATAGAGACGAATGGGGGATCATATTCAATGTCTCGTCTTCGCGGTATGATGAAATCGGATCGCGAACTCTATAACGCGATGGGCAGTGTCAGGGAATTTGCAGCCAAACATTCCGACGTGCTTTCCTTGGACAAAGTCCGAGGGAAGTGGATCTTTAAACTGAAGATGAAAGACAATCCCAATCAAACGAAACAGGAAGAGTTTTTCTGGGGACCAAAGCAATGGGTTTACTTTGAGATGGACGCAGAAGACCGCAGACTCGTTTCTCGGGTTCGAAGTTGTTTTAGGGAGATTGTCAGTCGAAGAGTCAGCGGGAAGTCAATTAACAACGCCCGAAAAACAATTCCTGAAAGTGCTGGGCCAGGCTCTTGAAGACGATTTTGCCAAGAATATCAACAACATTATCTAGATTGTCAGATATTGTCCTTCTTGATTAGTAATGCAAGACATGGTACGTTTGTCATCTGTTTATAGCGTCTCCATTTGTTGTGTTGTGGAGTTGATGGAGTCGGGGCGCTACATCAATAGCCAACACCATACCACTGGTGTGACCTTTCCCATTCCGACACACCATTTGACGTTGTCCCTACCAGCAACGCCGACAGTAAAGTCACCGTTTCAAGACTGAGAGTTTTACAACGTCATTCTGGAACCTTAATTTATGCAAAGGGATTTTGGTGAACAAGAGGTGAACAAGGTGGCTACTCATTCGCTTATTCTACTACATTAAGTGGTTTGCACGAGGAAATCGAGCGTCGCTCTATACTGCGACTCTAGTAGTCCCCATCGTTGTCAACGGTCAACATGCCCATCGCTTCTTGCTCGTCATCGCTCAACGATGCCGTACGAGGCGTGATTGCTGCTTTCATGGAGCCAGAAATCAGTGTATCGTAGTTGATGAGAACCCCATGTTTGATCTCTTTCAGCTGCAAAGACGTTTCGTTGGCGTCATTCACAAAGGTGAACGTTCCTTTTTTAGCGTCCATTTGTTCAAGATCGCGAGCAGTGAACTTTGCTACGCCGTAGCGTTCTTTGTCTCTGGATCCTGATAGTTGATCTGAATGTCGCCCATCAATGGTTGCCCGGTCCATTCTGTCTTTGTCACATGTCCCTTGCAGGTCAAATGTGCCATGTATTTCTTGTTCTGGTTGAATTCTGGGCGTGACGTTCAAGAATTTGAGGACCTCGGAGGGAGTTTCACCGTAACGGTTCATCTCTTCGACCATGGCTTTTAGCATATCAAAGTTGAACGCTTCAAACAAGGAGGCGATTGAACAGATCGACCTAATGTGTGCCTTGTCATTGAGATTGTCCATGCAGTATTCTTCAATGAAGTCTTGGCTTAGTCCTGAGAAGTCAAGAAGATAGAAGATGCGACCAGGGCGATTCTTCATGTTGGTGTTGACTTTGCGCTTGTCGTTGCAAGTCAGCAGAAAGAGCTTTTTCGATGGGTACACACCATCCAGTAGCGTTAGCATCGCTTCTTGTTGTTGGTGATGCTGATAGACCTTCTCGAATTCGTCGAGGAGAATAATGGAAGGCTGCTCAATGGATTGTAAGAAATGTGTTGAACTTTTCCCCGCAAAGCTCTCTGTTGATGACGATGGTTGGAATGTCGAGTTCGGCGGCTTTGACAGCAAGGTACTTTGTTAAAAGTGTCTTGCCGGATCCTTTTTCACCCGCGAGGAGGACACCGGTTGAAGCGGGTCGATCCAGGAAGGTACGGAGAATACGATCAGCATGTAGAGTCGTATCACCGTAGAGCTTTCCTTTGACCTCAAACGAGTCAATTACCTGAAGCAGAAAGGATCCGTCGCAGTCGAGGACAACTGTGTAGGTTCCCACCGGCAAACGCTCGTGGAGGTCGAGTGCTTGCTTGCTGGTTATCGAAACTTATTACCGGATTTTAGAAAGTAGTGCATGGCTTGATTCTTCGTCGACGTTTTGCGATGCTGTTTTTCGGAATGTTATGATGCTTTTGAAATGGGCTGCCAATATCAAACGTGTGCACGACTAGAAGCGGGCTCGCGGGTCGAGACGTGGAGCTATTATCACGTTCGCACCGTTGTTTAGTTTGCGTTCTAGCTACTGTAATACAGTAGCATAGTTACGTCTGTAATGCAACAAAGGTTTACTACTCCATAGAAACTACACAGGGAAAAGCAAACCGCAACAATAATTTTTGAAGTTTGAAGACGACAAGAAGTAAGGGACTACCAGTATCTGTCAAGTTGTGCCGGTACGACGAGGAGTGAACTATCTTACGTATGCCTTACTACGTATACTATACTGTACTCCCGCGGTTCATATGCCAGGGAGTTGGACTTGTGCGAGGAGGCGAATGAATCCCACACACTGGCCGCATTGCTGGCTTCTCAAAACCTTTGGGGGCTTCTCACAATCTTATTGCTCGTTTGACTACACATATATCGACCATGACAAAGCTCTCCTCGCTTTTGCTGACTCTGTTGGTGGCCGCTGTGACAGCGGGATATGCTTCTGCGTTCGTTGTTACTCCATACACCATGGCGGTCCTAAAATCTACAGAAATCAAACGCCCGCGTCTCATGATGAGTTCTGTCAATCCTCACGTACAAAAGGATATGATCAACCCGTCCACGAGATTTGGACACCCTCTTTCGGAGAAGATGATAGAGTTCAATCAAAACACCGTTGACTTTCTCAAAAAGGTCGTTGACACCATCTTTGCGGGGCGCGACTTTGCTCACTTTTATGCGCTCGAGACAATCGCTCGAGTCCCTTACTTTTCGTACCTAGCTGTACTCCACTGGTACGAGACAATTGGATTGTGGCGCAAAGCCGAGTATTTGAAGATTCATTTTGCAGAAGATTGGAATGAGATGCATCATTTGTTGATAATGGAGAGTCTTGGCGGAGCAGATAGGTAAGTGGGTCCAAACGGTGTTGCGACGGAACAATGCATCCGACATCAGACTAACACTTCTCTACCCCTTTCATTGGAGATGGCTTAGCGGTTCAGCACAGCACATTTCGTTTTTTTACTACTTGATCGTTTTGGGACTGTATCTATGGAATCCGACCATGGCATACAACCTCAATCAATGTATTGAGGAGCAATCTTATGAAACATATGATCACTTTTTAAAGGTTCATGAAGAGGAGCTCAAGAAGAAACCATCCCCTGAGATTGCCAAAGACTACTACCGGGATGGCGATCTTTACATGTTCGACGAATTCCAGACCTTAACATGTAAAACCCGTAGGCCGAAGATTGAGAATCTGTACGACGTATTCGTCGCCATCCGGGATGATGAGGCCGAACACGTCAAGACGATGGCGGCTCTACGAACAGAGACAGAACTTACCACGTCCCACAATGGTGCCTGCAAAGTAAATAATAATAGATTTCTGATTTCTTGAGGTTGAACGTGACAGTTTCAAAGGTTGCGTGGCAAGAATTACAGGGAGGAGTGTGTCTGATGGTTTGCAACTCGTTTGTTTGCTACATCATTCCATCAAAGGTCACTGCAGTAATTAAAATATGAAACCTTATGGAAAGATAGTTGTGTTCTAAACAAGTATATAATTGCTTCATATATCGATTTGGAATTTATACCGCATAATCCAACTCCATCCCTATAACTGTAGCATGCGTCATCGCTTGATTAGAAAGCGCACTCTTTCCGTCAGGGATAGTCAGATTTGAGCGTCATCGACTTCGGCAGGTCCAGTCCAATCTTGAGTACCCACTGAAGTTGCACGCTTTTGGAATGCAGTAGATCGATTTCATAGCTCTCTAGCCAGATCTCAAAAACGTTGTCTTCTTCTCGCGCCAGAGCCATCACGCGCGTTTCCACGAATACCTTTTTACCGAATTCTTTCTCAAATCGTGTGGTAATCTTTTCGGCAATATCAAGATCTCGGTCCTCCCCAGTACAAGCGATGATCAAATGCCCGCGGAACTCGCGCTCAAATTCTTCGTCGTAAACATATTCGTACTCAATAGTGCGACCCACCATGTCGCGATATTTTTTCATGGCTTCAGTGGCATTTTCACCACCACATTCTTCAACCCACTCCTCTATATCTTTCTCGGCCTCTTCATATGTGGGAAGATCTGGGTGTTTGGGTGGCGTGTAAGCTTCAGAATACACATTGTCCTCATCTTCTATATCGTCATCGTCAAAGTCTTTTCGGTCCTCTTCGGGGTTGTAGACGTCTTTCATCCAGCTGTCAAACGCAGCCATTTTGATTTCATCTTCGTCGAGGTAGTCGAAAGTAATGAGTCCAGTCTCTCCGGGAGCCTTGTTGGGGATTTCATCGTAGCCAAATCCGGCATAGTATCGCTTGAGCTCCTCTAAATCGGCATTTTCAACATCATCCCAATTGAAATCAAAGTTGCGGTCACGAGCATGCTGGTAGCGCTCGTACGTACCAGTTGAGGGTACCAGTGCATCAACAAGATGGGGGCGTCTCGGTTGTGCTTGACTGCGGCCAGGATGAGATTGGACACATTAAAATCCAAGTCGTAAAGCAGCCAGTTGGTGACATTGTAAGCACTGCCCCCAATCTCCACCAGGCAGTCTTCCATTTCGGCCAATGTGTGCCATTCGACAAACCTTCAAAACCCGTCAGGCTCTTCAACATGACCTTGTCCCACGGTTCCTTTTCAATTTCCTCACGAATGTCTTTGTATGTTTTGTCCATCTGTTCCATGTCATCATCGGTGAGTCCAGTACCGAGTATGTTGGTTTCCCCTCGATTTTCGTACGGGTCGTCTAACATCAAATCCGGCACCTCGGCCACCGCCTTTTCGAGGTCGATCCCACTGACGTCTTCTTCTGTCAAAACCAAGTTTTTAGATATTTCCTCAACTTTTTTGAAAAAGGGTAACTCGTCGAGTTGTTGGGCCATTTCCGGAGTGAGTTTCTTGGTGACAAATTCTAATGGATCGAAAGCTTCGTCAGCAGCGCGCTCCTTGGACTTTGCAATGGCCTGTTCGACCAGCTCTTTTTGACGCATATAGTCCGGATCATCGGGGTCGTCTTCCAATTCGTAAAACCCTCCGTCTTCCTCTTCGTCCCAGTCAATAGGAGTGTATTCATCGATGACTTTTTCTTCTTCTTTCGATTTCTTTTTCCGCGAAGATATAGCTTCGGCTTCGAGAC